>NZ_FMXN01000002.1 GCF_900104245.1 Pseudidiomarina indica
AAGGCGACTTTTTAGATGGTTTTTGTATTGTTTTTGGTGAGTTACCAATTTAAACGAACGATTACGACATGTGCCAGCACACTACACAAATGTTAGGTAATCGAAGCCCATGAAAATATTTCGAATGTTGCCTATTCTTCTGCTGGTCGGTTGTGCATTTGGTGTAATCGATCGCACTGCTGAGCAGGTTGCTCTGTTAGAAGAGTGCTATTCGATAGTGAAACCAGCCTTCCTTTACGAGGCCCGGTGCGCAGATCTCAATTCACGAGGTTTCGGCAACAGTAAATTTTGCACAGGCATTCAGGGGTTCGATCCGTTGCCATACATTCGACCTGATGGTTCAAAGTATGAATACCAGTACCCGAAATCCTGGTCAGAATACATAAGTGACCGTGAGATGTGGGATAGTCAAATGTTCAATAAGCTTCTATTCGAAAAACAGCGAACTATCATCGCTCCCATTGATGTAGGAATACGGATACATGTTATTGACATTTATGAATATCCGCGGGGTGAAACCGGCCATGTGCTTGTTGGTCGAGCAAGAATTGCCAGCGGTGAACATCAGAATACAATTGTAGAATTGCCTTCTCCCGGCGGGTTCTCCGATACTGGGCCTTCCTGGTTAAAGCACTGGTTCTACCCGGATAGTGGTGATATCCAATTGTCAGAAGAGTATTTGCAACCATGCTATTAATATTTACCTAACAAAAGCGTCAACGCGGACCGGCTTTTCCGCTGGCGCTACAAAGCCGGCCGGTTACGCTAAACGTTAGGCGGCAAGGACCGTTCAATGATTGTCCGCGAAATATTAGACTTCTTGTATACCTACGTACTCACTGCATGGTACTTCTACGCTGCACTGGTCGTTATAGTTCTAGCCATTGCTGTTCTGACGAGGCGTACTAAGCCGTCAATTGCGTCAAGCATTCCCGTTCTCGGAGATCATGTTAGTACTGTTCCATTCTTTATTGCAGATATCTGGCAAGGCCTCGCAAAAGGCCATGGCTTAGTGGCCCTGCATCAAGAAGCTATCAGACTTGAGGTCCAAATCGTTGACTCATTAACCGGACTAATAAAATTTAGGCATCAGATTGTGGAAGTTCCAATCAGAGATGTCGCATCGATTGCCATTAGATCCTACTTGTTTGGAACCTACACACTGCTTTGGTTGCAGGGAACGAGGATGGATACTTTCCAAAGCTTTCCAAGGTTGCGTGGCGGGCGATGCAGACTGCGAATCGCGCGTCGCGACCGACAGAACTGCGCAGCCTTCGTAGAGCACTTCGCAACCGTCAAGGCGTCTGGGCAAGTGGTGGCTGCCGCCTAACAATTCGTTCAAGCCGAACTTGTTTGGCTCCGCTACACAAGTCGGCTTAACTCGAGCGTTAGCTTTTTTGGAACAGAACAATGGAGATCATATGAATATCGGGATGACGGCTGTGTTCGTAACGGCACTGTCTGTGGCAGGACTAGCTTTAGCTTCTGAAAGCTCTCCCTATGCCGGCGAAGAATCTCGTGAAATTAAAGCCCTGTCAAAATCAGAGATTGACGGCCTATTGGCTGGGAAAGGCATGGGTTACGGCAAAGCCGCAGAATTAAACGGGTACCCCGGTCCCGCGCATGTGCTTGAGCTCGGCGATGAGCTTTCGCTCACAGCCAGTCAACGGCAAGAGACGGAAATCGTTTTTGCTCAGATGGAGACTGCGGCCAAAGCCCTGGGTGCTGATCTTGTGGCAGCAGAACGTGCGCTCGATCAGGCATTCAGAAGCAAGAAGATAGACGAATCGTCCTTGTCGGAACTCGTTAAAAAAATTGGCGATGCTGAGTCTCGTCTGCGCGTAGTCCACCTCCGTGCGCATTTGCAGCAGACTGAAATTCTTAATGATCAACAGATATCCAAGTACATGGCTTTGAGAGGCTACAGCCGTGCCGGACACGGAAACCATCACAAGCATCATCACGGAAGATAGAAGCTCAAAAAACGGAGGCAGTTGCCTCCGTTCTATTTTTCTTTGCATAAAAAATCACTTGCTGCAGTGCGAGTAAGTATTTCTACCGTCATTCTCTATCCTTAAGAGCTTGAGCGAGACTTTGCCAATGCCAACCAAGAACAACTTGAAGTATTTTTTTCAATGACGTACAACGTTTAGGTTACCTCCTCCATAACTATTACAACAGGAAAAAGGCATGAAGTTAGCGCTGTATTTGGCGTCGAGCGTCCTCTTGACCGGAGTCTCGAGCCATGTTTTTGCGAGTGAAGACAATCGTGGTTACTATCGTGACCCTGCCATTCACCAAGATACAATCATTTTCACTGCTGAAGGCGATCTATGGCGAACCAGTATCCACGGTGGATTGGCCAGCCGCTTGACCAGTAGCACCGCGGAAGAACGTTACGCTGCGATTTCTCCCGATGGCCAAACCGTCGCATTCGTCGCGGACTATGAGGGTGCTCCCGAAGTCTATGTTATTCCCATTGACGGTGGTATTCCCAAACGAGTGACCTTCGAGAACAGCCGCACCCGAGTACAGGGTTGGACGTCAGACGGCCACATTCTTTACAGCACAGACCACGTCATGGGGCCAGCCAACCAATGGATACTCCGTACGGTCGACCCAGTTTCATTAAATAGCAAGACGGTTCCCTTAACCGATGCATTCGGCGGAAGCCATGCAGACGAAGCACTGTACTTTGTCCGTTTTGGTCTTAAAGAAGCCACCGCAGATAACGCGCGAGTATACCGTGGCGGGGCTATGGGCCAGCTGTGGCGTTATGCTCCAGGTGATGCAGAAGCAACTCGCCTTGTAGAAAACCACGAAGGTTCTATCCGCCGCGCCATGGTGGAAGGAACGCGGGTATACTTTATTTCTGATGCCGACGGCACCCCCAACCTCTGGTCCGTCAATCATAACGGTCAAGATATTCAACAACATACCCATCACAAAGACTTTCAAGTTTGGTCGGCATCTGTTGATGCGGGGCGCGTTGTTTATCAACAAGGGGCTGATTTGAAATTGTTGGATACCAACAGCGGCACCTCGCAAGTCATCGATATCCGTTTAGCCAGTGATTTTTCGCAGCGCCAAGAACGCTGGTTAGAAAGCCCCCTGAAATACCTCACCGCTACTCATTTTACCGGTGAAGTTGAACGGGTAACACTTACCGCACGGTCACAAATCGGTATTGCCGGCAAAGCCAATCAGCGTATCGTGAACATCAGTACGCCTGTTGGTAGCCGTTCGCGAAACGCCGTGTTAAGTCCAGATGGTAAATGGGTGTACGCCCTCAATGATCACAGCGGTGAAAATGAAATTTGGCGCTTCCCTGCCGATGGTTCTACGGGTGCAACCCAACTCACTAGCAACGCAAACACCTTCCGTTGGAACTTATACTTATCGCCCAACGGTGAGTACCTTGCTCATGATGACAAAAATGGCGACCTGTGGTTGTTGAATCTCAGTAATGGCAGCAACACTAAAATTGCCAGCGGCGGCTGGGGCCATTCCCCCTATCAAGACGTGGTTTGGTCGGCCGATAGCCAACTCATCGCTGTTACCCGCAAAAGTCAGCAAGGAGCCAGTAGCATCAATGGTGGCACGCGCCCACAAATCGTCCTATACTCAGTTGCTGAAAAGCGCGAGATGACGTTAACGAGCGAAAAATACGAGTCGTATTCCCCCACCTTTAGCCACGATGGCAATTGGTTATTCTTTGTGTCTAACCGTAACTTTAATGCGACCCCAAGTTCACCCTGGGGTGACCGTAATATGGGCCCCGCCTTCGATAAGCGCGGGCAAATTTTTGCGGTCAGCTTAAAAGCCCAAGCTTGTTTCCCTTTTGAACCTGCTCGTGAAGTTGCCATCTGCAACGACGAAGCAGTGGCGAAGGACCGAGCGAATCGTCGCAAACCACGCGTTGATTGGGATGGTCTCGCACAACGTCTATGGCCCGTGCCGGTCACTGCTGGCAACTATTACAACCTGCAAGCGAGCAAAGATTTCCTGTTCGTTCAGCGCTACCCAATCGGCAGCAGAAATAGTGAGTTAATCAGTATTAGTATCACGCCGCATAAACCAAAGGTTACCACCTTTGCGAAGCAAGTTCGTGAGTACCGCTTGTCTAATGACCAGCGCTCAATTTACTGGCGCACCCACGACAACAAATTGTTCAGTCACGCCGTGCAAGCAGAAGCGAAAAGTGACTTAACCCAAGCCACCTTCCACGCGAACCAATGGCAACTGGCCATTGATCCTGTTGAGGAATGGCAGCAAATGTTCCGCGATGCTTGGTTAATGCACCGTGATTTCCTCTTCGATGCCGATCTTCGCGGCGTGGATTGGGAGGCAGCCCGTAACAAGTATCACCCCCTCTTGAGCCGGGTCACCGATCGCCACGAACTCGACGACCTGTTTGCCCAAATGATGAGTGAGCTCAACGTGTTGCACTCCCAGGTGCGCGGCGGAGAGTACCCGGTACCAAGCGGACGCGCGCAAGCAGCCACCTTAGGTGCGGCGCTTGAAAGCACGTCAGATGGTGTCCGCATTCAACGTATTTACCAAACCGATCCAGAGTTACCCAACCAAGCGTCACCACTGGCTCAGCCTGGCGTTGATGCGCGTGCTGGCGACTATATTAAGGCAGTGAATGGTCAGCCGATAAAAAACCAAGCGGAATTGCATCTTGCTCTACGCAACCAAGCAGACAAGCCCGTCTTGTTAGCCTTGCAACGTGGCCGCAATGAGCATCGCACCGTGGTAACGCCAATCTCGGTACAACGTGATCACCGGTTACGTTATGAAGATTGGATCGAGCGCAATCGTCAGTCCATTCGTCAAGCCAGTGACGCCGATATCGGCTACCTGCACCTGTATGCAATGGGTGGCAATGACATTGCCAGCTTCGCCCGCGAGTTCTATGCCAACGTCGGACGTGACGGATTGATTATTGATGTCCGCCGTAACCGTGGTGGCAATATCGATAGTTGGGTGATTGAGAAGCTACTGCGCCGTGCTTGGGCATTCTGGGAACCAAACACCCATGGTGCGCCTTATACCAATATGCAGCAAACCTTCCGTGGCCATTTGGTGGTTCTGACTGACCAACTGACCTACTCTGACGGTGAAACCTTCTCCGCCGGTGTCAAAGCCCTCGGCTTAGGACCATTAGTCGGTAAGCGTACCGCTGGTGCAGGCGTTTGGTTATCAGGACGGAATACCTTAGCGGATGGCGGTGTGGCACGTGTTGCTGAAACTGCTCAATACGCAATGGACGGTCGCTGGGTCATTGAAGGCTACGGTGTCGAGCCCGACTATGACGTTGAGAACCTCCCTCACGCAACCTTCAAGGGGCACGATGCTCAACTGCAGTTTGCCATCGAACTGTTAGAGCGTCAGTTAGAAACTGAGCCCGTACAACCCTTGCGTCGACAGTCCATGTCAAATCCAATCGCGGATGATATTCGCCCTTAAAAAAAAAGCCCGTGAAAACGGGCTTTTTTATGCCTCCCCCTCTTATTAGCTCACCTGTCTGCAAGATACGTCAATTGCGTGTCATAGCGGGCTGATAGCCTTAGTCTGTCTCTTTTTATCATTGAATCAGCTAAGGAATTATCATGGCTCAATTTATTATTCACACCAAGCCGAGCAAATTGGCGATAGCCATTGCCTGTGCCGCGCTGTCGCTAGGCGTCAGCACGTCGCTGCTTGCGGCACCGAACAGCATACCCGCAGTACCGGAGGCAAATACCTTAGTGACCGCCGAGTCACCTCGTTACCAGCCTACGGTCTACCCAGATCGCGTCACCATTTTACCGGGCACCAATGCCAGCACGTCACAACAAGTCACCTGGCGCACAGCTGCCAGTGTCAACGAATCGATTTTACAGATTACCGTGGCGCAACCCACGCCTGGCTTACACCTCACGGCAACGGAACATCAAGGCAGTTTTGTCGCACTGGAAACCCCCAATGGCAAAGCGCACCACCATCGCGTAAAACTCGACAACCTAACACCTGACACCCTTTATGCTTATCGCGTCAAAGGCGGCGATACATGGAGCAACTGGCATCAGTTTCGAACGCCGGCTGCCACCTTCGAGCCTTATACCGCGCTTTATTTTGGCGATGCACAGAATGCCGTGTATTCCCATTATTCACGCACCGTGCGTGAGGCCATTTTAACCGCACCCCGCGCCAAAGTGATGATTTACGCGGGCGACTTAGTGAACTCGCGCGATGGCATTCATGACGACGAATGGGGCGAGTGGTACGATGCAACCAGTTGGCTCAGTGCATGGGTATTGCAAGTTCCTGCGGCTGGCAACCACGAGTTTAGTAGTGACGATAACGAGCCTCTACGGTATCTATTACCGAACTGGACGGCGCACTACAAAGTTTCTGGCAACGGCCCAGCGAGTCTCTCCAAGACGGTTTACTACACCGACGTACAAGGCGTGCGCTACATTGCCATGGATTCCACCGAAGCATTGCAGTCGAACGAACATGCGAAAGCTCAGGCAGAGTGGCTTGAGCAGGTCTTAGCAAATAACCCCAACCACTGGACCGTGGTGGTGCATCACCACCCAATGAATTCTGTCTCACTGGGCCGCGATAACCCACCATTACGTGAGCATTGGCAGCCGATTTATGAAAAGTACAACGTTGATCTTGTCTTACAAGGCCATGATCATACTTACGGCCGTGATCACAAAGCGCACAGTTTGGCGGAACAAGGCCCCGTCTATACAGTGTCGGTGGCAGGCCCGAAAATGTATTTAGTCAGCGACACCGCCCAAGAACGCATGGATCGCACTGGTGAGGATACTCAATTATTCCAAGCCATCGAGTTTTCGCAGGATCAATTGGTGTATCGTTCTCTCACGGCTACCGGTGAACTCTATGATGGCTTTACCCTGGTGAAAACAGCATCGGGTAAACAATTTATTGATGAGCAGCCTAACACGGCAGAACGCCGTTGTGAAAACCCCAATAAACCACGCCCTCATCGGTGCTGGAATGGCACTGATTTAATTCATGCACCAGCCGCGCTGAAGGAATAGTTGAAGGAATAGCCAAAGCAGCCAAAGGCAGACACAAAAAAGCCGGGACTTGTTACCAAGACCCGGCTTTTTATTTCACCACAACACCCTTTATTTAAACAAAGCGAGAACACGCTCTAACGGCACCAATTTTACGTTTTGCCCTGCTTCCGGCATTCGTTTGCGACCATCTTGCACCAATAAGGCGCCTTGTTCAAAGCCTGCCCCCAGCGACTGCGTGGTCACTTCCAAACCATCGGTTTCCGACGTGCCGTCAATGCCAAGCTCTGAATTCGTGCGGATGCGGAAATGCGCCAGCAAATTCCATGGGGCTTGCCCTTCAAACACAATGTAACTGTCATTTCCTTGGCTAGAGACAAACAACAAAGGCTGCTCATCAACCACCGCATAGGCCAGGCCTTCAATGTCATCCACTAATTCTGGATGTTCCGCCACCAAAATGATCGGCTCGCCTTGAGTCTGCCCCGTTGCTAATGCATCAAAGAGCCACACAGCTTCGTCTTCTTCACCCACAAACAAGCGTTGCTGCGCATCATCAACCACACACCCTTCGGGCTGCGACGGCACGCGTAATTCACGTACCAACTCCCCACCTTCTGGGGTGACCACATAATGCTGGATTTGACCTGTTTTACTATTCACATAAACCGAGGTTGTTTGCGTCGCATCATGGTAGCCCATGCACAACCCGTAGATTTCTGTCAGGTTGGTCGGAATGTTTGCAGCTAAACTCAATTCACCGTTCGCACTGATATGAAACAACTGAATGCTGTCATCATTTCGCAGCGATGCCGCAGCTAACTGGCCACGAACGTCCACGTTATTGAGTCGGCCAATGGTTAATTCTTGTTGCAAGCGCCCGTGCATGTCATACACCATCAACCCAATTCGTTTATCGGTGGCAAGAATGCGGCTTTGCTCTGGATGCTCAGGATGTACCCAAACTGCGGGGTCGTCAATCACATCACCACGGCGTGACGCCGGTTCTGTTTCCAACGTGGCTTCTACTTGCAACACTGGAGTCACCGCCTCCACGGCAAGTGGCTGCCCGGAATAAGGTCGCAATTGAATGACGTCTGAACGTGCGCCCGTTTCGTCGACACTCAGCACCACTTGGTTATCGCCCACCAACTGGATATCTTGCAACTCGTCAAAGCCAGCCACTGGGTAGGCGTGTGCCATGGTGTAGCCGTCATCGTGCGGGTAGAATTCCAACAATCTTGGCGGTTCTTCTTCCAAGGCCAACAGTCGACCATCGGGCATTATTTCCAACGCTTTCAACTCGGCTTCAATGGCCCCGAACGGTGATTTAACGGCAACTAACTGGCGGCCATCATCCGCTTCCGGCTCTGCTTGATACGCCCAAATGGCCTGATCACCTTCAGCAATATACAAGGTTCCCTGATGCACCACGCACGCGGTGCTGTCATACGGAATATTTAGCTCTCGAATCCGCAACGGCTCTGCTAACCATTGCTGATCTTGACGCAACAATAACTGGTCCGCACCACCGCGGCCGCCAATTAAAAACACCGACAGCTGCTGATTTTCAACGCTTTCATAAAAGCAGATATCTTCCACCACGCGGGAGGTAATCTCGCCCTGCCAGAGTGGTTGCACGGAATCTTTTCGCTGCAACCACAGTTTCAGCTCTTGGGTGCCATCATTGACTGCGCCCCACACTGCTGTATCGGGGCTCAACTGCAACATCCGCTGCGATTGCAAGACGGTTACGGGTTCCTGAGACTCTGGGGTGGCATTGGCACACCCCAGTAATAAGCAGCTGGAAACTGCTGTCGTAATAAATGCTTGTTTAAACGAAATCATTTTGATCACCAGTTTGTAATCTGTAAACCGAGCGTGAAGCTACGTCCATAACGCTCGTATTGTGCGTTATAGGCGCGGCGACCGGTGTATACATAGTAGCTTTCGTTGGTCAGGTTATTCGCTGCGAACGAAATGCTCACATGGTCGTTGAATAAATACTTCGCAGAGAAGTCCACCGTCATGTTGTCGTCTTCGTACAGGTCATAACGGTTGTCTTCAATGTCGCCAAGCTCCACCAAATATTTGGATTTAAAGTTGGCCGCTAACCGCAAACTTAAGTTCATGGTTTCATAGCCCACGGCAAAGTTCGCGGTGGTATCTGATTGACTTGGTAATGGAATATCGCGCTCCATCATCACGCCATCGTCCAACCAATCCACCGTCGCTTCAGAATCAGTGAAGGTTAAGTTGGTGCTAAATAGCAAGTTGTCGAGCCAGTTGTTATGGCCCTTCAACTGGTGAATAAAGTTCAGCTCTAAGCCATACACCCATGCGTCATCACCGTTAATGTAGGTAACCGCTTCGTCAAAAGCCTCGTAACCAGGGCGTCCCGCCAAGTCGGCTTCATAAACGAAGTTCTTGATGTCTTTGTAGAACAACATGGCTGACATCACTCCTAAATTGTCGTCGTAATGCTCAATGCCTAAGTCAATGTTGTTCGAGGTGAGCGGCTTCAAGTTCGGGTTCCCAAACTCTGACTTTAAATCGCCATCGTCATTTTCGAGGTAATAGCTGGGACGCAACTGCTCGAAGCTTGGGCGTACCATGCCTGTGGTCAATGCAAACCGAGCAATGGTGCGATCGGATAAATCATAGCGGGTAACTAAGCTTGGTAACCAACGCGCATGACTGTACTCACTGATATTTGGGGTGAATTCTCCGGTCTGATCGTCATAACGGTTCCCGACAGCTAATCGCTCATCATATTCATAGCGCGAACCCACAATCACCTGCCAGTTAGAGCCCTGAATATCCGCCATTAAATAACCCGCAGAGATATCTTCTTCAATATCGTAGCTGGCAATCGATGATTCCACATCGTCACGGAACGCGTTGCGGTCCAGTGGCTCCAGTAATTGCCACACGACATCAGCTGACACGCCAGGACCAAATTTCTGCAAGCCGTATTTCACGTCACCGCCGTAGTAATCGCTGAGGGATAAATCGGTCACTCCTAAATCAGCAAAGTCTTCGTAAATAAAGATATCTTCACGAGCGGTTTTTTCGCGCTGACTGAATTTCAACCCCGATTTAAAGGTCACTTGATAAGAAGGTTGTAACCAATCGTAGGCCACATCAAGCTTCACGTTCTTTTCTTTTTCTTCGGTAAACGCGTCACTAATTTCAACTTCATCCAGCTCATAACCAGAGGTGTCATGCATGCTGCTTGGGGCAATGATTTGCAAGTTATCCACGCCGGTATAGCCAAACCCTTGGTCGAATGCTTGCTTAAATTGCGCCCCACCAATCGCTAATGGCTGAGCCTCATTGGCTTTACTGGAGCCCGCTTCAAGCACCACGGTCCAATCCCCAAGCCGTTGCTCGGTACCAAGAACAAATGCGGTGATCTCTTGGGTTTCTTTCCGTGATTTAAGTTCTTTGACTACTTCGGCCGCACCCGTCGTATCTGGTAACATCGGGTCTTCAAATTCAATCACATTGCCTTGGCGAATTTCAGTGTCCGCAAATTCACTGTATAAGGTACGTAAGTAGTAATCCGAATGGTCTGTCGGGCGGAAGTCGAGGTTTAATGCCAAGCCGGTGCGCTCACGATTCACACTGTAGGCGCGCTGTTCCATTTCTTCTAAACCAGGCTCATCAAAGTCCCAGTTACCGCCGGTTTCCACGTTATCGGTGGTGAATGAACGGTCATGGTAGCTACCTGCAATGGCAATCCCGAACGCATTCTCGCGATTCCCAACCGCATAGGTATTACTCCACACGCCCGATACTTTCGGGTTAGTTTCACTGGCTTGCTGGTTATAGCCTAAGTCGGTGGTCAACGAGTAAAAGCGGCCGTCACGATCAAATGCGGTCATACTTTTTAATTCAATATTCCCACCCAAGCTTCCAGCAGCGATATCTGGCGTCAATGTTTTATTGACTTCAATCGATTCCAACAAGTCCGCTGGAATCACATCCAACGCGACCGCCCGTCGCCCAGCCTCAGGCGCAGCAAGCGTGGTGCCGTTATAAGAAACCGAGTTCATATCAGGTGCTAAGCCACGAATTCGAATGAATCGCCCTTCCCCTTGGTCCCGCTCCACGGATAAGCCAGGGATCCGTTGTAATGCATCACTCACACTGTCGTCTTGCAGCTTACCCATGTCGTCTTTTTTGACCACGTTAATGATACCGCCCGCATCACGCTGTTGCTGCACGGCTTTTTGAATGGCTTCACGACTACCAATCGTTACCACTTCTTCCATGCTTTCATCGATGGCTGGCGTGGCTGATTGGTTCGCTTCTTGCGCCAATAGCGCGCTACTATGCACCCCGCAAGTAGCGGCAATAAACCAAGCAAGATAGGATTTTTTCATAGTTGGACTCACCCTGTAGTGAAAGAACTGAATTTTTACGCTGGTCACTATAAGCGGGGGATGTGACAAACAGATGCCGACAGCCCTTGGTGGGTGAGCTTTTTTGATACGGGTCTTTTGGGCTCAAGCGGCGCAGAAGTGTGTCACAGGGTTGTCATATCCATGCGCTAAAATCGGCAACGAATTGGCCCATCTGACCTTCGAGCGCACCTGTGACGAATTTCAAGATAACTTGGCAAGTTTTACTACTTCTCCTAATCCTCATCGCCGCAAGCAGTTTCGCGATCAATTACGGTACCTGGAAGCCTTCGGCTGAAATTAACTGGCTGGATTTTGTTGGGGAAGGCTCGAGCTTATTAATTATGGCCTTTGTGTTAGGCCTGCTGTTAAAAACTCGTGCAGCAGGCCGCATTACTAACGGCATTTATCTGGGGGGAAGCTTATTATTGACCTCTATGACCTTGGATGTGTGGGACGAGTTTCTCCGTTATCCTGAGTCCTCCCAACTCATGAGCTGGCTCGAATCACTGCCCATGCCCATTGGGTTTGTCGTGCTCGGACTCACCGCTCACCAGTGGTATCATGAAACGCAAATCATGCAACGGCAAATGCGGCTGCGTGAAACCCATTTACGGGAGCATCGCTGGCTCGATCCGCTCACCCTGCTCTACACCAAACCCTACTTAGAGTACGTCTTAAAACGTGAAATTTCGTTGCAGCGAGCCACGGGACAATCGCTTACGCTGGTAGGTATCAATATCAAGAACTTTGATCTCCTGAATCAGCAGCTTGGCTGTGCAGTGGGCGATCAACTCCTACGGCAACTGGGCGAGTTGTTGGTGCTGCTCTCGCGTCCCGACGATACGGCGTGCCGCGAACACGCTGACCGCTTTGTGCTGGTGCTGCCCCATACCACCATGGAGCAAGCAGAAATCATTGTGCGGACGCTATTAAATGCCTTAACTGAAGCTTTGAATAAGGTCACTGAGGTGCGCCTAGAGGCATCGTTGTTACGCGTGACTGAGCCCAATGCCGCCGCAGCTCTACGACAACTCAATGCCTTAATGCAACAATCCTCCGTGGCCCCCGGTAAGCAGAGTGACTATGCGCAACTGGCACATCATTAATCACCCCCGGCTGTTCAGCAAACCATTACTGCAAAGCTTGGTGCCGCTCGCAGAGCGCCGTGGCGTGCCCACCAGTCGGTTATTTAAAAACACCGCCCTTGCTGCCACCACCGATTGGCAATTGAGCAATCATCGCATGAGCCTGAAAGATTGGTTTCAGGTGGTTCAAAATGCCGAACGTTTTGTCCAAGATCCGCAAATTTGGCCGCTCGTGGCACAAACCATTATTCATGAACGCTTGAGTCCGTTGGCCGAACTTACCCTGCAAGCCCCCCATTTATTTGATGTGCTCAAACAATTGCAGCATTACCGTCAGCTGATTCAGCCGTTAGAATTTGGCGTGGCCCGAGGGCATGAAGGGATGTTGGAGATTTATTTTTTACCCAGCTGTGGTGCGGTGGCCACGTCGAGTATGCTAAGCGTCAGCATGTTACTTACCATTGCGCAGCAACGAGGCCTTGCAATTCACCAATGGCAGTTAAAACTCCCCGCCAGCTTGAGTCCCCTGCCACAATGGTCGCGTTGGTTTGACAAGATCAGTGAAGGGGCTTTTGTTTCCGTGCGCATTCCACAAGCGCAACTGTTCGAGCCCTTGCCCCATGAACCAGATTATTACCGCCAAGCACAAGCGTTTTGTCGCATGCAACACCGTGAGGCTAAAACGCCCTCAGCACTCACGCACACCTTGCGCTGGAGTTATCGCTGTTTGCAACAGCAGCAACAACTGTCAATTCATGATCTTGCAGCGCACATGCAACTGAGTGTGTCCTCATGCAAACGCATGCTCGCCCAACATCAGAGTAGTTTTCAGCAGTGCGTCGATACCATGCGGCTCTTTCGCATGGTGGAACTGCTCCAACAGCAACCATACAATAACAGTCAACTCGCGGCACAATTGGGCTATTCCAACTCCAACAACCTGCGCCGAGCCTGCAAACGTTGGTTGGGTGAGAATCCGGCCCGGTTGCGGGAAATTCTGGCCTAACTCACTTCCCCATCTAAATAATACCAGCGACTATTTTCCCGAATAAAATAGGATTGTTCTTCCATCACGGCAATCTCATCGTCCTGTTGAAAGTACGCTTTGAAGTGAACGTACCCTCGATTCCCATGCAGCCCAGTCGCCAAAATTTGCAATTGCAGCCACGCGGGGTTGTCATCTAACGTTAAATTTTCAGGTACGGTGCTGGCATGCCAAGTGGCGCGAACGTAATCCTCCAAGCCACGTGCATACGCGCTGTATCGCGAGCGCATCAATTCTTCTGGGGTGCGCGGGAGTTTCGTCGCTTGGTGAAATGGCTGACAGCACTTAGTATACTTGCCGCCGCCACAGGGGCACTTGTTACTCATGGGTTGATTCATCGTTGCTCATTCTCTCCAGTCCTTGTACATTTGACCCCATCCATGAATCCGGCGCAAGCCACAAATAGATTTCCCCTTTCGAACCTTAAGGAGGTCCCATGAAACTGACCGTAGAAATCAGTAAATACCCATTACAAGATAACTATTTAAGTGCCATTCAAGGCTTTATTGATGAGTTGAATCAACACACCGATATCCATGTCATCACCAATACCTTAAGCACCCAAATCTTTGGCGACTACGATACCGTCATGGCAGCCCTGCAAGCCTGTATTCGCTGGTCATTTGACCGCTACGGTCAAGTTGTTTTTGTCTGTAAATTCTTGCATGGCGATTTACGTCCCTAGTTCCCCCCTATGCCTTTGTGACATTTATGTTTATGATTGATGACATAACACGTTGATGTGAGGTTGTTTTAGGAGAAGCGAACAGGCAATGCGTGGGAATACAAATAATAATAACAATACAATTTCCTTCGGCGAGTTGGCCCACGCCATTTGGCGGTTTTTACCCAAGTTGCCACAATTTGTGAAAGCTCTTCGAGTTCTTTCTGGCGCCAAAAAGCACCATCAGGGCTCCACCGGCTACTATCTCCAGCAAGCCGCGGCGCAGTATCCTGAACGTGTGTTTTTGAAAACCCACACCGCCACCTACACTTATGGGGAGTTCAATCAGTGGGTCAATCAACTGGCACACGCGCTGAACCGTTACGGCATCCAGCGGCAGGAGTGCGTTGGCCTGCTGTTCCATAACAGTGCAGAACAATTGGCGTGGGCGTTTGCGGTCAATAAAATTGGCGCCGTTGCTGGTATGCTGAACCCGAAACAACAGGGAGACGTCTTAACGCACAGCATTACCGTGTTGCAACCTAAACTAATTGTTGCTGCTGACGAATTTCATGACGTTTTACGTCCGCATGCGGCACTGTGCCCCCAAGGTTTTACCGGCACCGCAGCGGGCGATGTTTGCCTCACGGAACTGATCCCGAACGAACCATGTGACAACCCAGCGATCACCGCTGAACTCACCCTTGGTGAAAATTGTTTTTACATGCTCACCTCTGGCACTACCGGACTCCCCAAAGCGGCAGCGATGACCCACTTACGTTGGTATAAAGCAGGCGTGGGGTTTGGTCGCATGACGCTGAATTTAACCGAGCAAGATACGCTTTATAGTACCCTGCCCTTATGTCATAACACCGCTTTATCCATCGCCCTAAGCGCCACTGTGCTCACGGCATCATGCCTTGCCGTGGTGGATCGCTTTAGTGCCAGCCGCTTTTGGCAAGAAGTGGCTCACTTTAATGCCACCTGCTTTATCTATGTCGGTGAATTGTGTCGCTACCTATTGCAACAACCAGAACGCCCTGAAGATGCCCAAAACGGCATTCGTGCCATGATTGGGAATGGCTTGCGCCCCGAACTCTGGGATGAGTTCCAGCAGCGCTATCAAATTCCGGCAGTGTATGAATTATATGGCGCCAGTGAAGGCAACGCAGGCTTTGTGAACGCCTTTAATTTAAAGCGAACAGTTGGGTTCAGCCCCATGACGTACGCCATTGTCCGCTTTGACCATGATCACGAAACGCCCTTACGTGACAGTCGCGGGCGACTGCAAAAAGTGAAAAAAGGCGAAGTTGGCTTATTACTCACGCAAGTGTCCGCAAAAGCCCCTTTCGATGGCTATACCAACAACCCCGAAGCCAATGCTGAAAAACTATTCCAAAACGTGTTTAAAGCGGGAGATTGTTGGTTCAATACCGGTGATTTAGTGCGCCACCAAGGGTTTCGCCATATTGCCTTCATTGATCGGGTTGGCGACACCTTCCGCTGGAAATCAGAAAACGTGGCAACCACGGAGGTTGAAGCATATGTATCCCGTTTCCATGACGTGATTGAGGCCGTTGTCTATGGGGTGAAAGTCCCTAATGCTGAAGGTCGTGCCGGCATGGTCTCGTTAGTGCTTGATCAAGGGCGGGAATTCAATCCTCAAGCGTTTTATCAGTTTATCCGTGACAAACTTCCTGACTATGCCCTGCCTCGCTTCATTCGCTTGCGTACCGCCCATGAGCTCACCAGTACCTTTAAAATCATGAAAGCACAGCTGAAAAAAGAAAGTTTTTCGCTGTCACAAATCACTGATCCCTTGTATGTGCTAATCGATGAGCAACAAGGCTACCAACCGTTAACAAAAACCCTGTATCAAGCCATTCAGTCGGGGCGGGTATCATTGCCCTAAGCAACATAAAACCGGCCAATAAAAAAGGGAGCTCAGCTCCCTTTTTATTGCGCACGGCTTTCGTTAGAAGTTATAACGTAAACCAATCATCGCGACCGTTGGGTCAATATCAACGTTCACAGATTCTGCAGTAACGCCGTTAATACGAACGTCAGCACGGGTATCGATTGCCATATAGCTGACCATGGCGTGAATGCCCCACTTTTCGTTCAGCTTATAGTTAAAGCCGGCTTGTGCCGCGAAACCAAAGCTGTCGGATAGCGCTAAATCAACCGTGTCGGCGGCAGTAATCACACCTAACGCAGTCAAGGTATCGGTTAACTCAGGGTCCACATTGTCTTCAAAGAACGTGGTGTAGTTCAGACCTAAACCAACAAATGGTTTGAACACGTCACTGCCCACGTTAAAGTGGTACTGCGCCATCAAAGTTGGTGGCAAGTGCTTGGTTTTACCCACTTTCAGGCCATTAATTTCGCCTGAGCCGTGAATTTCGTGGCTAAACGGGGTGGCTGCAATCAGTTCAATGGTCCAATTCTCATCGATTTTGTAATCGATGGTTAAACCCAGCTGCACGTCACTATTTACTCGTACGCCCATGCTACCCGCCGGTGCACCAGCAACGCTTTCAATCACCGGCAAGGAACCACTACTATCGTTTGGCATCACACCAATTGCACCCACGTTCACTGAAAAGTCAGCATAAGCTGGAGTGGCGGCGCCTAACGCAAGTAAACTACATACCAATAATGATTTTTTCATACAGCTCTCCTTATCAAGATGCGTCCATTTTAAGAATTGCTGCAGAGCATTTATTGATCGAGATCAATATGTTTAAAATCGAAAATTCGGGGGTATTTGGGCTCCTTGGAAGTACCCCAAAGGGGGTAGTTCCAAGGCCCAAGGCAGGTTCATTAAAGGGTTACGCGACAATCATTGCCTAAATTATCCTCAATGATTGCTTTATCGGCTAAGTCGGTCACCCCATCCAAATTCAGATCGTACCAACTTGATTTGCCCCGTTCAGGCGCAGCCCAATATTCCCACTCATCCAAATCCGTTTGATTCACCAGCAAATCACCATTGCCGTCGCCAGGACAACTAATGGCGGTGGCCAGTAACTCATCCAAACTGCTCCGTAACGTGGTCAATCGTGCCAGTTGTTCGGCATTCAGCTGTGCCTCCCCATTGGCTAATAAGTTGGCATCTTCACGGTCCAACTTCAGTTCTTGTGGGTTCGCACTCTCGTTCACTTCATACAATTCTTCGGTATGCACCAACCCTTGCGTTTGACAATTCGGTCGCGCCAGTCGCACCAATTTATACTCGCCATCGCGCAGGGTGAATTGCTGCTCAGGGAACAAGGTCAAGGCAGGCTCTCCCAGTCCTTCTCGATAGGCGTTGACCGCACAGCACGAGGTGAAGCCGTCGGGGTCGATATCGCTACCCGGCCCATACCAAACCCCGCTTTGATCTTCACAGACTTCTTGCTGTGGAAATATCTGCACACAAATGTTGGCTTGAGGCAGCACACAAGGCGGGGGTGGACTGCTGTTGGGGTTCAAAGCCAGCTCGGCGTAGTTATAATCACGAATCGGAGGATGATCCGGGTCCTCTAAATAAGGGAACACTGGCTGCGCATCAAGCCGTAGCTCTTCAGCTATCGCCGTATCATCAATGCCGGCAATGCCGGTAAAGAGGCGAAACAAGTCCGTGCTATTAATCATGTGCGGCACGTCCCTATCGGGCTCCACCACCGTAGGACCCGCCACAATGAGCGGGACCCACACCCCACTTTGATACAGCGAGCCTTTGGCCCGCAACGGATCAAACGGCGCTTTCACCGACGGCATATAAGTGCCATTGTCCGCCGTAATCACCACCACAATGTCGCTCTCTTCGTTATAGACCAAGGCGCCATCGGCATCCCGTGTGGCCACGCCAATGCTTTCAAACAGCCGCCCCATTTCATGGTCAATGGCTTCTAACATGTGCTGTACCACAATCCGCTGTTCCGCAAACTCAGCCAAAGGCGTCGGATCCACCACCCCAACATCCGCCAAGCGACTACTCACCGGCGTGCCGCAGCCTGCCAAACTCAGCATCGCCTCGGGATGAGGTAATAACGCCGCGGGGGGTGGCTGCAACGGTGCATGTAACGCCGAAAAACCTAAACTCAGCATCCATGGCGTTTGGTCATCATCCGCTCGCTCTTGCATGGCCTTGATCCACGCAATAGCCCGATCGGTTTCAAGCGTGGTTCGATATCCCCGAGCAGCAGGATCACTGGGCGTTAGCGTGTAGGCATTGCCATCCATGTCGTTGATTTTCCACTCGCCGGTGTAATAGCCATTTTGCACATCAAAGCGCAATTCGGCCGCCCGCGTGGCTTGATAATCGGTCGTATTCGGATCCAAAATACCGCCCTGCTCGACACAGGTACGTCCCGGCGTCGGATACAGTTCGGGATCATTCATCACCACATGGTCGCCATCGACAAAATAGCACACGCCAAAATCAGCACCATGTTCAGCATCCAAGGCGGTCACTGGCACCCAACCACATTGATAGGTACCTTCTGAGCCAACACCGCCGGCCGTGGTGTCAATCGGATACGGCGCGCCATCAAGATACCCGGCAAAGTAATCCCACCCCAAAATGCGCATGGCGTCATCCCCTAACGGATGGTTGTCCGGCCCTAAATCCGAGCCCGTGAGATGCATTTTGCCAATCAAACCGCTCACATAGCCGGCTTCTTCACGCAATAGCTCGGGTAATGACGTGGCATAGGGCGACATCTGTGAGTTCGCTAAATCCGTAGATAGAATGGCATTGTGCACACCATTGCGGAACGGATAACGACCGTCAAAAAAGCTCACGCGCGTGGGCGAACAAGTGGGCATCGACCATGTATTCCGAAAACGTACGCCGGCTTCCGCAATGGTATTAATACTCAGGGTATTCGCCGGGGTTACCCCGCCGTAGCCAAACGCACTAAACTGGTCAATTCCCGCATCATCAATCACCAAAAATAAAATATTCGGCGGCTGCGGCGTCACCGCACCCGGATCATCTGGGTCTACGTTAACCGGCGGCTCATCGGGCTGACTGTCACTTCCACAGGCGGCCAACAACAGCGTTCCGATCACGAGTAACCCTCTCAGCCATGGTGTTTGTAATCGTTTCATCGTGTTTTCCTCGGTACTGTTATAGGCCACATACCGTCCCTAAGGCGGCCTCTATGATTGTGAGATCATCCATGTCAGTACTGCCATCAAAATTCACGTCATACCAACTGGATGCCGTCCAACCGGCATCCACAATGGCGTGGTAGTTATCGATATCGCGCTGATCCACCACCCCATCATAATTGCCATCGCCTACACAATCCGGCTGGGAACTCATGATGTCTGCAACAGCGGCACTTAAAGCGGCATAGTTTTGCTGTGCTTCTTCGGTTAAATCAGGCACTCCAGCCGCACCCGCGCCAGCCAATAGGTCACGGTTGGCGGTGTCCAACAAGGGCACGTGATCTTGGTTGATCTGGTACAGCTCAATCGAGAACCAATCCACCGGGCCGTCAGTGGCCGGGTCATAATCCAGCGCATGGTTTTGCACCAATTTATAGTGCTCATTACGAATGGCCTGATACAAGGTCGGCCCCATCGCCAAGCGATTGGTTTCGTATTGCGCTGGATCGGCCTGATAAATGACTTGGTTCACCTCCCAGCATTGCGCTAAATCACCGGATTGATAGGTTTGCACCACCAGACTATCGTCCGCACCAATACCCCACCACACACCGCCGTTATCTTCGCAAACACTTTTACTGGTTGGCGTATGCGAGCACATGGTGCTAAACACACAAGGCCCGTTACGACCATCGTTTAACTGAATGTTCAGGGCCCCTTGGGCAAAGTTATAGGTGCGTAAGCTCGGCTGCGTGGCGTCCTGAAGATACGGCATCAACCCCATACTATCGGGACCACCCATCGCGATCACGTCCGCTTCAAGGCCTGCGATTTCACCAAACAAGCCATACACATCGGTGGCATTCACCATATGTTCAACGTCACGATCCGGATCGTCCACCAAATGCCCGCCCACCACGAGCGGCACCCACACACCGGTTTGATAGGCTGTGCCTTTGGCGCGGTTTAAATCAAACGGGGCTTTCACCGTCGGGCCAAACGAACCGTTATCGCCCACAATCACGACCATGGTGCGGCTGTCCGGGTTGTAGACCAGACCGTCTTCGGTTTCGGTGACAATTCCGGTCTCTTTCATGAGCTGAGCTAATGCCGTATCGAGCCCTTCAATCATGGCATCGGCGATGCGTCGGGCATTCAAGGTATTGCCCGCACTTAAGTCACACTGAGCGTTCAACTCATGATGCAAGTCGCGCACCATCAATTCAGCGGGAGGCGGTTGCAACGGGGTATGGGGCGCGCTAAAGCTCACCGTCGCCATCCATGGTTGCTCACCGCTGCGGCTGTTTATCCATTCGGTGGCGGCCTGTGCTTCAATCACCGAGCGGTAGCCACGGCCACGTGGATCCGCTAAGGGCACTTGCTCCACCTCGGCGCCATCATTAATCACCAATTCGGACACGTAGTGGGCATTCTCGCGGTCGAACACCACAAACTCAGGTGCGGTGGCAGCGCACGATGCATTGGGCACCAAAATACCGCCTTGCAACACACACTGGAGGCCCACGCTATCGCCAGTTCCGCTGTACGTTAATTCACTGCACTGGGTGGCGGAGGTATAACAAGCACCTTGGTCCGCTCCCACGGTGGCGTTCTGCGCCAAACTCGGAACAAAGCCACAACTGTAGGTACCTTGCTCCCCCACGCCCCCAGCGGTGGTATCAATGGTTGCCGGTAAACCGCCCAACCAACCGTAAAAATAATCCCAGCCGAGCATATGGGGTGTCGCATATTCAAAGGGGTTGTGTTCCGGCCCGCCCAAGTGAAACTTACCGAACAAACCACTTTCATAGCCCGCTTCTTGCAACATTTTCGGCACCGTTTGTAAATACGGGGATAACTGGGAGTTGGCAAGATCATTCGGCCCCAACGCCTGATACATCTTGGTTCGTAGCGGATAGGTACCCGCTAATAAGGCTCCCCGACCGGGCGAACACTCGGGCATGGACCAAGTATTACGAAAGCGCACCCCTGCTTGAGCAATGGCATTGATGGACGGAGTTTCCGGTGGGTTCACCCCGCCATACCCCATCACCGACAACTGATCGATACCGACATCGTCCATCATGACAAACAAAATATTGGGAGCGAGCTCAACCGGATCCGGATCCGGATCAATCACCACCGGAGGGGTGGGCTCAGGGTCGGAGCTACTGTTATTGCATCCGGTGAGGGCAATGGCCGTGACGACGGCACAAAGCCAAGCCGTTGATGGTTTCATGGTGTTCTCCTTGTTGGGTGAGGATTCAACAGCAACGGATCGTTCGGGTTCATTGCCTGGAGTTGCTCCAACAGCGCAATTCGTTCACGTTCATCCTGGGTGTATTGCAACAATGCCACTCGTAGGGAGCGTTGTTGCGGGGATTTATCAAGGGCGTCGCGCAGTACTTGTAACGCTTCAGTACGGCGACCACTATCAAACAATGCGACCGCATACACATAGGCATACTGACTCTGGTCAGGAGCCTGTTCGGTGGCTTGCTTTAAATAAGTTAAGGCCAGCGGTAGCTGCCCTTGTCGCACGAGGCTCAGTGCCAGAGCATAGGTGAGCTCCGCCGCTTCGGGCAGCCGTTGCTGAGCACCGCGTAACAACTGCTGGGCCTCTGCTGGTGCCTGTTGTTCACGCATTTGCGCCAAGGCAACCAAGGCGGGAAGGTAATTCGGATCCCGTGCTAGAGCGCGTTCTAACGCAGGCAGACTTTGGTCATGTCGGTTGGTGAGCGAGGCAATCATCGCTTGATTAAAATGTGCTTGTGCGGTACCTAAATGGTGCGCTTGCAATTGCTCGTACTCTTCCACTTGCTGAGCTTGCAGTGGTCTCCCTTGGGCAATCAATTGCTCCAACGCCGTCACCCGCACTGCCCGAACTGGATCCGTGAGCAGCCGCGGCCACAGGCGTTCCAACACGGATCCCTGAAATAAACTCGGCAGCACTTCTATGGCCGCCCGCCGTACCATGGGGTCTTGATGTTGCAAGGCTTGCGCCACCTCACGTTGAGCAGCGGTCGATGGATAATTTGGGAGCTCGCTAAGCAACGCCGCACGGCGAATGGCAGGTTGATCGTCCCGTTGTAGCTGCGCTAATAATTCTGCCGCCGCTCCGTCCTGACCATTTCGCGCTTTAAATAACGCCACGGCATAGCCGCCATCGCGCGGTTGCGCCTTTGGATACCAGCGTTTGAAGGCAGCGATCACAGTGCTCGGATCGTCGTCTTGATGGCACCCTAAACAGGCATCGCTGTGCCCTAATGCCAATGCTTGAGCTGGGTTCGGGCTAGAAAAGCTATGATCATGCCGCCAGTCATTGCCCATATAGACCTTGGCCGGCATATGACAACTGGTGCACTGCGCTCCCACGCTATCGGCCGCATGAAAATGATGCTGTTGTTCACTGGTGGCATGGCATTGGGAGCAAACCTGCTCCCCCGGCGCTTGTAACTGAGCGCTATGAGGATTATGGCAATCACTGCATACCACCCCAGCTTGATGCATCCGACTTTGAATAAAAGAACCGTACTCAAATACCTCATCCTTAATCTTACCGTCCACCTCGTATAACTCGGCCGTCAAAGGACTGATAAGCAGTTGGTCATGAATGGCAACGGTGGGCTGAAAGGGCTGCAACTCGCTACGGCGACTATGGCATTGCGCACACACCTGCAACTGTTGCTCGGCATCAAACACCTGCAACGACCACCCAAAATTAGGTAAATTCACCGCGGTTGGAGTTTGCGCAGCCCAATCAAGATGTTGTTGCGCGGGACCATGACAACTTTGGCACCCGACCCCCAGCGCTTGCCACGACGAACGAAAGGTATCTGTTTCGACGTCGTAATTTTTCTGGTAATTCGTCACATGGCAGGCAATGCATTGGGTGTTTGCTTGATGCGCAATCTGTTGCCAGTGCAGTGGATGGTCGGGGGTATCTGCTTGCGCAGGATAAAGATGAAAGAACTCTTGGCGTTCGGTATCCCAAGCTTTGCCGTAGGCTTGTAAACGCCCGTTGCGGGTTTCAATGAGAAATTGCTGGAGCGGTTCATAACCGAGCGTAAAACGCACGGGCAGCCCATCCACTTCCGCACGCGTTGGCGCTGTCATTGCACGCGCGTGATGAGATGTTTGCCACTGTTGATAGACACTTGAATGGCAGCCTTGGCAAGTTCTTTCGTCCGCCCAAGTTTCGGCCTTAGCAGGTGACATCAAACAGATAACGAACAGTGCTACCAAACAAGGCACGATTCGCTGCCAATGGATTTGGCATCGTAATCGGTCGTTCATGCCGCCTTGCCTTTTGGTTGTTATTTGTTCACATAGTAAAGTCTATATTAAATTTATGTCAACAAGTTTCAGACTAAAATCACCCCCACTGGTAGCACAAAGGCCATAAAAGCAGGTACACTGTGAGCCCCGTTTGTAGAGGTTTAATCATGACAGCCTTCCGCTCCAGCCAATCGTACGCCACGCAATTTCCCCAACTGGCACGAGCTTGCCAGCCCACTCCGGTCATAGCACCGCAATGGTTGGCGTTTAATCATGCCTTGGCAGATGAATTAGCTTGGCCAAGTGCTTGGCGGGATACCCAAGCGGGGCTTGAGCTCTTTGCGGGCAATACACTGCCCTCGTGGGTCACCCCTCATGCGTTGGCTTATGCCGGCCATCAATTTGCCCATTTTGTCCCACAACTCGGTGATGGTCGCGCCTTATTACTGACTGAAGTCGAGCTTGATGACCAGGGGCAACAGCGGGTTGATGTGCAATTGAAAGGCGCGGGCCGTACCCCCTTTTCACGGGGCGGCGATGGTCGCTCAGCATTAGGGCCCGTGCTGCGTGAGTATCTGGTAAGCGAAGCGATGCACGCACTGGGGATTCCCACCACCCGAGCATTAGCAGCCGTACTCACTGGTGAACAGGTACAACGAGAAACCGCACTGCCAGGCGCTATTCTCACCCGCGTTGCCGCCAGTCACTTGCGGGTAGGAACTGCCCAATACGTGTTGCACCAGCAACAATTTGAGCTACTCAAAACCTTTATGGATTACGTGATCCAGCGTCACTATCCGCACCTTACCCAGGCTGATGAACCCTACTTGGCGTTGTTAGAGGAAGTACAAAATCGACAAGCCGCCTTGATTGCCCAATGGATGAGCATTGGTTTTATTCATGGTGTGATGAATACCGACAACATGACGCTTAGCGGTGAAACCATTGATTATGGTCCCTGCGCCTTTATGGAAGCCTATCACCCGGCAACCAAGTTCAGCTTTATTGATAAACAAGGGCGTTATGCGTATCAGAATCAGCCGGCCATCGGACTGTGGAATATGGCCCGTTTTGCAGAAACATTGCTGCCCTTGCTCGGCGACGAAACCACCAGTGTGGCACAAGCCACCGCAGTGCTAGAGGAGTTCCAGCCCACTTACGAACAGCATTATTGGCAGCTCATGTGCGCCAAAATCGGACTCGAGTTCACCCCAGCAGCACAACAACTGGTCCAACGTTATTTGAATTTGATGCAGGCGTATCAGGTGGACTATACCTTGGCCTTTCGGGTGTTGGCCGATGGTGATGTGCAGCGTGCCGCTCCATTATTTCAGCACCAAGATGACTGGCAATTGTGGTACCAAGATTGGCAACAACAGGTGACTCCTCAGGCGGTCGCTCAACTAGCACAGCGCAACCCTGCTTATATTCCACGCAACCATTTAGTAGAGCGCGCCATTCAAGAAGCATCTCAGAGCGGTGATTTAACCTATTTTAATCGTCTGCAGCAAATTCTTGCCCACCCCTATGAGGAGCGCCTTGAGTGTCAAGCCGAACTGCAACCAGCGCGCCCCGACCAAGCGGTCACCCACACCTTTTGTGGAACCTAAGCACACCCTCGTCTGCATAATCGTAGCAATCAGCAAAATTTTTGATTAAGCTCGTTATTGCAGTCCAATGCTTTGATTTTATTTCGTGAGGGAACAATAATGACAAACCAGAACGATGCTGTCGTCGCACAAAACAAACAATACACGCTAATTATCTATGTTTTGCAATTAGTATCACTTGTCACCGGCATCACCGCGATTATCGGGGTGGTGATGAACTACCTGAAACGTGACGAAGTTCGCGGAACAATCCTCGAGTCGCACTTTGAATGGCAAATTAAAACCTTCTGGTGGATGCTCTTGTGGGTCATTGTCGGAAGCATCTTAACCATTTTCGTCATTGGCGCCCTGGTGTTTCTGGCTGCTGCTATTTGGTATATTTACCGTGCGGTGAAAGGATTGATTAATCTGAACGAAAACAAGCCTATGGCAGTATAAGTTGAGGTGGCGTGCAACGGTGTTGCACGCCATTTTTAACGCCGCGGGGCTGCGCCTTTCGGCCGTGGGTATTTAGGTCGCCGACTACGATGCCCTTCCGGTGCCAAGCCGGTCGAATGTTCAATGGATTTCATTAACTCCGCCATTTCAGCATCGGTTAAATTCCGCCATTGCCCCACTTGTAGATGCCCCAACCGAATATTCATAATGCGCGTACGCTCTAGCTTACGCACTTCATAGCCAAAATACTCACACATCCGACGAATCTGTCGGTTCATTCCCTCAACAATCACCATTTTCAAGACAAAGGTTGAGAGCTGTTGGACTTTGCAACGCTTGGTGCGCGTACCCAGAATAGGTACGCCGTTGGCCATTCCACGAATAAATTCTGGGGTAATCGGTTTATGCACCGTCACGATATACTCTTTTTCGTGTTGGTTACCGGCCCGCAATATCTTATTCACCAAGTCACCGTTACTGGTGAGGAAAATCAGCCCTTGCGAGTCTTTGTCTAAACGACCAATGGGGAAAATACGAGTCCGGTGCCCCACAAACTTCTCAATGTTTTGCGGTTCTGCGGGATCCGTTGTGCTCACAATCCCCACTGGCTTATTCAGTGCGATAAACACAAATCGCTCTTTATCTTGCGCCTTGATCAGCCGACCATTGACCCGCACGCTATCGCCTGGGCCCACTTTATCGCCAACCACGGCCACGCGGTCATTTAAGGTCACTTGCCCTTGTTCAATAAAGCGATCGGCTTCACGGCGCGAACACAGGCCGCTTTCACTAATAAATTTATTTAGGCGAACGGCCTCTCGTGTTTGCATACTACCTCAAACTTGTTCTGCTGGAACGTACACCCATCCATCCATCAAGATACGTGCGCTCCGACTCATAATGGCTTTAGTTACCGTCCATTGGCCTGCCTGACATTCGGCTGCTGCGCCAACGCGTAGCGTACCTGATGGATGGCCAAAGGTCACTTGTTCACGCTCGCCACCACCCGCTGCAAGGTTCACTAAGGTACCCGGCACCGCTGCCGCCGCAGCAATCGCCACTGCCGCAGTGCCCATCATGGCATGATGCAGTTTCCCCATGGATAAGGCGCGTACCAATAAATCAATCTCGGACGCCGCAATTGCTTTGCCACTGGAGGCCGTGTAATCGGCAGGAGGCGCAACAAAGGCAATTTTCGGAGTATGCTGACGCGCAGCCGCTTCCTCCAACGATTGGATCAAGCCCATCTGCAACGCCCCATGCGCACGCAAGGTTTCAAACCGTGCCAATGCTTGCGCATCTTCGTTAATGGCACCTTGCAGCTCGGTTCCGGTATAGCCAATCTCTTTGGCATTCACAAAAATAGTAGGAATGCCCGCGTTAATAAAGGTGGCCTGCAATTTACCAAAGCCGGGAACGTCAAACTCATCAACCACGTTGCCGGTTGGGAACATGGCTCCGCCAGCCCCATCGTCATCCGCCGCTGGGTCAATAAAAGCAACTTGGACTTCGGCCGCAGGAAAGGTGACACCGTCTAGCTCAAAATCCCCTGCTTCTTGCACCTGCCCATTGCGCATCGGCACCTGAGCAATAATGGTTTTTTCAATGTTGGCTTGCCAAATACGGACTTCGCAAAGGCCGTCGGCGGGTACCCGCTCCGGTGCAATCAACCCTTGGGTAATGGCGAACGCCCCTACCGCCGCGGTTAAATTCCCGCAGTTGCCACTCCAATCCACAAAGGCTTGGTCAATCGCAACCTGACCGAACAGATAGTCCACGTCATGATTGGCGCGGGTGCTCTTATCAAGAATGACTACTTTACTGGTACTGGACGTAGCACCACCCATCCCATCGGTCTGTTTACCGTAAGGATCCGGGCTGCCAATCACGCGTAGCATCAAGCGGTCACGTGCAGCACCCGGCTGTTGAGCTGCCGCTGGCAGCTCTGAACGTTTAAAAAACACCCCTTTGGAGGTGCCGCCACGCATATAGGTGGCGGCAATTTTCAATTGCGGAGCGTACGTCATTAGGACACCTCACCCGCTAAGAAGTCATCAGCAAAGCGTTGCAATACGCCGCCCGCTGAATAAATAGAGACTTCTTCAGCTGTATCAAGACGACAAATGGTCGGTACTTTAACCACCTCACCATTGCGGCGACGAATCACCAAGGTCATGGTGGTGCCTGGCGCAACCTCCCCCTCGACATCAAAGGTTTCAGTGCCATCAATGCCAAGCGTCTTGCGTGTTGTGCCTGCTTCAAACTCCAGCGGCAACACGCCCATGCCAATTAAGTTGGTCCGGTGAATCCGCTCAAACCCTTCTGCCACGATGCACTCAACGCCTGCTAACCGAACACCTTTCGCGGCCCAGTCACGTGATGAACCCTGACCGTAGTCAGCGCCAGCAATGATAATGAGCGGTTGCTTGCGTTCCATGTAGGTTTCAATCGCTTCCCACATCCGCATGACTTGCCCTTCAGGCTCTACCCGCGCCAATGAACCTTGACGCACCTTCCCTTGCTCGTCCAACACCATTTCATTAAACAGCTTGGGGTTGGCAAAGGTCGCCCGCTGGGCGGTTAAGTGGTCACCACGGTGTGTTGCGTAGCTGTTGAAATCCTCTTCAGGTAAGCCCATTTTGGCAAGGTATTCACCCGCTGCACTGTTTGCCAGAATCGCGTTCGACGGTGATAAGTGATCGGTGGTGATGTTATCGCCTAACACCGCCAATGGCCGCATGCCACGTAACGTGTTTTCCGTCGCTAACGCGCCTTCCCAATAAGGAGGACGGCGAATATAGGTGCTTTGCGGACGCCAATCATACAGCGGACTAATGGTCTCACCGTAATCCACATCAATGCTGAACATCGGGTCATACACCTGACGGAATTGCTCCGGTTTCACCGCAGTTTTAACAATAGCATCGATTTCTTCATCGCTAGGCCAAATGTCTTTCAAGGTAATGGGGTTGCCGTTTGCGTCGTACCCTAACGGGTCCTTCTCAATATCAAACCGAATGGTTCCCGCAATCGCGTAGGCTACCACCAACGGCGGAGAGGCTAAAAACGCTTGTTTCGCATAAGGGTGGATCCGCCCGTCAAAGTTACGGTTCCCCGATAACACCGCCACCGAATACAAATCACGATCGATAATTTCTTGCTGAATGGCTGGGTCTAGCGCACCACTCATGCCGTTACAGGTGGTACAAGCAAAACCAACCACACCGAAACCAAGTTGCTCTAACTCAGGCAACAAATCAGCATCTTCCAGGTACATTTTTACGGTCTTAGAGCCCGGTGCCAGGGAGGTTTTCACCCAAGGTTTGCGCGTTAAGCCTAACCGATTTGCGTTGCGTGCAATTAAGCCCGACGCAATCATGTTGCGTGGGTTACTAGTATTGGTACAGCTTGTAATGGCTGCAATAATGACTGCACCATCCGGCATCAATCCGTCTTCAGGTTGCTCGATGGGCTTAGCAATGCCGCGTTGACTCAGTTCCGCTGCAGGTAATAACGCATGCGGGTTGGAAGGACCAGCAAGGTTCCGTTCAACGCTGCTTAAGTCGAAACGTAGAGTGCGCTCGTACTCTGCTCCTTTCATGGCGTCGGCCCACAAACCGGTTTGTTTCGCGTAACATTCGACCAGCTCAATTTGCTGCTCGTCACGGCCCGTTAATTTCAAATAATCAATGGTTTGTTGATCAATGTAGAACATGGCTGCCGTGGCACCATATTCAGGGGTCATGTTGGAAATGGTCGCGCGGTCACCCACCGACAGGTTATCTGCCCCTTCACCATAGAATTCAAGGTAGGCTCCTACCACCCGCTCTTGGCGTAGGAACTGGGTAATCGCAAGCACCAAGTCGGTGCCGGTAATGCCCGGTTGGAGGCGGCCTACCAGTTCGACCCCGATGATTTCTGGCAAGCGCATGTAGGACGCGCGGCCCAACATCACACTTTCAGCTTCCAAACCACCCACGCCAACGGAAATAACCCCCAGCGCATCCACCATCGGTGTATGACTATCGGTACCCACACAGGTATCTGGGAAGGCAACGTTGTCGCGAACTTGCACCACTGGCGACATTTTCTCCAGGTTAATTTGGTGCATGATGCCATTGCCCGGAGGAATCACATCTACGTTTTTAAAGGCTTTTTTAATCCAGTTGATAAAGTGGAAGCGGTCATCGTTGCGTCGGTCTTCAATCGCTCGGTTCTTCTCAAACGCATCTTTCTCAAAACCAGCATGTTCTACCGCCAATGAGTGGTCCACAATTAATTGAGTCGGTACCACTGGGTTGACTTTAGCAGGGTCCCCACCACGCTCGGCAATGGCGTCGCGCAAACCCGCTAAATCCACAAAAGCGGTTTGCCCAAGAATATCGTGGCATACGACTCGTGCCGGATACCAAGGAAAGTCCAAATCACGTTTGCGCTCAACAATTTGACTTAAAAATGCGGGAAGTTCATCTGCCTCGCAGCGCCGAACCAACTGTTCAGCAAGCACTTTTGATGTATACGGCAGCCCGTCATAGGCGCCAGGTTGAATCGCTTCGACCGCGGCACGCGCATCATAATATTGCAGCGTGGTGCCCGGGAGCGGTTTTCGGTATTGGTGAGTCATAGCAAGGCCTCTCGTTCGACTACTAGGGAATCGTTGCAAGCATCCAAAAGAGGCACCGTGGTGCCTCTTTATTCGCGACTACTTAGCGGTCTGCTAAGCTAGGTACTGGACGTGGACCCGGTCCAATATAGTCTGCGCTGGGGCGAATAATCCGGTTATTCGCGCGTTGTTCTTTCACATGTGCGGTCCAACCAGACACGCGTGACATGACAAAAATTGGGGTGAACAGCTTGGTTGGAATGCCCATGTAATGATAGGCAGAGGCATGGAAAAAGTCTGCATTGGGGAACAGTTTTTTCTCCCGCCACATCACTTCTTCACAGCGTACTGACACATCATATAAACGGCGATCGCCAAACTCTTGGGCAAGTTTTTCAGACCAGGCTTTAATAATATCATTGCGCGGGTCACATTCGCGATAAATCGCATGCCCAAAGCCCATGATTTTTTCTTTGCGCTCTAACATCCCCAATAAGGTTTGTTCGGCATCTTCTGGATCCTTCATATTTTCAATTAAATCCATGGCTGCTTCGTTGGCGCCACCATGCAAAGGACCACGCAAAGAGCCGATGGCTCCAGTCACGCAAGAAAAAATATCCGATAAAGTTGACGCACAAACACGTGCGGTAAAGGTCGATGCGTTAAACTCATGCTCTGCATACAGAATCAGCGACGTGTTCATCACATCAATGTGCAATTGAGAAGGCTTTTTATCATGCAGCAAGTGCAAGAAATGCGCGCCAATTGAGTCATCGTCCGTCGCCGTTTCAATGCGTACCCCGTCGTGACTAAAGCGATACCAGTACAAGAGAATACTTGGGAAGACAGCCAGCATGCGCTCAATTTTGGCATCGGCTTGGCTGAAATCTTCTTCCGGCTCCAAATTTCCTAAAAACGAACAGCCGGTCCGCATCACGTCCATCGGGTGAGCATCGGCAGGAATCCGTTCAAGCACGTCTTTTAATGCTTGCGGCAATCCACGCTGTTGCTTCAACCGCGCTTTGTAGTCTGCTAATTGCGCTTGCTTCGGCAATTCGCCGTGAGCGAGTAAGTAGGCCACTTCTTCAAAGCTGACTTTATCCGCCAATTCTTTAATATCGTAGCCATAATAAGTTAAACCTGAGCCACTTTTGCCAACGGTACAAAGCGCGGTTTCACCCGCAACTTGGCCGCGTAAACCCGCGCCTGTTAATTTCTTATCGACCATGGTTAACTCCTTTGTTTGTTTGTTCGTTCTTATTGTTTTTTAAATAATTGATCTAATTTATCTTCGAACGCGTGGTAGTTGAGGAAGTCATATAATTCTGCCCGCGTCTGCATGGTATCCACCACATCTTGCTGGTGACCATTGGTTAAAATGCTCTGATAGACATTCAACGCTGCTTTGTTCATCGCACGGAATGCGCTCAATGGGTAAAGAATTAATTCAATTCCCGCGCCAGCTAACTCATCTTTGCTAAACAATGGCGTCGCACCGAACTCGGTAATATTCGCCAGCACCGGCACGTCCAAGGCGCTGGTAAAGGCTTGGTAATGTTCCAACGTGTGCACTGCTTCAGCAAAAATCGCATCAGCACCGGCTTCCACACAGGCTTGTGCCCGCTCAATGGCTGCAGCTAACCCTTCTTGCTGGAACGCATCGGTACGCGCCATGATGTAAAAGTTTTCATCGGTCCGCGCATCCACCGCTGCTTTCACCCGATCCACCATCTCCGCTTGTGAAACAATTTCTTTATTCGGGCGATGGCCACAGCGTTTTTGCGCAACTTGGTCTTCAATATGGAAGCCTGCAGCGCCGGCCCGCGTCATTTCTTTGACCGTCCGAGCAATATTAAACGCCCCACCCCAACCGGTATCGGCATCCACTAACAAAGGCACTTCCGTCGCCCCCGTAATGCGGCGAATATCCTCACACACATCATTCAATGAGGTCATGCCTAAATCAGGCAAACCAAAGGACGCGTTGGCAACCCCTGCGCCAGATAAATAAATGGCTTGGTGCCCGATACGCTCTGCCATCATTGCCGTGTACGCGTTGATGGTACCAACAATTTGTAGCGGCTTGTTGTTGGCAATCGCTTGCCGAAACTTTGCGCCAGCACTATAGATTTGAGTCATATCACTTTCCTAATTGTTGCAGTTTCAATTCGATATTGCCACGCGACGCCGCAATATGGCGCCGCATTAGCAAATCCGCTAACTCGCCATCGCGATTCGCAATGGCGTTAATAATGGCTTTATGTTCATCAAACGCGCGCGAAACTCGCGGTCCATTCATTCCCAACTGCACCCGATACATGCGGACTAAAAAATACAGTTCATCGCACAGCATATTAATCAGATACGGGTTTTTGCTGCCCAAAATGATGCGGTAATGGAAATCCAAGTCCCCCGCTTCTTGATAGTAGCTTTCGCCCTCACGGACGCGTTGGGTGTCTAAATGTTGGTTCAGGAGCTCTTGCACTTGCTGAATTTCAGCATCGTCCATGTTTTCCGCTGCCAGCCGACAGGCAAGACCTTCGAGCTCTTCACGGATCTGATACAGCGCGCATAAGCCTTCGCGGGATAACTTAACCACTCGGGCACCAGCATTGGGCGTTCGTTCAATCAAATGACAACGTTCCAGTCGCGCCAATGCTTCGCGCAATGGAGCCCGACTCACGTTAAATTGACGCGCTAGCTCTGGTTCACTGATTTTACTGCCCGACTCAATCTCACCTTCCACAATGGTGCGTTGAATTTCAAGCAGTAAGCGATCCGCAGCGGTAACCGGTGAGCGCCATAAAGGATTTTGAGGTTCGTTTGGCATAATTGTCGACATAATCCAAAGATAACTCGTATGATACGTCTAAATTTCACGCATTCCAAGTTTGAATCCGAATTATTGTCGACAATTTACAAAAGAGATGAGGTTAATTTTTTGCGCTGATATACGACTGATGCTGAAACACATCCGCCAAAATCGATTGTTCCATGGAACTGCGCACCTGTGCTTTACAAGGGAACCGCACAATCAGATGAATCTCACCCGCGGCAGGCACTGACAAAGTAACCCGAGGCTCGGCCGAGGGCACGTTGATTCCGCGATAGTCACTCATCCGTTGCATATAGCGCCGCGCTTGCTCCAAATAATCGGCACAATGACGGTTGGCCGACTCCAACAACGCCAACTGCGCTGCTTGCCAATTGTCTTCCCGTTTAAACGGCACCGTAAACACGTGCAAGACAAAATCATGGGTATAACTTTCGTTCACTACGGGCTCTGAAACAAACAGGGAGTTAGGGATTGAAATCATCCGCCCAGTCCGTTGATGGGAAAATTTCCCCGGCCCCACTTCCAAAATGGTGGTGGTCAGCAAATTTTGGTCAATCACATCCCCACGGAAATCTTTAATTTGAATGCGATCACCAATACTAAACGCACTGCCGCTGGATTTGACCAAGCTTCCGGTTAAGCACATGATGAGCTCTTTGGTGGCCACCACAAAGGCCACCGCAATAGCCACTAAACCAAGGGCCAAGGAACGCAGCTCTTCGGCCCAAATCAGCATGAGCCCCAGCACCATAAACAACAGCAATATATTGCGGGTTTGTACCAACCAACGGCGGCGTAATTCAGTGGCTTTTACACTCTTACGAATAAACTTCGTAGAGATGGCACGGACAATCACAATCACCGCCACCAAAATGAGTGTCGCAACAATGGGGCGCAAGAGCTCCCCAGTAAACTCCATATCGCCCAACAAGCCCGTTAGGTTTTCTAAGTACATCGGTCCGCTAATCCTTTTATTTGTGCTTTAATTTGTTCATCCTTATATTACAACATTCGTGTAAATAGTCAGTGCTAAACTCGTGTAAATCAAACGGCTATGCTATCTTTTATACCCCAACTAAAGGATGAACTGTATGTCTATGAAAAATATTTTACCCATCGGGGCTTTGGCCGTAACACTCTTTAGCGCAACGGCAGCAGCTGACAGCTGGCAACTCGATAGTGAGCACTCAAGCTTGCACTTTGTTTCGGTAAAAAATGATCACATTGCAGAAACTCATCGCTTCACCGATATTCAAGGAAGCTGGGCTGACAATCAAGTCACGGTTGAAATTCCTGTGGTGGGCCTGGATACCCAAATTCCGATCCGCGATGAACGCATGCTGGAACACATTTTCAAGTCCACCGACTTTTCAGTGGTGACCGCGACAACCCGTTTGGATGATCAGTTGTTCCTGCAACTGGATGAAGGCGATACAATGCCCACCGCTGTGGAGCTGACCATTACCATCGCCGGTGCCAAGCAAACCATCAGCAGTCATATTCAAGTCACTCGTCTTGATGACGATCGCTTCCTGATTAATTCTATTCAACCGCTTATCATCGATGCCAAAGCCTTTGATTTAGTGGCTGGAGTGAATAAGTTGCGTGAGCTCGCTGGGTTAGCTCGAATTGATTACAGCGTGCCAGTCACCTTTAGTGTGCAATTCACTCGCTAACATGGCGTTCGACATACGCCCAGCGTCGCGCCAGGATGTGGAACAGTTGGCCGCGCTCGAGTTTCAAACTTATGGCGCTGACGGTTACCCCAGCGCCCTGTTCTACCAAGCCTTGGTGCAATGGCCCGATGGTTTTTTTGTTGCCACCCGCGGTCAGCAAGTGTGCGGCTATGTGCTCGCCACACCGGGAACCGACCACACCCTGTGGGTGATGTCCTTACTTATCGCTGAATCAGCGCGAGGGCAAGGCATCGGCCGCCAACTCATGCAGTATCTGCTTGACCAACTCCGGGCGAAGCCCACAAACTATACACAGATTGCTTTAACAGTAGCGCCTGACAATCAGCATGCGCTTCGACTTTACCAACAATTGGGATTCCAACAACGCGAATCCATTCCAAATTTTATGGGTCCACAGCACGATCGTTTATTATTGATCGCGACCATTCAGTGAGGGAGCACCACTCGTTATGTTTCATCGCATTGCTGGCCCCATTGCGGCACTCTTAGCCTATGTGATTGCGCATCATTACTTAGCTATTCCGGCCCCCGCTGCGTGGACCCTTGCAACAACGGTATGGGTGGCCTGGTGGTGGATTAGCGAAACCATCGCCATTCCTGCAACCTCGTTATTACCCTTTGTGTTGCTACCCTTGGGCGGAATCACATCCGCTGCGGAAGTTTCCGGCGCTTTGGGTAACCCCATTATTTTGTTGTTCATGGCGGCCTTTATGTTGGCCAAAGCGGTGGAGTTGAGCGGCGTTCACAAGCGCATCGCCCTCACCTTAGTTCGTCGTATTGGCAACAATAACCCACAGCGGATGGTATTTTCATTCATGGTTGCCACTGCATTTTTATCCATGTGGATATCGAATACCGCAGCGGTGCTGGCCTTACTCCCAGTCGCTTTAGCGCTCGCCGATGCCAGCCCTGACCAAAAGTTTCAACGCGCTTTATTGTTAGGATTGGCCTACTCCGCCTCCGTGGGCGGCATCGGAACCTTGATTGGTACCCCACCCAACTTAATTTTTGCGTCCGTTTATGAAAGCTATACCGGCACTCCCTTTGGGTTCACCCGCTGGCTGCAGATTGGAATCCCGCTGGTGATTATTGGAATTCCCATGATGGCATGGTGGTTAACACGTGGCATCACCACCACCAGCGCCATGGAAATTGAAGAGCCAGGCCCGGTTCGAAGCGCGGAAAAACGCGTCGTCGCCGTATTCGGCATTGTGATTTTCCTGTGGATGACACGCACCGCACCTTTTGGTGGTTGGGCAAGCATTTCAACCTTAAGCTATATGAACGATGCAACCATCGCCTTTATTGGCGTGCTCATTCTATTTATTTGGCAAGATAAAGAAGGCAATCCTTTATTAACATGGCGCGATGCCGTTGAAATTCCTTGGGGTATTCTACTGTTGTTTGCGGGTGGTATTGCGTTAGCAGAAGGCTTCGTCAACAGTGGTCTGAGTGAAATTATTGGTCATGCAGTTGCCGATTTAGGGAACATTCCAACCTGGATGCTGGTATTTATTGTGACGATTTCGGTGAGTGCCTTAACCGAAGTCACCTCCAATACCGCCAGCGCAACCCTATTGATGCCGGTAATGGCCGCCACTGCCACGGCCCTTGATATGCCGCCTGAATTACTCATGATTCCAGCGGCCATTGCCTGCAGTTGCGCATTTTGTTTGCCGGTTGCGACGCCTCCCAACTCCATTGTGTTCTCCGCCAACCGGTTGAGCATCAAAGAAATGGCCAAGGAAGGCATCGTGCTGAGCATCATGATGGCGTTCCTTACCACCTTGATTGTCATGCTGTTGGTTTATTAAGCGCCAGGTTAAAAATGTAGCACGCCCATATAATCCGCAATATGCACATCATACGGCGATGTCTGAGACAAATAATCAGACATCGCTTCAAGGGCATCAGGTTCACCATGCACCAAATAGATCCGCATATCTGCGGGCAGCTTCGAACGTTTTAACCACTCGCCCAACTCCGCGTAGTCGGCATGCCCAGACAAGCCATTTAACCGTCTGATTTTTGCCTTCACCGGCAACCATTCGCCATGCACTTTAATGCGTTCAACCCCTTGCACCATTTTCGCGCCTCGCGTACCACCGGCTTGGTGACCAGAAAACAACACCGTGGTTCGATAATCGGCCAACCAATGTTTAAAGTGGTGCAGAATCCGTCCCCCAGTGGCCATGCCACTGCCGGCAATAATAATATGGGGCCCATATTGGCTTGCTATCGCTTTGGATTCATCCACGCTAGGCGTGTAAATCACCTGTTCTTCAGCAGCGATGCACTGGGCAGCGCTGAGTCGATGAAATTCGTGGTAATTGCAATACACGTGGGAGGCTTTGATGGCCATGGGGCTGTCGAGAAAAATCGGCATCCGCGGAATTTTGCGCTGCGCCATTAAGGTCACCAGCATGTGTTGCAGCAATTGAGCACGCCCTACGGAAAAACTCGGAATCAACAAAGGCCCGCCATCGGCCGCGGCTTCATTCACCACGTCCATTAACTGCTCCCAAGGATCATCCTCGGTATGGCGCAAATCACCATAGGTTGATTCCAACAGCAACACATCCACCGGTGGCATCGGCTCCGGCGGCATCATGAGAATATCATTGGGTCGCCCGACATCCCCACTAAAGCCAATGCGCACCCCGCCGTGTTCCGCCACAACGCTGGCGGCACCCAGAATATGCCCCACTGGGTGCAAGGTGAACTGAATGTCTCCAATTTGAAAGGTTTTCTTAAACGGCACCGGCTTTAGCAAGTTCAGCGCCGACTCTGCCATCGCCTGACTATACAAAGGCTCCGGGTTTTGATGGCGGCTCAATTGGTGCCGATGATAGAACTTTGCATCTTCTTCTTGCAGCTTCCCACTATCGGGCCAGAGTAACTGACACAGACCAATGGTCGCTGGATGAGTGTAGACCGGGCCTCGAAAGCCGTGTTTATAGAGAACAGGGATAAACCCCGAGTGGTCTAAGTGAGCATGCGTCAGCACAATTGCATCGACATCTTGAATGCCTAATGGCAGGGGCTGCCAGTTGCGTCGGCGCAACCACTTATACCCTTGGAATAATCCGCAATCGATGAGCACACGGGTGGTCTTAGTTTCTAATAAAAACTTCGACCCAGTTACGGTTTCACAGCCACCTAGAAAAGTTAAATGCATTGCTGTTCCTTATCATGCTCATTTAATTTATATAGTTTGCATTACAGTAACCAATCCACTGGAAGCAGCGCAAGCAGTCGTGTGCCTAGCCGTCGCCACCACGAGGTTCCCGGCTCGATCCGATAACGGGTGGTGCGCTGTCCTAATCGCTCTTCCCAATACAATTTGCCGCGTTCATCCGTATTCACCCGATACGCAAAATTTGGAACCGTTTCAATAAAGGCCGCATCAATTTGATGCGCCAGCTTCGCGCTATGAATGACAAACCCCAGTTCCGTATTCAACGCCAACGAGCGAGGATCAAAGTTAAATGACCCAACGAACACGCGCTTTTTATCCACACTAAAGGTCTTGGCGTGCAAACTTGAGGCTGAGCTTCCAAACCGCTCTTTTCCCTTCAGTCGCTGTCGCCGTATTTTACGTTCTAGTTTTCGGGCAATGGGGGACATTTTTTGCATTTCATACAATTGAATGCCCGCTGCAATCAAATCCTTCCGCCACTTTGCATACCCCGAATGAACCACCGCCACATCCGTTGACTCCAGCGCATTGGTCAAGATGGTAATATCCACTCCTCGCGCCGCTAACTTCGATAACTCGTCAACCCCCGTGGCTGTGGGTACAAAATAAGGTGACACTAATTTCAGGCATTGTTCAGGGTTACCAATGGCTTGTTGTAGCTGAAACGCCAATAAATGGTGTTGTTTCGCTAACCCAAGTGTTTTACGTGGATCATCGGATAATAAATTGACTTCGGCCCATTCAAACTCTAATTTTCGTTGGAGGAAGTCTTGCACGAAAGGATGCTCTTGAAGGGCTTCAACAAAGCGTTTGGTGCCCGGATCGCGTTCAATCATCTTGGCCCTTTCTTCCAGCGCGGATAAGGTTATCGGCTTGGTCAGGGTCAATAATCGATTTAACGGCACCGCCGAGGGAGCGTTCCAATAACGTTCAAAGTCAGCTTGGGTTTCTTCCACAATGGGGCCGATCAGCAACACATCTAAATCTGAAAACACCACCCCATCATGAGCCCCAAAATACTCATCACCAATATTGCGACCACCACTAATCAACACCTGTTGATCGGCAATAAATAACTTGTTGTGCATGCGCCGATTCAAGCGAGCAAAATCATACAAATAATTAATCCAGCGCGGGCGGCGCAGTTTCAGGGGGTTGTATAATCGAACGTCAATATTGGAATGGCTTTGTAAGGCAATAAGCACCGCATCAAGGCCGCCGGTGCTATGGTCATCGAGTAGCAAACGCACTTTAACGCCGCGGTCTGCGGCCTCATGCAAGGCTTCAAATAACAGGGTTCCAGTACGGTCATTTCGCCAAATGTAATACTGTAAATCGAGCGAATACTGGGCGTTTCGGGCCAGTAGCATACGCGCGGCAAATGCTTCCCGCGCGTCAATAAGAGGTCGCACCCCACTCTGCTGAGGATGTTGAGCAAGCATGGGTTGAATTGCCTGCGCATAGCGTCCAAAGAACGGGAGCCCCATAATTGTTACAACGCCTGTTGCTGCTGTCGTTGCTCCGCACGCTCGGCGCGTGCCGCTGCGTCATGGGATACCGTCCAGCCTTGGAGGTGCTCGTTGATAATACGGGTTAAGGCTTCGATATGATCAGCTTCCGCATTCAACGCCGGTATATAGGCGTACTGCTCGCCGCCTGCGGCCATAAAATAATCGCGGTTTTCCACCCCAATCTCTTCAATGGTTTCAAGACAATCGACACTAAAGCCTGGACAAATAACATGCACATTTTTAATCCCTTGCGCTGGCATGTTTTTAAGCACCTCATCCGTATAGGGTTGCAACCACTCTTCGCGGCCAAACCGTGATTGAAAGGTTGTGACATACTCATCCTGAGATAAACCAAGCCGTTCAGCAATCAGCCGTGAGGTTTTATGACACTCACAAAAATAGGGATCCCCCTCATGCAAATAACTCAACGGCACACCATGATAGCTTAGGACCAATTTTTGCGGACGTCCATGGGTTTGCCAAAATGCTTGGATGCGCGCGACTAAAACATCAATATAGGCTGCATGGTCATGATAATGCGTAATAAAACGCAGCTCGGGCAACCACCGCCGCCGGGTAAAATCCGCCGCCAAGGCATCGAACACCGAGCCAGTGGTACTGGCGGAGTACTGTGGATACAACGGCAGCACCAATAACTTCCGCGCGCCCGCATCCATCAACTCTTGGATTCCTTGGCTCAGTGCAGGATTTCCATAGCGCATGGCATAGGCCACCACGACGTCATCGCCGTACTGCTGTTGCAGTGCTTGCTGAATTCCGTCCCGTTGGTCTTCAGTGTGCCATAATAACGGCGAGCCCCGTTCTGTCCACACGGTTTGATAAGCTGCCGCAGAGCGCTTTGGACGCGTTCGCAGTACAATCGCATTGAGAATAAACCACCACAATAACCGTGGCGCTTCGACCACCCGCGGATCTGATAAAAACTCACGTAAATAGCGACGTAATGCAGAAGGGGTGGGAGCATCGGGTGTTCCCAAATTAACAATCAGTACCCCTATCCGATCACGCTGTGCATGTTTAAACCCTGCACTGCCCTGATATTTCATGTCAGTTGACTCCACGCCAAAATAAAGTTTCTTCGGTTAAGTCCACAACGTGACTTTTTGCCGCACTTGATCAGTGGCTAACCATTCATGTAATTGGTCAGCCAGACGTTGGCTTTGCTCGACGGCTTGTTGCCAATAAGCGAACCGCTCAGCCACGCTCAACTTCGCAAAGTCTGAGCGGTCAGGAATTTTTCCATAAGGTAACGACTTCACAAATTCCGCCGACGGTGCAATAAGCACCACTTGGGGCCAATGGGCTCCGGTGGTACGGCGCCATTTCAATTGTTTGTCGAACCAGCCCGGAATCACTTCCGAGTAAAAGTGAGGATACAGCACTAAGCCATCTACACCGCTTAAATCAAGATCAAAATGGTAATCCGTAATGCCACCATCTCGATACATTCCTGGTGGCGCTCCGGCAATATCACGAACACCATCCAACACCATAGGAATAGAGCCCGTGGCCAAGAGCGCTTGCTTAAAATTGGCCGCGCTTAACGGGACTTTATAAGTGTCAACGTCCTGCCACTGATCCACAAAGCTTGCGGTCGAACTTGGATGGTGCATGACCACCCGATCATAAAACCACCGCAAATGCCGTCGATCCACGCTATTCGCCAATGCCGAGGCCAACAACCCTGCCAACTGGCGTTTCCCTGGAGCCCCAGTCAGGCCGCGACAACGCGTAACAATCCAATGGTGACGAAACGTCGACTGCTGCAAAATTTCATCAATGGCCTGCTCAGGAAGATACTCATCCAGTAACTTCACCGCTTCATCGGTAATTTCGCGAACATCCGGTTTATCACTATACGTTTGTTCGCGATATAACCGATTAAATAAATCAATCGCAGCCACCGGATCGGTTTGTCCTAGACTGGCAAACCGCCATGCGCCCGCCGACGTTCCAAGTAAATCAAGAGGTTGCTCCCGATCCTTAAAGAATTGCCCAAACCAGTAGCGATCGAGCCCATGCAAGACAAACCATTTCGGTCCGCCTGACGCACCCAGCATTAACCGGATATCATGGGCTTGTAACCCATGCTCTTGGATGTGCATCCAAGCGGTGCGGCCGGCTTTGATGGTTAGCCAATCAGTGCTCATGATTCGGCAACTCCTTGTACGTCAATTGATTCTGTGACGCAGAGTATATAAGAAAAGCCGAGGGCAATCAGCTATTGTCGCCTCGATTGTGGCAATCTGATATGCTTACTGTAATCAGTAACCTGTCTGTGATCGCAGCGACACAAAATACGACAAGAGAGAAACAATGAAAGTCATTTCATTCAACATCAACGGCATTCGTGCTCGACTCCACCAGCTTGAAGCACTCATCGAAAAACATCAGCCCGATGTGATTGGACTGCAAGAAACCAAGGTACATGATGAGCAGTTTCCGGTAGAAGCAGTTGAGGCCATGGGCTATCACGTGGCTTATTACGGGCAAAAAGGCCATTACGGCGTGGCCCTACTGAGTAAAACTCCCTTAGAAAACGTAACCTATGGTTTTCCGACTGATGAAGAAGATGCCCAACGCCGAATGATTATGGGGGATTACATCACCCCGACCACCGGCCAACGCGTGCGGATCATGAACGGCTACTTCCCCCAAGGAGAAAGTCGCGACCACCCGGTGAAGTTCCCAGCCAAAGAAAAATTCTATGTGGATTTAATGAATTACCTGCAAACCGCTGAAAATAATGAGCAGCCGGTGATTTTAATGGGCGACATGAATATTTCCCATCAGGATTGCGATATTGGCATTGGGGAAGCAAACGCCAAACGTTGGCTCCGTACTGGAAAATGTAGCTTTTTGCCGGAAGAGCGTGTTTGGCTGAATACCCTTCTCGACTGGGGCTTTGTTGATACTTTCCGTTATCAACACCCAGAGGCCACCGACCAATACAGCTGGTTCGATTACCGTTCACGCGGCTTCGATGATAACCGCGGACTGCGCATCGATTTAATTTTGGCCACCCAGCCACTGCTGGAAAGCCTGAACGAAACCGGCATTGATTATGAATTACGGGGCATTGAAAAACCTTCCGACCACGCCCCTATTTGGTCTCGTTTCAATATTTAATCCCTCGTCACCGCCTGATCAATGTTGATCGGGCGGTAATTCCTGCAGCGCTTTGCGGATTAATCTCGCTAACATCATATAGGTCGGCTTGGCCTGCGGCTGTACCGCAAGTTTCACTGCCAAATCACGGTACCAATGGTGCAACTTGGGATCCAACGGCGCCTGCGCCCGTTGCCCTAGCCAATACCAGCCTTGCAGTGGAATGGATAGCAGAAATAGCGACGTCACCACCACTTGGGCTAATCCTTGACTTCCCAACCACTCCCACTGCACAAAAAAGTTGAGAATGGCCACCGCCGGCACCCAGCGCTCCGCAAACTTGACCGCAGGCACTACCCGACTTTCTGTCATCGCCGCCACCACTGCATGGCGAGGCCAGACTTTGGCATATTCCTGCCCCATGCGAAATGTTTTCAATAAACTCATCGTACCCTACTTAACAACCGGCCATTAATACCGTCTAATTTAACACCAATGTGTCGCCTATATGATCAACTGTACGTTAAACACCCAAGATGAAATATCATTATAAGTCATATAGATACGCACTTCATGGCAGCTAACTAACAGAGTTATCCACATAAATTGTGGAGAATTCACAACAGCTTTGACACAATGGCATTTCACTGTTTGAAAACCAAGAGAAGTATACACTATGACGATTATCGTTTACGGCATCCCAAATTGCGATACCGTACGCAAAGCTCGCAAATGGCTCGAGCAACAAGCCATCGACTACCAATTTCATGATGTACGCGCGGAACCTGTTCCTGCTGCCACCATTGACGCTTGGATTACCACACTCGGTATCGATACTGTCATCAACAAACGTAGTACCGCTTGGCGCGCATTAAGCACCGCCGAGCAACAGCTAACCACGCCTGCCCAAGCGGTAGCGTTACTGCAACAACATCCAACGCTCATGAAGCGGCCGTTACTCACTGCCGGCGAGCAAATGGTGGTGGGCTTCCAGCCTGAGCAATGGCAACAAGCGCTACCAAGGGGGTAAGGGTGGACACTGTTGCACTTGCTGCCGAGTTAATTCAGCGCCCATCGATTACCCCTAATGATGCGGGTTGCCAAGAACTCATTGGGCAACGTTTGGCAAAACTAGGGTTTACCCTCGAAACCATGGTCTTTGAAGACACCACCAACCTTTGGGCCCGGCGCGGGACCGAAGGCCCGGTGTTTTGCTTTGCCGGACATACCGATGTGGTCCCGGTTGGGAACGAAGACGCATGGGAGTTTCCTCCATTTGCTGCGGTTCGACACAATGGCTATCTCCACGGGCGTGGCGCCGCTGACATGAAAGGCAGTCTGGCTGCCATGGTGGTCGCCGTTGAACGCTTTGTCGCCCATTACCCAGACCATCAAGGCAGTATCGCGTTTTTGATCACCAGCGATGAAGAAGGTCCCTTTATCAATGGCACCACACGAGTCATCGACACCTTAGAAGCCCGCCAAGAAAAAATTACTTGGTGTGTGGTCGGTGAACCTTCCAGCACCAGCCAATTCGGGGATGTGATCAAAATTGGCCGGCGCGGCAGTCTCAGTGGGGATTTAGCCATTCTTGGCGTGCAAGGTCACGTGGCCTACCCTCACCTGGCGGCGAACCCAGTGCATCTAGGCATGCCGGCTCTCACTGAGCTGGTCAACACGGAGTGGGATCAAGGCAATGCCTCGTTTCCCCCCACCACCTTCCAAATTTCCAATATCCATGCGGGCACGGGTGCCACCAATGTGATCCCCGGCGAACTCTATGTGCAATTCAATTTGCGCTTTAGTTCAGAGTTAACCTCAACCCAGTTAATCGAGCGCATCGAACGGGTATTCACTGAGCATCAACTCGATTACAAAATTCGCTGGACCCTCAACGGGGAGCCATTTTTAACGGATTCTGGCGAGTTGCTAAGCGCGGCCATTGCAGCAGTGCAAGAGACCACAGGGATAGAGCCCGAGTTATCAACCTCAGGTGGGACGTCAGACGGGCGCTTTATTGCCCCCACCGGGGCACAGGTCATTGAATTAGGGCCAGTCAATGCTACCATTCATAAAGTGAATGAATGTGTTCGTGAGGCTGATTTAGACGCTCTCACGCTGGCTTACGTCAAAATCCTAGAGAAGTTACTATGCTAACGCCTCGTCAGCTTTTTGGATTAACCAATAGCCATACGGTGTTGATTGCCGGTGAGGCCGACACCGTGCGCTTGGTTCCGCGCGCAGCAGAAGCCTATCTGTATATGCAAGATGCTGCCGCGCAAGCGGGTATTTCCATGCACATCGCTTCGGCATTTCGCAGCTTTGAGCGTCAGCGGCTGATTTGGAATCGTAAGTTTCAGGGCGAATCCCCGTTATACAACAGCCATGGCGAACTGCTGGATCAGCAGCAGCTCGCCGTGGGCGAAAAAGTAGCCGCCATTCTCACCTGGTCCGCCCTGCCGGGAGCTTCCCGTCATCATTGGGGCACGGATTTTGATGTGTATGACCCGACCGCCTTTGCCGATGGACAACGCCAGTTACAATTAATCCCGGCGGAATATGAGCCTGATGGCCCCTGCTATGAACTGCACCAATGGCTGCTCCAGCATGCCCATGATTTTGGCTTTTTCTTTCCTTATGCGCGGTATCAGGGTGGCGTGGCCGCTGAACCCTGGCACTTAAGTTATGCGCCGCTCGCCACGACCTATCAAACGGCGCTGACGGTGGAGACATTAGAGAATTTATTGAGCTCCCAAGATATCGCCGGGCTTGCGTATATTCTTGAGCAGCTACCAGAAATCAAACAACGCTACATCGATTGTATTTGCAATCCTGAACGAACGACGAGCGACACATGGTTTGGTTAATCATTGCATTAGCAGTAGGCATCATTGTCGGCAATTTACTGCTAGTAAAACATACCGTCTCAATGAAAATGCCGTCCCTGTCTGAACAACAGCGACGGCAAGCAGAAGAACAGGATCGTGATGATTGGGATGAAGAAGATTAAAGCGCAATGCCCAATCGAGCTGCGACTTCTTCGTACGCCTCAACCACGCCACCTAACCCTTGGCGGAAGCGGTCTTTATCCAATTTCTTGCGGGTTTCTTTATCCCATAAACGACAACCGTCAGGGCTGAATTCATCGCCCAACACAATGTTACCGTCGCCATCCACACCAAACTCTAGCTTAAAATCAACCAACATCATGCCGGCCTCATCAAACAATGCGCTGAGCACATCGTTCACTTGATAGGTCAGTTGCTTCATGCGTGCCAGTTGCTCGGCCGTAGCCCAGCCAAAGCTAATCGCAATGGATTCGTTGATCATGGGATCGTGCAACGCATCATTCTTCAAAAACTGCTCAAACGTAGGCGGATTCAGCGCTTGACCTTCGGTCACACCTAACCGACGCACCAAGGATCCAGCCGCGAAGTTACGAATCACACACTCCACCGGAATCATGTCCAAGCGCTTCACCAAAGTTTCAGTGTCGCTCAAAACGCGATCCAATTGGGTCGGGATACCCGCAGCTTCCAGCTTGGCCATAATAAAGTTATTAAATTTATTATTAACCATGCCTTTTCGATCCAGCTGCTCAACTTTTTCGCCATCAAAAGCGGACGTATCGTTGCGAAACTGAAGAATCAAACGTTCCGGGTCGTCCGTTGTAAATACGGTTTTAGCCTTACCCCGATATAATTCAGTACGTTTTTCCATGAGCAGTGGTGTCTCCGAACAATGAGCGATAATGGAGGCCTATTATAGGCTACTTTGACTGCGAATTTCAGCAGCAAATGGTGCAAATATTTGCATCACTTGGGCCGCACTCAACGGATTACCGTCACGGAACAAGGTAACGGTGGTCTGTTTTTGATCCCCCGTGACTTTAATTTCGTAGTCGCCCCGCGGCAGTTCTAGTTTACCGTCCACATTACGGCTAAACCAAAACGACTTCTTCACCCCGTAAATAGTGTAATAACGCCCCAATTCGCGGTTATAGTCGTCCACTTCAAAGCCCAGTTCTGGCAAGACTTCTTGCATCAAGCCCCAGGTAAACCCAAAGCTAGCACCCAGCACAATACTGGGATAGCCATCTTCGTCAAAGCCCATGTCCACCGCCACGGTGCCGTCATCATCGACTGCCGCAACACCAGCCATTTGGGTAATGGCGATTTCACTCACGACCATGTTCAAGGCAGCGGTTGCTGCATTCTGATCACGGAAGGCAAGGTACGTTGGGGTGACTTCAACATTGTTTTCAGCATCCACTTGCTGCTCGACCACTTCACTGCGGATAGTGGTAGTCCGGCCATGTTCTGCGGTGTCAAAATTCAATGCAATCCGACGTCGAATCGTCACATTGTCATCATCTTCACCATGGGTAAATGATTCCTCGAGCCAATCGGTAACAATCCGCTTCCGATCTTCTTGCTCAACAATGCCAACGTTACGGATCCGCAACGCTTGTAACGCGCCTTGCCATACGTATTGCTCGACATTGCTCATGCCTTCAATTTCATCGAAGTAGATATGCGCGCCCTGCTCGCTTTCTTCCAAGCGGCTGCCGTTGGCCAATGGCCAAACAAGCGTAGGCGCAAGCACGGGCACGATTTTACCAAGCGGGCCCGTTTGATTTGCTTCAGGAACTTTGAAGCGATTACTTGGGGTCGGAAGCTTTTTATTTGGCGCAGGTTCGACTTGTTGCTGCAGCCCCACCTCAAGATACTCAAACTTCCCCTCTGCTTGTTCCCGTGGGGTGAAACTACATGCACTAGCGACAATGGTTGCGGTGCCCGCTAGTACTAACAAATTCGATTTCATGATCACTCCGCTTTAAATAAGTCCGGCTTGTTGTAATGTTTGTTCGATATGCTGTTGCTGCGGAAGTTCCGGCTCCGTCATCGGTAACCGATAAAAAGGTTCAACTTTCCCCATTTTTGCCAGCGCCCATTTCACCGGAATTGGGTTCGCTTGGACAAACATGGCATCGTGCACCGGTTGCATTTCTTGATCGAGTGCCGTCGCTGTGGCGATATCACCCGTGGTTGCCGCCGTTACCATGGCTTTCATTTTTGCCGGCATCACGTTCGCGGTCACACTGATCACACCATGGCCACCTTGCAACATAAATTCACAGCCAGTGATGTCATCACCGCTGAGTAAAATAAATTCGTCGCCACAATATTCTTGCAGCACTGCCACCCGGCTCACATCACCAGTGGCTTCTTTAATTCCAACAATATTGGGGATTTTGGCGAGTTCTGCCACCTGCTCTGGGAGCAGATCGTAGCCGGTCCGACCCGGTACGTTGTACAGTAATTGGGGCAATTCAGACGCCGCTGCACATGCTTTATAATGCTCAACCAACCCGCGCAGTGACGGTTTGTTGTAATACGGGTTCACGTTCAAAAACCCACTAATGGGCAGATGACCCATCCGTTCAGTCAACATGACTGCTTCCGACGTGGCGTTGGAACCATTCCCTGCAATCACCATAATGCGCCCTGCGGCAATTTCTGCCACCGCGCCCACCACCATAATATGCTCATCATGACTCATGGTGGCCGATTCACCCGTGGTTCCCATTGCAACAATGCCATCAGTGCCTGCTTCAATGTGCCAGTTCACTAATTCTTCCAGCGCATTGAAATCCACATTGCCTTGTTGCGTAAATGGTGTCACCAGCGCGACGATACTACCTCTTAACATATTGCCCCCAAAATTTGTGTGCTACACATGGTACTTTCACCGCCCCTTGATGACAAGATATCTGCTCACTTTGCTTCACATTGCCGCTTCTTCTATCATAGCCTACGCAAATGAACGATCGATATGGACTGTTATGGAGCCACAATGAAAACACTCACAGCAGGCGATAAAGCCCCTCAATTCACATTACTCGATGCCCAAGGTCAATCAGTGTCGCTGACTGATTTGCTCAATCAAGGCCGCGTTTTGGTGTACTTTTATCCGAAAGCAATGACCCCCGGGTGCACCGTACAAGCGCAACAACTGCGCGACCATCACAGCCAATTACAACAGCACCAAGTGCAAGTTGTGGGAATTAGCACCGATGAAGTAAAACGCTTAGCAAAATTCACCGAGCGCGATCAGCTCAATTTTACCTTATTGAGCGATCCTGACCATCAGGTGGCTGAACAATTTGGCGTTTGGGGCCTGAAAAAGTTCATGGGCCGAGAATATGACGGCCTTCATCGTATCAGTTTTTTGATCGAACAAGATGGGACCATTAGCCATGTTTTCAATAAATTTAAAACCAAGGATCACCACCAAGTAGTGCTTGAGCATCTACAAGCCACTGCTACGTCTTAGTGCCTGCATCCTCCACTGGCGCTGACTGGCTGGAAAGCGCCACTAACACAGCTTTCACCAAGCTCGCCAGTGGAATGGCAAAAAATACGCCCCAAAAGCCCCATAAGCCACCGAATACTAATACTGCGGCAATAATATACACGGGATTCAGGCTGACTGCTTCAGAAAATAATAATGGTACCAACAAGTTCCCATCTAATATTTGAATGATTAAATAACAGATCAGAACCCAGGCCATGGTACCGCTCCACCCAAACTGGAAGAGCGCAACCATCACCACCGGAATCGTCACCACCACTGCCCCAATATAAGGTATCAACACCGACAACCCTACTAGCACCGCTAGTAGCGCCGCATAGCGCAGATCGAACAACGCAAAGCAGACATAAGTGAAAATGCCAACCACCGCCACTTCCACTGCCTTGCCACGAATATAATTCATAATTTGCTGGTTCATCTCACCGCTTACTTGAGTAATTAGTCGACGATTTGTTGGGAGCATTCGGTGAATATGATGCAGCAGCTCGTGCTTATCCTTCAGCATAAAGAAAATTAACAGCGGTACGACAATGAAATAAATCATGAGCTGCATGATGCCAATAATTCGACTCAAGGATTGGCTCAGTAAGAGCTCACCGAACGCCAACGTGCGGGTAGTGAGGGAGTCAATGAAGGTGCTAATGTTTTCTTCACTAATAAACTCGGGGAACAGTTCAGGCAGTCGCTCCAGTAAAACGCGCATTTGCGCCAGCATTTGTGGAAGCTCAGCCACCAATGCCACTGTTTGTTGCCAAATCACCGGCACCAAAAACACCAATAAAATAATATTGATGGCAAGAAAAGTGGTGAATACCAGCGCCACTGCACTTAACCGAGGAATCCCAAGCTTTTCAACACGTTGAATGGCCCACTCCAGCAAGTACGCCAATGCGACCGCCACTAAAATTGGCGCTAAGAGGTCCCCAAACAGCATAATGACTAAAAAGGAAATCACCAATAACAAGACCAAAGTCACTGCATCGGGGTCAGAAAAACGTCGTTGATACCATTGCTTTACGTACTCAAACATTGCATTTACTCCGCTTCATGCGTCACATCAGTGTTGCATGCATTCGATCAATATCCCATCATAACTGATGAACGCGAAGCAGATACAGTGGTCTATGACATAGATAGATAACTTCTCGATTGATTTAGGCGTATTTGATGAAGCAATTTAGTCACCTTGCTGCCGCTATTATTGCAAGCTTAACGCTTGCGATGACAGCCCATGACGTAGCAGCACACCCGGCACAAGAGCGAATTCCAGAAATTGGAACCGCAGGTGCCGCCATTATGACCATTGAACGGGAACGTATTTATGGCGACATGTATATGCGCCAAATTCGAGCCCTTGCGCCCATGGTGGGTGATCCTGTGTTAGACGAATACCTTCGTGATATTGGTTCACGCATGGTGCGTGAAGCCGACGGCGTCCGCTTCCCTTATACGTTTTTCTGGATCAATCAAAAGGACATTAACGCCTTTGCATTTTTTGGCGGTTACATTGGGGTCCATACCGGTCTAATTGCCGAAGCACAAACTGAAAGTGAATTAGCGGCGGTGTTAGCGCACGAAATTGCACACGTGTCACAACGACATATTGTGCGCAACATGGAACGTATGTCGAACGCTTCGCCGACCACCATGGCGGCGATGTTAGGCGCCATGATTTTAGCCGTCATCAACCCACAACTAGGCTTTGCTGCCCTCTCGGGAACGGTTGGTCTCAACAAACAGATGCAATTAAACTATACCCGACAATTTGAGCAAGAAGCGGACCGAGTTGGCTTTAACATTCTAGTAAGTTCAGGGTTCGACCCCATGGGCTCGCCGAACTTTTTCGGCCGCTTAAGTGAAAAATATCGCTATTCCTCACGGCCCCCCGAAATTCTGTTAACCCACCCCTACAGTGAAAACCGCTTAGCAGATATGCGCTCGCGCGCTGAATCGCTCCCGCGCCCCCAAGTCCGTGATTCCCTGTCCTTTTATTTGGCGAAATATCGAATTCAAACGCGCCATTTGAAGCAGCTGAGCGAAGGTGAGTTACGGCGCTTGCAAAGCACCGCAGCCACCAACAACGAACGTACTGCGGCCAGCTATGGGCTCGCCATTTGGTTATTGGATCAAAACCGTGCCAGTGACGCCGAAGCTATCCTCGCCCCCTTGTTGCAAGAAGCGCCCATGAATACTTTCTATCTTGATGTGCAAAGTGACATTCTGTTAGCGCAAAAACGCTTCGATGACGCCTTGGCCATGTTGGAAAAAGCCTACATTCGGCAACCCAACGAGCAAACCATTACCTTAAACTTTGCCAATATTGCGATTGAGGCAAGGGACTATTCGTTAGCCATTAATCTGCTGCGTGAATACACCCAGCGCTATGAAAATAATGTGTTGGCGCTGGATCTATTAGCCACAGCCTACCGTCTTAACGGCAATAACAGTGCCATGCATGAAGCCCAAGCTGAGCTCGCCGCCCTGCATGGCGCCTTTGATCAAGCCATTGACCACTTGCATAAAGCCCACCGCCATAACCAGTTAGAGCTGGACAAACGCCGACTGCAAGCTCGCATTGAGCAATTAATGGCTCAGAAGCGCTTGCTGGAAAGCCTCAGCTAATGGCTGAGGCCCGTTGCCGCCGCTAAACTGTCAATGGTTTGTTCCCCCAACAACGGTCCAGTGATGTCTCCGTTGGGTCGAATAATATAGGTTGCTGGCAACGCATTGGGTTGGGCAAAGGGTAAATAAGGGGCAGGTTCATTCTGGATGAGTGGAAATTCAATGCTGTATTCAGCGCGCAATTGCGCCAGCGCGTCATTATCAAGGCCGTCAAAGCTCACCCCGAATAATCGCACTTGGCCTCCGTATTGCTCATGGAACTCATTCAGCTCAGGCAGTTCACGCAAACAGGGGGCGCACCATTCGGCAAAGTAATTCACCACCACATACTGCCCTTCCAACTGTTGCCAGCGGAACGCACCTGCGGTATCCGTGTGAAATTCTGGCGCCGGTTGACACCCCATTAATACCGCCGCACCCACGAAACCAATCACGGGCAATAATCGACAAGACATAGAGATTCCCTTAAGCTATTGGCATTCAGATTATGGAGGACCATTTCGCTATGACTCAGGTCATGATTTATCACAACCCGCGCTGCTCAAAAAGCCGCGAAACGCTTCAGTTGCTCGAACAACGTGACTTACAGCCAACCATTATCGAGTATTTAAAAACTCCCCCTAGTGTGGCAGAAATTAAATCCCTAGTAAAACAGCTTGGGTTTGAATCGGCACGACAATTGATCCGTTGCAAAGAAGACCTGTATCGTGAGCTTGAATTGGCCCAAGAACAGGATGAAGAAAAGCTCTACACCGCCATGGCGGAGCATCCCAAATTAATCGAGCGCCCGATTGTGGTGGTGGGCCAGCAAGCTCGGTTAGGTCGTCCACCGGAAGCGGTCCTTGAGATTTTACCGGCATGATACCCCAAATTTTAATTCTGTATTACAGCCGCAATGGGGCCACCCAACGGTTAGCCGATGCCATTGCCACCGGCGTGGTCCAAGCTGGTGGCGAGCCGCTATTGCGCACTGTGGCTGGCCCTGGTGAGCCGGCCAGTGCCCGCGACTTAATGGTGGAGCCTAGCGACTTAAGCCTATGCGACGGCCTTATCATGGGCAGTCCGGTTCGCTTCGGTCATATGGCCAGCGCTCTCCAACAATTCTGGGAAACGAGTAGCCCGCAGTGGCTGCGCGGTGAATTGCAAGGCAAACCCGCGGGCGTATTTACCTCGGGCAGCAGCATGCATAGCGGGCAAGAAGCCACGTTATTATCCATGGGAGTACCGCTGCTGCATCACGGCATGCTGTTGTGTGGCATTCCCTATACCGAACCGGCCATTCAACAAACTCAAGCCGGTGGCTCTCCTTATGGCGCGAGCCATGTTGAGCATGGCCGCGGCCCCCACCTAAGCGAACACGAATTACAAATCGCGATCACCCTGGGGCAGCGTGTTACGGCCGCCGCTCAAGCATTAAAATCTTCACGTGAACAAGGGCTTATTTAAGTATGGATAGCACGACCAAGAAAATCCGCACCTTGGCCTTAGCCAGTTATTTAGGGTTGTTGGTGTTGATGAGTTGTTGGCAACTGTTATGGCAGTCTAGCAGCGAGTTTAGTTTACTCTTTCGCGTGCTGTTATGGGTGGTTCCACTGCTGCTTCCGTTGCCGGGGCTACTCCGCGGCAAGCCCTATACCTATGCGTGGACCAACTTCATTCTCATGTGGTACTTTTTGCATAGTTTAACCACCTTGTACGTCGCCCCTGCGGAACGCGGCTTGGCAAGCGCGGAATTACTCTTAACCAGCGCTGCTTTTGTGGGGTGTACTTGGTTTGCTCGTCGACAAGGTCGCGCGCTTGGGTTAGGACTCAAGAAACTCAAAGATGCTGAGCGTTAAACGTTCAGCACATCTTTGATAAAGGGAATGGTCAACCGCCGCTGAGCGGCAATGGAAGCTCGATCGAGCCGAGCCAAACAGCCGAGCAACGTGCGCATGTCTCGCCCGAGACGTTGCACCATAAACTGCGCCGCCTCGTGCCCTAAGCGCAAGCCTAAAACTTTTGCTCGAAGTTGCAACGCACTTACTTTATCTTCGTCCGTCAAAGGCCGCACGTGCATGCTCAGGCCCCACTGCAGTCGTGACTGAACATCGGCCAGCGCGACCGGCAAATGACTCGGGGTTTGCTTCGCCGTCACCACCAAGGTGCCCTTGCCGCCATCCTTGACGCGATTCAGCAGCGCAAATAATTCAAAGCACCAAGCTTCATGGGTCACAATGGCATCCACATCATCCAGGCAAATCAGCGGATAATACTCCAGCCCCTGCAATATTTCCGGTTGCACTTGTTGGTGCATATCCGCCAACGGCAAATACATCACCGCCGATTGCGCCTGCGCGCACAAGGCGTGCAACAAGTGGGTTTTCCCCACCCCTTCAGCACCCCATAAGTACACCACCCCTTGCGGCAACTGTTGGAGCACCTCCAGTAATTCCTGGTTGCTACCGGCCACAAAGGTGGCAAAGGTTTCGTCATCCGGCAATTGCACCGCTAACGGCAATTGCGCAACTTCACTCATGGTTGACTCCAGCGGTAGATTGGCAAGTCCGATGCTGACCGTTGCTCCGCATTCATCGGAGTCAATGACTGACTCAAATCCAGAGCCTGAATAATTTGGGCCGGATCGGTTTGAATAAAGAGTTCAAACACCCCTTGTTGTTGACCGAACTCGACCAACTGCACGCGATGCACCGATGGCAATTGCTGTAACAGTTGTTCCACTTGAATCACCTCAGTGACCGAGGTTAAATTCAGCACCTGCAACCGCCAGGTTCCTGCCATGTCGACCTGACTATCAATCCGGAACCGTTGGGATAAGCGTTGGGTCACCTCGCCAACCAATAACTGGCCGAGTTCTTCCGGCGAGTCTGCCAGCACTTCTCCGCGCCAGCGAAGCCCACTGCCTAATTGCAGGGTCCAGTCCAACATCCACGGCTGTTCATAAGAACTTGGGTCAGTTTGATAAATTCGTGCCACAACCACGCCATCAGTGTCATAACGACTGCTGGCAAACTGAATGCGATCATCAAAGCGTGCCCATAAATCAATCACGCTAATGCTCATGGAGTCATTCAAATCAAGTAACGGCAGCTTAATGGGTAAGCCACGTTGCTGCGCTGTTTCACGCAACGCTTCAACCAGCGGCTCATGGTCTCCTCGCCCCAGAATTTGACGACGCAATTGTTCATCTTCCGCCACCAACCAAAACAATAACTCGGGCCGTCGGCTACTCCAAATTCCGGAACCCGCATCGTGGATCACCTGATCAATTTGCGCTTGATCAAACTGCACCCATAACACCAAGTTCTCCGCAACCTGCCGATAGCCAAATTGAACCACATAATTACGAACATTTTGCAATGCAAAGCGTACATTTTCATGGGCCAGTAGCTGACCGTCGCCGGAAACTTTCAACAGTGTTTGTTCAAGCGCCGTTTGTAACGCTTGATTACGTTCACCCACAGCTTGGCTCTCAACCGGCACTTGCGCTTGATAAAGCTGCTGCACTTCAACTGCGGCAGACGCGGTTTTGAGGCTATTGAAGGCGATCCCGACCACCAGCAACAACCCCATCAATATGATTTTGGAAGCTCGCATAGCTACCCCTATCCCTCAACTTGTGCCCATCATAATCAGCTCAAAGCGTCGCCGCAAGTAACAAGCTGTGGATAACCTCTTGACGTTTTCGATTTTTTTGTAACGTGTTAAGATACTTCGACACTCACGGCATCGATGCAAGGATCTCCAGTCATGCTACGGCAACAACTGCGCGCGATCAGTTCATTACTTTCCAGCATTACCCTCATTGGTATTTGTACCGGCATGACCAGCACCCTGCTGAGTCTCCGTGCTACCCTAGAAGGGTTCGGCACGCTCACCACCGGGATCATCATGTCAGCCTATTTTATTGGCTATTTATTTGGCACCACGCGCGCGCCAAAAGATATTCGTCGAGTGGGTTATATTCGAGCCTTTGGCGGCTTAACGGGGCTGGCCGCCGCCTCCATTTTAGTGCAAGCCATTTGGGTCGATCCCGTGGTTTGGTTCGTGATGCGCTTTTTAACGGGCTTCGCCATTTCGGCCATTTACGTCATCGTCGAAAGTTGGCTGAACACCATGGCCGATAACAAGAATCGTGGCGCTCTGTTATCTATCTATTTAGTCTTAATTTATGGCGGCTTAGTGGCCGGCCAGCTCATTCTTGGTGTCACCGACCCGGCCGAATTCATGGCGTTTGCCATTGTCGCACTATTAATGAACTTGGCACTGATCCCAATCCTAATTAGCGTGACGGTAGAGCCAACCACGACCACGCCACGCAAAGTGCCCATCAGCAGCTTAATGAAAATTGTTCCGTTGGGCATAATTAACGCATTTATCATGCAAGCCTGTTATTCCATGTTCTATGGCGTGGGCCCCATGTATGCCACCTATATCGGCTTAAGTGTCGGCCAAGTATCCTTTTTCATGGCATCATTTATTTTAGGTGGGATGTTGGCCCAAGCGCCCATTGGCATGCTGTCAGACCGAGTTGATCGCCGTTATGTGCTGGCTGGATGTGCGGGAAGTGCCGCCCTCATCGCCTTGGTATTATCCCAACTCGATGCGTCCATTCCGTGGCTGATCTATCTCTGTATGGGATTATTAGGGGCCAGCGCACTGCCCATGTACTCACTGGGTATGGCGCACACCAATGATTTCTTAGAAAAGGATCAAATGGTCGGAGCGACGGGAGCGATTTTGAAAGTGGGCGGGCTGGGCGCGATTTTTGGCGCCCCATCCGTCGCCGCATTGATGCAGTTTGGTGCTGTGAATTACTTTTTCTTACTAATGACAGCACTCACCAGCATTGTCTGTGCTTATTCCCTGTATCGGGTCACCAAACGTGCCAAGCCAGTGGAGCAGCCACAAACGGCATTTGCCTTGCTAACGCCTACTCCGACTTCGGAAGAGTTGTTGACAACCTTAGCCCAAGAGCCGAATACGTTGCCGCCCAATGCCGCGGATGACGACGATACCCCGCCAACTGCTGCAGGTTAACCCTGCAGCCAGCTATTGACGAGTTGTTGCGCTTCTTCAGCAAGCTGCTCAAGGTGCGCTTCACTCAATAAACTTTCACAATAAATTTTATAAATAGGCTCGGTGCCAGAAGGACGTGCAGCAAACCAGCCATTAGCGGTAGTGACTTTAATTCCACCAATTAAGGCATCGTTGGCAGGTGCTTTGGTCATGACCTGGGTTACCGGATCTCCCGCCAGCGTTTCTAACTTAAGCTTATACGCCCGAATAGACTGGAACGCAGCGTTTTTCTCAGCCGAGGATGCGGCATCAATCCGCTTGTAATAAGACGTGCCATGCTCGGCACACAAATCATCATAGTATTGCCCTGGGTTCTTACCAGTGACCGCGCAAATTTCCGCCGCCAACAATGCCAGAATGATCCCGTCTTTGTCCGTCGACCACGCCTTGCCCTGGCGATCCAAGAAACTTGCCCCCGCACTTTCTTCGCCACCAAATGCCGTGGTGCCCGCATGCAATTCCTGCGCAAACCATTTAAAGCCTACCGGCATTTCTCGTAGCTCACGTTGATGCTTCGCCACCACGCGATCAATCATGGCACTGGATACCAAGGTTTTACCAATAGCTAATGATTGTGGCCACTGCCGATGTTGACATAAGTAATCAATGGCAACGGCCAAGTAATGGTTCGGGTTAAGCAAGCCATGCGTTGGCGTCACAATACCGTGGCGGTCGTAATCAGGATCATTGCCAAAGGCAATATCGTACTGATCACGCAACTGCACCAAACTGGCCATGGCATAAGGGGACGAACAATCCATCCGAATTTTGCCGTCTTTATCCAAGCTCATAAACTGAAACGTGGCATCGGCATGAGCATGATGGACGTCAATCGACAACCCGTACTGTTCAGCAATCAGTGCCCAATAACTCGCCCCTGCGCCGCCCATGGCATCGACACCAATGCGTAGCTTGGCTTTGGCAATCGCTGCCATATCAATCACGGTTGCTAAGCCATCAATGTACTGTTGGCGCCAATCCACTTGTTTAAGCAACGAGCTGGCACGCGCTTCGGCGTACGAGACCGCCTGCACGCCTAATAAGTCTGATGATAACAATGCATTGGCATACTTCTCGATGACTTTAGTGGCATCGGTATCAGCCGGTCCGCCATGAGGCGGGTTGTATTTAAAGCCGCCATCGGTGGGCGGGTTATGCGAAGGGGTAATCACCACGCCATCACACAAGCCACTTGTACGGCCTTGGTTGTAACGTAATATGGCATTGCTCAACACCGGCGTTGGAGTGTAACCGTCGTCGGTTTGAATGTGGACTTCAATGCCATTGCCAATAAAGACTTCCAGCGCAGTCATGTACGCCGCTTCGGACAACGCGTGCGTATCACGCCCGAGCAGCAACGGACCCGTAATCCCCTGCTCTTCACGATACGCCACTAACGCTTGGCAAATTGCCAAAATATGGGCTTCGTTAAATGAGCAATCAAGGGCACAACCACGGTGTCCTGAGGTACCAAACTTCACTTGTTGGGCCGGATTCCGAGGGTCTACTTCATTCACAAAATAAGCACTAACCAGCTGAGCAATATTGGTTAAGTCATCAGCTGTTGCGGGTTTTCCTGCGCGTGGATGCAATGCCATTATAATAAATCCTTTATTTGTTCCGCTTGCTCCTCAGTATACCCTAGCTCAAGGGCCACTTGGGCGAGCATCGACTTTTTCCGGGTCGTGTTGTTGTTGGTGACCACAAAATAGGGAGAATCTGGAATTTGCTTCGGGTTCGTACTTGAACCGCTGGCCGCCAATTCCGCTTCGGTGGTCCCAAAATAACGACGATCCCGCCCAGTAATTTGTAACACCACCGAAAATTGCTCTCGATGGCACTGATATAATGCACTTAAAATATGTAAAAACCGTGCCACCGCACTTTTTTGATTGGCCAATTCTGTGGCCGATAACACCTCAAAAATTGTGGCCCCCGCACTGAGAGGTGCAACGGCAGCAGGCGCTACGTCAATCGCTTCAACCGCCTCACCAGCGGATGGTGATAACGGTGGCAAGTTTAGCAAGCGCCGCAAAATAGACGATGCGCTCTCCCCAATCCGTTGGGTGTGGCTGGCGATATAGCGGTACAATTCCTCATCAATCTCAATGTGTTTGGTCATTGCCCATCACTTCTCATTCAGGTTTTATTCGACTGGTGTCGCTTTAAGACTCGTTTAATGCAGGCTATTATACCCAAGCGATCGCTCGGGTACAGGAAATCAAGATGAGTACAGCACAGATTTTGAATTATGAGGTCATGGGCAGCGGTGAACCTGTGGTATTACTGCACGGTTTATTCGGTGATTTAGATAACCTCAAAGGCTTAGGACGTGACCTGAGCACCGATCATCAAGTCATTCTGATGGATCTTCGTAATCACGGTGAATCTTTTCATCACACCAGCATGAGCTTTGCTGAAATGGCTGCCGACGTGGCCGCCACCTTAGACAGCTTGCAGCTCACCGAAACCCATCTGGTGGGGCACTCCATGGGGGGCAAAGTGGCGATGGAATATGCCCTCACCTACCCGGAACGAGTTCGTAGTTTAATTCCCGCGGACATTGCTCCGGTCGCCTATGACCCTCGCCATCGGCACATTTTAGATGCGTTGCAGTCCTTGCCCATTGAGCAAATGACCAGTCGCCAACAAGCCGATCAGCATTTGGCCCAAACCATTCACGAAGTCGGCGTACGCCAATTTTTGCTGAAGAACCTGCGCCGGGATGACACCCATTTCTATTGGCGGTTGAATTTAGCGGCGCTGGTGGAATGTTACCCGCAAATTACCGGCGGGATTCGGGAGGGACACTTTGCCGGCCCCGTGCGGTTCATTAAAGGGGGTAATTCAGATTACCTCACCTCGGCTCATACTGAGGCTGTTACCGCCCGTTTTAGTGATGTTGATATCAAGATTATTAATGGCACTGGCCATTGGCTGCATGCAGAAAAACCGCAAGTATTCAACCGTCTGGCACGCCAATTTATTGAGAATCATTCTCGCACCTAAATGGCCTTCATGTTATACTGGCGGCTCTATTTAGATTCATCTGTCTGACCAATTCTTAGGTGGTACCATTATGCTGTCTGAACATTATGAATTAATTGAAACTTTAGGTACAAATTTCGCGATCGCATTTTTATTTGTACTCATTGGTCTCGCCATTCAAGATGTTCTGAAAAAAGGCAATGTGCCGACCTTTGGTCGTTGGTTTGTATGGCTCGTTTTATTTTTAGGATGCGCTGGTTTTATTGCCAAAGGCATTATTCAAGCATTCTGGGAAGCTGGTCTTTAATCATTTATACAGCACAGGTAGTACGAATTTATGGCAAGTGTAGGTATCTTTTTCGGCAGCGACACAGGCAACACCGAAGCAATCGCTAAAATGATCCAAAAGGAATTGGGCAAACACCTTATCGACGTTTTTGACATTGCGAAGTCAAGTAAGGAAGATATAGCATCCTATGATTTGCTCATGTTTGGCATTCCAACATGGTATTACGGAGAAGCTCAATGTGATTGGGATGATTTCTTCCCAGATCTTGAAGAAATTGATTTCACCAACAAGCTTGTCGCAATTTTCGGTTGTGGTGACCAAGAAGACTACGCCGAGTACTTTTTAGATGCGATGGGAACTATTCGTGATATCGTAGAGGCGCGTGGCGCGATCATTATCGGCCATTGGCCAACCGAGGGTTACGAATTCGAAGCCTCACGTGCTTTGGTTGACGATAATCATTTTGTTGGATTAGGCATTGACGAAGATCGTCAGCATGAGTTAACTGAAGAACGTGTCCAACAATGGTGTGCTCAAATTCGTGACGAAATGGGCTTAGCTCAGTTAGGCTAAGCGTTAGCTAACCTATCGAGTGACGTTGAGATCATGAACAGTAAAGAAGAACAGAAGTTAAAAAAAGCAGGCCTTAAGGTCACTTCACCGAGAATTAAAGTGTTAGAAATTCTCCGTGACCCTGACTATCAACACATTAGCGCAGAAGATGTGTACAAAGTACTCATCGAGCGCAATGAAGAAATCGGCTTAGCGACCGTTTATCGGGTGCTGAACCAATTCGATGATGCGGGCATTGTAAGTCGCCATCATTTCGAAGGGGGACGCTCGGTTTTCGAACTCCGTTCCAATGACCATCATGATCATCTGGTTTGTTTAACCTGTGGGCATGTGTTTGAGTTTGAAGATGACGTGATTGAAGAACGCCAATTGCAGGTTGCAGAAGCGAACAATATTACGTTAACCAACCATAGTTTATATCTATACGGCGAGTGTAAAACACCGGATACCTGCGTGAACAAGCAAGCGGCTGATGCTGCAGCTGGCAACTAAACGCCGTTCAGAGTATGAAAAAAGGGCCCCTGCTCAGCAGCGGCCCTTTTTTTATTGTTGACGGAATTGGACGACGGAATGTGGACAGCGAACAATTATTCGCTGTCATCACTCCAGGTGTCTCGTAATCCCACAGTTTGGTTAAATACCAAAGCATCCGGACGGCTGTCTTTGCTATCCGCACAGAAGTAACCAATCCGCTCAAACTGATACGCTTTTTCTGCTTCTGCCGCAGCTAAGCTCGGTTCTACGAAGCCCTGTTTCACCACCAATGAATTCGGATTCAAGGTGCTGAAAAAGTCTTCTTCAGCGGCAGGGTTTGGCACTTGGAACAAACGGTCATACAAACGGAACTCAGCCGGGACCGCATGCGCTGCTGCCACCCAGTGAATGACCCCTTTCACTTTCCGTCCGTCGGCCGGAGCACGGCCAAGCGTGTCAGCGTCATAGGTACAGTAAATCGTGGTGATCTCGCCTGCTTCATTCTTTTCAACACGCTCCGCTTGAATCACGTAAGCGTTACGCAGGCGAACTTCTTTGCCTAACACCAAGCGCTTGTATTTCTTATTGGCTTCTTCACGGAAGTCATCACGCTCAATGTAAATTTCGCGCGCAAACGGCAGCACTCGAGAGCCCATGCTTTCATCGCTTGGGTGATTCGGCGCTTGCAACTCTTCATGCTGGTCAGCTGGGTAGTTTTCAATCACAATCCGCACGGGATCCACCACCGCCATCGCACGGGGCGCATGTTGGTTCAAGTCATCTCGAATACAGGATTCGAGCATGCTCATTTCAACTTGGTTATCCATCCGTGTCACCCCAATGCGGTGACAGAATTCACGAATCGCATTCGGGGTATAACCACGGCGACGCATGCCCGCAATGGTCGGCATCCGCGGGTCATCCCAGCCTGACACCTTGCCGGCTTCCACCAGCTCGTTCAGCTTACGCTTACTCATCACGGTGTATTGCAAGTTCAAGCGAGAGAACTCAATTTGCTGCGGGTGACAATCAATGGTGATGTTTTCTAGCACCCAGTCATACAAACGGCGGTTATCTTGGAACTCCAGCGTACACAACGAGTGAGTAATGCCTTCAATCGCATCGGAAATACAATGGGTGAAGTCGTACATCGGGTAGACACACCAGCGGTCACCCGTTTGGTGGTGATGCGCAAAACGAATTCGGTAGATCACCGGGTCACGCATACACATAAACGGCGAACTCATATCGATTTTCGCCCGCAGACACACTTCCCCTTCCTGATATTTTCCGGCAGTCATATCCGCGAAAATTTTCAGGTTTTCTTCAACAGGGGTATCGCGATAAGGGCTATGGGTGCCTGGCTCGGTTAAGGTACCGCGCATGGCGCGCATTTCTTCTTGGGAAGAAAAATCACAATACGCCAAGCCTTTTTCGATCAATTCCACCGCGTACCCGTGCAGGCGATCAAAATAGTCCGATGAATAACGAACGTCACCGTCCCATTGGTAGCCTAACCACTTCACATCGGCTTGAATCGATTCAACGTAATCGACTTTTTCTTTTAGCGGATTGGTGTCATCAAAGCGTAGATTACAGCGCCCCTGGTAGTCTTGCGCAATGCCAAAGTTTAAAACGATCGACTTGGCATGCCCAATATGCAGAAATCCGTTCGGTTCAGGCGGAAAACGAGTCTGCACATGGTTGTGCTTACCACTCGCCAAATCACTATCAATAATTTGTCGGATAAAATTACTACGTGGTGTACTTGCTGCCTTATCTGCGGCCATGAATTCATCTACTCCGAAGTTCATCCAAAAAAATGACGACTATGATCGCAGTTTATCGAGGGCGACGCAAGAGTTAAGCCCTCGCCTTAAGCGCTCGCAATGACCTGAACCACCACAATTAATAGAATCACAATCACCGGCATCCAAACCACCGGAGCTTGATACCATTTTAACGGTCGTCGTTCGAACGGTTCCTGTGAATCGTCCGTTGCGGTGGTGCGGTGTTGGCGTAATAACCAGAACACCCCGAGGGCTAAAAGCACCACCCCCACTTGACGGTAACTACTGACGGCTTCCCCTGCTGGGGCAAGCACAGCGAACAATATACCAGTGACAATAACAGCCAAAGCCCCAATACGAGTTGCGATTGTTGATTTCATAGTTCCTTGTCTACCTTGTTCAAACAATAACTGGTGATCTTCACCTTACTGAAAACAAACGCTCGGGGAAAGACTTAACGGATTAAATTCGACTAATAATCAAGCAACTGTCATACTCAATAACATCGAGTCGGCTATTTTCTGGAGCTCTTATGTCGCGTGCTTACGACGAACATCAATTGGCTGACAGCATTTATGCTGCTTTGGAACGCCCGTTAACCCCCGAGCTAAGCGTACGCCGCGTGTTTCCACAGCGCGCCATTCGCATGCTTGGTCCGTGGTGCTTCTTGGATCACTTCGGCCCTTTGGCGCCCAGCAGCTATCGGTTATTCGATGTGCCGCCGCATCCTCATATTGGGCTACAAACCATTACCTGGCTTCTGTCCGGTGAACTCATGCACTTTGATAGTTTGGGCTATCAACAACCGTTGCATCCAGGCCAATTAAACCTGATGACCTCCGGCCGCGGCATTAGCCACGCCGAAGTCGCCCAACCCAACCCCACCACTCCGCTGCACGGGTTGCAGTTGTGGTGTGCTTTGCCACCCGCCCATGAAGAAACCGATCCACGGTTTGATCATTATCCGAGCGTGCCAAGCTTCACGCTCGGACAATGCCAGGCCACCTTAATTACTGGCAGTTATGCAACCGCCACGCAAAGCTGGCACAGCCCAGCATTAAGTTTTAGTCCGCATATTGCCTTGTTACTAGAAGCTGCTGCGGCAGACACCCTCACCTTGCACCTGCAACCCGAGTTCGAGCACGGAATTTATGTGCTCCATGGTAATGTACGGGTCAATGGCACTGGGGTTCCGGCGCACCATTTGTTAGACTTAGGCGCACAGCGCGACGCAGTCACGCTAGAGCTGAGTCAGGGCTGCACCCTCCTGCTCTTAGGAGGCGAACCTTTCGCCCAACCAGTGAAGATTTGGTGGAACTTTGTCAGCGCCTCGCAAGCGCGTGTAGAACAAGCGCAGCGCGATTGGGATGCGGGGCATCCGCGCTTCGGCAAGGTTCCAAACTATACGGTTGAACCCCGCGAGGCATCGACAGGAAAATGATGACAGTGTGGCAGAAATTAACCGCGGCAGTACGACGGCTTGGTAGTTGGCTACTGGCCGCGGCCATTCTCTTAAGCGTGCTGTTTGTCAGCGTGCTCATTTATAAGTACCTTGGTGCGCATCCCAGCCCTCCTGACACCGCGCAGTGCCACCGCATTCAACAGCTGAACACCGCCGATGAGGGCGCTGAAGTTCATTTATACCAATGCCAACGCGGCAGTCTAGAACAACCCTGGATGGGCTACGAAGTGTGGCTCTACAATGTTGGGGAACGAGACTGGGAACGGCTCGCCACCGCCCCCCACGCCGCCTGTTTATCGCTCAGCTGGCACCGCCCGCAACACTTGCTAATCAGCCATACCGGCCAGCGCAGCGAGGTGTACATTGTGCGGCCATCAGCAGTGTATCAAACCCCAACCGGAGCTCCCGATACCCTGAGCATTGATACCCGCGTGCAAGCCCAATGTGAACACCAATAAGTGCCGCTTAACGCGTCACCGGTACTTGCAGAGAGCTGCGCGCAGCCTGCGGCAGCCGCTCTGCTAAAAAGTCAATTAATGCTCGTACGGCAGGCAGTAACCCACGGCGGTACGGATACACCATGTGCATAATTCCGACCGGCAATGACCAGTCCGGCAACACCCGTTCAAGCACCCCATCTTGGAGTTCTTGCTGACACAAATAATTGGGTAGCGACACAATCCCAAGCCCTTCAATCGCCGCCTCACGTAGGACCATCAAATCATCGGTGATCAGTCGTGGGCGATAACTTACGTTAAGTTTATCCCCTTGCTTCGAGCGCAGCTCATAATGATAGCGTCCACTCGTAAAATGCAAACTCAGATGAGGAAAGTGAACCAAGTCCAGTGGGTGCTGCAACGGCTTGTTGATTTTCGCCACATCTCCCCGCGAGGGGCTGCGCACCAAGGTGGCCGGTGCATCCGCCAGCGGCCGCGCAATCAACGACGAATCTTCAATGTGGGAGCGTACCCGTAATGCCACATCAATGCCTTCATCAATCAAGCTCACTGGCCGATTGGTCACCATCAAATTCACCGTCACCTCGGGATACAACGCCATAAACTCCGGCAGTAAATTCACCAACATGCTCTGGCTAATTGCGTAAGGTGAACTTAAGTTGATTTCCCCACGAGGTGTTTCCAGCACCAGTTGCGCCACCTGCTGCGCGGCTTCTGCGGCAGCCACCAAGGACTCACAATGCACCAGAAATGCTTGCCCCACATCGGTAAGTTTCAACCCTCGGGTACTGCGATGCATCAAGCGCACGCCCTGACTTTCCTCCAACGCTGTTAAGCGCCGGCTTACCGTCGATTTTGGCATATTCAATTCACGCGCACCGGCACTAATACTTCCTGCGGCCGCGACCCGGGCAAACAGATAGTAATTGGTTAAATCAGGGATGCTCATGGTTTCATCCTCAGGTTGATAGGGAGTCGAGCGTTCCATTAATGAAACGATTCTTTCCAACCTAGCACACTACCCTAACGAATGGAACGCCAGTAGACTGCCCCCTAGTATCAGCAGTTGCCATTGATTTTTAGAGGTATTATGAAAATTCTTCATTTGGATTCAGGTATTTTTGTCGAGCAATCCGTGAGTCGTAAAATTAGCCGTGATATTGTCCAACACTTAAGCCAACAACAACCCACGGAAGTCATTTATCGTGACTTAATTCATGAGCCGATTCCCCATTTAACCGCAGACAGCTTATTAGCCGAGCGTGACCCACTTAGCGAGACCCTAATCGCCGAGCTGCAAGCCGCTGATATTGTGGTGATTGGTGCGCCTATGTATAACTTCACCATTCCAACGCAGCTGAAAGCCTGGTTAGATCGCGTGTTGAAAGCTGGGGTTACTTTCTCTTACTCTGAACAAGGCCCGCAAGGTTTATTAACGGGTAAAACTGCCTATATCGCTTCGGGACGCGGGGGCATCTTTACCTCAGGTGACCAAGTGGCATGGGACCACCAAGAAACCTACTTGCAGCAAGTGCTTCAATTCATCGGTATCACCGACGTTCATATTATCCGAGCCGAAGGCGTTTCCATGGGAGACGAACCCCGCCAGCAAGCGTTGCATGCTGCCAAAGCAGCCATTGCCGCCATTTAATTCCCATCACACCAACAAAAAAGCCGCTCCTAGGAGCGGCTTTTTTACGAGTCAGAAAACTTACCAACCGGTTTTCTCACGGAGTGCTTTACCGATGTCGGCTAAGCTACGAACCGTTTTCACACCCGCTGCTTCAAGGGCCGCGAATTTCTCATCCGCAGTACCTTGACCACCGGAGATAATTGCACCTGCGTGACCCATCCGCTTACCTGGAGGAGCTGTCACACCAGCAATGTAAGAAACAACCGGCTTAGTGACGTTGTGCTTGATGTACTCTGCAGCTTCTTCTTCTGCAGTTCCACCAATTTCACCGATCATCACAATGGCTTCAGTTTCAGGATCTTTCTCGAACAGTTCAAGAATATCAATGAAGCTTGAACCTGGAATCGGGTCACCGCCAATACCAACACAGGTAGACTGACCGAAGCCTTCGTCCGTGGTTTGCTTCACTGCTTCATAGGTTAAGGTTCCAGAACGTGACACGATACCTACTTTGCCTTTCATGTGAATGTGACCTGGCATAATACCAATTTTACACTCATCTGGCGTGATCACGCCTGGGCAGTTAGGACCGATCATGCGCACGCCTTTGTGCGTTAAGTACTCTTTCACGTACAACATGTCGAGCGTTGGAATTCCTTCGGTAATACAAACAATCAGTTCGATTCCCGCGTCCGCCGCTTCAATGATAGAGTCTTTACAGAAAGGTGCTGGTACATAAATAACCGACGCTGTTGCGCCCGTTGCTTCAACCGCTTCACGAACGGTGTTGAATACCGGCAAGCCTAAGTGCGTTTGACCACCTTTACCTGGAGTGACACCGCCAACCATCTGGGTACCGTAAGCAATGGCTTGTTCAGAGTGGAACGTGCCCTGACCACCGGTAAAACCTTGACAGATAACTTTCGTGTTTTTGTCGATCAAGATTGACATTATTGACCTCCTGCTGCGGCAACAACTTTCTCAGCAGCGTCGAACAAGCCTTCTGCTGGAATGATATTCAGGCCACTTTCTGCTAACTTCTGACGGCCTAGTTCAGCGTTGTTACCTTCTAAACGAACAACCACAGGAACTTTAACGCCTACTTCTTCAACTGCGCCCATAATGCCTTCAGCAATCATGTCACAGCGTACGATACCACCGAAAATGTTCACCAAAACGGCTTTCACTTCAGTATCAGATAAAATGATTTTGAACGCTTCAGTTACGCGCTCTTTGGTCGCACCGCCACCAACGTCAAGGAAGTTCGCTGGTTGGCCGCCCGCCAACTTAACGATATCCATGGTGCCCATGGCCAAACCTGCACCGTTCACCATACAGCCGATGTTACCGTCCAATGCAACGTAGTTCAGTTCCCACTGTGCCGCACGTGCTTCACGCTCGTCTTCTTGGCTCGGGTCATGCATTTCACGGATTTTTGGCTGACGGTATAAGGCGTTGCTATCAATATTGATTTTGCCGTCTAGGCAGTGCAAGTTACCTTGGTCAGTAATTACCAATGGGTTGATTTCTAACAAAGCGAAATCGTATTGCTCAAACATTTTCGCTAAGCCCATGAAGATTTTAGTGAATTGCTTCACTTGCTCTTGGTTCAGGCCTAACTTAAACGCCAGCTCACGCGCTTGGTAAGGTTGTGCACCCACAATTGGGTCGATAATTGCTTTCAAGATTTTTTCTGGTGTTTCTTCAGCAACTTTCTCGATTTCAACACCACCTTCTGTTGACGCCATAAACACGATTTTACGTGTTGCACGGTCAACAACTGCGCCCAAGTAAAGCTCAGAAGCGATGTCGGTTAAGCTTTCCACAAGAATTTTAGAAACTGGCTGACCGTTCGCATCCGTTTGATAGGTTACGAGGTTTTTACCCAACCAGTTGCTCGCAAACGCGTGGACTTCGTCCAAGCTGGAAACTAATTTAACACCGCCCGCTTTACCACGGCCACCGGCGTGTACTTGGGCTTTAACGACCCAACGGTCTCCGCCGATTTTTTTTGCAGCTTCTACGGCTTCATCCGCAGTATCTACTGCAAAGCCTTCAGACACTGGCAATCCGAACTCTCTAAAGAGTTGTTTAGCCTGATACTCATGCAAGTTCATGATGATCTTCCGATTCGTTTGAACAACAAAAGCAGCGAAGTGCTGCTTACCCGAAAATTCGCACGTATTTTACATTCTCGTACGCAAAAAATACAGCCGCTGTTTGAAGTTGATGGACCAGTTCAAAACAGCGGCTGCGGTTATTGGATTATAAATCCAGTAACAAACGGTGTGGATCTTCTAACAAGTCTTTAATAGTGACTAAGAATCCAACCGACTCTTTCCCGTCAATGATGCGGTGGTCGTAAGATAACGCCAGGTACATCATCGGTAAGATTTCTACTTTACCATTCACCGCCATAGGGCGATCTTGGATTTTATGCATGCCCAAAATTGCGCTCTGTGGTGGGTTCAGAATCGGTGTTGATAACAATGAACCGAACACCCCGCCATTGGTGATGGTGAAGTTACCACCTTGCATTTCATCCAAGGTCAACTTACCGTCACGCCCTTTAATGGCTAGGTCACGGATGCCGTTTTCAATTTCGGCCAAACTTAACTTATCGGTATCTCGCAATACCGGAGTTACTAACCCACGTGGGGTGGATACCGCAATGCTGATATCGAAGTAGTTGTGATACACAATATCATCACCGTCAATGGACGCGTTCACTTCAGGGAAGCGCTTCAACGCTTCAGTCACAGCCTTCACATAGAAGCCCATGAAGCCTAAACGAGCATCATGACGTTTTTCAAACTCGTCTTTGTACTTCGCGCGTAAATCCATGATCGGCTTCATGTTCACTTCGTTAAACGTGGTTAACATGGCTGTGGAGTTTTTCGCTTCTAAAAGACGCGTTGCAATGGTCTTACGTAAGCGTGTCATCGGGACACGTTTTTCTTCACGCTCGCCCAATACCGGCGCTGGTGCTGCTGCCGCCGCTGCAGGTGCTGCCGCTGACTTTTTGCTCAGGTGGTTTTCAACGTCTTCTTTGGTGACGCGACCGCCTTTGCCAGTGCCTTTCACGTCTGCAACTTGCAAGCCATGCTCGGCCAATAGACGGCGAACTGCTGGGCCTGCAACTTCGGTATCGTTGTCGCTGTCAGCTGCTGCAGCACTTGCCGCTGCTGGAGCTGCCGCTGCCGTAGCACCTGCCATCACAATGCCGATAACTTCGTCAGCACCGACAGTGGCACCTTCAGCTTGGCGAATTTCTGCCAATACACCATCGGCTGGTGCAACGACTTCTAACACCACTTTGTCTGTTTCAATATCGACCAAGTTTTGGTCACGAGTCACTGCTTGACCCGGTTGGACGTGCCAAGTCGCGATGGTTGCGTCAGCAACTGACTCAGGTAACTGTGGCACTTTCACTTCCAGTGCTTCACCGCCTGTTGCTGCGGCTGGAGCTGCTGCTTCAGCGGCTGCTGGAGCTGCTGCTGGAGCTGCTGCAGCGCCTTCACCTTCGACCAACTGGCCAATCACTTCTTCTGCTAGCACTGTGGTGCCTTCCGCAGCAATGATTTCGCCAATGACGCCGTCGGCGGGTGCAACCACTTCAAGCACGACTTTATCTGTTTCAATGTCGACCAAGTTTTGATCGCGCGAAACTTTATCACCTGGCTTTACGTGCCAAGTAGCGACTGTTGCATCAGCAACAGATTCTGGGAGTTGTGGAACTTTAATTTCAATTGCCATGGTCAATTATCACCTATTTAATGGTTAGCGCGTCATCGACTAATTGCTGTTGCTGTTTGTTGTGTTCGGACAGATAACCTACCGCAGGTGCCGCGGATGCTGCACGTCCTGCATAAGTTAATTCAGCGCCGGCTGGAATTGCTGCACGGAAATGATGCTGGCTACTGTACCAAGCACCTTGGTTCTGTGGCTCTTCCTGACACCAAACAAAATCTTTCACGTGTTGATAATCTTTCATTATCTCGTTCACTTCGTCCGCTGGGAACGGATACAGTTGCTCAATTCGAATAATGGCAACATCGTCTTGTTCCCGCTTGCGGCGTTCTTGTAGCAAGTCAAAGTAAACTTTACCTGAACAGATTACCACGCGCTTGACTTTTTTAGGCGCTAAAGAATCGATCTCTCCAATCGCATTTTGGAATACACCATTGGTCAGTTCGTCCATTGAAGACACTGCCAGCGGGTTCCGTAATAATGATTTCGGCGTCATCACAATCAATGGGCGACGAACTGGGCGAATGTGTTGACGACGCAGCATATGGAATACCTGTGCTGGCGTTGTCGGCACACACACTGACCAGTTGTGGTCAGCCGACAATTGTAAGAATCGTTCCAAACGCGCCGAGCTATGCTCTGGGCCCTGACCTTCATAGCCGTGTGGCAATAATAGGGTTAAGCCACAGAGACGGCCCCATTTTTGCTCACCCGAACTTAAGAACTGGTCAATCACCACTTGTGCACCGTTCGCAAAGTCACCGAACTGTGCTTCCCACATGACCAGCGACTTCGGTTCTGCCGTTGCGTAACCGTATTCGAATGCAACCACAGCTGCTTCCGATAACACCGAGTCATAAATTTCGATTTGGCCTTGGCCGTCACGAATATGGTTCAGTGGCATGTAGGTGCTCGCATCATTTTGGTTATGCAACACCGCGTGGCGATGGAAGAAGGTTCCGCGCCCACTATCTTGACCGGTTAACCGAATATGAACACCGGCGTCGACCAATGAGGCATAAGCTAAGTTTTCTGCAAAGCCCCAATCCATTGGCTTTTCACCCAATGCCATTTGCATACGGTCTTCATACACCTTGGCCACCCGCGAGTGGAGCTTGTGCGTTGCTGGCACGGTACTCATCGCGACTCCAAGCTCTTTCAATTTATCAAGGCTGAGGCTCGCATCGTATTCTGCATCCCACTCATGACCGATGTATGACGCCCAACTGGAAGAATGCTTTTTAATTTCACGCCACTCGTCCACCACAATGTCACCTCGGTCGAGGGCATCACGGTAGTTGTTCACCAGTTGCTCACTGAATGCGGCATCAATCACACCGGCTTTTTCTAAGCGTTCTGCGTACAAAGCACGTGCCACTGGATGTTTTTTCACTTGCTTGTACATCAACGGCTGAGTTGCACTCGGCTCATCCGCTTCGTTGTGACCATGACGACGGTAACAAACCAAATCGATCATTACGTCACGCTTAAAGGTGTTACGGAAATCAACCGCTAGTTGCGTCACAAACACAACCGCTTCAGGATCATCCGCATTCACGTGGAAAATTGGTGCTTGGACCATTTTCGCAATATCAGTACAGTATTGCGTTGAGCGTGTGTCTTCCCGCTTCGAGGTGGTGAAACCGACTTGGTTATTAACCACAATACGGATTGAACCGCCCACTTGGTACGCACGGGTTTGTGACATGTTAAAGGTTTCTTGAACAATGCCTTGGCCCGCAATCGCAGAGTCACCGTGAATGGTAATCGGCAATACTTTAGCACCAGTTGTGTCACCTAAACGGTCCATCCGCGCCCGCACCGAGCCCATCACAACTGGGTTTACGATTTCCAAGTGCGACGGGTTAAACGCCAACGCTAAATGAACATTACCGCCTGGGGTTTCAAAATCGGAAGAGAAGCCAGAGTGGTATTTAACGTCACCGGAACCTTTGGTTGGGTTTTTGCCAGCAAACTCATCAAACAAGTCTTGTGGCTTTTTACCTAACACGTTCACCAGCACGTTCAAACGGCCACGGTGCGCCATGCCAATAACGACTTCTTTACTTCCTTGCTCACCGGCTCGGCTAATAATCGCTTTCAACATTGGAATCAGGCTATCACCGCCTTCCAGCGAGAATCGCTTCGCCCCTGGGAATTTCGCTCCCAAGTATTTTTCCAAGCCGTCTGCAGCAACCAATTCCTTCAGAATTTTACGCTGCCACTCCTGGTCAAATTTAGGGGTTCCACGCACGCCTTCAAGACGTTGCTGAATCCAACGTTTTTCTTCGGTCGACACAATGTGCATGTATTCCGCACCAATCGAACCGCAGTAAATTTTATTGAGCAGCTCATGAATCTCACCCAGTTTCATGGTTTCTTGGCCAATCGCCAACGACCCCACGTTGTACTCGGTGTTGAAATCATCTTTGCTTAAACCGTGATGTTCTAAGGCCAAATCTGGAACAGATTCTTGTTTCCAGAGCCCTAACGGGTCAAGGTTCGCGTGCTGATGGCCTCTGAAACGGTAGGCGTTGATCAATTGCAAGACTTTCACTTGCTTATGATCAGGAGCACCTGCCATTACCGTGCCAGCCTGCTTTAGCTTATTCTTCGCAAGCGAACGGAATTGTTCACGAATCAAACTATGCTTTGTATCTACGGCGACGCCATCACGCGGTAGTTGGTCAAAGAAATTACGCCAATCATCACTAACCGCTGTTGGATCATCCAGATATAACTCGAATAATTCCTCGACATAAGCCATGTTACCACCAGCAAGGTGGGAGGATTCTAGCCAGGCTTGCATTACGCCATCTTGCATCGCTGTTCCTTCACACTCGTTTATAAAAAAATAGCCACCCAAGCTGGATGGCTATTTCGATACAGCTCGGCCAATACTATCGCAGCGCAATTAAACTTAAATTGCGCGGCTCAATAGCATGGATTTGATGTTACCAATAGCCTTCGTTGGATTGAGGCCCTTCGGGCACACGTTGACACAGTTCATAATACCGTGGCAACGGAACACACTAAAGGCATCATCGAGTTCGCTCAGACGCTCTTCAGTGGCCGTATCACGGCTATCAATTAAGAACCGGTACGCGTTCAACAGCCCTGCTGGACCGATAAACTTGTCCGGGTTCCACCAGAACGAAGGACACGAAGATGAACAGCATGCACAAAGAATACACTCGTACAGGCCGTCCAATTTCGCCCGATCTTCAATCGACTGCAAACGCTCACGCGCAGGTGGCGTTTTGTCATCGTTGATCAGATAAGGCTTAATTTTTTCATACTGGGCAAAGAACTGGCTTAAATCCACGATTAAATCGCGAATTACCGGCATGCCAGGTAACGGACGAATCACAATTTTCTTATCGCCGCCCTTCAGCGCACTTAATGGCGTGATACACGCCAAGCCGTTCTTACCGTTCATATTCAAACCGTCAGAACCACACACACCTTCACGGCATGAGCGACGGAACGCCAATGTTGGATCTTGCTCTTTCAATAACAACAGCAGATCAAGCACCATCATGTCACGATCTTTCTCCACCTCAATGGTGTAGTCTTTCATGTAGGGTGCGTTATCAACATCTGGGTTGTAACGATAAACTGAAACGTTCAACTTCTTCATCGTTGTCACCTAACCTTAGTAAGTCCGCGCTTTCGGCGGGAATGCTTCACGCAACTTCGGTTGCATGTTCACTTCGCGCTTCGCCATGCTTTCATCCTGCGGATTATACACGGTATGAACTAACCAGTTTTCGTCATCACGCTCTGGGTAGTCAGCACGGCTATGAGCACCACGGCTTTCAGTACGGTAGTTTGCAGCAACTGCGGTTGCATAAGCAGTTTCCATCAAGTTATCTAACTCCAAGCACTCGATGCGCTGGGTGTTAAACTCTTTACTGGTGTCATCCAAACGAGCATTTTTCAAGCGCTCACGGATTTCTTTCAACTGCTCCAGACCTTCAGCCATCGCGTCACCTTCACGGAATACCGAGAAGTTCAGCTGCATGCACTGCTGCAAGTCTTTCTTAATTTGTACTGGATCTTCACCGTTTTGGTTATTTTCCCAACGACGAACACGAGCTAATGCAGCATCGATTTGATCTTGATTGGCTTCTTTGTTTTCTGCCAACGCTTTGATTTCGTCTGCCAATTTCAAGCCCGTTGCACGGCCAAAGACCACCAAGTCAAGCAACGAGTTACCGCCTAAACGGTTCGCACCGTGCACGGACACACACGCCACTTCACCACAAGCAAACAGCCCTGGAATTGGCTTAATTTGACCGTCAGCATCAATATGTAATGCTTGGCCATTCACGTCTGTAGGAATACCACCCATCATGTAGTGACAGGTTGGAATAACTGGAATTGGCTCTTCTGCTGGGTCAACGTGAGCAAAGGTTTTCGCCAGGTCACAGACGCCTGGTAAACGGCTTTCTAAGACTTCGCGACCTAAGTGATCCAGCTTCAGTTTCAAGTGTGGACCGAGTGGACCATCGAAGCCACGGCCTTCACGGATTTCAGTCATCATTGAACGCGCAACCACGTCACGTGACGCTAAGTCTTTCGCATTCGGGGCATAACGCTCCATGAAGCGCTCGCCGTCTTTGTTCAACAGGTAACCACCTTCACCACGGCACCCTTCAGTAACCAAGGTACCGGCACCGGCAATCCCGGTTGGGTGGAACTGCCACATTTCCATGTCTTGCATTGGAATGCCAGCACGGATCGCCATTCCGATACCGTCACCGGTGTTGATGTGGGCGTTCGTGGTTGAGGCATAAATACGTCCAGCACCGCCCGTCGCTAACACGACTGCTTTGGCTTTCACGTGGAACAACTCACCGGTTTCAATATTGATGGTGGTCACACCAACAATAGCGCCTTCATCGTTCTTCACTAAATCAAGCGCATACCACTCCGAAAACACCGTGGTTTTGTTCTTAACGTTTTGTTGATAAAGCAAGTGCAATAAGGCGTGGCCAGTCCGGTCAGCTGCTGCTGCAGTACGCGCTGCTTGCTCACCACCGAAGTTTTTCGATTGACCACCAAACGGACGCTGATACACGCGGCCATTTTCAAAACGAGAGAACGGCAGGCCCATGTTTTCGAGTTCTAGAATAGCTTCTGGACCGGTCTTACACATGTATTCGATAGCGTCTTGGTCACCAATGTAGTCGGACCCTTTAACGGTATCAAACATGTGCCATTCCCAGTTATCTTCGTGCGCGTTACCTAACGCAACGGTAATACCACCTTGCGCTGATACGGTGTGCGACCGCGTTGGGAAAACTTTTGACATCAGAGCACAGGTCATGCCGGCTTCTGAAATTTGTAGCGCAGCGCGCATGCCCGCACCACCAGCACCAATTACTACCGCATCAAATTCGAGAGTTTGTACGCTCACTTAGACACCCTCCACTGGCCACACAACCAATAAACCGACTAACCAGTAAACGATTAATGCGACACATACAACGAATTGAAGAAAAGCTCGTAACCCTGCTTTTTTCACGTAGTCAGTTAGCACTTGGAAAATCCCAATCCAACCGTGAATTAAAATCGCAGTTAGCGCTAACATGGTGAAGATTTTCATTCCCAAATGAGCGAAAAGATTGGTTAACGAGGCATGTGTAACGGCGTCTGCCGAAACGAAGAAGCTCACCATGAAGATGGTGTACAACGCCATGATGATGGCTGTCGCACGAAGCAAGATAAAGTCGTGGCTTCCAGTACGACCAAATGTCGACGCAGAGCTTACCATAACCACACTCCTACCAAGATTGACCAAATAATTGCCAAGCCAATAATTGCTTGTGCACTGACTCGACCAGAGGCGAGTTCACCAAAGCAACCCATGTCCATCAACATATGACGTACCCCTGCAAGCAGGTGGTAGCCCAATGCTGTGAGAATGCCCCAGGCAATGAACTTAGCAACGAAGCCAGTTAATAACCCTTGTACTAAAGCAAACCCTTCCGCGGACTGAAGTGCAGTTGCTAAAGCCCAAATCAAGAACCCAACGCCCACCAACATGATGACGCCGGATACACGATGAAGAATGGAACTTATAGCTGCAGCTGGAAAGCTGATTGTTGTTAATTCTAAATTTACAGGTCTTTGTTTTTTCACGATTGCTGTGCCTTAACGAAAAGCATTGTAAATATGCTCGGAACTTCAAACATCCTCTCCAGATATGAATGATTGAGAGGACCCTGTGAGATCGCTGTCAAAGTATATAAGCCAAGCTCAAGAATTACAATTCTTTAGCGCCCTTTTCGTCTCAAAACCCAAGATATTGGCAGCTTTTATGAAACAGTCACTGAATGTGGTAAAATAACAATTCTACCTTAGTATGATTCCACCTAACGTGGATTTAGCGTATAACTTGCGCTGGATAATTTTTATGGTTTCGACCAGTGTCACCAAACATTCATTTCATGATGCGACCATGGCGTTTGAATCATCCATCTGTCTGCACCGCATCGAGTGACATTGTCTAACCTAGTGTCGGTTCATGCAGTTGGTTTAAACAACCGTTTGAATTGACAGGAACGGTTAAGATCAAGTAAATTCTAACGCCCTTAGTGATGAAGCAGACTTAAACAAGGAGATTTCCTTATGGCTGATCGTAAAGCCACCCTGCAGATTGACGGCCAATCCATTGAATTGCCAGTATTATCTGGTACAGCCGGCTATGACGTAGTTGACGTGCGTACTTTAGGTAAACATGGTTATTTCACTTTCGACCCAGGCTTTTTAGCCACCGGTGCTTGCGAATCAAAAATCACCTACATTGATGGTGAGCAAGGTGTTCTTCTGCATCGGGGATATCCGATTGATCAGCTCGCGATGCATGCGGATTATCTCGAAGTATGTTACATGCTGCTCCACGGAGAAGCTCCAACCCAAGCCCAGTATGCTGAGTTTAAAGAAAATATTACGAAGCACACCATGATTCATCAAGGGCTGCATAACTTCTTTAATGGGTTCCGTCGTGATGCTCACCCAATGGCCATGTTATGTGCCGTAACGGGTGCTTTGTCATCGTTCTACCATGACGATTTAGATATTTCAGATGAACAACAACGGTTGCGCAGTGCCTATCGTTTGATTGCCAAAATGCCCACCATTGCGGCAATGGCTTACAAATTTAGCATTGGCCAACCTTTTGTTTATCCACGCAATGATTTGTCGTACTCTGAAAACTTCCTCAATATGATGTTTTCAGTGCCAGCGGAAGAATACAAAATCAGCCCAACCATTGCTAAAGCAATGGATCGGATTTTCATTCTGCACGCTGACCACGAACAAAACGCTTCAACCTCAACCGTGCGTTTAGCAGGTTCATCCGGTGCCAACCCTTATGCGTGTATCGCAGCGGGTGTTGCCTCGTTATGGGGACCAGCTCACGGTGGTGCTAACGAAGCATGTTTACGCATGTTGAGCGAAATCGGTAGCGTGGAAAACATTCCAATGTACATCGAAAAAGCCAAAGACAAGAACGATCCGTTCCGTCTGATGGGCTTCGGTCACCGCGTGTACAAGAACTTTGACCCACGTGCTACGGTCATGCGTGAAAGTGCTCACGAAGTATTAAAAGAGCTGAACATCAATGACCCACTGTTGGATATTGCGATGGAACTCGAGCGCATTGCGCTGGAAGACCCATACTTCATTGAGAAGAAGCTGTATCCAAACGTTGACTTCTACTCCGGAATCATTTTGAAAGCGATTGGTATTCCAACCAATATGTTTACAGTGATTTTCGCGCTATCGCGCACCGTAGGTTGGATTTCACACTGGCATGAAATGTTAGGCGAGGAAAACCAAAAGATTGGTCGTCCACGTCAGTTATATACCGGTGAAACACAACGTGAGTTTAAACCACTAAAAAGTCGCTAAGTGTGACTGGTTAAACAAACTAATTATTAGTAAAAAGCACTCTTCGGAGTGCTTTTTTTATTTCTAGCGTTCTTTCTTTATTCTTAAAATCTCGCAAAATAACAGATTAAGCAATTGATTTTAAATAAAATAATTCAAAGCATCGCAGCCATCATAAAGTGCTGGCATAAAACTTGCTTATCATTCTGGTGAGAACATTTTTTCGAGTCGTTTAAAACACTCAACGAGTCCAATAACAACCAGAGATAACCAGGATTTGACCATGACGAAGACTATTCACCGCCTCCATGCCGTTGCGCTTGCGACCTTGCTCAGTCTGTCACTGAGTGCTTGTAGTAACGCCGACGCAATCCAGGCGCCAACCCCATCACCACAGGCCGAGTCCGTGGCCCGTATTCCAGTGGCGACTCAGCAAGTTGTAGCAGGCTCCATTACCGCGAGTTTTAAAACCACCGCCACGCTTGAAGCCCGTGACGAAGCTGATGTCACCAGTAAAGCGACCGGGATTATTGAAACGATTTTAGTCGAAGAAGGCGATTACGTTGAAGCAGGCCAAATTCTTGCGTATATGCGGGATGACGAGTACCAAATTCAACTGGCGCAAGCCAATGCGGAGCTGAACTCCATTAAGCAAGAACTGCGTCGCGTGAAAGACATGGCAGAGCGGGACATGATCAGTGCTGATGCCTACGACAAACTGCGGTTTCAAGCGGAACTATTGCAAGCGCGCTATGACATGGCGGCTCTGAATTTAGCTGAAACAAATATTCGCGCGCCCATTAGCGGCTATGTGGCCCATCGCTATGTCAAACCCGGCAACTTAGTACGCCAATATGAGCAGAACAAACTCTTTCATATCGTTGCGTCACAAAGCCTTCAAGGCAATGTGTACTTACCAGAGCGTGAGCTGCAACGGGTGCAAGTGGGACAAACCGCACAATTAAAAATCGGTGCGTTGGACCATCAAGTCATCCAAGCAACGGTGGCACGCATTAGTCCCGTTATCGATACTGCTTCTGGCACCGTCAAAGTCGTGCTGCACGTGGATAATGAAGACAATCAGCTGAAACCGGGCATGTTCGCTCACGTCAATCTCAACTACGCCACCCGCGAAGCGACCGTCACCGTTCCACGCTACGCCGTGCAAAGCTTAGATAACCAGCACAGCGTCTTTACCATCGATAGCGATAACGTGGCGCATAAAGTTGATGTGCAAATTGGGTTTGCCGATGAAACCCATTTAGAGATTATTTCAGGGCTAAAAATCGGCGATACCATTGTGGTCAATGGCCAAGCCAACTTGAAAGATGCTGCCCCAGTAGAAATTGTGAAGAGTGAGCAGCAGTCATGAGTATTGTGAGTCTGGCGGTACGCCGCCCCGTCACCATTTCGATGCTGACCATTGCGGTATTACTATTCGGCTTTGTCTCGCTCGCCCGCATTCCGGTCACCTTATTACCAGACTTGGCCTACCCCACGCTTACCGTGCGCACGGATTATCCTGGCGGTGCGCCCAGCGAAGTGGAGCAGCTGGTCAGTAAACCCATTGAAGAAATCTTAGGGACGGTGAAAGGAATCCGCCGCATCGAATCCATTTCTCGTGCGGGTCAAAGTGATGTGCTGCTGGAGTTTAGCTGGGGCACGGACATGGATATGGCCAGCCTCGATGTGCGGGAAAAGCTGGATTGGATCGACTTACCATTGGATCTTGATAAACCAGTTTTGCTGCGCTTCAACCCCAGTGAAGATCCGGTGTTTAGACTCGCTTTCGGTCGGCAAGATGGCGCCCAAAGCGCGGCCGCCTTGAAACAGCTACGAACCTTCGCTGAAGAAGAGCTAAAGCGTCAACTAGAAAGTATTGAAGGGGTGGCCTCGGTTCGTTTAGGCGGTGGCCTGGAAGACGAAATTCAAGTATTGGTCAATGAACGCCAAGCGGCCGCCTTACAAATTCCAATGACATTAATTACCCAACGGCTGCAGGAAGAGAATATCAACTTATCTGGCGGGCGCATTGAAGCAGAACGCTCGGAATATTTAGTACGAACCCTGAATCAATTCCAAAATCTCGATGATATCCGCAATATCTACCTCACCACGCGCAATGACCGCCCTATCTTTTTACGGGATGTTGCGGTCATTGAAGACGGTTATAAAGAACGCAACGCCATTAGCCGCGTAGGCAATATGGAAGCCGTGGAATTATCCCTTTACAAAGAAGGCGATGCCAACACGGTCCAAGTGTCCAAAGCAATCAAGGCACACCTAAACCACATGCAACAGGCCGAACTGCTGCCCGCGCAATACACGGTGAAGCCCATATACGATCAAGCGGTATTTATCAGTGCCGCCATTGATGAAGTGAAAGGTGCGGCTATTTCCGGTGGGTTGCTCGCCATGGTCATCATTTACCTATTTTTGCAGCGGGTCTGGCCAACCATTGTCATTAGTATTGCCATCCCAGTTTCAATTATCGCCACCTTTAACCTCATGTATGGCAACAATGTCACCCTGAATATGATGTCCTTGGGGGGCATTGCGTTAGCCGTGGGCATGTTGGTGGATAACGCCATTGTGGTGTTGGAAAACATCGCCCGTCATCAGACCCAGGCACCCATTGAACAAGCTGCAGAACAAGGCACCAAAGAAGTCGCCGGAGCCATCACTGCCTCCACCCTCACCACCCTTGCGGTATTCTTTCCGCTGGTGTTTGTCGAGGGCATTGCGGGCCAGTTGTTCCGCGACCAAGCACTGACCGTTAGTTTTTCCCTGTTGGTCTCTTTGGTTGTCGCCTTAACCCTCATTCCGATGTTGTCTTGTCGTCGTAAAGCCGCCAACACAACCATCACACCCTTTGTTTATGCCAAAGGCTGGAGGTTTTGGGTGAAAACCCCGGGGTACCTGCTATTTCGCTGGTTACCGCTCGGCGTGGTCAGCCTCCTGGTGTTGCTCAGCCGTTTGATCGCACGGGGCTTTAACGCCATCAGTCGCCCACTGTTAGCCGCGTTTAATTGGGCCTACGCAGGCTTTGCGGCAGCCTATCACCGCCTATTGGTCAGCGCTTTAAATCGCGCTCGTATAACCTTGAGCGTCATTTTACTCAGCGCGCTTGGTTGCTACGCCTTGCTCCCCTTGCTGCCCATGTCGTTGATGCCAACGATGACCCAAGGGGAGTTCTATGCCGAAATAGAATTACCACCGGGTGCCACCATTGATGAAACCGACCGCACCTTGCAAGCCCTAGGCCATGTCATTAGCAATCATTCCGAGCTGGCTGACCGGGTCGAACGTTTCTATTCAGTCGCTGGTACGGGTAGCTTACTGAATGCAGCGCCGGGGCAAAGCGGCAACCAATGGGGCCGACTCAACATTGTGCTGAAGTCCGCCAGTGCAACCGATACCGCTTTGGTCCAAGAGCACTTACGCCAAGCCATCGCCAAAATGCCTGGAGTCACCGCTAAGTTTGGCACGCCTGAACTGTTTAATTTCGCCAGCCCAATCATGGTGGAGTTTGTCGGCTATCATTTGGAGTCGATCCAGCATGCCGCCCAGCACTATGCCCAACTGTTGGAGCAGCAGCCTAACTTTGCTGATGTGCGCGTCAACATGACGGATGGCCAGCCCGAATTAGCCATTCATTTTGACCACGCCAAACTCAGCCAATACGGGCTTACCAGCGCGGCTGTCTCCGACCTGTTAGCCACCAAAATTGGCGGCCGAGTGGCTACCCAATTTAGCTTGGACGATCGCAAAATTGATATTTTGGTTCGCAGCCAATCGGCGGATAGAAACTCTGTTCAAGATCTCCAACAGGTCATTATTAATCCCGGCGCTGCACGAGAAATTCCGCTGCTCGCCGTCGCAGAAATTCAGCCTATTTTAGGGCCCAGCCAAATCACCCGCATTAACCAACAGCGCACGGCAGTTGTCGAAGCCAATTTAGCAGAGGGAGATTTGGGGGTTGCCGTCCAGTACGCTCAACAACTGCTCGATGGCATGAATTTACCGCTCACGGTGAACGCCCGTATTGCCGGACAAAACGAAGAAATGGAAAGTTCGTTCCGTTCCTTACAATACGCCCTGATTTTTGCGGTTTTCTTAGTGTATCTAGTCATGGCCTCACAATTTGAGTCCTTACTCCACCCGTTTTTTATTCTGCTAACCGTCCCTTTAGCGGGGGCTGGCTCTATCTTGGGCTTGTACCTTGCTGGCACAGAACTCAGCGTGATTGTGTTTATTGGGCTCATTATGCTGGCCGGTATTGTAGTAAATAACGCCATTGTCTTAGTCGACCGCATTAATCAGTTGCGCCACGAGGGGCACGACCGCTATCAAGCGATTGTCAACGCCGCGAACCATCGCCTACGGCCCATCATGATGACCATGCTCACCACGGTTCTCGGGTTGCTTCCCTTGGCGTTGGGCTTAGGTGAAGGCGCAGAAGTAAGAGCGCCCATGGCGATTAGCGTGATTGCCGGGTTATTCTTTTCAACCTTGTTAACGCTGCTGTTTATCCCCTGCTTGTACTTACTCATTGATCGGAAGCAAGTCACTCATAAGCAAATGGCACAGGAGCAGCAATCATGACCGCCGCAGAATTAGGTTCAGCACTCGCTCGCTGGGCTCTTCGGCGCCCTGTGACCACGTGCATGTTATTTTTATCAATGATTTTGCTGGGAGCCATCAGCTCCCGCTTACTCCCGCTGGAAAAATTTCCCGGCGTTGATATTCCACAAATTGTGGTTCAAGTGAGCTACCCCAACTCCACCCCCGTGGAAATTGAACGGCTCATTACTCGCCCCTTGGAAGAGGCTCTGGCCACGCTCAGCAACGTCAGTCGCATGCGTTCTACCTCCACTTCGGAAATGGGACAAGTCCTGCTAGAGTTTGAGTGGGGGCAAGATATCCGCACCAAAACAGTAGATGCTCGGGAAAAAGTTGATGCCATCAAGCACCTGTTACCAGCAGATGCCGGCCGGGTGGTAGTTTTTCAATTTAACACCGAAGACATGCCCGTCTTTCAGTTGCGGATTAGTAGTCAGCGTGATTTAACCAACGCCTACGATCTGCTCGATCGCAGCTTACGCAAACCCATTGAGCGAGTCGACGGGGTCTCACGCGTGACCCTGTATGGCGTGGAGCCCCAACACATTGTGATTCGGCTGAATCGTGATGTGCTGTTGGCCAATCAACTTGATCCCGCCCAGGTCACTGCCGCCCTGCAACAAGCAAACTTTTCGCTCACCGCCGGCTATTTAGAAAATGAGCATGAACGGATTTTGGTGAATCCAGTTGGTGAGTTCCGTTCGGAATACGAAATTGGGGAGCTCCCGATCCGTCCTGGCTTAAAGCTGCGCGATATTGCGGATATTTCACGGGAAATGCCTCGTAAAACCGATGCACGGCACCTCGATCAAAGTTATGCCATTGGCATGGAAATCTTTAAAGAATCTAATGCCAATTTAGTCGAAGTGTCGACCAGAGTCATGAAAGTGATTGAAGAAATCCGTCAAGACCCGCAATTTAACGGCATTCATTTGTTCATTATGGACGATACGGCCAAAGGGGTGACCTCATCACTCAGTGACTTGGTGAACGCCGGCTTAGTCGGTGCGCTGCTTTCATTCATCATACTGTTCCTATTTCTGCGAGATATCGTCACCACCTTGGTGATAGTGCTCAGTGTTCCCATCGCCATTTGTATCGCCTTGGGCGGCATGTATTTTCTCGGCTATTCATTGAATATTTTGTCGCTGATGGGCCTGATGCTGGCAGTAGGCATGCTCATTGATAACGCGGTGGTCATGACCGAAAGCATTTTGTTCGAACGTGAACAAGGAGCCACCCCAGAGCAGGCAACCATCCGCGGTGTTGGACAAGTGTCATTGGCGGTGATCACCGGCACCGTGACCACCGCAATCGTGTTCCTGCCGAATATTTTTGGTCAACAAACCGATTTGACCATCTTCTTGGAACATACCGCGGTATCCATTTGTATTTCCTTGTTTGCCTCCTTGTTACTGTCGCAAACCTTGGTGCCGTTGCTGATTACCAAGTTGCCCAAACTGAATGCAAGCAAACCGGGTGATTACCAGCAGTTTCCTCGCTATCGAAAGGCCCTGCAGTGGACCCTGAACCACCCTGGCTGGACGGGAACCATTGCCTTGGTACTGTTGGTTAGCATCGCAGTTCCACTAGGAGCCATTTCGGGGGATGGCGAAGGCCAAGATTTTGGGAATCGGCTGTATTTGAATTACCAAATTAATTCCCAATACACCTTGCCAGAAGTGGCTGACGAAGTGAACCAGCTGGAAACTTACCTGTATGCCAATAAGGATAATTTCCATATTGACTCGGTCTACAGCTATTACACGTCCAACTACGCCATATCGACGCTGTTGCTAAAAGATGATTTACCAGAGAAAACCACCGAACTCATGCAACGAATTCGCGCTGATCTCCCCACCATGTTACGCAGTAATCCTAAGTTTGGTTTTGGCGGCGGGCGGGACGGCGTCCAAGTTACTTTAAGCGGTCAATCCACCGACGTACTCCAACGCTTAGCTCAGCAAATGGTTCCAGTATTGAGTCAAATTAACGGGCTTACCGACGTGCAAACGGAGCTTGAAGCCGGTCAATTTGAGCTGGTGATTCATGTTGATCGGGAACGTGCGTACCATTTTGGTCTCAGCTCGGCTGATGTGGCCCGCACCGTTGCTACGGCTTTACGAGGTCAGCGGCTACGTTCCTATCGCGGTGATCCCAATGGTGAAATAGAATTACGCGTCGCTTTTGATCGGGAACTGGAATATTCACTGGCCGCACTTTATCAACTGCCCGTGACCCAACTCGAGCACAAAGTCGTACGGTTGCAAGATATTGCTACCTTGGTGAAGCAACCGCAGCAATCACAAATTCGCCGTATTGACCGCCGGACCGCCCTGCAAATCAATGCCAATTTGAATGAGCTAACCTTAGGGGCAGCGCGCGAGCAAATCACCGCAGTATTAAGCCAGTTGGAACTCCCAGCGGGTTACATGTGGAGCTTAGACGGCAGTTTTCAGCGGCAGCGAGATAATGAGAACGTCATGCTCATGAACTCGTTGTTAGCAGTGGCGCTCATCTACATTGTTATGGCAGCCCTGTTTGAATCGCTGATTTTGCCAACCGCCATTATCACCTCGCTGGTGTATTCCATTGTGGGGGTGTTCTGGACCTTAATGCTCATGGGAGAGTCCATGGGCATTATGGCCATGATTGGCATTTTGATTCTGATGGGAATTGTGGTGAACAATGGCATTGTGATGGTGGATAGGATCAATCAACTGCGCCAAGAAGGCATGGCGCTCAATGATGCCATTATCGAAGGCAGTTTAAACCGTTTCCGCCCTATTTTGATGACGGTTGCGACCACAGTGGCAGGGTTGATTCCATTGGCCGTGGGCAATACTCAATTTGGCGGCGATGGCCCGTCCTACACCCCCATGGCGATTGCGATCATTGGTGGATTACTGTTTTCCACCATCACCAGTTTGTTCCTGGTGCCTTATGTGTACGCCCGCTTACTGGGGCTGCGCGCACGCTGGCAACGGTTAATCCAGCATGCGCAACAACAGGTTAATCGGTTACTGCCTGGTTAGCCCGTGCTAAGTCGGCTGGTGTATCCACGCCAGCCGGCGGCGCTTCCAGCGCGGTGGCGACATGGATTTTTTCACCGTGCCACAACACCCGTAACTGCTCCAACGATTCAATGTGCTCAAGCGGACTGGCGGGCCACTCCACATAACGGCGAATAAAGCCGGCACGATACGCATAAATGCCAATATGACGTTGATAATTTGCCAGAGCGCCTAAGCGGTTCTCCGCCATTCCATCTCGTTCATACGGAATTGGCGCACGGCTAAAATAGAGTGCATAGCCTTGCTGATCTGTCACAACTTTCACCGCATGCGGGCTTAAAATTTCTGCCAACTCGGTGAGTGGCACTGCCAGCGTTGCCATGCCCGCCTGCTGTTGGCTGGCCAAGTTTTCCGCCACTTGGCGAATAATCGCGGGGGGAATAAAAGGTTCGTCACCTTGCACGTTCACGACCACTTCATCATCGGCAAGCTGTAACTGCTCAATCACTTCCGCCAACCGCTCGGTTCCCGATTGATGGTCCGCTGACGTCAACATGGCTTGCCCACCAAATTCATGCACCGCCGTGACAATGCGTGGATCATCGGTGGCAACAATCACCGCTCGTGCACCGGCTGCCAGCGCCCGCTCATAAACCCGTTGAATCATTGGCTTGGTGCCAATCATTGCCAAAGGCTTTCCAGGTAAGCGCTGGGACGCATAGCGCGCTGGAATAATGACGGTATAATTCATGATGGCAGTTGCTCAAGTTCCGCTAAACTCAGTTCCCGCGCTTCATGACTCAGGAGCATGGGAATGCCTTGTTGCACCGGGTAAGCTAACCGATCACCACGACAAATCAACGCTTGTTGTTCTGCCACCCAAATGAGTTTTCCCTTGCACAAAGGGCATGCCAAAATAGCTAATGTTTTTTCGTCGACCATCATCAAGTCTCCTGTGTCATTCGGCTTAAGTGCTGGCTAAATTGGTGCCAAAAAGCATCCTCAAAGGTTGCCGTGACACTTAAGTAATACCAATTTTCTTGGGCAAATTCTCGGCATTTAGCCGCATCTTTTTCAGTCATCACTACCGGCAATGCTGGATCAAAACCTGCAAAATCAGCGGCCGTATACGGGTGATGGTCGGCAAAAGCACGACATTCGACCAAGGTCATTGAGAGCTGTTGCAGGGTGCTAAAAAACCGCTGCGGGTACCCTATGCCGGCCACGGCAATGGCGCGCCCGGTCGGCATCGCCACCGGTTCGTCATCCAACACACGGCGCCAATCATTGGGTTGTAACGTGAAACGGTGCCCAAAGCGCGCCTGCTCACCGCCATTTTGCACCACCAAATCCACCTGCTGCAAACGCTGCACTGGGTCACGCAGTGGCCCCATGGGTAACCGCCAACCGTTGCCCACACCGCGTTCACCATCTACCACCGCAATTTCTAAATCACGATGCAACGGTTCGTGTTGTAAACCATCATCACTTAAGATCAGATTGGTGTCCGGAAAGTGTTGCAGAATGAGTTCAATGGCATGTTGCCGATTCGGGCTCACCGCTACCGGCACCTGCGTTCGCTGCGCCAGCAATTTGGGTTCATCCCCCACCGCTTGGGGGACCGACTGGGCAGTCACTAATTGCGGGAACGGGCCACTGGCCCCATAGCCACGTGAAATAATGGCAGGCCGATAGCCCTGTTGCTTCAGCCACTGGACCAAGGCTTCAGTCACCGGTGTTTTCCCGGTGCCGCCTACACTAATATTGCCCACTACAATCACCGGCACGGGAGCCCGATAGCGCGCGCACCATCCCCATTGATAACACCAACGGCGGCACTGGCTCACACCCACAAACAACGCCTGCAGTGGCAGTAACAACAACAGCCACGCTGACAGTTTGGGGCGATACCATGCGCGCTGTAACGCCATCTTACTCAGCACCACCAAATTGCAGGCGATAAAGCTGACAGTAGGCGCCTTGCTTCGCCAATAAGGTTTCGTGATCACCCCGTTCCAGCACTTTGCCATCTTCCATCACTAAGATTTCATCGGCATTTTCAATGGTGGATAACCGATGCGCAATAACAATCGAAGTACGGTTTTTCTGTAAGCGGCTGAGGGCTTTCTGAATATGACGTTCCGATTCGGTATCCAACGCAGAAGTTGCTTCATCCAGAATCAAAATGGGCGCATCGCGCAATAATGCTCGAGCAATTGCGATCCGTTGGCGCTGCCCACCGGACAGCATCACCCCGTTCTCACCCACCATGGTGTCGAGCCCCAACGGCAAGTTATCGGTGAACTCAGTAATAAACGCTTGCTCCGCCACTTCACGAATCCGTTCCGGCGAAATTTCGCCACGGGCGCCATAGGTAATATTGTTAGCAATGGTATCGTTAAATAACGTGACATGCTGTGACACCAGCGCAAACTGACGACGCAAACACTTCAACCGATAGTCGTAAATATCCACGTCATCCAAATAAATTTTGCCACCTTGTGGAGCGTAAAACCGCGTCAATAGGTTAGAAATGGTGGACTTACCACTCCCCGAACGCCCAACCAGTGCCAATACCCGCCCCGGTTGTACATCAAAACTAACCTGATCCAAGGCCGGCGTTTCAGCTTCAGCGTAGGTAAAGGTAACATTTTCAAAGCGAATATGCCCTTTCACTCGGTCCACTTCGTGCTTGCCTTGATTCGGCTCCGCAGCTTCGTCCAACACTTCAAAAATACTCTGTGCGGCAGCAATACCCCGCTGAAAATCACTGTTCACCGTGGTTAACTGCTTCAACGGCCGCAATAACATGATCATCGAGGTCAATAAGGTGGTAAATGCCCCTGCCGACAGTTTTTCCAGCATTTCTGGATAACTGGCCAAAATCAACACCATCGACAAACTAAAGGATGCAATCAACTGAATCAGCGAGGTGCTCACGGTTTGTGCATTAATGAGCTTCATATTCTGATTGCGGGTGACGTCGTTAGTATCCCGGAAGCGCTGTGATTCACGCTCTTGCCCTTCGTACATCACCACCACTTTATGACCATTCAGCATTTGTTCAGCAGTGGTCGTCACATTGCCCATCGCGGTCTGAATCCGGCGCGAGACTTGGCGGAAACGCTTAGAGACCACCGACACGATTTTGGCAATCAACGGCCCCACCACCAAGAACACCAACGAAAGCTGCCAGCTAATGTAGAACATCAGGCCCAACAACCCGATCACAAAGGCGCCTTCACGAATCAGCACTAAAATGGCACGCGAACTCGCTTCTGCCACCTGCTGAGTGGTGTAGGTAATTTTAGACAGCAAATCACCGGTGGAGTGTCGATCATGGAAGGACACCGGCAACTTCATCATGTGGTCAAACAATTGCTGTCGCAGCGTGGTGATCACTCGGAAGCCCACCCAGTTCAATAGGTAGGTCGAGACAAAGTTAAAGGTTCCCCGCGCAATAAACACCAGCGGCACAAAAATAGCGCCATACACCAGAATCTGGGAGTTTTGCTGGGTGAGTCCCTCATCAATGAGCGTCTCAATTTGTGAAAAGAAAAAAGTATCCACGGCTGCGTACCCGATCATGGCAAAAATCGAGAAAATAAACGCAGTTCGATACGGCTTGATATACCCTAATAAGCGACGAAATGTCCGTTTCTTTTGGGCTTCTGTTAAGTTTTCAGAAAGAATTTCAGCGTTCATGCAAGTCTTATCAAGTGAAACGATTGCTGCATTCTAACCGCTTTGCCTAGTGAGTTGCTAGTTATCCGCATCAAACCATGGCCGACCCCGCCCTGCCCAAGGCTGTTCCACGGTCCATCCTTGGGCTTCAAAACGCACCGTAATTTGCCCACCCAAGGCCGTATCAAGTAAGGGAATTTGCAGCTGTCGCAAGCGCTCTTTCACCGGTTCGGCCACCATGCCATACGCATTGTTGCGCCCTCGGCTGGCCAGCGCCAATTGCGGCTGCACCGCACGTAAAAATATTTCTTCACTGGAGCTATTACTGCCATGGTGAGCCAATACCAAGATATCGCTGGCGACCGGCGCGACATACGCCAATAACTGACGTTCGGCCCGATACGTGATGTCGCCTGGCACCAACACTGAGGCGTCCCCAATTTGTAGCCGAATCACGCAGGATTCATCGTTGTGCCGGTTCTCCGTCACGCGGCGTGGGTGCAACACCTGCCAACTCACCCGCCGCCATTGGCCTGTTTGCCCTGCGGTACACGGCAAGCCAGTGCCGCTGCCAAACCACCGCAGGTGCGGGTAGCGAGCGGCCAATAGCGTATAGCCCCCGAGGTGATCGTTGTCACGATGACTCACAAAGGCGATCTTTGGTGTTAGCCGATGCTGTTCTAGAAAAGGAATAATGGCGCGTTCGGCCATGGAGCCACCCAACGCCCAGTTGGCGCCGGTATCGATTAATAGAGCCTCTTGGCCCTGCTGAATCACGATCGCACTGCCCTGTTCCACATCCAACACGTGCAACTTAACGCTAGCATCGCGCTGTTGCAGCTCCACACTCACCAGTTGCAGTAACACAAAGCCAATGCTCGTCGCCACCTTATATCGCCACCGCCACGGCCATAACCAACTCAGTAGCAGTAGGCTTAGTCCAACGCCAGCACCGCTCACATGGGTTGGCAACCATTGCCAAGGGGCATGGGCCAATGTTGTTAACAACGGAGTGAGCAGCGTTAGTGGTAGCTCGGCCCAGTGCAATAACACCGCTGCTAAAGGTTCTGCCGTGACTATCAGTGCCAACGTTCCTAATAGCGCCAGCGGCAGCACCCAAAAAGAAACCAGTGGAATCACCACTAAATTAACCAGCGGGGCCAACACCGGCACACCGCCAAACCACAAGGCGGTTAATGGCCATAACGCGAGCGTCAACACCCATTCCAAGCGCCATAATGAACGCAGCCACGCCCACTTCCCCCGAATCACCGGCCAGCGCCAATGCATCATTAAAATTGTCGCAACCGCCCCCACCGACAGCCAGAATCCCGCCTGCAAGGGAGCCATCGGTTCCACCAACACCACCACCGCCACCGCGCGCAACAGCACCCGCGAGGGCGGCGTATGAACCGCATAATACTTGTGCACCAACAGCACCGAAAACATGGCAAAGGCACGCACGGTCGCGGTGGCGAAACCAGCCAATGACGCGTAATAAAACGTTGCGACTAACGCAATCAAGGTGGCCCAATACCAGCTATTCATGGTTTCCCGGCGGCTGCGATGAGATGCCCGCTGCCGCACCAACCGTTGCCCCAACCAAATCACGCCGGCCGCAACTAAACTTAAATGGAGCCCAGAAATAGCAATCAGATGAGCCAATCCCGTGCGCTGATAGATCATCCACTGCTCGCGAGAGATCTGTTGTCGTTCCCCCAGCGTGAGCGCCTGCAAAATGCCACCATGTGGAGATTCTTGAAGTAGCTGCGCCATGCGATCAAACAGCCGTTGGCGATACGTGGGTTGCCCCGCTAACCATTGCCCGCTACGAATGGTTCCCAGTGCCTGAATTCCTTGTCCGATCAAGTAACGATGGTATAAGAAGCCGCCATCGTTGCGCACCCCTTGTGGGGCTCTTAAGCGCGCTTCAAACAGCCAACGGGTGCCTGCGGCAGGAGGTGAGAGTGCTGGCGGTGGTTGGTACCAATTTAACCGCACACGTGGCGCAGGACGTTGTGGCTCCCCGCGTACCGCGACAAGCTTGCCTTCAATGCGCCAAAAATGCTGCTCCACTTGGGTGATCGATTGCACGGCCACTTCAATGGGTAGCGTGACGCCATATCGTTCGGGAGGCAATTGCGCCAGCTGGTGGAAATAACTATTGCCACTTCCCCACACGATGCCGCACAATACACCCACAATAAGCGCCCGATTCAGGTATAATGGCGCCAAATTGCTAGCAATAATTCCCGTGATACCGAGCACCAAGCTCCACTGCAAGAGTAGGATGGGCTGGCTCATAAAGAATGTAAGAGCATAGCCTGTTAGCGCTGCGCTCAACCACCGATCCATGGACGTTGTACCTGTTTAATTGATTCAATTCGAAACGACGGATTAAAGATGCCACGTAAGTTCATTCAACGCATCATGCCCAAGCATGAAACGATTAAAAACAGCAAAAGCTTAAAGATTTTTGGTTCGTTATTGCACGATGCAAACCTTTGGCATCTCAATCGTCGCTCAGCGGCAGGTGCTTTTGCAGTCGGTCTGTTTTGTGCCTTTATTCCAGTGCCGTTTCAAATGGCATTAGCAGCGGCAGCAGCCATTCCCTTTCGCGTCAACTTACCCTTATCCGTGGCCATGGTTTGGGTGACGAACCCAATCACCATGCCGGTTATTTTTTACCTCTGCTACGTGTTAGGCACCTGGATTCTGGGGCAGCCCGAGCAAACATTTACCTTTGAATTATCATGGCAATGGCTCGGCCAAAGTATCACCACCATTGGGCCGGCGTTCTTGTTAGGCTGTTTTATTATGGCGGTGGTCAGCAGTATTGTGGGGTATTTTGTGATTAGTTTACTGTGGCGTCAGGCGGTGGTGAATGCTTGGCGGGAACGCACGCGCCGCATGCTGGAAAAAGCCAAGCAGCGCGCCAAACACGGATCAGACGCTAATCATTAATTGCGTTAATTACGTCGATTTTCCCTGCTCGCCAAGCCGGGTATAAGGTCGCCAGCAAGCTCAGCACTAATGCTACCGCGGCGACCGTCACCACATCACGCCATTGCAGTGCGACAGGAATTTGGTCAATAAAGTACACATCACTATTTAGCAATGGCTCGCCGCTGAACCATTGCAGCAAGCCCATCACATCAGGCAGCGCCCAGGTAAGCAGCACGCCACTCAGGCAACCAATACCAATGCCGATCAGGCCATTTTGCAGCCCTTGCAGCATGAACACCCGCATTAAATAGCGAGACCGCAGGCCCATGGTGCGTAAAATACCGATCTGACGTTGTTTTTCTTGCACCGTCATCACCAGCGTCGAAATAATATTGAAGCACGCCACCGCCAGCACGAGCACCAACACCAGATACATCACCAAGCGCACCAACTGAATGTCCTGATACAAATGGCCTTGCGAACGCATCCAATGGTCCAAGTACACATAATCAGTCAGCTGCTGCCCGACTTCAGCCGCCACGCGTTGCGCCGCCATAATGTCATTCAAACTCACTTCGATGGCAGTCACGCCGGAATCAATGCCGACCATTTGCTGAGCCGTGGCGAGCGACACATAAGCAAACTGATGATCCACCTGGCCACCAAACTCAAAGGTCCCGGCTAGCTGCAAGCGAATCCGTTGCGGCTCACGAAAATCAGCGTTTTTCGCCACCAACACCACAAAGTGTTGCCCCACTTCCACCTGCAATTGGGTGGCGAGTTTACTGCCCAACACCACTTGCAAGGGCTCACCTTGCAGTTGCTGCCAGGTCGTTTCCGGCATGTACTCTTGAATGGCTTGGGGCTGGTCCAAATCAATGCCGTGTACTTGAATGCCAGTAAATTGAGTGCCCTGCTGAATCATCGCTTGAGTTCGAATCACAGGTTTTGCGCTGACCACATTCGGGTGCGCTAAACTGCGCTCAATGATCTCATCCGGATCACGTAATTGCTGCGTTACTGCACTAAACTCTACGTGTGGGACCAAGCTTAAAAAGCGTTCAGCCAACACTTTCTCAAAGCCGTTCATCACGCTTAATCCTGCAATAAACACCATGCAGCCTAAGGCGATTCCCACCGTCGATGACGCAGAAATAAACGAAATAAAATGATGACGCTGCCGCCCTTTGCGAAATCGGTGCGCTAACTGCCACAGCAGCGACCAAGGTGCGGTCATAACACCGGCTCCCGTGGCTGCAGTTGGCCATGGTGCAAGGTCAAGGTGCGTGGCAATTTGGCAGCCAAGGCCTGATCATGGGTGACAATCACAAAGGCCGTTTCCAATTCCTGATTGAGCTCCACTAACAAATCAACCACTTGTTCGGCCGTGGTGTCATCTAAGTTTCCGGTGGGTTCATCGGCCAACACCAGTCGCGGCTGATTCGCCAACGCACGCGCAATCGCCACCCGTTGCCGTTCGCCGCCCGATAATTCCGCAGGGCGATGGTGCTGACGCTGGCTTAAGCCAACCCGTTCCAACAACTGTTGCGCCCGTGCTTGTGCTGCGGGCACCGCCTTACCAGCAATCAGCAAGGGCATGGCGACGTTTTCTAACGCCGTAAATTCCGGCAGTAAGTGGTGAAACTGATAAATAAATCCTAATTCTTGATTACGCCAATCCGCCAATTGATTCGCATGCCATTGGTGAATCGCACGCCCTTGGTAAATGATCTCGCCTGAAGTTGGCCGATCCAAACCGCCCATGCAATGCAATAAGGTACTTTTTCCCGAGCCTGAGCTGCCCACAATGGCCAGCATTTCCCCGGCCGCAATCTGCAAATCAATATCCTTGAGCACATCCAGATACTGATCGCCATCTTGGTAGCGACGTGACACGCGGCGACATTCCATTAACATGACTTCGATTCCTTACCGTTATTCAGCGGTTATTCGTAACGTAACATTTGTGCTGGCAGCACGCGGCTTGCGCGCCACGCTGGATATAGGGTTGCCAACAGGGTCAGTAACAACGCCAGCCCCACCACCAGCGCAATTTGCCCCGGCTGCATCAGCACGGGCAAACCATTCTGCCCCGCAAAGCTTAAATTAATTTGCAGCAGCCCCATCAACTCATTCAGGTAACGGGCGCCTAATACGCCTAACACCAGCCCACCTAAACTGCCAATCACGCCACAAGTCACGCCCTGCACCAAAAACATTTCGTATAACTGGCGTGGTCGCAGCCCCATGGTTTGTAAAATCGCAATGTCAGCCTCTTTATCTTGAATGACCATCATCAACGCCGACACCACATTAAACACCGCCACCGCAATAATCAGACTCAACAATAGCCCGACCATGCGCTTTTCCATGCTAACGGCATCGAACAGCTCGCCGTAGCGCTCACGCCACGTTACCGTACGGTACTCATCCCCCAACAGCTGTTGCACTTGCGCTTCTGCCGTTAACGCGGCAAATGGGTCAGCAAAATAAAAGCGCAGTTCTGACACATGGTCCGCGGGCAGCCGCAGCAAGCGCGCGGCATCGGTGCCATGCATCACCAACAAATGGTTATCAGCTTCGGACTGCATGGCAACAATGCCCACCACGGTAAATTGCCGTTGGGCGGGCATTAACCCAAGTGGGGTAAACACCCCGCCTCCAGCCGCAATAATTCGCAGCGAATCACCGGGCCACACATTTAATTGCTGCGCCAGCGCCTGCCCTAATACCACGTGATAACTGCCTGCCTGTAGCGCCCCAATATCACCATACAATAGATTCTCGGTCAGGGGCGCCCACTGCACCTCAGCAGCGGCAGCTTCGGGAAATAGCCCTTGGATCATCACCGGCCGCAGCGTGCCTTGGCTTTGCACCACGCCGGCACTGCTCACTTGCGGCACAATCCCCACGCTTGGTACCTTGGCCGCTAACTGCGTCGCCAACGGCTGCCAATCCGCCAAGGTATTTTGCGCCGCCGAGGTCACCGTTAATTGTGGCACTACGCCCAAAATACGTTGTTTTAATTGGTGTTCGAAACCATTCATCACCGAACTGACAATAATTAAGGCTGCAACGCCAATCAAAATGCCCACGAGTGCAATGCGATTGATAAACCGCGTAAAGCGATTCCCGTAGCGCGCGCGGCTATATCGTAAGCCTAAAAAAAGTGTGGCCGGTTTAAACATGTGAATCCCTAAAATAAGATGCGTTGCAAGCATAATGAAAACTGAACACTGATCCAAGCTGCAACTTCAGTTATACTCCCCCATTATTTTTTGCAGCAGTAGAGATTTTGTAACTCATGACCCTTGCGTCTCCTTTTGCACCGCCCCTTCCAAAGTCGGCACAGCAGGATATTACTTGGCAACAACTGGTCGGCAGCAGCATTGCGTTGGCACTTGCACAGGCCATTGACCAGCATGATGGCCCGGTGGTGATTGTCGCGCCGGATACGCCCACTGCCTTGCGCTTGGAGCATGAAGTGCAATATTTTGCACAGCCGCAGCAGCACCCGATCATGATGTTCCCAGACTGGGAAACCTTGCCCTACGATAGTTTTTCGCCGCATCATGACATTATTTCAGAGCGGCTACGGGTATTAACACGCCTGCCTGATTTAACCAAAGGTGGGGTGATTGTTTCCCTTAGCACCCTGCTGCACCGGTTAGCACCGACGGATTATATTGCCGGGCAAAGCATTCAAATCCAACCGGGACAAACCGTCGATATTCATCGCCTGCGGCAGCGCTTAGAGCGCGCGGGCTATCGCCATGTAGCGCAAGTGATGGAACATGGTGAGTTTTGCGTGCGCGGCTCGCTGTTGGACCTCTACCCTATGGGCAGTGAGCAGCCTTATCGCATTGATTTTTTCGATGACGAAATCGACTCTATCCGCGTGTTTGATGCCGACACCCAACTTTCCGCGGGCGTGGTGGATGCCATTGACTTACTACCGGCCCATGAATTCCCCACCGACCCAACCGCCATCGAACGGTTTCGGGTGAATTATCGCGAGCAATTCGATGCGTCCAACGATCGTGAATCGATCTACATGCAAGTGTCCAATCAGCAGTTCCCCGGGGGCATTGAGTACTATTTACCCCTGTTTTTTGAGCAAACAGCCAGCTTGTTTGACTATCTGCCTGACAACACCTTGCTGATCACCTTGGGCGACTTACAAACCCATTTGGATCATTTGTGGCATGACATTCATCAACGCTACGAGCAGCGCCGCTATGACGTACAACGTCCCATTTTAACGCCGCAGCAACTGTATTTAAGCGTGGACCAAGTGCATGCCGGGTTCAAAGCCTTGCCACGCATTCGTGCGCTGGTTCCAGCCGATAAACCGCAACCGGGAGCCACCCCTTTTGGCACCGCTGCGGTGGGTGAAATTGCAGTCAATCATCAGCTGAAAAACCCGCTCGAAAAACTGGCAGAACGGTTAACCCGCGACGATTACCAGCGTATTATTTTTATGGTGGAGTCGGCCGGTCGGCGCGAATCACTGCGTGAGTTATTGAGCCCTCTGCAATTGGGCCTTACCCCGGTCGAACACTTCCAAGACGCGCGCACCCAAAACCTTGACGTGGCCATCGCCATTGGCCCCATTGGCAATTCGTTTTTACTGACCGACGAGCAACTGTTGGTGATCACCGAAACCGAATTATTGGGCCAACGTATTGTGCAGCGCCGGCGCCGTGATCAAAAAGCCACGGTGAATGCCGAGAACATGGTGCGCAACCTGGCCGAACTGCGAATTGGCCAACCCGTGGTGCATTTAGAACATGGGGTGGGACGCTACCAAGGGTTGCAAACCCTGCCCGCAGGCGGCATCACGACTGAATTCGTGACCATTGAATATGCCAATAACAGCAAGCTTTATGTGCCCGTGGCCTCTTTGCACTTGCTTAGTCGCTACAGCGGCGGCGAAGAAGCCAGCGCTCCGTTACACAAATTAGGCAGCGATCAGTGGGAAAAAGCCAAACGCAAAGCCGCTGAAAAAATCCGTGATGTGGCCGCCGAGTTGCTAGAAATTTATGCCCGTCGTGAAGCCAAGCCGGGCCATCCGTTCAAATTGGATGAAACCGATTATCAGCGATTCGCCAATAGCTTCCCGTTTGAAGAGACCGAAGACCAAGCGGTGGCCATTATGGCCGTGCTCAACGACATGCAAAGTGACCGTGCCATGGACCGCTTGGTGTGTGGGGATGTGGGCTTTGGTAAAACCGAGGTCGCCATGCGTGCCGCCTTTGTTGCGGTCAATGACAACAAACAAGTGGCTGTGCTGGTTCCCACCACCCTGTTGGCACAGCAGCACTATGATAACTTTAAAGACCGCTTTGCCGACTGGCCGATTCGGGTAGAAGTATTGTCGCGGTTTAAAACCGCCAAACAAACCCAACAAGTGTTAGCTGATTTAGCCGAAGGCAAAATTGATTTAGTGATTGGCACCCACAAGCTGTTAAGCCCCGATGTGCAGTTCCATGATTTAGGCTTACTGATTGTGGACGAAGAACACCGCTTTGGGGTGCGCCAAAAAGAAGCCATCAAACGTCTGCGGGCCGATGTGGATATTTTAACGCTCACCGCCACGCCAATTCCGCGTACCTTGAATATGGCCATGCATGGTGTCCGCGATCTCTCCATTATCGCCACTCCACCGGCCAAGCGCTTAGCAGTGAAAACCTTTGTTCGTGAATATGACGAGCTCACCGTACGAGAAGCCGTGCTGCGTGAAATTCTGCGGGGCGGGCAAGTGTATTTCTTACACAACAACGTCGAAACCATTGAAAAAACTGCCGACGAGCTCGCAGCTCTGGTTCCTGAAGCTCGCATTACTGTGGCCCATGGCCAAATGCGTGAGCGTGAACTGGAACGCATTATGTCGGATTTTTACCATCAACGCTTTAACGTGTTGGTGTGTACCACCATTGTTGAAACCGGCATTGATATTCCTACCGCCAATACCATTATTATGGATCGCGCGGACAAGCTCGGACTGGCACAATTACACCAATTACGGGGGCGAGTCGGTCGTTCTCATCACCAAGCCTATGCCTATTTGCTCACTCCGTCGCCTAAGCGCATGACCAAAGATGCCTTGAAACGTTTGGATGCCATTTCACAATTAGAAGATTTAGGCGCAGGCTTTATGTTGGCCACCCACGACCTTGAAATCCGTGGCGCAGGCGAACTCTTAGGCGATGTGCAAAGTGGGCAAATCGAAACCATCGGTTTCACCTTGTATATGGAAATGCTGGAACAGGCGGTGACGGCGTTGCGGGAAGGCAAAGAGCCTTCGTTGGATCACCTATTGGCCGAGCAAACCGATGTGGATTTACGAATCCCGGCGTTGTTGCCAGATACGTACATTGCCGACGTCAACACTCGCTTAAGCTTTTACAAGCGCATTGCCAGCCGTAGCGAGAACGAGACCTTGGATGATATCCAAGTGGAATTGATTGATCGCTTTGGCTTATTGCCAGAACCGGTCAAAAACCTGATCCGCGTGGCTGAAATCCGCCAGCAGGCGCAACAATTGGGCATTCGTAAAATTGATGGCGGCCCACAAGGCATCACCATCGAATTTGCTGAAAATAATGCGGTATCGCCGGCCTACTTGATTCAGTTGATTCAGCAAGCCCCGCAAGAGTACCGCATTGATGGCCCCATGCGTTTACGTGTTCTTCGTAAAATTGACGATACTCAAGAACGTTTGAAACTGGTAGAGTCATTACTGGAAGAATTTGGTCGAGGACAACTATGATTCGTTGGTTACGAACTGGAGCAATGCTTTTCGCTGTGCTGCTAAGCGGACCCTTGGCAGCGCAAGAATCACCCGCTGACTGGCGCTGGTTTGAAGTGGAAGTTATGGTCTTCAAACATCACGCGAACCGTGAACTGGAGTCATTCCCGTGGCACGCTCCGCGACAGTTCACGCCAGCGGTTGACTTATTAAGCCCGCACTACGTGCCCAACTTTTTTGGTTACCTCAATGGGCTACCAGTTTGCCCTGAGCCGCAAGAAGGCTCGTTCGCACTGCAAGTCCTTTGCGCCCACGCCCATGAAATCGATCCATTTGCTCCGCCTTGGTACCAACCCGAGCAAATGCTCAACCGCTATCAAACGGCCCCCACCACCATTGTCGATGGCCGTGGTGGGGACATGCGCACTAGCTTTAGCCCGTTTTTAATGCCCCGTGACAATCATGAATTCAACGATTTCCGGCAACAACTCATTCGTCGCCAAGTCGGCACCCCATTGCTTCACCTAAGCTACCGGCTGCCGGTCTTTAATCGCAACCAAGGGCAGACCATTCGCTTATTCGGCGGGCGCAACTTTGGCCATGAGTTTTTACCCAACGGCTACCCTATTCCGCTAGCAGAAACCGAAGAACCTACCGCCTACCAAGGCGAAGCACAGTTATTCGCTGAATTGCAGGAGCTGTTCGAACAACTTTCGAACCAGCAGTTACAACTCAGTTACCGTGACCATGGCACACCGAACCCCCCGCCCTTTTTAACTGAACAGGAAAGCGAAGCGCTGCAGCAAGCAGTGTGGGAGTTGGACGGCTTATTGCATATCTATTTGGTCGGGAACTACCTGCATATTGATACCGACCTTGAGTTGCGAGTGCCTCAACAGGTTCGTTTCAATCAACGGGAATTAACCGGGCAAATTGAGCACGCTCTGCAAACGGATCAGGTCACCTCAGAGTTTCTACGCAGCTACCGGTTAAATCAGCTGCGCCGTGTGATTAGTCATGAAACCCATTATTTTGATCACCCCAAACTCGGACTGGTGGTGCAAATTCGGCGTACGGATTTATCAGCACGTCGCTAACAGGACCCGACAATTTTTTTCATTATGAAGTTGGATGTTATGAAAATTCAGAAAATAACAACGCTCATTCTTAGCACCTTGGTGTTAACCCTAGTTGGCTGTGTGCAATTCAAGCAGCCTCCGTTATGCGATGCAGAAATTACACCTATCGCCACCATTCAAGGCAGTGCGGCACAATCGCCGTTGCTGGATCAAAACGTCACCACGCGCGGCATTGTCACCGCAGTCTGGCAAGGTGCGGATCAATTACAAGGCTTCTTTATTCGCAGCATCGAACAAGACGATGACTTGAACCCCGCCACCTCCGAAGGGTTATTTATTCATGTGGGCGACACCCCGCAGTTGGTCACCGTGGGCGATTTAGTCTACGTTAGCGGCACCGTGGCTGAAACCAATCAGCTCACCCAGCTGACGCAAGTGCAACAAGTCGTGGTGTGCAAGCAACAACAAGAGTTTGCCTACCAGCCTGTACAACTGCCATTCAGCTCAACCGCAGCGTTTGAAGCGCTAGAAGCCATGCCAATTCGGTTCGAGCAAAACTTAGTGGTAAATGGCCATTATCGCTTAGCTCGACACGGCCAATTTACCGTGGCCCATGAGCGCTTATACACGCCTACGCAGCATGTAAAACCGGGTGAAGCGGCACGGTTACAGGCGCTACAAAACGAACTCGCACAATTAGTCATTGATGATAACGTCACCACCGCAGGCGCCACGGCGATGGCTGCACAGCTTGGTTTAACCGCCGACCAACCACTGCGCAGCGGCGATCAATTGGCACCGGTGCAAGGCATCCTGAACCAGCACCACGCCCAATATCAATTGCAGCCAACCAGTGCCATCAGCGTGGTGGCACGGCATGAGCGCCCTGCTGCGCCCACCGCTCCGGCAACGAACACCATTCGTGTGGCAGCCTTTAACGTGCTGAATTACTTCAATGGCGAAGGTGCAACGAAAACCTTCCCGACCAAACGCGGCGCACGTACTCATGCTGAGTTTGAGCGCCAGCATACCAAAATCATTGCGGCATTAAGTCAACTCAATGCCGATGTGATTGGTCTCTTAGAAATTGAAAACGACGGCTATGGCCCGAACAGCGCCATCGTTGAGTTGGTGACAGCGTTGCGCGAAGCAACCGGGCAACCCTGGGAATTTATTCAACCCAGTGCCAAAGGCTTTGGCACCGACCAAATCACCAATGGTTTAATTTATCGTAGCGACAAAGTAATTCCGCAAGGCGACGCCGTTACCCTACAAAAAGGCCCGTTTGGCACCCGCAGTCGGCTACCGTTAATTCAACGGTTTTCACCCTATAATACCGTGGAAAACATCGTGGTAGCGGTCAATCACTTTAAATCCAAAGGGGGTTGCCCCAAACAAGCAGGTAGTGCGAATGCCGACCAAGGCGACGGCCAAGGCTGCTGGAACCCCGTTCGCCTGCAATCATCTCAATTGCTGGCCGACTTTATTGAAGAACACCCTGATTTACGTCGTCACTCATTGCGCGTGCTGATGGGCGACTTTAATGCCTATGCCCAAGAAGACCCAATCCAACACCTGCTTGAGCGCGGCTATTACAACCGTATTGATGTGTTCGATACCCAAGCTTATACCTATGTATTCAATGCCCAAGCCGGCAGCTTGGACCATATTTTGGTATCGAGCAACTTAGCGCCGCGTGTGGTGCAACAAGGGGTCTGGGCCATCAATGCTGATGAGCCGAGCTTACTGCAATATCAATACGCCACGCCGGACACGCCGTGGTTTGCGCCAACCCCTTACCGTTCTTCGGATCATGATCCGGTGTACGCGGATATTCAATTCTAACGAAAAGAAAGACAAACCCCTTGTCACACTCCTGCCCTTTGTTGCATCTTTCTATCTAGCAGATGCAACAAGGGCGATAACGTGAGTAAGGAAACCTCTGGCTTTGGGCAACCCACCGACGCGGCCACCATTCGTGCCGCCAGTCGTGGTAATCAGCGTGCACAACACACGATTTTTGAGCGCTATAAAAATGCCGTGTTACGGACTTTAATTGGCATGTGCCATGATCGGGAACTCGCTCGTGATCTCGCCCAAGAGGTGTTTATTCAAGCCTTTCGCAAGTTACATCAAGTAAATCAGCCCCAAGCCTTTGGCGCTTGGCTGAAGCGGTTAACGGTGCGCGCTGCGCTGAGCTATTTTCGCTCGCAGCCGCCGCCCCATGAACCACTTGATGAAGCCCTTCATGCCCAACCGGCATGGACCCAGCCGATAGACCAATTGCTTCAGGTGCGTGACATCGCCACCTTAATCAATCAGCTCACGGCCCCAGAACGGTATTCGGTGTGGTTGTATTTAGGCGAAGGATACAGCCATGAAGAAATTGCAACACTCACTGGTGAAGCGGCAGCCACGGTGCGCAAGCGTTATCAACGCGCGCTTGCCAAGCTGCAAGCTTATGTATCCCAGAAGGAATCATGATGAAAACACCCTTAGAGCAACAATTACGCCAACAATGGCAACAATACGTTGCCGAACAAGCAGAACAAACAACGCTGGAGTTTGAACCGCAACCAGCCACCGCTCGGCAGCGCTTCTACTCACCACTACGCCCCTACTGGTTAACGGCCGCCGCCGTCGTGTTAGGGGTCAGTGCCGTGTGGTGGGTGCAGCTCACCCCGTTCGAAGCTGCGACCGACTCAGCTTTTGCTGATGTTGCCACACCGCCACCGCCGCCACCGATGTTACTGGCCGGGGACTACCACCTCGATGCGCTAGAGCGGCGCTTGCAACAAGCCTATCTGCAAGGCGCCAATGAGGCCGAGTTGGCCCAACTGTGGGCGCACTATCACGCGTTAACGCAATAGGAGGTAGAATCATGCGTTGGATAACCTTTCTTTTGATCATCACGCTCAGTGGCCTTAACCCGAGTGCCGCAGCGCAAGAACTCGATGCGCGCGAACATGCGCGCGCCGCCGCTGTCGCTGCCAGTAAAACGGTCAGCTCGCGAGAACCGATAACCTTACAAGAGCCGGCGCGCAGCTATTTTGAATGGGGCGCTATTGTGGCTGACAATGGCCAAGTACTGTCAGTGCGACCCGGCAGTGTGGCGGCCACCATGGGGCTGCAACCCCAAGATCAGCTGATTCATGTCAACGAATTCCCGTTTGAGCCCGGGCAGTTGTCACAATTTCTAACCAAAATTTCCGAGTTAGAACACAACCAATCCTTCGTGGTCGGCGTGCGCCGAGACCAGCAAACCTTGGATCTAACCGGCACGGTTCGAGCCACGGTGATCCCAGGCTGGCGTTTGGAAGTATTCCATGAGGTCGAAGAAACATCGTTAGCCCCAGAGACTGCCCAGCAATGTGGGCGAATCAGCGTGTTTTTCACCCCGCCCGCCGCCGCTGATTTACACCCAGCATTCATTAATAGCATTGACGGCACCAATGTGCGGATTCAAAACCCCACCCTCAAACTGGCGGCACAAGAATACCAAGTGGGCGTGCATGAACTCATTCAAGATCCCAGCGTTCGCCGTGGTCGTGGTATTGCTCCAGAAAAGTACCTGACATTGACCATTGAACCCAACAAGGTGTATCACATTGGCGCACGTTTTATCCCCGCCAAGCGGTTTAAATATATCCGCGGGGACTACTGGGAACCGGAAGTTTGGAAAGTGACCGAGCAAAACTGTCAATTGGACTAATTCGTCATCCGACTGTCATCTGCGCGTGATATACTGCGCGCAACATCAGATGTTTTAGTAAAGGATGATCAATCACATGAAATCGCGCGCCTTATTTTCGCTAACGGCTCTGTCCGTGTTCGTACTCAGTAGCTGTGCGACCACAGCTCCATCCACGTCAGCGGTCACCGCTGAAAGCACCGCTCCCAATATTATTTTTATGATTGGCGATGGCATGGGCTTTGAATATATCTCTGCCTATCGTTACGCCATTAGTGAGTTGGGGCAAGATGAACTGGCGCCGACGCCATTTGATGATTTACTGGTAGGTGCCGCCACCACCTATCCTGATGACGATACCTGGGTCACGGATTCTGCTGCCGGTGCCACGGCCTTAGCCACTGGCTATAAAAGTTACAATGGTGCCATTGGTCTGGATACCCATAAGAACCCGCAGCAAACATTGATGGAACGTGCGCGTGAGCACGGCTGGGGCACGGGTGCGGTCGTGACCGTGCAAGTGAACCACGCCACCCCTGCCAGCTTCTTTACCCATCATCCATCGCGCAGTCTTTATAACGACATCGCCGATAGTTACGCCACGCAAGTGACCAACGGCGGTTGGAGTTATGATGTGTTGCTCGGCGGCGGTTACAGCTATTTTCATCGCGACGATGTGAATTGGTTGCCGCAACTGACCGAGCAAGGCATGCAAGTGATCACCCAACTCGACCAATTGGACGAGATTCAGCAAACCCCAGTGTTGGGACTATTTGCGCCCAAAGCACTGCCGCTTGCCATTGATACCCGCACCGATCGCTTGGCGGACATGACCCAACACGCACTGCGCCTGCTGGATCAACAATCGGAGCAAAACGGTAAGCCGTTTGCGCTCATGATTGAAGGCAGCATGATTGACTGGTGTGGCCACGCCAACGATATCGCCTGCGCTGTGCATGAAATGGCCGACTTTGCCAATGCCGTGCAAGTGGTGCGTGATTACATGGCCAACAACCCCAACACCTTATTGGTGATCACTGCAGACCATTCCACTGGTGGTTTAACACTGGGCCAAGGCGGTGAATACGCATGGCATACCGACAAAGTGATGGGAATTCAAAACTCCTTTGAAGTCATGGCTGGCGAATTGGCCAAACGGCCACGGTCTGAATGGCGCGAGTACCTGACGCCGGTGTTGAACTTGCCACTCACCGATGCCCAGTGGGACAGCTTAATGGCGGTGCAATTAGATGAGTCCGTGCAAGGTCGTGAACGGTTGTATCCGATTCATCAGGCACTGCTGGCTATCGTCACCGAACACACCCGCACTGGTTGGACCACCTCAGGTCATACTGCGGTCGACGTCCCCATTATGGCGGCCGGCCCAGGTGCTGACCTGTTCGGTGGCTATATGAACAACACTGAAATCGCGAAGGCGTTATTGAAGTTGGTGCGCTAAGCGCACCACCCCAATTCCTCCGCACGTTGCTGGGCAACTTTGGGCACATCGGTTGCCACAAAGTGTTGGTGTAAAATCTGCACCCCCAGCACGTGATTCACCATGGCATCCAACTGCACTTTTTCTTCTGCCGACGTACGCTCATCGCCATAACGCTCGAGCATTCGCTGCACCTCAGCTGCATCTAAAATCCCTGCCTCAGCAATGGCTTCTGCCGATAAGTAGTGGCGTGCAAGCTGCTGTACCGCCTGCCATTTATGCGGATCGGTGTGAGCTGGTGGAGCCATAAAGGCAAACTTCTCACGATAATATAAGGTGTCCGGTAACAAGCCCCTCATGGCCTCACGCAGCACGTGCTTCTCACGCTTGCCCTTAATGCGCAAATGAGGCGGAATGGTGGCCGCATATTCAGCCAAGTGATGGTCTAAAAATGCCGGCCGTGCTTCCATGGAATGAGCCATATCCACCCGATCCCCACCCCAGGTTAAAATTTGCCCCTCCAACATGGTCTTAATCCACACGTACTGCGCTTTATCCAGCGGGTGACGATCGGCCAACATGCTGGCATCCAAGGTATCCGCAATGGCTTGGCCGGCGTCATAGCCCTGCAACTGGTCTCGATGAGCAGGCGCCAGCAAGGGCATGGCCAGTTCACTACAAGACAGCCAAGGTTGTAAACAGCTTGGCGTAAAACCCACTTTGGCCGTCAGCGCAGCACTTTCCCATTCTTCACGGGCCAACATGGCGCCCTTCACCAACTGATTCGACTCGGCCAGGTGTTGTTGCCAAGCTTCACGCTCTGCCGCTGGCAAATGGGCCAAGCCATGCTTAAACATATCCAACCGAAACGACGGGTAGCCGCCAAAGAGTTCATCGGAGCCCTCGCCCGTCAACACCACTTTATAACCGGCCTGCTGCACCTGTTGGCTCATCAGGTACTTCGCCACCCCTAAGGTGTTATAAATGGTGCGTTCGGTGTGCCATAAAGTATCGACAAAATGGTCGTACAGTTCTTCCCCGGATAAACTCATCACATGGTGGTCTGCCCCAGTGACTGCTGCCATTTCTTTGGCAATGGCCGTTTCATCATAGTCGGCTGAGTTAAAACCAATGGTGAACGCTTTGATCGGGTTTTGTGACACCGCCGCGGCCAATCCTAAGATGGCACAAGAGTCGATGCCGCCGGACAAATAACAGCCCACGGGCACATCCGCATTCAAACGTAATTCTACGGCTTCCAAGAGCTTTTCACGCACGCCATCCACGTACTCCTGCTCCATCGCAGCATCGGTGTCTTGCACATGAGATGTGGGAAAGGTCATATCCCAATACTTGCTCTGGCTTATCGTCAGCTGCCCTTGCGCACGCTGGATTTTAACCATATGCCCCGGCGGGACTTGCTGAACCCCCGCAAATGCGGTGGTACCTGGCACCATCACTTGAATCAACTGATGGAATAGCCCCTCACTGGAAAACTCACGCGGCACCTCAGGGTGCGCAAACAAGGCTTTAAGTTCTGAGCCAAACACCACGCCTGACTCGGTTTCTGCGTAGTACAGGGGTTTCACCCCAAAGCGGTCACGCACCAAATACAAGGTATCCAACGCGCGGTCGTACAAGGCAAAAGCAAACTCGCCGCGCAACTGGGTTAAGGTTTGCTCCAGTCCATCCCGTTGATACAGGTGCAATGCAATCTCGGTATCCGCTTTACTGCGGAACTGAACGCCCTGCGCCGTCAAATCAGCACGGATGCGTTGAAAATCATAAAACTCGCCATTCACCGCCAACATCACCTGTTGGTTCTCGCTCACAAAGGGTTGGCGAGCCCGTTGTTCATTTAAATCAATAATCGACAAGCGCGCATGGCTGAACCCGACGCCACACTCCGGCAGCACCTGGTAACCAAACCCATCAGGCCCGCGATGGGACATCATGGCAACCATATTCACCAATTGCTGCGGTTGCGGTTGCTGCTGCACATCGCGCTTAAATATTCCGGCAATTCCACACATTTAATTCTCCTGCTTAATTCTGGTTACACCACATCAATCACGTGCTCGGTACGCTCCACCATACAAGTGAGCAGCGCCATCCGCAGAAACACCGCACCGCGCGCTTGGCTGAAATACCAATTGTGCGGGGTATGATCGAGATCGGTCGCAAGTTCTTCACCGCGAGCCAGCGGGTGTAAAATAATGGCGTCGGGTTTCAACGGAGAGGCCGCATTCAGGTGAAAGCGCCGACCGTAGGTATGCACACAATCCCCTTCCCACGAAATCGCATTGATGTAGATAACATCCAACTCAGGTAATTCGGGCTCCAGCTGGTGGCTGGTGGTAATTTTCAAGCCACGCTGCTCCAACTCTTCCCGCTGGCCTGGAGCAAATAACTCGGTCTCTGCCGCGTCATCGTAAATCACCACCACTTCGGCAACCGCGTGCGAGAACACGGACAAACACTTCAAAAAGCTCCGTACCGTGCGCATTTTATTGGGCACCCCAATCACACCCACACGAATTTTGTTGGTCACCGTAGGGTCCAACAAATCTGGGCGCCATTTAAAAATGGCATACATATCCGCCAAAGCTTGGGTTGGGTGCTCATCGGTGCCATTGCCCGCATTAATAATCGGGATCCGTAAAGAATCCATCATGTCGTACAAGGAATGATTGCAATTGTCCCGCAGCACCACACAGTCACCGTAGTTATTGAACATTTCGGCAACGTCCGCCAAGCCTTCACCCTTGGCAATTCCCGTGGTGGAACGGTCGGTAATCGACATGATATCGCCCCCCAAGCGATGCCAAGCACTCTCAAAGGACAAGCGGGTGCGCGTACTCGGCTCATAAAAAGCACTGATTAAAATTTTATTGCGCAGCGGGGTATGAAAGCGCTTCGGGTTACTTTCAATTTTGGCCGCCAACCGAAAGAGTTGCTGCATGGTGTGCTGATCAAACTGATCACCCGAAACGATATGCTGGTTGGCCAATTGAATCAGGCAATCGCCCTCTTCTTGGATAGCCCGCAGTAACGCCTTTGGGTGCGCATCACCATAAACATCAGGACGAGCGCGTTGAAACGAAATATCTTGCAACGTCATTATCAATTACCATAGTTGATTAGAAAGGAGGTCTCGCAACCATAAAATAAGAAGGTAAACGGGGCTGATTGCAGCAAAGAGCAAACATCCCAGAATCAGTAAGTTAAATGCAGTGAGCCCTAGCATCCGTCCGACTCCTGTAATTGCTGCCAACGAAAGCTGGTGGTCGACCACCGCAAGCCCAGCACACACACCAGCATCGACACCACACTGGAGGTGAGCGCTGCCACGTAAAAACCCACCACAAAGTAGCTGATTAACCCCAGCGTACTCCCGGCAATCATGGCAAGGGTGGCGGTGCGACCGCTCAGTTTCGGGTGATAAAGCCCCAACACAATGGGGAAAATAGTGCTGGCAACAAAGGCCCCGGTGAAATGCAGTAAGGCGGCCAACGTCGCAACCTGAGGTAAGCACAGCAGCCAGGTAAACACCCCTAAGCCAATCAGGCACAGGCGATTCCAGCGAATAAGCTGCTGATCGTTCGCTTCGGGATTAAAAAATTGGCAATAAATATCTCGGGTAATCAAATCGGAGGTAGCTGCCAACAGGGAATCAAGGCTAGAAGCCAGCGCTGAAAACACCACAACCAGCACAATCACGGCACCGACTTTGCCGAGCACTTGCGCCGTCACCATGGGCCCAATCATGTCCGCGCTGGGTGGGTAGATGCCGAGTTGCGGCGCCGCCAGCGCAATAAAGCCCGTGACGATAGGAATGGGTAACCACAGGAGCCCGCCAATAAGAAAGGCTTTAAACGCAATCCCCTTGCGGAAGGCCTGCGCACGGGACCACCACACATTGGAGTGAAAAATCTCCCCCAGCCCAAAGAAAATATTATTAAATAAAAACATCAAGGCAGCAGGAAACAGTAAATCCAATAACTTAGGGTGATTATCCGATAGGTTTTGATGGATGCTTGCTAAGGACACCTTATCGATTAAGAACCACGCTGTGACCACCACGCCAATGATAATGACTACGGTTTGAATAAAGTCCGTGGCAATCACCGCGCGCAGGCCACCGAACAAGGTGTAACCAACACAAATAAACAGAATCACCGACATGCCAATGTGATAATCCAGGCCGGTCAATGCTTGCAGCAAAATGCCACCCGCCATGCCCAAACTGACCAACCACCCCAAGGCATAGATCAATGAAATCACAATAAACGGCCACCATGCTGCACGCCCAAACCGCAAGCGAATAAAGTCACCGGAGGTGTAGCCCATGGGCATCAGCTGTTTGATACGTGCCGCTAACGGGGCAAATAAAATTAAGCCAAGGGCGGCGAAGGAATACCCCACCATGCCCCAAATACCCAACTGATAGGCCAGTTGCGGCGCGACTAAGGTGGTGTTACTGGTCACCCAAGTGGCCATGGCCGTTGCCATGGCTAACGCTAAGCCCACCTGCCTACCAGCGAGGGCAAAGTCATCATGGGTTTGATTCTTGCGGCCTAAATACCAGCCATAAAAAATCCACAGAATCCCAAAGGCGATAATCAGGGCCACCCCAAGGGAGGTGGGCAATGCATAGCTGATGGGTTCACTCATAACGACTACGACTCCAATGACCTCGAACAATCATCACCACCAACAACCCAAACATGGCGCCCCCAAAACACAATAATCCAATCGCCAAGTTCAAGGGATAATGCTGCACCCTGACCATCACCACCGGCCCTACTTGGTTAGGTGCCGAGCCATCAACGCCCGCCTGAGCCAAACGGAAATAGTGTTGGCCGTTGGGAAAACCAGACAACGTCATCTGAGAAAAGTCAGCAAACCACGGGTATTGAGCAGTGACTTGAGTAAACTGGGGGTCGGTCGAATATTCCACCACCAAGGGAACGGTAGGAAGTGACTGTAATTGAAGGGTAAAGTATCCTTCGCGACTGATAGCTGGGGCGGTTAATAGCGGCAGTTCGGCGCGCACTGAGGGGGGTGCTTCATGCGCAGCGGGAGGGCGCGCGTGCAGCGTGATTAAAAATAGCAAAATAATCTGAACAATAAACCTTGCGCGGTTTGGCACAATTCCTCCCAGGCTGATTCGTTATTTAGGCTAACAAGTGAGGAAAAGCATTGCAACTTCAGTTATGCTCCTTGCCATTGAATTGAAAAGGTTGGCTATGAATTATCGTTATCTATGCACCATGGGCGCAAATATTGCCCCAGAGGCTAATTTTGCTGCAGCCAGAGAGCTGCTTTCACAATTCGGACACGCCTATTATTCACGGGCGGTGTACACCCAACCGGTGGCCATGACCACCAACCACCAGTTCTTGAATGCACTCTTTATTTTTGTAACCGACTTAGACCCAGTGTCGTTAAAAGAACAATTTAATACCATTGAACAGCGCCTAGGACGGGATCGTGATGACCCGTTAAGCGCCCAAAAAGATCGGCCCATGGATATTGATATTTTAGGTGATTGCTGCTCATCCGAGGCATGGCAACAAGTGCCATCCTACCTGCAATGTGTCGTTCCCAACCTGCGTCCGATTGTCGAACAACTCAGCCATTAACTCAGGAATTCAGCGAGGAAGCTTCATGAACGCACGCACAAAAACTGCATTAATTACGGGGGCGGGTCGCCGTTTAGGCTTCGCTTTAGGTCAAGCGCTGCTCAATGAGGGGTATCAAGTGATTGCCCATTATCATTCATCGGCGACGGGAGTGGCCGAGTTAGTGGCACAGGGGGCCGTTGCCCTGCAAGCAGATTTGGCCGATTTAACCCAGGTGCGCCAGTTGATCCAACAAGTTCAGCAACTGGCTCCCCAACTCGACCTATTAATCAACAATGCCTCGTGCTTTTTTGACAACGACAAAGTTGCCACAAGCGATGAACACTTGCAGGCCGTTTTTAGTGTGCACACCATGGCCCCTTACTTGCTGATGGAGCAGTTAACGCCCCAACTTACCCAAGCGCAGGGATGTGTGATTAATCTGACAGATATTTACGTGGAAAGCCCCAACCCACAGTACATTGCGTACTGTGCTGCCAAAGCAGGGTTGGCAAACTTAACCTTAAGTTTCGCCAAAAAATTAGCCCCGGCCGTGCGCGTTAACGCCATTCAGCCAGGGCCTATTCTGTTTCTACCAGAGCATGAATCCGATTACCGGCAGCAAGTTTTAGCCGAAACCCCGTTGCAACTTGAAGGTGGCTTAGAGCCGGTGATTCAAGCCATGCGTTTATTACGCGACAACCCCTTTATCACCGGCGAATCCATCAAAGTTGACGGCGGCAGAGCATTATTAATTTAACGCTCAATTAATTGCCGTAACACGTAGTGCAAAATGCCGCCACTACGGAAGTAGCTCAACTCATTTTGCGTGTCGATGCGGCATTTCACCTCAAACTCACGCATGCTGCCATCTGCTCGAAAAGCTTGCACTCGGAGCATTTGGCCTGGCTGCAGTTGGTCATTGATACCCACAATGTTGATTTGCTCGTCGCCCTTCAACCCATGAGTATGTGCGCCTTCGCCCGCAACAAATTGCAGCGGCAACACGCCCATGCCAACCAAGTTCGAGCGGTGAATACGCTCAAAGCTCTCCGCCACCACTGCCTTCACGCCCAATAAGTTCGCGCCTTTGGCAGCCCAGTCACGGCTTGAACCGGTCCCGTATTCCTTGCCCGCAAACACCACCAGTGGCGTGTTTGACTCTTGGTACAACATAGCCGCATCGTAAATCGACATCTCTTGCCCGGTCGGGATATGGCGGGTATACCCCCCTTCCACCCCATCCAACATGAGGTTCTTAATACGAATATTGGCAAAGGTACCGCGCATCATCACTTCATGGTTACCACGGCGAGAACCGTAGGAGTTAAAGTCTGGCACCGCCACCCCATGGGATTGCAAGTATTGCCCCGCCGGGGAATCAGGCTTAATGGAACCAGCCGGTGAAATGTGGTCGGTGGTAATGGAATCTCCAAACACCGCCAGCACCCGCGCTTCGGTAATATCTTGCAACGCTGGCAACGGCTTCTCGATGTCCGCAAAATACGGTGGATTCTTCACATAGGTTGAGGAATCGCTCCAATCGTAGGTTTTGCCATCGCCAACTGGAATGGAACGCCAATGTTCATCACCGCTAAATACTTCACTGTATTCTCTGCTGAACATGTCGCCGTCAACCCACTGCACGGCATCTGCAATTTCTTGACTGGTCGGCCAAATCTCATACAAGTACACGGGTTTGCCGTCAGCATCGTAGCCTAGCGGCTCCTTGCTTAAATCAACGCGCGTGGTGCCCGCTAAAGCAAACGCCACCACCAACGGCGGCGACGCCAACCAGTTGGCTTTCACTTCTTGGTGAATTCGGCCTTCAAAGTTACGGTTGCCCGATAACACCGAGCTGACCGTTAAATTCCCGTCACGAATGGCCGCACTAATGGGCGGTGGTAAAGGCCCTGAGTTCCCGATACAGGTGGTACAGCCGTAGCCAACCAAGTGGAAACCCAACTGCTCTAAGTAATCGGTGAGCCCTGCTTTGGCTAAATAGTCAGTCACCACTTTCGAGCCGGGTGCCAATGAGGATTTTACCCATGGCTTCCGCTGTAAGCCGCGCTCGACCGCCTTCTTCGCCACTAACCCAGCCGCCATCATCACGCTGGGGTTCGAGGTGTTGGTACAGGAGGTAATGGCGGCAATCACCACATCACCGTGCCCCAAAGTGTAATCTTCACCTGGGACCGGCACTCGCACGTCTTTTTCAGCGGCTTGGCCAGAGGTTTCTAAGAACAGATCAAAGGCCGCACCAAGCTGCGGTAAGTTCACCCGATCTTGCGGACGTTTTGGTCCCGCCAAGGACGCATTCACCGTGCTTAAATCCAGCTCTAATGAATCGGCAAACACTGGCTCCTGCCCCGCTTCACGCCACAACCCTTGCGCTTTCGCATAGGCTTCAGCCAAGGCCACGGTTTGCTCATCACGACCGGTAAGGCGCAAATAACGCATGGTTTCTTGGTCAATCGGGAAGAACCCACAAGTTGCGCCATATTCTGGCGACATGTTGCCAATGGTCGCACGGTCGGCCAAGGGTAAGTGATCCAACCCGGGGCCATAAAACTCAACAAACTTCCCGACGACGCCATGCGCACGAAGCTGTTCGGTCACGGTTAATACCAAGTCGGTGGCCGTGACGCCTTCACGCAGCTTTCCAACCAAGCGGAAGCCGACCACTTCAGGAATTAACATGGACACCGGCTGCCCCAACATGGCGGCTTCTGCTTCAATACCGCCCACACCCCAACCGAGCACGCCCAAGCCGTTAATCATGGTGGTGTGTGAATCCGTGCCCACCAAGGTATCTGGCATGACATAGGTGCGATCGCCTTGCGGTTGGGTCCACGCCACTTTCGCCAAGTATTCCAAGTTAACCTGGTGACAAATACCGGTGCCAGGCGGAACCACGCGGAAGTTTTCAAAGGCTCGCTGACCCCAACGTAAAAACTGGTAGCGTTCAAAGTTACGTTCCATTTCAATGCGCACGTTTTCTTCAAACGCATCGGGAGACGCGAATTTATCCACCATCACCGAGTGGTCAATCACCAAGTCGACGGCCGACAACGGATTAATTTGTTCTGGGTCATGACCGGCTTTCGCCACCGCATCACGCATCGCAGCCAAGTCCACCACCGCAGGAACCCCGGTAAAGTCTTGCATCAACACCCGCGCCGGGCGATATTGAATTTCACGATTTTCAGGAGTTTTTCCTAACGACTTTGCGACCGCTTCAATATCTTGCACTGTCACCGTGGTGCCATCTTCGTGGCGCAACAGGTTTTCCAGCAGCACCTTCATTGACACCGGCAACTTACGGATATCAGCCACTCCAGCCAGCTGTTCAGCGGCTTTAGCGAGACTAAAGTAGTGATAGGTTTGCCCATTCACTTCGAGTGTACTCAAGGTTTTCAAACTATCATTACTCGACATAAAAACACTCCTTACGATAAAAATATCATGACTCTTACTATGGATACTCCCTGCTGAAAGATCAACCGAATTCCCCAGTGAAAACCTTGTACCGAATTGGCGAGCCTTTATAATGGAATGTTCATTGCTGTTAATTATCGAAACAAAGGAATACACATGAGTCAGGTGTTGGACGATCTTCTCAATCTGCTAAAGCTAGAAACTATCGAGCAAGGGATTTACCGGGGTCAAAGTCAGGATCTTGGGTTTGGCGCGGTGTTTGGTGGGCAAGTGATTGGGCAAGCCTTATCTGCCGCCAAAGAAACCCTACCTGAAGATCGCAAAGTGCACTCCTTGCACACCTACTTTTTACGCCCCGGCGATGCGCACCAACCGATTGTTTATGATGTGGAAGCCATTCGTGACGGCAAAAGTTACTCCACCCGCCGGGTGCAAGCCATCCAATTCGGCAAACCGATTTTCTACATGACCGCTTCGTTTAAAATTGACGAAGAAGGGTTTGAGCACCAAGATCAGATGCCCGACGTTCCGGGCCCGGAGGATCTGATTTCAGATATTGAAATTTATCGCCAGCATGCCGAGTTGATCCCCGCGCATTTACGCCCCAAGTTTATTTGTGAAAAGCCCATCGAAATGCGCTTTGTCACTCCTTACAACCCGTTTAAACCCACGGTGGATGCGCCACGGCGTTATGTTTGGTTGAAAGCCAATGGCCCCATGCCTGACGATTCACGGGTGCACAAATACCTGCTGGCCTACGCGTCGGACTTTAACTTTTTACCGACGGCGCTCCAGCCACATGGCTGTAGCTTCGCCCAACCCAACATGCAAATGGCCACCATTGACCATTCCATGTGGTTCCATAAAGAGTTTCGCATGGACGACTGGTTGCTATACGCCATTGACAGCCCCATCGCCACCGATGCACGCGGCTTAGTCCGTGGACAAATCTTTAATCGCGAAGGCGTGTTGGTCGCATCAACCATGCAAGAAGGCGTGATTCGCGACCGTTCAAAGAAGAATTAAGCCCATAAAAAAAGGTGCTGCCCTGGAAGGTGGGCAGCACCTTTTACGTTCACACTTTACCTTCGGCTAGCGCTTGTTTAACCAAGCGATACGAAGAATCCCGCAATGGCTGCACTCATCAAGTTCGCGAGTGTGGCTGCGAGCAAAGCTTTCAGACCTAACCGGGCAATATCATGGCGACGGCTTGGTGCCATTCCGCCTAACCCGCCCAACAAGATAGCAATGGATGAAAAGTTTGCAAATCCACATAGTGCGAAGGTGATGATGACTTGGCTATGGTGGCTCAATTCACCTTGGAAGTTCACAAAGTCAAGGAAGGCAACAAACTCGTTAATCACCAGCTTTTGACCAATAAAGCTTCCCGCCAATTGCGCTTCTTCCCAATTCACCCCCACAATGTAAGCCACTGGCTGGAACAAGTAGCCAAACAATTGCTGCAAGGATAAATCCGGGTAGCCAAACCAGCCGCCCACCCAGCCAAACATGCCATTGATCAACGCAATTAACGCCACAAACGCAATCAGCATCGCACCCACGTTAATGGCCAGTTGCATCCCGCTGGATGCACCCGCAGCGGCTGCATCAATCACGTTCACCGAACGTTCTTCAACAATCACATCGGTGTTGCCGTCGGCCCCTTTGCCAGCAATAATATCGTCAATATCTTCACGGGGCTTTTCGGTTTCAGGAATAATCATTTTGGCCATCAACAACCCGGCTGGGGCGGCCATAAAGCTTGCTGCGATTAAGTATTTCAGCTCAACGCCAACGCCCGCATAGCCGGCCAATACTGACCCTGAAACAGACGCCATACCACCCACCATGACGGCAAACAGCTCAGAACGGGTCATGCTGGCAATAAACGGCCGCACCATCATGGGTGCTTCGGTTTGTCCCACAAAAATATTCGCCGCAGCAGACATGGATTCAGGACGGCTACTGCCAATAATCTTGTGTAACGTGCCTCCTAAAATCCGAATCACCCATTTCATAATGCCCAAGTAATAAAGCACTGAAATGAGCGACGAGAAGAACACAATCACACTCAACACGTGAATGGCAAACACAAAGCCCGTGTTCTCTGAGGCTAAGCCGCCAAACATAAAATCAATGCCCGCATTGGTGAACCCAATGACTTTCGACACGCCAGAGGCCACCGAATACAACACGTCTTGTCCAAAGGGCACGTACAACACAAACGCCCCCAGCCCCACTTGAAACGCAAACGCCGCGCCCACAGTGCGCCAGCGGATTTGTTTACGATTGGTGGAACATAAATAGGCGATAAATAAAATGATGGCAATGCCGAGGAAACTATTCATAGTGGAACCGTGTCACTTGTTATTATTCTGCCAATAACTGGCGGATTTTAGATTTGATAAGGTCAATTGCGATTTCATTTTGGCCACCACGGGTGACAACCAAATCGGCAAACTGCTTCGAGGGTAATATAAATTCAAAAAAGGCAGGACGCACGGTTTCTTCATACTGCTCAGCAACCGATTGAATGGTTCGGCCTCGTTCTTCAACGTCCCGTAACATTCGGCGCAACAAACACACATCCAATGGCGTGTCCATAAACACTGAAATATCAAACATGGTGCGCAGTTTCGGTTCCGTCAGCAACAAAATCCCTTCCACCATAATCACTTTGCCGGGGTTCACCCGAATGGTGTCGCTTAAGCGCGTATGGGTTTTATAGCTGTACTGCGGCATTTCAACGGACTGACCTTGGCGTAACAGTTCCAAATGGCGAACTAACAGGTCATGTTCAAAGGCCGACGGATGGTCATAGTTAGTCAGCTGACGCTGCTCAAAACTCAAATGGCTTTGGTCACGGTAATAAGAATCCTCGGCGAGTATGGCAATTCCTTGCCCGCCTAATTCTGCAACTAACTCTTGATAGACTGTTGATGCAAATAGGCTTTTTCCTGAAGCCGATGCACCAGCAATAGCAATGATGGTTGTTTTTCCCACGCGTGATTTCTTTCAGTTGTCCGATAACGGTGCGCAATTATCGTTGATTAAGCCCATAAATGGAAGTGCTGTCACCAATAGCACAATCTTGTTACATATTTTTATCATCAAAAAGTGGGAGTCTGCACCAAGCTTAGGTAATATCAAAATAGATACCAAATTAAATGAAGAAGGATTCTTACCATGCGTTTGAAAAAATCACTGGCCGCAGTTGCGGTCGCGGCAGCTCTGTTGGCAGGTTGCCAAGCCACTGCAAACCATTCACCCACATCTGCTGCCGTCATTGCCACACAGCAATTACCTGCAGTCGATATTCAATATGAAACCTTCACGCTGGACAATGGCCTGCGCGTGGTGGTGCACGAAGATCGCAAAGCGCCCATTGTCGCCGTCAACGTATGGTATGCCGTGGGTTCTAAAGATGAAAAGCCCGGCCAAACTGGGTTCGCGCACTTATTTGAGCATTTAATGTTTAACGGCACCGAAAACTACGATGACGAATATTTCGGGCCATTTGAACGCGCCGGTGCCACCGACATGAACGGTACCACCAGCAATGACCGCACCAACTACTTCCAAAACGTGCCCACCCCTGCCCTCGACATGGCGTTATGGATGGAATCGGACCGCATGGGCCACTTACTGGGCGCCGTGACTCAAGCCAAGTTGGATGAACAACGGGGCGTGGTACAAAACGAAAAACGCCAAGGCATGGCTCAGCCTTATGGCCGGGTGTTCGAGTTTTTAGCAGAACAAACCTTCCCCAAAGGCCACCCTTACTCGTGGTCAGTGATTGGCTCGATGGAAGATTTGGATGCGGCCTCACTCGAAGACGTGCACCAATGGTTTAACGACTATTACGGCGCAGCCAATGCCGTTGTGGTGTTGGCGGGCGATATCGACGTGGCCACGGCCAAAGAGAAAATGGAAAAATACTTTGGCCATATTCCGGCCGGCAAACCATTGCAAAAGCTGGAAAGCTGGGTGGCGAAAGGCACCGGCACCAAACGTGCCACCATGGAAGACAACGTGCCTGCGGCGCGGCTTTACCGGTTATGGAATACCGCTGAACTAGGCACTGCCGATGCCACCTACTTAGACCTGGCCTCGAATATTCTTGCAGGCGGCACCAGCTCTCGTTTGTATCAGCGTTTAGTGCATCAGGAACAAATTGCGAGCATGGTAACCGGCTTCCAATACGACCGCCTGTTAGCGGGGCAGTTCTTTATTGTGGCCGATGCCAAACCTGGCGTTGAGTTAGCTCAAATTGAAGCGGTGATTGAAGAAGAACTTGCTCGCTTCATCCAGTTTGGCCCAACCGTCGAAGAATTACAGCGGTTCAAATTCTCGAAAGCAGCTAACTTGGTTCGTCAAGCCGAACGTATTGGTGGGTTCGGTGGCAAATCGGATTTACTCGCTGCGGGCATGGTGTTCCAAAATAACCCCGCAGCTTACCAACAAAGCATGGACTATTTAGCTCAAGCAACGCCTCAAGACTTGCAAGCGGCTGCACAGCGCTGGCTTACCGATGGTGATTTTGTGCTGCATGTGGTGCCACAACCCAATTACACCACCACCGAACTCGCTTCCGATCGCTCGCAATTACCGGCAGTGGGTGACCTGCCCGCTTTGGATTTACCTGAGCTAACCACCTTTACCCTGTCGAACGGCTTGCAAGTTGCCTTGGCAGAACGTCATGACGTGCCAACGGTGCAAATGAACTTATCCTTTGATAGCGGTTATGTGGCCGACGTGGGCGGCAAAGTGGGCACCGCCAGCTTTGCCATGAACATGTTAATGGAAGGCACCACCAGTCGTACCTCGCAAGAGATTGTCGCTGAACTGAACACGCTCGGCGCTCAATTATCGACGCGCGCCAGCATCGATCGCACCAGCATTCATTTAGATAGCTTGGTGACACAGCTTGAGCCAAGTCTGGATATTTTTGCCGATATCTTGAAGCATGCCACCTTCCCAAGCGATGAAATTGAACGTCAACGCAGTACTTGGATTGAAGGCATTAAAAAAGAGAAAGCGAACCCCACCAGCCAAGCCTTACGGATTCTGCCAGGGCTTATTTTTGGTGACAACCATGGTTACGGGGTGCCGTTAACAGGCTCTGGTACCGAGGCTTCGATTCAATCACTGAACCGTGATGATTTAGTAAGCTTCCGCGATACTTGGTTGCGCCCTGATAACGCGCGCTTGGTGATTGTGGGTGCTACCACTGCTGCTGAAATTCAGCCACTGCTCGAAGCTGCCTTGGCCGATTGGCAAGCGCCTGCAACACCAATGCCAACCAAGCAACTGAGCGATGTGCCCATGACCACAAGCCAACGGGTGTACGTGATTGACCAACCAAATGCGCCGCAATCGACCATTTTGGCCGGTCACTTGGCTCCTTCCGCCAAGGTGGACAATGCCGACCTGATTGATGTCACCAATGCGATTTTGGGCGGCACCTTCACCAGCCGAGTGAACATGAACTTGCGTGAAGACAAAGGCTGGTCCTACGGTGCTCGTACTATCTGGCAAGGATGGGATCACAGCGGCATGTTCATTACCATGGCGCCGGTGCAAACCGATAAAACCAAAGAGTCCATTGAAGAAATCGTGAAAGAGTTGACGCAATACCGTGCGGATAACCCTGCCACCCAAGATGAACTTGAGAAAATTCAGGCCAACAAAACAGCCAAGTTGCCAGGTGCCTATGAAACCAAAGGCGCTTTGCTCAGTGCGATTGTTGGCACCCTGAATCAAGACAAGGACATGGAATGGCTCGAAACCTATGCCCAACGGGTGCAGGCGATTTCCGTCGACGATGTGCGCCAAACCGCACAAACGCTCATTCATCCTGATCGACTCACGTGGGTCATTATTGGGGATGCAGCGAAAATTGTGGACGAAATTCGTGAGCTCAACTTAGGCGAAGTGGTGATGTTGGATAGCGACGGTCAACCGTTGTAAGCCATTGCCCTAACACTCCTCCCAAAGCCACTCTTCGCGAGTGGCTTTTTTTTGGCCACTTTCCATTTTTGAATCGTTGCAGGTACACTATCTATCCGAATATCACCAACAATACGGAAGTCATGATGAAAACAATTAAAACTCGGGCCGCCGTGGCCTGGGCTCCCGGTGAGCCATTAATCATTGAAGAAGTTGATTTAATGCCGCCACAAAAAGGCGAAGTATTGGTACGCATTGTCGCAACTGGGGTTTGTCATACTGACGCTTACACCTTATCTGGGGCGGATCCAGAAGGCGTTTTCCCAGCCATTTTAGGCCATGAAGGCGCTGGTATTGTTGAAGCCGTGGGCGAAGGTGTGACCTCCGTTGAAGTGGGCGATCACGTGATTCCTTTATACACCCCAGAGTGTGGCGAGTGTAAATTCTGCCGCTCGGGCAAAACCAACCTGTGCCAAGCCATTCGGGTCACCCAAGGCCAAGGCTTGATGCCTGACGGCACCACCCGTTTCTCCAAAGACGGGAAGCCAATTTACCACTACATGGGCACCTCCACGTTCTCGGAGTACACCGTAGTGCCAGAAATCTCCTTAGCCAAAATCAACAAAGAAGCGCCACTTGAAGAAGTGTGCCTACTGGGTTGTGGCGTGACCACCGGCATGGGTGCGGTGATGAACACCGCCAAAGTGCAACCGGGTGACACCGTGGCCGTGTTTGGTTTGGGTGGCATTGGGCTATCGGTCATTATTGGCGCAGTGATGGCCAAAGCCAGCCGCATTATCGCCATTGATATTAATGAAGATAAGTTCGATATCGCGACCAAATTAGGCGCGACCGACTGCATTAACCCCAACAACTACGACAAACCCATTCAGGATGTGATTGTTGAACTGACTGACGGCGGTGTGGATTTCTCATTTGAGTGTATCGGCAACGTTAACGTGATGCGTTCAGCGCTTGAATGCTGTCACAAAGGCTGGGGGGAGTCGGTGATTATTGGGGTTGCCGCGGCGGGCCAAGAAATTTCAACCCGTCCGTTCCAGTTGGTCACCGGTCGAGTTTGGCGTGGCAGTGCGTTTGGCGGCGTGAAAGGCCGTACCGAGCTACCAGAATACGTGCAGCGCTACCTAAATGGCGAGTTCGCGTTAAGCACCTTTATCACCCATACCATGGGGCTCGACGAAATCAATCACGCGTTTAAATTAATGGAAGAAGGAAAATCGATTCGTTCGGTGATTCATTATGATAAATAAAGTGAATGAAGTGAAACTCTTTGGGGGCCGCCAAATTCGGTATGAGCACCCATCAAGCGTCCTGAACTGCACCATGCAGTTCAGCGTTTATTTACCACCGCAGGCCGAGCAGCAGCCCGTGCCTGCCCTGTATTGGCTGTCGGGGCTCACCTGTACCGATGAAAACTTTAGCAGCAAAGCGGGCGCCCAACGAGTGGCCGCGGAACTTGGCATTGCGCTGATCATTCCAGACACCAGCCCACGTGGCGAAGGGGTGCCAGACGATGCCAACCAAGCCTATGACTTTGGTTTGGGTGCTGGGTTTTATGTGAATGCCACCCAAGCTCCGTGGAATCAGCATTACCACATGTATGACTACATTGTGCAGGAGCTGCGCGAACTGGTTGAGAAAGAACTGCCGGTCACGCAACGCCGCGCCATCAGTGGTCATTCTATGGGAGGCCACGGTGCCTTAGTGATGGCCTTGCGCAATCCTGAGTTGTATACCAGCGTGTCAGCGTTTGCGCCGATTTGTCATCCAACTCAATGTCCATGGGGGCACAAAGCCTTCAGTGGGTATTTAGGGGACGACCAAGCGGCGTGGCAAGAGTACGATGCCACCGAGTTGCTATTACGTCTGCGGAAAGCACCGCCCATGCTGATTTCACAAGGGGAAGCAGATAATTTCTTAGCAGAACAGCTGCGTCCGGATGATTTGGCGAATGCCATTGCGGAAACAGGAGTGGAAGCGACCTTTGAACGGCATGAAGGCTATGATCATAGCTACTACTTCATTGCCAGCTTCATTGAACAGCACCTGCGTTTCCACGCAGAAAAACTATTTAACTAACCTCAGTTAAATCGCCAAAAACAGGGATAGAAGCCACTTTAATCTGGTTCTTACCCTGCTTTTTGGCCTCATACATGGCTTTATCCGCCGCCCGTAGAATCAAGGATGCATCACGATGCAACATGGGGTCATAGCAATAGCAAATGCCCATGGATAAGGTGACGGGCCATTCATGGCGGGCAAAGGCTTTCACCAAGTTCTCACGAATCCGTTCCAGCACATGCATGGCATCGTCTAACTGCGCCCCGGTATGCAAGGTGGCGAATTCATCCCCGCCAATGCGCGCTACGAGATCATGAGAACGGCAACTGGCTTCAATCACATGTGCCACCTGCTGTAACACACGGTCGCCCACATCATGCCCCAGGTTGTCATTGACCTGTTTAAAATCATCTAAATCAATAAAGCAGACGGAGAAACAACGATCATTGGCCTGCAATTCTTTAATGCAGCCTTCCAACGAACGCACAAAGGCACGGCGGTTGAGGAGTCCGGTCAGGTGATCGGTTTGAGCTAAGATTCGCTCGCGTTCCAGCTCTCGGCGGATTCTATCTTCCGTAACCCGGTAGCTGGTTGCATCACGCACAAAGGCAATGGCGTAATGCGCATTTTCAAAGACGACATGGCTGAGCATGATTTCAACGTACAGGGTGCTGCCATCTTTTCGTTGGCCAAAAAAGCGCAGCCCGCTGCCCATCGGTCGGCTTTCACCATCGGCAAAGAACGCCGCCACATGGTGACCATGCATTTCTCGCGCCGCTTCCGGCAATAAAATATTTAAGGGCTGGCCGATCATCTCTTTTGGCGAGTCATAACCAAACATATCCGCCAACATTTGGTTGACCAAAACCAAACGGTTATGACGATTGATGATTAATGCAGCGTCAGGAATAATCTCAATTAATTCAGCGACCGTTCGATCTGTTTTCATGTTGCCTTTGTGAATTACTACTGGCAGCAGCTAGGGCTTCTTCGGCGTCTGCAGCCTTCTTGATAAAGAACCAAGTATAGAATATCCCCATGGCTATTAAAATAGCTAAGCCAGTAAACGAGAAAAATAGCACTGGATCAGTGAAGAACTCGCGTAAAATATTCATAACCTTACTCCTTTTGTGGTTTTATGAATATCATAGCGAGAGCCATGTCGAGAATATTGATTTAGATCAATTATTTTGCTTTCGTCTGCTGGGCTGAAATCAGGAAGTTGCGCGGCGTCAAGTTGTAGTCACAAAACTCCTTAATTTGTACCTGATAGCCCTGCTCTTGCAAATACTGAGCGCGATCTAACACCAACATGGCTTCCAACGGCCGACGGAACAAATGCCGCACTAAATCCATCCGTGCGACTCGGATACGCTCCGCCTCGCCACTGGCTAATAAATAAGGCACATCAACTTCAGCCGGGAGCTCAATGCCATGTTGCTGCGCTGCCCACTTGGCAAAATCCAAAAACTCACCACTGAACCAGTGCTTGCTCACCGACGGCAACGGCCGATAGTGTAACTGCCCAGAAACTATTTGGTACAGCTGTTGATACGCCAACCGCCACTGCACTTCTTGCTGCCGCAAGCGTGCCACCCGCGCCCCTGCCGTGACCTGCTCTTGCACCGCCAATTTCAAATCGGCGCGGGTCAGCGGACGCCCCACATACATAAAGTGCCGCCGCAACAACTGTTGCCCATACGCAGACAGCCCCGCGTAAGTATCCGCTTGAATTAAATGATAACAACAGGGTGCCACATACAAGTTTTGCACCTGATGCTCGGCTCCTGAACGCAGCAATTGCAGATGCAGATCACCACAGGCATGCAAGGCCACCGCGCCATCCACTTGCGCCCACTGCTCATCCAGCCCATGCTGCAACACATCGGCTTGAATAAACTGCTGCGGCAATTGGTGCTGTTGCGCCAGTTGCTGGCCCGCTTCACACAACGCTGGCTGCCATTCCACACTGCACACTGAATGCTGGTGGGTAAAACTTAGCAAACGCCCTAAATGCCCTTTGCCTGCACACCATTCCATCAGCCGTTGCGGCTGCGTGGGTAACTGCGCCAGCAAAGCTTCGATTTGCGCCAGTTTGCGCCCGCCAATGCCATTGGTGAGCCAAAATGGGATGTCGTACGAAGGCGGTGCAGCGTCGGCCACCTCATCGGCAATATCAGGCAGTACCAATAATTTCGGAAACCAAGGAGAAAAACAGGCAAAACTCAGCCGGCTGTCGGCCGCCAGTTCCTCAATTTCTGCTTCGCTCAAGTTCACCAGGTAGTGAACCAGCGTGGGGTTCCAGTCGGGGCGAGAACACTCAAAGGGCGAAAATTGCCAGTACTTGGCGTACTCAGCAAGCGTGGTGACGTACTGCTTCAGCATGAGCTCACACGGCCATCAATCACTTGAATCACTCTTGAGGCATAGCTCAACTCCGCCGGGTTGTGCGTGACCATCACAATGGTTTGCCCCTGCTCATTCAGAGTTTTAAAAATACCCATGATGTTTTCACTGTTCACAGAATCTAAGTTGCCCGTGGGCTCATCGGCAAAAATTATCTTGGGTTGGGTGATGAGCGCCCGCGCAATCGCAACGCGCTGCTGCTGACCGCCCGAAAGCTGATGCGGATAATGATTGTATTTTTCTTCCAAATCAACTTGCCGCAAATAATCCCGCGCCTTCTCAATTCGTTCTTGTTTCTTCAACTTGGCATGGTAGGTAAGCGGCAAAGAAACATTTTCCCACACCGTTAATTGAGGAATCAGATTGTAGCTTTGAAACACATAGCCAAAGTACTGATTGCGAATGGCCGCAGCCAGCTCATCATCAAAATAAACGGTGGGCTCTCCCGCCAGCTGATAGTGCCCAGAGCTGGGCGTATCCAATAAACCCAGAATGGTGAGTAAGGTTGATTTCCCGCCCCCCGAAGGGCCGGTAATTGCGACAAACTCCCCCTCATTAATGGTTAAGTTCACATCAAACAACACTTGTTGCTCAATGCCACCTAGCTGAAATGATTTCGTTAATTGTTCAACCCGAAGTAACATCCACCGCCCCCGTTACTGAACCACTGTTGGGGGTGTGTTGCGCCACTGCCGCCCTTGTTCAAAACTCACCACCAGCTCACCAGCGTTGACCCCATCAACAATCACCACTTTCTGCTGCGACACCACCCCAAGGTTCACGCTCCGTTTGGTTAAGGTTTGGTTGTGCGGATCAAACACCCACACATCTTGCCGACTCTGTTCAGTATTCGCGATACGGCGGTCGGCAAACAAGGTGTTTTCAAGCACTTCAGTCGTGATCTCGACAGTGGCTGATAAATCCTGCCGCAGCAACAACCCTGGAGTTGGCTCAAACCGAATAAACACGCTGACAAAGCCGTTATCCACGTTCGGGCTCACCCGTTCCACATCCCCCTCCAGCCAAGTGCCATCCACCCGAATTCGCGCCTGACTTAAATTGCGAATACGCTGAGCTTCCCGCTCGGGAACTTGGGCGACAAACTGCAAGTCATCGCTGCGTGATAAGGCAACAGCGGCCGCACCAATGGTCAAATTCTCACCCAACTGAGCATTGATTTTCTGCACTTGCCCGGCTTCATTTGCCACCAGTGTTAATTCCTCGATGTCACGCTCGATGGCCTTAATTTCGTTCTCCACGTCGGTAATTCTTGAGCGCGCCAAGATATTTTCTTTGTCATGCAAGTTTTCCATCGACGCCAAGGTACGTTGAGCTAAACTATGCTGCCGCTGAAGGTTGTGCAAACTTTCACGCGTCGCCATTAAATCCAACGCCGATACCACATCTTGTTCTGCCAACTGTTTTTGCGCTAAATAGCGGGCTTCCACCACCTTGTACTCGCCCGCCAAACGGGCCACTTCCGCCTCTTGCTGCACAATTTCTAAGGCCAAACGGGCATTTTTCAGTTCATATTCCAACTGACTGTTGTGCAGGCGCATTTCTAATTGCGTGCGTTTAAAGAGCAAGTTGTCGTTACTTAGCACCAGCAAGGGCGTTCCGGTTTCAACAAACTGCCCTTCTTCCACCAAAATATGTTGTACCACGCCTTCTTGCTTCACCGTCACCAAGCTGGGGGTGCGGCTTCTGAATTGCCCATTGGCCACCACCTTCACCGCAAAATCGCCCCATTCAACTTGGCTCAACTGCAGTTCATTCAGCGAAATTTTATTTTGATTCAGCTGAAACAGGGTTACTAGCAACACGACTAGGAGGACGCCAATGCTCGTTAACCACAGCACGAACCGTCGTTTCTTTTTCTGCGCAACTTGTTGTTGAATTTGTTTGAGGTCCATTTCACGATTCACTTCTTAGTAGATTGGCCGGCGTTAGACGACATTGCTGACGTAACTGCGCCACCGCATAATATCCTGCTCCTGCCAGCACTCCAGTTGCTGCCAAAAGCACAAACACCAAGGTTACCACCGTATTTGCACTTAACAAGTGTTGCTGCAAATGGGCATAACTCACGGCAAAAACAGCTGACAAAAGCAACGCAATCCCCCACTCTTGGCCGAGTTCAATCATTAATGCACGGCTCAGCTGCTGGCGATTAGCACCCATTGCCCGCTGCGTTCCCCACTCGCGATTGCGCATGAGCAACACCTTGGCAATATGCTGGGTAAAGGCTAAAAACAGCACACTCAACGACAATCCCATCAAGATAAAACAAATCACCATGGTGGTGGTTTCACGGGTCAGCTTGCTGGCAATAAAGTCAGCCAAGGTGCCTTGCTCTCTGATTTCTAAGGCAAGGTTGTATTCCACAAAATCCCGTTCTAAATCGTCGCTCAGCTTGGCTAAATCCACGTGCTCAGGAATGACGATATTGCGGTATTGCAATAAGCTTTTATCGCGCAGATAAATGACCAGCGGCGGGGTTGCGACATGAACGTCATAAAGCAAGTCGTTCACCACTGCCTGTATTTGGTAGCGATTGTTATGCGCATCTTGCAAGTAGCGGCCAAGCACGTCCTGAGCATCGAATCCACACACCGCCAGCACACTTTGTGATATCGCAACATCATTGGGCCCCCAATTATCGGCATGAATATCTTGCCCAGTTATCACCGCAAATGGACTGCCATAAAACCGATTCTCCCACCCATCAAATTGTGCTTGGCATTGCTCATCATTGAACTGCAAACTCTTAAAACCCAAATTACGATCACCCGGCAACACACTTAAAAATCCAGCCGTGGGAATTCTCTGTTCAATGGCACGCATCACACTTTCGAAACGGGGATCAATAGGCCCCTCGCCCGTCCGCATCATGTGTATCATTTGGGCGGTTGGTAAAATATTTTCCGTACCGCGCTGCTTTAATGCCTGCCAGTGGCTAAACGTCGATAAGGCCAAAAAGACACTGATGGTGGCTAACGCAAATAACAGAATATTTAACCCGCGCACCTGCAAAATAGTTGCGCGCGTTAGCGTTGTTTTCGCCGTGGTTAAGCCCTTGAGCAGCACCTTCACATTCAGCAATGCAGGCAAACACAGCGCCACAATCACCATGAGCGCCGCAAACGCCATAACCAAGCTCAACAGCGGCGGCAGTGTGATTGCCAAATGCGCTTTTAGCACCTCCGCAGATAACGCATGGAGCACCCCAAGGCTCAGTAACCCCACGCCCGCCGCAACCCACATAATCGGCTGAATAAAATAAATGTTATTTAAAAACAGGCTCCAGCGATGCCCGCCAAGCGCATAACGGCAGCTGTTCTCATAAGCACGCATCAAATTAAAGCGAGTGATCACACTGACAATGTTCACCACAGTGACCAAAAATAATTGCAGCGCGGCAACCAAAAACAACATCTGCATCAGTTGCATGTTGTCCTTGGCTTTCTGGTCAAAAAACGGGCCTTGAATCAAGCCCAAGGTTTTATCATCCGAGCCCAGTAGACTAATCATGCGACGAATATCGCCAAACAGATGTTTTTGATTGTCGTATGCCTCGGCAACTTGGGCTCGCAAAATAGCGTGGTCAGTGGCTGGAGACACTTCAATCAAGGTACGAAAAACAGGAATAAAGTCCGCGATTTGTGCTGCCGAAATATCGGTAAAATGAGTGGCCATCATGGTAAACATTTGGCTCATGCTGGATGCCACAGCGAATTGGGAAATATCTAAAATAATGTCGGCGGGCTGCCCACCGGGGAATTCAAAACTGTCTTGATCGAAGGTGGCGGTCACCTCGTACAATTGCCCGCCCACGCGAATGGTTTCAGGCTGGCCAAATTTGGCTGCAACCGCCGCGCCCACCAAGGTGCACTTCGGGTCACACTGATACCGATGCGCCCCATTGAAGAACTTCGGTTTCAGCATGGACAGGTATTGGCTATTGGTAAAGATAATCGTTAAATTTTGTTCCTGGCCGAACAACTCTACTTGGTTGTTGTTTTGTGACCACACCAAGCGATTTTGCACCCCCGCAATGTCATCCAAAATCTCACTGACAAAGGGGCTAATATGAGACAAAGAACCGCTCGAGTTTTGCACTCCAACCGCAAATAGCTGTTGATTTCCCTTACTAAAGGCGCCGCCCAACGCAACCATGGCCAATAACGTAATAAACGCAAACAGCAAACCAAAGGCGCTTCCCAGCGTCAGCAGCTCCTTTTTCGCCTGAACCCAATACCGCCACAATCCATAGTACATCGCTATCCCTTTTCTCCTACTAGCCTGCTACTAGCTATCCTTATCAGAAATCAGGACATTTTTGTTGGTTTAGCTACTCATTGGTCATGAGTGTTTTAATCAGCACATACTCAGTTGTACTCTCAGCCGCATTCTTTTGAAAGAAATTAACTAAGATTTCTTCAGCTTCTTGGCAGGGTGGGCAAGAACTCAGTTGCGGATCAATAACGTGTAACACAGCAATTTTTTGACCTTGTTGCCAAACCCCCTTATCAGACAAATAGGTTTCTAAAAACGTGAACCCTTGATATTGCTGCTTGGTAAGCGACATTTCTGGAATCGCTTGAGGCTCAGAAAAAGCCTCTCGGATTCCTTCCAAATCGTAGAAAGAAATGGGGTCGCCTTGCTCATTCCACATATAAAGAGCAGGCGCATTATTTGGCATTCCCGAACTTAAAAATTGCATTGCAGGCAACGGAATATCATGCTGAAAAATGCTCGGTTTTGCGCTGACAGTTCCAATCATTAAAAAACACAACGCAGCTATCATGACTTTCATAAATCGCCCTCCTTGAGAATAAGGGGGGGGAGTTTCCCCCACAATCCTTATATAGAGATGCTGCGCATATGTTAACTAAATGTCAACAATGAGTTTTCCTATTGAAAACAATTAAGTTATTGCTCTTGCTATGCAGCTCTAGAATCAATTCAAGATTCAGCATGCTCATATCCGAAATAGACGCCATATTTATGAGGTTCCGAACTTTAGTTAATGCCATTTAACTGATCGGATCACTCAAATATCAAACATGTTTATCTTGTGTTTCCTCTCCAATTAAACAAAACTAACGTCAGTATCAGTTTTTTCGTAAACGATAACGATAAGAAATAACAACCAGGAAATAGGAACAATTATGGCTACTCAGCAAACTCTGCGAAACCCGCTAAAGCTTTCCCTGTTAAGTTCAGCAATCCTGTTTGCACTTACCGCCCCTATGGCTGTAGTCGCACAAGAAACAGACAACGACCCACAAGAGCCGGTGAATACCCGCCAGCTTGAACACATCACCGTCACGGCAGAAAAAACCGTCAGCACCATTCAAGAAACCGGTATGGTGCTCAACAGCTTCTCTGGCGAAGACTTGCTAGAAGCTGGCGTGAGCGATGTGGATGGCTTGGTATCACTTATTCCTAACGTGCAATTGTTAGAGGCCACCGGGGGCGGCGTGCCCGTGGTGTTTATTCGCGGCGTGGGCTTAGCCGACTTCCGCGTCAACAACAGCCCCGCCGCCGCTTTCTACGATGATGAAATTTACAAGCCATCAGTTGCCTTGATGGCTTCGTCATTTTATGACCTCGAACGAATTGAAGTACTGAAAGGCCCACAAGGCGGCTTGTACGGCCGTAACGCCAACGCCGGCGCCATCCAAGTGATTAGCGCCAAGCCCAGTTTGGCAGGCAACAGCGGTTACCTTGACTTCGGCATTGGTGAATATGCCAAAGTGGAGCTCGAAGGTGCCTATAACGCGGTGATCACCGACAAGTTGGCGATGCGTATTTCTGGCCGCCACGTGAGCAGCGACAACACCTACATGCACAGTGTGCAGCCCGATGGTGCCGGCTCATTTACCCGCACCGGCCATGGCGCACAAGATGAATGGGCCACGCGCGTGCAGTTCTATTACGAAGCCAACCACAAATTCAACGCCAACTTGAAAATCTTTGGTGGCGAAAACAAGTCTGACTTCGACCTGCTCCGCCCTATCGGCATTTGGGAAGGCAGTGACACCATGGTGCCAGGACTGGCCGATGGCGCACTGACCAATGCTGTGTGTTCGTCGTTGTTAGCGGGCTATCGTGACGACAGCCATTGCGCCACTATTACCGGTCAAACGGTCGAAGAATTGGGCTTAGTCGGCGTGCATGACAGCGCCAGCTCCACCATTAACCGCCTCGATAACCGCTCCATTGGCGCGACCTTGGCCATGAACTACCATACCGACAACGACATTCAGTTGACCTCAATCACCCATTGGGAATCATTTGACCATGCGCGCCCGAACGACTGGGACGCAGTGGGTGGTTCGTACCAAGACATCTATTACCAAACCGAAATCTCATCGTTTAGCCAAGAATTCCGCTTAGCCTACGATTTCGATAATTTACGCGTGCTTGCGGGCATCAACTACGCCAAAGAATCGCTGGATGAAGATTCCACCATTATTGGCACCCAAGGCATTATCCCGGTGGGCTTTGGCCACACCCGCGTGCATCAGCTGTATGAGCAAGACGTCGAAGCACTGGCAATTTTCGGCCGAGCGGATTACTCCCTCACCGACCGGTTGAGCCTGATCACTGAATTACGATTTACCAAAGAAGACAAGAGCTTTGCGGGCCAAACCCATTTATATGGGCCGGTGGGCGGCACCGATCCGAACGAGGGTATGTTGTTAGTTGACGCCACCCAACCGGACGCCAGCTTTGACGACGTATCGGGCAAAGTCACCTTAAACTACCAAGCCAACCGTGACTTCTTGGCCTATGCCTCATTATCGCGCGGCTTTAAATCGGGCGGTTTCCCAGGCGGCTTAGTATTAAGTAACGAAGGGGCTGAAAAGTACGATTCAGAAACCATCAACGGCTATGAGTTTGGGGTGAAGTCAGATTTACTTGACCGTCGTTTGCGTCTAAACGCGTCAGCTTTCTATTACGACTACAGCAACCTGCAAGGCAGCGCGCGGGTTCCAGCCCAAGGCGGGGTCACGCTGGACCGTTTCCAGAACATTGGCGACGCGGAAGTGTACGGCTTTGACTTAGAATTAACTTATCTATTAAGCGACAACTGGTTGGTACAGGCCATGGTTGGTCATGCAGAAGGTGAAATTACCGACTCTGCAGCCACCCAATTATCGCCATTAACCGGTGAAGAATTTGCGTTAGAAGGCAAAGAGCTGAACTACAAGCCAGATTTCAGCGCCAACTTGCTCGTGCGTCATGACTTTGAACTGACCAGTGGCTACGGCGGCTTTGCGCAAATTATGTATGACTGGCGCAGCTCACAAAACTTTACCTACATCGGTAACCTGGCTGAGCAAACCGTGTTCACCGAAGGTGCGTACGGCAAAGTGAACTTGCAAGTGGGCTTTAGCAAATTTGATAGCAACTGGCAGTTCAGCTTGTTCGTGAAAAACCTCACCGACACCGAGTATCGCACCAACGCACGGGCCGATGACTTAGGCGGCGCGTACGAAATTTACGGCGCACCACGCACTTGGGGTATCAAAGCGAACTATCAATTTTAATGAAAACGAAAAATAAATAGGAAAGGACGTCATCATGAATATTAGTGCTGAAGATATTGGCAAAGAACTGGGGGTATCCGAGTGGATCAGCTTTACGCAAGAAGAAATCGATGCGTTTGGCAAGCTGACTCGTGATATTGACCCGTACCACATGAATCCTGAATGGGCGCAGCAACACAGCCCATTCAAAACCACCATTGCGTACGGTTTTTTGACTTTATCGATGCTGTCGCACTTTACCCATGAAATTTTGGATTGGCCGACCACCTCCGAGGCCAATCCAGAAGGGATCGCACTCAACTATGGGTTTGATAAAGTACGTTTTCTGGCCCCTGTTCCGGTGAATGCGCGTATTCGCTGTCGGTTAACCTTAGCCGCATTAGAAGAAGTTCGCCCCGGCGAGTGGTTACGCACCTTCCATTGTGAAGTGGAGTTAGAAGGCTCCACCAAACTGGCTTTGGTGGCCATTTGGAAAGGCTTATTCGTTGCGAATGACGCTGGAAAACGCTTAACTTTGGAGAACTGACGTGAGTGTGACCCTACCCGATATCGCCTATCAGCAAAAACTCTTTGATCTGGTCAATTACTGGCGCATTCATACGCCGAATGCGCCCGCAATTATCCACCAAGAGCTGACGCTCGATTATGCTGAACTCGCCACCCAAATTGACCTCTGCGCTCGTCATCTTAGCGCGCAAGGGGTTGGCCCGGGAGACGTGGTCGCGCTTTATGCACAACCGGGATTAGTGTTCCCCGTGCATTTATTTGCCGCCGCTCGGTTGGGCGCTATCTGGTTAGGGTTAAACACCAAGTACAGCCCTGCTGAACTGGACTATGTATTGGGCAACGCCCAGCCAAAAAGTATTTGGCTGGATGCCACCAGCTTGGCGCACGCCAGCCCACAAGTACAGGAGTTTTTCCGTACGCGGGAAAACCTGTGGGTGTGCACCGCCCTGCAAGTGGATCAGCGAAGCCAACTGGCCATTGCGCCGGTTGGCACCGCTGAATTAACCGCCGAGCACGTGCTGCAACCCTTGCCAAGTGCAACACTGCCCAGTTACTTTGACATGCCGCCAGCCACGCCAACAGCACTGATTTATACCTCGGGAACGACCGGTAGCCCCAAAGGTGCGGTCATTAGCCAATACGCGCTGACCAAGGCGAGCATTAAACAAGCCGAGCTGCTGAATTTAGAGCAGCCCTCCATTATTAATAACTTGCCCATTAACCACATTGGCTCCATTGGCGATATTACCACCAGCATGATTGCCGCCGGCGGTTGTGTGGTCATGCAAGCCAAGTTTGATGTGCCAGAAAGCTTTGAACTGATTCAAAAGCATCGCATTACCCTGTGGGGCCAAATTCCGACCATGTTCCAGTTGGCATTAGCCCACGAAAGCTTTGCCAAGGCTGATTTATCGTCGCTGCAATGCATTTTATTCAGCGGCGCCCCTGCTTCCATCGAGCTCATTCGCCAATTACGCAGCATTTGCCCGCGGGTGTTGAACGCCTACGGCATGTCCGAAACCGTGGGTTCGGTGTTATGGGTGCTGGATGGCAGCGATGACGTGTTAGCCAGTACAGTGGGCACGCCCGTTGCCAGCGTTGAGTTCCGCTTAGCCAACGAACAGGATCAGCCCGTTGCCGAAGGGGATGTGGGTGAAATCCAGATCCGCAGCGACTACTGTTTCTCGTACTATTGGAACAATGAAGCAGCCACCGCCGAAGCCTTCACCGCCGATGGCTACTTAAAAACCGGTGACTTAGGCCGCCAAAACCCCGATGGCACCGTTGCTTTAGCTGGGCGCACCAAAGAACGCTTCAAATCCGGTGGCTACAACGTGTACCCTCGCGAAATAGAACAAACCCTCAACGCCCACCCTGCCGTGCTGGAAAGCATTGTGGTGGCGGTGCCCGATGCGCTGTACCATGAGGTTGGCTTCGCCTACATTCAGCCCAAACCGGGCAGCACGGTCACCGCCGATGCGCTGAAGGAATACTGCAAAGAACGCTTGGCCAACTATAAAGTGCCAAAATTCATTGCGTTCTTGCACGACATTCCCCAATTAGCCAATGGCAAAATTAATCGCCAAGCGCTGCGTGAGCAAGCGCTCGAACAGCTTAACAGTGCCACAGAATAGGATGTAACTTTGTGATCAATCAGCAGCTTTCCACCGCGCGAATTCTTGGTTTCTCTTTGGGTTCGGTGGGCACCGGCCTGTTCGGCACCACTCCCACCGTGTTGCTTTTGTTTTACCTCACCCAGTTGCAAGGCGTGGAAGCCGGGCTAGCGGGGCTGGCCCTGCTCATTCCCAAACTCTGGGACATGATCACCAACCCCATTGTCGGGCGCTGGAGCGATACGTTTGAATCCAAGTACGGCCGGCGCTTGCCCTTTATGCTGCTTGGTGCGTTGGTGATGCCCATTGGCTTGATCCTGATGTTTAGCGTACCGAGCAGCGCCAGCACAACGCTGGCGTTTTGGTGGGTGCTGATCACCTATTTATTCTCCACCACCGCGTACACCCTATTCGCCGTGCCCTACATTACCATTCCGTCGGAACTTTCCAGTGATCCGAACGTGCGGCTGAAAATTATGTCGTACCGCACCTCGGGAGTCATGTTGGGGATTATTCTTGGCTCTGGCTTGCCGCCGCTATTGATTGCCCATTTCGGCCAAACCTTGGGAGCCTACCAGCAAACCGCCGTGATTCTGGCACTGATTTGCGTGGTATTTATGCTGTGCAGCATTCTATCGATTCGTTCGTTAAAGCTACTGCAACCCACCATCAAGGTGGCAAAAATTGGCTTTTTCAAGCAAATTAAAGGCGTGATGACGCCGCTGTTTAGCTACTTGATTATCACCCATATTCTGCAAATTATTGCGGTGGGCATTTTGCTGGCCTCGGCCACCTACTTGGCGGTGTTTGCCAACGGCTTCTCGCCCGCTTCGGCCGGTACCTTCTTAAGCGCCACCTTTATTACCGCCATGGTGGCCATGCCGCTGTGGCAAAAGCTGTCGCTGCTGACCTCACGAGTCACCGCCTTTGCCATTGGCGCCATCGGTTACATGGTTATTTCGGTCACCATGTACTGCTTTGGCTTACACATTCCCTACGGGCACTTTATTGGCTTCGGCATCGGCTTCGGTCTTGGCTTTGCCGCCATTCAAATGATTCCGTACGCGCTGCTCAGCGACACCATTCATCACCACGGCGAGCGCCACGGGTTTGGCTCTGAAGGGGTGTTTACCGGCTTATGGACTGCCACCGAACAATCAGGCTTGGCCATTGCACCGTTTTTAGTGGGGGTTGCGCTGCAACAAGGAGGCTTCTTAGCGGGTTCCGACACCCAAAGTGACACCGCCACCCACGCCATTTTGGTCACCGCTACCTTGTTGCCAGCCCTCTTGATTTTGTTGTCATTGTGTTCGTTGTACGCGTTTCAGCGGCGCTACCAAGCAAGCCTTGGCAGTGCCAAATGAAATACGCTAACATCAAGCCTTTAGCAGCAATAAGGAAATGAGTTGTTCAACCATGCCCGACTATAGCCATCCAATTTTAAACCGTGACTATCCCCAGGTGTTGCTGGAGCAGCAGACCGAGTCGCCGGCACCCAAAAAAGGCGAGCGCACCAAACAAACCCTGATTTGGGCGTGCGCTCAATTGCTGAATCAAATTGGTTACCAAGAACTGCGCGTATCCGATATTTGCGAAACCGCCCAAGTTTCCAACGCCGTGTTCTATCTGTACTTCAAAAACAAAGAAGAGATCACCCAGGTCACCCTGGAAGCTTTTTCCACGCAAATTTATGAAGCCATGGCACAAAATACCGCCCAAGGGCGCGATAACCGCACGGCGCTATACACCAGTAACTTGGCGTGGCTGAAAATTGCCCGCCTGAATGCCGGGCTGATGCGCTGCATTTTGCAAGTGAGCTTGGTGATGCCCTCGTTCGCCGACTTCTATGATTCACTGAACTCCAGCTACATTATGCGGGTGGCAAAAAACATCGCCAAACGAACCTGCATGCCAGAAGCCAAAGCCCAAATGCTGGTGTTTTCACTCAGCTCCATGACCGACGAATTCACCCGCCGCTTACTCAGCGATGTGGATTCCCCGTTGGATTTAGTGATTAAACAAGAATGCCCCACCGACGCAGAGTTGGCAGAGTTTTTAAGCGATATCTGGTACCAAGCCATTTATAGCTAGCCTGCGCCTATGCCTGGCGCACCGCCGCCAGCTACAGCTCGGTTAGCCCCCAATGCAGCGCGGTGTGACGCACCGCTGCAACATTTTCGGATGCCAGAATATGAATGGGCGTTCGCTCATAGCGCTGCTGCAACTGTAACTGCTGCTGCAACCAACTGACCATGGCTTCGCCAGAATGAATGGTGCGCACGCCGCCAAAATATTCGGCAATGGGCGTGGCAATGAGTGGAAAGTGCGTACACCCCAGCAGCACCACCTCAGGCCGTGCTACCCCCGCAAAATAATGATGTAACGCCGCTTCCAGCACCGGGCCCGAATACAAGGCTTCTTCCACAATGGGCACCAGCATGGGCGTGGCCAACGCCTGCACCGAACCGTACCCTAACTCGGCAAGACGTTGCTGATACACCCCTGACTGAATGGTCGAACGGGTGGCAATAATTAAAATGGGTGTGTCTTGGGTAACATGAGGCAATTGCTGCAGGGCCAACACGCCGGGTTCGACCACGCCGTACACCGGCTTGTTGGAATATTCCTGCATGGTGGCCAGCGCCGTAACACTCACCGTGTTACAGGCAACCACCACCCCATCGACCGCGGCACCGTTAAAAAACTCAACGGCTTCGAGCGCATAACGCGTGACCGTACTTTTATCTTTGTTCCCGTAAGGAACCCGCGCCGTGTCACCGTAATAAAGCAGCTCACTAAAATAGCCGCTTTGTTGCAAGGCGCGCGCCACGGTTAACCCGCCTACGCCGCTATCGAATACACCTAGTTTCACACCCACCTCTGCGCGTGGCGTTAGTCGTCTTTACCGCCTTGGCGCTTCACAAACTCTGACTTCAGCATCATGTCGCCTTGGCCATCTACCTTACAGTCAATGTCGTGATCACCGTCCACAAAGCGCTTAATGACCGCTTTGGTGCCTACTTTTAACACCAACGACGAGCCTTTCACTTTCAAGTCTTTAATGAGCGTTACTTTATCACCTTCTGCCAATGGCGTGCCATGGGCATCTTTCACCTGTACACTATCATCCTCAGGCACTTCGTTCGGATTCCATTCGTGCGCACACTCAGGGCAAACCAATAAGGCTTGATCTTCATACACATAACTTGAATCGCACTTAGGACAATTTGGTAAACTCATAATATCTCGCTACTTTTTATAAAAATACAATGAATCGGTAGCGCGATCATAGCCTTTTCTGGCAAGAAAGAGAATAATAGGGCTAGAACGGTATCGGAACCGTGATAAATGGGAGCAATAACAATGATAAACGATCAACAGCACCAGTACGGTGCAGTTTCAAGGTTCTTCCATTGGTTTACTGCAATTTTAGTGCTGTGGCAGTTCGCCAAATTTTTTGACCGCATCAACGATGGGGAGCATTGGGTGGGTGAAACCCTCGTGCCCTACCACATCAACATAGGTGCTTTTCTGCTGGTGTTGGTGATTGCCCGCATGATTTGGGCCTTCACCCAACTGAATCAGCGGCCGGTGAACCCACAAGCCGCCAACCTGTGGTCCAAACTCGGTCACATTAGCTTGTATGGCCTGCTTACTGTTATGCCGTTACTGGGCATTTGCAAGATGGTCGGCAACGGTTACGGCTTGAAAGTATTCGGCTGCCAACTGGTTGAGCGCGGTGCTGAAATTGCCTGGATGGCGCAACTGGGGGAATTGCACTCCCCGGTCGCATGGCTCCTGCTGCTGGCCATTGTTGGCCATATTGTGATGGCCGTGAAACACCACCTGTGTGGCGACAAGCAATTGCTGCGCTCGATGGTTTAACCGCGCTTTTGCCAGCACGCCAGAAATAAGAAAGGCCGAGGTGGAGCCAAACACCTCGGCCTTTTTATGTGACGTTTAAGTCAACGCGACTATTTAAGTCCCAGCTTTTTCAACAATGAAGCAGCTGGGCAAAACCCTGTGAACGCACTTTGAATAAGGTTGAGGCCAACAAACGCCGTTAACCAAACAAAGTTCGGGTGAACGTAAGCCGTTAATGCCAACGACACCAACACCATCATTCCAGCAAAAACACGAACACCATTATCAACCGTCATAACAAGCTCCTTTCCACTTTAAGACGATGAGCTCATCATAACTTATTATTTCGCGTTTGTCTAAATTAGATTTTACTGAATATACAACACGTGTTACACGTTGTAGAAGTCGCGGTACCAAGCAACAGTCCGCCGCATGCCCTCAGTGACTGGCGTAGACGGGCGGTAGCCCATATCTTCGGTAAGGTCGGTTACGTCAGCGTATGTCGCAACGACGTCGCCGGGTTGTATGGGCATAAACTCTTTGGCAATCTCGACGCCGGCGGCGGCTTCAACCGCTTGAATGAAGTCCATCAATTCAACGGTATCGCTGTTGCCAATGTTGTAAATCTTATAGGGCGCAGACGAGCTGGAAGGATCAGGAGTTAAACCGCTCCAGGAAGCGTTGGCCGTACACGGCTTTTCAATGACCCGCACCACGCCTTCAACAATGTCATCAATGTAGGTAAAGTCACGCTTCATTTTGCCGTGGTTAAACACCTTAATGGTTTCACCGTTAAACGCTGCTTTGGTAAACAAGAACGGGGCCATATCAGGGCGTCCCCAAGGTCCATACACAGTAAAGAACCGCAAGCCAGTACACTGAATGCCGTATAAGTGGGCATAGGTATGCGCCATCAGCTCATTCGATTTTTTCGTGGCAGCGTACAAGCTCACGGGATGATCCACGTTATGGGAGGTTGAGAACGGCATGGTTTCATTCAGGCCATACACCGACGAGCTGGATGCATAGCTTAAATTCTTCACATTATGATGGCGGCAGGCTTCAAGAATATTCATGAACCCGATGATATTTGAATCAATGTATGCGTGAGGGTTTTGTAGCGAATAACGTACACCCGCTTGCGCCGCTAGATTACAAACCGCATCAAAACCTTCGGTGGCAAATAGCTGATTAATCAGCTCGCGATCTTCAAGAAGCCCTTGAACAAATCGATAGCTGGCGTATTTATCTGATTGAATCAGTTGACCGGGAACAACGGCAGCCCGCGTAAATCCCGCCTCTTCCAAGCGTCCGTACTTTAACCCAACATCGTAATAGTCATTAATGCTGTCTAAGCCGACCACCTCGTGCCCCATTTCGAGCAATTTCAATGCGACGAAGTGACCGATAAAGCCTGCTGTCCCTGTGACTAGAATTTTCATAACGCTGAATAACCTTTCTAATGTTTCGTTGTATTAATGACTAGCGATGGCGCCACAACAAGTCGTTGACGCTGTCTTAAAATAATCGAGTTAACACTGCCCATAGTTTCGTTACATAACCGACACTATTAATGGTATAACAATAGACAGCAAACACAGCGAAAAACACTGTGAGCACCACGACTTCCGGCACCATCAACCATTCTAGCAGCATCCCTAAAGCTAGAAGACTCAAAGCGTACGTACCAATAATTCCTAACGTTTGTTTCGTATCACAACCAGCATTTAGGAAAATGTGATGTAGGTGATTTCTATCTGGTTTAAAAGGTGACTGACGCTTATAAATACGTCGTACCATGATGGCTAGCATATCCATGATGGGTACCGCGATTAACCACAGCACAGCCACTGGGCGAACTGACGTTCCGCTATCGCTAATATGGCTTGTATTCGTAAGTAATGCCAATAACCACACAATCGCTAAACCAATAAACATGGAGCCGGCATCCCCCATGAATATCTTTCTTGCGGTTTTCACTGGAAATCCAACGTTTCTCATCAGGAAGGGAACCAAAGCACAGGTGATCACAAGCGCACTGATGACCGTGAATGTTTGGTTGTGAGTGACCCCAAGCAAGGCAATCCCAAAGAAAGCTATCGTCGCTAGCAAACCTAACAGACCATCAATGCCGTCAACCATGTTGTAAGCATTCATCGCAGCCATAATTGCTAATAAAGTGAATGGATAGCCCCAAATTCCTAAGTCTATAACACCTAACCCGAATAGGTTCCCGAGTGAGGAGATATAGGTGCCCGATCCGAATACGATAAGCGATGCTACCGCCAACTGAGCAACTATACGTAACCTAACACTCAAATCACAACGATCATCTATTACCCCTATTGCTACCATACAGGTTGATGCGACGATGAATAAAACAAGATCGAGTGAAAGGTGAAAATAGGTCAAAAACACGATAACGGTTGCCGCAAAAACTGCAATACCACCAACAAGTGGGATACTTCCCACATGCTTCTTACGCTCGCACGGCTTATCGACAAGCCCTACTTTCCATGCGACTGGAATTAGCCCCCAACTTAAAAAGCTTGAAAGCAAAAATGCAGAAAGCATTATTAGCCATGCGTCCATTGAACTTCCTTACTGCGAGTTGATGTTACATCTAGGTTGTTTAAATTTACATGTCTAGCAAAACACTAGCACAGTCCATTGTTACTACTGTTAGGTTGTAGAATACTCGACACTAGCCCACGACTAATCGCCTTTCTCGAGTACTTACTCAAAAACCTCTCTCTCACTTGAATCTCGGAGCTTAATAGCTCAATCCGTTGCACAGCTTGTTGTACATTACATGGATTGAAGACTGCCGCATTATCAATCTGAGAGCTAACGAACTTAGCAGCATATCCTCCTACACCGGCAAGAATAGGCTTTCCAGTCGCTGCATATTCAAACAGCTTAGAAGGAAGTACTCTCTCAAATGCGGGGACATCATTAAGATGTAAGAATAATATGTGAGCTTTTGCATACTCAGTAAGCAGCGTTTCTCTTTTTACCGGGGGCAATATCTCAACGTTATCTAATTCTAGCTCATTAATCTTGCTAACTAGCAACGATCTTTTTCCACCATCGCCAATCAATCTAAACTTATAACGTTTGCCCAATGATTGAGCCAGTTCTGGTACAATCAAATGTAGCCCTTGACCATCTCCCATGTTGCCTGCATAAAGAATAATCCGCTCGCTATTTTCTTCAAGATTAGTTGGCCATTGGTAGTTCATAAAAACATCATCAATACCATTTGTATAATAGCTGAAAGTTGCTGTCGGATATCTTTCATCAAAATATGTTTTGAAGCCTTCACTCACTAAGTTGACATGATCAGCTTTTTTGATTGCATATTTTTCTAATGCGCCAAATATTGGAACAGCCCAAGCCGTGATATACAAGGGAAATACGCCAGAAATAGTATCAACAAAAATATCTCGTATATCCAGATAGAGCTTTGATTTCTGTTTGCGAGCAATATATGAAGCAAGCACGGCTGTCATTAATCGAGAGGATGTTGCCACAACCATGTTATATCGATTTTTCTTGGCTATTTTTTTTACATAACTAGCATAGTGTCTAAAAGTTAGTGCTTGATCAAAAAATCCATTTTTATGGTTAGGTAACTGAACCCGATGAATTGAAATATTTTCCCGCTTTTCTATAGCAAGACTATCTGACTTAAATGTATGATAACGATTGGGTTGCGTTGTAATAACATCAACTTCACTGTTTTTTGGCAAGCGTTCTGAAAGCTCTTTGATAAGAGCTGTTGCTCTGAATGAACCCGCAGATAAATCTGGTTCAAAATAGTAACTTAGAAATAGGATTTTCATAATGTGATCAGCATCCCTAGCTTACTCGTAAATTCTACAACAATTCGTTGATTTTCAATCTGCTTTCCAAAGCCACAATTCCAGTATGCTGGCTCATTAATCACATTCATGTTATCCCCTTTAAACTCAACTTTAATAACATGACTTTCATCCGAGATGTATACAATGCCACCTTCGACTCTAATCCCCCAATCAGGATGAAGGTAAAAATAAGCGCGGGCACTATCTACAGAGTATAAGTTATCCAATATAATTAACTGCTCATCTTCTTCTGAAAGCATAACGTGCCGACGATGCCTACATTTTTTAGAGCCATCATAAAACCCTTCAACTTCACATGTTACAGTTCTTGCTAATGCGCTCGAATTCACTTTAGAGCGGCGGGCGACTCTAAAACCAGACCACATTTCTGAACTACTAATCTCTTTGGCTGCAACAATGGCTGTAACCGTGTTATGCGCAGCTGATGAACGTTGAAACGAGCGTTCAGCACTAATTCCGTACTCGCTAATTCCAGAGTTCACAAACACACGCTTACCAAAAGCAGACAATTCAAAAGAAGAAACTGCTGCATGAGCGTGACCTGGTTGATATGTTGGAGCAATTTCTCCAATATCCATAATCATGTGCAGCTTTTTGGATTTTAATACGGCGAACCCACTTTCATTAAGTGGCATAGACTGAGAAGAAATATTTAGCTCAGTTGCATATTTCTTAATTGAATAAAAGGTAGGCGCTATACCAAATGTGCTATCGTTAAAGAAAGGGATATCTCCATCGGGATGTAGCATTTTCTCTAGCCAGCCTACCCCTCGTTGAGCCACTTCAACTAAGTGAGTAACTATTTTTTTATTACTATCGCTATCTCGCAATAGGCAAATTAGATCTAATACGTCCCAAATTAGAATGCAGTGATACATCGGTGAGCGTTCATAATGGGCTCCATCAGGAAGAAACTGCTCTGAAAGTTCATGGCTTAATAGATCAAGTCCTTTTTTTAACCACCTTTCCGCTTCAGGACCCTTGAAGAAATATCCCGCAAAGATGAGTGCTTTAATATTAGCAAATAGGTGATTTGCTAATATGTGAAATTCAAGCTGTTTCTCCAAGGCTTTAGTTTGTGTGTGCAAACTACTTAAAACCGCGCTTTCGCACATTTCCGGAAAACGTTTTAGCCATTTTATCCAGTTCACAATTCGTAATGATAGAGGGTAAGGCTCCCAACCGTTTCCATGCATAACTGGGTTTTCGGTGATCCAGCGCAGTACCAAGTCTCTGTGATAAGAAGTCCGTTCGTTACTACTAGGAGCGTTTAAGTCATCGAAGTAATGTAGGTTGTATAACCATAGTTTGGGTAAGTTGTGATTATTCCAAGCTTCTCTAGTTGATACATTCTCTTTTTTGTTCAAAAACTCGAACGTATAAGGTGGAAAAAATGACTGTGCTCCAGTTAATTCCCCTTCCCAACCTTTTTTAGAATCTCGCAACGCTACGGATTGGCTAGTGGCAACCTTAGGCTTAACTCTGATTCGATAAAATAATTGAAACGCCACCTGCCGTAGACGAAGGTGGCGTACTGTCCTAAACAATAAAAGCGATTTGCTAATTAGCTTCATTGTATTTTCAAGAACTGAAGGATTCGCTCACATGCTTTACCATCGCCATAGGGGTTATGAGCTTGTGACATCGTGGTATACAACGCTGTATCATCAAGAAGCCCTTGAACAGCTTCCCGAATTACTGAGACATTTGTTCCCAATAAACGTACGGTTCCTGCTTCTACAGCTTCTGGGCGTTCAGTGGTGTCTCGCATCACCAGTACAGGCTTTCCTAACCCTGGTGCTTCTTCTTGCACCCCACCACTATCGGTGAGTACTAGATATGAGTTCTGCATTAAATGAACAAAGGGCTCATAACCTAACGGCTTAATCAAATGGATGTTATTAAGATCACCCAACAAGCGTTTTACTGGCTCTTGTACATTGGGGTTCAAATGCACAGGATAAATAAAATGAACATCGGGGTTGGCTGTCGCTAAATCTTTTAGTGCAGAACAAATATTTTCAAAACCACTACCAAAGTTTTCCCGACGGTGCCCGGTGACTAAAACGTAGCGATTAGCTAGTACGGAAGTATCTAGTCCTGCTTCTGTTAAAACCTGATCAATTTGGCTTTTTAGCTCCACCGATGAATCAATTTTATTCACGACCCATTGCAGAGCATCTATAACGGTATTGCCGGTCACGGTAATGGTATCTGGGTTAACCTTTTCAGCTAATAAAGCGTCCTGATTCCGCTGGGTTGGAGCAAAGTGTACGGCGGCCAATCGCCCGGTTAGAACACGATTCGCTTCTTCAGGCCACGGGGAATACATGTCACCAGTGCGGAGCCCTGCTTCAACATGCCCCACAGGAATTTGCTGATAAAATGCAGCTAGGGTTGCAGCAAAAGTTGTCGCAGTATCCCCGTGCACCAATACCATGTCTGGTTGAAACTCTTGCAATACCTTGCGCAAGCCCAATAACACCCCAGAGGTAATATCATAAAGATCTTGGCCAGGCTTCATTAGGTTTAGGTCGTAATCTGGCGTGATATCGAATAACTCTAATACTTGGTCAAGCATTTCACGGTGTTGTGCCGTAACACATACTTTTGCCTCGAAAAACTTATCAGCAGCCAGAGCTTTGACCAAAGGTGCCATTTTAATGGCTTCAGGCCTCGTACCGAATACCGTTAATACTTTCATTGAGTTACTCCACAGAAGTCTAAAACTTGCGTTCCTTGTGGTATATCAAGTTGTTTAAATTCATTGTGCGCGACTAAAAACGCGATGATGTCAGCATTGTTCGCTGCTTCAGTTACATCCGTTAACTTATACACTGAATGTTCCTCAACGTTGGGTTCAACAATGTAATAAGTTTCATCGTTCGCTTCTTGCAACACTCGTTGTGTGATGTAAATAGCAGGTGATTGGCGAAGGTCATCGATATTTGGTTTAAATGCAAGCCCCATCAAGGCCACCTTAGGCGCCTTGCCTTCTTTCAAGGTAAACTGGGTAATCGCATCACGAATTTGGGCGGCACACCAAAAGGCCTTATAGTTATTAATTTCGCGCGCTTTACCAATAATTTGAGATTCCATCGGGAACTCAGCAGTAATAAAGTAAGGATCAACCGCAATACAGTGCCCACCTACCCCGCTACCCGGTTGAAGGATATTGACACGCGGATGTTTGTTCGCCAGCTTGATCAGTTCCCAAACATTAATGTCCGCTTTTTGACAAATAATTGAAAGCTCGTTAGCAAAAGCGATTTGCACATCACGGGATGAGTTTTCAACCAACTTACACATCTCGGCGGTGCGCGCATTCGTGCGATGCAGCTCCCCTTTAACAAACTGACCATAGAACGCACAGGCTTTATCCGTTGATGCTTCATCAACTCCGCCGATAACGCGATCATTATGAACCAGCTCATGCATTACGTTACCTGGGAGCACTCGTTCAGGGCAATACGCAATAAACAGTTTGTTCTTCAACTCTGGACGCTGCGAGTAAATGTAATCTTGCATGCGTTGGGTGGTACCCACCGGCGATGTGGATTCAATAATGTATAGATCGCCTTCTTTCAAAAACGGAATAATGCTATCCGTTGCTGACTGAATGTACGAAATATCAGGCTCATGGCTCCCCCCTTTAAACGGTGTAGGAACCACCACCAAATAAACATCTGCTGCAACTGGCTTAGTACTGGCCTTTAGAAACCCTTCTGCGACTGCTTTCGCAACCGCCTGATCAAGCTCAGGCTCAACAATATGAATTTTTCCTGCGTTAATGGTATCGACCACGTGTTGTGAGATATCAACACCATTGACAGGGATCTTATGTGAGGCGATTAAAGCGGAAGTTGGAAGGCCGATATAGCCCAGACCTAAGGTAACAATGCTCGGTTGCATTAGAGTTGTCCTTTTAAACTTTGTGCTACTTTTACTGACACTCGTGAGACCTCAAAGATCTCATCGGCTAGAATGGGGGTTGGTTTACCTTGTTGAATTGCTTGAATGAAAGCCGCTGCGCATGCATTTTGCCCTTTGTCTTGGCTTAAAAGTTTTTTTCCTTTAAAGCCAGGCCATCCGTAACTGCGCAGCGCTTTAAAGTTATCAAGTTGAAGAACCGCATCGTTGGAGAAAACCTCAATGCGCTCTTTCGGGAATGATTTCCCACCATTTGCCAGATACATAATTGTACCAAACGATCCATCGGCAAACGTAAGAGTGATACTTGCTTTATCTTCGCTCACCTCTACACCAGGAACATCACCCATTTTGGTCGCATTAAAGTCAGTAATCTCACTACCCGCCAAAAATCGCATTAAATCGATATAGTGACAAGCTTCACCCAAAATACGTCCGCCACCAACATTTGGGTCTTGTGTCCAATGTTCAGCTGGAATTGCTCCAGCATTCATCGTCATAATAAAGCTTTTAGGTTGCTGGGTAGAAGACAGCAGCTTTTTCATTAGCTGAACCAAGGGGGCAAACCGACGGTTAAAACCAATCATGAGATGTTGCTTGCCAGCGGTCTGCTCATAAGCTGCTTCTAGTTCATCCAATTCTTCCAACGTTAAAGCTAAAGGTTTTTCAACAAAAACATGCTTACCTGCGTTCAATGCTAACAACGCCTGCTTCGCATGCAGGTTATGTTGCGTTGCAATCACTACAGTATTGCTTTCACTATCATTATAGATTTCTGTTTCGTCAGTAACGGTATACGTAAATCCAAGCTTTTTACCATGATGAACCCCGGACACCCCGCCGCTACTTGCTAATGTATGCAGTTTAGCTCCGCCAGCTTTGAATCCTGGAATAAGTACTCGTGATGCATAGTTGCCCGCGCCTAGAAAAGCACAAACAACATCACTTGGTAAATATTCCTCTTTAGCATTAAGTGTAATTTTTCGTCTTAAATCAACTTTGCTTTCATTAGAATTTGGGTAGGATAATAGAATTCCAAGTGCAGATGGGTTAGACAGAGTTTGATAGGCTTCTATAGCCTCTTCGAGCATATATCGATGGGTGATTAAAGGTTTTACGTTCAAAGCTCCGGTAGACATCATATCTAGCACAGCTTCAAAGTTACGCTGCTCAGTCCAACGTACAAATCCCACAGGGTAATCGTGCCCCTTATTTTCATACTCAGGATCATAGCGCCCCGGTCCATATGAACAGGATACCTGGAAGCTCAGTTCTTTTTCATAGAAATCAGCACGCGATAATTCAAGCCCAACGACTCCCACTAATACAATACGCCCTCGTTTACGGCACATTTGTGCGGCTTGATGTACTGGTTCATTACTTTTTGTAGCAGCTGTAATGATTACAGCATCAACTCCTCTTCCTCGAGAAAAAGATGCTGCGATCTCGATGGGATTTTCCCCTTTAGAAAGATCAACTGTTTCAGCTCCGAAATTACATGCTAATTCACATCGACGAGAATCGAAATCTATTCCCAATACTCGACAACCATGCGCCCGTAAAAGCTGAACCGTCAAGAGCCCGATCAGCCCCAACCCAGTAACAACAACACATTCGCCTAACGTAGGTTGAGCCAAGCGAACACCCTGCAACCCTATTGACGCCAATACCGTAAAAGCAGCTGATTCGTCGTCAACATTATCGGGGATTTTTGCACAAAGATTTTGTGGTACACGTACTACCTCAGCATGATGACCATTAGAAACCACTCGGTCTCCTATCTCATATCCGGGTACCCTGCTGTCTAATACAATCCCGGCATTACAATATCCAAGAGGAAGGGGCTGATCTAATTTGGACCGAACAGCTTCAAGTGTCGGCATAATCCCATCAGTGCGAACTTTGTTAAGAACCATTTTAACTTTATCGGGCTGTTGCCTCGCTTTTTCAATAAAGTTAGCTTTGCCAAAATCCACGAGCATACGTTCAGTACCGGCGCTAACTAAAGTTTGACTACTGGCTATTAGCAGATGCCCTACTTTATTATGAGGACATGGAACATCAGCAAGAATGGTTTCACCATTACCTAAGTTTTGAAGAATCTGTTTCATTTAAATCTCATATAATATGACGTCGACAAAAAAAGCCTGATTACACGTTCTTGACCAATAAAGGGACCTTACCTACTTTGGTACGAATCGGTTCGGCAATAACTCTAAATTCAAAATCCAGCTGTACATTAGATGTATCAAAGTACTCAGATGCATCCTCCGGAGTTAATTCGTCTCTTGGCGTAACAAGAACAACCACTGCTCCTATACGAGGCTGATATATTTGTATATGTCGAGCTATATCAAATAAGCGATGGTGACGGCCAAAAACCAGTCCTGTAAGAAATATTTTATTCCCTAATTTATCAAGTACGTACTCACCTTCACGACCATCACTTATTGTAAAACTCTCAAGTAAACCGTGATTTAAGTTCCCTTCTATCCGATCACCCGTATCATATCTTATCAATGGTGAGGCTCTATTGTAGTAGCTCGTACATATCAAACGACCATCGTCTATCATCTCTGCAAAGCCATAAGTCACAAACGGAGAATAAATACCAGGAGCACTTTCCTCGTACGCTAATATCGAGCGTTCGGTATGCCCATACCAAGAAATACTTTTACAGTCTAATATTTTTTCTGTTGTTGAACGTAAATGTGGCGAAGGTAACTCTGATCCAAGAAACATACCTTTTATATGATTACGCATGATTGGTAAGAGCGGATGATTGTTGTTATCTAGCCATATCATAAAATCAAAAATAGAACTAGGATAGCCATGTAAGTATTTAGGTGAATATTTATCGAATATTTGAAGAAGTTTATCTGCTACGCTTTGCCAACCACTGTATATGTCCACATTGAACTGGTGCCTCGCAGAGTCATACTGGACAACATTTTCTACATCAGCTCTACCGCCAAAAACCACCTTTAAATCTGACTGCTTAAATCCAAGCTTTTTCCAGATATAGTGCATATGCGCCCACTCATGCCCAACACTATTGGGCTCGATGTAAAGCTCTAACGGATGCCCACTGCTACCCCCGGTATTTTCTAACAAACGACCTTTTATTCCAAATGATCGGAATTCCAGCGGAACACTTTGTAAATCTGCTTTTGTTATAATCGGCAAGCTATCCAGTTCATCAAAAGTTTTAAGACTCTCAGGGTTAATACCGTTATTTTGATAAAGCTCTTTGTAGAATGGAATATTATTAAAGGCATAAACTGCTATAGCTTTAACACGATTAAAAACAAACTCTTTCTTCTGCTCCACTGTAAAATGCTCAGATTCTAGTATCGAACGCTTTCGCGTACGATAAATCCTGCCAATCCCTGGCCTATAATCATAAGGGATCATTGAGACTGACCTACCAACGAAAGAGGGTAATCGAGTAAAATATTTTTTTGAAAATCGGATGAATCCCATACTTTAACCAATTAATTTAAAGATTATTAAGCGAGACGGATTTATGAAATATCAAGCCACCAAATGATAAGAGCTATTTAGTATAGCTGCCAAATTAATAGCCATGATATATCGACCGCGACATTAAATATCATAACTATAGATTATGGAGCTCGGCGACCCTATTAAAAAGAAGTGCTATTTTTTCATATCGCTCTTCCTGATTCCCATAACCAGAAAGAATTATAGACTTTATTCTATTCTTATAACTTTCCACCTCATCATTTTCAGAGGAGACAATTGCATTCATAAGAGAGATCTCGGATAAGGAGTCATAATATATCGCATAATCTTGACAAATATCTTTTGCAAAGCTTTCTTTTGGAATAAATATTGGCAAGCCTAGCGCGATAGCCTCAATATAAACAGTAGAAAATGTTTCAAGGAGACTTGGCAGCACGATAGCATCTGCTTTTTTATATATATCTATGGCTTTAGAGTAGTTATATGGACCTATATTTAAAATCATATTGTCAGAGTTATCGTATCTCTGAGTTAATTCACTAAAGGACTGGTTATCAATTGTAAGTAAAAATTTTACGTTTAATTCACCTCGCTCTTTCAAAAGCCTAGCAGTCCTAAATAATATTTCTATATTCTTGTGTGAATAATATGCAGATGCACATAAAATAACTTTTGGTCTATCAACCCCAGACCAAGGCGTATACGACGTTATATTATCAACAAAGTCTGCACCAATCGCATTTGGGATTACAGCTGTTTTATTAATTGGGCATAGAAACCTTTTACAAAACCCTTTCCTCGAAGTTGGAGTTTGAAAAACATAAAAGTCACCTGACAGTCTTGCTATCCATCCCTTAAACATTGCCGAGCAAATGCTTTTAATTCCTTTTAATATACTTCTATCCCAAAAATAGTTTATTTTTTTTGCGTGGGTAATATAAGGGTTACTTGTTCCCAACATGTGAAATGATTTAAAGCAGAGTAAATTGGGGCCAGCCATAGTATAAACCAATTGAGGTTTAAACTCTCTCTCTAACCACCGAACTTTGCGCTGTGTATCTAAAACCCTCTTTCGATCATCAAATACGATAATGCTTTTATGATTAACCCCCCAGGACTCTAATACTGAATTAACCGGACGCGATACCAAAAATAGATATTCATGCCTTTTATCTTTTAAAGCATAATATATAAAGTTGGCTGAGTTTTGAACACCGCCTCCTGCAACATTGCTTATACAATTAAAAATTATTTTCATATGGTTAATACCAGAGTGCTATTAAAATTTGTTACGCTCGAAGTCCAGGAGATGAGCTAAACTTCAAAAGAAAACAAAAAAATTTAAATACCTTTTGTTCATTTCAATTATTATCAAGTAAAAATTAACTATCGTTTTTTCTAGGGTGGAATTTTGCAGGTACGCCAACAGCTATACTATTTTTGGGTACATCTCGTGTTACAACAGCATTTGCACCTATAATACAATTTTTACCTATTTCAATGCTGCCCAAGATAACAGCTCCAGAATATATAATGGTATTTTCACCAATAATTGGGTACGCATTAATACTTGCGCTTGAACGGCCAAGTGTAACATTCTGATAGATCGTCACATTCCTACCAAGCTCAACACCACTACCTATAATTATAGAAGTAGGATGTACTAAATTTAATGAAGCATCGAACTTTGATTCATAAGGCAAAAAAACACCATATTTTCTTTGCAAGCGCCTAGATAAAATAGTTCCCAGTATTTTCAACTTCCGCTCTTTCATAAGCACCATAAGCTTAATATAAAAGTAGACTCTTCGATCTGCCGTTGAAAAAATGAAATTGTATATAGACCTCAAAATATTAAATCCCACCAGTTCACCCTCTTGAGCGAGCATTTTTTATCATTAAGACAACAAGAACAGATGCAAAACAGTAGAAAACTGAAAGATATATACTTATAACACCTACAAATTTTTCATCTGTTAGTTGAATATAGCCAGCAAGCTTAAAAATCATTATTAGACCAATGAGTCTCACTATGTTAAGAATAAGATATACATACTGCTTTCCTAGAACATTAATAGCCTCCATAAGAGGGCTCGATGTAAACTGAAACAGCACAAATGGAGCAAGTATAGAGGCAAACTTCCCTGCCATTGCCCACTCCGCACCAAATAAAAAACCAAACAAACTTTCGGATATAAAGTAAACTATAGCTGCACTAGGAATTCCCACATAGAAAAGCTTCTTTTGCACAGAAAGTGTAATTGCATAGATTATGTCTATGTTATTTTTACCTAAGGAAGCTATTTCAGCATAATAGGCTTTAGACATCGCGGAGCCCATTATACTTATTGGTAAAGACAGTGCTAACATTGCTAAACTAAACTGCCCAGTAGATTCCGTTCCAAATAGAATAACCATCATCATAACTGGAGCTTGAATTGAAAATACCATTAACACATGGGATGGCAGCCTAAACCATACAAATCCTTGGTAGTATTTCGCGATAAGTAACTTTTTTTTCCAAGATAATTTTTTAGCTGAAATATTAAGATTGTTTTGACTAGTTTTTGTTAAACTAAGAACCCCTGCTACTTGGCTTGCAAAGTGACCAATAAGCATCCCCAAGGGTTTAATTGAAAATAACCCCAGAATTATTTGAGATGAGTTTAACACTAATGATTGAACAAACTGAGCCCGAGCTAATTTCTTATAAAATTTATATCGAGTAGCCCATAATGTAGATAGTTCATATAGCGCAACACCGGATGCTCCTAAAACAATCAACCAACGCCAATCAACTAACTGCTCCATATTCAACCAAACTAAGATAGGCTCCCCAAATAAATACAAAACTATCGAAAAAATTATTGAGGCCAGAAAAATCAACTTAAGACATAACGCACGCAAGCCTAACGCCAATAAACCATTATTAGGAAGTGGCAAAGCTAAAACATAACGCAATGTCATGAATGGTGCTAGAACAGTAACAATTGATGTATAAAGAGCTAAAACACCATAATCTTCCGGAGAGTATATACGTGTAAGTATCGGAATACTCATCAGGCCAATTATTCGTGCAATGCCTGCACCAACTAGCAGGATAAGCATTCCTTTCAAAACACCAATAGACTTATCAGCTAAGATTCTTTGCTTTATCTTGGAAAACATCACTCTTCCAGAGTCAAAAAAATAAAAAAACACCTCTATTCATAAGAGGATAATCACACTAATTGCGCTTAATAGAAATGAATCATCAAAAAGAAAAGTAAAAAAATAGATATCTGTTGCATTTCTATAAATTCAATAACTATAAATCCAATATCAACTGAGCAATTATTTAACCATCTAATAACGGGTTATAAAACATAGTAGATTTTTAAGACTATTCTCACAGAGACCGAGCATACGGGGTGAACATACTCTAGCGTACAATGCAAAAGAACTTTCATAGCTGGCTCGTCTTTAGAAACCATTTTTATTAATCAGCCCTAGGTAGATTAATCAAACTTTAAAGTGTTGCTCACCCCAGAATAGACTGATAAAAACATTGGACAATAAAGAACATAGAAAGATTTTTATTTCATGACCTCTTACATCTCAACAACCTTCACAAATCATATGAATTACCACTGTATTGTCATAAAAAATCACCTTATCAAACAGAGTTATGTACTAGCCTCTATAAAAGCCATTTCCATAAAGGTAGATATTATTAACAAACCCCACTGACTTAACTGCTAAGTAAAATAAAACCAGAATAAAAGGCCAAGAGTAAACTCGGGTCATTACCAACTTCTTCTCGGCCAGCAAAACAAATAAGGTCGCAGAAAAAAATATCATATTTACTCGTTCCCCTCCGAGCAGACCAATTACAACAAAGAAGAATAATATAAAAACCAAAGTTTTAAAGCCAACTTTTGCACCTCTTGCGATTATGAATGAAACGGCGAGAACAAAGAATTGAATAAATTCAGAGGGATTAAATCCATCATATCGAAAATACCCAGTGCCTTTATTAATAAGCCCCTCCATCAGACCTGGAACAAATAAAATTACAAAGCAAATTAAAAGGATTGAGAAAACCCCAATGACTATATTTCTATCAAGCTTCCAAGAGGCCAGAACATCTTTAATAGAACGCAAATATGTCTCAGCATTAAAAAACATAAACAACCCAGCTAGTAGTATTATCATTTGAAAGTGAGCTAGAATAGAAATAAGCGACATTAACAATCGAAACTTCCTGCCACCAAAGGTTGCCAACAAAGCAAATATAAATGCTATCTTTAATCTTTCTGTACCTGTAAACAATACAATCAAATAAAAATTAAAAATCAGGAGTAGGACAATTAACCAACTTGCGCCAAGGCACCTCATTGATATCACTAATAAAGATAGAAGAATTAAATTCAAGACTGTTATATATAGGTTCTTATCAATCCCCAAATAGCTTCCCAACCAGAGGACCACTGGAGAAACTATTTCATAGCTAGAAACAGTACTTTGCGCAACTGAAAACAGCTCCCTAGCATTTGAGACACTTGCAAATCGTTCATATAACAAATTATATGCCACTTGATCCCCACCAGTATAATGAGAAATCAGTGAATACAACGGATATAAAGATAATAGCAATATCAAAACCACTGATAATGCTTCAAATGATTTTAAACCTGATTCTTTATAATTCATATTAAATAAACTTATTACCTTTAAATCCAAGAGCAATTAAAAGTCTAGCGCTGAAACCCTGCACACACCATTTCAAATAAGCCAAACCACGCGGCTTAAACTCAACTCTAAATCAATTGAATATATCAATAATGTTTTTAATATTTTAATAAATAGTGAGATGTCGATTAGTGTCAATGAAGAATAACAAATTCGCCATATTTTTATAATAGGCTGACATACATTTTTTTGCATAATGAGTTATATTGCTAACTCACCTTGCTCACTAATCAATATTAGAGAAAACAAAACACGCTACCGCCCCTAGGTTGCGGCTCCCACGTACCGATCATCTGTCGTTTGTTATGTATCAGGTGGGGGAATATGAAATGGTGTTGTTGAATAGATTGTTATTTTTTATATAGTTAGCACAAAACCTGCGATATTTTTTAATAATTCAGTACAGATTTTGAGCTAATTTGGGCTGTTTGATGAAATGTTAAGCAACGCCGCATGCCCCCACACGACGCGCTATTAAAGCATATTAGCAAAAAGCCTACAACGTACATTTAACAATTTTTACACTGCACAAATGCTATATAACAAAGGTCACAGCGGTGGTGGTAGTAGCTGGAACTGTATAGCAAAGCGCTAGCGGGTCTGCAATACTAGTCCCGCTAAAAAACACCAAGGAAATGCGTTATGAACCATCGTTATTCTGTGGCAGCCCTACTCGCTCTAATGACCATAACAAGCCATGCGAGTGTGGAACCTGCTCAAATTGAACGCTCGCTTTCGTTGCGAGACCAGTGGATGCCTCTTACTCGTGATCTTATGCAATCCCCAACCTGGGCGGCCAGCGGTGATCAGTTTCATTATAAGTTGAGTGTGGAAGGCGGCTTTATGTTCTTCCGTGACAGCGTGCAACAAGCCAAACCCACGCCGGCTTTTGATCATCAGCACATTGCCACCGCTTTGGCACAAGCCAGCGGCACTACCATTGATGCCATGCACTTGCCCTTTGATCAGTTTCGTTACACCAATAACGATCAAAGCATTCGCTTCTATTATGCGAACCAATCGTGGCAGTGCCAGTTAACTGAAGTGCACTGTGAAGTGCTCACTTGGCCGAACCGCCCTCGCGGGTTCAGTGTGGTACGTGATTTGCGAGTTGAGGCGCATAACCCATTGCGTCCGTCGCCCGATGGCCGCTATCAGGCCCATACCGTTGGGTATAACGTCAGCATTCAAACCAGCAATGGTGACACAGTTTTCGCCACCACCGATGGCACCGCCGATAACTTTTATGATCCGGAATCCATCCGTTGGGCGCCCGACAGTTCTGCGTTGGTGGTGATGAAAGTCACGCCAGGCACGGCGCGTTATGTTGACCGCGTGCTCAGTGCTCCAACCGATCAACTTCACCCGCAAACCATCACACAAATTTACCCCAAACCCGGTGATGCGGTGGATATTGACCAGCCCGTATTGATTCACATTGAACGCGGCACAGCACAGGTGGTTAATAACGAGTTGTTTAGTCAGCCGTACCAAATTGATCGGGTGCAGTGGCAGCCCGACAGCAGTAGCTTTAGTTTCCGCTACGTCGAGCGGGGCCATCAGCGCGTTCGGTTAATTGATGTAAACGCTGCAACGGCTACGCCGCGAACGGTGGTGGACGAGCACAGTGATACCTTTGTGGATATGTGGGGCGGTTTCTACCAAACCTTACAGCAGGGTGACAAAGGTGCCATTTGGTTGTCTGAACGAGACGGCTGGGCACATTTATACCATTACAATGGCAAGGGTGAGTTGGTGAACCAAGTTACTCGTGGCGACTGGCGCGTCCGCTCGGTGGTGCATGTGGATGAACAACGTCAACAAATCTGGTTTGCGGCCAGCGGCATGTACGAGGGTCAAGATCCCTACTACGTTCATTACTTTCGGGTGAACTTTGATGGCTCCGAGTTAACCCCGCTCACCGAAGGTAACGCCCACCATGAGGCGGTGTTTTCTGCCGACATGAACCATTACATTGTGATTCGTTCCCGGGTGGATTTACCGCCAGTGGCCGAGTTACGCCGCAGCGCCGATGCTTCGTTGGTGCGCGTATTAGCCAATGCCGACATTAGTCGCTTAACGGCTGCCGGCTTCAAGCCACCTAAGCCCTTTGTGGCCAAGGGGCGCGACGGGCAAACGGATATCTGGGGGCTAATTGTGACTCCGCAAAACTTCGACCCGAAGCAGCGCTACCCGGTCATCGAAAATATCTATGCGGGGCCACACGACAGTTTTGTGCCGAAAAGCTTCTGGCCGTTTGGCTTTCATTCAGGTGGCGACAAAGTGATTGGCATGCAAGCCTTGGCCGATTTGGGTTTTATTGTGGTGCAAATTGATGGCATGGGCACCAACAACCGCTCCAAAGCTTTTCATGATGTGGCGTGGCAAAATCTGGCGGATTCGGGCTTTCCTGATCGCATTTTATGGCACCAAGCGGCGGCCAAACAGTTCCCTTGGTACCATATTGCTGATGGCGTGGGCATTTACGGTGCTTCGGCCGGCGGGCATAGCACGGTTGCCGCGTTAGAATTCCATCCTGAGTTTTACCGCGTGGGCGTGGCTTATGCGGGCAACTACGATAACCGCATGGACAAAATCAGCTGGAACGAGCAATGGATGGGCTACCCTATCGGCGAGCACTATGTGGCCTCTTCAGTGGTGGAGCACGCCCACAAGCTTACTGGTGCCCTGCTGATTATTAATGGCGAGCAAGACAGCAACGTAGACCCGGCTTCCACCATACAATTGGTCGATGCCTTAATTAAGGCGGAAAAGGACTTCGATTTGCTGGTCGTGCACGGTGGCGACCACGCCGTTGGCCGCTCCACCGGCCCCATTCGCTACATTCAGCGCCGCCAGTTCGACTTTTTCCTGCGCCATTTAGGGCAAAAGGAAACCCCGCGCTGGAATCAGCTGTAGTAACTCTTATCGTTTTGATAAGTTTTAGGTATCGTCACTGATTGGTGTACGTATGTTAAGGATAAACAGATGGATATCAAAAAGTTAGCGGCACTAATCAGTGACAAACGTGCCTATGGTAAAAGCTATGGCAATTTAGCCATTGCGGTAGAAAGTGACCGTGGTCGAATCTTAAATTCGGCGGCGGTACGACGTTTGCAGCAAAAAACGCAAGTGTTCCCGTTAGAACGCAATGCAGCGGTGCGTAGCCGACTCACTCATTCGCTAGAAGTGCAACAAAACGGTCGTTTTATTGTGCAGGAAATAGAGAGGTCAAATTCGGAAGCTGATAAGGATCTGTTTCGAGCCATTGAAAGCATCGTCGAAATTTGATTGCAAAGCGAATATAAAACTCCCGGTGCGATTCACCCATTGAATGGGCTATTGGCAATTTTTGAAATTATGACTATTGTTAGCATTCATAGAGTCATCATGATGGAACCAATGGACGATGAAACAATTAGTTTGGGGATTATTGCTATTTTGGGTGGTCGGTGCGGCTGTTAATTTGGCATTTGCGCAAACAAAAATAGAGCGCTACACCACCGGTTGTGAGGCCATGCAGCGTGATCTTTGCTGGCTGGCCGCCGATGCATACCAGCGCAAAGGTGACATGCAAAAGGCCATTACGTTTTATCGCAAGGCCTGCGCGTTGGATGAAGGCACGTCCTGCCATCAACTCGGCATGCTGTATACCAGTGGCAAGCACCTTAGCCCATCTCTGACTACCGCGAGTGAGTTTTTTACCAAGGCTTGCGCCCAAAATATCGCAGACAGCTGCTATAACCTTGGGGTGCTATTCCAGCATGGGTACGGCGTTCAAGCCAATGCGCAACAAGCGCGCGACTTTTTTAGCAAAGCCTGTGACTTGCAGCACGAGAAAGCCTGTGAACGAGCGGCGCAAGTCACCAAGAAATAACGGCGGGCACTATTTGACAACTACCTGGTAAGGTCCTAGATTGGTAACACTACGCATTAAATTGCGGGTTAATGTCACTGAAATGGGACTTTATATGAAAGGAATGACAGCATCAGCTTTAGCAGAAGAGATCGGTGCGCGGCTGAAACAAGCTCGATTAAATCAAGACCTCACTCAATCTGAAGTTGCTGAGCTTGCCGGTGTTTCTCGCAAAACCGTCTTGAATGCAGAAAAAGGCAAAGTTCAGCTCGAATTCATGATTGCCATACTGATGGCGTTAGATCTCACCGATCAAATGGATCTCTTTCTTCCCAAGCAAGCGATCTCCCCGTTACAACTCGCAAAATTGCAGGGAAAGAAACGCCAAAGAGCCTCAGGCCGACGCAGTGATAAAGATGAGGAGCCCTTAGAATGGTAATGGAAGTCATCAATATCGCGCCCGCGTACGATTTGGCGTATATGCGTGGAAATTATATACAATTCTGACTATTGTTAAGGGACATAAGAACAATAGCGGAAAACTCTTACCATGAAGCAACTACTATTAGCTGTCCTGTTATTATTCATTAGCGCTGCCGCCGCCAGTGACAGCGAGATCACGGCCGAACAGTTAAAAGAGTATGCGGCGGTGTGCGATAAGCAAAAAGACCCTGACTATTGCTGGACCGTTGCCGACCAGTACGAGAATCAGGGGAAAATGTCGAGCGCTATTGCGTATTATCGCAAAGCTTGCAACCTCGACGACGGACCTGCCTGCCACCGGCTCGGAATGCTCTATCATGAAGGAATATACGTAAAACAAGACTCCCGGCAAGCCGGCGATTTCTTTGCTTCAGGATGCGACGCAGGCCTTTATTATAGTTGCTATAACCTAGGTTACTTGTATAAAGAAGGCATCGGACGTTCAAAGAATGATGCGAAAGCAGTCGACCTCTACTTAAAATCCTGCGAAAACGATGTTGCCTCTGCCTGTTTCAACCTTGCCTTGCTTTACGAGCGCGGGGATACCGTGGCACAGAGTGATCAGCACGCATTACAACGCTACCAACAGGCCTGCGCCCTCAACCACGCGCTTAGCTGCAACAACGCGGGCTACATGCATCAGGCTGGCAGAGGCGCGCCCGCCAACGCCTCCAAAGCCTTCAGCTACTACCAAAAATCCTGTGAATTGAATGAGGGAATCGGCTGCTACAACGTAGGCTTGCAATATTACAACGGGACGGGTGCCCCGCAAAATACCAACCTGGCCAAGCAATACCTGCGCAAATCTTGCGACTTAGCGTACGAAGATGGCTGCAAAAACTACGCGCTGCTCGCGGAGAACTGAGGGTAATGCCTAGGTGTGGTTGCCAAGGGCATTCAACGTCCCGCTTTGTCAACGCTCACTTGCGAACCAAATCACTCAAGTATACAATAATGACACATTTAAGGGTCAAAACTGTATACTTGAGTCGCTATGAAACAAACTGAAGCCTTAGAAAAACTCACTGAATATGACAAGCGCGGACGTTGCATTTTTACCATTTCCGATATGGCTAAGATTTTTCACGCCGATAGCGAGCGCGCACTTCGTGCTGGTATCAAACGTTTACAAGATAATGGCATACTTACTCGCATTGCTAATGGTATCTTCCTGTACAGTTTGTCTCACTCCAAAGGGAGTCATACACTCGAACAAATTGCCAAAACAATTCGGCGGGGTGAATACAATTATGTCAGTTTGGAATCTGCGTTGTCAGAATTTGGGGTTATTTCCCAAATTCCAGTAGATCGCTTGACCGTCATGACAACGGGACGTTCCGGAGAGTTCAAGACTCCCCTAGGTACCATTGAATTTACGCACACTAAACGTGATCCTGTAGACATTATTGAAAATACTATCTGGGTTGATAGACCTCTTAGACTAGCAACCAAACAGACTGCATACCGAGATTTAAAACGTGTTGGGCGGAACACTCATTTGGTAAACAAGGAAGAGCTCTATGACGAACTCTAAAGAGAATTTTTCGCAATTAGTGAACAGGGCGATGCAGCAACAAGATGTATCTCATATGCGCCCGGTAATCGAGAAAGAGCTGTTGCACTACGATATTTTGTTTGCTTTAGAAAGTAATCGTTTATTAGAGAACCTTACTTTCCAGGGCGGCACTTCGTTACGCCTATGTTATGGAGGGAACCGTTTTAGCGAGGATTTAGACTTCGTTGGTGGGCGGGACTTCAACTCGGCCATGTTAACAGACATGAAATCATGTATAGAAAAATACATTGGCAATAGATATGGTCTTGAAGTAACCGTAAAAGAGCCAAAAGATCTTAAAAAAGAAGCCAAATACGCAGACTTGAACATCGATAAATGGCAGATCGCTGTCGTTACTGCTCCTGATAGAAAAGACTTACCAAAACAAAAAATCAAAGTGGAAGTAGCAAATATTGCAGCTTATACGAGAGAGCCCCTGCCTCTACAAGTGAACTATGACTTTTTACCTGATGGCTACGGTGACATGCTAATTCTGACTGAAAGTTTGGATGAAATCATGGCTGACAAAATAATTTCTTTACCGGCCACAACCAAATACGTCCGCCACCGAGATCTATGGGATTTAGTATGGCTTCACCAGCAAGGGGCAACCCTCAATATTGATTTGGTGAAAAATAAGGTTTCGGACTATCGCCTTCAGAACTTCGAAGTCATGATAGAACAACTGCTCCAGAAGCTCCCAGAAATGGTAGCGAGCGATGCATTCAGTGCGGAAATGAAACGATTTTTACCAACTGACGTGTTTGACCGAACCCTCGGCCAAAACAAGTTCAAAAGTTACTTGAACACTACTCTGCTTACTCTGTTCAAGACAACTCGTGACACATTACAAGGAAGGCTCTCACCCGCCCCCGAGTTTAAAATGTAATATGATGTACCAGCAAAGTTTGTGAACACATCCTTTTTAAGTCTATGTATTCTAATGGAAATCTCATCGAGAACATGGCCCTATTTTGGGGTAGACGTCAGGAAATTACGTTAGTAGTGATTGTAAAGTACCTGCAGAAGATGGCAGCAACCCAACTTTTAAGCCAAATGGTTTGAATACCTTATTAAGAACTTCAGTATTGTAGCTGCCCCGATCGTTCTCTATATCTGAGATTGTTTTTCTTGAGACGCCAACAAGGTTTGCGAACACATCCTGTTTAAGCCCAAGTATTTTAATGCGAAAATGCTTCAGTGCTTGACCTTGTGTGAGTTGGCCAAGCAAGAGTTGCTTGATGATTTTGTTCGCCTCAGTTCTACGCTCCGTTTCGCTCACCACTTTGGTGTTTTTTGAAACTTTCGCTTTCGTTGGAGTAATGAGCTGTGTTTGTTCTGCGGACGAACATGCTGCATTGCTATCAGTCTTCGGCGGCTGCTTATTTCGATTTGCTCTTAAACGAGCGATCACATCTTGTACTGACTCGTTCGTATCTGCCTTACTCATAACAGCCCCCAACTTTCTAGCTTATTCGGTATAAAATCAAATCCAATAACTGGCATCTCCAAAATCTGTTCCGGTACCCCTCGTGCGGCTAATCTCTGCTTAAGATCGATACATTGCTGTGCAACATTTTTAAGCTCTTGTAATAACTCTTCTTTGGGTACGAGATCAGATAAGGCTTCAGCAATCTTGACGAAATCGCATTCTCCCCCAATCTCTAATGGGGCTTTCCACTTTGTTGTTCTTGGGATTCCCTCTGGGTCAGCTTTCATTGGTGCAAAATCGTATACGGGAGCCAACTTGATAACCCCATTTCCTTTTAAAAATGACGTATTTCTACCGTGGTTATCGCTATTACCAAATAAAATGTTAAGAAGATCTCTCTTCACCCATTCAATAACGAATGCCTTGACATCAAATACATATCCTTGGCATTTAACCGTATTGCTTTCACTAATTTTTTTGATGAGAGCGCGAATTGTTTCTTCGTGGTCAAGAGTGGCACCTGGCCCCTTATTCAAAATGGAATACACTGATTCCATGCCAAGTCTCTCAATTTTTTTGTCAACAATTTGAACATCAAATCGAGGAAGCCATAAAGATGGGTAATGAGTTCCCTCTTCTAAGCGCATGCCTTCGGTAGGTATCGTTTCAACACCCATTGCAGTGAGTTCGTGGTAAAAATAAAACTCAGCTCTTAGGATATTGCAGTCAACAATGCTTTTTGAGCCTCTCGGATACTTCACTAAATAATGTAAATCATGATTGCTACTGTCGTCTTGGTATGCATCAATCCAAATTTTTTCATGCCCTGTGCAATGATCGAAGCCACAACGTAGGAGCAGCTTTGGCGCTTCGCCCCCAGCTCCAGTTGCCCCACCTGCGATCGACCCTCGTTCTTGTGCATAATCAAGAAAATCACCTGCTCGATTCTTAACATCATCCATTGAAAAATAGAGATTATCTGCCTTTTCAGAACGTGCTGGCAGAGAATCTTTTATGCGCAAGTTGCCGATGGGAGCAACCGTACCGTACTTAAGCAAAATATAGTTCTGTTTATCTACGCTAAGGTCTTCAATATCTAGGTGTGTCACCCAAAACCGTCGACTAGCACCGGTAGGTATAATATCGTCTAAAAACTTCAACCACCCAGGTTTACCCATCTCATCAAAAAAGAGTGCGACAGGATGGTTGAGGGATACAGCATGGAAATCATCTTTTTCAAGATGATCTATCGCATAGTCCCTGAGGTAGTTAAGCTCAGTCACGGCGAAGTTATTCTGATTGCTTTGAGGGAACGACAGGGTCGCAATATCTACCCATTCACCTTTGATAAAAGCCTGTACAGTTAACGTTTCCATCAATACCCCCAAAACCCAACAATGAGTAACATTGTACTCATAAAGTCATTTATATTCAAGTTTTGAGTAATTTGTTACTCAATTAATGTGTTTTCAGCATTTGTAAAAACAGTTCTCTTGCCTATTCCCCAACAAAAAAGCCGCTCAAAATGAGCGGCTTTTTATAAATGTGGTGGAGCTGGCGGGAGTTGAACCCGCGTCCGCAATACCTACATCCTCGGTCCTACATGCGTAGTCAGTCTTTTAGTTAATCACCCAGTCGCCGACAGACAGGCTACTTAAGTGACGAGCCCGATTGGATTTAACGCTTTGGCTCCGGGCGAAGCCTCCACGCGAGTCTGCTTTAGGGTGAACCGACGGATCCTAGTCTCACAGACCAAGCGCTAGGGGTCGGGCATAGCGGGTTATTAAGCCGCTAAAGCGTAGTTGTCTTCGTTTGCAACTATTGTGTTGAGGCTTTTTACGAGGCCTGCCTCACCTCGGCATGCACCTTGGGTTTCGTGTATTCCGTCGAATCCAAATCAGCCCCAAAGCTTATTACTGTGTATCAGTCTATCACTGATATAAGGGCGTTGTCAGCTATTTCAATGGTCAGCAATGGATTATTTCGGTGGGCTGAGCACCACCACCGCTCGTTGTTTTCGTTTGCCGTAGCCAAATGCGCGGCGAAACGTGGCCAAGGGAATGGGCAAGTATTGGCGGCCGGCCGGGGATTGCCACGGCAAGGTGTCCTGATCCGGGTCGTTGATATAAATATAATGCTCATCGGCGGCACAAATCAGCACCCAGTGCGGCGCTTTGCTTTCGTCAAACACGTAGGTGCTGATTAACGCCAGCACCAATTTGCCGTGTTGCAAGTCATGGTGCAACTGCGCCAGCGAATAATCGCCCACATGAATCGGTACCTTGGCCCGTTCTAAGGCGGCAATATCGGCGTGCTGAATGCGCTCCATAATGGCCTTTTTCTCCGCGCTTCGCACCGAATCCATCAACAGCGGCCCTGCTTCACTCACGTACACTTCAGCGCCGAGGCCGCGTTTGTGTGCGGCGCGCGCTAACCCGTGCGGGCCACAACCCCCATGCCCGGAGGTCATAAAGATGGTGGTGGCCTCCCGCCAAATTTCCAATTCTTCGTGCTGTGGGTCGGTGCTGGGAATATCAAAATGGGCCATGGCCATCAATAAACTAGCGGGCCCGCAGGTAAAGTCCGTGGTTTGGGTTAAATAAGGCACCATTTTCGGGGCTGCCAGCGCATTTTCGTTGGCCATATAGCGCGGAAGCAGCTTTTGCAGCACCAAAGCATCACTTTCATCGTCGTAATATTCGGGGCGAATTTCTAGATCCACATAGCCCGCTTGGTGGTAAAACTGAATGCCGGCATGGTTATCGGTTTTCACTTCTAACCGCATCATCAAACAATGACGGGCGTTGGCGTTCGCTTCGGCGTGCTGCAACAGCAAATTGCCAATGCCCTGCCCCCGATAATCGGGGTGCACCGCGTGGGAATACAACCGTGCCAGCTCGGTCGCACGGCGGTATAGCACCAAGGCGTACCCCACTACCTGTTGCTCGTAGAGCGCCACGGTAAAGTCGCCAATGCCTTGCTCAATGAAGCGCTGAAAGCTGCGGCGGCTGATAAGGTTGGTGACAAAACTGCGCTGCTCAATTTGCAGCAGGGCCTCAAGATGAGAACGGGTGGCTGGAACCAGCTGGATGGACGCGGGTTGATGCTGAGTTTGGTGTTGCATACGTTGCCTTATGAACGGGGTCACAAGCCCATGAAGAAGATTGATTATACGTCAAAAACGGCTATCGCGCAGCGCCTTGAATAATGATAAACTTACGCCCAAAAATTTTGCCGGGATATTTGCCGGAATATTTGCCTAAGTTGAGGAACCTGCCGTGAGCACTGAAAAACCATCTTTAAGTTATAAAGACGCTGGCGTTGATATCGACGCGGGCAATGCCCTGGTTGAGCGCATTAAAGGCGTCACTAAACGAACCCGTCGGCCAGAAGTGCTGGGCGGCATTGGTGGTTTTGGAGCGCTGTGTGAGCTGCCAACCAAATATCGGCAGCCGGTCTTGGTTTCAGGCACCGACGGCGTGGGCACCAAACTGCGCTTGGCCATTGATTTAGGCAAACACGACACCGTCGGCATCGACTTGGTTGCCATGTGCGTGAATGACCTCATTGTGCAAGGGGCCGAGCCGCTGTTTTTCCTCGACTATTACGCCACTGGCAAGCTGGACGTCGATGTCGCGGCCGATGTGGTTACCGGTATTGGCGAAGGCTGTGTGCAAGCAGGTTGCGCGCTCATTGGCGGTGAAACCGCAGAAATGCCGGGCATGTACGCCCAAGGCGATTACGACATTGCGGGCTTCTGCGTTGGCGTGGTGGAAAAAGACCAAATTATTGATGGCCAAAAAGTCGCGCCAGGCGATGCCTTAGTCGCGCTAGGTTCAACCGGCCCGCACTCAAACGGCTACTCGTTGGTGCGTAAAATTTTAGAAGTGAGCGAAACCGACGCGGCTACCACCCTGTTAGATGGCAAGCCGTTGGCGGAACATTTATTAGCACCGACCAAAATTTATGTGAAATCCGTGCTCAAGTTGCTTGAGCAAATTGAAGTGCACGCCATTTCTCACATTACCGGTGGCGGCTTCTGGGAAAATATTCCACGGGTGTTACCTGAGCACGCCAAAGCAGTCATTGACGGCAGTAGCTGGCAGTGGCCGGCGGTATTTAACTGGTTGCAAGAGCACGGTAACGTGGCCACCAAAGAAATGTACCGCACCTTCAACTGTGGCGTGGGCTTGATCATCGCCCTGCCCCAAGCGGTGGCCGAGCAAGCAGTGCAATTGCTGCAAGCTGAAGGCGAGCACGCGTGGGTGATTGGCCATGTGGCAGAGCGTGCGGAGCACGAAGAAGCGGTTGAAATTCGTTCATGAAACGCATCGTTGTTTTAATCAGCGGCTCAGGCTCCAACATGCAAGCCATTGTGGAAGCCTGTCAGGCCGGCCGCATTGCCGGGCAAGTGGTGGGCGTTATTAGTAACAAAGCCGACGTGGCGGGGCTTGAGAAAGCCGCAGCAGCTGGGGTGCCAACGGCGGTATTAAGCCACCGCGATTACCCTACTCGTGAAGCCTATGACGCCGACTTGCAGCAGCTGATTGACTCATTTCAGCCTGATTTGGTGGTATTGGCGGGTTTTATGCGGATTTTAACCCCAGCCATCACCCGCCATTTTCATGGGCGTATGCTAAATATTCATCCGTCGTTGTTGCCGAAATACAAAGGGGTGAATACCCACCAGCGCGCGCTGGACGCGGGCGATGAGGAGCATGGGGTCAGTGTGCACTTCGTGACGGAAGAATTGGATGGCGGCCCGGTCATTTTGCAGGCCAAGGTGCCGATTTTTCCTGAAGATACTGCGGCGGATTTGCAGCAGCGGGTGCATACCCAAGAGCATGCCATTTACCCGCTGGTGGTTCAGTGGTTCTGTACCAATCGCTTACGGTTAACCGAGCAAGGCGCTGAGTTAGACGGTGAGCTGTTAGCCGCTGAGGGCTACGCGGCCGATTAATCCAATTCGGCTAAGCGCAACGCGGCCACTTCTTTGCCGTTTTCTCGTTGCACCATTTTCACTAACACGTAATCCAACTCCGGCGCGAACCAATAATCGGTCTCGCGCTTGGAGTTTTCTCGGATGCGCGACACTTTAATGGCGGTGACCTTGCCATACGGCAGGTCGTCGAGCACTTCGGTGCCACGCACCTCATAAATCAACTCGTCAGGCTTTCCGTTTTCATCCACCACATAATAGTGAAAGCGTTCTTTGCCTTGGCTCACGTCATAGCGCAGCTGCTCTAAGCTGGCCGCTTCGTCCATGCGGTGCTGCTCAATGTCCACTTCGTACGGGCGCTTGCTGTCGGCATTGATCAATTGCTTGTCGGCATGCACAAATTGACCATGAAACTTTTTATCCGAACCTGTTCCAGACCGGTGATAACGGAAGTTAAGGCTGTCAATTTGATCATCTTGGAACTGAAACTCCGACCAATAACGGCGGCGATCGGATAAGAACATCCAACTAATTTCAGTTTCGGTATACAGCTGAAAGTTCTGCCCCGTTTGGGTGAGATGCCGCTCAGCTTCACCATACTGGCTGCCCCCGCGCGATACTTCGTAATGCGCTTGATAAGGAGTCAGGCCAAGGGCTGCTGTACTACTCGCAAACAACAGCGCCAACACATGCAATAGAATTCCTTGCGGTAGCTTCATTGTTCTTCCTAACAAACTGTTTTAGTTAATTTTGTATTCACTATAGCGTAAGACCGCATCCATTTGTCAAAGTTTTTATTCCATCAATTTTCTAGCTCAGCAACTTGAAAATTCAGCAAAAAAGGTCTAATCTCAATCAAATCACAACTGGTCTGACCTCCAGCCATTTTCATCAGTGTTGAACAAGGAGTTGAACAACATGGGCACCCTTATCTGGCTTCTCATAACCTTACTTGCGTTGGGTGGCTTTCTTTATCATCGCGCCTCATTGCAAATCACCAGCCTTGGCATGGTGGGTTTATTTGCCCTCGGAAGCCTCGTTGCAGGCATCGGCTGGGGCTGGTGGCTGCTGTTGGCGATTATTTTAGTTCCGCTGAACTTACCCAGTATTCGGCGGAATATTTTGTCGCGCAAAATTCTGGCCATTTACCGGAAAATCATGCCGGAAATTTCGGAAACTGAAAAAGACGCCATCGATGCCGGAACCACCTGGTGGGAAGGCGATCTTTTCTGTGGTGCACCGCAGTGGGAAAAACTCCACAGCATTCAGAAGCCTGAGCTCACGGCCGAAGAGCAAGCCTTTTTAGATGGCCCTTGTGAAGAACTCTGCAAAATGATGAATGATTGGGAAGCGACCCATGAGCTGGCCGATATGCCCGAGCATGTGTGGCAATACCTGAAAGATGAAAAGTTCTTCGCCATGATCATTAAGAAAGAATATGGCGGGTTGGAGTTTTCGGCCTATGCGCAGTCGCGCGTGTTACAGAAGCTTGCGGGCGTCAGTACCATTTTAGCCTCTACCGTGGGCGTACCGAACTCGTTGGGGCCCGGCGAATTGCTGCAACACTACGGTACTCAAGAGCAAAAAGATTACTACTTGCCACGCTTAGCCGCTGGCCAAGAAATTCCTTGTTTTGCGTTGACCAGTCCAGAAGCCGGCTCCGATGCGGGCTCCATTCCTGATACTGGGGTTATTTGTAAAGGCATGTGGGAAGGTGAGGAAATTGTCGGCATTCGCCTCAATTTCAATAAGCGTTATATTACCTTGGCGCCCATTGCCACGGTGATCGGTTTAGCCTTTAAGTTGTACGACCCCGATCATTTACTTGGCGATGACGAAGAGTTAGGCATTACCGCTGCGTTGATTCCGCGCGACACCAAAGGGGTGGACGTTGGCCGTCGTCACTTCCCGCTCAACGTGCCGTTCCAGAATGGTCCAGTGCGCGGCAAAGATGTGTTTGTGCCGTTGGATTACATTATCGGTGGTCCAAAAATGGCCGGTAAAGGCTGGCGGATGCTGGTGGAATGCTTGTCCGTGGGCCGTGCCATTACCCTGCCCTCGAACTCAGCGGGTGGAGTAAAATCCATTGCCTTGGCCACCGGTGCTTATGCGTATATTCGTCGTCAGTTCCGCCTGCCCATTGGTAAAATGGAAGGCGTGGAAGAAGCCTTGGCACGTTTGGCAGGCAACGCCTACCTGATGGACGCGGTCACCAGTTTCTCAACCAAAGGCATTGATTTAGGTGAAAAGCCGTCGGTGATTTCGGCCATTTCCAAATACCACATGACCGAACGTTTGCGCTCCTGTGTGGATGACGCCATGGACATTCACGGCGGTAAAGGCATCTGCTTGGGGCCAAGTAACTACTTGGGCCGTGGCTATCAAGGTGTGCCGGTGGCCATTACCGTGGAAGGCGCGAATATTCTGACTCGTAACCTCATGATTTACGGACAAGGTGCCATTCGCTGCCACCCTTACGTGTTAGAAGAAATGTTGGCTTCGGCCGAACCTACGCGCAATGGCTTAAGCCGCTTCGATAAAGCGCTGTGGGGCCATATTGGCTTTGGCATGAGTAACTTTGTGCGCTCGCTGTTTTTCGGGTTGGGTGGCTGGCGTTTGAGTGCCTCCCCGGTGGATGACAGCACTGCCATTTACTACAAAAAAATGAACCGTTTCAGTGCCAACTTAGCGCTGTTATCGGACGTTGCTATGGCCACTTTGGGCGGTTCTTTAAAGCGCAAACAGCGGATTTCTGCCCGTTTAGGCGACATGCTCAGCTACTTGTTCATTGCCTCGGCCACCTTGAAGCGTTTTGACGATGAAGGTCGCCCGAAAGAAGACCGTGTATTGGTGCATTGGGCGCTGCAAGATCTGCTCTATCGCTTGCAAGAAAGCCAGTTGGCCTTGTTAGACAACTTCGGAACCGTCGGCAAGGTGATGAAAGCCATCATGTATCCGTTTGGCCGCATCATGAAACGCCCATCCGATAAGCTCGATCATAAAGTGGCGAAGCTTTTATTGAAGCCGAACGACAGCCGCGAACGCTTAGGCAACGGGCAATTCTTGTCTGCCGATGGCCAGTTTGGTTATTTGGAGCAAACCTTACGTGATGTGATTGCCGCCGAGCCGTTATTTGACAAGGTCCGCAAAGCAGCAAACGATCGTCGCATACCCTTTATGTTCTTGGATCAAGTGGCAGAGCAAGGCAAGCGCCTTGGGGTACTGGATGACGATGACGTCGAAGTCTTACGCCGCGCGGAACAAGGTCGCTTACGCGTCATCAGTGTCGATGACTTTGCCCATGAAGAACTCATTGCCGGTAATCACGCCCGCGAGGTTGCATTAGCCTCCGTATCAGCGGCCGATTAACGCATCGGACAAACTACTTATCCTGATTCCAAGGCCAATCCTCGCGATTGGCCTTTTTTGTGTGTACAATTCCGCTCTTATTTATTCAAGGTAACGAAACAGGAGCTGTATTTGCATGACGCAGGCCCAACAAACAGTAACGAAACGCAATGCATTTACGCGTTTCCTCGACACCGTCGAATGGCTAGGTAACCTCCTACCCCACCCCATTACATTATTCGCAATGTTCGCCCTTGGCATTATTTTAGTCAGTGGCATTGCGGGTTATTTCGAACTCAGCGCGCAAGATCCTCGCCCAGGTGGCGGTGTGATTGAAGTGGTCAGCTTGATGAATGCGGAAGGCTTACAGCGCATTGTTACGGGCCTAGTCACTAACTTCACCGGCTTTACGCCGTTAGGCACGGTTTTGGTTGCCCTGTTAGGGGTGGGTATTGCCGAGCGCTCCGGTATGTTGTCAGCGGCCATGCGCGGCTTGGTGATGAACGCTCACCCACGCTTGGTAACGGTGGCCGTGGTGTTCACTGGCGTTGTGTCCAATACTGCCGCAGAACTTGGTTATGTGGTGTTAATTCCGTTAGCGGCCATGATTTTCCATTCGTTGGGACGGCACCCGTTAGCGGGTTTGGCGGCAGCCTTTGCCGGTGTTTCTGGTGGTTACAGCGCCAACCTGCTGATTGGGACGGTTGACCCGTTATTGGCGGGGATCACCACCAAAGCAGCCCACATCATTGATCCGAACTACTATGTTGGGCCCGAAGCAAACTGGTACTTCATGTTCGTTTCGACGTTTTTGATTGCCATTTTGGGAACCTTTGTGACCGAAAAAATCGTCGAGCCGAAATTAGGGAAGTACAACACCACTGAAGCTTCGATGGAACTAACCGAACAAAAAATTGAGCCGTTAACCGCTCTTGAAAAGAAAGGCTTGATTGGTGCAGGTTTAAGCTTTGCCGCTCTTTGTGCGCTGTTGGCGTTAACCATTGTGCCGGAATGGGGAATTCTGCGGAACCCTGAAACCGGGGGCGTGTCAGGCTCACCGTTCCTAAAAGGGATTGTGGTGTTTATTTTCATCACCTTCGCCATTCCAGGTTATGTGTATGGACGCATCACCAATGTCATGCGCACCGATCGTGACGTCATTAATGCCATGTCTGACAGCATGAGCACCATGGGCATGTACATTGTGTTGGTCTTCTTTGCGGCGCAATTTGTGGCCTTCTTTGACTGGACCAACTTAGGCAGTATTCTTGCGGTGAACGGCGCCAGCTTCTTACAGAATGTTGGCTTAACTGGGCCTGCCTTGTTTATTCTGTTTATTTTCATGTGTGCGTTTGTCAACTTAATGCTGGGCTCAGCCTCGGCGCAGTGGGCCATTACGGCACCGATTTTCGTTCCCATGCTCATGTTAATTGGCTACTCGCCAGAAGTGATTCAAGTCGCCTACCGTATTGGCGACTCGGTCACCAACATCATCACCCCCATGATGAGCTATTTCGGCCTGATTTTGGCAGTGGCAGTGCGTTATAAGAAAGATACGGGCATTGGCACCATGATTGCCATGATGCTGCCTTACACCATTGTGTTCTTAATTGGTTGGACGGCGTTATTCTTCTTGTGGGTATTTGGCTTAGATTTACCGGTCGGTATTAATACCCCCACCTACTACACGCCATAATTCTTGCGAGATTCTCGTGAAATAAAAAAGCCCACCAACTTCGGTGGGCTTTTTTGTCTCTTATCATTCACGCCGCAATAAGCGGTACACCAACACAGCGGTTAATCCGCAACCGCCCATCACAAAGACCATGGCCAGTGGGTGATAATGCCCCAGTACGTTGACCACCGCAGACATCACGCCGGCAATTAAAAACTGCAAGCTGCCAGTCACTGCCGACGCAGAACCCGCGCGCTGTTGCTGTTCAGCTAACGCACCCGCCATAGCGTTGGGGAACACCAGCCCCAACGTACTCACGTATAAAAACAGCGGAATGATCACGCCAATCATGCCAAAGCCTTGCCAGCCGGCAATGATTAACACAATGGCAATCACCCCAAGCAATGGCAGCGAGAGGTTTAAAATCTTCCGAGATTCACGCCGCGTTAATAGCCACGCGTTGAATTGAGATAAACCGATAATGCCGACCGCATTCATGCCGAACAGCCAGCTATAACTGGTGGGTGACATGCCAAAATGCTCAATAAACACCAGCGGCGAGGCGGTGATATAGGCAAACATCCCCGCTTGCGCAATGCCGCCACTCAATGAGTAACGCAAGAAGCTGGGATCCCGCAAAACCGTCCAGTAAATCGGCAAACTATCACGAATCCGAATACTCGGGTTCGGCGCATGGGTTTCTGGCAACCGTAGATGCACCGTGGCCATACAGGCAATACCGACCGCGCCGATGATCAGGAAAATAGCCGGCCAGCCCCACGCCACGGTCACATAAGCCCCTGCCAGCGGCGCTAAAATGGGAGCCACCCCCATCACCAAAATCAGAAAACTAAACACCTGGGCCGAGGCTTGCGGCGTATACAAATCGCGCACCATGGCGCGCGCAATCACCAGCCCTGCACAAGAGCCTACCGCTTGCAAAAAGCGCAGCACAATCAGGGTTTCTAGGTTCGGTGCAAACGCACAGGCAAACGACGCCACAATAAACAGGGTGACCCCAAAATATAGCGGTGGCTTGCGGCCAAAACGGTCGGAGGCGGTGCCATACAGCAGTTGCCCAATAAACAGACCAAGGAAAAAGGAGGTGAGTGATAACTCCACCCGATTGCTTGGGGTGCCGAAATCCGCGGCAATATCCCCGAACGCGGGCAAGTACATATCAATAGATAACGGCCCGAAGGCCGTTAACAATGCAAGAACAATAACCGTTAAATCAAACTTCGCTCGATCAGAGACTTGATACTGGCTCATTCCGTGTTCGCCTTAAACTCTATGGTGCTATGCTCGCTGGGGCGACTGAGGGTTGCTTGCTCACGCGCCCAGTTCACGAAGGCTTGGGCATAATCAATGTAGGTATCCTCCGCACGCCCTTGCGCCGACAGTTCCCCTAATAATTGCCAACCATCGTTTCCTGCCGCCAAAAAGCTATTGGTGACCATGGTATAGCGTTGCTCCGGATTGATGGGTTGCCACTGATTGTGCTGCCGCACTTCCAAGTGCTCGATGCGTTTCCCCATGGGCGCGGTCATATCCACCGCAAAGCGAATGTTCGCGCCATGCGGATAAGCACCGTCTGAACCACCCGCCGAAAGCACATAATCCAGCGCTTGTTCCAAGACTTCGTGCACTTCTGCCCCGCTAATGCTCATGGTCATTAAGGTATTCGAGAAGGGTAACAACCCATACGCATCGGCAATGCTGAACGAACCCGCGGCAATTTCACGGCGCACGCCGCCCCCGTTTTGCAACGCAAAGTCAGCGCTCGGCACATTGGCTAAGAAGGCTTGTGCTACCACTTGGTGGGCATCCGATTGCCGCCCGCGCCCGCACTCATCAAAGGGGCTCGGCCCCATGCGTTGCATGCATAAGCGCTCACTCACTTGGGTAATCACTTGCGCTGCGAGTTCATCCAACTGAGCTTGGTATTGTTGCAGGTGCGCCACCACTTGTGGGTGTTCAGCCGTTGCGGTGAATTGTGGCAGCTGTTGAATGGCTTCGGGGGCATCTGTGCTCACCAAGAAGTGTGGCTGTCCGCCGCAATGGCTCACGGCATCGCCGTTAAATTGAATTTGCAGCTCGCCCACCACTTGGCTGTATTGCCACGCGTGACCAATGCACACCAAATCCCCCTCGGCGTTGGTCACCTGCATGGGGTATGGCCCCACGCTCGGGAGGCCATAGCGACCATAATCCCCCAGCAAGGTGTGGGAATCACCGCCAATAATAAAGTCCACCGCCGGCAAGCGTTCGGCAAGCTCCAAGTCGTTGCGATATTGAATGTGGGTCAGTAGGCCAATTTTCTCGATGCCGAGGCCCCGCAATTCCTCAATATAATGCAGCGCCGTTTCATATTCGTCGGCAAACTGCGTGGTGGCGTCAGGCTGCGATGAGTTTTTGGTTTTCATGGCAATGTCCAAGCCAATCACGCCAACCTTTTCCCCGTTCACCCGATAAATCGCATAGGGTTGGAAACTGTCCCACGCTGTTTTGGGAGTTAACGGCGACACGCCCACTTCGGGCTGTACGTTCGCTGCTAACACCGCCGTATTACATTCGCTCATGGCAAGGGCATCCAAAAACACCTTCAAGCCCGCATCGCCGTTATCAAACTCATGGTTGCCAAGCGCAAAAGCATCAAAACACACATGGTTCATCATTTCGGCATCGGCCACCCCGTTAAACAAGGTGTAAAACAGCGTGCCGGTTACCGCATCCCCCGCATGCAGCGTGAGCACGGCATCATTGTTGGCGCGAATGGTTTCAATTTGGGTCACCACCCGCGCAAACCCACCGGTTTCCACCCGATAGCGCGTTCCATCCACGTTGATTGCAGTGCGTTGCATGGGCAACAAATGCGAGTGGTGGTCATTGATATGGGCAATGGTGAGCTGATAAGGCTCGTCCTTGGGTGCGCTTGCACAACCGGTTAGCAACAAGCCGCCCAAGGCGGCGGCTAACCAGTGGCTTCGTGTCATTGTTGTCATGAATCAGGCTGCTTCTCTTATTTAATCAAACCAATTTCGCGTAACCGCTCCAACAAGTAGTCGTTTGCAGTAATCGGCTCATGCTTGGCGGGATTCTGCTCAGACACACAGCTTGCTAACGGCGTGATCAACACATCCGGGTTAAAGTGCAAGAAGAACGGAATGGAGTAACGTGATTTATGGCTATACGGCGCCGGTGGGTTCACCACGCGGTGGGTGGTGGAAGGCAGCACGTCATTGGTTAACCGTTGTAGCATATCGCCGACGTTACAGATAATGGCGCCTTCAATAATGGTCACTGGAATCCAGGTGCCGTCTTTGGCCAACACTTCCAGCCCCGGCTCACGAGAGCCCACCAATAAGGTCAATACGTTAATATCTTCGTGCGCACCCGCTCGTACCGAAGGCGTGCCTTCGTCAATAATGGGCGGATAATGCAGCGGGCGCAAAATTGAGTTGCCGAAATTCACTTTATCCTTAAAGAAGTCGCGCGGCTGTTGTAAGAACACCGCCAAGGCTTCCAGCACTCGTAGCCCTAACGCATCCAGCGCTTCATACAAGGCTAGAATTTTGGGTTTGAAATCAGGCAGTTCCGCTGGCCATACGTTTGGCAATAATTGTGGAAATGGCGGTTCCCCGTCAATTTCACGCCCGACGTGCCAAAATTCTTTTAAATCGACATGTTTCGCATCTTTGGCAATTTCTGTCCCAAAAGGAGTATAACCGCGCGTACCGCCGCCACCGGGAATGTGGTACTGCTTTTTAACCGCTTCAGGTAAGGCAAATAAATCGCGACAGATGTCCAACGCATCATCAATCAATTGCTGCTCAATGCCGTGGTTGGTTAAGGCAACAAAGCCATAGCTTTCATAGCCTTGCCCCACGTGCTGGGCAAATTCGTTAAAGTCTTTGCCGTACAGGCTCATATCAATATGCGGAATGGATTTCATTGGGTTCAGTTCCTAGGGAGAGATGACTTGAAATTATAGTGTATATGCTAAGGATTTTGGCCGCATGAAACAAGGGTAAATCTTACGTAAACCGCCTTTAGCTGGGGGGATTAAGTTGCTACCTTTATTTCAGCAATGTTGCAGAACGATACAGCAAAAAGGGAGTTATCATGAAGTTACACCCAGTTCTATTAAGCATTCCAGTGGTGACCCTCACCCTGTTAGCGGCACCGAGTCAGGCCCAAACGGCGCCTAGCCAGCCTAACTACAGTGCCTATAACTATCTAGGCATTGGTATCAACGACCATGACAACGGGGATAGCTTAGTGCTCGAAGGCTCCTACGCCTTTAAAGCGCCCTACTTTGTCAGCGGCTACTACCGTAACTTTGATAACGATGCGGGCGGCAGCAGCGATGCCTTCAATATCAAACTCGGACGATACTTTTGGCTCAACAATGGCTTAACCGCTGACTTTGGCGTACGTGCTGGTCACGTGGATTTTGGCCCCGTTGACAGCAACTTTTATGGCGTGGAAGGGAATCTGCGTCAACGCATTAATCAATTTGAAATTTACGGTGGCATCGGTTGGATTGACTACACCGATGGCGGCAGCGATAACCAGTATCAAGTTGGCGTGAACTACTATCTTGATACCAATCTCTCCATTGGCGTTGGCTATCAAGACAGCGAATATGGTGATGGGTTTCGCTTCCGTGGGAGTTACCACTTTTAATTAAATCAGGTATGCTGTGGCACATTCTTTGTTGTTTTGGAGATGCTCCGTGCCACAGCTGCCTAGCTTTATACAAATGTACCGCGAACTCATCGCACTACCTTCTGTTTCTTGCCTTGACCCAAGTTGGGACACCAGCAATAAAGCCATCATTGAAAAACTTGCCAGTTGGCTCGATCTGCTTGGCTTTCAAGTGGATGTTCGCGAACTGAAACAACCCGGTAAATACAACTTATTGGCCCGCTACGAGCCGGAGCTCGCGCAGCAAGGCGGCTTGCTGTTAGCCGGTCATACCGACACTGTGCCTTGGGATGAAGGCCGCTGGACTCACGACCCATTTAAACTGCATGAAGCCGACGGCCGCTTATACGGGCTTGGCAGCGCTGATATGAAAGGGTTTTTCGCGTTTGTACTCGAAGCATTGCGGGGCATTGAGTTAAAACAGCTTACCAAACCTTTGTACATTTTGGCGACCGCCGATGAAGAAACCACCATGGCGGGTGCCCGTGAATTACATGCCTTCCCTGAGTTTCGTCCTGAATTTGCGGTGATTGGCGAGCCTACTTCCATGACCCCAGTGACCAGCCACAAAGGCCATTTAACCGAGGCTGTACGCATTATTGGGCAATCGGGCCATAGTTCGAACCCAGCCGCGGGCGTGAATGCCATTGAAGTCATGCACGATGTCATCACCGAGCTACGGGGCATTCAAAGCGAATTTAAACAGCGCTATCACGACGCCACCTTCGAAGTGCCCTACCCAACCTTAAACTTCGGAGCTATTCATGGCGGCGATGCGGCCAACCGTATTTGTGCCTGTTGTGAGCTGCATCTCGATATGCGCCCCTTGCCTGGCATGAACGTGAATGAGCTCTATGATTTAATTGATCATCGCTTAGCAGACGTCAAAGCCCGCTACCCGAATGCGATTTCACTCATTCATATGCACGAGCCTATTCCTGGCTACCGCTGCCGTCACGATGCTGAAATCGTCAGCATTGCCGAAGAACTGACGGGGAATACTGCGGAACCGGCCAACTACTGTACCGAAGCGCCGTTTGTGCAAGATTTAGGCTGTGAAACCATCGTGATGGGCCCGGGCAACATTGCCCAAGCGCATCAACCCGATGAATTTATTTTGGTCAGTGAAATTGCGCCCGCACAGCAACAAATCGAGCAGCTTATTCGCCGCGTGTGTGGCGCGCAATAACCCGCGCTACTGGCGCAAAACTTCTGCGATGCACTGGACACGCGCCATAGCGCTCCAGTGCTTCTAAATGCATTTTTGTTGGGTAGGCTTTGTGCTTGGCAAAGTCATACTCAGGGTAAATGGCATGCCATTCCTGCATTTGCCGATCCCGTTCTACTTTCGCCAAAATCGAAGCAGCGCCAATACACGCTTCCAGCGCGTCCCCGCCCACCACCGCCTCGGCAGGCATCGATAGCTTTGGTAGCTTATTGCCATCTACCAACACTTTGCTGGGCTGCACCGGCAAGGCTTCCACCGCCCGTTGCATGGCCAGCAACGAGGCCTGCAAAATGTTTAGGCGGTCAATTTCGTCGGCATCACATTGCGCAATGGCCCAATACAATGCTTTTTGCTTGATTTCTTTGCTCAATAATTCGCGCTTTTTAGCAGACAGCTTTTTTGAGTCCGTAATGCCCTCAATGGGGTGCTGCGGGTCTAAAATCACCGCAGCAGCGACCACCGGCCCAGCAATGGGTCCGCGCCCTGCCTCATCCGTTCCACAGATCATGCTCATTCATCTTGTTGTTAACAATTGTTGCGGTATGATACGTTCTTTGCAATCAGAATAACAAGACAACAAGGGGTTTCCTCATGAGTGGTTCAGCAGAATCTACTTCATTACTACAGCGTATCCTAGATAAGGTTGAAAAAGTTGGTAACAAGTTACCTGATCCAGCTGTAATGTTCTTCGGTTTATTGATTATTGTCTGGGTGTTCAGCTGGTTACTTTCAGGCGTAAGCTTCGATGCAATACACCCACTAACCGGTGAGCAAGTGGGAGTTACTAACCTATTAGCTGGCGACCAAATGGCTGACTTTCTCGTCAAAATGGTGAGCACTTTTATGGGTTTTGCACCCTTAGGCGTCGTCTTGGTTGCCATGTTAGGTGTAGGTGTGGCAGAGCGTAGTGGGTTTTTTAACGTCGCTATTAAACTCATGCTAAACGTCACCCCAAAAATGTTGCTCACCCCAGTATTAATTCTGGTAGCTATTATCAGTCATACTGCGGTTGATGCTGGTTATGTTCTTGTTATTCCATTAGGCGGAGTGATTTACTACGCTGCCGGACGCCACCCTTTAGCTGGGATTGCAGCAGCATTTGCTGGGGTTTCAGGTGGTTTCAGTGCCAACTTTATTCCATCGGCGATCGATCCATTGTTACAAGAGTTCACCCAAACTGCTGCGCAAATTCTTGACCCCGCCGTTCAACTGAACACACTCAATAACTACTTCTTCACTGCTTCGTCAGCTATTATCGTGGTGTTAGTCGGGTGGTACCTCACCGACCGAGTTATTGAGCCGCGCCTACAACGCACCGCCAAGGTGGACGGTGACCAAAAAGAAATGCCAACCTTGGATGACGTCACCCCGCGCGATCGCAAGGCGTTCTATGCCGCGGTACTGACCATGGTGGCAGGTTTGGTATTACTGTATTTTTCTGCCACGGCCGACAACACGCCATTAGCAGATAGCACGGGTTCTATTGCATCTTTCCAAGCACCTTTGATGCAAATGATTGTGCCGCTCATTTTCTTACTATTCATTATTCCTGGTATCGTGCATGGCTATATTGCCGGCACCTTTAAATCTTCGCAGGACGTGATTGGCGCCATGAGCAAATCCATGGAAGGCATGGCCTATTATTTAGTCATGGCCTTCTTCTGTGCGCTGTTCATCAAAGCCTTCACCGACTCCAACCTGGGAACCTTAATTTCCATTAAGGGTGCGCAAGCATTAAGTTCCTTAGAACTCAGTGGTGGCGTGACCATGGTGTTGTTGATTGTGCTAGTGGCAATCATCAACTTATTTATTGGTTCTGCGTCGGCCAAATGGGCGCTGATTTCACCCATTTTTGTTCCCATGCTCATGCAATTAGGCTATTCACCGGATTTAACCCAAGCCGCCTACCGTGTGGGGGATTCCACCAGTAACATCATTACCCCGTTACTGCCGTACTTCCCGTTAGTGGTGGTATATTGCCAACGCTACGTGAAAAATACGGGTATTGGGTCCTTGGTTGCCATGATGCTGCCGTATACCATTAGTTTGTTGGTGATCTGGAGCGCCTACTTAGTGCTGTACTGGTTGCTCGGTATTCCGCTGGGTATCCAATCCAGTTACACCTACCCTGTAGCCGGCTAAGGATACGCCAATGGATTACTTCCAGGGGAAAACAGTCTGGTTAACCGGTGCCTCGTCTGGCATCGGTTTAGCCATGGCGCAACAACTGGCCGCTGCCGGGGCTCAGTTAATCTTAACGGCCCGGCGGGCAGAGGTCCTTGAACAGGTCCGCCAGCAGCTCGCCCAGCCTCAGCACCATCGGGTGTTAGCGCTGGATTTAAGCCAGCCCGAACAAGCGGCCGCGCAAGCACAAGAAGCCCTCGGCGATACGCAGATTGATATTCTCATCAACAATGCCGGTGTGTCGCAACGTTCACTGATTTTAGACACCGATTTGGCGGTATATCGCCAACTCATGGAAATTGACTACTTTGCCGTGGTTGCCCTCACCAAGTTGGTATTGCCTGGCATGGTGCAACGTGGGTCGGGGCATATTGTAACGGTCTCCAGCGTGGCAGGAAAAGTCGGGACCAAGCTCCGCAGCGGATACAATGGCGCGAAGTTTGGCGTGCTTGGGTTCATGGACTCCTTACGTGCTGAAACAGCGCATGCTGGGCTCACGGTCACCTCTATTTTGCCGGGCTTCATTAACACTCAAGTGGCGCATAACTCGCTCACTGGGGATGGCTCGCCCTTAGGCCAAGCAGACCCAGACAACGCTGGCGGTATTTCGGCAGAAGAATGTGCTCGCCGTTCCCTGCAAGCCATCGCAAAAAGAAAAGATGAAGTGGTGGTGGGTTCCGGCTTGTCGAAGCTAGCGCCCTTTTTGCAGCGTTTTCTACCCGGGTTGGTGCGCCGGATGGTCGCCAACCGCTAACTTTCTTTTCACTGCTCTTGATCAAAAAACGTCACCCTGTTGCCAGAGTGACGTTTTTTTTAGCTTCAGACGATCAACTTATCTCATATGCACTAACATGCTGGTTGGGTCTTCCAAGAACTCTTGCCAACGCTTATTGAAGCGAGCAATGGTTCCACCGTCAATAATACGATGGTCACCCGACCAACTGGCCGTCATCAACTTGCGTGCCACTACTTGGCCGTTCGCATCAAAGCGTGGCAGTTCTTGCACTTTACCAAGCGCCACAATCGCCGCCTCAGGCTTATTGATAATTGGGGTTGCTACCGTGCCACCAATCACGCCGATATTCGAAATGGAAATGGTGCCTCCTTTCATATCTTCTTGGGCAACACGTCCATCTCGAGCCGCTTGGGTCAAGCGTGAGACTTCTTGGGCAACTTCAATAATCGACTTGTTTTGTACCTGCTTAATATTCGGGACTAACAAGCCAATTTTGGTATCCACCGCCATGCCGATGTTGTGATCATCAAAGTAAGTAATTTCAGTACACTCGTCATTCACTTGCGCGTTCATGACCGGGAATTCACTCAATGCCAAGGATAACGCCTTGATGAAAAACGGCATCATGGTGATCCGAATGCCTTGCTCGGCATACTTTTCTTTCAGCTTCTGCTGTAAGGCAATCAGTTCGGTTAAGTCGAATTCATCCGCATAGGTGAAGTGTGGAATAGTGCTCACCGACCTCATCATTTGCTTCGCCATGGCCGCTTTCACGCCACGGATTGGTTCCACTCGAGTCCCGCCGGTGCTGGTGACCGCAACCGCTGCTGGTGCTGCGATCGCCGCTTCGGCCACTGCGCCACCTTGACGCGCAAAGGCTTCCACGTCTTCTTTCAACACACGGCCTTTTGCCCCTGAGCCTGGCACCAAACTAATATCGATATCCAGTTCGCGCGCCCGACGACGCACTGCTGGGCTGGCAATGGCTTTGCCTGGCCGCGCTGCAGCGGCTGGCACTGTGGCTGCTGGTGTCGTGGTTGCAGTCGTCGAACTTGCCGGCGTTGCCGCTGTTGGCTGTGCGCTTGTAGCAGCTGCTGCCGTGCGAATCGCGTACAGTGGCGCGTGCACCTTGGCAATTTCCCCTTGCGCATAGTACAGCTTGGCAATCACGCCATTTTCTTTCGCTGGGATCTGCACCAAGGCTTTATCCGTCATCACGTCAACAATCGGCTGGTCTTCCACCACCGTATCGCCTTCTTTGACCTGCCATTCAACCACTTCACACTCGACAATGCCTTCGCCAATATCAGGCAAAATAAAGTCGGTCACCGCTTCCGCCGCCGTTTGAACAGGTGCTGGAGTTGCTTCAACCGCCGCTGGTGCCGCAGTTGCTGCCGCGGAATCCGCAGTTTCAATGGCATACAACGGGGCATGCACCTTGGCAATTTCCCCTTGCGCATAGTACAACTTGCTAATCACGCCATCTTCTTTGGCTGGAATTTGTACCAAGGCTTTATCAGTCATCACATCCACAATGGGCTGATCTTCTTTGACTTGATCGCCTTCTTTCACCAACCACTCAACCACCTCACACTCGACTATCCCTTCGCCAATATCGGGTAAGATAAAATCTTTACTCATCGTCTGCGGGCCTCTTAGTAGGTCATCGAAGCTTTAATGGCTTCATAGACTTTCAGGTGATCGACAAAATATTCTTTTTCGTGGCTAAGTGGATACGGGGTATCCAAGCCACATACGCGAGCAATGGGTGACTCTAGGTACAAGAAGCACTCTTCTTGAATGGTCGCCGCCACTTCGCTAGCAAAGCCGTTGGTTAATGGCGCTTCTTGCGTCACCACCAAGCGTCCGGTTTTTCTAACCGACTCAGCTACGGTATCGACATCCCAAGGTAAAATGGTGACCAGGTCAATCACTTCGCACGAGATGCCATCTTGGGCAGCCATTTCAGCCGCTTTTTCAGCAATTTCAACTTGCGCACCCCAAGCAAGAACGGTCACGTCCGTTCCTTCTTGCACAATATCCGCTTTGCCGAGTTCGAGCATGTACTCGCCTTCTGGCACCTCACCCACTGCGGCACGATACAAGCGCTTTGGCTCCATAAACAGCACTGGGTTCGGGTCGAAAATTGCGCTCAACAACAACCCTTTCGCCATGTAAGGGTTGCGTGGCATCACAATTTTCATGCCTGGCGTATGAGCGAAATAGGCTTCTGGTGATTGCGAGTGATAGTGGCCGCCTGAAATACCGCCGCCGTATGGCGTACGAATGGTCAAGCCACCCACGTTAAACTCATTGCCTGAGCGATAACGGAACTTGGCCGCTTCGTTCACAATTTGGTCAAACGCTGGGAAGATGTAATCGCCAAATTGAATTTCAGCAACCGCGTAGCTGCCTTGTGAGGCTAAGCCGTTCGCAAAACCAATAATGCCTTGCTCCACCAGCGGCGTGTTAAAGTTGCGATGGCGGCCGTACTTTTCCGTTAACCCAGAGGTCGCACGGAATACGCCACCAAACGAACCAGTATCTTCACCAAAGCTATACACTTTGTCGCTTTTGGCCATTGCGATATCAAGCGCGCTATTGACAGCTTGTAATAAATTCATCTTAGCCATGCTTATTTACCTCCATCAATACGCGGCGCGGTTTTCGGATAAGCTTCAGGGTACTTACGGATGTGTGCCTTCAACTCAGCCAATTGCTTCTGCAAATGCTTCGGTGGAGTGTCATAAACGTCTTCGATGATCTCATCAATATGCGGAACAGGAATGGTTTCAGCTTCTTTCAATGCCGCCAAGACCATGGCCTTTTTCTCTTCATAATTTTGTTCGGCTTGTTCTTCGGTAATCCAACCTTGGTTTTGCAACCATTTTTGGAAACGAACCACAGGATCTTTGCCTTTCCACGCATTTTCTTCTTCACGGGTGCGGTAGCCAGTTGGGTCATCCGAGGTGGAGTGCCCGGCCATCCGGTAGCTCATGCCTTCAATTAACACGGGCTCATTGTGCTCAACCGCAAGTTCACGTGCCAGACGGGTTGCTTCGTACACGGCAAACACGTCGTTACCATCCACGCGAATGGTTTTCATGCCATAGGCTACACCACGCGGCGCAATCCCGTCACCGCCGTATTGTTCGCCCTGAGATGGAGTTGAAATTGCATAACCGTTGTTACGACAGAAGAAAATCACCGGTACTTTGTACACCGATGCCATGTTTAAACCCGCGTGGAAGTCACCTTCGGACGCCGCGCCTTCACCAAAGTAACAGATGGTGCAGGTGCCGCTTTTATCCATTTTTTGGCCGTACGCGTAGCCCGTTGCTTGTGGGATTTGCGTTGCCAGTGGCGAGGCGATGGTCATAAAGTTCAAGTCTGCACAGCCATAGTGCACTGGCATTTGACGCCCTTTCCCGAAGTCACGCTCGTTGGAGAACAGCTGGTTCATGAACTGTTCAACCGTAAAGCCACGGAACGCCAACGCGCCCTGCTCACGGTATTGGCCCATGATCATATCTTCTGGAATCAAGGCCGCAGCAGAACCGATACTGGCCGCCTCTTCGCCTAATGACGATAAATAGAAGCTGATGCGACCTTGGCGCTGTGCCGCGATCATGCGCTCATCAAGAATACGGATAAACTGCATGGTTGAAAAAATCTTCAACGCCAGTTCTTTATCCATCTCGGGGGCTTTCGCACCTTTACGAATGGTTCCATCTTCAGACAAGATCTGAAACATTGGAATGGTTAACGCCGAGCCATCAATAAATTGTGGCTGGGTGACAATGTCCAATTGATGTTGTGTATCTTTAGCCATAACTTTCTCGTTGTAAGAAAAATTGCGCACACTTTACCTTTACGTTAACTGACATGCAAATAAGGTGTACGGTAAAACACCAAAAATCAGACCAGTTTCAACTGTTCTAAAGCAATGGGTTTGACTAACAATAAAGCCCGCTGCCCTTTCTCTACTTGGGCATTGGGGAAGATAATTCGTTCACCGGCTTGCTCCACACGATATTCTTTACTGCCATCGGTGGCCAATAAATAACCCACCTCAAATTCAGTGAAGTTGGCGACATTTTCAGCAAAGTGCAGTTTGAAATCATCGGTTTCGCGGTTAATGGTACGCTGAACATCAAAAATTTGATGCCGGTTTGGATCAAATTCTGGTAATTGCAGACTGGGTTGGCTGATTAATTGGCGCAACATGCGGTCCACGTCGGTAAACCGTGACATGTCATTTTCACCAAACGGCTGCACCTTGCCTAATTCCACCGTAAATCCGTTCGCCTGATGCGTACGAACGCTGTAATAACTGAACGTGGTGGTAGGCGCTTGATTTAATAGCACCGTGTGAATGCCGCATTCAGCCAAGAAAGTGAGCTGATCTTTACGGTACGGGTTATCATGCGGAAACGGGTAAATCACAAACTTTTCAAAGGCCGAGTCGCGAATGGCCGTATGCAAGTCGTAATGGAACCGCTGTGATTGACGATAAAACCGGGTGACATAGTGTTCCAGCTGTGCTGCACGCTGATGCTCCAGCGATGTTCCCTGTTGGTGCGCGCCACTAAACAGACGGTTCATATTGGTGTCGACAAACCGTGTGCCGTTCACCATGGCCAACGGGTTGCCAAACAGAAACAGTACCCGCTGACACACCCGCAACTGACCACTCAGAATGTCTTGTAAGATATCGCGTACAAGTTCAATCGGGGCCGTTTCGTTGCCGTGAACGCCGCAAGAAATCACCACGTCCTTCCCTGCTGGCTGTTTGGGCTCCACCACAATCACCCCGGCGTCCCAAAACTCAATGGTGGTGTCATGCACCACCTGCTCAGTGCCCCAATCCTCGGCTTTCGGATCAGGCGTTATGGCAGCGGGCAATGACGCCGGCAACGGCTGTTGAATGGCTTCAAAATAACGAGCAATGGTCCACTTCAATACATCTTGACGCATTATTATTCTTCCAGTTCTTGAATCTTTCCGGGCGCTAACCCTTTGGTTGCCAACAAGGCACGCAGTACTTTGGAGCGGTATTCGCGACGATAAAGAACCACGACCACCACGGCGGTCGAGGCCATGAATACGTAGGGGTGCACAAACCAGCATAAATAGGCTAACGCGAAATAATAGGCCCGCAAGCCGTTATTGTATTCATGGCCGGCTTGGTCAATCACTTTTGCGGTTTGCCGCGCGAACAACTCGCGCTCTTCGTCCGAATAGTCGGTGGAGCGATACTGGGGCGCGCCCCCCATCAGCACTGAGACGAAACCAAATTGTCGAATCGCCCAAGTGAATTTAAAGAAAGCAAACACGAACACTAAGCTTAACACCGCCAATTTAAATTGGACTTTATCGGCCGAGGTGGGTGCGGTTACCGGGATGTTTTCGAGCACTTGCACCACGTTATCGGCCGACGCTAGCAAGGTGAGCACCCCCGCTAACACCAGAATGGTGGACGACGCAAAAAAGGTCACCGTGCGCTCCACGTTGCCAAGCAAAGCAGCATCAGCAATTTGGTGTTCTTTTCGAGTGAGGGTCCGCATCCAGTCAATTCGGAGTTGACGTAGAATATGCGACAAACTGTAGGTGGTACGAGCCCGTAACCGTGCGAATTGAGAGTAACTCACCCACACTGTCACGAAGAAAACGAGTGCGAAAATGTCGATAAACGCCAAATTCATGCGGACCTTCCTGTGGCTAGTCAACCAGCGGCAGTACGTGCCGCTGGTGATTCATAGTTTAAGGTCATTAGTTTAACATTATGTGACGACTTTTTGTTCTTCTGATTCTGGTGTGGGTGGTTTTGCTAAACCGTACCAGCTAAGAACTTTTCGACTGCCTTGTTTGAAGTCGTCCAAAATCATGTAGAAGCACGGCACCAAGAACAAGGTGATCACCGTTGCGAAGAGAATCCCGAATGCTAATGACACCGCCATTGGAATGACCATCTTCGCTTGCATGCTTCGTTCCATCATGATCGGCGCCAGCCCCAAAAAGGTCGTCAACGACGTCAAGATAATGGCGCGGAATCGCATCACCCCCGCATCGGTCACCGCTTTAAACAAGCCTTCCCCTTGCGAGCGGGCCCAGTTGACGTAGTTCACCATTACCAGCGAGTCGTTCACAATCACCCCTGATAACGCCAACACGCCAAACAAACTCAGCAAGGAAACTGGCATGCCTAATAGCAAGTGCCCAATCACCGCTCCAATCAACCCGAATGGAATGACCGACATAAGAATCACGGGCTGAATGTAGGAGCGCAGCGGAACCGCCATCACAGCATAAATCCCAAACATGGCAATAGCAAAGCCAACGGCCAGCGAGCTGGTCGCTTCTGCTTCATCTTGGGATGCCCCTTCTAGCTTAAAGCCTACTGAGGGGTAGCGGTCAAGAATGGGCTGAATTTTTTCATCCCGCACTTGCCGCACAATATCAAAGGGCTGCACACTGCTTTTATCCACTCGTGCACGAACGTTCACCGAGCGTTCTCCATTAATCCGGCTAATGGTGTTGTACCCTTTCGCAAAGCGAATATCTGCCAGTTCGGTAAATGGAATGAGGGAGCCATCCGCGGTACGTAATTTCATGCTTTCTAAGTTGCCCACGGACTGCCGTTCAGACAACGGGTAACGCACCATCACCTTCACTTCTTCATCGTCACGTTGCACCCGTTGTGCTTCCGCTCCGTAGAAGGCAAAACGTACTTGTGTGGCTAGGTCTTGCAAGGTAATTCCCATGGCCGTGGCCAGTGGTTTAAGCTCCAACACCACTTCATCATTGCCTTCACCAAAGGTGTCTTCAATGTCAAAAACGCCTTCAAAACTGGCGAGCTCGTGGCGTAATAGCGTCGCTGCCGCAGATAATTCTTCGAGGTTGCGGCCGGTCAACTGAAATTCCACGTCAAAGCTACTACCACCCACAATACTGCCTTGGAAGTTCAACGCTTTCACGCCCGCAATCTCTGGCACTTTTTCACGCCATTCATTGAGAATGGCAAAGCCATCCAAGCTTCTCGACTCCCCTTTTTCGAGCTCTGCAATGATGGTGCCCGTGGTCGCACTGGTTAAGAACACCGTGGTGTGTTTAATGATGTTTTCACCAATTTCTTGTTCCGCGCGTGCGTCCACTTCCAGTAGCTTCTGCTCTAACACATTCAAGGTGCGAATGGTCGCCTCTTCGGCTGAACCTGGCTGCATTTGCACACTGGCACGAATAAAGTCACTGGGAATATCAGGGAAGAACACCCAACGCACCGTCCCACTGGCGATTAATCCAATGGATAAGATAAACATTGCGATAAAGGTAGCGACCGTGGCGTAGCGGAATCGCACACACTTTAATAAGAACGGATGATAGTAGGTTCGCGCAATATGCATTAAGCCATCGGCAATTTTGTTGCGTACTTTCTGAAACCGATTCAACTTGCTTTCACTACGCGGCGTGTATTTCATGTTGGCCAAGTGCGCTGGTAAAATCAGCTTGGATTCCACCAACGAGAAGCCCAGACAAAGTATTAAGACCCACGCAATGGATTCCCAGATTTTCCCCATCACCCCTTCAATCATCAGCATGGGGGTAAACGCGATCATGGTGGTGAGTACCCCAAATGTGGCCGGCATGGCCACCTTTTTGGCACCAATCACCACGTTATCCACGGTGCGGCCTTTTTCTTCAATTTCTGAATACACACTTTCGCCAATGATAATGGCGTCATCCACCACAATGGCGAGCACCAGAATAAAACCAAACAGCGAAATCATGTTCAACGAAATATCGAACATGGGTAACGGCATGAGGGCAATGGTGCCTAAAAAGCACACGGGAATCCCAATCATCACCCAAAATGCTAAGCGAATTTGCATAAATAACGCCAAGCATAAAAACACCAAGAGCCCGCCTGAAATCATATTGCTGGTCATCAGGTTCAAGCGATCTTTCAGATAGTAAGAAGAGTCGCCCCAGTGCTCAATGGTCACCTCTGGTGGCAAGTCTTTGGCTTTGTCTTCCACGTAGCGCTTCACCACTTCGGCAATCAAGAGATCATTTTGATCCCCTACCGAATCCACCCGCACAAAGGTGGCATTTTTGCCATTAAACCGAGTAAAGCGACGCTGCTCCACAAACTCATCTTTTACCACCGCAATGTCGCTGAGTGTGAGGCGGGTTCCATCCGGCCGTTTGATCAGCACAATTTCTTCAAACTCACCGCCGGCATAAGCTTGGTTATTGGCGCGTAATAAAATGTCGCCATTGGGCGTTTTAATGGAACCACCGGCAACGTCAATGGAGGTTCCGCGAATGGCGGCAACAATGTCTTGAAACGTCAGGTTGTAACGTTGTAAGTCGGCTTCGGAAATTTCAACCGAAATCTCGTAGTTACGAGCGCCCACCACTTCCACTTTAGAAATGCCGCCAATTCGTTTTAATTCATCACGAATTTGCTTCGCCAATTCCTTTTGCATGGCTTCGCCCATATCACCATAGATGCCAATCCAGATGACTTCTCGTTGCGGGCGCAGTTGGTAGATATTGGGTTTTTCAATCTGCTGGGGGAAGCTGGGAATGGCATCAATCAACATTTTGACTTCATCCATCACCACCTGCACGTCGTAGCCGCCCTCCACTTCAATGGAAACGCTGCCCATGCCTTCCCGGGCGGTTGAGCTGATCCGTTTAATGCCATCCACGTCTTTAATGGCATCTTCAATACGGATCAACACGCCTTGTTCAACTTCTTGCGGGGCCGCCCCTAAATAAGGCACTTGCACGCTAATCATGTTGAACTCAATTTCGGGGAACATTTGCTTCTGCACTTGTCCCAACATAAACAAGCCGCTGACGATAATCAGCATCATCAGCAAGTTGGCGGCAACGGAGTTATTCGCAAACCAGGCAATGGGGCCTTTGTGAGGATCAACGTCGAACTTACTCATGGTCAGCGTCCACCGTTGCCACGTCATCTACTAAACGCACTTTCATGCTCGGTAAGGCATTGGTGAGTTGCGTGAGCACCACCCAGTCTCCGGCCTGAAGCCCGTCATCGATAATCACATGCTGTGCTTCAGAACGCACAATGCTCACGTTTTTACGCTGTAGGCGACGTTCGTTATCCACCACCCACACACTGTTATCTGCTAATAGCGCATAACGCGGCAACCGAATCACGTTGGTCACTTCAATGCCTTCAACGGCCACTTCGACAAAACGGCCAAAACGTAACGGCTCACCATGGGTTTGCCCAGCTTGATTATAAGGGTCTGTCACTTCAACCACCCCAAAAATCACGCGGCTTTGCGGGTCCAGCACGCCTTCACTACGAACCAAATGCCCCGTCCACGTGGTTGGTTGCCCAGCCACCGTGCTGGTCAACACAACTTTAGGAAAACTGCCACTCTGTGCGTTATCAGGCAAATCGATATACGCCAAATCGCGGTCACTCAAAGGAATACGAATTTCTGCGACTTCGGAGCCATACAATGCGCCAACAGTGCTATTCATGGTTAGAAACTGTCCAATATCGGCGGATTTATTCTGTAAGATGCCATCAAAGGGGGCGCGGATCACGGTGCGCTCTAAATCGCGTTGCGCTTTGTCCACCGCAGCTTCAGCAGAAAGCACCGCGGCTAAGGCACTGGCCACTTGCGGTTCACGAATCCCGAGGGCCGGAATCTCACCCAGTTGCAGGGATTCCCACTCGTCTTTGGCAACTTTTGCTCGCGCGCTTTCTTCCGCCAGTGCGGCTTGCGCTTGTGCATGTGCAGCTTTGGCACTTTGCAGTGCTACTTGGTAATCAGCAGGATCAATGCGTAATAACACGTCACCCTGTTTAAAAAAACCGCCGTTGACGAACTGTTCTGATACTTCCACCACTTGCCCACTCACTTGCGTGACAATGTTGGTCATGTGCTTGGGCTTCACATTGCCCTGTGCAGCCACCGTGAACTGAACGTTTTCTGTCTGCACTTGCACGGCATCGACCAACACCGGTGGGCGCTCAACAGCGCGCTGAGGCGGTTGCGGTCGAACCATAAACATCAGGATCAATAGGACAATTGAAGTGATAATAATGAGTGGTGGAACCAAGATTCGTTTTTTAAATGCCATACTCACTGAGACCCGTCAAATTGATTAGAATAAGAGTTATTGTGACGTGTATTAGTATGACGGTATTCTGACCAAGGCGTTAGTAACAATATGTTAGCAGTTGTAACGAACTTATTATTACGCCTTACGTTGTTGGTATAACCCGATGCAAATCAACGACAAGCCCATAAAGGTGGTCACCTGAATGACTTCGCCCAGCACCACATAAATGAGTACCAGCGAAATAAATGGACTTAAGAAAATCAGGGTGGAAATTTGTGCGGTGCGGGTCGCTAAGCGCATGGCGGACAACCAGAGCACAAAGGTGATCCCCATTTCAAATAGCCCCACATAAATGCCCGCGGCCAGCCCCTGCCAAGTCAACGGATTGATGGTATTCGGCGCATCACTGACCAGTGCGGAACCGCCGTGGAACAGAGCCAGCCACACCACGCCCCAAACAAAACACCAAAACAATGCGCCAATGGGCGGATCCTGATTTTTGGTATTCATGAGCCAATAGCTGGCCCAGAGCAAGGTGCTCAGCAGCGCCAAGCCAATGCCTACCCAGTTGGTTTGCGAGAAGTCCCACTGCCCGCCCGTGGCAATTAGAAATACCCCCGCATAAGCGAGTACCATGGCCAGTAGTTCTTTTCGATTCAGCTTTTGTCCTAACAGCGGCACCGCCAATAAGGACATGGTGATGGCCCAGGTATAGTTGATGGCCTGCGCTTGTTGGGCCGGCAATTGATCATAAGCGGCGAACAACACCCAGTAATAAGCGGCCGGATTAATCAGCCCTTGCAGGGCATAAAACAGTGGACGGCGGCGACCTAAGGCCAAGGTGGAGGCCCATTGCTTGTTCACCGTGATAATCACGGCGAAGGTCACCACACTGGTGATGGCAGCCACGGTGAGCAGTTCCAGCGGGGTTAAATACTTCAACGCCACCTTAAAGGCGGTCGCCACTGTGGACCATAGCAACACCGCCGCTAAGGCGAAATAAATGGCCTTACGTTGGTTCATGCAGCACCAGCCAACGTTCTTTATCGGCACTTACCTGCCGCGTGACTTCAACCTGCCCCCAACGAACTTTGGGGCGTGCATCATTGGTGGTGCCAAGCATTTGCTGGCGTAATTGTTCCAGTTGCGCATAAGAAGGGGTTGCCACCTGTTGCTCCTGTAGCCAAAAACGCAATGCGGCGCGCTGCAATGGTTCACTGTGGCTGACCAGCCAGCGAGTTGCCAAATGGCCTTGAGCATTGATTTGCGGCGCCACTTGCTGCGCCAGCAATTCATCCAGTAAGGTGGCTGTTTCGGCACAGAGTTGGCTACTGCGCAGCAACGCATTGCCAAAGTGCGACCAGCGTTCCTCTAGTTGGGGCACAATCCGATGGCGGAAAAAGTTACGTTCAATGTCGGTGTCGTAGTTGGTGTCGTCTTCAATCCAAAATAATTGGTGTTGCTTGGCGTAACGGTAAATTTCCGCTTTGCTTACATCCAACAATGGCCGCAGCCAGGTTTGTTGCTCCCGCTGACTGACCATGGGCATGGCCGCGAGGCCTTTAGGACCGGCCCCACGCTTTAACTGCAGGAAAAAGGTTTCCATTTGGTCATTGCGGTGATGCCCTAACAGGAAAATGGCGTTGGGTTGGCCTAATTCAGCCAAGCGCTGGTAGCGTGCATCGCGGCCGGCGGCTTCTTTACTAATCCGCCGCCCCAACTGAACCGTGAGTGGCTCACAAATCATCGGAAATTGGCGGCGCTCACAATCCGCCACCAAGCCTGCTGCCCAGCCTTCTGATTTCGCGTGAAACGCATGATCAAGGTGAACCGCAAGGTACTGATACTGAGGAAACTCTTGGCGGAATTGATCGGTTAAATCCAACACCGTTTGGGAGTCGGCACCGCCGCCCAAGCACACCACAATCTGCTGCTCAGGCGTGCGCGGCAATGCCAATAATCGCTGTCGAAATACACGATAAAGTGGGTCCACCAAGAACGATTACCTACGCTGCTTAACAATAACCGAATGACATCAGCTTTTGGTAACGCTGTTCTAACCGGGCCGCGTTATCAAGGTCTACCAACTGATCCAGATCAGCCAACAATTGACGCTTCAACCGTTTGGCCATTTCTTCGTGGTCACGATGGGCTCCACCAATCGGTTCTTCGATAATGGTGTCGATTAGGCCAAACTCTAATGAACGTTGTGCGGTCACGCCCATGGCTTCGGCAGCCAATGGTGCTTTTTCAGCACTTTTCCACAGAATGGACGCACAGCCTTCCGGCGAAATCACCGAGTAGGTGGAATATTGCAGCATGTTCACCCGGTCGCCCACCCCAATTGCCAGTGCACCGCCCGAACCTCCTTCGCCAATCACCGTACAAATAATTGGCGTGTTCAGCCGTGCCATCACTTTCAAGTTGCGCGCAATGGCTTCCGACTGACCGCGCTCTTCCGCGCCAATCCCCGGATAGGCTCCCGGTGTATCAATAAAAGTAATAATCGGCATTTTAAAGCGTTCGGCCATTTCCATCAGGCGCAACGCTTTACGGTAGCCTTCGGGACGCGGCATGCCGAAGTTACGACGCACTTTTTCACGCGTGTCCCGGCCTTTCTGATGACCAATCACCATCACTGGTTTGCCGTCTAAGCGCGCTGTTCCGCCCACAATGGCTTCATCGTTGGCAAAGGTTCTATCGCCGGCCAGCTCATCAAAGTCTTCAAAAATGAGACGAATATAATCCAAGGTGTACGGACGCAATGGATGACGCGCTAATTGGGCAACTTGCCAAGCACCGAGATCACCGAAGATTTTTTCAACCAGTTCTTCCCGCTTTTCTTGCAGCTTGGCAATTTCTTCTTCCAAAGAAATGTCAAAATCACCTTTCGCGCCCACTGCTTTGAGTTCTTCAATTTGCGCTTGTAACTCTGCAATCGGCTGTTCAAAATCTAAAAATTTAAGACTCATTATGGCTCCTGTTTGCCATTAAAATTCGAGTTCAACAGCGTGCTCACCATACTGCTGTTGCAACTCATACATCAATTCATCCGTGGGGGTAACGTACCACTCGGTGTCTACCACATATTCTGCCGTAACATCAGGTCGCTCATAGCGAATATGGAGCGGGCAGCCCCCCTCTTTATAAGGTGTCAATAATCGTTGCAGAACCTCGATGCCGCCTTTTTCCACGGCCTCTTGCCGGAGCGTTAATCGTAACCGTTGAGCATATTGCTCCCGCATTCCCACCAAGGTCATTACTTCTCGTGCCGTCATTGTATTGGCAGAGGAGTAATCATCAAAGCTGACCTCTCCTTTAATCACCAAAATTTGGTCTTTTTCGAGCAGGTGGTAATAGGTTTCGTAATCTTTTGCATAAAACCGCACATCAAACCGCGCTGTTTTATCATGCAGCGTCACAATGGCCCAACGTTGGTTCTGCCGATTCAACATGGTTCGCACGTCAACCACTAACCCCGCCACGGTGGTAATTTGGTCCCGCTCGGTGGGTTTCACTTTGGCCAGTACGGCGGGCACATATTGCTCCAGTTCGCGCCGGTAGCGATCCACCGGATGACCGGTCAAGTATAGCCCAAGCGTCTCGCGTTCGCCTTCCAGCCAAATGGCTTCTGGCCACGGCGGTACTTGAATAAACTCATGTTCAATAGACGCCACATCGGTGCTGCTGGTCAGCACCCCGAATAAATCACTTTGCCCGATCGCTTCCGCTTGGTGGTGCTGCTCCGCTTGGCGAATCGCTTTATCCAAGGTTGCCATCAACGCCGCACGGTGCGGTCCCAATGAATCCATGGCGCCAGCTTTCACCAAACGTTCCAATACCCGTCGGTTCAGCTTTTTTAAATCAACACGGCAGCAAAAATCAAATAAATCGGTAAAGGGACCACTGGTGCGAGCGGCTAAGATGGCTTCGATGGGGCCTTCGCCCACCCCTTTAATCGCCCCAATGCCGTACACAATGCGCTGCTGCGCATCAACGGTGAACTTATACTGGCCGGCATTCACATCCGGTGCCAATACTTGCAGCCCCATGGCTTTGCATTCGTCCACCAAGGTGACAATTTTGTCGGTGTTATCCATATCCGCCGACATGACCGCGGCCATAAACTCTGCCGGATAATGAGTTTTCATCCACAGCGTTTGATAAGACACCAATGCATAGGCGGCCGAGTGTGATTTGTTAAACCCGTACCCGGCGAACTTTTCTACCAGGTCAAAGATTTTAATGGCTAGCTCACCATCAATGCCATTTTTACGTGCGCCCTCTTCAAACACCGCACGTTGTTGCGCCATTTCTTCTGGCTTTTTCTTTCCCATAGCACGGCGTAGTAAGTCAGCGCCGCCCAGCGAATAACCCGCTAGCACCTGGGCAATTTGCATCACCTGTTCTTGATAAAGAATCACCCCATAGGTGGGTTCAAGAATGGGTTTGAGCAATTCATGCTGGTATTCTTTATCGGGATACGAGATTTCTTCGCGGCCATGCTTCCGGTCAATAAAGTTATCCACCATGCCCGATTGCAGCGGACCCGGGCGGAATAAGGCCACCAACGCGATGATGTCTTCAAAAGTATCCGGTTGCAGCTTTTTAATCAGCTGCTTCATGCCCGACGATTCCAACTGGAACACGGCGGTGGTGTTGCCCTTTTTCAACAATTCAAAACAGGCCGGATCGTCCAGCGGTATTTGGCTGGCTTCAATGGGAGGTTGCCCCGCCCGTTGGCGATTTGCATTCACCATATCCAGGGCCCACTGAATAATGGTTAAGGTGCGCAACCCTAAAAAGTCGAACTTCACCAGCCCAGCCGCTTCCACGTCGTTTTTATCAAACTGAGTGACTGGCTGCTGACCGTGCTCGTCGCAATACAATGGGGAGAAGTCAGTGATTCGGTTGGGCGCAATCACCACGCCCCCAGCGTGTTTACCGGCGTTCCGAGTCACGCCTTCCAAAATACGAGCCATATCGATGATTTCACGAACATCTTCGTCTTGTTCGTACATTTCCACCAAGCGCGGCTCTACTTCAAAGGCTTTTTCCAGCGTCATGCCCGGATCACCTGGCACCAGCTTGGTAATTTTATCGACGAAGCCGTAGGGATGCCCCAGCACTCGACCCACGTCACGAATGGACGCGCGCGCTGCCATGGTACCAAAGGTGATTATCTGAGACACCGCATCGCGGCCATAGAGTTCCGCCACGTGCTCGATCACTTCATCGCGGCGGTCCATACAAAAGTCGATATCGAAGTCCGGCATCGAAACCCGTTCTGGGTTCAAGAAGCGTTCGAACAGCAGATCAAATTCGAGCGGATCAAGGTCCGTAATTTGCAGCGCATAAGCCACCAAAGACCCCGCACCCGAGCCCCGTCCTGGGCCGACCGGAATATTGTTATCTTTTGACCACTGGATAAACTCCATCACGATCAAAAAGTACCCGGGGAACCCCATTTGGTTGATCACATCGAGCTCAATCTGCAAACGTTCGTCGTATTCTGGCCGCCGCTGCGCACGCTCTTCAGGATCTGGGAACAAAGCCTCCAGCCGCTGTTCGAGCCCTTCTTTGGATTTCATGACCAGAAAATCTTCCGGACTCATTCCACCGGTAGGAAACTCAGGCAAAACGTGCTGATCGAGGGTGACCGTGACATTACAACGTTTAGCAATTTCCACGGTATTGGCAATGGCTTCGGGAATATCCGCAAAGAGTTCCGCCATTTCTTCAGGCGTTTTTAGATACTGTTCAGCGCTGTAGCGTTGTGGGCGACGTTTGTCATCCAGGGTATAGCCATCGGCCACCGCCACACGTACTTCGTGAGCAATAAAATCGTCGGCGCTTAAGAACACCACTTCATTGGTCGCCACCACAGGGGTTCCGGTTGCTGCTGCTAATTCCACCGCGGCATGCAAATAATCATTTTCTCCTGCCCTTCCCGTGCGTTGCAGTTCAAGGTAAAAGCGGTCAGGAAAATGCTGCTGGTAAAACGCTAAGAGTTGAGCCGCTTCTTCCGGCCGATGTTGCAACAGCTTTTTGCCGATATCGCCTTCGCGCCCGCCGGACAGCAGGAGCAGCCCTTGTTGATGCTCGGCGAGCCATTCTTGGTTGACGCAAGGTCGGCCACAACGATGCCCCGCCAAATAGCCGCGGCTAATCAACTGAGTGAGTTGCTGGTAGCCCTCATTATTCATCGCTAGCGCCGTGAGCCGAAAGGGCTCCTCAGCACTGTCGAGCTGCCAGCCTTGGGGCAGCACCCACAAGTCACAGCCTATAATGGGCTTTAAACCATGGTCATGAGCGGTACGATAAAAGCGCACCAGCCCACACAAGTTCATCTGGTCAGTTAATGCTAATGCAGGCATCCCCATGGCTGCGGAAGCCGCACAAATCGGCTTCACTTTGGCAAGACCATCACTCATGGAAAAATCACTATGGATTCGCAAGTGAATAAATTGGGGTTGTTGCATGACCACACTCATGGATTAAATGCTGTAGAAAGTAATGATTCGGTGCTTATTGTGCCGTATGGAGGCAAGCTTGTCATGTAGTGATTTTATGTAACATAATCCGTACAAGTTGTTATATTAAAACTGACACCTGATTAAAACATTGTTATAGTACAACTCGTTACCGGTGAGCCAAGAAGAGTTCCATGTCAACTGCGACCTTTGTCTCCTATGAACCTGAACAGAACCAACTGCAATTATCAGGTCAATGGGTATTCAGTAACTACCTTGCAATTCAACGTGCATTGCAACAATTGCCCCAGTCTGTCAGCGTACAGCAACTGGATTGCTCGCAATTGCAGCGCCTTGATTTGAACACGGCTGCCTTATTAACGGGTCGGCTCAACCGTACCCAATTGCGCTCATTGATTGACCAAGCGCAGGGCCTGAAACCAGTGCATCATGCGGTGTTTGAGCAACTTCTAAATGCCTTGACGGTTGCAGAAAATGAGCCAGCACCTGCCCCACAACCTTGGTATCACTGGGTCAGCGACCTAGGTCGTTGGGTGGATCAGCAACTGCAACAGTTCCTGTTATTATGTCATTTTATTGGCTTGGTACTGGTTACCGCCGGCCGGGTGGTCCTGAATCCCCGCCGCTGGCGTCTCACTTCTTGTGTGGCGCACATGCAACAAAGCGGCTTAGCCGCCATTCCTATTATTGCCTTAATGGCATTTTTAGTTGGTGCCGTGCTGGCCTTTCTAGGCGCCACCGTATTAGTGGAGTTTGGCGCAACCCTGTATACCGTCGATTTGGTCGCCTTCGGCTTTATGCGAGAGCTCGGTGTGCTGCTTACCGCAATTTTGCTGGCAGGTCGCACCGCCAGTTCGTTCACCGCGCAAATTGGCGCTATGAAAGTCAACGAAGAACTCGATGCCATGCAAGTGGAGCAATTAAACCCCATCGAAATGTTGGTGCTACCGCGGCTCTTTGCGTTGCTGATCATGATGCCCTTGCTCACCTTTATTGCCACCACCGCAGGACTTGTTGGTGGGGCTGCTGTTGCGGTGTTATCGCTGGATATTTCTCTCACCCATTACTTATCCATTCTGAATGAGGTGCCCATTCGGCATTTTTGGGTCGGCATCAGTAAAGCCCCCTTCTTTGCCTTGATTATTGGCATCATTGGCTGCTTGGAAGGCTTTAAAGTATCGTCCAACGCCCGTTCCATTGGCGTACACACCACCAAAAGCGTGGTGCAAGCCTTGTTTGCGGTGATCTTGCTGGATGCCATTGCCGCGTTATTCTTTATGGAAATGGGATGGTAGCGCCCATGGCAGATCCATTATTAACCTTAACCAATATCACCACGCGGTTTGGCGCTCATGTGGTGCACGAACAGCTGAACTTGACCGTCCACAAAGGGGAGATTATCGGGCTAGTGGGCGGCTCAGGCTCTGGCAAGTCGGTGCTGTTACGCACCGCCATCGGGCTTAATCGAGCGGCTGCCGGCACCATTCAACTCAATACCGACCAGTTTGGGGTGTTGTTTCAACAAGGTGCTTTGTTTTCATCACTCACCGTGGCCGAGAACGTTGCGCTGCCACTGCTGGAACATACCGCCATTCCGCGCCAACAGGCCTATGCCCTCGCCAAGCTTAAATTGGCATTAGTAGGGCTGGAGCCGAGCGTCGGTGACCGCTACCCGGCCGAGCTGTCGGGCGGCATGGTGAAACGGGCTGCGTTAGCACGAGCGCTGATTCGCGAACCCGACATGTTGTTTTTAGATGAGCCTACCGCGGGCTTGGATCCGATTAGCGCTGCCGCGTTTGATGAGCTGCTACTCACCTTATCCAAGGCCCTCGATTTAACCGTATTACTCATTACTCACGATCTCGATACCTTACATACCATTTGTGATCGGGTTGCCGTGTTAGCACAGAAAAAAATCCTTGCGGTGGATCGCTTAGCAACCGTCGCGCAAAACCCCGACCCGTGGATTCAAGCATATTTTCATGGCCCTCGGGGACGCAGCGCCCAAGCCCAGCAAACCGCCATTCATCAGGAGCAATAGTCGATGGAAACACAAGCACGATATATTTGGGTTGGCGTTATTACCCTTGCGATCATTATCGCAGGGTTATGCTTTACCCTGTGGTTGAGCAAAGCCGATAGCCAGCAAGACTACAAACTCTATGATGTGTTATTCAAAGAGCCGGTAGCGGGGTTGACCACCGGCAGCCCGGTTCATTTTAATGGCATTTATGTCGGCGAAGTCACCCAGCTTAGCCTGGACGCCAACGATATGCGTATTGTCCGTGCTCGTATTCGCATTGGTGCTGCAACGCCCATCACCCAAGCTACCAAAGCGTCCCGAGCGCTACTAAACATTACTGGTGCCAGCGGCATTTCGTTAGAGCAAAGTGTGGCACAAAGTGAGCCGCTCAAGCATACCGGCGACATCCCTGAAATTGTTGCGGCACCGTCTGAACTCACACAATTGCGCCTGAGCACCGAAGAGTTGTTCGTAAACGTCAGCCAAATGATTAATAACGTGAATCGGCTATTTTCGGACAATAACCTGCAATCCATTGAATCCATTTTGACCAATGTGAATCAGTTTAGTGACGGCCTGTTGGCACAAACGGATAATATTGCTGGGGTGTTAGAAAACCTCCAGGCGGTCACCAAGCAATTGAATCATTCGCTGTCTACCTTAGAACGGCAATTAACGGCACGGACCGACCCGCTTTTTGACCAAGCAGAGCTTTCCTTGCGCCACTTGGCTGCCACCAGTGAACAGCTGCACCAAGTGATTGAACAAAACCGCGGGAATATTGACGCTGGCTTGGCTGGGGTTGCTGAATTAGGCCCCACCCTGCTGGAACTGCAAGCAACCTTACAACGCTTTAACCGCATTGCCGCCCGCTTTGAAACTGAACACATCAAGGAGTATCAGCCATGAGACTCAGCACCTTTACTGGCGCCCTCGTAGGGCTCAGCTTGCTCACTGGTTGCAGTATTTTACCCGAGGCCAAGCCCATTGATTATTACGTGATGAAGCCCATGCCAGTAGCCTCACAAGGCCCTGCCGTGCGTTCTCACATTCGTGTCGCCACTCCTGAACTGGGCGACGCTTTGCAATTGGAGCGCATTGTCCGCATCAACAGTGCTGGGGGAGTAATGGCGTACCCCAATGCCAAATGGAGTTCATCCATCGCGACTCTGTGGCAAAACTGGTTATTGGAAGGTTTATGGCGGGATGCGCGGTTTGAGCACATCAGCTCGGCCCAACAAGGGTTAGATAATCAATGGCAACTGGCGGGCCGCTTACAAGCGTTGCAGGTGGAGGAAACTGCCCAAGGAGCGGTCGCTGTGGTGCGTTTTGATGCACAGCTGATTGATACCCGCCAACGTCGATTACATGCCAGCCATCGTTTTTCTGCGCAAGTGCCCGTTGCTGCGAACACCACTGCGGCAGCCGTTCAGGCGTTGCAAGCAGCCAGTGCTGAGGTCGGCCAACAACTGCTGGATTGGTTAGCCGCGACGCCCTAGCGCGCGGCCAACCGGTATAACCCTCTACAACTAAAACGTCCCTACAAAAGCACCAATTCCTTCTTGTTCGAGCGCATCCAATGCCTCGGCAAGCGCCGCATCATCGGTTTCAAAGCGATCTTCCCACAGCGTGGAATTGTTGTCGGCATCCACAATTTCTAACACCCAACCACTTTCTTCTTCGGCTCGATAAATATCAATAGTAACGGTCTGTCCATCCGCTTGATACGAGCGGCACAAAGGACTTTGGATAAAAGCGGCTGCTTCATTCATGGCATCTTCCTCAACGCAAAAAAAAGGGCAACCCCGAGTGTGGAGTTGCCCCGCTATTTTAGCAAGTATTTAATCAATCACGATTAAAATTTTGCCAGCGCCTCATTAAAGGTTGCTGACGGACGCATTGCTTTGCTGACCAATTCAGGATTTGGCTGGTAGTAACCGCCAATTTCAACTGCTTGGCCTTGTACGCTGTTCAGTTCAGCCACGATGGTCGCTTCATTTTCTACCAAGAAGGCGGCCAACTTGCCAAACCGTTCTGCCAATTCAGCGTCTTGGGTTTGTGCTGCTAAAGCTTCCGCCCAATACATTGCCAAGTAGAAGTGGCTACCACGGTTGTCGATTTGACCCAGCTTACGTGCTGGTGACTTATCGTTATCAAGGAACTTCGCCGTTGCTGCGTCCAAGGTGTCTGCTAAAATTTGCGCACGTTGGTTGTTGCTTTGCTGTGCTAAGTGCTCCAACGATGCCGCTAAAGCTAAGAACTCGCCCAGCGAATCCCAACGCAAGTAGTTTTCTTCAACAAACTGCTGAACGTGCTTCGGTGCAGAACCGCCAGCGCCCGTTTCAAACAAGCCACCGCCATTCATTAATGGTACGATTGACAACATTTTCGCCGAGGTTCCTAACTCTAAAATTGGGAACAAGTCGGTGAGGTAGTCACGTAATACGTTACCGGTGACTGAAATGGTGTCTTCACCGTTCTTCATGCGCGCCAAGGTGTATTGGGTTGCTTCAGTCGGTGCCAAAATGCGTAAATCCAAGCCCGTGGTATCGTGATCTTTTAAGTAGGTGTTCACCTTTTTGATCAGCTCCGCGTCGTGGGCACGATTTTCATCAAGCCAGAACACCGCAGGCATACCGCTTAAGCGTGAACGTGTAACCGCCAATTTCACCCAGTCGCGAATCGGTGCATCTTTCACTTGGCACATCCGCCAAATGTCACCTTGCTGCACGTCGTGGGTGAACACCGTTTCGCCCGCTTGGTTCACTACCACAACGGTACCGTCAGCTGGGATTTCAAAGGTTTTGTCGTGTGAACCATATTCTTCAGCTTTTTGCGCCATCAAACCAACGTTCGGTACGGTCCCCATAGTCGCTGGGTCAAATGCACCGTGCTCTTTACAGAAATCGATGGTTGCTTGGTAAACACCTGCGTAACAACGATCCGGGATCATCGCTAAGGTATCTTGAGTTTTACCAGCGCGGTTCCACATTTTCCCGCCATCACGAATCATGGCAGGCATCGACGCGTCAATAATCACATCGCTTGGCACGTGTAAGTTGGTGATCCCTTTATCTGAGTTCACCATCGCCAATTCTGGCTGCTGGGCATAAACGGCTTCGATATCAGCTTCAATGGCAGCCCGTTGGTCTGCTGGTAAAGTGGCGATTTTCGCGAGCACATCACCAAAACCGTTGGTCGCGTCTACGCCAAGTTGCTTGAACGTCTCTGCGTGCTTGGCAAACAAGTCAGCAAAGTAAACTTTTACCGCATGACCAAACATAATTGGGTCAGAAACTTTCATCATGGTCGCTTTCAAGTGCAAGGATAACAACACGCCTTGCTCTTTCGCAGCGGCTGTTTCTTTAGCAAAGAATGCTTGCAACTTGGCCACACTCATGTGGGCTGCATCAACCACTTCACCGGCCAATACTTTGATCGACTCTTTCAGCACCTGGTCGCCAGCACTGGTTTTCAAAATCACTTTTAGGTCATCGGCTTGTGCAAACGTGGTGGACTGCTCGCTGCCGTAAAAATCGCCGTCATCCATGTGTGCCACGTGGGTTTTAGAGTCACTGCTCCACGCACCCATGCGATGCGGATGCTTTTTCGCGTAGTTTTTAACTGACGCTGGAGCACGACGATCCGAGTTCCCTTCACGTAATACTGGATTTACCGCCGACCCTTTAATGCGGTCGTAACGGGCACGAACTTCGTGCTCTTCGTCGGTGCTTGGCTCGAGTGGGTAGTCTGGTAACGCGTAGCCTTGCTGTTGCAATTCTTTAATCGCGGCAGTCAGTTGCGGAATTGACGCACTGATGTTTGGCAATTTAATGATGTTTGCTTCAGGCGCCTTTGCAAGCTCACCTAATTCAGCCAACGCATCACCAATCCGTTGCTCTTCTTTTAAATACTCTGGGAAGCTAGCAATGATTCGGCCAGCTAAAGAAATATCACGAGTTTCAACCGCAACGCCTGCTGCGTCAGTGAAAGTACGGATAATCGGCAACAACGAATAAGTCGCTAAACGTGGTGCCTCGTCGGTTTCAGTGTAAATAATCTTTGAACTATCAATTGACATAGTCATTCCTACTCATGCGTTCAGGACGGAAAAAATTGTCCCAAATTATAGCAGGATCGACGCTTGATCACTAGCGCATCAGCGCTGCCGTCGATGGCAAAAAAAAATCCGCAGTCAGCCGAAGCTCACTGCGGATTTTGTCTACACTAAAAAGTAACTTAGTTAATTTTCGGAGTGGTTAAACCACGACGCTCAAGTAAGGCTTCCCCGGTTGGCTCTTTGCCACGGAAATCAATGTATTGCTGCATTGGATCCTTACTGTTCCCTTTTGACAGAATGGTGTCACGGAACTTCTGACCGTTCTCGAGGGTTAAACCGCCCTGCTCTTGCATGTACTTAAACGCGTCCGCCGCAAGAATTTCAGACCACATGTACGCGTAGTACCCAGCTGAGTAGCCACCTGCGAAGATGTGCGCAAAGAAGGTCGACTTATAGCGTGGTGGAACGGCGTTCACCGCAACTCCATTGCGCTCTAATGCCGCTGCTTCAAATGCTGCTACGTCGGTGATATTCGCCGCTGCTTCTGGCGTCAGGGTATGGTACTCAAGGTCTAACAACGCCGAAGCAATGTATTCGAGCGTGTCATAGCCCATGTTGAAGTTTTTCGCTGCCAGAACTTTGTCGAGCAATTCTTTTGGTATTGGCTCGCCAGTTTCGTGGTGCTTCGCGAAGTTGTTCAGTACTTTTTCGTTCAACATCCAGTCTTCTTGGAAGGTTGACGGGAATTCAACGTAGTCACGTGACACGGCTGTTCCAGCTAACGATGGGTACATGACGTCAGAGAACATACCGTGCAATGCGTGGCCCATTTCGTGGAACATGGTGCTAACTTCATCAAAGCTCAATAAGGTTGGGCCTGATGCTGCTTTCACGATGTTTTGGTTGTTCAAGATCACCGGCTTGGTATCAAGCAAGTGAGATTGACGCACAAATGAACTCATCCATGCACCACCACGCTTGCCATCACGCGTGAACCAGTCACCGTAGAATAAGCCAAGCACGTCACCATTCACGTCTCTCACTTCATACACGCGAACATCATCTGCATACCCAGGGATGTCGTTGCGTGGTACAAAGGTAATGCCGAACAATTGGTTCATGGCATAGAAGACACCGTCTTCAACCACACGGTTAAATTCGAAGTATTGTTTTACTTCATCGGTATCTAAAGCGTATTTTTCAGCACGTACTTTCTCTGCGTAGTACGCCCAATCCCACGGTTGTACTTCAAAATCACCGCCTTCAGCGTCGATAACCGCTTGGATTTCAGCTTGTTCTGCCGCCACGTTGCTCACTACGGCTGGAACTAAGTCGCGCAACATGTTTTGCGCTGCAGCTGGCGTGCCTGCCATGCTGGTTTCTAGCACGTACTCACCCCAGTTGTTGTAACCTAACAACTGCGCGCGCTCAGCACGTAACTGCGTCAATTTCTTCACTAATGGGCGGTTATCGGTTGCCGTGTTACCAGTACCACGGAACGCAGATGCTTCCCAAATGCGCTGACGTAATTCACGGTTTTCCAATGACGCCAACACGGGCTGACGAGTGGTATTGGTAATTGAGATGGCATATTTGCCTTCGTGACCAGCGGCCGCCGCGGCATTAGCGTAGGCTTGAATTTGTGCGTCGCTTAAGCCCGCAAGCTCTTCAGCACTGTCAACGATAATGGTATTTTCACGCGCCAAAGTCATTAAGTTACGTTGGAATTCGGTGGTTAATGACGACATTTCAGCGTTAATTTCACGAATCCGCTCTTTCGCTTCTTCGCTCAATTCAGCACCGGCGCGAACAAACCCACGGTAGGTGTCTTCCACCAAGCGTAGCGCTTCACCGCTTAATGATGCGCGATTTTCGTATACTGCCTTCACCCGCTCAAATAAGGCTGGGTTCAACATGATATTGTCACGGTGGGCAGCGAATTTTGGTGCCATTTTACCTTGTAGGGCACGTGTATCGTCATTCCCATTTGAGCCGGCAACGTTTGAGAACACGGCAGAAACACGGCTTAATAAAGCGCCAGCTTTTTCCATAGCCACAATGGTATTTTCAAAGGTCGGTGCTTCTGGGTTATTGGCGATCGCTTCGATTTCAGCAGCTTGCTCGGCCATTCCAGCTTCAAACGCTGGTTCAAAATGTTCAAACTTGATTTTGGTGAAATCAGGCGCTTGATAAGGCAAGGTGCTGGCTGCGTAGAATGGGTTACTTTGATCGAACTGGCTGGTTTGCATGGTTTGTGCTTGCTCCGTTTGTGCCCCTTGAGTGGCTTGCTGAGCAACTTCTTTATCAGAACATGCGGCAACAGTTAAGGCCGTACCAATAGCAACAGCGATAAGGCTCTTGCGCATAATAAATCTCCCTTGTGATTGTCAGTTAACCTTACTAATGTACCCCCCCTTGGGTTTCCACTCAAGTGCAGTTCATGGCACATTTGTAACTATCTGCCCCAGTTTTGGTATGACCAGCACGACTCACGCTTAAAAAAGAAACGCTACGAGTGCAATCGACAATCGAATCAACAAACCAAGTAACAGAGCTGAAGCCGTGGTTGATGACATTTGGGAATGATTTTGTGGGAATAAAAAAGATGCTTACTAAAGAAGTGGCGGAGCGGACGGGACTCGAACCCGCGACCCCCGGCGTGACAGGCCGGTATTCTAACCAACTGAACTACCGCTCCGCAGCGATAAGGCTACCTTGTGCAGGAAAGTGGCGGAGCGGACGGGACTCGAACCCGCGACCCCCGGCGTGACAGGCCGGTATTCTAACCAACTGAACTACCGCTCCGCTTTCCTGATTCTGAATTCCGCGAGGGGGCTTCAGAATGCGGAGCGAATATTACGAATGCTGAGCGGACTCGTCAACCTTTTTTTGTAAGTTTTGAATCGTTTGCTTGAAAAACGCTCAAACCAGACAGAAAACCAACAATTTAGTGCCACAATGGCTGCTTGATCAGCTGCAAGCGCTCGGCATGTTGTTGCTCTTCTTCGGGCGTCGCTCGCACTACCCGCAATTCGGGTTTATGAGTTAATGGCGTCCAACCCTGTTGCTGACCTCGCTGCTCGGCACTGTTTTTAGCCGCCAGCTCCAGCTTGGTTTGCCCGCCCGTCATGGCCAAATACACATCAGCCAATAACTCGGCGTCCAACAACGCGCCGTGGAAGGTCCGCCCCGAGTTGTCGATACCATAGGCTCGACACAAGGCGTCCAAGTTATTCCGCTGCCCAGGGCGTAACTCACGCGCCAGCATCAGCGTATCCAACACCCCACAGAAATCAGCCACGCGCCCAACATCTTTGCGGCAACGTTGCAACTCATGATCAATAAAGCCCACGTCAAACGCCGCATTATGAATCACCAACTCGGCGCCATGGATGAACTCAATAAACTCATCCACAATTTGCTCAAATACGGGCTTATCTTGCAAAAACTCGTTGGTAATGCCGTGAACTTCAATGGCTTCTTGTTCCACCACGCGCTGCGGATTAATGTAAACATGAAACGTCCGCCCCGTCAGCTTGCGCCCAATCAGCTCCAACGCACCAATTTCAATAATGCGATGCCCTTGGGCAGGATCAAGGCCAGTGGTTTCAGTATCAAGTACGATTTGTCGCATGAGTCAATGATTATCCAGAGGTTGCTTAACAAGAAAGGAATTCGGATGAGTTAGTTTGGCTTTTTTCCTCATGAACGACAAGTTTATTTTTTGGAAGACACCGGCAGCGTAGCACTCGCGATAAGAATTCGTTAGACTTTGCCGACACATTCACGAGGGAACGGACAACTGCCGACATGACTCAACACGTCGCGATTTACACCGATGGTTCTTGTTTAGGAAACCCTGGGCCTGGCGGCTACGGGGTCGTGATCGAATACGGCCCCCATCGCAAAGAGCTGTCTGGCGGCTATCGCCTCACCACCAATAATCGCATGGAGTTACTTGCGGCCATCAAAGGGCTGCAAGCGCTCAAACGTCCCTGTCGGGTCATTCTGACCACAGATAGCCAATATCTGCGGCAAGGAATTCAGCAGTGGATTCATAACTGGAAACGAAACGGCTGGCGTACCTCGGCCCGCAGCCCAGTGAAAAATGCCGATTTATGGCAGCAATTAGACGAAGTAGCACAACGCCACGACATTCAATGGAATTGGGTGAAAGCCCATCAAGGGCATCCGCAGAATGAACGCTGTGACGATTTAGCTCGTGAGGCCGCAGGGCAATCCGAGCTGGCCGAAGATACTGGTTATCAGCCATAGCCCCCATTATTTGCCGTGTGCCGACTAATAACGGCCGCCGTCGTTAATGCGCTGCACCGCTGGCACGGCGTTGAGTGGTGTTTTGCTTGGTCGTTTGAGCCGCACCGGGGTTAAGGGATATTCGCGCTTTTTCGCCACCAAATAATACCAACTGCCAACGGCCGGCAGCACCTGCGATAAATGGCTTAAGCCAAAGCTTGGCGATGGAGTGCGCGCCAGCAGCAGGCTGGGCGCGGTATAACCGCTTGCCACAATTTCAAAGTTCAATAAATTCAACCAATCACACACTCGCGCTCGGCTAAAATAACGCCCTCGCCAGGGTAACTGTTGCAGGTGCGGCGGCCAAAATCCCACCCAACGGGCTGGGCATAGCGGATTCAGCCCTGCCAGAATCAGATGCCCATCGGCAATAAGGCTCCGGCTCATTTCTCGCAATACTTGATGAGGGTCGCGCTCAAATTCCAACTGCCCCACCATCACCACCGCATCGAGCACCCCTTCAGCAAATGGCCAGTACTCAAAATCCGTATGAATATCTCCAGCTCCTGAACGGGTGGCCGAAAATTGATGGCGAACCCGCAATTCATTTAACTCGAGTTCATGCGCCAGATGCCCCACTCGGGCTAAGTAGTAACCAAATACTTTGGCACAATGAGGTGCCAGCGCTTGGCTCAACTGCGCTTGTAACCACCCACCATGGGGCAGCTCCAGCCAACTGGAGGGTGCTGCTGCCGCGACCTCTTGTCGTGCAGGCATTAACATCATGGTCAGACCCCTCTATAATCCAACGTCAGTCGTACCACTGACACAATTCTTAGCCAATGAAGGTGATGTGATGATTATATCTGCGATTCCTGCATTTGATGATAACTACATTTGGGCCATTCAGCCAGCTGAGGACAATGCCGTTATCGTTGTTGATCCGGGCGATGCCACTCCGGTTTTCGAGTGGTTAGCACATCACCAAAAACAGCTGATTGGTATTTTAATTACGCACCATCACTGGGATCATACCAATGGCATCCTGCCCTTGGTGGAGGCTTTCGCTGTTCCGGTGTATGGCCCTCATAGCGGACATATTGAGGGCATCAGTCACCCAGTAGCCGCTGGGGATACCTTCACGGTGCCGGGTTCCCAGTGCGAGTTTCAGGTGCTGGCCACGCCAGGCCATACCCTGGATCACCTCAGCTACCATACCCCGGGCCATGTATTTGTCGGTGACACCCTGTTTTCTGCCGGCTGCGGCCGTATGTTTGAAGGCACGCCCGAACAGTTTTTTCATTCTTTACAGTTGCTCGCTGAACTCCCCGACACAACGAACGTCTATAGTGCACATGAGTACACCTTAGCAAATTTGACGTTTGCCTTAGCCGCTGAGCCCGAGAATCAAAAAATTTCAGACTATGCCACGGCAGTGCGACAGAAACGGGCGCAAGGAGAAATCACATTACCTTCGTCAATCGCGCTCGAGAAAGAGATCAATCCATTCCTGCGAGCGACATCCATTCAGCAGTTTGCTGAATTACGACGGTGGAAAGACCAGTTTTAATGCCGTAAACTGCCGGCAACAAAAATAACGGATACTATCAATGAAAAAATGGCTAGCACTGGCTATCTCAACCAGCCTATTTACGGGGTGCGCAACCTTACCTTGGCAATCAGAGCAGCAACCGACCGACACTACGGCGGCCCCACTGCCGGTTGCGGACGAGCCTCCTTCGATTGACGTCGCAGAAGCACTGGTGGAACCCACGCCTGAAACAGTGACGCCTATCAGTCCACAACAAGAAGCCGATGTGTGGGTACGGATTAAACGCCAACTCACTCTGGACGCTCCTGAAGTTCCGCGGTTGGTGAGCCAACGTGAATGGTACCTCAACAACCCTCACTACATGGAGCGGGTGGCCAAACGCGCGCAGCCGTTCATGTACTTTATTGTGGAAGAAATCGAACGCCGCAACATGCCGTTAGAATTGGCGTTACTCCCGATTGTGGAAAGTGCCTTTGACCCCTTTGCCTATTCCCATGGCCGTGCGGCGGGTATTTGGCAGTTTATCCCCGGCACCGCCCGTCATTATGGGCTGGAAATTAACTGGTGGTACGACGGTCGACGCGATGTTTATGCTGCTACCCATGCGGCATTGGATTACCTCGACGCCTTACAAAAGCGCTTTGACGGAGACTGGTTACATGCCCTTGCGGCCTATAACTCCGGCGAAGGTCGAGTTGCCAACGCCATTCGCGCCAATCAGCGGGCGGGGAAGCCCACCGATTTTTGGTCGTTACAGCTGCCATTAGAAACGCGGGCCTATGTACCCAAGTTGCTGGCCTTGGCCGATATTCTGAAAAATCATGACGACTATGCGCAGCATTGGTTGCCCATCGACAACGCCCCTTATTTAGCGATCGTTGAAGCCCCCGCACAAATTGATTTAGCCAAAGCGGCGGAAATGGCGGAACTCGATCTGGATGAATTGCATCACTACAACTCAGCGTACAACCGTTGGGCCACAGATCCCAGCGGCCCTCATCGGTTGCTGTTGCCCATCGAGAATGCCAACAAGCTGCAACACTGGTTGGCGAACACCGATCAAAGCGAACTGGTGCAATGGGCACGCCATCAAGTTAAGCCGGGGGAAAGTTTGCTGGTGATTGCCAAGCAGTACCACACCACGGCCAAAGCGATTCAGCAAGCCAACCGTATTTCAGGGCATATCATTCGGGCGGGAGACTACTTATTGGTGCCTGTTGCTACCCGTGAGCTCGATGATTACACCCTGTCTGCCGAACAACGCTTGGCCAGCAAGCAATCCACGGCACGGGGCGAATACAAAGTGGAACACACGGTGGTAAAAGGCGATACCTTGTGGGATATCAGCCGCAAATATAAGGTGAATTTACGCCAACTCGCCAGTTGGAATGGTATGGCGCCGACGGATCCCCTACGCCCAGGCAAAACCTTGGTGGTGTGGTTACCTCATTCGGAGCAGCCGGCGGGCGTGGTGCGGAGCGTGAACTATAAAGTCCGTTCTGGCGATTCGCTAGCGCGCATCGCCTCACGGTTTAATGTCCGCATTCAAGACATTGAAAAGTGGAACCAAATTAGCCGTAACAACTACTTACAACCGGGGCAAGAACTGAAGCTTTTGGTGGATGTAACCCGTTTAAATAGCCAATCCTAACTATCCTGCAGGAGGTCGAGCAACTCGGCCTCACTCAGAATAGGAATGCCCAATTGCTCTGCTTTGGTTAGCTTAGAGCCCGCATTATCTCCCGCAATCACGGCGGTCGTTTTCGCCGACACGCTGCCAGTCACCTTCGCACCTTTCGCTTGCAAGGCTTGCTTCGCTTCGTCGCGGGTCATTTCGCTTAAGGTACCGGTAAGCACATAGGTCTGCCCGGCTAAGGTCGATGTGGCCGCACTGGGAGGCGTTAAGGCCGGCCATTGAATGCCAAGACTCACGAGTTCATCCACCACCTGTTGGTTATGCGGCTCGCGGAAGAATTGATAAATATGGTTTGCCACCACTGCCCCCACATCTGAAACTTCTTGCAAGGCGTCCAGTTCGGCCGTGGCAATGGCTTCTAAACTTCCAAAATGCTGGGCCAAGTTGGCCGCTGTGGCTTCCCCAACCTCGCGAATTCCGAGGGCATATAAAAAGCGTGGCAAGGTGGTTTCTTTACTGGCTTGAATCGCCGTCACAATGTTCTGGGCAGATTTCTCCCCCATGCGTGGCAAAAACGCCAGTTCGCGGGCATGCAAACGATACAAATCAGCCGGAGATTTAATCCAGTCGCGCTCAATCAGGAGCTCAATTAGTTTCTCACCTAGCCCATCAATATCCATGGCCTTACGCGAGGCAAAATGTTTGATTGCTTCGCGTCGTTGGGCAGCGCAAATTAAACCACCGGTACAGCGCGTGACAGCTTCACCGGCAACCCGCTCCACATGGGATTCGCACACGGGACATTGCTGCGGAAACTCAATCAGCCGCGCATCACTGGGCCGGCGCTCAAGCACCACCTGCACCACCTGCGGAATCACATCGCCCGCCCGACGAATAATCACCGTGTCGCCAATGCGAACATCCAAGCGTTCAATTTCATCGGCGTTATGCAAGGTAGCGTTGGCCACGATCACGCCCCCCACCGCTACCGGCTCCAACCGTGCCACCGGGGTAATCGCACCGGTGCGCCCCACTTGGAAATCCACGTCTCGAATTACGGTGAGCTCTTCTTGCGCTGGGAATTTCCACGCAATGGCCCAACGCGGAGCACGTGAAACAAAGCCAAGATCTTGCTGCAACGCAAGGTCATTCACTTTAATCACAATGCCATCAATTTCGTACCTTAACTGGGCGCGCCGCTGCAGAATGTCTTGGTGATAGGCAAAGCATTGCTGCACTCCTTGCACCACCTTAATTTCATCACTAATTGGCAAGCCCCATTGCTGCAACTGTTCCAGGCGACCAAAGTGGGTGTCGGCAAGCGCAACCTCATCACTCACCACGCCCATGTTATAGGCATAAAAATGCAATGGGCGCTGTGCGGTGATGCGGCTATCCAATTGCCGCAAACTGCCAGCCGCAGCATTCCGCGGGTTGGCAAAGGTTTTTTCACCCTTCGCCGCCGCCCGTTCGTTGTACTGTTCAAACGCTTGAATCGGCATAAACACTTCACCGCGCACTTCTAAGCGCTGCGGAAAGTCGCCTTCCAGCTGCAACGGAATATTTCGGATGGTTTTCACGTTGGCGGTAATGTCTTCTCCGACTTGCCCATCACCGCGCGTCGCGGCTTGGGTTAACGCGCCATTCACGTAGAGCAGGCTCACTGCTGCGCCATCTAATTTGGGTTCACAACAAAACTCAATCGCGTCTTGTCGATCCAAACGCTCCGCAATACGTTTGCTAAAAGCCGTAAAGTCATCGTCCGTTAACGCATTATCAAGACTTAACATGGGCGTTTCATGGCGCACCGACTGAAATGCATCCAACGCCTTGCCGCCAACTTTTTGGGTTGGCGAGGTGGCCGACAGTAAACTTGGGTAATCATGCTCGAGCTGTTGCAGCTCACGAAACAACCGATCATATTCAGCATCGGGAACCGATGGTTCATCGAGCTCATAGTATTCACGGTTATAACGGGTTAAAAGCGCTCGTAACTGCGCCACGCGCTCGGTTACGGCAGCATCGATTGCAGGGGTACTGTCGTCAAATAAATCTTTCATTCTTATTGGCTATGTTTAATTAAACGCTTACGCTCAAACTCACGGATCCGTTGGTGGATATGCTGAATCGCTTGGCGCGTTAATGGATTACGATGTTCATCGAGCACTTGCCCATGGGGCACGGCTTGAGCCAGCTTCGCGGCGGCGTTGTGCATCATGGTAAAGGCTTGCAAGGAATTACTTTTAATGGGAAGGGCCAAAAATAACGCCACCCCTTCCGTCTGGAAGGTTTCAAGCATATCAATATTGAAGGTGCCTGGGTTAAACATATTCGCCAAGCTGAATAACACCGCACCATTCCCGGCCGTATCCACATGCCGATGGAATATATCAAACTCACCGAATTTAAAGCCCAACTCGGTCATTTGCTGCAGCAAAATGGTGCCTTCAATTTGCCCAGTCACGTGCAGCACAATCACTTCTTCCGGCTCTTCGGTCAGCACCGGTTCATCCTCGCTGGGGGTTAACGGCAACTCCATGCTTTGTTGCGTTGGCTGAGTGCTGGGCTGTACGCGCGATGACGCCGTGGCAGGCGACGTATCTGCTGCTGGCGCTGGCTCGACGCGATCGTCCGCAGCAGCCGCCATGGTCGGCAACTCTAATTCATCCTCCGCGGTGGCACGCATGCTGGGCGGCTCCGGCGTTACTGCGTCTTGGAGTTCGTCCGCAACTGTTGGCAACGGCTCCGTAACGGTGGTACGAGGCGCTGATTTAATCACCCGAACGGCACCAATGCCGTCTTCATCAAACCCGTCATCGCTGGCTTGTTGACGCTTCTGCTCAAGCTCATTGGCCCGTTCCCGTTGCGCACGCTCATTCCGGCGTAAGGTCCACACCCCATGCCCAATTATGCCAGCTATCAGTACTAATCCGATGATACTGAAAACAATCTGCATCGTACTCATAATATGCTACTCACTTGCTGATTCATTATTATCTTTAGGACGCTTCTGTGAGCGCCACAGCTTCGTCGATATCCACTGCGACAAGCCGTGATACGCCGGCCTCTTGCATTGTCACCCCGGCCAGATGAGACGCCATTTCCATGGCAATTTTATTATGGCTGATATAAATAAACTGGACCGTTGCCGACATTTCCTCCACCAAACGACAGAACCTTCCTACGTTCGCATCGTCCAACGGAGCATCCACTTCATCCAGCAAACAAAACGGCGCTGGATTCAATTGAAAAATTGCAAAGACCAATGATAAAGCGGTTAACGCTTTTTCACCACCGGAAAGCAGATGAATGGTACTATTTTTCTTCCCAGGCGGCCGTGCCATGATGGTGACCCCAGTATCGAGCAAGTCATCATCGGTTAATTCTAAGTATGCACTGCCCCCACCAAATACTTTGGGAAATAACTCTTGCAACCCAGCGTTGACGGCATCAAAGGTTGTTTTAAATCGCTGGCGAGTTTCCCGATCAATCTTACGAATGGCGGTTTCCAAGGTTTCTAACGCAGCGGTCAAATCATCGTGCTGCTGATCTAAATAGGTTTTCCGTTCTGCTAACACGTCGGCTTCTTCAATGGCCGCCAAGTTAATCGCCCCCAGCCGTTGAATCGCCTGCTGCAGGCGTTCTAGCTCGTGTTGCCAAGCTGCCTCTGTCGCATCTTCGCGCAATTGCTCCAACACCGGTTTGAGCGGTTGCTGCATGTCTTCCAACACTGCCAATACATGGCGTGACCGTTCTTGCAAGGTCGCTAATTCCATCTGGCTGCTCTGCAACCGTGCACGCGCCTTGTCAATTTGCTGCTGCACGCCTTGCGAGCCGCTACTGAGCTCACGCAGCTGACTTTCAATATCACTGAGACGGTTGGCCCATTCCCGGCGCTCTTCGTCCACCTGCTCCCGTTGTTGCAGTAATTCTTCAATTTGTAGCACCAATAGCTCCGCTTGCTCCGCAGCGGATTCATCCGGGCTCTGTAACTGCGCCAATTGTTCTTGCAGTTGTTCAATCTGCTGTTGGGTGCGCTCGATTAAGGTTTGGGCATGCTGCGCTTGGCTTTGCAACTGCTGACTCTGTAGCAAATGTTGTTGCTGTTGACGTTGTGTTGCTTCCACCAGCATGCGAGCTTGCTGCCGTGTTTGCAGTAACTGCTCCCGCCGTTCTTGCCAGTCATCAGCAGGCGTCTCATGCTCGGCTGCCACCATATCGGTTAAGCGTTCATCCACTTCCAACAACTGTAGTTGCAGTAGTTCTCGTTGCTCCACCAATTCTGCTTGCTGGTGTTCCAATTGGGTTTGCCGTGCTTGTAACTCTGCCAGCTGTTGCTGCTGCCATTGCTGCTTTTCTGTTTGGCTTGCCAACTGCGCCGCGCACTCGCGATACGCGTGTTGTAGCTCAGCTTGCTGCTGCTGAAGCTGGCCCAATTGGTTTTTATAATCTGCCAACGTCAGCTGGAGTGCCTCTGCTTCGCTCGCCAAGCTAGCCAGCTCGGCTTCCACCGCCAACAATTCTTGTTGTTGCGCTAATTGACTGTCAGTAGCCGCCACTTGAGCGGCTTGATAACCGCTTTGGCTCCATAATTGACCAGCACTGTTCATGGTTGGTTGGGCAGGCAATGGCAGCGTCCATTGAGCGCTGTCAGTCCACTGCATGTCGCTGAGTAACTGCCAGCGTTGTAATGGCCCTTGCACATGGGCAGCAAAGCTGTCGGCGGGGCCCGCCTCGGCTTGCAACACCACCAATTTAGCGCCTAAACAATCAGGCCAATGGGCCGGGGCTTGCTCCAGCACCCACGCATCCAGCCATGCCCCAACAATTTGTTCAATGGCGAACTGCCACTGTGGCGTACAGCGAAGTAATTCCCGCACTTGCCCCAAGGGGGTGATTTGTTCTGCCTGCAACCATGCCTGCACCTGGGCTGGCCAATCTTTCGCATGCGCCGCTTCTAATAAGTGTTGCAGCGAGGTTTGTCGCCCCAGCAATTGCTGCTTCCGTTGTTGCAATTGGTCCCGCTGCTGCAACCCCTGTTCATAGCTTTGTTCGGCACGCGCAGCGGCTGCTCGATTCGCATCAATATCCTGTTGCAACGCATCGTGCCGTTGTTGCAGCTCCTGCAAAGGCTGATGCGTGGTGGTTGCGGTTAACTGCTGCTGTTGTTGCAGGTTTGCTGCTAATTCTTGTGCCAACCGTGCCACATCATCTTGGGTGCGCTGTAATTGGAAGGTGAGCTGCTGGTGCTGCATTTGTACCTGTTGCTGTGCCTCACGCTGTTGTTGCTGCGCATCTAAATGGCGTTGGTAGCCTTCTTGCCATTGCAGCCAAGCGGTTTCTGCCTGATCAAATTCAGCTTGCTGAGCCGCAACCTGCTGCGCCAACTCGGCAAGTTCAGGTTCCACCTGTTCATGCTGCATGCGCAACTCTTGATAGTGCTCTTGATCTTGTTGCAAGCGCTGGTGGAGCTGAGTCAGTTCGTCCTGTAATTGAGTTTGTCGTTGCTGGCGATGCTGCTGTTGCTGCTGTGCCGTTTGTAACTCATGCTCACGCCGAGTTAAATCATTCCCCAGCTGATAAAAGCGTTGTTGAATCTGGTCCAACTGCTCTTTGGTGGTGGCCGCCTGCTCCCGCAATTCAATGGTGCCACGTTCGCTGCCCCGTTGTTCTGCAATCCAACGTTCTAACTCAGTTTCTTGTTGTTGAATTGCAGCACGCAGATGCTCGGCTTGGTTTTCAAGGGCCAACCAGCGCAAGGCGTTGAGCTCTGCCTTATAGGTGCGCTCTTGTGCTTTTAGCTCTTTATAACGGCGCGCTGCTGCCGCTTGGCGCTGCAATTTTTCCAATTGCTTGCCCAATTCATCACGCACATCCAATAAACGTTCTAAGTTGGTGCGGGTATGCTGAATCCGTTGTTCGGTTTCGCGACGACGCTCTTTATATTTGGAAATTCCGGCCGCTTCTTCAATGAACACCCGCAGCTCTTGCGGCTTGGACTCAATCAGCCGTGAAATCATCCCCTGTTCAATAATGGCGTAGCTACGCGGGCCTAGTCCGGTGCCCAGAAACAAATCGGTGATATCACGGCGCCGGCATTTGGTTTGATTGAGGTAATAATCGGAGCGCCCATCACGGGTCACCACACGTTTCACTGAAATTTCAGCGTAATGACCATATTCCCCTTGAATGCGACCCGAGCTATTATCAAAAACGAGTTCAACACTGGCTTGCGAAACGGGTTTGCGAGCACTGGAGCCATTAAAAATGACATCCGTCATGGCATCGCCACGCAGGTTTTTGGCCGAGCTTTCACCCAATACCCAGCGCACGGCATCAATCACGTTCGATTTGCCACAACCATTCGGCCCCACCACACACGTCATTTGGTGTGGGAATGGGACTTTTGTGACATCGACAAACGATTTGAAACCAGCAAGTTTGATATATTTAAGGCGCATTTATAGTCGTTATCGTGTTGCTACCAGTTAGGTGAATTGCCATGTTAATGATGAACTGTTTGACATTATCAGATAAATTTAAATTTTGTAATAGCGTTCATCATAGGGATCAATTAAGGGATGGCCAACCGCATGCAAACAACCAATGAATTTGGTGGTGCTTATATTCAACGAGGGTTCGAACTCGCTTTTCAACGCGGGTTGCGACGCTATGTCTTCATTCCACTCTGCATCAACATTGTATTGTTCAGTGTCGCCATTTACTACTCGTTTCACTACACCGCCCAAGGAGTGGACGCGCTCATTGCCTGGCTGCCCTCATTTTTAGCTTGGCTCGAATGGATTCTCTGGCCCCTGGCCGTGATCACCCTATTATTGCTAGTCGCGCTCACCTTTACCAGTATCGCCAACCTGATTGCGTCCCCATTTAACAGTTTATTAGCAGAGCAAGTGGAACTGCGACTAAGCGGTCAAAGTGTGCCGGACGGTGGGGTGATGGGAATGGTCCGTGATATTCCCCGCATTTTGTTGCGCGAACTGCAAAAGATCCTCTACCTGATCCCGCGTTTCATCGGGTTTGGCTTGCTGCTCATTTTTGTGCCTATTATTGGCCAGATCCTGTGGTTCTTATTCGGTGGTTGGATGATGACCATTCAATACGCCGACTACCCGTTTGATAACCACAAAGTCCCCTTTAAAACCATGCGTCGCCAACTGTGGCAACACCCCGGTAAAAGCTTGTCTTTTGGCTGTATTGTGGCTGTGTTGGCGAGCCTTCCCATCATCAACCTGTTGCTCATTCCTGTCGCCGTTTGTGGCGCTACTGCCATGTGGGTGGACCATCACAAAAACGCCGTTTTGTCATAGCGTTGAGAAAAATACTCGTGATATAATTTGGGGCTGAATTATCTCATCATTCGAGCACATCATGACAGTCGAAACATACCAGCCTACCCCTGCCCCAGTTGCCAGTGCCCCACGCATCGGTTTTGTGAGTTTAGGGTGCCCTAAAAACCTTGTTGATTCCGAACGTATCCTGACCCAATTGCGAACCGAGGGGTACGACATTGTCAATCACTACCACGATGCCAATTTGGTCATTGTGAATACCTGTGGCTTTATCGATTCTGCGGTGCAAGAATCACTCGATGCCATTGGTGAAGCCTTGGCAGAAAATGGCCGAGTGATAGTTACCGGATGCTTAGGCGCCAAAGATAACGAAATCCGTGAAGTGCATCCCAATGTGCTGGCCATTACCGGCCCCCATGCGTATGAAGAAGTCATGGGCTACGTGCATCAGTATTTGCCGAAGCCGGCCCAAGTGCCCTTTGGTAATTTAGTGCCCGATACAGGCGTCAAATTAACCCCTCGCCATTTTGCCTACCTCAAAATTTCTGAGGGCTGTAATCATCGTTGCACCTTCTGCATTATTCCCTCCATGCGAGGTGATCTGGTGAGTCGCCCAATCGGCGATGTGCTGAGTGAAGCCAAGCGGTTGGCCAATGCGGGCGTGAAGGAACTCTTGGTGATTTCACAAGATACCAGTGCCTACGGCGTGGACGTGAAACACAAAACGGGATTCTGGGACGGACAACCGGTTAAAACCAGCATGCTCGCTCTGTGCGAAGCCTTAGGAGAGCTCGGCATTTGGGTTCGGTTGCACTATGTGTACCCTTACCCCAGCGTGGATGAGGTGATTCCTCTGATGGCGGCAGGCAAGCTCTTGCCCTATTTAGATATTCCTTTGCAGCATGCCAATCAGCGTATTTTGAAGCTGATGAAGCGCCCAGGCTCGGCAGAACGCACGTTGGAGCGCATTCGTAAGTGGCGTGAAATTTGCCCCGAACTCACCATTCGCAGCACCTTTATTGTCGGCTTCCCGGGCGAAACCGAAGAGGAATTCGAAGAGCTGCTCCAGTTTTTGCGGGATGCCCAACTCGATCGCGTCGGCTGTTTCACCTATTCTGATGTGGAAGGCGCGAAGGCCAACGAGTTACCCGATCCCGTTCCTGAGGCGGTGAAACAAGAGCGTTATGCACGCTTTATGGAAGTGCAGCAAGCCATCAGTGCGGCTCGTCTGCAGGCCAAAATTGGCCAAACCCTCAAGGTGCTGATTGATGAGGTGGACGAGGAAGGTGCGATTGGCCGTTGCTACGCGGACGCTCCTGAAATTGATGGCTTGGTGTACCTCAATGGCGTCACGCACGTACAACCGGGGGATTGGGTGGATGCCCTTATCGAACACGCCGATGAATACGACTTGTGGGGGCGCATTGAGGCGTAACCCCTCGCCATGCTTGTAAAATTTTTTAGCTTGCCTTTATTTTTCCTGTCACTATTATAAAGGAAGATTCAATAGAGGGCGTTATGCTAAGTTTTACAAGCAAACACACGATTACATCTCTAACCTTACCTCACTAAGCCGGACGTTGTCGGATACGTCCGGCCCGTTTGGTTACTGCAGCAATCAAGCATAAAGATCCCAATAACGATAATCATTCAGAATTCAACGACTGAAGTTTTGAACAATGCTGTTAACTTCGAGAGAGCTTGTTACATGGAACAAAAGCCAGAAATTATTATTACCAAAAGTGATTTAGCACAAATTGAAGCCTTATTAGCTTCCATTAAGCCGTTACCTGAGTCGGCCGATGCGCTGGAAGGTGAATTGGCCCGTGCAACTGTGGTGGCGAACGATCAATTGCCCAGCAATGTGGTTGCGATTGGCAGCGAAGTCACCTTCAAAATCATTGCCACTGGGGCAACCTTTACCAAGGTATTATGTTTGCCAAGTGACGTTGAGTCGGTCACCGGTGGAATTTCCGTATTGGCCCCTATCGGCGCCGCAATTTTAGGGTTGTCAGAAGGGCAACAAATTGATTGGGACAGCCCACGTGGGCAACAACGGATTGAAATTATCAAGGTCGCGCACGAGCACTAACGTGCGCGATTTCTTACTTTAGCTGTCACTCGCGTCACTATCGACGTCATCATTCCCTAAGAGTTTACGATCAATTTGTTTGGTCGATTGCACCCCGAGTTCACGAAAACGTTCTACCCGACGAACCAAGTTACCACGCCCTGTTGATAGTTTATTCAAGGCTCCATCGTAATGTTTCCGCACCGTGTCCAAGGACTGCCCGATGCGCTGAATATCATCCACGAAGCCAACAAACTTATCGTACAGCTTGCCTGCCTCTTCAGCGATGGTCTGCGCATTCTGATTTTGGTACTCGTACTGCCAAATATTATTTACCGTGCGCAGCGCCACCAATAAGTTGGTTGGGCTCACCAACATAATATTGTTATCTAAGGCTAAGCGAATGAGTTCAGGATCACGATCGACCGCCAGTAAAAAGGCCGGCTCAATAGGAATAAACATCAACACATAATCCAGCGTTCGCACGCCGTCCAACTGCTGATAGTTTTTCTTTCCTAAGCCGCGAATATGCTGCCGTAACGAGTTCACGTGCTCATTCAACGCTTGCTCACGGGTGGCGTCATCATCGCTATTAAAATAACGCTCGTACGCCAGCAGCGAAACTTTCGAGTCAATAATGACATCTTTGTTGTTCGGCAAATGAACAATCACATCCGGCTTAAAGGAGCGTCCGTCAGCATCTTTATGCTGTGATTGGGTGTGATATTCCTGCCCTTCACGCAGCCCTGATTGATTCAGAATGCGCTCCAAGACCACTTCACCCCATGCGCCCTGGGTTTTGGTGTCCCCTTTTAAGGCGCGGGTGAGGGCTTCTGCTTCGGCCGCCATTTGCTGATTCAATTCACGGAGCGAACTGACTTGTGCGCTTAATTCTGAGCGCTGCTTCAGTTCTTCGGTGTATTGCTGAGTGACTTGTTGTTTAAAGGCATCCAGTTGCTGTTTAAACGGTGCCAAGGTGGATTCAAGCGTTTGCTTACTGTTGGCTTGCAAGCGTTCCGATTTTTGCTCAAAAATTTGTTGCGCTAAGCGCTCAAATTCTTGTTTGAGCCGCTCTTCACTGCGTTCCAACACCTGTTGTTTTTCGGCGGCACTTTCCAGCTTTGCGGATAACTCGGCCCGCACCGCAGAATAGTCTGCTTTGAGCGTGCTGTATTCCGTTTGCCATTGCTGTGCCCGCGCTTCTTGCTCGCGCACCCGTTCCAACAACTCCGCTCGCAGGTGCTCTGTTTGCTGTTGTTGTTGGCTCAGTTGTTGCGCAGTGAACTCTTGCTGTTGTTCCAACTCACGCTGGCGGGTCCGACTCTGTTGGCGCATCAACACGCCCACCAGCCCCCCACTGACTGCTGCCGTGACCAGCACGACAGCAAGCCATTGCCAGAGCAATAAACTAAGCATTAGCAGCTTCTTCCAGTTTTACACGCCAAATAGCAGGGCCTGTTTCGTGCGCGTTGTCACCGGTGCTATCCACCGCGACTGTGACTGGCATATCTTCCACTTCAAACTCGTAAATAGCTTCCATCCCTAAGTCCTCAAACCCGACCACCCGTGCTTTCTTAATGGCTTTCGCGACCAAATAAGCAGCGCCACCAACTGCCATTAAATACACGGCTTTGTGCTGCTTGATGCTTTCCACCGTGGCTGGGCCACGTTCGGCTTTCCCGATCATGCCTAGAATACCGGTTTGCTCCAGCATGATATCGGTGAACTTGTCCATCCGAGTCGCCGTGGTTGGGCCAGCAGGTCCGACCGCTTCATCGCCGATTGGATCCACCGGCCCGACGTAGTAAATAAACTTGTTGGTAAAGTCGACCGGCAACGGCTCGCCTGCTTCCAGCATATCTTTGATACGTTTGTGCGCCGCATCACGACCGGTCAACATTTTGCCGCTTAATAAAATGGTCTCACCGGTTTTCCAGCTTTCCACATCCGCTTGGGTGACGGTATCCAAATTCACGCGACGTGCATCGTCGCCAAGCTCAAAGGTAATGTCTGGCCAATCAGATAGTTTTGGTGGCTGCAATTCTGCAGGGCCTGAGCCATCAAGGGTAAAGTGCACGTGACGAGTCGCCGCACAGTTTGGAATCAAGGTGACCGGTTTCGATGCTGCGTGAGTCGGCGCCGATTTGATTTTCACATCCATGACCGTGGTGACACCGCCCAACCCTTGCGCACCAATCCCTAATTGGTTCACTCGGTGATAAATTTCTAAGCGCAGTTCTTCTTCTGCGTTTTGCGGACCACGTTCGAGTAATTCTTGAATATCCACCGGATCCATCAAGGCTTCTTTGGCTAACACGGCAGATTTCTCCGCGGTGCCACCAATACCCAGCCCGATCATGCCAGGAGGACACCAGCCGGCGCCCAACTTCGGCATGGTTTCGACCACCCAATCCGCAATATTATCGCTGGGGTTCAGCATGACCATTTTCGCTTTGTTTTCCGAACCGCCCCCTTTGGCGGCAATCATGACTTCAATTTTATCGCCAGGAATCATGTCGATATGCACCACGGATGGGGTGTTATCGCCGGTATTTTTACGCGTGCCGGCAGGGTCTGCCACAATCGACGCTCGTAACGGGTTATCCGGATTCATATATGCGCGACGGGTGCCTTCGTCCACCATTTGCTGCACCGTCATATCTGTTTTGTCCCATTGTACCGCCATGCCAATCTTGACGAAGCAGGTAACAATACCGGTATCTTGACACATCGGGCGACGACCATGAGCAGCCATCCGTGAGTTGGTTAATACTTGGGCAATCGCGTTCTTGGCCGCGTCGTTTTGTTCGCGATGATAGGCTTGTTCAAGGGCTTGGACGAAATCGATGGGATGATAATAAGAAATATACTGCAATGCGTCCGCAATGCTCTCAATAAAATCTGCCTGACGAATAATAGCCATGGATACCTCGGACTCAATTAGGTTCAAATTACAACATTCTATGAATGTGGCTATGATAGCGTTTTGTCACTGATCTGACTAGTTGCCATAGTCTTTATCATGATTGTTTATGCTATGCTGGCGCAGAGAAACTTGGTGGAGTTCATGCGGTGTCATTACAAGCCATTCAATTAGAGACTACAACACCTTTGGTCGAACTGTTCGAGCGTTGCGCCCATGAACCCATGGCGCTATTGCTGGATAGTTGTGAGCACCCGCAAGCGCAATGGGATTTCATTTTTCGGCAGCCACAGCAGACCGTTACCCAGGCCGCTGATTGGCCGCAGGTATTGCAGCGCGCTCTGGCGCAGCTACCCCCCTATGAAGGTCCTAGCCATCTGCCCTTCCATGGGGGGTTGGCCGGAGCTTGGAGCTATGACGCAGGCCGAGCGTTGGAGCGCCTGCCCAGCCTCGCTGAGGCCGATATTCCCTTGCCCGAACTCAACGTGGGGCTCTATACCCAAGCCCTCATGCGCCATCGCGAGAGTGGCGATACTTGGTTATTAGCCCCCGCCGCCACCTTGGCAAAGCTTAAAGCCTATTGGGAACGCCCCTATTCGCCCACTCCTGCGGCATTTCAGTTAACCACCCCCTGGCAAAGCAATATGACGGTGGCAGAATACACCGCTAAGTTTGAGCAAATCCAAGCCTATTTACGTGCCGGGGATTGTTATCAGATTAATTTAGCGCAGCGTTTTTCAGCCCGCTACCAAGGCGAGCTCTGGCAGGCTTATCAGCAATTACGACACCACAACCGCGCACCTTTTTCAGCGTTTTTACGCTTGCCCGAGGGCGCGTTATTATCCGTTTCGCCAGAACGCTTCTTAGCAATGGACGCCAATGGGCGGGTGGAAACCAAGCCCATTAAAGGAACTCGCCCACGCGCGGCGGACCCAGAGCACGATCAGCAACTCGCCACTGAGCTGCAACAAGCGCCCAAAGATCGAGCCGAAAATGTGATGATTGTGGACCTGTTACGTAACGATCTAAGCCGTTTGTGTGTTCCCGGCAGCGTGCAGGTGCCCCATTTATTTGCCATCGAATCTTATGCCGCCGTGCACCATTTGGTCAGTACCGTCACCGGGCAATTGGCCAACCCTCGTGACCATCTGCCTCTCCTCGCAGCCTGTTTTCCTGGTGGTTCCATTACCGGGGCACCGAAAATTAGAGCGATGGAAATTATTGATGAATTAGAACCACAGCGGCGTAGTTATTACTGCGGCAGCTTTGGGTATTTCTCGCAGCATGGCCAGGCCGATACCAGCATCGCCATTCGAACTTTGGTGGCCACCGCAACCACCCCGCACACCGGCGCTATCTATTGCTGGGCCGGGGGTGGCATTGTGGCCGATTCGAACTGCGCCGCTGAATATCAAGAAACTTATGATAAAGTAGCTCGTATACTACCCGTATTGACCACAGCATCAGCACAGGTGTCCCATGACTCGTGAGGAGTTTTTGCAGCGCTTTTTACTGCAGCCAGCGCCCACCATTCAACGGCCGAAGTTGCACCGCATGCAGCCGGCGGCCGTGTTGATTCCGTTGCTGGAAGTTGACCAAGAGCTGCACGTATTACTCACCCAGCGCAGTGCGCGATTACGTCATCACGCTGGCCAGATTAGTTTTCCTGGCGGACGCCAAGAATCCAGTGATGTGAACTTGATGGAAACGGCGTTGCGAGAAACCCATGAAGAGATTGGGTTACCACCCGATGATGTCTCATTAATTGGGCAACTTCATGATTACCCTGTCATTAGTAATTTTATCGTGCGGCCTTTTGTGGCCTTTATTGACCCCAAGCAACCATTCACGTTGGATCAACACGAAGTGGCCGATATTTTTACCGTGCCACTCGCACAGATTTTGCAGCAACGTCAACATTACGTCTACCGATTAAGACGTTTGCTGTACGATCAGGTATACTTTATGCCCTATCAGCAGCGAAATATCTGGGGCGCTACTGCGGGGATGTTGCGTGAGTTGGCTGACCACGTCTATCCTGAGCGACAACGACTCTATCGCCCCCTCAACGATTAAAGGAAGTCATCAACGATGATTAGCGTATTTGATATTTATAAAGTTGGGATTGGACCATCAAGTTCGCATACTGTCGGACCTATGCGAGCCGCATACGAGTTTCTATTAGCTGCCGACCAAGCAATTGGATTATCACAAGTCGACGGTGTTGAAGTGGAACTTTTTGGTTCACTCGGCCAAACCGGTAAAGGTCACGGCACCGGTAAAGCGGTTATTTTAGGGTTGGCAGGCGAGCAGCCTGAAACCGTCGATACCTCCAAAGTTGAGGCCTTTTTAAAGCAAACGGATGAAACGGAGGCCATCGCGTTATTAGGGAAGTATCCCATTCGCTTCCCGCGGGAAGGTGCCATTACTTTCCATCGTCGCAAAACCATGCCCAAGCATGCCAATGCCATGGAGCTTCGCTTATATAAAGATGGCGAAGTGGTTTATAAAGACATGTATTACTCCATCGGGGGTGGCTTTATTGTGCGCGACGAAGATTTTGACAGTTCTCTGGAAGAAGCCATTGAGCAATCGTCGAAGCCGATTCCGTACCCGTTTGATACCTGTGATGAGCTCCTTGCCCTGTGCCATAAACATGGCAAACGTATCAGCTCCATCATGTTAGAAAACGAGAAAGTCTTCCGCAGCGAAGAAGAGATCCGCAAAAATCTCATGCACATTTGGCACACCATGGAAGAGTGTATTGAGCGTGGTATTAACACTGAAGGCATCCTTCCTGGTGGGTTGCGGGTACGCCGCCGAGCGCCATCTCTCTATCAATCATTAAAGTACGAAAAAACCAATGACCCACTGCAAGTCCTGGAATGGGTAAACTTGTACGCGTTGGCGGTGAATGAAGAGAACGCTGACGGCGGACGCGTTGTGACGGCACCCACCAACGGTGCGGCAGGCATTATTCCGGCGGTGATGAAATATGCCAACCGCTTTATTGCGCCATTGGATGAAGAAACTGTGGTCCGTTTCCTACTCACGTCTGCAGCTATTGGCATTCTCTATAAAAAGAATGCGTCCATTTCAGGTGCTGAAGTGGGCTGTCAGGGTGAGGTTGGGGTGGCCTGTTCCATGGCAGCCGGAGCTCTGGCTGAGCTCATGGGCGGCAACGTCAGCCAAGTGGAATGTGCCGCTGAAATTGGCATGGAGCACAACTTAGGCCTAACCTGTGACCCTGTGGGTGGGCTGGTGCAAGTCCCTTGCATTGAGCGCAATGCCATGGGCTCAGTAAAAGCCATTAACGCAGCACGCCTCGCACTCCGTGGGAATGGCGATCATAAAGTGTCGTTAGACAAAGTGATCAAGACCATGTGGGAAACCGGTAATGACATGAAAACCAAGTACAAAGAAACCGCGCGCGGTGGCTTGGCGGTCAACATTATCGAGTGCTAATGGATGCACAGAACTGCCCATTACCAAATGGGCAGTTCTACCTCATGAAATAATTCATCAATCTCGTCTTGTGATTTCATTTGCATGGCCGCTTCGACCACTGAACGTTGCAAGTGCGGGGCAAACCCTTCAATAAAGTCATACATATAGCAGCGCAAAAAGGTGCCCTTCCGAAACCCAATTTTGGTGGTGCTGGGGGCAAATAAATGACTGGCAGGAATATTCACTAAATCCGTGTCTTCATATTGGTTCACCGCCATGCTGGCAAGCACCCCCACGCCGAGCCCCATTCGAACATAGGTTTTAATCACATCCGCATCGGTGGCTGTAAACACAACATTGGGCGTTTTACCCGCTTTATTGAAGGCTTTATCCAGCTCTGAGCGCCCCGTAAAGCCGTGCACATAGGTCACAATGGGGTACTTTGCTAAATCCTCAATGGTCACCTGCTCCAGCTCCGCCAGCGGATGCCCCATTGGGGTAATAATGGAACGATTCCAATGGTAACAAGGCAGCATGATCAAATCGTTATACAAGTGCAAGGCTTCGGTGGCGATGGCAAAATTCGCTTTCCCTTTGGCGGCTGCATCGCTGATTTGCTCGGGCGAGCCCTGATGCATATGCAACGTTACTTTGGGGTAACGCTGCATAAAATTATGAATCACTCGCGGCAGCGCATAGCGGGCTTGCGTATGCGTGGTGGCAATGATTAGCTTGCCTTGGTCCGGCTGCGTGTACTCACTGGCCACCGAGCGAATGGCTTCCACTTGGGCCAGTATTTGCTGAGAAATGTGGATAATTTCTTGTCCCGGGGCGGTGACCTTGGCAAGATGTTTGCCGTTGCGTTCAAAGATTTGAATGCCTAACTCGTCTTCGAGCATACGAACTTGCTTACTGATACCGGGTTGCGAAGTGAATAAACTTTCTGCAGTCGCCGAAACATTTAAATTATGATTTAATATTTCCACGATATAGCGCAATTGCTGTAACTTCATGGCGGTTCTCTCACTCAAGTCATGATTTTTTTATAGCAAAAATATATATCATATGTGTCATTTATTCCAAATTGAATTTGAGAGGGCCCGTGAGTAGTCTTCAGGAACAACTTGAAAAACTTGGTTTCCAACGTGCAGAATCCGCTGAAAGTGAGCCAACGACTGCTACCGAGGCACCGCTTGATACCTCCGCCACGGTTTACGTTCACCGCCAAACCAAAGGCCGCAAAGGCAAAGGGGTAACCTTGATCAAAGAACTCCCTGCGCAGCCACAATTACTCGCTGATTATGCGTCACAGCTGCGGAAGCATTGTGGCGTAGGCGGTTCGGTGAAAGACCAGGTGATTGAGTTACAAGGAGATCAACGTGACACGGTCAAAGTTTGGCTGGAACAACGTGGCTTTCGCGTGAAATTGGCCGGCGGTTAAAGCCCATATTTAAACGAAACCGTGCGGGTGGCGTGATCCCAACTCAGGTCGGTGGTCATTTGTCGTAATAGTTCGAGCCCCCGCCCGTAGGCTTTGTCGCTGAAATCAGTCACTCGTTCATATTGGGGGCTGCCCTCCCCTGAATCACTCACCTGAATCATGACTTCTTTTCGGCTGGCATCAAAGGCCAACATAATTCGGATGCTTCCTTCGGTGAGTTGCTGCAAGCGTTCCTGCCGCAACTCGTAATACTTTGAAAAGCCATCCGCATCTTGCTTCAGTTCGGAATCGAGCCCCAACAAGCCATGCTCTAGCGCGTTATTAAAGGCTTCCGCCAAGAACAAATAAATGGTGGTGCGATGACGACTCAAATAAGGCAACTGACTGATGGTTGTCATAATTTGTGCCACCGGGTCCAGCTGTTTTAAATAGTCTGGCCCAAGTACCGACTCCAACTGGAAGGGAATGACTAATTGGTCATGTTCAGGGGTCGCTTGGACTAACTTGGTGGGTAGGCAACTTAAAATGGCCAGCGAGAGGTCATCATGCAGTGGCGTTTCACCCCGGAAGCGTTCAAGCTCCTCCACAATCTGCGGGAAATCTTCTGGGCTGGGATAGGTCGATAACAAGGTTTCTAAAGCTTCAGCCCCTAAAAACTGATGCTGATGCCCCAAGAGTTCAATCACCCCATCGGTAAACATCGCTATGGAGCTGCCCGATGGGGCTCGGAAGCTGGTCACACGACTATCAAACTCCTCGTCATCCATCACCCCTAGCGCCACGTGAGCCGGTTTCAAGCGGCGGATGACCTCACCCTGCTCGTTAATCAATAAAGCCGCAGGCATGCCGCCGTTCCAATAGTTCACGCGTTCACCATTGGCCGAAAGTTCCAGCAAGATGGCCGCACAAAACATGTCATTGGGAAGCAGTCGGCTCATGCGATAGTTAAACTCGGTTACCATTTCAGCCACGGACACCCCACGGTCTGCCATAGCAAAAAAGGCTTGCGATAAGGGTAGCGCGCCAGTCGCAGGCGCCAGACCATGACCAGTAAAGTCGGCCATTAACATGTAGAGGTTTCCCAAAGGTCCCGGTGAGATCAAGCAAAGATCGCCGTTAAACTTAGACATGGGGGTTAAATAGGTATTTACCCGCGGGTATTCTAAAAAGTTGCGGCTCAGGGCGTTCTCAAAAATGTGTTCAACCAGTTGATGCTCACGTTCAACCCGTGCCGTATGCCAGGCCAAAGTTTGCCATAACCGTTCAATATTTTCTTCGGCCTCATGGAGTTTTAATCTTTGCTGAAGCCAGCTAACTAAGAATTGTTGCCCCCACGGCCACGCTATTTGCAGGGGGAATTGAGCCTGCAATTGCGTCAAGGTTTCCCACTCAGGGCTTACCAGTAAGACTTGGGTCTGATGTTCTAACACCAGCTGAGTCAATGGCGTGAGCGACTGCGTGGGCTGTTTTCTCAAAACCAACAGCACCAAAGGCAGCGGCTCATTCAAATCAACGCGAAATTCTTCAGTCACCACCAATTTTTGCACGTTCAATGAGGTCAGGGGTGACAGCAGCTGACAAAGATCATGGGCTATGTCTGCATCATCATAAAGAATCAGCATGCGTGTTGAAGCTGTATTGACTGCCCCGACTTGTGCGGCCATTACTCAATCACAAAAAGTTTATCAAAACGAGAAATGTCTAGAATACTGCGCACTTCCGGGCGGCAATTAATAATATGAATACCCTTTACCGAACTCCCCAACGCTTTGCGCATATTCAACAACATGCCCAACGCGGAGCTATCAAGATATTCAGTTTCACGCAGATCAATAAAAACCGTCGGTTGCATATCCCCCACGTCACTGTATGCCTGTCGAAACTCCTGCACTAAATTGAAATCAAATCGCCCTTTAATAGCAATGATAAGCTCTTTACCTTCATTGGCAAATTGTCGATGTAACGGCATCAGTTCTCCCTTGTTTTTCTTATTCAGCTAAATAAATAGTGCCAACTTTAAGCTGATGAGACAACCGTCTATTGTCAATTAATTGGATAACAAAAAGCCAGAACGTCGTTCTGGCTTTTTGTTTAGGAGAGTCACCGTTTACGGCTTTTGACGATATTTCTGATAGAGCTGATTATGGCGGTTATTTAAGTCCACTTCTGCCCCATCAATAAACATCCAGCGCACCTTTTGGCCTAAATGGTCAAGGATATCACCATCAGAGACCACGAGAGATGCTTGTTTCCCCACTTCCAGTGAACCTACTTTATCGGCCACACCCATAATTTCTGCAGGCTTAATTGTCACGGCAGCTAATGCTTGGTCTTTATCTAACCCAAATGCACTCGCATTGCCCGCGGCAAAGCCTAGGTTACGGATGTCCCAGAACCCGGTGGAATAAGCAATTGCAAAGTCCACCCCAGCTTCAGCTAACAACGCTGGAACCGCATAGGCTTGATCATAAGGCTCGTCATGGCGCGTTGGCAATCCATAAGGCTCGCCGTAAATGACTTGCACATCATTCGCCGCGATTTGGTCGGCAATTCGCCACGCATCACGGGCACCAACCAAGACCAATTCGAAGCCCCACTCTGAAGCAAACTCCATGGCTTGCTCCAACTGTCGCTTATCATGGGCATGCACAAACAACTTGCTGCTGCCGTCAAATAAGCCCAGCATGGCTTCCCAACGCACATCCATGCCCTGTAATACGTTCGCTTTTTTCGCGTCCGCATAAGCTTTAGCGTCAATGAAAGCCTGCTTCAGTAACTTTAATTCCTCGGCATTGGCTTTGCGTTGTTCTTCTGGCGAACGACGCTCCCACCAAGAGGTATTTAAGCTGGCTCGAGGCCAATTCACATGCACCCCAACATTCAAGGTTTCAGCGGCATCCTCAAAGGTCCAGCCATCGGTTTGTAATAAGCTAGAACGTCCCGCAATCAAGTTTCCTTGCGGCACAATCTGCGCATGCGTAATGCCGTTATAGCGAATGGTTGGAATCACCTCAGAATCAGGGTTGTAAGCAGTGTGACCACTGACTTCTGGAGTGATTTTACCGATTTCGCGCATATCGTTAGTCGCTCGCACCGATTCCAGTTCGATTAAACCGAGTGTGGTATCTAACGCGATGATTCCAGGAAATACTGACTTTCCTGACACATCGATAACGCGCGCATTGGCTGGCACTTCGAGCTGGCTGCCAATCGCCACAATTTTCCCTTGATCAAATAACAGATCCGTATTGGGTAACACCCCTTGGGTGACCGTATGCAAGGTACCGCCCTGTAACAAGACTGGCTGGCTCTGAGCAGCACCTGGCACCATGTCATGAGCAACCGCGCTAACACTTAAGCTGGCTGCGATTACGCTAGTTAATAACTTTTTCATTCGTGCTCTCCTTGGAAGGCATGCTCGTGATGGCTGCTGTGAATCACGAATTGGTCACTCCAAATGTCATGATTGTCCTCGCAATGCCATGTAGGTTGTGGCTTTTTATAGCCATCCGTACGACCTTGGCGCTCGCTGGCAGGGCTTTGTAGCACCTTCTGAATCAGCTGCTGCTTTTCTGCTTCAACAGCGGCACGGAGCTGCATATCACGCTCGCGATCAAAGAACTTACGGGCGTTAATCCAAGTTTGCTCAACCCGTGAGTACGCACTTAACGGATGCCCATTCCAAATGACGAAGTCCGCGTGTTTGTCTTCTTTGATGCTGCCCACGTACTGATCAATCTTCAACTGCTTAGCTGGGTTCAGCGTGATCATTTGCAAAGCTTCATGTTCTGACATGCCACAGTAAGTGACTGATTTGGCGGCTTCGGTATTTAATCGACGCTGCAAATCGTTACTGTCGGAGTTAATACTCATCATCACGCCTTTTTCAGACATCAAGCAGGCGTTTTGCGGAATCGCATCATAGACTTCAAATTTAAATGCCCACCAGTCCGCGAAGGTTGAACCACTCGCGCCATGACGTGCCATTTCTGATGCTACTTTGTAGCCTTCAAGAATGTGCGTGAAGGTGGTTAAAGTGAAGTCAAACTCCTCGGCTAACCGCAGCAGCATCAGAATTTCTGACTGCACATAGGAGTGCGCATGAACAAACCGCTCGCTCTGTAAAATCTCGAGCAAGGTTTGTAGGCGGTAGTCAACCCGTGGCGGTGCTGTTTTTGCTTTTTCGCTACGGCTTAACTTGTTGTACGCATCCATTTGCTTTTTATAGTCAAGTGCTGCGGCAAACCCATCCCGCATTAATGCCTCAACCCCCATCCGCGTTTGCGGATAGCGCACGGTAAAGCTGGTGCCCCAGTTACTTTGTTTGACGTTTTCGCCCAAAGCAAACTTGATGCTTGGCGGTGCCAAATCAAATTTCATGGTATTCGCGTCCGCGCCCCAACGTAACTTGATCACTTGCGCTTGACCGCCCATTGGGTTGGCAGAGCCATGCAGCAATTGCGCCATGGTGGTGCCGCCCGCTAGCGAACGATAAATGTGAATATCATCAGGGTTCACCACATCGCCGATCCGCACTTCCGCAGTAATCGCTTCCGAACCTTCGTTCACACCGCCTTCAATCGCAATATGCGAGTGCTCATCGATAATCCCTGGCGTGACATGCTTGCCAGTACCGTCAATAACCACATAGCCGGATGGGGTGCGTAAGTCCTTGCCAATGCGGTAGAACTCGCCGTTACGAATCAGCACGTCGGTATTTTCCAGTACGCCTGCCTCGTCGGCAGTCCACACGGTCGCGTTTTTGATGTGAACGTTTTGCCGCTCTGGCATTGCATCCAACCCATAAGCAACGTTCGGGAACGTCAACTTGCTCACCAGCTCAGGCATCGCCGTGGAGGTTTCAACAGCGTTATTCGCGGTTGCGGCTTGGCGTTGTGCCGTTACTTGATGTTCTTGTCCCGTTGGCGCAATGGCAACCCCGGTGTAGCTATCCGCCGAGGCTTGCTCAAGACGCCAGCGCCAGACACCAGCAACTCCCGCTAACTCAGCATCAACCACAAACTCAACGGCAGAGTCGGTGCGCTTCGCATGGCGAATTTTTTGCCCCGCCAGTTCACCCGATACTTGCTTGCCATCCTTCAGTGTTAGGGTGGCTGTTTCGCCATTACCAATAGTCACTGTTAACGTGCCACCGAAATCGGCTTGACGCATTGGCTCCAATGCCACTTCTTGACCTTGTAACCAGACCGATTTAATTTGCCCGTCCACGAACAAATCGCCACTGGCAATAACGAAGTCCGCCATATAACCCGGGGCAATTTTACCGGCTTTATCACTGACTCCAGCAATTTTAGCCGGCACCGTGGTCAAGGCTGCCAAGGCTTTGTCAGTGCTTAAACCATGCTTAACGGCACGGCGTAAGTTTGGCCAAAAGTCATCTGCTTTTTTCAATTGATGCAGGGTAAACGAGAAATCAATGTTGGCTTGTGCTAACACCGCAGGGTTAGTCGGTGCCCGCTCCCAATGACGTAAATTCGCCAAACTCACATCAAGGTGGTCATCCACGCCTTGGACATCGGGTGCCGCAGGGAAATCGAGCGGGAGAATCAAGGTGCTGTTGGTATTTTTGATAGCATCCACGCGCGCGTATTCATAACCGGACCCAACAAAGGTCACTGGCACATTGAACTCTGCAAGCACATCATGAGCACGCAATAATGAGCGATCATCGCTCACTTTAAACACCATACCCTGCTGTTCAATCCCAATCAGCGCCGCCAAAGCTGCGTTGTATTCGACTTTCCCTTTGTGGGTTTCTTTGCCTTGTGCTTGTTCGTACCAATTGGCATCGGACAAGGTTTGGCGAATCAACGCAATCGAGCCCATTAATGATGACGGGTACTGTTGCAGTGAGGAGCCTTTATCAAAGGAACCGAAATGTCGCGCTCGCGGATTGTAGACCGCATTGTTGGCAATGGTATCGGCCAATGAAACCGTCACCGCTTGGCCTTGGAAAATGCCGTCAAGGCGAGCACTTTGAACCGCAGTGAAACCTTGGTTGATATAATTTTTTGCGGCTTTTGCGTCGGTTGCGAACTTATCCACCCAAGTCACTTGCGCATGGATGGCATCGTTGGCAGCATTGCCCCCTTCACGTTTGTTATTATATTGCGGCGTGGTGCTGCGATACGGAGGCCGTTCCGGGTTTTCCACCGCTGGCACACCATAGTTGCTGTAAGCATCAATGAAACCGGGATAGATGACATGCCCGCTGGCGTCAATAACCCGTGCTCCAGCAGGAGCCTGATTGTTACGTGCAATGGAGACAATTTTGCCGTGATTGATCACTAAGGTGGCATTTTCTAGCTTTTTACCAGGTTCTGTCACAATGGTGGCATTTTGAATTGCTATAAAGGTGGATGAGTTATCATGTAGGCCTCGAACTGGCGTGGTCTGCGATGCGGCTGCCAATATTGGCAGTGCGGCGCAGACTGATAATGCCAGCCTACTTAATGGTTTAATCCCGTTCATTGAGTTCCCCTTGTTTTGGTTTAAGGTTATCATCTCACCATATGGGGAACCATCGTGCGGTGCAATCCACGAACAGACGAAAAGCAGGTTGCAGTCGTTAAATTACACAAAAAGGAGAAATACATGAAGTCAGTTTTAAAAGCTGCAGGAAGTTTCATGGGAGTTGTAGCGTTAACCTTATCGACTACCGCTGCCGCCAACCATGCCTTTAATAACCCGGAGAAAGCCGTTGAGTACCGGCAAAAAGCCTTCTCACTCATGCAAAATAACTTTGCAGTGATGGGCGACATGGTGAAAGGCGATATTAAATTTGATGGTCAAGAGTTTACCGCGCGTGCCAACGACTTTGCCGCCTTAGCCGGCATGCCTTGGGTTGGTTTTCAGCAAGAAGGCGCAAAACCAGGTGACGACAGTGATGCCCTGCCGGCTATCTGGACGAACTGGGATGACTTTATGAAAAAAGCCGATCAGTTCCAAAATGATGCCAAAGCACTGCAACAAGCAGCGCTTTCTGGCAAACAAAATGACATTCGTAAGGCGTTCATGAGCGCGGCCCGCAATTGCAAGGCCTGTCATGACTCTTACAAGGATTAATCGTTAATTAATCCATTGATAAAGCGCAGCAGCAATGATCGCTGCTGCGATAATTCCTACGAGTCCTGACACCAAGCGTGGCGCACGCACCCCCTCCCGATAACCATGCACCATGGCACTCACCAAATTCACGCCGCGCAAACGGTACAAAATAATGGCCAGCAAATGCACCGCGATCAACGCCAATAACACATTAAATGTGGTGGCATGCACGCTCATCGCCAGTTGACTCAGGTCACGCGACACCGCATTCGCTAAAGGGCCAGAGAAGAAAATATCATCGGTGGCAAACAACCCACTGACAAACTGCACCAATAGCGCGAGCAATAAGGCGATAACGGCCCAACCGCCAGCCGCATTATGGGTATTCGAGGGCTGGTACTGCCCATGCCCCAACTCTTTTAGATGCCCGACCACAGCGCGTGGTCTCCGCACAAAGCTTTTGAAACGAGCCGACTCACTGCCCCAGAACCCCCATAGGATCCGCGTAATCACTAACGCGCCGAGTCCCCCTGCAAGTTGTAGGTGCAACTCCATGTAACCTTCTTCTGCGGTGTACCACATGGCCGCCAACAACACGACCGTTAGCCAATGGCTTACGCGCACAAATCCATCCCAAATTTTTACTCGTTGCATTTTATTCTTCCCTTATGTTCAATACCTCTTTCACGACACGCTGATTAGGCATTATCATGAATCAAACAACACATAGAGTACTTATCATTGAAGACGATTTTATTTCAAGAGAAGTACTGAAAGCTATGGTACACCAATTTTCGTTACCAACCGAAGTGGCAGAAACCAGTGCCCAAGCAATTCAATTGGCTATCACATCGCGGCCTTCGTTGATTCTTCTGGATCAAGAGCTTCCCGATGGCTCCGGCTTAGCAACTTACCAAGCCATTCGCGCAGAATTACAAGAAGACACACCGCCTGCGGCCATGATTTCTGGACATCAAACTCCGAAATTTATCACGCAGTGCCTCGCCGCTGGCATTGAGCACTGCTGGAGCAAACCGGTCACGCCACGGCAATTAGCTGAGTTGTTTCGCATCACCGGCCACATTGAGTAAGCGCTGACTTTCTACCAAGAATTTCTGCGCAAACTCACCAAAGTATTTCCGGACCTCAGCAAAACGTTCGATGAAGCCTTGTTTATTACCCTGCTCTAACTCTTCCAGCAGTTCATCGTACAAGGTCACATAGCGACGCAGCATTTTAAAATGATGAGGGTTGGCCGCAATAATGTCCGCATACAAGTGGGCATCTTGTGCGAACAGCCGCCCTACCATCATCAATTCCAGGTGATAAATCGGGGAACTTAACTCCACCAGTTGCTGTACATCCACTTGCTCCTGCGCTAAATGCGCGCCATAAACAAAGCTGGATAAGTGCCGCAGCACTTGCACAAATGACATGGCTTGGTCGTGGGCAGCTGCTGAAATAAACTTGATCCGTGCTCCCCAATATTCAATGGCTTGCAGCAACCATTGGTAGCCGGCTTCATCTCGCCCATGACAGGCCACCACCAGTTGCTTGGCAAGGGTGACTTGTTGCGGGCCGAACATGGGGTGCAGTCCCACCACGGGGCCGCTATGTTTGGCCAGCATGGCGGCCAAGGGTTGCTCTTTAATGCTGGTAAGATCGGCTAAAACGCAGCTGGGGGGCAGCATCGGCAGCTGTAGAATAACCTCTTCGGTGACCGTGAGCGGAACCGCGATCAACACCGCATCGGCTTGCTCACAACTGGCCGCGGCTCGCTGCCAATCATCCTTGTCGATCACCTCGACCGTGGCACCAGCATTTTGAAATAAACGAGTAAACAAGCGCCCCATAGCACCCACACCGCCAATCACCACCACTCGCTTATCACTCAAATGCACATCGGCTGCTTGCTGCTGGCGATAGGAATCCCGAATCACCCGACGTAGCACATCTTCAATTAAATCAGGCGAAATACCTAAGCGATGGGCTTCATCGCGACGTTGTTGAAACATCGCGGCTTCACGCTCAGGAACATACAAGGGTTGCCCCAGTTTCCGCTTCACCACGCCCACCTGTGCTGCTAATGCTTGGCGCTGTTGCAATAGCTGCACCAATTGACTATCGGTGGCATCAATACGCCGCCGTAACTCATCCAGCTGCTGCTCTGAATTTTCCAAGGTCATCTCCTTCGGCTCCAACACCCGTTCATCACTGATAAATGATGCTCTGTTGTACCATAAAAAAACCCGCCAGGCGGCGGGTTTTTCAATATCGCTTGATGTTGCTTACTTGCTAACCAACTTTTCGCGAATACGTGCAGCCTTACCTGAACGCTCACGCAAGTAGTACAGCTTGGCACGACGAACCGCACCTTTACGCTTCACCACGATGCTATCAACAATCGGGCTGTGGACTTGGAACGTACGCTCAACACCTTCACCATTCGAGATTTTACGAACGGTAACAGCACTGTGTAAGCCACGATTGCGCTTAGCGATAACCACGCCTTCAAATGCCTGAATACGCTGACGGTTACCTTCAGTTACCTTAACATTAACGACCACTGTATCACCCGGCGCGTAAGCTGGGAGGTCGGTTTTTAATTGTTCATCTTCGATCGCTTTGATCAAATTTTGACTTACTTTTGCCATGATAGCCTCGCTTGCCTAGGTTAACTACCCGAGTTCGAATCAGAATTTTGCAATTGCTGTTGAATAAATTCTTCCAGTAATTGTTTCTGCTCGTCAGTCAGAGCTAGGTTTTTAATCAATTCAGGACGTCGCAACCAAGTTCGACCAAGAGCTTGTTGCAAACGCCATCGACGTATTTGTTCGTGGTTCCCACTCAGTAAAACTGAGGGAACCGCCTCACCATCTAAGACTTCTGGTCGTGTATAGTGGGGACAATCGAGCAACCCAGTGGCAAATGAATCTTCTTGCGCTGAGTCTTGGTGCCCTAATACCCCGGGAATGAGTCGTGCAATTGCATCGATCATCACCATGGCGGGTAATTCACCACCACTTAACACGTAATCTCCAATCGACCATTCTTCATCAACGTGTCGAGTAATCACTCGTTCGTCGATGCCTTCATAGCGACCGGCGATTAAGATGAGCTTGTCATGCTGAGCCAGTGACTGCACTCCATCATGATCAAGCTTGCGACCCTGAGGTGATAAATAAATCACCTTAGTATCGGCGCCGAGTTGCTGCTTAGCGGCTGCAATCGCATCGGTGAGCGGTTGCACCATCATCAGCATCCCAGGACCTCCGCCATACGGGCGGTCATCAACGGTGCGATGACGATCATGCGTAAAGTCACGCGGATTAATGAGTGTTAACTCCAATAACCCATCGCGCACTGCACGACCCGTTACCCCATTGCTGGTAATGGCCTGAAACATTTCAGGAAAGAGGCTAATGACCCCAACCTGCAAGTGTCCCGTCATTAAAAGTCCGCTGGCCAATCCACAACAATGCGCTGCTCCGCAGTATTCACCTCAGTCACATACTGACTTTGAATAAACGGAATTAGGCGTTCAGAGCGCCCAAACGCATCATTGCTGTTCGCTTTCACCACCATCACATCATTCGATGCTGTGGCCATAATCTGGTCGACAATTCCCATGTGATAACCTTCGTGATTCACGACAGCCATCCCAATCAAATCGCGCCAGTAAAACTCACCGTCTGGCAACTCTGGCAATAACGCGGCATCAATCACAATGTCCGAACCCGTCAATAGATGGGCTTGGTCTCGATCATCAATTCCGGTTAACTTCACAATCAGTCCTTTATTGTGCTGACGCCATTCGTCGACTTGGACTGCTTGCACCTTGCCTGATTTACTTAATTGCCAAGGGCGGTATTCAAAAATCGCTTCGGGATCATCGGTGAAGCTTTGAACTTTAATCCAACCTTTTACGCCATAGACTGCGCCAAGTTGACCGACAATGACGGTTGTAGAAGGCTGATTCATCACTACCTATGATTCCGTTATTACTTAAGCTGCGCTGCGCGCGTCTTGAACAAGTTTAGCAACTCGCTCAGACAACGTTGCACCGTGTGAAACCCAATGTTCAACACGATCTAAATCAACGCGTAATTTTTCTTCCTGACCGCGTGCAGTCGGGTTGAAAAAGCCAACATTTTCAATGAAACGACCGTCGCGGGCATTGCGACTGTCAGTCACTACCATTTGGTAGAATGGGCGTTTTTTAGCGCCACCACGTTGTAAACGAATGGTTACCATTACGTTCCTCGATACAGTTTTTTAATGTTAAGAAATAAAAACCTCTCCGAGCTAGGTCAGAGAGGTCGTGGAATTTACCCGAATTCAAGGCGAAATGCAAGTAAATACTAGCCCCTTGGGAACATTCCTGGCGGCAGCTTGCCACCCATCCCACCAAGGCTTCGCATCATTTTGGCCATGCCACCGCCTTTCATTTTTTTCATCATCTTTTGCATTTGCATGAACTGCTTCAATAAACGGTTCACATCTTGCACTTGGGTGCCCGATCCAGCAGCGATTCGACGCTTCCGTGAGCCTTTAATTAAATCTGGAAATTCGCGCTCTTGAGGTGTCATGGAGTTAATGATGGCTTCCATGCGAATCGTCATTTTATCGTCCATCTGGCCTTTCATTTGCGCGGACATTTGGCCCATGCCTGGCAACTTATCCAATAAGCCCATCATGCCGCCCATATCCCGCATTTGCACCAGCTGCTCACGGAAGTCTTCCAACGAGAACTTCCCTTCTTTGATCACTTTCTTGGCTACTTTCTCAGCTTTGGCGCGATCGATTTTGGTTTCCAACTCATCGATCAACGACAGCACGTCGCCCATTCCTAAAATGCGCGAAGCAACTCGGTCTGGGTGGAAAGGCTCCAAGGCGGTATTCTTTTCACCTACCCCTAAGAACTTAATCGGTTTGCCAGTAATGTGACGAATCGATAAGGCCGCCCCACCACGCGCATCACCGTCGGTTTTGGTTAAAATCACCCCGGTCAGTGGCAAAGCTTCGTTAAATGCTTGGGCGGTATTGGCGGCATCTTGCCCCGTCATGGCATCAACCACGAAGAGGGTTTCAATGGGTTGAATTGCCTGATGCAGCGCTTCAATTTCTGTCATCATGGCTTCATCAACAGCGGTTCGACCCGCGGTATCCACAATCACCACATCGATGAATTTTTTGCGCGCGTGCTCAATGGCTTGTTCCGCAATTGCCACAGGCTGTTGTGCGGTCGTGGAGGGGAAAAACTCAACCTTCGCTTCGGCGGCAAGAGTTTCTAATTGCTTAATCGCGGCCGGACGATAGACGTCGGCGCTCACCACCATGACTTTTTTCTTATGCTTTTCTTTCAAATAGCGCGCTAGCTTGCCGGCACTGGTGGTTTTACCCGCCCCTTGCAAGCCCGCCATTAAAATCACTGCTGGCGGCTGCGTCGCCAAATTAATAGGCACATTTCCTTCGCCCATGGCATGTTCGAGCTCTTTTTGGACAATCTTTAAAAACACTTGTCCCGGCGTCAGGCTTTTATTGACTTCAGCCCCTAACGCTTGCTCTTTCACACGACTAACAAACTCTCGTACCACCGGCAATGCAACGTCAGCTTCAAGCAGCGCCATCCGCACTTCTCGCAGCGTATCTTTTATATTGTCTTCAGTGAGTCGCCCACGACCAGTAATATTTTTCAACGATTGTGATAATCGTTCGCTTAAATTCTCAAACATGCGAATCTGCTCACTCTAATGTTGCCGACTTAGATCTCGATGAATACTATGGTGGCGAGTATATCGTATTTCAACCAAAGTTTCTTGATCCTATTGGGTTTGCTCGCAACAATGCATATACTTAAAACCAGCTTCTGTTCGGCTATTTCTTATAAGGTGACATTAGAATGCATGTGCTGATCGCGCTAACTCTTGTTCTCTACATTCTTGCTGCAACACTCTTGTGGCGCCAAGCAGTGCGCTCACAATCCACCTCTTGGCCATTATGGGTGGTGCCCTTTGCCGCGGTGGTGGTGCATTTCGCCTTGTTGTGGAATTACCTGCAGTCTGATCAGTTTGACCATCTTAATTTGGCCTCGAGTTTAAGCAGCGTGGCGTTACTCCTTGCTGCATTAACCTTGTTCCGCAAACGCCGCTCCGGTGGGTTGTTGTTAAGCCCTATTATCTACTTATTTGCAGCGGTCACCTTGCTGGTTGTGCAATTGAGTCCGGCCAACTGGGGGCCGCAATTAAGTGGTGGGGTGGGGTTAGTGGTGCATGTTGTGCTATCGCTGGTCGCCTATGCAGTGCTCATGCTAGCAACCCTTTACGCCATTCAGTTACTGTATTTAAACCACGTTTTAAAAAACCATCAAAGTCGAGTCTTGGCGGGCTATTTACCTCCCTTGATGGTGGTGGAACGCTACTTTTTCCGGTTGCTCACGTCCGGCACCTTGCTACTCGCAGTATCCATCATCAGTGGGTTCGTGTTTTTGGACAATATGTTAGCCCAAGGGCAAGCTCATAAAACCATTTTAAGTCTTATCGCTTTTGTCCTGTACGCCATTGTCATTTCCATGCACCAAGTTCTCCACATGCGTGGACGGCCGTTGGTGATTACCAGCGTCATCGCCAGCTTTATTTTATCCTTGGCATACTTTGGCAGTCGCTTTGTGAAAGATGTTTTACTTTCAATGTAATCGATCAAGGAAATGTTTCGAAACACTTGACATGTTCAGTGAGCTAGTTAAATTGAGCATTGGTGACAAGTTAGCATAGGGTTATTTTTTGGACGACATATCCAGCGCAACACTCCTCATTATTTTAGGAGGATTGTTGCTACTTTCTGCATTTTTCTCAGGCTCAGAAACAGGGATGATGTCCGTCAACCGCTATCGGTTGCGGCACCTCGCTCAGCAAGGACAACCCGGGGCTCAACGGATTCAAGCCATGCTGGCTAAACCTGACCGCCTTATTGGGCTGATTCTGATTGGCAATAATTTAGTGAATATTGCCGCGTCAGCCATTGCCACTATTCTGTGCCTCCGCTGGTTCGGTGATGCGGGCATTCTCATCGCTACGTTTGGCACCACGCTCATCGTCCTTATCTTTGCGGAAGTCACGCCCAAAACAATTGCAGCGCTTCACCCGGAGCGGGTTGCCACGCCAGCATCTTGGATCCTGCAACCCTTATTACGGGTCATGTACCCCGTGGTGGCGTTCATTAATCTATTAACGAATGGTCTGATTCGTTTATTGGGGATCAATCCGCAGTCCCCCGCACGGGCTGATGCACTGAGTTCGGACGAACTAAGAACCGTGGTCAATGAAGCAAGCTCCATGATTCCATCGTCTCACCAACAAATGTTGCTGAGCATTCTTGATTTAGAGAAAGTAACGGTCGAAGACGTCATGACCCCACGTTCAGATATTGTCGCTATCGACGTGCAAAGTGACGTGAAGTCTATGATGAAACAACTCAGCCAAGCGCAATACACGCGCATTTTGTTGTACCGCAATGAAATTGATGATGCCATCGGCTTTCTGCATGCGCGCGATATCATGCAGTTATTTACCAAAAACTCGAGTGAGCTCGATAAATCAGAAATAGTCCGCGCCGCTCGAGACATTTACTTCATTCCTGAAGGCACACCTCTCAACGTGCAATTACTCAAGTTTCAACGCTATAAAGAACGAATTGGCTTAGTGGTTGATGAATACGGTGATATTCAAGGATTAGTTACCTTGGAAGATATTCTTGAAGAAATTGTCGGTGAATTTACCACCACAATCTTACCTGCCTCTACCGATAACGCTGTGGTTGAAAGTGATGGTTCGATTATTGTTGAAGGGGTGGCCAACCTACGCGATCTCAACAAAGAAATGAACTGGAGCCTACCGACCGATGGCCCTAAAACAGTCAGCGGTCTCATTATTGAAACCTTAGGTGATATCCCACAGCAGCCGTTATGCTTACGCATTGACGGCTATGCCATGGAAATTATTGAAAGCAGTGACAACTTAATTAAACGGGTGCGGTTTTTACCACCGTCTGCAATTTAACCAAAGAATAACCGCCACAGCCAACCCCGCTGTAAATCTTCTTCGCATTGGCGCAATTGGGCGCCATAGCGTCCAGCACGTTCTTGCACCCGTTCTGCCGTGCGCATCAACCACTGTTTCTGGCGGTAGGTCTGCCGCTTATAGCCGCCCCACCCTTCGTGGTAATTCAGATACTGTGCATAAGCATCCCACTTTGAGACACCGTTAATGCGGTGACTCTTAGAAATATACCAGCCCATAAAATCCATGGCATCATTAAAGTTATCCCGTGATGACCAGGAGTTACCGGTTTCTTTCACGTAGTCATCCCAGGTGCCGGTCTTGGCTTGTGAGTAGCCATAAGCACTGCTCACTCGGCCCCAAGGGATCACCCATAAAATATAGTCACGAGGGGGTTTGGCGTTGTGTTTGAAGGAACTTTCCTGATACATAATCGCCATTGGCACTTGAATGGGAACACCCCATTTCTTTTCCATTTTAGCTGCAGCTTTATACCAGTCTCGCTTTTCTTCGAAAATTCGGCATAAATTCTCCGGCTCCTTGGGGGGAGCCGTGGCACATCCTGCGATAGAAAAAGTCAACGTTGCTGCAATCACACCATAGCGTAACTTCATCATTTAACAATCCGCGGATTGACACAATGCCTTGCGGAAATACTCCTCTAAAAAGTCATCAAAACTCGATGTCGCATCTTGCTGTTCTTGCTGTTCTTGTTCAGCGATCGACTGCTGTTGCCATTGGTTGAACTGCGCTAACGAGAAGTGCTCAAAAGGCGCCGTTACCAATTGCTGTTTATATTGACGCGCCAACGCCATGCCCAGTTCGCCATTTTCCAGCTGATGCTCTTGCAGCTGTGCCATGAATTGACCGGATAACGTTCGTTCCGGATTCAACACACAATGATATTGGTTGGCCACTGCTTGCGTATAGGCACGGGTTTGATGGGCTTGGTCCATTAAGTGGGCCAACGGTTGCAAGTCAGCAAACAATTCTTCCAACCAATCAGCAATGGGACGTTCATAGCCATTATCATTCAGCGTTAAACGTGGATTCCGACCGTCCAGCACCACCCGATTAAAGTTCGCATCCGTCACACTTTGTGCGTCCCAGTCTAACTCGGCGCTGGGTTTGAAAATACAATACAGTAAGAACAAATCTAAAAACCGCATTTGCTCATCACTGATCCCGACCGGGCTAAATGGGTTCACATCAAGCGCACGAATTTCAATGTATTCCACCCCTCCGCGCTCCAACGCTTGGGTTGGAGTTTCGCCGGCTCGCGCTACTCGTTTCGGGCGAATCGTGGCATAAAACTCATTTTCAATTTGCAAAATATTGCTGTTCAGTTGGCGATATTCACCCTCCACCTTCACGCCAATTTTGCTGAATGCTACCGACTCTGTCGTGACTGCTCGACGTAAGCCTTTCACATAGTCGGCCAAGGAGTTATAGGTGATTTTTAAATCCGCTTGTTCTTTATTGGTGTAGCCCAAGTCGCTCATGCGTAACGAGGTGCCGTATGGCCGATACAGGGTACCTTTACCATGCTTTTCAAAACTAATTTGCCCTTCTGTTTGCTGTAAGAAGGATTTGCAAATAGCGGGCGAAGCACCAAATAAATAAGGAATGATCCAACACAGACGTTTGTAATTTCGGATCAACTGAAAGTATTGGCTCGACACAAAATCCTGGTCATTATCGACACCATAATAATGCGCTAAATGCTCAAACACGGCCGGGGGCAAACTGAAGTTAAAGTGCACCCCAGAAATAATCTGCATGCCACTGCCATAACGATAGGTCAGGCCTTGGCGGTACAAGGTTTTCATTCGACCACTATGAGAACTGCCATATTGAGCGATCACAATGTCATCACTGGAGCTCACAAAGCACGGCATGCTCAGCGGCCACAGCAGTTCGTCACCAATCACTTGATAGGTGCGTTTATGAACGTCTGCCAATTGCTGCAGAGTCACCTCAATACTGTCCGCTACCGGAGTAATAAACTCCATTAAGGTTTCGGCGTAGTCCGTGGTGATCAAGGGGTGTTTAAATGCTGAACCCAATTGGGTTGGATGGGGCGTCGCAGCAAGTGTGCCTTGCTCAGTAATCCGCAAAGCTTCTCGTTCAACACCGCGATGAATGCCACGTAAACTAGTAACGTGCTCGGGTTTGGCAAACAATGCCACCAAGTCGGCAAATTGTGACTGCAAAATAATTCCTGCCTTGTATATCGAGCCAAAGTCATGGCGAAATATTACTGGTTTATCAACGCTGCGTCCATGAAAGTTATTCGGGTTAAACGTTGGCAGTCATTGTTGTGCATGGCATCATAGCATTTCTTCTTTACAAATTCGTTGAGATGAGGCTTCGGATGCAGTTATTTGCAGGGTTAAAAGCTTGGTTTAAACGTCGCCCCGCGGCGCCTGATCCCTCTGCTCAAACAGAGCAGCCCAAACACAGCCATGAGTCCCTTTCGGAACGTGAACATCGGCTGCAAGCCATTGCTGCGACCAACCAGGCAAAAAGTGAGTTTTTAGCCAATGTGAGTCACGAAATTCGGACGCCGATCAATGCCATTTTAGGCATGACACAACTGTGCCTGAAAACCGAGCTGGACGCCCAACAACGGAGCTATTTGCACTCCATCGAAAGTTCATCGAGATTGCTCCTTGGCATTGTGAATGACTTACTCGATTTTGCCAAAATTGAGTCTGGCCATCTGACCATTGAAAAAATCCCCTTCGATTTAGACGAGGTGCTCAGTAATCTCACCGAGATGTTTGCGTACCGAGCGTACGACAAGAACTTAGAATTTATCATTAACCTGCCCACCAACATCCCGACTCGCTTGGTGGGCGATCCGTTGCGGCTGAACCAAGTTCTGGTGAACTTAGTGAGTAATGCGATTAAATTCACCGACAGTGGTGAAATCGTGATTGCCGCCACCTTGTTGGATATTAACGACCATGAAGTATTTTTGCGCCTGTCGGTTACCGATACCGGAATTGGCATGGACGAAAGTCAGCGCGCACGGTTATTCGATGCCTTCACGCAAGCCGACGCCTCCACCACCCGACGCTTTGGCGGTACGGGGTTAGGGCTGGCAATTAGTCAGCGTATTGTGAAGTTGATGAACCAGCATGGGCTCGGGGTGATCAGTACTCTAGGGCAAGGCTCTACGTTCTTTTTGGAGCTACAACTGCCGATTCAGCAAGGCTTGGATACATCAACCCGTGATTCGTTAATTAAGCGGCTCAGCAATAAGCGTGTGTTGGCCATAGAGGACAACCTGACCACGCGCGAAATGTTAACCGAGCTGCTCCGAAGTTATGCGGTTGATGTGATGAGTTGCCGTACCGCAGAAGAAGGAATGAGCTTGCTGCAACAGCACTCATTTGATGCGGTCATTGTCGACTGGCAGTTACCGGGCGGCATGAGTGGCATTGAGTTTTGTCAGCAGGTGCTGACCCACCAGCAAGAAGCCCCGCGCCTAATTTTGGCAACCAGTTACCATGCCAAAGATTTAATTGAAGAAGCACAGCAACTTGGCGTGGCTGAATATATCGTGAAGCCTTACACCAGCTCGGCGTTATTACGAGTGCTGAGCTCAGCATTGTCACTCAGTTCGCTTGAGGTTACTCCGGTTCTCAATTCTCACCTTGAAGGACTCAGCCGTGCGCCGGTGTTATTGGTGGAAGACAACGACATCAACCAACTGATTGCCAAAGAAATGCTGCAACATCTCGGGCTCACGGTTGATGTGGCGAAAAACGGACAAGAAGCCGTCGCCATGGTCAAGCAAAAAAATTATGCGTTAGTCTTTATGGACATTCAGATGCCGGTGATGGATGGATTAACCGCCGCCGAAATCATTCGCGGCCATTTTTCGTATCAGCAACTGCCGATCATTGCCATGACTGCCAATACCAGCAGTGAAGACGTTGAGCGTTCCATGGCGGCCGGCATGCAAGATCATATCAGCAAGCCGATTGATGAAGTGCAATTGATTAACGCCATTAAAAAGTGGGGCGTACGTGGCGAGTACAGTGCCGTGACGCCGGCCCCTGAAACGCCCTCAGCAACGCCAATCCAGGTCAGCTACCCCAACCATAGTGATATTGATTTTACTGGGGCAATGGCGCGCTTAGGACACAATATGCCTCTTTACCAAAGTTTGGTGGATCGCTTGTACGATGATTATCATCAGGCGCCCCAACAAGTGCTAGAGTTTTTATCCAAAGGCCAGCACCAGCAAGCCAAGCGCTTTTTCCATTCACTGAAAGGCGCTTCAGCAAACTTAGGTCTCATTAAGTTAACCCAAATTGCCGCCCAGCTTGAAGCCAGCATGGCGCGCGCTGCCATTGATGAAGTGGCTGATAACATTACCCGGCTCGACCCGTTATTAGAACAAGCGAAGCAAGCAGCGGCCGATTTAGCCTTATGGCACCAGCACCAGCAATCGAAAGGATCCAAAGTATGACCCGCTATTTTTTCTTACTGCCGTTGATATTAAGTTTATTGTGGTATTTTTATTTACGTAGTAATGGCTGGACCATTAAGCAAGGCGTGAAAGGGTTTATTTATATTGCGATACTCAGTGCATTCATTGCTGCGTTTTATACGCTGATGCTCTGGTTAACTGGACGTTAAACGAAAGGAATTGAACGCTAAGAGAAATGGCGCACCCGGGAGGAGTCGAACCTCCAACCGCTCGGTTCGTAGCCGAGTACTCTATCCAGTTGAGCTACGGGTGCATCACAACGGCGTTAAAAAAAGGCGGTGAGGGAGGGATTCGAACCCTCGATAGGGCTATAAACCCTATACTCCCTTAGCAGGGGAGCGCCTTCAGCCTCTCGGCCACCTCACCGCTTACTTGTGGCGTTGAATTCTAGCGATGTTCTCACATATGTCAAACGATTTTTCTGAATTAAGCGTTTGATTGCGGGATTTTTAATCATCTCGGTTGAAATCGAATCACAACTGTCATTTTTTGAGCTGTGAGGCCCCACAAACATTAGTCGTTATCGGCGTTATCAGCCTGACTATTTTCCTGCTGATGTTCAGCTTGAATCCGATTATAAATTTCTTCACGGTGTACGGCGACATCTTTCGGCGCATTCACACCAATACGAACTTGGTTCCCTTTCACTCCCAACACTGTGACTGTCACTTCGTCACCAATCATTAGGGTCTCACCCACTCTACGGGTTAAGATCAACATGAGCTTACTCCTTTCCCTACTTCATCGATTCCATACGGCTTCACTTAAGCCTGCACCGTATTTATTGTGTGGCTAAATTAACATGCCGGTGAAAATATAACAATTGCTATATTCCCAGTGAGTTTACCGTCTTTTAAATCGCAAAATTAAGGCGGACTGGCTCTATTCTAACAGGGTCGCTTCACCAAAACACGCCCTGTAAACTATGCTTGTCCGCCACTTTATGCCGTTTATCTCAATAGCTCTTCCAGTTTGGCTTGGGCTGTGGCTAATGCGTCAGGCAAAGCTTTCACATCGCTCCCACCGGCTTGCGCAAGATCAGGACGACCGCCGCCTTTACCCCCCACTTTTTCAGCCGCAACGTTGACGACGTCGCCAGCACGAACACGAGCGGTCAGGTCTTTGGTGACCCCGACAATCAAGCTGACTTTACCATCGCTGGCCAAGCCTAACACGACCACCCCTGATTGTAGCTGATTTTTTAAATCATCCACCATGTTTCGTAATGCTTTTGCTTCAATATTGGCTACTTCCGCAATAATGACTCGAGTGCCATGAATCGTGAGCGCATTATCCACTAAACTCGAGCCCGCATGAGCCGCCAGTTTTTGATTCAGTTCATCAATGGTCCGCTCAAGCTGACGGCTCCGCTCCAACTGCTGTTGCAGTCGCTCACCCACATGCGTTGAATCGGTTTTGAGCAACTCAGCCACCTGCCGCAGTTGCTGCTGTTGCTGTAAGTTAAACAGCACCGCACCGGTCCCACTCACGGCTTCAATACGGCGAACGCCTGAGGCAATGCCAGCTTCCGAGACAATCCGTACCACTCCAATATCACCGGTGCGCTGCACGTGGGTGCCACCACAGAGTTCCATGGAATAGGCACCAATGGTCAGCACCCGCACGTCATCGTCATATTTTTCACCGAACAAGGCCATAGCGCCTGCTTGCTGCGCTTGTTCAATGGGCATAATCTGCGCTTCCACTGGATGGTTCTTAAGGATTTCTTCGTTAATTTGTCGCTCAATGATATCCAGCTGCTGCGCCGTGACTGCTTCATAATGAGAGAAGTCAAACCGCAACCGCTCGGCAGTGACCAAGGAGCCTTTTTGCACCACGTGCTCACCCAACACATTCCGCAATGCCGCATGCAATAAGTGGGTGGCGGTGTGGTTGCGTTTAATCGACTCACGTCGCTCACTATCAATTTGAGCAGAAACCGTATCACCAACGGTCAGTTTGCCGGTGGCCTGCCCGTGGTGCGCAATGGCCTTACCAATCAATTGGGTATCGGTGACTTGAAACTCAACCCCCTGACTGGTTAATTTACCAGTGTCCCCAACTTGACCACCGCTTTCAGCGTAGAAAGGGGTGCGCGATAGCACCACGATGCCCTTCTGGCCCGCGGCCAGCTCAGTTACGGATTCACCGTCGACAAATAATTCCACAATGGTGGCAACATCGCTGTCATTGGCGTAGCCAGAAAATTCCGTTTGTGCGGAAGACTTTAACCGTTGGTTATAATCCACTCCAAAAGAGGACGCCTGTTGCGCTCGCTGACGTTGCTGCTCCATGGCGGCTTGGAAACCATCTTCATCAATGGTTAATTCTTTTTCGCGAGCAATATCTGCGGTTAAATCCATCGGGAAGCCGTAGGTGTCATAGAGCTTAAATACCACGTCACCCGGCAATACCGTGCCATCAAGGTTTGCGATAGCGTCATGCAACATGGCCAAGCCACGTTCCAAGGTTTTCCGGAACTGTTCTTCTTCACGACGTAACGCATCTTCAATGATGCGTTGTTTGCTGCGCAACTCTGGGTAAGCATCTCCCATTTGGCGCACCAAGCTGGCCACCAACCGATAAAAGAAGGTTCCTTCCGCCCCTAACATGCTGCCGTGGCGCACGGCGCGGCGAATAATCCGACGTAAGACGTAACCACGCCCTTCGTTGGACGGTTGCACACCATCGGCAATCAAAAAGCTGCACGAACGAATATGGTCTGCAATGACCCGTAAGGATTGGCTGGACGTATCCGTGGTGCCAATAATTTCCGCCGCATCGTGAATGAGCGCCTTGAACAGATCAATCTCGTAGTTGCTATGCACGTGCTGCATCACTGCCGCAATCCGCTCGAGCCCCATGCCGGTATCCACCGAAGGCTTGGGTAACGGCAATAAGGTGCCGTCGGCTTGGCGGTTATACTGCATAAATACCAAGTTCCAAATTTCGATATAACGGTCTCCATCTTCTTCAGGAGTACCGGGAGGACCGCCCCACACATCGTCGCCGTGGTCATAGAAAATTTCGGAACAAGGACCACAAGGACCCGTGTCCCCCATGGACCAAAAGTTATCTTTCGCACCAATGCGTGAAATACGATCGGTGGGAACACCAATATGGTTGGCCCAAAGGTCATACGCTTCATCGTCTTCGGTATACACCGTGACCCATAGCTTGGACGCTGGAATTTGCAGTTTCCCAGTTAAGAATTCCCACGCAAAATCAATGGCTTCCTTCTTAAAGTAATCACCAAAACTGAAATTACCCAGCATTTCAAAGAAAGTATGGTGACGTGCGGTATAACCGACGTTTTCAAGATCGTTGTGTTTACCACCAGCTCGGATACAACGCTGTGCAGACACAGCTCGGGTGTAATCGCGCTGTTCATCGCCTAAGAATACGTCTTTAAACGGCACCATGCCCGCGTTGGTAAATAAAAGGGTCGGGTCATTCCCTGGAATTAACGATGCTGACGGGACGCGTTGATGCCCCTTGGCCGCGAAAAACGCCAGAAACGCTTCACGGATTTCCGCACTGGTCATATGCATGAACAATTTCCTAATGACATTTTGAAGTGAAAATTCTGCTGATTATATGGGCTAAAATGCTACCATGAAAGCAGGCGATACACTAGTCCGAAGCAGCCATTCTCTGCCGCTCTAACGCTTGCTGTATCTGGTCAAGACGATACCCTCGCTGCATTAAGTGACGCATGATTCGATTGCGTTCTTTCGGGTCTTGCGGAGGGGTGTGACCGAAGCGGCGTACCAAGCGTTCATAACACTGCTCCACCCAGTCTGGTTCTTGATCCTGCAACGCTTGTTCCAATAGCTCGCCTTGAATGCCTTTTTGAGCAGCGGCAGCACGGATTTTCTGAATGCCATCCCCACGGGCAAGGCAGCTTCGCAACCACACCTCAAGATAGCGTTGATCACTTTGCCAACCCAGTTGTTGTGCCTTGGTGAGAACCTTTTCGATGGTTTTGTGGTCAAAACCTCGGAGCTGCAGTTTTTGCTGTAATTCACGCGCGCTATGTTCACGACGAGCGAGCAAGCGGACGACAATTTCTTCAGCTTGTTGAATATCGTTATTCTGACTATCTGACATGTCACTCACGTTTAATTGTTTAGGGAACAGCTATGATGCCATATCGCTATGCTATTTTACTGCCACTGCTGGGGGCGACGTTAATCGGCTGCCAACCGGTGGTCAAAACCGATGAACAGCATACCATTCATGTTACCGGGCATGCAGTCACTGCAGTTACCCCGAATCAAGCTCATCTGACATTTAATATTGAGCGTGAAGGAGCCGAACTCAGCACCATCAAACAACAAATCGATGAGGTTTCCGCTGCCATCCTAGCGGCGTTGCGCTCTCATGATATCGATGATGAGGATATCACTTCCTACAACATGCAAGCGGGCCCCACCTACGATTATGTGGATGGCAAGCGAATTCCCCGTGGTTTTAGTGCGTCACGCTCCATCAAAGTGTATTTGGCCGAGCTGGATCACTACGATGCTATCATCGATCACGCGTTTAAAGCAGGGGCAAGCCACCTCAATCAAGTTCAATTCAGTGTCCGCGAAGCGGAAGAGATTTATCAGCAACTGTTAGCGCAAGCGGTGGCTCATGCGCAGCAAAAAGCGAAGAAGATGGCTGCGGCAAGTGACAGCGAGCTTGGCGCTGTGGTGACGATTCATGAATCCAGCTACGCGCCCCCCATGCGCCAAGAAGCGGCCATGATGCGAATGAGTGATAGCGCCAGTGTCAGTCTTCCTGGGAAACACGACATGCAAGCTCAAGTGAATGTGACCTTCGCCATCACACCTTAACGCCATACGGCTGTCGCAGGGGTGTGTAGGGTCATGCAGTGCAGCGCCCCCCCCGCTTTAATAAACTCGTCAGCGGCCACGCCTAGCACCGTTAATTCGGGCGCCGCTTGACGCAGCAATGCCAATGCCTCGGCATCGGTTGCCAAGTCAAACTGAGGCACAATGAGCACCTCTGCAACTCGGATAAAATTTACATAGCTGGCCAAGAGTGGGTGGACTCCGCGCGGGTACACCTGGGCCTGCTGCCGCACGGTGACATAATCAGCCGCGATCGGCGCGAGCGGTTCCGGTTGAGGAACTTGCACAATACGATACGCTTGGCCTGCGGTGTTACGCCAGCGTTGAATTTGCTGCAGCTGCGCGTGATAGGACTCCCAATAACGCCCCTGGGGTTGCGGCATTGCCACCACCAGGGTGTCCGCAGATAAAAACTGGACTTGGTTATCAACATGACCACCGGTTTCATCATCAGGGTGAGCAAACTCTAACCAGTAGACCTGCTGCACCCCGAGCTCTTCATGAAACAATTGTTCCACTGCGGCACGTGCCCAGTGTGGATTATTTCGTAACACGCTGGCTGCATGAACAACGATCGTCCCCGCCCCATCGGTGGTCAGCGCGCCACCTTCCAGAATCAGTGGATGCTGCTGAAACGGCAACCGCAATCGCTGCGCCAGCCGTTGCGCGAACTGTTGATCGTCGTGAAAATCTGGATATAACCCATGCCATGCTGAAAATTGAAAGCCTTGCGCATGCACCTGCTGGGAGCCCGGTAACTGCGTCCAGAGCGGCCCAATGTCCCGCGCCCAGGCATCATTGTATGCCACGGTGAAGTGGTGGAAAGAGTGAGGCAAGATGCGCTGCGCCCTTGCTAACTCACTGGGGTGCACGCCAATGTAAAATGGATGAATACCTTGCAGTTGCTCAGCCAGCGCAATGAGCTGCTGCTGGGCTGGCTGCCCATGCTCTCGCCAAACATCATCGCGAAAGGGCCATAACGTGAGCAATGGCCCGGTTAATTGCCAATCTGCTAACAGCATCATTTTCGCGTGCGAGCGCGTCCCTTGGTCGGTTTATCGCTCGCTCGTGCTTTGATTTTCTCGGCGTTCACGCGACGTGCGCGCGCATAACGTTTTTGCCGTGATTCGGTTTTCCGCGGGTCAAGAAAGGTGCGTGTTTCTGGCGGCAGGCCAACCAGCTCACGCAAATAGTTAATGGTGGGCAGCGGCAACTCGGCCCAGCCGCTTTGTGGCAGACCTTGTTCGAGTTTGATGTTGCCATAACGAATCCGAATCAGACGGCTTACTTGCACGCCTTGGGATTCCCACAACCGCCGCACTTCGCGATTTCGACCTTCGGTTAACATCACACGGAACCATTGGTTCATGCCTTCACCACCGCCGCGTTTGATATCTTTAAAAGAGGCCATGCCATCCTCTAACTGCACTCCCTGCTTCAGCTTGCGCAGCATGTCATCGGTCACTTCCCCGAACACTCGCGCCGAGTATTCACGCTCAATGGCATGCCCAGGGTGCATCAACCGGTTGGCCAGTTCACCGTCGGTGGTAAACAGCAGTAATCCCGAGGTATTAATATCTAACCGCCCGACCGCAACCCAACGGGCACCTTGCACCCGTGGCAAGCGATCATAAACCGTCGGACGCCCTTCTGGATCACGCCGCGTGCAAAGCTCGCCTTCTGGCTTGTGATACATCAGCACCCGACAAACCACTTCTTCTTGCGGTTTAATCGACACTTCATGCCCATCAATACGCACCACGGCGCTCTCATCAATGCGCTCGCCTAAACTGGCAACTTGACCATTGACACTGACACGCCCGGCGGCGATTTTGGCTTCTAATTCACGGCGTGAACCATGCCCCGAACGGGCTAATACTTTTTGCAGTTTTTCACTCATAGGTTGTTATGACTCTTCGTTGGTCGCTCTCTCAGCGGTTATTTCAAGTTTAATCTGAGCGATCTGCTCGGGTTGCTTCGCTTTGGTAGCAGGCTCCGGAATTGCAGGCAATTCAGATAAGTCTCGTAAACTAAAATAATCCAAAAATTCTGCGGTTGTCGCATACAGTTGCGGCCGCCCAGGTACTTCTCGGTGCCCCACCACTTTAATCCAGCCTCGTTCTTGCAGGGTTTTCATAATGCTCGAACTGACACTAACTCCGCGAATTTCTTCAATATCGCCGCGGGTAATAGGTTGCCGATAAGCAATCAGGGCTAAGGTTTCCAGCAATGCTTGGGAATAGCGGGCGGGCTTCTCTTGCCACAACCGACTTATTATATCACCCAATTCATGACGTGTCTGAAATCGATAACCAGACGCCACATTCACCAACTGCACACCGCGCTCTTGATAGTCTTGTTGGAGTTCTTCCAACACCTGGCGGACCTGCTTACGGCTCACATTCTCAGGCGCAAAATGCTCCACCAATTGTTGCTCTGTTAACGGCGTCTCCGCCACAAACAAGAGCCCTTCAATGGCTTGTTTAAGTTGTTGAATCAGCATAAATCGAATCTCGATGCGTGACATGAATTTCGCTAAAAGTATCCACCTGTACCACTTCTATCAAGGCTTCTTTCACTAATTCAAGGATCGCCAAAAAGCTAACAACCACCCCGGCTTTGCCTTCACGAGGGTCGAATAAGTCTCGAAAACGCAGGCGTTGATTCTGTTGCAATAAGTCGAGAATTCGACTCATCCGCTCCCGGGTGGATAACTTTTCTCGTTGCACTTGATGGCTATTCAGTAAAGCTGCCTGAGCCAGTGCTTGGCTCAGTGCAAGCGCCAGCTCATGCAACGCAATTTCAGGTAAGGGAGCAGCCACCAATTCACGCGCCTCCGTCGCTGCCTGTGCAAGGAAGTAATCACGCTCCGCTTGCGGCAAGCTCTCCAAATGCTCAGCCCCTTGACGGATGGCTTCATACTCTTGTAACCGCCGCACCAGCTCAGCCCGAGGGTCTTCTTCGTCCTCCTCGTCAGTCGGTGCGCGCGGCAATAACATGCGACTTTTAATTTCTGCCAACATGGCCGCCATGACTAAATAATCTGCCGCCAGTTCAAGCTTCAAGTCTTTCATCATCTCAACATATTCCATGTATTGTTGAGTGATGGGCAAAATGGGCAATTCCACAATATCGAGCTTTTGCCGACGGATCAGATACAGCAGTAAATCCATTGGCCCGGCAAAGGTTTCTAAAATGAGTTCGAGGGCATCCGGCGGAATATACAAGTCTTCCGGTTTTTCAATGACCGGTTCGCCGCGGACAAAGCCGAGCGGTAACGATTGCTGTTGGGCGACTCCCATGTCCTGATTGCTCATTGCAATCTAAGCACCTTGAAACGGACGAATATCACCAGCCCCTTCACGGACGATGGTCACTTCTCCTTCAGCGAGGTCAATCACCGTGGTAGGCTCTTCGCCGCGGTTATTACCATCAATGATCAGATCCACTTGGTTGCCCAAGCGCGCTCGAATTTCGTAAGGATCGGACTCGGCAAAATCATGGGCATCTAACACCAAACTGGTCGACATCAGGGGCTCCCCCATGGCTTCCAGTAATGCCATCACAATCGGGTCATCGGAAACGCGAATACCGATGGTTTTACGCTTCGGGTTCAGTAAGCGGCGCGGAACTTCTTTGGTTCCTTTTAGAATAAAGGTGTACGCTCCCGGCGTGTTGTTTTTCAGTAGCCGAAACATGGCGTTATCGACTTTTGCATAGGTTGATAACTCAGATAAATCCCGACACAACAGGGTGAACAGGTGGTCTTTATCTAAGTTCCGAATTTGGCAAATCCGCTCGACTGCATTTTTATCCCCAATGCGGCAACCAATGGCATAACCAGAGTCAGTTGGGTAAATCACCACCCCACCTTGCATAATGGTTGCTGCCGCTTGTTGAATTAACCGTTGCTGCGGATTTTCTGGGTGAATGGAATAAAATTGGCTCATCGTGCTCTCAACCTCATTGATTGCAAAGGAATTGGTAAATCTACTACCATACCCTCCATATTGGCACACAGTGGTCCGGTAAACAAAGATTTTTGCCCAATTCACGCCAGCGCATGGGGAAGTGAAAGTCTGACCCTACCGATGCGGCAAGCCCGATCTCTTGGGCAAATGTGGCTAACGCTGCCCGTTGCCCCGGCGCTTGGGTGCTGATCGCTACTTCCACCCCTTGCACCCCCACAGATTTTGCTTCGGTCAGCAACCGGCGCAGCCACTTATTGCTTAGTTGATAGGCATGGGGGTGAGCAATCACCGTCACCCCACCTGCGGCTGTCACGGCTTGCACCGCTTCGGCAATCGACACCCACTGAGTGGCGATGTAGGCTTGCTGGCCTTTGCCCAAATAACGCCGAAATGCGTGTTCGAATGAGCTGACCCAGCCCCCTGCCACCATGGCATCGGCCAAATGTTTGCGGGTGGGCATGGTCACGCCATGCGCCAACTGCGGGTCAACCGCAATACCAGCCTGATGCAGTTTACCGATCATTTGCTGATAGCGCGTCCGCCGCCGTGCTTGCTGCTGTTCCAGTAACTGCAGCAAAGCAGGTGCTTGCGGATCAAAGTTCAACGCCACCAGATGAATTTCAAATTGCTGCCAAGAACACGTAATTTCAGTGCCATGAATCAGGGTTAATGGCAGCTTGTCTGCGGCAATGCACGCTTGAGCTTCTGCTAACCCAGCAATGGAATCATGGTCCGTTAACGCTAAGTGGGTCACCCCATGCTCACACGCGCGATGCATCAGCTCCGTTGGGCTCAACACACCGTCTGAATAGTAGCTATGGCAATGTAAATCGTAGCGCGGTGCTGAACTAGAGTCGTGCTGCAAGTTCAGCTCCTTGGCGAATTGCACGTTTTGCGTCCAGTTCCGCAGCCACATCCGCGCCCCCAATTAAATGCACCGAGCAGCCCTGTGCGAGCAACTCATCATGCAATTCGCGTTGCGGTAACTGCCCGGCACAAATCACCACGTGATCCACTGGTAACAATTGTTCCTTGCCATCGATATCAATCAACAATCCTTGATCGTTAATTTCTTTATAGGTGACACCAGCCAACATTTTCACACCCTTTTTGGTCAGGGTGGCGCGATGGACCCAGCCCGATGTTTTGCCCAAGCCAGCCCCTACTTTTGACGTTTTACGCTGTAATAACCAAACCTCTCGCGGTGTTGATTCTGGTTGCGGCGGCATTAAGCCACCCCGCTCTGCATATTCCTGATCAACGCCCCACAGTCGCGACCATTCCTCGATATCTAAGGTGGGCGACTGTTCGGTGGTTAAATACTCCGCCACATCGAAGCCAATCCCACCGGCTCCAATAATCGCGACTTTTTGCCCCACCGGACGGTGATCGCGAAGCACGTCAAGATACCCGAGCACCTTGGGATGATCACTGCCAGGCATGGTGACCACGCGCGGCACCACGCCGGTCGCGATCACCACTTCATCATAGTCGTGGGCACTGAGGGTAGCGGCGGTCACGCGCTGGTTCAGGTGCACACGTACCCCAGTGTCTTGCAACCGCTCACGGTAATAACGCAAGGTTTCATGAAACTCCTCTTTCCCTGGAATCTGTTTGGCATAATTAAATTGCCCGCCGATGTCCGCTGCGGCGTCGTACAAGTCAATCTGATGCCCGCGCGTTGCAGCACGAGTTGCAAACTCCAGCCCAGCTGGACCCGCGCCAACCACGGCAATACGTTTGGCAACGGCAGCCGGTGGGAACACCAGCTCAGTTTCATAACAGGCTTGCGGGTTGACCAAGCAGCTGGCACGCTTATTTTCGAACACATGGTCTAAGCAAGCTTGGTTACAGGCAATGCAGGTATTTATTTTTTCGGGCTGTCCTTGTTGTGCTTTTGCCACAAAGTGGGCATCGGCTAACAATGGGCGTGCCATCGATACCATGTCCGCAACCCCGTCCACCAGCAATTGCTCTGCTACCTCTGGCGTGTTAATTCGATTCACCGCCACCACCGGAATGGTGAGGTGCTCTTTTACTTTTTTGGTGATCCAAGTAAAGGCTGCTCGTGGTACCGAGGTGACAATGGTAGGGACGCGTGCTTCATGCCAACCGATGCCGCTGTTAATGAGGGTAACCCCTGCTGCTTCCACGGCTTTACCGAGCGCTATCACTTCGTCAAAAGTATTGCCTTCTGGGACTAAATCCAGCATCGACAGACGATAAATAATGATGAATTCTGGCCCGACCGCGGCACGAATCGCCCGAATAATTTCCAATGCCAAGCGACTACGGTTTTCAAACGTGCCGCCCCAACGATCGGTTCGGTGATTCGTTCGGGGGCAGATAAATTGGTTAATCAAATAACCCTCAGAGCCCATCACTTCAACCCCATCATAACCCGCTTGCTGAGCCAGCTTCGCCGCTCGGGCAAAATGCCGAATGGTTGCCTGAATTTGCCGCTCACTCAGCGCATGGGGCGTAAACGGGTTAATAGGTGCTTTCAGCTTGCTCGGTGCTGCCGCAAACGGATGGTAAGCATAACGGCCGGTATGCAAAATTTGCATACAGATTTTTCCCCCAGCCTCGTGCACCGCAGAGGTCACCAACCGATGCTTTTGCACCTGCCAAGGGCGGCTCAACTCACTCCCAAAAGGACTAATTCGGCCCCTAAAATTTGGGCTAATTCCTCCAGTAACGATTAAGCCAACCCCACCTCGAGCTCGTTCGGCATAGAACTCGGCGAGTTTTGCAAAACCGTTTTTCTCTTCTTCTAACCCGGTATGCATGGAGCCCATAAGCACCCGGTTTTTGAGTTGGGTAAAGCCCAAATCTAAGGGCTGAAATAGATGTGGGTAGTGCATTGTCACAGTGACCTCAACTTAAACGCATGTTTGAATAAAGTCACTGTACTCACTTTTCATTAAAAATAATAGCCAATGTTGATGTTCAAGCGCGTATTGGTATCGTCCGATTCACCGCTCATCGAGCCCCCGATAAATGGCTGATTGCGCGCAATGACTAAATCAAAATAGGTATAGAGTCCCCCAGCTGCGACCGCAACGCCTAACACATTCATCAGGGTGTCTTTATCGTAATAGCGTTTGTTCGTCATTAGACTGAAGTCATTATAAAATGTTAAGTCAGTGATTGGCCCCAGTGAAACCGGCAACTGATAGGCAACGTTTGCCGTATATAGTCGAGCTTTCGAGGGAATCGTATCGTAATAGGCATAAGCGCCGACCACAATTCCACGATTCAGTCGATCAAGATCGTAATCATACTCACTCACCTGCCCCATCAGGGTCCAACGGTCATGCTGATACACCCCATGAAGTGCCCACGCTGTCCGTTCTCCAATATTGGTGAGGCCATCGTTCATTTTGCCCCATTGCAAACTGGCGCCAAACTCGGCAGCTCGTTGCTCATCAAACAACCACTTGTGCGCTCCTCGTAGTGCCCAGCTATTCGCTTCTGCAGCAGCTTGAATGGGGGCATCATATAAATCTTCACCCACTAACCGAATACCGACCGGGTCATAAGCATAGCGATCGGCCTTACTTGAAGCGCCACTGTTGGCCCCGCCAAGTTCATCATTTTTAAAGAACGCGATATCAAAGTCCCAGTCGTCCCCCCGGTATAGCAACTTGGCGCCTAAATCGTGATCGTCTTCAAGTCCGACATAAAAGTTGGAACTGAAAAAGTAGTTATTGGCGTTATACGGATGATTTCCAAAAGGAACTTTCGTTACGCCTAACTGGCCCTGCCATTGCTCGGTAAAGTTGTAGCCAACCCACGCATGTTGAACCACATCCATATACTGGAACCAGCGATATTGAGCGGATAAAATGACATCCCCAATTTCGCCATTGAAATCAATTCGGAATAGATCGAAAACAAAATCTCCCCCACGATCCTTGGCGGGTTGATCATAGTCTGCCCAAACATATTGAGCGCGAACTGCGCCACCGATACGAATCGGCGGGTTTTGAGCTGTTTGAACCTCTTCTTCTAGTTGTTCAACGCGCGCTTCCAAGGTCTCTCCTTGTACCTTTTGACGCGCCACAACTTGCTGCTCCAGCTCAACCACCCGCTGTTTTAATGCTTCGATTTGCTCGAGTAATACTTTGAGTTCTTCCTCTGTAGATAACTCTTGCGCTGCCACTGATGTCACCGCAAGGCTTACTGCAACGGTCACTGCACATGACAGTTTGACCATCATTGATACTCCTCCTTTAACGTAAAACATGTAAAAAATGCATATGTTTGTGGTAATGCTCAATTAAATCACTAATCACCGCATCCCGTGACCAGCCTAAAATATCGTAGTCTTGCCCTCCTTCGCGCAGATGAACCTCGGCACGGTAGTAGGTATACTCGTCTGGCGAGGCATTCGAGTCATTCTCGGTGTAGGTGAACGAGGGTTGAACATGAGCCGCCAACTGAACTTGATAGATAAAATCCAGCTCTTCGCCATGCATCACTCGAAAGGTTTTAACACTGTCATCATCCAACTCGAGCTCGACGGTTAAACCGGCCTGACGAAGCTCTTCCGCCACCTCGTTTAATGCCGGTTGAACCACTTGCTTCAGAAAGCGTTGCCCGACCATTAAGCTTGGAAAATCAATAATCGTATGAAGTCGTTCTCGCCAGTTTTGGTGACTCACTGAGGACGCCATCAAATAATTATTCTGCAAGGTGTCTTTCTTATAGACATCCACCTGCAACGCCCGGACTAAGCCATAGGTTGCTATCAATAACACGATAGTGAACGGCAAAGCACTCGCAATCGCCATTGTTTGCAGCGCGCCCAGTCCTCCTGCCAATAACAGAATAATTGCCACCAACCCGGTCCCACCCGCCCAAAAAATTCGTTGCCACACCGGGGTGTCATTGCGCCCGTTGGAACATAACATGTCTACCACCATTGAACCGGAGTCTGATGAGGTCACAAAAAACACCACCACCATTAAGGTACCGATAACACTCAAGATACGACTCCAAGGGAACTGCTCAAAAAAGACGAACAGAGCAACCGACACATCTTGTTGTACCATTTCGCCAAGTGATGCCACTCCTTGGTTAATAATCAGCTCAATGGCAGAGTTACCAAAAAATGTCATCCACATGAGAGTGAAACCAGAGGGCACCAGCAGTACCCCCAGCACGAATTCCCGAATGGTTCGGCCACGGGAAATTCGAGCAATGAACAAGCCTACGAAAGGAGCCCAACTTAGCCACCAGCCCCAGTAGAAAATGGTCCAACCGCCAATCCAATCGGTTTTTTCATAGGCAAACAAGTTAAAGGTGTTGCTCACTATGTCCGACACGTAAGCCCCGGTATTTTGAACAAAGGCTTGTAATAAGAACACCGTCGGCCCCAGTAATAAAACGAAGAGCAATAACAACACGGCTAATACAATATTCAACTCAGACAAACGACGAACTCCTTTATCTAAGCCGGTTGTTACCGATACCACGGCGAGCGCCGTAACGCCAATAATGAGGAAAACTTGGACGGTGTCAGATATCGGAACATCTAACAGGTAGTTAAAACCTGCGTTGATTTGGGTCACTCCATAACCTAATGAGGTGGCAATACCAAATACGGTGCCAATAACGGCAAAAACATCCACCGCATGCCCGATTGGCCCATAAATTTTATCCCCAATCAGCGGATATAACGCAGAGCGCAACGTGAGTGGCAGGCCGTGACGATAAGCAAAAAATGCCAGAATCAACGCAACAATGGCGTAAATGGCCCAGGCATGCAGTCCCCAATGGAAAAATGTGATTTTCATCGCTTCGCGGGCTGCATCAACGGATCCTGGCTCTGCCAACGGTGGTGCTAAAAAGTGCATCACAGGTTCGGCCACCCCGAAAAACATGAGGCCAATCCCCATCCCTGCTGAGAACAACATCGCAAACCAAGTGATACGAGAGTAATCAGGTTCCGAATGGTCGGGACCGAGTTTGATGGTGCCCATTCGGGAAAATCCAAGGTAAACCACGCTGAGTAAAATAATTGCGACCGCAAGCACGTAGAACCAGCTTGCGTTGGTGATGATTGCACTCTGCACCGTATCAAACCATCGACTTGCTACGTCTGGAACGGTTGCTGCGAAAATAATAATGAGTGTAATTAATCCAGCGGCACTATAAAAAACAGGTGGGTTCAACTTGGCGGGGGATTGTTTATCCGTCATGGAGTTTCCTTGGCTTGCTGTGAGAATTTCTCTCTATTATAGCCAACCAGCAGATTTTTTCTGAGCGCCAAAAAAAACGGCTTCTCGAGAGAAGCCGTTTTATATCACGGATATGTTGTCTAACTCGCGTGGCGATTAGATAACAATCGCGCGCTCTACAATTTCAACAAGCGCCCAAGACTTGGTCTTAGAGACTGGACGAGTTTCGCGAATAATCACGGTATCGCCAGCTTTGCACTCGTTGTTTTCGTCGTGTGCGTGTAACTTAGTCGTACGGGTGATGTATTTCCCGTAGATTGGGTGTTTAACACGGCGAGTTACTGCAACAGTGATAGACTTATCCATCTTGTCGCTAACAACACGACCTTGCAGAGTACGAACACGTTTTTGATCAGTCATTACGCACCTGCCTTTTGAGTCAAGATAGTTTTCACACGTGCAATATCACGACGCACTTGCTTCAACATGTGGGTTTGATTCAACTGACCAGTTGCTGCTTGCATGCGTAAGTTAAACTGCTCACGACGCAACCCCAACAACTCTTCGTTCAGTTGCTCAACGGTTTTTTCTTTCAGTTCGTTCGCTTTCATTACATCACCGTCCGAGTAACAAAGGTGGTTTTGAATGGTAGCTTACGTGCCGCAAGTTCGAACGCTTCGCGTGCGATATCTTCCGAAACACCATCAATTTCATACAGGACACGACCTGGCTGAATCTGGGCTACCCAGTACTCCACGCTACCCTTCCCTTTACCCATACGCACTTCTAAAGGCTTTTGAGTAATTGGTTTGTCAGGGAATACGCGGATCCAAATTTTACCTTGACGTTTAATATGACGCGTCATGGCACGACGAGCTGCTTCGATCTGACGAGCAGTCATACGACCACGCTCAACAGATTTCAAACCGAAAGTACCGAAGCTGATCTTGTTACCTGCTTGCGCCAAGCCACGGTTGCGGCCCTTGTGTACCTTACGGAATTTAGTACGCTTTGGTTGTAACATATCGTATCTCCTTACTTACGGCCTTTAGGGCGTTTTGCTGGAGCTGCTGGTTTTTCTTCAGCAACTGGCATGCCACCAAGAACTTCGCCTTTGAAGATCCATACTTTGACACCAAGGATACCGTAAGTGGTGCTGGCTTCAGCTGTAGCGTAGTCGATGTCTGCACGCAATGTGTGCAGTGGAACGCGACCTTCGCGGTACCATTCGGTACGTGCGATTTCTGCGCCGCCTAAACGACCGCTTACTTCCACTTTGATACCTTTAGCGCCAAGGCGCATTGCGTTTTGTACTGCACGCTTCATTGCACGACGGAACATTACGCGGCGCTCTAACTGACCAGCGATGTTTTCCGCAACCAGTTTTGCATCAAGCTCTGGCTTACGTACTTCTGAAATATTAATTTGCGCAGGAACGCCGGTTAATTTTGAAATCGCTTGACGCAATTTCTCAACGTCTTCGCCTTTTTTACCAATCACAACGCCTGGGCGTGCCGTGTGAATTGTGACACGGATGCTTTTCGCTGGACGCTCGATGACGATGCGAGATACTGACGCGTTGGCCAGTTCTTTCATCAACATGGTGCGAACCAGGTGGTCGCTGTGCAGGTTATCTGCGAAATCTTTCGTATTCGCGAACCAGGTGGAATTCCATGGTTTTGTGATACCTAGGCGAATACCATTAGGATGTACTTTCTGACCCATAATTTTATCTCCTAGCTATCTGATACAACCACAGTAATGTGGCTGGTACGCTTAAAGATACGATCAGCACGACCTTTCGCACGAGGCTTGATGCGCTTCATGGTAGGACCTTCGTCAACCATAACTTTCGCAACTTTCAACTCGTCGATGTCGGCACCTTCGTTGTGCTCAGCATTCGCGATTGCTGACTCTAATACCTTTTTCAACAGAACTGCTGCTGATTTTGGGCTGTAGTTCAGAATGTCCAGTGCTTTCGCTACTGGCAAACCCCGAATTTGGTCAGCAACCAACCGGCCTTTTTGCGCAGAAAGGCGAGCAAACTTGTGAATAGCAATAGCTTCCATCTTTAGTCTCCCTTAGCGTCTCTTCGCTTTCTTATCTGCGACGTGGCCACGATAAGTGCGGGTTGGTGCGAACTCACCAAGCTTGTGACCAATCATTTCGTCAGTAACGAACACTGGTACATGCTGGCGACCGTTATGAACAGCAATGGTTAAGCCGATCATATCTGGGATAATCATTGAACGACGGGACCAAGTTTTAATTGGCTTTTTGTCCCCGGCTTCCAACGCTTTCTCCACCTTATTCAATAGGTGAAGGTCAATAAATGGACCTTTTTTAAGAGAACGTGGCATGTCTAATCCTCAACTCTTATTTGTTGCGACGACGTACGATGAAGCCATCAGTACGCTTGTTCTTACGGGTCTTATAACCCTTGGTTGGAATACCCCATGGAGTAACCGGATGACGGCCACCTGAAGTACGCCCCTCACCACCACCGTGCGGGTGATCAACTGGGTTCATGGCCACACCACGTACGGCTGGACGCATACCGCGCCAACGTGCTGCACCTGCTTTACCCAACTGACGCAGCATGTGTTCTGCGTTACCCACTTCACCGATGGTTGCACGGCAGTCTGCGAAAATGCGGCGCATTTCGCCAGAGCGCAAACGTACAGTAACGTAAGCACCTTCACGTGCTAACAGCTGTACTGATGCACCTGCTGAACGAGCCAGCTGGGCACCTTTGCCAGGCTTCATTTCGATCGCATGAATCACTGCACCCACAGGAATGTTGCGGAGTGGCAATGTGTTACCGCTTTTGATTGGAGCCTCTGCACCAGACATGATTTGATCGCCAGCTTTCATGCCTTTTGGGGCAAGAATGTAGCGACGCTCACCGTCTGCATACAGCACCAACGCGATATTCGCTGAACGGTTTGGATCATATTCCAAACGCTCAACTGTCGCTGGGATACCATCTTTGTCGCGCTTAAAGTCGATCATGCGGTAGTGGTGCTTGTGACCACCGCCAATATGACGAACTGTAATACGACCGTTATTGTTACGACCACCTTTCTTGTTGTTTTTATCCAACAATGGGCCGTAAGGCTTGCCTTTATACAGGTCTTCGTTAACCACTTTAACAACGTGGCGACGACCTGGAGACGTAGGCTTACACTTAACTAATGCCATGTGAATTCCTCCTGTTACTCAGCGCCGCCGACGAAGTCGATGTCCGCACCTTCTTTCAGGGTGACATACGCTTTTTTCCAGTCGCTACGCTTACCAAAGCGCATACCGGTACGTTTGGTTTTGCCTTTGACGTTCACAGTACGAACGCTATCCACTTCAACTTCAAACAGCTTTTCAACAGCTGCTTTGATTTGTGGTTTAGTGGCATCTTTCGCTACTTTGAAAACAACAGTGTTCGCAGTTTCTGCAGTCACTGTCGACTTCTCAGAAACATGAGGTGCTAAGATCACAGTTAGCAAACGTTCTTCGCGCATCATGATAACACCTCCTCGATTTGCTTCACTGCGTCAGCAGTCATTAAGACTTTCTCAAAAGCAATCAAGCTAACAGGGTCAAGACCTTGCACGTCACGAACGTCGACTTTGTGCAGGTTACGTGCAGCTAGGAACAAGTTCTCGTCAACTTCTTTCGTTACGATAAGAACATCGTTCAATTCCATTGCTTTTAATTGAGCAACCAACGCTTTAGTTTTTGGTGATTCAACACCAAACTTTTCGACCACGACTAAACGGTCTTGACGAACCAGTTCAGACAAGATGCTTTTCATTGCACCGCGGTACATTTTTTTGTTTACTTTTTGCTCGTGGCTACGTGGTTTTGCTGCAAAGGTCACACCACCAGCACGCCAGATTGGGCTGCGAGTAGTACCTGCGCGAGCGCGACCAGTACCCTTCTGACGCCATGGCTTTTTGCCACCGCCAGATACTTCAGAACGCGTTTTTTGTGCTTTAGTGCCTTGACGTGCGCCTGCAGCATAAGCAACGACTACCTGATGAATCAGAGCTTCGTTGAACTCGCGTCCAAAGGTAGCTTCGGAAACTTCAAGAGCGCCATTTGCGTCTTTTAATGTTAATTCCATCACCATTCTCCTCAGACGTTACGCCTTAGCCTTGACTGCTGGCTTAACGATAACATCGCCGCCAATAGCACCCGGGACAGCACCGCGAATTAGCAACAAGCCACGCTCTGCGTCAACACGTACAACATCTAATGTTTGTACGGTCACTTGCTTGTTACCCATTTGACCGGCCATCTTTTTGCCTTTGAACACCTTACCCGGAGATTGGTTTTGACCAATAGAACCCGGCGCACGATGCGACAACGAGTTACCATGGGTTGCATCCTGACCGCTAAAGTTCCAACGCTTGATAGTTCCTTGGAAGCCTTTACCCTTAGAAATACCAGTAACGTCTACTTTTTTTGTCTCAGCAAAAATTTCAACAGTGATTTCTGAACCCACTGTGAACTCTTCACCTTCTCCATTCTCTAGGCGGAATTCCCAGAGCCCGCGACCTGCTTCAACACCTGCTTTCGCAAAGTGGCCAGCAAGTGGCTTTGTAACGCGGTTTGCTTTTTTAGTACCTGTCGTCACTTGAAGCGCGCGATAACCATCAGTTTCCTCAGTTTTTACCTGAGTCACACGGTTTGCTGTCACTTCGATCACAGTAACAGGTACAGAAGCGCCGTCTTCTTGGAAGACGCGAGTCATTCCTACTTTACGACCGACTAGACCAATAGCCATTGTTAAAACCTCTCGTGTGTAATCCTATTACTGCCCGCTTAACCCAGGCTGATCTGTACATCAACACCCGCTGCAAGGTCTAAACGCATCAACGCATCTACAGTCTTGTCAGTTGGATCCATGATGTCGATCAAACGCTTGTGGGTACGGATCTCGTACTGGTCACGCGCATCTTTGTTCACGTGTGGAGAAATCAACACGGTGAAACGTTCTTTGCGTGTAGGCAGTGGGATTGGGCCACGTACCTGAGCACCAGTGCGCTTTGCAGTCTCAACGATTTCTGCAGTCGACTGGTCAATCAGACGATGATCGAACGCTTTCAAGCGAATCCGAATTCTTTGATTAGCCATAAAAATCAAAGCCTCAATATAAAGAGCATTTAAAAAAGAGCACAGAAAAACACCGACACTCTGGCAGCATACCGAGTGTGGTATTTTCAACGAAAATCCATTCAATCCCCTATCGGGACTGCTGTGGCAACATATCACAAGTCATAAAATCCACTAGGGATCTATCACTGTGGCGGGGAATTATACAGTTTTTACGGGGAAACGCAACGATAATATGCAGAAAAAAGGAGCTTCATCGACTGCTATCGATGAAGCTCTTAAGAAGAGTTATTGCTGTGCCGCGTAGGCTTCTACTTCCCGCCAAACACGGATTAAATTCTCATTCAGAATTTTCTTGATATCAGCTTCGGAATAGCCGCGATCAAGTAGCCCTTGGACCAAATTCGGATAACTCGCAACATCTTTGAGCCCCACCGGTAAGGAGTCGCCCACGCCGTCATAATCTGAGCCAATACCGATGTAATCAATGCCGACCAGATTTTTGACGTAGTCAATGTGATCCAACACTTGCTCAAGTGACGCAAACGGGAACGGGTTTTTCGTCCGCACTGCGGCAATTCGTTGCTCCGCTTCGTCGGAACCCTTGCCATATTGCTCATTAATCGCTGCAATTTGTTTGCGAATAATATCGCCATAGCGGTTAGCTTGCTGCGTCACAAAGGATGACCCAAAGTTAATCATGATCACGCCCCCTGTCTCGGCGAGCTTTTTAATCATGTCATCACTCATATTCCGTTCAAAGCCCGGAGTAAACGCGCGTAATGATGAATGCGAGGCAATCACTGGAACTGCCGAGGTTTCGACAGCCTGCCAAAACGCATCATCAGACACGTGGGAGATATCAATCATCACTCCCAACCGATTCATCTCTTTCACCAACTCTTTGCCAAATGGACTCAAGCCATTCCACTGCCGGCGGATATCATAAGAAGAGTCAGCAATATGGTTTGATTCGCTATGGGCTAAGGTGATGTAGCGAATGCCACGATCGTAGAAGGTTTGCAGGTTGGCCAAATCACCTTCAATGGGTGACCCGTTTTCCATTCCCAGTGCTAATGAAATGAGCCCTTGCTCCTGATGTTTGAGCACGTCATCGACGCTATAGGCCATGGCAAACTTATCCGGCGCGCGCCATGCTAAGGCTTCCATACTATCAATCAATTGATGCGCTAGTTGGTAACTCGCACCCGGTGTTTGCTCAAGGTTGGCCGGTATATAAATGGACATAAAAGGCACATTTAAGCCGCCCTGCTTAGCGCGCACATAATCGAAATCGCCGCGCTGAGTTGCTTGGGTGACATCTTCCCAATCTCGAAACAAGCGGTACGGCACATCAATGTGGGTATCAATGATTAAATGTTGCTGCGCAATTTCTCGCGCTTTTTCACCCGCAGTATACTCTTGAGCAGTGACCGCTTGGGTGATGCTCAGTGCACCAAGCACCCCCAACAGAATCAACTTTTTCACCGGTAGTTCCTCGTTGCTTTTATTATTGTTGGACATAAAAAAGCAGCCTACCACATGTTTTCAAGCGATTCACTTGGATTTACTGAAACTCATCGCGAAGACAAGCATGGCGAGCGCACCAGCAACCACTGTTCCCAATACTGGTGCCGCCATCAAGGCAAAGATAAACTCCGTTTGTAGCCACATGTCGCTCATCCTTGTTAGGTATCAAAGCGTTATTCTTCGTGATTCATGATCAAGTCAACGGAGGCTTCCACCACTTGATTCAGCACTCGAGCTGGGCTTAATGACGCTTTCAACTCAGCGACGTATTGGCCGAATTCCACCAAGGCATCTAATTTTACGTCGTAACCAACATCGTAAACTTGCTGGGCAATGGATTGCTCAACCATGGTTTCAATGGTTTGTTGTTCGTCTTGTTGAGTGGCGGATGCTTCAGCATATGCTGGGCTCAACACAAACATGGAAGAAAGAGCAATTGCAGTGATAGTGGTTTTCATGGGAATCTCCTAGTTTATTCGTCTATTAACTGATGACCGAAGTCACTAAGAGCAATGCAATGGCCATGCCAACTTTTAACTGGAACGCTTTAAAGTGAAGTTAATGCTTTAAATTCAAAGGGCTGTGATGAGCGCCGTTCAAAACCCAGAAGTTGAGAAGAAATGAGGAGATCCATTGGCTCAAAAAGCCAATGGATCAAATTTACTAATTATTGGGCAAAAAGCGCACGTGCCTGACCGACTTCAGCATAAGCAGCACTGAGCAGCTCACGCACATCCGTCGCCTGGGGACCTCGTTGGCTGAGCAACTGCCGCCACTTTTTCGCACCGGGCCCGCCTTGGAATAAGCCAATCATATGCCGGACCACGTGCCACGGGCGTCCGCCCTGAGCCACATGCGCCTCCGTATATTGAATCATGGCTTCAATTACCTGCTCAATATCCACCTCGCGTGGGGCACCATATTCGGCATCAAACTGGGTAAGCAACATGGGGTTTTGATAAGCTTCCCGCCCCACCATCACACCATCGACATGGGCAAGATGCTGACGAATTTCTGCCATGGTCTTTACCCCACCGTTCAAGGTAATGTGTAACTGCGGGTAACGTTCTTTCATCCGATACACGCGATCATAGCGCAGCGGTGGGATATCTCGGTTCTGCTTGGGGCTTAACCCCTTCAACCAGGCGTTGCGTGCATGCAAGGTGAAATGCTGGCAGCCTGCGTCAATCACTGGCTCAAGAAAACCTTGCAAATACTCGTCACTGTCATGCTCGTCAATTCCCAACCGCGTTTTCACCGAAATCACAATGTCAGGTGCTGCCGCTTGCATGGCTGCCACACAGGCCGCAACGGTGTCTGGCTCGGCCATCAAACAGGCCCCAAAGCGGCCATTCTGAACGCGATCAGACGGGCAACCAACATTAATATTCACTTCCCGATAACCACGCTCCGCAGCAATCCGCGTGCATTCTGCCATCGCGGCCGGATCACTGCCCCCCAACTGCAGCACCACGGGCTGTTCCGCGGTATGAAACTGGAGTAAGTCCATTTTGCCGTACAGAATTGCTCCCGTCGTGACCATTTCGGTATACAGCACCGTATACTGCGTCAATAATCGATGGAAATAACGGCAGTGCCGATCGGTCCAATCCAGCATGGGCGCAATCGACAGCCGGCGATTAAAATCGGTGTTCATAGTGTTCTGTGTTGATGGACAATGACTGGGTAATGACACAAGGGACGAACCTTCGTAGCGAGTAAACGGGCATTATACGCTGATTTAATCGTGAGCCCAACAGCTAGGCTAATGCGGATCAAAGTGATACACTGAAGTCATGAACAAACAAGATACTCAACGCCTTATTCGTAAGGCAGAAAAACTCTGTGAACAGCGTGGTGCACGGTTAACCCCGGCGCGCCGTGAAGTGTTTGAAATTTTGGCCGAGCAGCAAGGTGCCATCGGTGCTTATGATCTGCTGGACAAACTCAAAGTCGCGGTGCCCAATGCGAAGCCGCCAACCATTTATCGTGCTTTGGACTTTTTACAAGAACACGGATTTGTTCATAAGATCACGTCATCTAACAGCTATGTTTTATGCAGCCATTTTGACCACCAACATCCGGTCCAAATGCTGATCTGCGAAGACTGTGGTGCGGTGCAAGAAATCCAATCCGATGGTGTGTACGAAGCACTGAAAAAACAAGCCGAAGGTCAAGGGTTTCAAGTGTCTTCGCAAACCATCGAAGCCCACGGTTCCTGTAAAGATTGTCTGGCACAAGCCGGGGCCTAGTAATGGCCCCCTTCAACAACTTCTGATTTCGCTAAATTCCGGAAGCGTGAGTACTTCCCTTGGAAGGCTAATTTAACGCTGCCAATGGGACCGTTCCGCTGTTTCCCAATAATGATTTCTGCCACGCCTTTGTCTTCGGTTTCCGGGTGATACACTTCATCACGGTAGATAAACATGATCACGTCGGCGTCTTGTTCAATCGAGCCTGACTCCCGCAAGTCGGAGTTCACCGGCCGTTTGTTGGTGCGTTGCTCCAATGAACGGTTCAGCTGAGACAAGGCCACCACAGGCACTTCCAATTCCTTGGCTAAGGCTTTTAAGGAACGCGAGATTTCTGCAATTTCTAAGGTCCGGTTTTCTGCCATACCCGGCACCGTCATCAACTGCAAATAGTCCACCATAATCATCGATAGCCCCCCATGCTCACGGTACACGCGGCGCGCTCGCGAACGTACTTCAGTGGGAGTTAAGCCCGAGGAGTCATCGATATATAAGTTGTTCTTCTGGGCCAACAGGTTCATCGTTGACGATAGTCTGCTCCAATCTTCTTCAGCCAGCTGACCGGTACGAATGCGGGTTTGATCCACGCTACTCATGGACGCCAATATCCGCATCATGATTTGTTCCGAGGGCATCTCTAAACTAAACACCAACACCGGTTTTGGGGATCGCATGGCGATGTTTTCGGCAATATTCATCGCAAACGTTGTTTTCCCCATTGATGGCCGTGCCGCCACAATAATTAAATCCGACGGCTGGAGGCCAGCTGTCATCTGGTCCAAATCAATAAACCCGGTTGCCGCCCCAGTGATCCCATTGTTATTTTCACTTAACGACAGGGCTTCAATGCGATCAATGGTACGTTCCAAAATCGGTGCTATTGCGACCGGCCCTTCATTTTCGTTGGTACGTTTTTCAGCAATGCTAAACACGCGGCTTTCTGCCGTATCTAGCAACTCGCTGGAATCACGCCCCTGCGGGTTAAAGGCACTATCAGCAATTTCATTAGCGACACCAATCAGCTCCCGCAAGATAGCCCGCTCGCGGACAATCTCGGCATAGGCACGAATATTCGCAGCACTGGGAGTGTTCTTGGCAATTTCGCCTAAGTAAGCAAAGCCGCCGACTTCTTGTAATTTACCTTCGGCTTCTAAATCTTCCGAAACCGTGACCAAGTCAATCGGCTGGTTTTTCTCGGTTAACCGATGCATGGCACGGAAAATTAAACGGTGAGCACGATGATAAAAATCATCCGCAATCACATCACCAGCAATGGCATCCCAAGCTTGGTTGTCCAACATTAAGCCGCCCAGGACAGACTGCTCAGCTTCAATGGAATGAGGAGGTGTTTTGATGGAATCCAGTTTCGCATCAGTGCTGCGCTGGTTTCCTTTACGTGCTTGTCGTGCTAGTTGCTGTTCGGCCATGAAAGTTCCATTCACTACGAGTAATTGCTGACATGGAACTATACAAAATCGTCGGTCAGTTAGGAAGTGAATCCGACGAATCGTTGTAAATCGTGTGCGGCCTGAATCTCAGGCAAAAAAAATCCGCAGTTAGCAATAACTAACTACGGATTTCTAGCAGTGAGCTGGTGAACTAAACGAGCTTATTCGCCAGCAACAACGTGCAATTGAATTTTTGCAAAAACATCAGCATGTAATTGCAATTCAATTTCGTATTCGCCAACTTCACGCAAAGTACCATTTGGTAACAATACTTCAGACTTGGTGATTTCAACGCCAGCAGCAGTCACTGCAGCTTCAATATCACGCGTTCCGATAGAACCAAATAGTTTCCCTTCGTCACCCGCTTTTGACGTGATGACAACCGGCTCTAATGCGTTCAATTGCTCTGCACGAGCTTGAGCTGTGGCTAATTCTTCAGCCAATTTAGCTTCGAGCTCGGCACGACGCCCTTCGAACATTTCGATGTTCGCCGCAGTTGCTGGAACAGCTTTACCTTGCGGGAACAAAAAGTTACGAGCATAGCCAGACTTAACAGTCACTTGGTCACCCAAGCTGCCTAAGTTGGCGACTTTATCTAATAGAATAATTTCCATAGTACGCTACCTCTGAGTTGCTGAGATCGTTCGCGCTACTGGCTTACTGATGTGAATCAGTGTAAGGCAGTAACGACAAGTAACGTGCACGTTTGATGGCACGCGCCAACTGACGCTGGTACTTCGCAGAAGTGCCAGTGATGCGGCTAGGAACGATTTTGCCACTCTCAGTGATGTAATTTTTTAGAGTAGCGATATCTTTGTAATCAATTTCTTTAACGCCTTCAGCCTTGAAACGGCAGAATTTACGGCGACGGAAAAAACGAGCCATGATGGTCTCCTCAAATCTTCACAAGTTGCTGGGCATGGAGTACAAGTTTGCCAATTCCGTTTTTATCTTCTATTCGATTCAAAAAACCACTGGCCTGTACGACATCACCAACCTTTAAATTGTTTGCCCATTGCACTGCACTATCACCACTCATAACAACAGCAATTCGAACAAAGCTGCGTCGTGAGAATCCGGCTTCAAGCTGTTCTGAACGATGTTCTAACACAAAACTCAGATGCTGAATGCCTGCCGGACTGCTGGTTAACCGTGGTGGTTTGATAACACTCCCACCCAACTGATAATGGTTATCCACAATGGTAGACACAGGTGTGATACGGCTTATGCCGCGTCGTCGCTGTTGTCTTGTTCTTCGTTGCGGCTTTCGCTCTTACGTGGTTCTTCTTTCTTGCTCAATGGAGAAGCTTCAGTGATGGCTTCTTTTTTGCGCATGATCATGTTACGTAAGACCGCATCGTTGTAACGGAACGCAGTTTCCAGCTCTTCCACAACTTCTGCAGGCGCTTCGATGTTCATCAACACATAGTGTGCTTTGTGCAACTTGTTGATTGGGTATGCCAATTGACGACGACCCCAGTCTTCTAAACGATGAATGGTGCCGTTACCCTGTTTGATGGTCTCGCTGTAACGCTCGATCATGCCAGGGACTTGCTCGCTCTGGTCTGGATGGACCATGAATACGATTTCATAATGACGCATTTCTGCTCCTTATGGTTCATAGCTACTAACGGGCTCAGTCACACCCTTAGCAGCAAGGAACGCTCAAAGTAAGTTAAACAACTTTTGACTGATTTAAGCGGCGGGATTTTAGCCGAATTCGCGCTCGTTCACAAGTCTGATTGAGCTTCGTGTCCGTTTTTAATCAGATCAATCAAAATACTGACATATTGCTCAGGCAAGGCACCGAAGGTTTCCCACTGTCCTTGCACGCGAAAACGCTGAATCGAATCGGCTGATAGCTGCTCCTCGGGTGCTTGCAAACGGCCGTTGAGCTGCAATAAATTACCATGTTGCACCTCTACTTCGAGCACCCACCCATAGGGTTGCTGTTGATCGAGTAACCGCCATTCATGGCGTGCTTCAATACGTTGCTCAATGTCATAGAGCACGTCTTGCAGCGCGGGCGTACTTGGCTCAGCCACTTGATAGGTCACGTATAAAAACGGTTTATTCGAGCGTTGGCCAGGCGCCAACTCGCCCATGGGTAACCAAGCTAAGGCCAGCATCACCATGAGTAAGCCAGCAATAATTAACGGACGCCAACTCCGTCTAGCGGCTTTGACGTTGTCGAACCACTTCATATAAGCAAACTCCTGTCGCCACTGAAACGTTTAAACTACTGACGGTTCCTAACAATGGAATCTGAATGAGCTCGTCACAGGTTTCGCGCGTTAAACGTCGCATGCCGTCCCCTTCAGCCCCCATGACCAAGGCCACAGGACCGCGGAAATCAACCTGATATAAGGTTTGGGTTGCTTCACCTGCCGTGCCAATCACCCACACCTGCTTGTCTTGCAACTGGCGCAGGGTTCGCGCTAGATTGGTGACTTGCACAAATGGCACGGTTTCTGCTGCACCACAGGCCACTTTGCTCACCACGGGAGTAATTGCGGCGGACTTATCTTTCGGCACGATCACGGCGGTCACTCCTGACGCATCTGCCGTACGCAAGCATGCCCCTAAGTTATGTGGATCGGTCACCCCATCAAGGACAAGGAAAAATGCCTGTTGTCCGGCTTCGTCACACAGTCGATCCAGATCATGTTCATTCAAAGGTGGAATTGCCGTTGCCGTAATCACAATCCCTTGGTGATTGCCGCCTTCGACTTTTTTATCTAAGGTGGCTTTGGGCACAAACTGAACTCGAATCCCGAGCCGTTGCGCACTGCTCACCAACTCTTGCAAAGCTTTATCTTGGCGCTCGCGAGTCGCAAATACTTCCACCAATCGCTCGGGTTGTTGTTCCAGCACCGCTCGGACCGGGTGCAAGCCAAAAATGGATACTTTTTTACTCATTGATTACTTCTTCTTCCGCGGTTTCTTTTTGCTTTGACGGGCATTTTCTTTCGCTTTACGTTTTGCTTTAATCCGTGCTTGGGTCGCCTGCTTTTGCTTCCGTTTACTGACTTTCTCGGGCGCTTTGGCTGATATTTTTGAGCTTGGAGTTAAGCGAACTTGCCCACGGGGACTTTCAGCGGCGAGTAAATCCAAGTCTATTTTACGCTCATCGAGGGTCACTGACCGCACTCGCACTCTCACTTTATCACCGAGTCGGTACACCGTACGAGTGTTTTCACCAATCAACAGTTGTTTTTCAGCATCAAATAAATAGTAGTCATTGGTGAGGTAACTGACATGCACCAAGCCGTCGATTTGCAAATCATCAATTCGTACAAACAAGCCAAAGTTGGTGACCGCCGCAACCACGCCCCCAAACTCCGTACCAATATGGTCTTGCATGAACTCGCACTTGAGCCATTCATCCACCTGGCGTGTCGCATCATCGGCCCGCCGCTCGGTCATCGAACTATGGACGCCTAGCTCTTCTAACTGCTCGGTACTGTATAGCCACGCACCTGCATACGCGGGAGAATCCCCATGCTTGCGTTTCAATAGTGCTTTAATCGCACGGTGTAAGATGAGATCTGGGTAACGTCGAATCGGTGAGGTAAAATGCGCATACTCATCCAATGCTAAGCCAAAGTGGCCTTTATTATCTGGGCTATAAACCGCTTGCTGCATGGAACGTAATAACATGGTTTGAATCAGTTCGGCATCCGGCCGCTCGGCCACTTGCTCCAGCACCGCCACATAATCGCGAGGCGTGGGTGTGGCACTGCCTTTCATGGTAATTCCTAGCTCGGCGAGGTAACTACGAAATGCAGCCAACCGCTCCAGCGATGGTGATTCGTGCACCCGGAATAATGCGCCAGCGTCTTCATGTTCTTCAATAAACCGCGCCGTCGCGACGTTGGCCATGATCATACATTCTTCAATGATGGTATGGGCCACATGGCGACGAACGGGCTCAATGGTTTCAATTTTGCGTTCTGCGTTAAAAATAAAACGCGTTTCAAGGGTTTCGAACTCTATCGCAGAACGTCGTTGCCGTGCTTTTTTAAGGGCACGATACAATTGATGCAAGTGCTCAATGGTGCCCAACACCGGTGCATAATCTTGGCGCAGCTTCGGGTCCCCCTCAATAATGGCGGTGACTTTGTTATACGTTAACCGCGCATGAGAGTTCATCACAGCAGGATAAAAACGGGATTGCCGTAGTTGCCCTTGGGCGTCGATGGCCATTTCCGCTACCAAACATAAGCGATCCACCCCTGGGTTCAATGAACACAAGCCGTTGGAAAGCTTTTCAGGCAGCATCGGAATCACGTAGTTAGGAAAATAAACCGAATTCCCACGGGTAAACGCATCGCGATCCAACGCCGTTTGCGGTTGCACATAGTAACTGACGTCGGCAATGGCAACCCATAAGCGCCAGCCGCCTTGCTCGTCAGGCTCGGCACATACCGCATCGTCAAAGTCACGGGTGTCATCGCCATCAATGGTGATCAGTGGCAGCTCTCGTAAATCCACACGCCCGGCATAGGACGCAGGATCAACCTCATCACTCAGTTGCGCTAGCTCAGCCTCGATGCCAGCCGACCATTGATGTGGAATATCGTGTTCACGAATGGCAATTTCGATTTCCATTCCCGGTGCCATATGGTCACCCAGTACTTGCACGATTTGGCCAATCGGACTGCTCCGCCGCGTTGGCCGTTGGGTGATTTTAGCCACCACGATTTGGCCATGACGAGCCCCTTGGGTTGCTTCGGGTGGAATAATAATATCTTGGCTAATGCGTTTGTCGTCGGGAACCACAATGCCAATGTTTTGTTCGATGAAATAGCGCCCGACAATGTCACTTTGCCGTGGTTCAATCACCCGCACCACGCGCCCTTCAAGCCGGCCTTTGCTGTCAACGCTTTGCTGTTGCACCAACACCCGATCGCCATGCAGCACGTTCACCATTTGGTGGTGGGGAATAAATAAGTCCGTGCCACCGTCATCGGGTTGGCAAAAGGCATACCCATCACGGTGCCCAATAATACGGCCCTTAATGAGGTTCATGCGTTCCGGTAAGCCGTATGCATTGGCCCGGGTAAAAATCAGCTGGCCATCGCGTTCCATTGCTCGTAAACGTCGTTTAAGCCCAACATGCTGTCGTTGGTCCGTTAACTGGAAATGGTCAATAAATTCTTCAAACTGAATCGGCTTAAGGCGAGATTCAACCGCCGCTAGTAACTGCTCACGGGTCGGAATTTCGACTTCGTATTCAGGCGTTTCTTGAGTTTTGTTCGTCATTATTTCTCTATATTGCAATGCTCAAATGCATTGATGAGGGTAACCCTTAGCATAACAGGTTCTGGTGTAACCGTGGAATGAAATTTAATCGAAAGGAGGTATTATGAGATTGGTGCCTAGGGCCGGACTCGAACCGGCACGTTGTCGCCAACGGTGGATTTTGAATCCACTGCGTCTACCAATTTCGCCACCCAGGCACGGGGACTAACTGAAGTATGGTGCGCATTATACTGATCAGAATGCCGCACGCAAGATATTTTCATGAACAATTGATCGTTCGATTACTTCCTAACCAGCGCCGCGTAAAAACTAGCACTCGGTGGGAAATATTCGTTACTATACGGCTTTATTTCTTTTCATCATTGGTATCCACTGGCTATGACAACAGAAACTGATTCCATGACCGATGCGCCACGCTCCACGGCAGAAATTCATGCGAGCTTTCCCAGCGCTGGATTTTTCCGTCGCCTTGCAGCAATGGTCTATGATTTTCTAGTGGCGGTTGCCATCTTAATGTTAGCAACAGGCATTGCTCTGATTTTACCGGCCCTCTTAAACCACCTAGGCATCATTCAACTGAGTGAAGACTTTACCGCGGCGGATTGGCTCAACCAAACGCCCTTATTTTTGCTCTATCTGATTCTGGTGCTGGGTTTTTTCTTCGGCTGGTTCTGGTGGCGCAGTGGGCAAACCATTGGGATGCGTGCATGGCGGTTAAAAATACAACAGCGGAATGGGCACCGGATCACCAAAAAACAAGCCTTTATCCGTTTACTCACCTGCTGTTTTGGGTTGGGTAATTTATGGGTACTGGTCGATTTCAAACAGCGCCGTGCTTGGCACGATTACGCGGCGGGAACAGAGTTGGTTACTCTGTCTAAAGAAGCTAACCAACTCTATTACTGGAAAGAACTGTAACGCTAACTATCGCGTCGGCGCATCATCCAAATCGCCCAGCCTGCAAAAATCAGGCTGGGTAGCAATGCCCCAAGCAAGGGTGGCAGACGATATACCTGGGCCATCGGACCAAATATCTCATTACTGACATGGAACCCAAACCCGGTAATAACCCCCAATAAAATTCGCGCCCCCATGGTGGTGGAACGCAACGGGCCAAAAATAAACGACAGCGCAACTAGCAACATCACTGCCACCGTGACGGGAGCCAATAGTTTCCGCCAAAGAGCCAATTCATACCGTTCGGATGCTTGTCGGTTGGTTTGTAAATATTCCACGTAATCCAATAGCCCACGAATCGACAAGGATTCTGGTTTCACCGTCACCACCCCCAGTTTGTCGGGAGTGAGTGACGACTGCCACATCATCGCGGCTTGTTGCGTTTGGATAATACGTTCCAGGGTATATTCTGTTTGGGTCACATCGAACAAGCGCCACTGCTCCCCACTAAAGGTTGCCGTGCGTCCTTGGGTGATGAGTTCCAATTCATTGTTATTATCGAAATGGTAAATGGTGATATCCCGCAGTCGCCCGGTATCTTCCACTTCGCCAATATTAACGAAGTTCATGCCATCACGCGCCCACACACCTTGTTGAGCCGAAATCAAGCTGCCGCCAGAAATGGCTCGTGCCCGTAATTCACGCCCATGGGATTCCAGCTGTGGCGCAATCCACTCGCCCATTGCCATCACTGCCAACATCATAATAACGGCAGCCTTCATCACCGATCCCACAATGTTTAGCCGCGAGCGACCAGCGGCCAGCATCACCACCAGCTCTGAATTGCTGGCTAACATGCCCATGCCTAGTAAGCCACCCAACAGTGCCGCCATGGGGAAAAACACTTCAATATCACGAGGTAAGCTGTAAAGCACAAAAATCCCTGCATCGGCAATGGTATAACTGCCTTTACCAACGGATTTCAGTTGTTCCACAAAACGAATCAGGCCAGACAGGCCACTCAACACGGCAAGACTCAGAATGGAGGTAATTAGTACGGTCCGCGCAATATAGCGGTCTAAAATTGACATCATGCCCGTGACCCCTTCAGTCGAGCGAGGGTCCGCAGCCCTATCGGCCGCCCTTTCGCGATTAGCAGGATGCCACACAATAGCAGTAAGACATGAATCCACCACAAGCCAATACTGGCTGGAATGGTGCCGTCAGCCACCGCTGAGCGTGCTGCCATTAAAGTGAGAAAGTAGCCCAAGTAGATCAACAACGCGGGAGCCATTCGAGCAAATTTCCCTTGCCGTGGGTTTACCCGACTGAGAGGAACAGCAATTAAGGTCAACAGAGGCATGGCCAGCGGAATAGCAATTCGCCATTGCAATTCGGCTTGTGCTTCAACATCGTCCAAGCCAATCAATTCACTGGTGCTGTAGGATTCCAGCTTTCGAATATATTCGGAGGTTTCTTGTTCTTTGATTTGCAGGCTGTATTCATCGAACTGCATCACCTGAAACTCACGCTCAACAAAGCTCTGAGCATAGCGCATGCCATCGTTTAGGACCAAATTTTGAGCACCGGTGGCAGCAGCCAATACACTGCCGGCATCAGCCATCACCACACTGCTACCAATAATGCGGTTGTTTTCATCCCGTAACGACTGAGCCACAAACACTTCATCCAAATCGCCATTGGCGTCCAGCCCCTGCACATAAATGACCGCCTTCTGGTTGCTCGCTTGTTGGAACCGACCTGGCATGATGACACTGAGGCCACTTTCACTGCGCGCTTTTTCTTCCACCAGCCGTTCTTGCTCCAGCGACCAAGGCACCAGATACAACGTCAATGCTGCGGTGCAGAGCGCTAACAGCGTCGCCAGCACCAAGGTAACCCGCGCCACATACCATTCGCTCACGCCACAGGCATGTAATACCGTCATCTCGTTATCGGCATAGATTCGCCCATGGGCTAACAAAATTCCGAGGAATAGACTCAACGGCAAGATCAAGGCCGCCAATGCAGGCAAGTTCAGGCCAAGTAACTGCATCACAACCTGACTTGGAATTTCTCCGGCCGACGCATCGGCAAGAACGCGAACAAATTTTTGACTAACAAAAATAGTCATCAACACCAGCAGTACGGCAAATTGAGACTTGAATGTTTCACGGATTAAATAGCGAAATATGCGCACTGAACCCCACTCTTAACTTAGGTTTTTACTGGAAATGCTGGCGATTTTAAGTAAACTTGGCGTTTTCCTGATGGATTATTCTATGGCAGCGATCTGCTGTCAACCGCAGTAAATTGGAGCATATATGGAGTTCAGCGTAAAAAGCGGCAGTCCTGAGAAGCAGCGTACTGCCTGTATCGTGGTTGGTGTGTACGAACCTCGCCGTTTGTCAGGAGTTGCCGAGCAACTGGATAAAGTGAGTGAGGGGTTCATTAGCAACCTGTTACGCCGAGGTGACTTGGAAGGGAAATCCGGTCAGATGTTGTTATTACACAACGTCCCTAATGTCCTCAGTGAGCGCGTATTATTAGTCGGTTGCGGCAAAGAGCGAGAGCTTGACGAGCGCCAGTACAAACAAATCATCGAAAAGACCATTCAAACGCTGAGCGATACCGGTTCCATGGAAGCAGTGTGCTTCTTAAGCGAATTAAATGTCAAAGGTCGCGATACCTATTGGAAGGTGCGCCAGGCGGTTGAAGCCACCCAAAGCACCTTGTACGCTTTTAACCACCTCAAAACACGCAAAGACGAGCCGCGTCGCCCGTTACGGAAAATTGTTTTTAACGTGCCATCACGCCGTGAGCTACCGATTGGTGAAAAAGCCATTGCGCACGGGGTAGCCGTTGCTAAAGGAATGAACCTTTGCCGCGACGTAGCCAACATGCCCCCTAACATTTGTACACCGCGTTATTTAGCCGAACAATGCAGCGAGCTGGCGGAACGTTATGAGTCTCTCAGCTTCACCGCGGTGACTGAGTCCGAGATGGAAGAGCTTGGCATGAACTCCTACTTAGCCGTGGCTCGGGGTTCTGCGAACGAAGCCGTCCTCAGCTTGTTGCATTATCAGGGCGGCGGTGACGAAGCACCTATCGTTCTGGTCGGCAAAGGCCTGACCTTCGACTCCGGCGGTATTTCCATTAAGCCAGCGGCAAATATGGACGAAATGAAATACGATATGGGTGGTGCTGCTGCAGTATTAGGAACCATTCAAGCCATTGCGGAGCTCAAACTGCCGATCAACGTTATTGGTGCATTAGCAGGCTGTGAAAACATGCCTGACGGGCGTTCTTACCGTCCGGGTGATATACTCACCACCATGAGCGGCCAAACCGTGGAAGTCATCAACACCGATGCGGAAGGTCGGTTGGTGTTATGTGACACTTTAACCTACGTCGAGCGCTTCCAACCCGAAGCGGTGATTGACGTTGCAACGCTTACCGGTGCCTGTGTGATTGCCTTAGGCAACCATGCCAGTGGGTTAATGAGCCCACACAACCCGCTCGCTCATGAAATAGTCAATGCCGCAGAACAAAGTGGTGACCGCGTTTGGCGATTACCCTTATGGGATGAATACCAAGCGTCATTAGAAAGTCCCTTTGCCGATATGAATCATTTAGGGGGACGCGAAGCTGGCACAATTACCGCCGCGTGTTTCTTATCTCGATTCACAAAAAAATATCATTGGGCGCATTTGGATATTGCTGGCACCGCATGGCAGAGTGGCGCCAAAAAAGGTTCTACTGGCCGGCCAGTGCCTTTGCTAACGCAATTTATTATCAACCGCACTGCCGCCAGCGAGCAGGTGTAACAAAAGAGCGACTATGGCGCACGGAATATTTTATGTACTCGATGGCTTAACCGAGCAACAGCAACAGCAGTTTTTCTGTCAACAAATTGCCCAGCTTTGGCGAGACCATAAAAGTGTACGTGTTTGGTGCGCCTCACAAACTGCAGCCGAACAACTGGATGAAAGTTTGTGGCGATTCCCAGCGGATAGCTTTGTGCCCCATAACTTAGTGGGGGAAGGCCCGCCGCAAGGGGCGCCCGTTGAACTGTGCTGGCCCCAAGCGCCAGCCTCGCCGCGCCGTGCTGCGGTGGTGGTGAATCTGATGGACGACCTGCCGCCTTGGCAAGGCGCTCGACTCATTATCGATCATGTTCCTGAAATTGAGCCACAGCGGCAAGCGGCTCGCGAACGCTACAAACATTATCGGCAGCATGGCATTGGCTTAAAAACCATCCCTGCTGCTGACTTGATTCTTTCAAAAACGGATTAGTATAACGTGAAGGTTTCGATGGAAAAAACGTATTCCCCCCAAGCGATTGAGCAAGAACTTTATCAGCATTGGGAAGCGCAAGGCTATTTTAAACCCTCTGGGCAAGGCGATGCTTATTGCATCATGATTCCTCCGCCCAACGTCACTGGCAGCCTGCATATGGGGCATGCGTTCCAACATACCATTATGGATACCCTGATTCGCTACAAGCGAATGGATGGTTTCAATACCTTATGGCAGGTGGGAACAGACCATGCTGGTATCGCCACGCAAATGGTGGTTGAGCGGCAGCTGGCGGCACAGGGCATCACCCGGCAAGAAATTGGGCGCGAAGCATTCATTGATAAAGTATGGGATTGGAAAGCCGAATCAGGCGGAACCATTACCTCACAGATGCGCCGTTTGGGTGACTCCGTCGACTGGGAGCGGGAACGCTTCACCATGGACGAAGGCCTCTCTAATGCCGTGAAAGAAGTGTTTGTGCGCCTGCATGAAGAGAATCTTATTTATCGCGGTAAGCGGTTGGTAAACTGGGATCCTAAATTACAAACCGCCATTTCAGACCTTGAAGTTGAAAATAAAGAACAACAAGGCCATATCTGGCACCTTCGTTATCCCCTTGCCGATGGCATCACAACCGCCGACGGCCAAGCTTACTTAGTGGTTGCAACCACGCGCCCTGAAACCATGCTCGGTGACGTCAGTGTGGCCGTCCATCCGGACGACCCACGTTATCAATCATTAATTGGCAAATTCATTGAGCTCCCCTTGGTGAATCGCCGGATTCCAATTATCGCCGACGATTACGTTGACCAAGAATTCGGTACTGGGTGCGTTAAAATCACCCCAGCTCACGACTTCAATGACTACGACATTGGTAAGCGGAATCAATTGCCCATGATTGCCGTGTTGGATAATCATGCACATATCATGCCGGTTGCTGGCCTATACACCCACACCGGTGAAGCACTCACTGATCTTGATGGGTTTGACGGCACCTTGCCAGAAGCCTATCACGGGCTGGATCGTTTCGAAGCACGGCGACGTATCGTCGCTGATTTTGAAGCTTTAGGATTACTCGATAAAGTTGAAGCCCACGTCAATAAGGTGCCGTACGGCGACCGTGGCGGTGTGCCCATTGAGCCCCATTTAACCGACCAGTGGTACGTCCGCGTGGCACCACTGGCGGAAGTTGCGACCGCTGCCGTCGAAAATGGCGATATCCAATTCGTACCGAAGCAATACGAAAATATGTACTTTGCGTGGATGCGCGATATTCAAGATTGGTGTATTTCACGACAGCTTTGGTGGGGTCATCGAATTCCGGCTTGGTATGACGAGCAGGGCAACGTCTATGTCGGCCGCGATGAAAGCGAAGTGCGCACCAAACATCAACTGGGCGACATTCCTTTGCGCCAAGATGATGACGTATTAGATACCTGGTTCTCATCCGCATTATGGACCTTCTCCACCTTGGGTTGGCCAGAGAACACCGAAGATCTCAAAACCTTCCATCCTACCGATGTGTTGGTCACGGGCTTCGATATCATTTTCTTCTGGGTTGCCCGGATGATCATGTTAACCATGCACTTCTTGAAAGATGAGCAAGGTAAACCACAAGTTCCATTCAAAACCGTGTACGTAACCGGCCTGATCCGTGACGATGAAGGCCAAAAAATGTCGAAGTCAAAAGGCAACGTGCTCGACCCGTTGGATATGATTGAGGGCATTGAGCTGGATGACTTGGTGGCCAAACGCACGGCCAATATGATGCAACCGCAGTTGGAAGCAAAAATTAAGCAACGTACGGAAAAGCAATTCCCGAATGGTATTGCCGCTCACGGTACGGACGCGTTACGCTTCACGCTTGCCGCTTTGGCCTCTACCGGACGAGATATCAACTGGGACATGCAGCGCCTCGAAGGCTACCGTAATTTCTGTAATAAATTATGGAATGCGAGCCGCTATGTGCTGATGAATACCGAATCCCAAGATTGCGGTATGCAAGGCGGTGAGCTCGAGCTATCACTGGCGGATCAGTGGATTATTGAGCAGTTTAACGACACCGTGAAACAATTCCGTAGCGCCTTGGATCATTATCGTTTTGACCAAGCCGCTAGCATTGCTTACGAATTCACCTGGAACCAGTTCTGTGACTGGTATTTAGAACTGACCAAACCGGTGCTGTTTAAAGGCACGGAGAGCCAATTGCGCGGTACACGCCACACCTTGATTACGATGCTGGAGCAATTACTGCGTTTGCTGCATCCACTGCTGCCATTTATTACCGAGTCAATCTGGCAACGCGTGGCTCCGTTGGCGGGTTGTGCAGGCGACACCATCATGTTGCAGCCTTATCCACAAGTGCAGCCGCAGCAATACGCCGCCGCAAGCGCTGACATGGAGTGGTTGAAACAGGTGATTGTGGCCATTCGTAACATTCGTGGCGAGATGAACCTCTCACCCAGTAAGCCATTACCGATACTCTTTAAGAATACCGATGCCACAGCCCGTCAACGGCTGGAGCAAAATGCTAACTTTTTGAGTGCGTTGGCAAAACTTGAAAGTATCGAATATTTGAGCGAGCACGACGAACCACCAGCCAGTGCAACGGCCTTGGTTGGGCGGATGGAAGTTCATATTCCGATGGCTGGTTTAATCGATACGGCGGCTGAATTAGCGCGGCTAGAAAAAGCGATTGAAAAGGCGCAAAAAGAATATGACCTGTTCAATCGTAAGCTGAGCAATGAAAACTTTGTCAGCAAAGCGCCTGCAGACGTTATCGCGAAAGAACGCGAAAAACTCAGTGCTGCAGAAGAGGCGTTAGCACAACTGAAGTTACAACATGCCAAGATTGCTGCCCTGTAACAGGGGCAGCCTGGCTGATGAACTCAGCACAGTAATGACGACGAAGCTACTCGGCTTCGTCGTCTTCTTCCTCACCAAAGAACGTTCCCCAGCCGTCGTAGTCAACCCCGACTAGGTTCGCAATTTTGGTCACTTCTTCGGTTTGCAATTGCAGGATCTGTGCATCGAGCTTGACGCGACTCATCGCAATAAAGGCAAATAACCGAGAGCCATCATCTAATTCAAACTCATCGGCATCGTCAACATGATACCCTGCTTTCACGAGCTCTACTGCTGCCTTTTCAAGCTTGGTAAAATCCGGGCTCGCAAGGTGATGTTCGATGTCAAACAGATCCGTTGGATTGGCGCCGTCGGCAATAAGTGCAGCGACGGTTTCATCACTTTGTTGCAATAACTGATTTAAATCATTAGCCATGGGCGACCGTTCCTTGTGCTAACTCTTGGTCTAGCTTAGCGATATGATGTTGCATTAACTGGTGGCAATGTGCCGTTAACTCCCGCACGCCATCCTCACCGAAGTCGGCAATGCGTACGGGCTTTAATAATTCAATGATCACGGTGCCATTATCCCAGCGATTTAAGCGTATCTTTTGATGCAAATTAGACACACAAATGGGCACAATGTCGACACCTGCTCTTATTGCCGTGCGGAATGCTCCGGTTTTAAACGGCAATAACCCCCGCCCATAGTTTCGTGTTCCTTCAGGAAAGAGCAAAATGGATAAGCCTTTGGTGCGGATAGCTGTTGCTGCTTGTTCAATGGTTCCATGGGCTCGGCCCTTGTTATTCCGATCAATCAATAAATTACCAGCTAACCAGTACAGTTGACCAAAAAATGGAATCCATTTGAGACTTTTTTTCCCAATACTCACCGCATTCTGCGGCATCGCGCGTGCCAAGGTAAACAAATCATAACTGTTTTGATGATTGGCAATGTACACATATGGGCCTTCTGCTTTCACTTCTGGGGCGATGCGAATGTCTAATTTCACCCCTAATAAGCGATGCATGCGTCCATACCAATGGGCGGCAAACGGCGTGTTATTTGGATGAAAAGGACGGAATAAACAGAACAGCAACAACAACGTACTGCCAACTACAATAAACAACCCAAGCAGTACGATTCGAATGACAGCGAGCATAGTCTCTCCTTCTAAACAATGCTCGCTATTATAACCCGATCGCTCCGAGAAAACGTCCGATTAGTTTTGATTTTCGACAATGATTGCGTCAACCCGCTGTAATCCTCGCGGTAACTTATTACCACGCCGTCCTCGCTCTCCACGATAATGCTCTAAATCCGTCGGTTTCAGCGTTAATTTCCGTTTGCCGGCCAGTAAGGTGACACTGGTTTCCGCAGGAATCACCGCCATGGCAACCACGTATTCCTCGCGACTGCGGGCGCGCAATGCAGGAATACTCATCATTTTGTTCCCTTTCCCTTTGGCTAGCTCTGGTAAGTCACTGACTGGGAATACCAGCATGCGTCCTTCGTTCGAAACCACCACAACCAAATCGGAACTCACCTCTTGCACCGGGCTTGGCGAAAGTATTTTGGCGCCCACCGGTAAATTCAGAATTGCTTTACCGTTTTTATTACGGCTCACAAGCTCGCCGAAGCGACAAATAAATCCGTAACCAGCATCCGAGGCCAACACATAGCGTTGCTCATCTTTTGCCATTAACACATGATCAATGCTTTCCCCTGCAACCACGTTAAAGCGGCCGGTCAGCGGTTCGCCATGGGTACGTGCAGAAGGCAAGCTATGAGCTTCACAGGCGTAACTGCGCCCCGAGCTATCCATAAACACCACTTGCTGATTACTGCGGCCAGCAGCTTGTGCTAAGAAGCTATCCCCCGACTTGTACGCCAAGGTTGCCCCATCAATATCGTGGCCTTTCGCTGCCCGCACCCAGCCTTTACTGGATAACACCACGGTGACCGGTTCGGCCGGTGTTAAGTCACGTTCGGTGAGCGCTCGTGCTTCTTCGCGTTGCACCAGAGGTGACCGACGGTCATCCCCATACTTTTCAGCATCCGCTAAGATTTCTTTGCGTAATAAGGTTTTCATGCGGCGGTCAGAGCTCAGTAATAGCTCCAATTGCTGCCGTTCTTTTTCGAGCTCGTCTTGCTCGCCTTTGAGCTTAAACTCTTCCAGCTTCGCTAAATGCCGTAACTTCAATTCTAGAATGGCTTCAGCTTGCGTATCGGTGAGGCCAAACCGCGCCATTAATACGGGCTTGGGCTCGTCCTCATGACGAATAATGGCAATGACTTCGTCGATATTCAAATAGGCAATCAAAAGACCTTCAAGAATATGCAAGCGCGCCAAAATTTTATCCAACCGATACTGAATCCGCCGGGTCACGGTATCTTGGCGGAAGGTTAACCATTCCTTCAAGATATCCAGCATGGGCTTCACTTGCGGACGACCATCGAGGCCCAACATATTCATGTTGACCCGATAGTTCTTTTCCAGATCCGTGGTGGCGAACAAATGTTGCATCATTTGCTCAATATCGACCCGGTTTGAGCGGGGGATAATAATGAGGCGCGTTGGGTTTTCGTGATCAGATTCATCGCGTAAATCGCTCACCATCGGAAGCTTCTTCGCCTGCATTTGCGCAGCAATTTGCTCCAACACTTTCGCGCCTGAGGCTTGGTGAGGTAAGGCGGTAATCACCACTTCGCCATCTTCGAGGTGGTACTTTGCCCGCATCCGAATACTGCCGCGGCCACTTTCATAGATTTTTACAATCTCTTCGTGGGGCGTAATAATTTCTGCATCGGTGGGGAAGTCAGGGCCGCGCAAATGCGCCATTACGTCAGCTAAGGTGGCTTGCGGCTGATCAAGTAGCAAAGCACAAGCTTGGGCCACTTCACGCGCATTATGCGGCGGAATATCAGTCGCCATCCCCACGGCAATGCCGGTTACGCCATTCAACAAAATGTGCGGTAAACGAGCCGGTAAAATACGAGGTTCTTTTAAGGTGCCATCAAAGTTCGGCGTCCAATCAACGGTCCCCTGCCCTAATTCACTCAGCAGCACCTCACTGAAACGCGATAACCGTGCTTCGGTATAACGCATGGCAGCGAAGGACTTAGGATCATCCGCCGAGCCCCAGTTCCCCTGCCCATCAACCAATGGATAGCGATAAGAAAATGGCTGGGCCATCAATACCATGGCTTCGTAACAGGCGATATCACCATGAGGGTGGAATTTACCGAGTACATCCCCCACGGTACGTGCAGATTTTTTATATTTTGCCAGCGCCGATAAACCAAGCTCCGACATGGCATAAATAATACGTCGTTGAACAGGCTTTAAGCCGTCGCCGATATGCGGTAACGCGCGGTCCATAATGACGTACATGGAGTAGTTCAGGTACGCCTCTTCGGTAAACTTACGTAACGGGAGTTGCTCTAGCGCATCCATTGTCATAAATCGGGTTCTCCTTACAGCTCAGCCAAATCGACGAGATTACCTTTACTTTCCAGCCAGTCACGACGATCGCTCGCTCGTTTCTTCGCTAGTAGCATATCCATCAGTTCTTCGGTTGCCACCACATCATCCACGGTTAATTGCACCAAACGGCGAGTGTTGGGGTCCATGGTCGTCTCGCGCAGTTGCAACGGGTTCATTTCACCTAACCCTTTGAAACGCTGTACGTTAATCTTGCCTTTTTTCTTTTCAGCTTCGATCCGATCGAGAATGCCTTGTTTCTCTTCTTCATCCAGGGCGTAATAAACTTCTTTACCCACATCAATGCGATACAAAGGTGGCATGGCAACAAACACATGCCCTTGTTCAACCAAAGCGCGGAAGTGACGAAGGAAAAGGGCACACAACAAAGTAGCGATATGCAACCCATCCGAGTCGGCGTCGGCCAAGATACAAACTTTGCCATAACGCAGTTGCTCAAGGTCCGTCGAATTCGGATCCACTCCAATGGCCACGGAAATGTCGTGAATTTCTTGTGATGCGAGAATCTGATCAGATTCCACTTCCCAGGTATTAAGGATTTTGCCTCGCAACGGCATCACCGCTTGGAAATCTCGATCACGTGCTTGTTTCGCCGAGCCTCCTGCAGAGTCCCCTTCCACCAAAAACAGTTCACTGCGGGCGGGGTCTTGGGTCGCGCAGTCGGTCAGCTTACCCGGTAGTGCTGGCCCCTGGGTCACTTTCTTACGAACGACTTTCTTGCTTGCTCGCATCCGCCGTTGCGCATGACTGATACATAGCTCTGCTAATTGTTCTGCTTGATCCGTGTGCTCGTTCAACCAAAGACTGAACGAATCTTTGACCACCCCAGCCACAAATGCTGCGCACTGCCGCGACGATAATCGTTCTTTGGTTTGGCCTGCAAACTGCGGATCCTGCATTTTTACCGACAGAATATAAACACAGCGTTCCCAAATATCTTCCGGGGTTAATCGCACGCCACGTGGTAACAAATTGCGGAATTCACAAAACTCGCGCATGGCATCGAGCAGCCCTTGCCGTAAGCCATTAACGTGCGTTCCACCTTGTGGGGTGGGAATTAAGTTCACATAACTTTCGGTGATCCCCTCGCCCCCTTCTGGAAGCCAAGTGACCGCCCATTCAGCCGCCTCGTTATGGCCACTGAATTTGCCGATAAAGGGTTCTTCAGGCAAGGTTGGATAGTCGGCAACGGCTTCTACCAAGTAGTCCCGTAAGCCGTCTTCATAGAACCACGTTTGCTCCTCACCATCCACTAAGTTGCGGAAAACAATTTTCAGCCCCGGGCATAAGACGGCTTTAGCGCGTAATAAATGGGTCAGTCTCAGCACCGAAAATTTGGCTGAATCAAAGTATTGAGCATCGGGCCAAAATCTTAAAATGGTTCCCGTATTACGTTTCCCGACGGTGCCTGTCACGGTTAAATCGGAGACTTTATCACCGTGTTCGAAGGCCATTTGATACACTTGGCCATCCCGTTTAACGGTCACCTCAACACGCTTGGATAAAGCATTAACAACGGATATCCCCACGCCATGTAAACCGCCAGAGAACTGGTAGTTTTTGGCGGAGAACTTCCCCCCTGCGTGCAATTTGGTCATGATTAATTCGACCCCAGGAATGCCTTCTTCGGGGTGAATATCAACCGGCATCCCCCGGCCGTCATCTTCCACTTCGAGGGATTGATCAGGGTGTAAGGTCACGATGAGTTGACGAGCGTGACCTGCAATGGCTTCATCGACACTGTTATCGATGACTTCTTGACCTAAGTGGTTGGGACGGGTGGTATCGGTGTACATTCCCGGTCTGCGACGGACCGGCTCAAGGCCATTCAAGACCTCTATCGCATCTGCTTTATATTCTGACATGCGTGTTATGATCTCGTGTTGCACGGAATTGTTATCATTCGAATACTCTTATACTCTTACAGGATATTTAGAAACTCAAGCGCCGCAGGTAGATAGCGCGGTAAATCAACAAAACTATGATCGCCGCCTTGTTCAATAATCATGCGTTGCTGGCGGTAATAATCACGCGCCTCGCGGTAATCCAGCTGCTCATCCCCAGCTTGTAATAACACCAGGAGTTCAACCTCGTTCGACAACTGTGCTTCCGCCTGTTGGAGTGCTTCCCGATCCTGCTGATTCAGCTGGTATGCTGCTTGAGTATGAGGATGAATGCGCGCGACTTCGCCCTGCTCTGGCATCAACCGCTGGGGCACTACGGCGGGATTAATCAACACTCCGCGCACCGGACGCTGTTGCGCCGCCAATTGACTCACCACATAGTGCGTCCAAAAGCCGCCCAATGAACTCCCCATCACCGCCGTGATAGGCTGCGTTGCAATGAGATCATCCAATAATTTTTTATTCGCGACCATTCGAGGAGGCTGCTGTGGCGCAAGGAGCAGCTCGGAAGCACCGGTTTGATGACTCAAGTAGTCGCGCAGTTGACTGATTTTCGGGCTTGCGGGTGAACTTTCAAATCCATGTAAATAAAGTAGCACCTATACCTCCTGGAGACCATGGGTACGAATTAATTGAATCCAATCTCGCAAAAACAGATTCACTTGATGCTTTTCATTGACATGAAACATCTGTGGATTCGGAATTTCGTAGCGCGCTTGCAATTGCGAGACGCCCTGACAAGCAACCACTTCAGCCAAACGAGCATCATGATACAAACGAACATCTAACTGCGCTTCTTTTAAGCCTGGCAATTGCTGAGAAAATCGATGTTGTTGAATTCGAATGGCCGTTGTAAATGGGGCTTGTTGCATGAGCCGCACAGTAAAACGCAGCTGCGGGCCTAAGCTCAGCTCCCAGGGTTGGTCCGCATCAAGCTCTTCCAACCATGGTTGCAAGGCAGCATAGTTCAGCGCCGCAATCCGTTGCATTGCGGCAAGGTCAAATTGATAACGTTTACGAACGACGTCGGTTGTCATGCTTGTTTAAATCGATGTTTATGCAGTTGCAGCCATTGTAACCCAATGACACTCGCTGCATTATTAATTTTTCCACGCTCAAGTAACTGGACTGCTTCTGTAAAGGGTACCACATGCACACGAATATCTTCATGTTCACTGGCTAACCCACCGTGGGTTGCAGCACTATCGCTGTCTACCAACGCAACAAAAATAGTCATGCGCTCGGTACATCCACCGGGCGTGGATAGATAATTCAAGGCATAATGGAGCTGTGTCGTGGTCAGGCCGGCTTCTTCAGCTAACTCGCGGTGGGCAACTTGTTCGGCTGATTCGTGCACACTATCGTACATCCCTGCCACGAACTCAAGCAACCAAGGGGATTCCTCCCCCTTCATCGCACCTATCCGAAACTGTTCCAGCACCACCAAGGTATCTTTCACAGGATCATAAGGCACCACCACCACCGCGTTGCCACGTTCCATGACTTCGCGTTGAAATACGGGCGACCACCCACCGGCAAATAGTCGGTGTTGTAGGGTTACCTGATGAATGGATAAAAAACCATCACGGACTGATTTTTCCGTAAGAATCCTGACATCTTTTTGACAATATTTTTGCACAGTAAACCTTTACTCGTTATTTAACGACTGAGGTATTCGTTTGAACGCGAATGCGGCCCAGAATGATTGTAATTCTACGTCGATTTAGCACATAATTAGTTACACTTGAAGCGATTCTGTTGCAACTATCCCCATGCATTTGGCGCAATAACAAAGTAAACTAGTAAACATTCACGAGTGTATGTAAAATAGCAGCCAATTTTTTGGCAAGATGATGCTTTCAAATAATTAGGACACCCAATCCATGAAAAAGCACGTACTATCCGTATTAGTAGGCCTGACTCTTAGCGCATCTGCAAGCGTGGCCTATGCCGATGATTTAGCGCAAGTGTTCCAACTTGCATTGCAGAATGACCCAACCTTACAACAAGTCGATGCACAACGCCGTGCAGCGCAAAAAGGCGTCGATATTTCCAAAGCAGCGTTTTGGCCTCAATTAAACTTATCTGCCGGGTATTCTCGCAGTGAATCTGAAAGTGCAACCTATGATTCTGTTGCCCAAAGCTTTATTGTCATTGATAGCGAAAACCGTGGCTGGAACGCCGGCGTCAACCTAAGCCAAACTATTTTTGATATGAACGTTTGGGACCGTGCTGAGCTGAGCGAAAAACAAGCGTATCAGGCTGAAGTTAACTATTTAAGCACCCGCCAACAACTCATGCTGCGCGTGGTAAACGCTTACTTCACCGTGTTAGAGCGGCAAGATGACTTAGCCTTTGCAACGGCTGAGAAAAATGCCATTGAGCGCCAGCTTGAGCAAACCAAACAACGTTTCTCCGTCGGGCTAACGGCCATCACTGACGTGCATGAAGCGCAAGCTCAGTACGACACCTCAGTCGCAGCTGAAATTCAAGCGCGTAACGCCGTAGAAATCGCCCAGGAATCACTGCGCGAAATTACCGGTCGCTACCATGAGAGTTTGGCGAGCTTGAACACCGACTCATTCTCACCAGAAGCTCCAACGCCAGCAGATGCCACTCAGTGGGTTAAAGTTGCCGAAGATAAAAACCTGCAATTGATTGTGCAGCGGGTTGCTGTTGAAATTGCCGAGCATCAAATCGATCTCGCTCGTAATGGTCACTTACCGACCGTTTCGTTATCAGGTTCTTACTCAACGCGTGATACCACAACCACAGCGCGCGGCAATAAAATTGATATGCCACGAATGGATTCAAACTCTATTGGGTTGAACTTGAACGTGCCAATTTTCTCTGGGTTCCGTACCTCAGCAGAAGTTGATCAAGCACGTGAATTCTACGTTGCATCAAGTCAAGAGCTGGAAGGTGTGCGTCGTAGCGTCGAGCGCCAAGTGCGTAACGCGTACTATGATGTGGTGGCGTCACAAGCCAGTATCCGTGCCTTTGAGCAAGCCGTTGTTTCTGCAGAAAGTGCGCTGAAAGCAACACAAACAGGTTTCGAAGTTGGTACCCGGACCATCGTTGACGTATTAGACAGCACCCGTAACCTTTACAACGCGCGTCGTAACTTATCGAAAGCTCGTTACGGTTACATCCGTCAGTACCTCACGCTGAAACAAGCTTCAGGTCAAATCAGTGAACAAGATCTTATTGCAATTAATGCCAGCTTAATTCATGAAAATAGTTGAAAAACCGCGCTTTGAGCCACGTTTCTTATTGCCGAAATACTGGCTGACGTGGCTTAGTGTCGGTGTTCTGTATACCATTTCTTGGTTGCCACATCGTTGGCAACTAGGAATGGGACGCGCCTTAGGTCGATTGTTTTACCGTTTCGTTCCCCGCCGCGCGCACATTGCTCGGCGCAATCTCGAATTGTGCTTTCCAGAGAAAGACGCCAATGAAATTGAATCATTGGTCAAAAAGAACCTTGAAAATACCGGCATCGCCTTCTTTGAAACAGGCATGGCCTGGTGGTGGCCTGATTGGCGTATCCGCCGCAAGCTTCATGTGCACGGAACTGAACATTTAGTTGCCGCGCAACGTGATGGCAAAGGGGTGCTGTTGCTGCTGTTTCACTTTTTAAGTCTCGAAGTGCATGCGCGGATGAATGGGTTTGTACAGCCAGCTGTAGGGCTTTATCGCCCTCACAACAATGCTGTCATGGAGTTTTTACAAACTCGTGGCCGTGGCCGCTCCAATAAATATCTGATTCCTCGTACCGACGTGCGCAGCATGTTAGAAGCACTGAATCGAGGTGACATCGCGGGCTATTTGCCTGACCAAGACTACGGCCGTAAACGGACGGTGTTCGCACCGTTGTTTGCTGTTGAGCAAGCCAGTACCACCACCGGTACTTTGCTGTTTGCGAACAATGCCAACTGTTCAGTCGTACCGGTCACTTGTTTCCGCCGTGACGATGGCCGTGGTTATGACATGACGTTTTACCCGGCTTTTGACAACTTCCCCACCGGGGATGATGTGGCCGATGTCACGCGGGTGAATCGCATGATCGAATTTGCAATTTTGCAAAAACCCGAACAATACATGTGGATTCACCGCCGCTTCAAAACCCGTCCGAATAAAGACGATCCTGATTTATATCAGGCAGAATGATCGCCCAACCAGACCCGCCAAGCTTGTTGCACGGCTTGGCGGTGCATCGCCAGATGGTCGTCCCCCACCTTGCCGGCATTTTCGAGCGCCAGCTGATGAGCGACTTCTCGCTCGGCTAAATACGCATCGATCAGTTGCTGAGCTTGAGCCTCGCTGAATAAACCATTGCCCGCACATTGCTCCAAAATCCGCACATTATCACTGTACTGGGTGAGACTTGGATACTCCTTGGCAAATCGCAACACCAAATACTGCACGAGAAACTCCAAATCCGTCATGCCCCCTTTCGCTTGCTTCACATGCTCGTCACTGGAAGGGTCATGGGAAGCTTGGTGGCTTCTCATTTTATCGCGCATCGTAATCACTTCTTGTTGCAATGTTTCCTCATCACGCCGCTGACATAACTGGTCAACCCGTAATGCTGCCAAGGCATTCACTAAATCGGGGTGGCCAAAAATAGCACGGGCCCGCACCAAGGCTTGCAACTCCCAAGTCCAAGCATCTTCTGTTAAGTAGCTGGCAAAGGTGGTTAGTCGCGTGACCAGCAGCCCGGCATTCCCCGAGGGGCGTAACCGCATATCCACATCATACAAACTGCCAATCATGGTACGCGCCGTAAATAAATGAAGAATGCGCTGGGCGAGACGTAAGTAAAACTGCTGAACTTCGATAGGTTTCACCCCATCGGTTTCACCTTGGTAGTCGGAATCTGTAATAAACACCAAATCGAGATCGGAGCTATAGCTCAGCTCTAATCCCCCTAACTTCCCGTAAGCGAATACCGCAAACCCCATATTATTTGCATCTCGGCCAGGTGGCTGGCCGTGCCGTTCGGTCAATTGATGCCAAGCTAAATGAACCACTTTGGCGATCATCGCCTCCGCCAGATAACTTAAATGATCACTGACTTTCATCAGCGGTAAGCCACCACTGATATCGGCGGCAGCGATTTTCAATTGCAGCACTTGGCGAGCTTGACGCAAGGCATCCATCTGCAGCTCCAACTCTTGTTCTGGCAATCGCATTAAATATTCATCAAGCTGTGCGGGGTAGTCGGTCAGTTGAGGTAAATCATACAGATGCTGAGGATCGATTAACTCATCCAATAACAGCGGATATTGAGCCAGTTGCTTGGTGAGCCACGCACTGGCCTGACATAATTTGATGAGCTGCTGCCGTGCTCCCTGATTTTCTACCAAAAGTTCCACATAAGCAGTCCGCGTCATAATTTTTTGCAACACATGCACCACTCGCATCACCACTTGCTCGGGTTGTTCCAATTGCATTAACTCTTCCAACAACAAAGGAACTAACCGAGCCATGGCCTGCCGCCCGCGTGGCCCCGAGCTACGCCGGCGTACTTCTGCCCGCAATTGCCGAATGGTTTGCCAAATTTGCTCCGCCTCAGGGGCAGCCACGTTACTTTCCATAAGCACCGCTAGCGCTGTTTCATCCTCCACCATATCCTGCCATAGCAGCTGATAAGCCCCCGCTTCTTCATCGCGTTCGTCGGGCTGACCAATCACTTGCATAAAATGTTGATGCACGGTGGCCATGGTTGCTTTGACCAAACGTTCCACTGCCGGCCAGGGCTGGTGAAGCGCCAAACTCACACGGCGCTGTAATTGAGGGTCCGTAGGCAGTTGCTGGGTTTGTTCATCGTTCAGTTGCTGTAACACATGTTCGATTTTTCGTAGTACCTGATAACAATCGAGTAGCTCCTGAACCGCCTCGGGTGCGAGCAGCCCCTGTTCCGCGAGTGCTTGGTACGCCTGATACAGGGAGTGGGTTTGCAACTGACGCTGCTGGCCACCGCGAATAAGCTGAAAGGCTTGCGCAATGAATTCAATTTCTCGGATGCCACCGGGGCCTAATTTGATATTCCATTCATACCCTTGGCGCCGAGTTTCTTGGGTGATTAAACTCTTCATTTTTCGCAAGGCATCAATGGCCGAAAAATCAATATAACGGCGGTATACAAAGGGGCGTAGCAACTGCTGTAAGGGTTGTTGCATGGCTCGGTCGGCCCCAATTAACCGGGCTTTCACCATGGCATAGCGCTCCCAGTCACGGCCCTGCTCTTGGTAATAGGATTCCAATGCCGATAAGCTCGCGACCAAGGGACCGGATTGCCCAAAAGGCCGCAGCCGTAAGTCGACTCGAAACACCCGGCCATCAGCGGTGATGGTGTCCAGTAGCCCAACCAACCCTTGCGCTAATCGTGTGAAAAAGACGGAATTCTCCAACGGGCGCCGTTCATGATCTGAAACCCCTTGCTCGGGATAGCAAAAGATCACATCAATATCCGACGAAAAGTTGAGCTCACGTCCCCCCAACTTCCCCATGCCAATCACCCATAACGGCATGGCCGAGCCACATTCTGTGCGGGGGGTGCCATACCGCTCACAATAACGAGGGTAAAGCCACGCCAGTGCTTCTTCAATCAAGGCGTCGGCTGTGGCCGTTAAGTGTTCCAGCATGTCGGTAAGCGATAATTGCTGTAATAAATCAGCAGCGGCTAAGGTGGCGTACCAACGCTGCCGCACGTGACGCAATAGCAGTTGCGCCTGCTGTTCATTCTGACACTGAGCCAATTGCTGTCGCAGTTCATTGCCATAGGTGGTGGACGCAGGGAGTTGCACGTTGCCATCACACCATTGCACCCCTGTGGTTTGTTGGGTCAGCACTCGCTCAACAAATTCACTAATTTGTACCACATAAGCCCGTTGCAGCCTTTCATCGGGTGGTTGCTGAAGCAGTGCGGCAACATCCAACAGAATCAGTTGATAATCAAGTGCGCCCCGTAGCTGTACCGCGCCGGCCACATCTTGCCTTGCCGCCAACTGTGCAAACTGGTGTTGATAATGAGCTAATCTTTGTCCCAACGGCAGGAGCTGAGTATCCAAGGAGCCCAATAACTGTACGCTATGAGCACACCACTCCAGCCCAGTCGCAACTCCTTGCAGTGCAACCTCACTGGGTGCTTCACGTAAACAGGTATCATGGTGCTGCCAATGGTTCAGCGCAGTCGCCACACCCTGATAAATTCCACTGGGTGGATGCCGTTGCATAAAATGCGTGGAGCAGCGCAACGGCGCGAGCGGTTGCAACTGTGATAATCCTGCCAATAGATAGCCGCGCGCCGCTTTACTCAAACTACCCAGCTGCGCTCCTACGGCTGTCATAAACACCCGTGCGGTACGCAACGCATCGGTTAATTCGCCGCCTTGCACCTCTAATTCGATTTCGCAAATTTGTTGCTGTCGAGCCCCAGCAATCACCCAACCTTCGTCAAACACTAACTCAATACAGCCTTGCCCACTTGGAAGTTGCCAGCGGTGACGCGTAAAGTTTGTTTGAAACAAACATTGTAACTGTGCTTGAATCGTCGCCAGCGGAAACTGTGTCGGCCAAATACTGTCATCGAACAAGGTTAAGTCGGGCGTATCTGCCGTGATATCGCAGTTGTATTCGGGGCGTGAATGAATTCCTGCGGTCACTTCGCCCGCCAGCTTCACGGTTTGTTCGCGCTGCTGTTCCCGTTGGCGAATCCGTAAACCGATATCAAAGTGGCGTAATTGTAGGTCGGGAGTGTCAAAATAACTGTTCGCTAACACCATCACCGTTGGGGCGTTTCCCGCCAGTTGTTGACACAGCGCTAAAACAGCCTCTTTTTGTGCCGGTTCCACCAGCAACTTCAGTTCAATTTCTCGACTCACAAATCACACTCTACTTATTGATTTTACTTGTTTCATACGGTACTCGCAGGAACCATGCTGGTCAACTGAAATGGCTTGACAGTTTCCCCTAAAAAATGCACCTTGGCGGCAATAAATTTTCTAGCAAAAAAACTGCTCTAGTATGCTTTACGCGCGGTTAAAATGGCATATACTTGCGCGCGAAAAGATTGTCACCCCCAGCCTTGGGCTGAGTCCAACAGGAGATGCTATGTTTAAAGCGAGTGAAGTACTTGCGGCTCAGTATACCGGCGCCGACCTTGGTCGACTCCAACAAGCAATTACTGCCAACTATTTAGTTGACGAAGACGCTTATTTACGCGAGCTTTTACCATTAGTTCCACAACTAAAGACGACCATTAATTCAGTCACTGACGCAACTGCTAAATTAGTGCAGAAAGTGCGCGATCGTGCTGATAACAGTGGGATTGATGCATTTTTACAAGAATATAGTTTGGATACCAAGGAAGGGATCATCTTAATGTGCTTGGCTGAAGCACTGCTGCGAATCCCTGATAAGGAAACAGCAGATGCCCTCATTCAAGACCGCTTGTCCGGTGGTGAATGGCAGAAGCACATGGGTCAAAGTAGCTCATGGCTGGTCAACAGTGGTACATGGAGCCTGGCTTTAACCAACTCGATTATTAACCCTCACGGCAAGCCGATGGAGACCCCACGCGGGACCTTCAAACGGTTAATTCGTCGTCTCAGTTTGCCAGTGGTTCGTAAAGCGACCTACGTTGCAATGCGCATCATGGGCACCCAGTTCGTCCTGGGGCGTACCATTGAAGAAGCACTTAAAAATAGTGTTGCAAACCGCGACAAAGGCTATACCCACTCTTATGACATGTTGGGTGAAGCCGCGTTAACCATGGCTGACGCGCGTCGCTATCATGCCGACTACGTCAATTCGATCAAGAAAATCAGTGCCACCACGTTCAATAACCCGGACGTTCCGCGGCCCACAATTTCGATCAAACTGTCCGCCATTCACCCTCGTTATGAAGTGGCTAACCGTGAGCGGGTTCTGACGGAACTTGCAGACAGCCTCACGGAATTGGTGAAGCTCGCAAAAGAAGCGGATGTCGGTGTCAGTATTGACGCGGAAGAAATGGATCGGTTGGAACTGTCCCTCGAGCTTTTCGAAAAAGTCTATCGCAGTGGTGTCTGCCAAGGCTGGCCACGCTTTGGTTTAGTGGTCCAAGCCTACTCCAAGCGTGCACTTCCAGTCCTTTGCTGGATTACCGCATTGGCCCGTGAGTGCGGCGACGAAATTCCAGTGCGATTAGTGAAAGGTGCCTATTGGGATAGCGAAATCAAATGGTGTCAGGTGAACGGTTTAGCAGGCTACCCAGTGTATACTCGGAAGGCCAATACGGACGTTTCCTACTTGGCTTGTGCGCATTACCTGATGAGCCCAGCGACTGATGGTGCTATTTATCCTCAGTTTGCAACGCACAACGCGCAAACCGTGGTCGCGATTCGTGACCTCAACCAAAAATACCAACGTCGGATCGAGTTCCAACGTCTCCATGGCATGGGCGAAGACCTCTACGATACCTTGCTGGAACAAGCACCGAACACCACGGTTCGTATTTATGCGCCGGTAGGAGCACACAAAGATCTGCTCCCGTACCTGGTTCGTCGTTTACTTGAGAATGGTGCCAACTCCTCGTTCGTGCATAAGCTGGTGGACCCTGAAACGCCCATCGCTGAGCTGACGGAGCATCCAATCACCACCATGCTGAAGCATGATAATTTTGCGAACCATAAAATTCCTTTACCGACCCAAATTTTTACCGATCGGAAGAACTCGTTAGGACTGAATATGAACATTCACTCACAAGCTGATGACTTTATTACTGCCGTTCAACAATACCGCCACAAGCAGTGGCAAGGCGGCCCAATTATTAATGGCGAAGTGATCGATGCCCATCATCAAGTGGCCATTCACAGTCCACAAAATAACACGCACCAAGTCGGTTCTATCGCCTGGGGTGATAAAGCCTTAGCAGAAAAAGCCTTAGGCATTGCCAATGCGGCTTTCCCTAAATGGCGTGATACCCCGGTTGAAGAGCGCGCTGTCGCACTTGAGAAGCTAGCTGATTTGTTACAAGAAAACCGTGAAGAACTGATTGCTTTATGTTCTCTTGAAGCCGGTAAGAGCTTGCAAGACGGTATTGATGAGCTGCGTGAAGCCATTGACTTCTGTCGTTATTACGCTCAGCAAGCGCGTCAGCTGATGGGAGCAGCAGTCCCGTTACCTGGCCCTACCGGTGAAACCAACGATCTGTTTACCGAAGGCCGCGGTACGTTCGTGTGCATTAGCCCATGGAACTTCCCTCTGGCCATTTTCTTAGGCCAAGTGGTTGCAGCATTGGTGGCTGGAAACTGTGTGATTGCCAAGCCAGCGGAGCAAACCGGTTTAATTGCTTTCCGTGCGGTGCAATTAGCACACGAAGCAGGCATTCCTGCAGATGTCTTGCACTTTATTCCTGGCAGTGGTGCTGAAGTTGGTAACTTCCTAGTTTCGCAAGAAGACATCGGTGGCGTTTGCTTTACCGGCTCTACTTATACTGCTAAAGCAATCAACCGCGCACTGGCTGCTCGGTCAGGGGCGATTGTCCCATTAGTGGCAGAAACCGGTGGCCAAAACGCGATGTTAGTCGATTCAACCGCCTTGCCTGAGCAAGCCGTGACTGACATTGTTGCGAGTGCTTTCAAGAGTGCAGGTCAACGTTGTTCAGCGTTACGGGTTCTTTTTGTACAAGAAGACATCGCCGAGCGTGTCATCGATTTGCTTAAAGGCGCCATGGCAGAGCTGAAAGTGGGTGACCCTATTTTGCACGAAACTGATGTGGGCCCTGTGATTGATGGTGCTGCGAAGAGTAACCTTGAGCAACATATCAATGATATCTTGCAAGTTGGTACCTTGATTGCACAAGCTCCCATGCCTGAATACACCAACAATGGGACGTTTGTACCACCAACAGCCATTGAAATTGACAATATTGCACAGTTGGTGAAAGAAAACTTTGGCCCGATTCTGCATATCATTCGCTACAAAACGAGCGAGCTGGATCAGATTATCGACAGCATCAACAGCACTGGCTTTGGCTTAACCTTCGGTATTCACAGCCGGAACGAAAGCTTTGCTGAAGATATTGCGCGTCGCGTTGAAGTTGGGAACGTGTACATTAACCGTAACCAAGTAGGCGCAGTGGTTGGCGTTCAACCATTCGGTGGCCGCGGGTTATCAGGAACCGGTCCAAAAGCGGGTGGTCCATTGTACCTCACACGCTTTGTGACGGAAAAGACACGAACCAATAACGTCACCGCTGTGGGCGGTAACGCAACCTTGTTATCGCTAGGCGACTAGGGATAACAAGGCACTGCCATCATGACATTGGGTGGGCGACTAAAAGTCGCCCACTTCATGTAAATACAGACTGGAACTGCCGTCTTTGATTACTGCCGCTAGGCTGTGAATCCGAGGCAAAATCCGCGCCATATAAAACTTCGCAGTCTTCGCTTTACTTGCCAAATACGGCTTCTCAGCCACCAACGGAGCTGCTGCTTTCGCCATCCGCAACCACAGATAACCAAAGGTCACATAGCCCACCAAGTGGAGATATTCCACCGCCACACTGCTGATGATATTTTCATCCTCTGCAACCCGAGTGAGTACTGATTTTGTCACCTCACCAACCAATTGTGTTGCTTCAGCAAGTTGTTGATATTCCTTTTCAAAGCCAGCCAATGGTTCAGCCAGTAAGGTTTGAATATCTTCCAATAATGGTTTTAATAACTCCCCACGAGAGCCGGCCACTTTACGCCCCAGTAAATCCAGTGCTTGGATACCATTGGTGCCTTCATAGATTTGCGCAATGCGCGTATCCCGCACCAGTTGCTCTTGGCCCCACTCGCGGATGAAACCATGCCCGCCGAATACTTGTTGCCCCAATACCGTCGCTTCAAACCCGGTATCGGTTAAAAAGGCTTTTGCAACCGGCGTCAGTAATTGTACTAACGCTGTGCCCCGCTCTCGCATGGCTGGGTCATTGGCAAACTTAGCGCGGTCAAGCTGTTGGCCAACATACGTTGAAAATGCTCTGCCCCCTTCAACAAAGGCTTTCATCGTCAGTAGCATCCGGCGCACGTCGCCATGAACAATAATAGGGTCCGCTTCTTTGCTCGTATCGCGAGTGGCTTTCGCGCCACGGCCTTGAATCCGTTCTTGAGCATATTCCAACGCATTTTGATACGACCGGGTTGCTGCTCCTAACCCTTGAATCCCCACTCCAAGCCGCTCATAGTTCATCATGGTAAACATGGCCGCTAACCCTTGGTTGGGTTCGCCGACCATCCAGCCTTTGGCAGCATCAAAGTTCATCACACAAGTGGCGGAGGCGTGAATGCCCATCTTGTGCTCGATGGAACCGCACACAACCCCATTGTGCTCTCCCAGTGAACCATCTTCATTGACTAAGAATTTGGGCACTAAAAACAGGCTAATCCCTCTACTTCCGGTAGGTGCATCGGGGAGCTTCGCAAGCACTAAATGGATAATATTCTCTGCCAAATCATGCTCACCCGCGGTAATAAATATTTTGGTGCCTGAAATGGCAAAACTGCCGTCATCCTGAGGGATTGCTTTGGTACGAATCATGCCCAGATCGGTTCCCGCATGGGGCTCGGTTAAGCACATTGACCCCGTCCATTGGCCGGTGATCATGTTTTCTAAATAGGTCGATTTCAGTGTGCTATCCGCATGCTCGTCAAGCGCCATGATGGCCCCTGCTGTTAAGCCCGGATAAAGAGAAAAGGAAATATCGGCAGCACAAAGCATTTCTTCGTATTGTGCAGAAACACTCTTGGGTAACCCCATGCCACCAAATTCAGGATTGGCGGTCACACCGACCCAACCGCCCGCAGCTAACTGTTGGAAGTTTTCTTTATAGCCTTTCGGGGTGGTTACTTGGCCATCGGTATACGAAACCCCTTCTTCGTCAGCAGCGCGCGCTAAAGGAGCAATCAAGGTTTCTGCTAACTTGGCACCTTCATCAATAATGGCAAACGCTGTTTCCAAATCAAGCTCGGCAAGCTCATCACTTTGTGACCAATCTTGATCCACTTGAAACACATCTTGCAGAACAAATTGCATATCTTCACGAGGGACACGATACTCTGCCATAACAACACCTCTTGTGCTTGGATTGATTTCACCATGAAATCAAACAAAAGATTTAAACAGGTGTTTTAATAACAGATTTGTTAGGGCCTTGTCCAGTCATCTAGGGCAGATTGCTGGAAGGCTTGAGCATCTTTTGCCAGCACGACATGGCTTGGCCCAATGGCTAACACCCGCAGCCCTTGCAGGGTTTCCCCTTCGTGCAACCGAATCCCATTCAGCACCACCCAACGGGCCTCTTCCCGCGAAGAATACTGGTGTCCATCATAACTAAAACTGGGAATAGTCCGTTGAAAGCTCAGGCTTAATTCAGCCAATTTGGGAATCACGCTTTGGCCACTTTGCTCACTCAATGCGGCGTCGAACGCATTTAATAATTCCGGTGATATTTGATTCAGATCAATCGCCTGATTGTCGCTCACGATGGATTCTGAGGCTTGCGTACGGGCTTGGCTCACAATCTCCACGCCTTCAACGGCCGGTGTTTCAGCAACGGGGTTCGGCCACATGGGTTGCCGAATGGGAACAATCGTACCTAATGAATAGTGGGCCGCCTGCGTTGCTGCAACCGGCTGCACAACCTCAGGCATCCTTTGCTGGGGTTCGCTTTGGCTTATCAACCGCCCTCCCAGCACCCCAATTATCAACGCACCGATCAGCACCAGCAACCACCAACGCCCACTGCCCCCTCGTGCTGGCGCCGATTCGAGTGCGACGGGATGAGGTGTTTGCAATAAGGGGGATGACTGTTTTTTTAATGCATTTAAGACCGATGACATTAGTTCATCTCCCCTTGCTGGGTAGTAAGCAACCGTGGGCCACCACTCTCTTCAGTGGCGGTTAACCAAGCGAGTGTGAGCCCATCTAACTGACCGGTTACAGGGAGCTTTGCCTGCTGCTGCACTCGGCGTAATTGCTCGGCGAGAGTCGACAAGTTGGGTGCCCCCTGTGGTTGTAATTGTTCCGCCAACCACCTTTGATAGACAGACCCTGCTTGCTCAGCCTCGGTGGCACTATACCCAGGCGGGAATGGAATCAACATGACAAACTCTCCGGTCCAAGCAGCATGAGGTTGCTGGTGAAGATGCGTTAGCAGTTGCAGCTCGTCATTCGCCAAGCGGAGCAATACCGGACGTTGGGGGCTGAGAATCTGATCCAGCCGTGCACGACCTTCAACACAGAGCAATTCAAACTGCGCTACCCACTCACAAAACCCTTCGTTGGTTGGTGGAGCAGGCAATCGCCAACTCGCCGCAAGGGCCTCAATAGGATGTGGCGTCGGCGCTGCCACCACTGCGGGGGGAGGCGCAACTGCTGCTGCCCGATAATGGGCCCAGCCCCATTGTCCCAAGCCCCCCAATAAAGCGACACTGAGTGCAACCAACACATACTGTGGCCAAGATTTGGATGAGGCCGCACGTTGCACTTCGCCCCCATCTAATTCCAACACAGCAATTTTCACATGACGCACCGCCACCACGGGTTGCTGCTCATTGAAAGCTGCCAACAATGCCCGATCGCACAACAAGTTCAACCGCCGTGGAATGCCTTCACTGGCACGATGCAACGCTCGAATTGCCGCGGTTTCAAATAACCCCCGCTGTGCTCCGGCCACTTGTAAGCGATAATTGATATAGCGTTCAGTATCCGCTAGCTGCAACGGCAAAAGGTGATATCGAGCGGTGATTCGTTGCGCGAGCTGGCGTAACTCACGCCGCCGTAATAAATCTTGTAACTCAGGCTGGCCAATCAAAATAACCCGTAGGAGTTTATGCTGATTGGTTTCTAGATTGGTTAATAAACGGAGCTGTTCCAGCACTTGCGGCTGCAAATGCTGCGCTTCATCAATCAGCACCACACATTGTTGCCCCTCGGCATGGGCGGCTAATAAAAACTGACTGAGTTTATCCGTCAATTGCTTGGCACTGGCTTGGCGACGGTTATAACGAATGCCAAATTCGTCACATAAGGTCGCTAATAGCTCATCTGAATTGAGCATGGGATTCAAAATAAATGCGGTGCGTGTTTGCTCAGACAATTGCTCCAAGAGCGCACGGGACACCGTGGTCTTCCCCGTTCCCACCTCACCGGTGAGCAAAATAAACCCGCCACTGCCTTGCAGTCCATAGCTCAAGTGGGCAAGGGCCTCTTGATGGCGCTCGCTTAAATACAAGAATTGTGGATCTGGCGCAATTGAAAACGGCTCAGTATGTAGTCCAAAATAGTTAAGATACATAGCAACGTGACTGCTTTAGTAGTGATAGTATGAGACAGTGTATCGAGTCACTGGCATTGCTGCTAGTCATTCGGCGTATCCCATAAAATAATAGGAGTGAGCATGAAAGTCTATCTGGTCGGTGGTGCCGTGCGTGATCAACTGCTGCATAAAGCAGTGCACGAACGTGACTATGTGGTCGTTGGTGCCACTCCCGAGCAGATGTTAGCCCTTGGGTATCGCCAAGTTGGGAAAGACTTTCCGGTATTTCTCCACCCACAAACCAATGAAGAGTATGCGTTGGCTCGGACCGAGCGCAAGTCAGGTGCAGGCTATACCGGGTTTACTGTGTTTGCAGACCCAAGTGTCACACTGGAAGAAGATTTGTTTCGACGCGATTTAACCGTCAATGCCATTGCCCAAGATGAATCGGGCGAACTGATTGACCCTTATGGCGGGCTTCATGATCTTCAGGAGCGGTGGTTACGACATATTTCCCCCGCTTTTACTGAAGACCCTTTGCGGATTTTGCGCGTGGCTCGATTTGCTGCACGCTTTGCCGGTGATGGCTTTAAAGTAGCTCCCGAAACCCTTGCGCTGATGCAACAGATAAGTCAAAACGGGGAACTGGCTCACCTTTCAGCAGAACGCGTTTGGCAAGAAACTGAAAAGGCCTTGGCCACGACCTCCCCCCAAGTCTACTGGAGTTTGCTCCATCAGGTTCAAGCCATGCAGCCGTGGTTTAGTGAACTCGAGCACAACATTGATGAACAAGGCTTGGAGCACATCGCTGAGGTCTGCGCTGAGGATCGTAGTCTCTATGCCTGGGCACTGAGTTGTTCCCGCATCACTGAAGAACAATTACACGCCTTGCACCAACGTTTGCGGGTGCCCAAACGCTATCAAGTGATCGCCCTAGATGCCCTGCAAGTGAGTTGGTCCCCCGCCCAGGTAATCGATGCCCAGTGGGTGTTTGACCTAATCAGCAAACTCGATGGCTGGCGCCAGCCAGAGCGCGTTTCACAACTCTTAAAATTATGGCGACTACTCGGTATGACAAGGGTTCTAACCCAGCAGATTGAGGCGGCCTATGATGCCGCTAAGGCGATTCAGGCTCGTGAGGTGATGCAGCGGGCGGCCCAAGCAGGCACCCCATTACAGGGTGCCGAAATCAATCAGGCCGTGCTGGCTGAGCGGCTGCAGTGCATTCAACAACACTGGTCCTTAGATAAACCAGATCAGCAGAACAATACCAAGCAATAAACGATAAAGAACAAATGGCAACATGCCCATGCGGCTAATGATTTTTAAGAACGCATGGATACATAGATAGGCCGCAATAAACGAAGCAAGCACGCCAACTCCAACCGGAAGCCAGGCAATGGGTTCCACCTGTTGAGTTGTTTTGAGCGACAAGTAGCCGCCGGCCATCAGAATAATCGGGATGGATAATAAAAAACTAAAGCGTGCTGCATCCGTTTTGGTCAACCCTAACATCATCCCTGCCGTCATGGTAATTCCTGAGCGTGAGGTTCCAGGAATCAGCGCCAATGCCTGCGCCACACCAATAATCAGGACCTGTCGTAAAGTTAACTTTTCAATGGTTTGTTGTTGCGTGGCACGGGCATCGGCGTACCACAATAACAAACCGAAAATAATGGTGGTGATTGCAATTACCAAGGCGGAACGAGCGTAATCCTCGATCAACCCACTGAGCAACAATCCAGCTAAAGCAGCAGGAAAGGTTCCCCAAATAATCAACCACGCCAAACGGCTATGGGCATTGTGTTGCCCTTTAAAACTGCCGAGCCAGCCCACTATCAACTGGCCAATTTCTTGTCGAAAATACAGCATCACCGCCAGCAATGTTCCCACATGAACCGCAACATCAAAAGCAAGCCCTTGATCGGTCCAACCCAGCAGTTGAGACGGTAAAATAAGATGCGCAGAGCTCGAAATGGGAAGAAATTCTGTCAATCCTTGAATTAATGCGAGAATAATTGCTTCAAAAATACTCACAAATTGGTTTCCTTCTAAACGTTCGATGGGAAGACTAAATAAGGTAACGACTCAAATTCTAAGGCAATCGGAGCTAACTGTTGCTGTCCGGTATAGCTCTGCCATAGTTCTGCAAAGGTTTTCTTCAATACCGGATGACATTGCTCCGCACTTAATTCAGCCAAAGGCCATAACACAAATGCATTGGTCAAAATCTCAGCGCGCGGTAACTGAATTGGCGTTGAACACACCTCATCATCATACAGCAAGATATCAATATCGAGGGTTCGTGGGCTAAAGCGAGGTGCCCGACTGTCATGTCCGTGCTGCCGCTCAATGGCTTTGCAACGAGCCAACACGTCCAAGAGCGGAACAGTTGTTTCAACCCAGGCAACAAGATTATAAAAGGAGTGGCCGACAAAGCCGACCGCTTCACTTTCAAAAACACGAGAAATATGGAGTGGGGTCTGTGGGCCTGCAAACGCGTCGTGTAAAGCTTTCACCCCGGCACGAACATTGTGCGCACGATCACGATTACTACCAATCCCAAACCAAACTTTGCTCACACCGCCGTCCTTACAATTTCGACAGCAGCTTGGCGTGCTGCGGTAATGGCTTGGGGTTTGGCCACTTTCACCCGAATTTGCTGGACGGCAAATTGTTGAATCGCTAGCTGAGCGACCTCTTCGGCAATGGTTTCAATCAGTGCGCGCGGTGTTGCTTGAATCAACGCAATCACGGCTTGACTCAACGCATCATAATCAAGCGCATACTCTAATTGATCGGAGGCTGCGGCGGGCCGGTTGTCCCATGCCATTTCAAGATCAAGAATTAACGGCTGCGTTCCTTGCTGCTCCCAGTCGTAAACCCCGATCACCGCATCGACCGTCAAACCTTCAATGAAAACTTTATCCATTCGTGGTCCGTATTAATAGAAATTCTAGGCCAAAGCACTTATGCTATGGGTTTGCATAGTAACGGAAAGCGAACCAGATGCAAATGTAAAACACGCAGTTTTACCCAATTTGCATGAGCCTATTTTATCTGCCATTGAGTAACCAACACCCATGGGCGCATTGATATTATTAGCAATCATTTCAGCGTATTTATTTGGCTCTATCAGCAGCGCCGTTTTGATCTGTCGGCTTTTTAAATTACCCGACCCTCGTACCACCGGTTCCAATAACCCCGGCGCCACCAACGTCTATCGAATAGGCGGTGCTGTGCCGGCGATTCTAACCTTATGGTGTGATGTGCTGAAAGGTATGATTCCCGTCTGGGGCAGTTACTTTCTTGGCATTGAGCCATTTTTCTTAGGGCTCATTGCGGTGGCGGCCTGTTTAGGTCACATTTTCCCACTATATTTTCATTTCCGGGGTGGCAAAGCAGTGGCAACAGCGCTGGGGGCGATGTTTCCGGTTGCTTGGGAAATGGCATTGTTACTGATTGCCACTTGGCTGGTGGTGTTTCGTATCAGCCGAGTATCGTCGATGGCAGCACTCATTACCGTTAGTTTAGCGCCGTTTTATGCATTTTGGATCAAGCCGCAATACACCGTATCGGTTATCATGATCTCGGTGCTGATTATTTGGCGCCATCAAGCGAATATTGCCCGACTCCGCACCGGGCAAGAACAACGAACCCGCTTTCAGCGGCGGTCTAACCCTCCTGAGGATTAGCCGGTGGTTGCAATTGATTCAACGGCCAGCGCGGAAAGGTTTTAATGGCAATATCAGTCGATTCCCCTGCCGCCAAACGCTGGGCGCCTGCGTAGGCAATCATTGCGCCATTATCCGTACAAAACTCCGGCCGTGGGAAAAACACTTCCCCACCAATATGCTGCATCAACCGCTGTAACTCTTCTCTGAGATGTTGGTTGGCACTCACTCCGCCGGCCACCACCAACCGCTTCAAACCGGTTTGCTGTAGCGCCCGACGGCATTTAATCAAGAGTGTATCGACCACCGCATCTTGAAACGCACGAGCGACGTTTGCTAACTGTTGAGGTGAACCATCAGTGGCCGCCAGCGTATTGGCAGCAAAGGTTTTTAATCCACTAAACGAAAAGTCGAGGCCCGGCCGATCAGTCATCGGCCGCGGGAATTTATAGTGGCCCGGTTCACCTGATTCGGCCATCCGCGCCAATCGTGGTCCACCAGGATAATCCAAGCCCATCAGCTTGGCGGTTTTATCAAAGGCCTCACCAGCGGCGTCATCAACGGATTCCCCCAGCAATTGATACTGCCCGATACCATCCACTTGCACGAGTTGCGTGTGTCCGCCTGACACTAGGAGTGCCACAAACGGAAATGCCGGTGGATTCTCTTCCAGCATGGGCGCCAGCAAATGACCTTCCATATGATGCACAGCAACGGCGGGGACTCCCCACCCAAATGCGAGGCTACGCCCGATGCAAGCGCCCACTAATAAGGCTCCAATCAAACCAGGCCCTGCGGTGTAGGCCACCCCATCAATCTCCTGCGCAGTCAATTGTGCTTCTTGCAAGGCTTGTTCGATTAACGGAAGGGTTTTACGCACGTGGTCACGTGAGGCAAGCTCGGGCACCACCCCACCGTAATCTGCATGTAATTTTACTTGCGAATAAAGCTGATGAGCCAACAACCCACGTTGGGTGTCGTAAATAGCAATGCCAGTTTCATCACAAGAAGTTTCAATGCCTAATACACGCATGCGCCGCCTCAAATTTCGGTGGAATTAAACGGCGCACAGTGTACCTGAGATCCCCGTAAAAGTCAGGATTCCGTGGCAATTAAACCACGAATGAATCCTTGTCTGCTGCTTTGAGCATGGCTTCACCGGGAGCAACAATTCCGGCTTGCACTAAGGCCGCCAAGCTTTGATCTAAGGTTTGCATCCCATGGATAGCGCCCGTTTGAATGGTGGAATACATCTGCGCCACTTTGTCCTCTCGAATCAGGTTCCGAATGGCCGGCGTTGCCACCATGATTTCATGAGCTGCGACTCGCCCACCGCCAATTTTTTTCAGCAATACCTGTGAAATCACTGCACGCAAGGATTCTGATAGCATGGAGCGAATCATTGATTTTTCATCGCCCGGAAACACATCAATGATTCGGTCAATGGTTTTTGGTGCTGAAGTGGTGTGCAAAGTTCCGAATACCAAGTGCCCTGTTTCTGCCGCTGTCATAGCCAAGCGTATGGTTTCTAAATCACGCATTTCGCCAACCAGAATCACATCAGGGTCTTCCCGCAATGCCGAACGCAATGCATTTTTAAAACTATGCGTATCACGATGAACTTCACGTTGGTTCACTAAACTCAGCTTATTTTCATGCACAAACTCAATCGGGTCTTCGATGGTTAAAATATGTTGATGCTTGGTTTCATTCAAATAATCCACCATGGCTGCCAAGGTGGTGGATTTCCCTGACCCTGTTGGCCCCGTTACAATCACAAGGCCCCGAGGGCTATCCGCAATGGTTTGAAATATTTCTGGAGCCGCCAACTGCGCAAGCGTCAAAACCTCACTTGGAATGGTACGGAACGCCGCACTCGCACCGCGTTTTTGATTAAACGCGTTAACCCGAAACCGAGCGAGCCCGGGAACTTCATAGGAAAAGTCACATTCCAGGTTTTCCTCATATTCCTTGCGTTGCTTTTCATTCATAATACTGTGCAGCATGTGTTGCACCTGCTCATGGCTCAGTGCCGGCTTATTCATTTTATGAATGTCACCATCAATTCGTATCATAGGTGGTGATTCTGCTGATAAATGCAAGTCAGATGACTTAGAATGCACTGCATGACTGAGTAATTCAGTAATATCCATAACGCTATCCGCACCCTTACTGTTGAGGAGGTTTTCTTTCACTGATGACTAGCATAGCTGAACGTTTGACAGAAGTCCGCATGCAAATTGTTGAGCAATGTCAACAACATAAGCGACTCCCAGATTCCGTACAACTGATCGCCGTCAGCAAGAGTAAGCCTATTTCGGCCATTGTTGAAGCATTCAATCACGGCCAACGGCAATTTGGCGAGAATTATGTGCAAGAAGCGGTTGCGAAAGTTCAGCAACTGCAGGAGCTGCCCATTGAATGGCACTTTCTAGGACCGATTCAATCAAATAAAACACGAGATATTGCCAACCACTTTCACTGGGTTCATAGCGTTGATCGCCTTAAAATCGCCCAGCGTCTTTCGGCCCAGCGGAGCGACTCACAAGCGGCGCTAAACCTACTGATTCAGGTCAACATTGATGATGATGCAGCGAAAGCAGGAATTGCTCCAGCGCAACTCCTAGACTTTGCCGCACAGATTGCCGCGTTACCGCGGGTTCAACTACGGGGGCTGATGACCATCCCTGCTGTAACAACGGACCCAAGCCAGACTGCAACAAGCTTTGCAGCCATGAACCGCTTGTTTTTACAGTTAAAATCCCAATATCCTCAGGTGGATACATTATCCATAGGAATGTCTGCCGACTGGCCGATCGCCATTGCACAAGGTGCAACCATGATTCGTATCGGCTCCGCATTGTTCGGCGCCCGTGAACATTCCCCTCAATCAACAGGAGATTCTCAATGACTCAGGCACCGCGCAAGATCGCATTCATTGGTGCAGGTAATATGACCCAAAGCATCGTTGGCGGCATGGTCAGCAACGGCTACCCCGGCCACGCCATTCATGTGAGTAACCCCTCCGCCGCTAAGTTAGAACAACTCCAAGCACGGTGGCAGGTACAAACCAGCCACGATAACGCTGAGGTAGCGAATGTGGCGGAGGTCATTGTGTTGGCGGTTAAACCACAACTGATGGCAGAGGTTTGCCAAGACTTACAAGCGCGCGTCCCTCACTTACAGGATAAAACCATTGTGACCATCGCTGCCGGAATTCGTCTCGAAAAATACGCGGACTATTTGGGGGACAGCGCTCGAGTTGTCCGTGTCATGCCCAATACCCCTTCTTTAGTAGGACAGGGCATGTCAGGGCTGCTTGCGAATGCCCATGTTTCATCTGCGGACCGAGATTTTATCACCAGCATCTTTCAGCAAGTTGGTGATACCATGTGGCTAACAGATGAAGACCAACTTGATATTTTTACTGCCATTGCCGGTAGCGGACCTGCTTATTTCTTTGAGTTTATGGCAGGATTACAGCAAGCTGCAGTGACATTAGGTTTTGATGCGGCCGAAGCGCGTCGCATGGTCGAACAAACGGCTCTGGGGGCCGCAACGATGGCCATTGATAGTGAACTCGAATTGTCTGAATTACGCCAACAAGTGACCAGCAAAGGCGGCTCCACGGCAAAAGCAATCGAAGTTTATCAACAGTCTCAACTTGAACAAATATCTGCAGAAGCAGTCTTAGCAGCAGTGCGCCGTAACCAAGAAATGGCTAAACTGTTTTAAGTGAAAAACCTATAAGAGAGCCACTATGAACGCGATTCACTTTTTAATTGACGTAGTCTTTGACTTGTTTCTTATCGTCGTCATTCTGCGTCTATGGATGCAAGCGGCACGCGTCGATTACTACAATCCAATGAGTCAATTTGTTGTTAAAGTTACCAACCCGTTGGTGGTACCGTTGCGAACTATTTTGCCCAGCAAAGGCAAATGGGATTTAGCCTGTCTCGCCCTCACGTTTCTCGTGGCAATAGCCAAAATATTGCTGCTGACGAAAGGACTCCTGGGGCTGGTTCCACCGGTTTCCGACCTTCTACTTATGTCGGTGGCACTGGTGATTTCACAGTTTTTATCGGTACTCTTCTGGCTCGTCCTGATCATGGCGCTAATGAGCTGGTTTACGCAAGGCTACCACCCCATCATGGCGATGTTGCAACAACTCACCCAGCCATTCTTAGCCCCCATTCGTCGCATTATCCCACCGATTGGAGGGCTCGATTTGTCCGTGCTCGTATTGGTGATTGCTATCCAGTTTGTCCGAATTTTATTGGGGAACCTGTTAGGAATAGGAATTTAATCATGAAGAAGTTACTCCCACTCCGTTGGATTTCAGCACTGGTGTTGCTCATGACATTCAGTGGCCCAGCAGCGGCGGAACAAAGCCGCCAACTGGGGCCATGGGAAGTCCATTACAACGCCTTTAACTCAACCCTACTGCGCCCTGAAATGGCACAGCAATATAGCCTTCAGCGCAGTGAAACCTTAGCAACGTTGAATCTTGCGGTACTTGATACCACCAAGCCCGGTAAGCCAGCGCAGCAAGTGACGGTGACCGGGTATGTCATGAACCCGTTAAGTCAGCAGCAACAGCTGACCTTCCAAGAGGTTCGGGAAGGGGATGCTATTTACTATTTAACGCAAACACGTTTTTCTCATCGAGAAACTTTGCGCTTTTTCATTACCATTAAACAAGGCGCGCAATCCCATGAATTACGCTTCCATCAAGAGTTTTGGGCCAACTAATTAGTTGGCCTTTTCCTCTAAAATTTTCACTCCGACTTGACGAATCACGCCTGAATCGTTGACGTCTCTCACGGTGAGCACAATATTTCCTAATCGAAGGTGATCGCCGATTACCGCTCGGCGATGGAATTTCATCCCAAAGTAATCGGTTAACGTTGTTTGAGCGGTGCTTTCATCCATCTCACCGATAGGATAAAACCCAGCAATATCTTGCAGCGCCAGGTCGCCATTGAGGGTAAAGTCCCCAAAAAACTCACTGCTCTGTAAATCTTTCGGTTGCCCATCTGTTGCTAGAACTTTACTGACTGCGTCGATATCTTCTAATTTCGCAATCACCACAAGAAGGTCTTTCTCTTGGATCACGGGGTCATTATTAGGATGGATCCATTCTCCTTGGCGAATAATCCCAATGAATTCGATATTCACATCCCATTTGAGCTCTTTCCACTTTTTATCACAGGCAACGCAACGGTCACTAATCTGAAAACCCCAGGCTTCCATTGGATCCTTGGCACCTAATTGATCCAAGGGCATTCGTCGATCCGGTTCCGCGGGTGGCGGAATTTCTAAGCCCAACCAGCGCGCCATAGGAGCAATGGTCCATCCTTGAACAATCAAGGACACCATCACCACCACAAAGGCCACGTCAAAATAGAGTTCTGGATTCGGCACGCCGGTGAGCCATGGATACAAAGCTAGGATAATCGGCACGGCACCGCGCAACCCAACCCAGCTAATAAAGACTTGCTCTCGCCATGGAAAGTTAAAGGGTAGCAACCCGACAATCACGGAAATGGGGCGTGAAATAAAAATCATTAATACCGCGACACCCAGCGACAAATGCCAATGTTCAATTAAGTGGGATGGAGTGACCAACAACCCTAAAATCAAGAACATCATAATTTGGCTTAGCCAAGCCATTCCATCTTGCACCTGCAAAATATGAGGCAGTTGAGGTAATCGCGAGTTCCCAATTTTATAGCCCATTAAATAAACGGCTAAATAGCCGCTGCCACCAACGCCTGCGGTTACTGCATACATGACGACTGCGGTTGCCAGCGCCAGCAACGGGAAAAATGAAAACTGTACGGTGATTTTTTGGGTCAGCCAAATAAACAAGCGGCCACCCAACCAGCCCCCAATGAAGCCAAGAATCACTTGCTTAATAATATCTAAGGAAATGGTGACCAATGAGAATGTTTCACTCGATGCAATAATCCCCGTAATGGCCATTGTTAGAATAATGGCCATTGGGTCGTTGGTCCCTGATTCAATTTCTAAGGTGGAGGCAACGCGTTGTTTAATTTTTAGGTTTTTCGATTGAAAGATACCGAACACTGCCGCGGCATCGGTGGAGCTCAAAATTGCGCCAATCAGAAATGCCGTCGGCCAAGGCAGATCGAAAAGTAATACAACGCCAACCGCTGTCAGGGCACAGGTCATGGCGACACCCAGTGTTGCAAGGGTGAGAGCGGGGCCTAACGCCACCCTAAACCGCTCTCGATTGGTTCTCATCCCGCCGTCAAAAATAATCACGATTAACGCCAGCGAGCCAATCACGAAGGCTAACTCAGGATTATCAAACGCAATACCGAGAACGCCTTCTTCTCCAGCCAGCATTCCAATAACGAGGAAGGTGAGTAGTAACGGTGCACCGAGTCGATTCGATACCGCGACAGCTAAGATACTAACCAACAGTAAGGTGCCCATGATGAGCATGAGCCCATTAACACTTATCAAAATAGTTCTCCTTGGTCACACTTAGAATGCCCCGTATAATACCAAGCAACCCTAAACAACTGGTGCATATTAAATGGAAAAAATTGTTTTAGCGAGCGGCAACCGTGGAAAAGTCCAAGAAATCCAACAATTGCTGAAGCCCTTGGGCTGGGATGTTGTCCCGCAAACAGATTGGGGATTTGTTGAGGCGGAAGAAACCGGTTTGACGTTTATTGAAAATGCCATTATCAAAGCTCGCCATGCCGCCCACCACACCGGCTTGCCAGCATTGGCCGATGATTCAGGATTGGCAGTGGCTGCTTTAAATGGTGCGCCAGGGATTTATTCTGCCCGTTATGCTGGAAGCCCATGCACAGACCAAGAGAATATTGATAAGTTATTGTTCCAGCTACGCGACGTTCCAACACATGAACGCCGAGCAAGTTTCCACTGTGTTTTAGCATTACTAAGACATTCTGACGATCCAACCCCGATTATTTGTCATGGGCGTTGGGATGGTTATATTACCACATCCCCTCAGGGAGATCAGGGTTTTGGTTATGATCCAGTGTTCTGGATTCCTGAATTAGAATGCACGGCAGCACAGCTCACACTGGCACAAAAACACCAGTATAGTCACCGTGGTGAGGCATTACGCTCCCTGTTAAATCAATTGCAGGCATAAGTCATGAATTTGCTCCGGCTCCCTCCCCTCTCCTTATACATTCATATTCCTTGGTGTGTCCAAAAGTGCCCCTACTGTGATTTTAACTCTCACAGTTTAAAGCATGACATTCCAGAGGCTGAATATATTGCACGGTTGCTCGATGATCTCAGAGCTGACCTTGACTGGGTGCAAGGGCGTCCATTACAAAGCATTTTTATTGGTGGCGGTACTCCCAGCCTGATCAGTGCAGCGGGAATTGCTCGTCTACTGCAAGGAGTCCAAGCCCTTATTCCATTCACGGAAGATTGTGAAATCACTCTAGAAGCAAATCCTGGAACCTTCGAAACCGAACGCTTTGCTGGGTTTGTGCAGGCAGGTGTGACGCGCCTATCGATTGGTGTGCAAAGCCTGAACCCGCATCATTTACAGACCTTGGGGCGCATTCATGATCCGCACCAAGCGCAAGCGGCCGCCCAGCATGCAAGACAGTTACCGCTGCACAGTTTCAATTTGGATTTGATGCATGGTCTGCCCCAACAAACGCTGGCTGAAGCCATGGCGGATGTACAATGCATTCTCGCACTCGCACCCCCGCATATCTCATGGTATCAACTCACCATTGAACCCAATACCGCCTTTGCGAGTCGTCCCCCCAAGCTGCCCGAAGACGACACCTTGTGGGATATTCAAGAACAAGGGCATGCGCAATTATTAGCGGCAGGGTACGAGCATTACGAGATTAGTGCGTATGCAAAACCTGGCCATCGCAGTCGTCATAATCTAAATTATTGGCGGTTTGGGGATTACCTTGGCATTGGTTGCGGTGCCCACAGCAAAATCACACTGCCAGACCAAAATGAGGTGATTCGCTGCGAAAAAATCAAACACCCCCAAGGCTATCTTGATTTAACGCGCCCATTACGCTACCGACAATGGTCGGTGACTCCAGATGAGCGGCCGTTTGAATTCTTTATGAATTATTTTCGCTTGCTCGAGCCTGTTCCGAAAGCTGACTTTGAGGCGTTTACTGGAATACCGGCGGAGGTTGCCGACCAACTGTTACAACGCGGGCAACAGCAAGGTCTCGTGGAGTCCTCCGCAGATGCCTGGTTAACCACTGAACGTGGGCGGCGCTATTTGAATACGCTGCTGGATTTATTATTGGAAGAATGAGCGGGGTTACTCAACCCGCTCAAATTTCAGATCCCAAACCCCGTGCCCTAACCGCTCACCGCGTTTTTCAAACTTGGTATAGGGCCGCTCTTCGGGACGTGGAATATAGGTATTGTCAGCAGACAAATTCCGCCAATGGGGCGCAGCCGACATCACTTCGAGCATATGCTCAGCGTAGTTTTCCCAATCGGTTGCCAAATGCAGCACACCGCCTACAGCCAATTTTTGCCGCAGCAACTCAACAAATTCGGGTTGAATTAAACGTCGTTTGTGGTGTCGTTTTTTATGCCAGGGGTCGGGGAAGAAAATTTGTACCCCCGCTAAACTCGCGTCGGCAATACAATCTTGAAGGATTTCGACAGCATCATGCTCATACACCCGCAAATTGGTGATTTGTGCCTGTTCCGCATCCATGAGACAAGCGCCAACGCCCGGCCGATGCACTTCAATGCCGATAAAGTTTTTTTCGGGTGCGGCCGCAGCCATTTGCACCAGTGACGCGCCCATCCCAAAGCCAATTTCTAAAACTGTCGGTGCTTGGCGCCCAAATACTTGCTCCAACGCCAACGGCCCTTGTGCATGGGTTAGTCCTAATTGAGGCCAAACCCGTTCAAGGGCTGCCGCCTGGCCTTTAGTAAGCCGCCCTTCGCGCTTCACGAAACTACGAATTTTCCGACGAAACGTGGTGTCACTGGACGCTTGCTCGATATGCTCTGAACTCATGGTGCCTCAATTTAATTTAAGATAAAAATGCGGGCAGTTATTATGCAAAAAGGCACACTAAACGCAAGTTTAGTGTGCCTTGGATTACAACCGAATCAGGTGACTATTATTCTTTAACAGGCACTTGTTTCGTTACTGACATGGCCGCTTCAATACGACGGTTTTTCTCGCGATTTTCACGGGTTTCATTCGAGTACTTCGGACGAGTTTCACCGTAACCTTTTGTGGTTACACGTGACGCTGCAATGCCATATTCGTTGACTAACAAGTCACCTACAGCCTTCGCACGACGCTCAGACAACAATTGGTTGTAGCTGGCTGGTCCGGTGTTATCGGTGTGACCTTCAATCACTACGTCCAGTTGTGGGTACTCTTTCAAGAACTCCGCAGTGTTGCGTACATCTTCACGTTGATCTGCTGATACTTCGGCAGACTCCAGTGCGAAAGTCACCACTAACTCACGGGTAATAGTTTCATTTTCATAAACCACACAACCGTCTGCATCGACTTTGTAGCCGGCACGAGTGTTCGGGCACTTGTCACGGTTATCTGGTACACCATCACCATCTGAATCGACCACCACTGGCGCTACTGTTGTTGGCGTTGGCGCTGGTGCTGGCTCTTGCTCAGGCTTGGTGTAGGTTGATGCCGTGGTGCCACCGAAGTAATAACGTAATGACGTCATCACCATAAATTCGGTCAAGTTTTTCTCACTTTGCTGAACTGCACCTTCAACGGTGAATGCCCAGTCATTGTTAATGAATTCACGGTAACCGGCACCGACACGTAAAAACGATGTTTTGATGTCGCTGAATTCCGTCGCGTTAATACCGACTGAGCCATAAAATTTTGGCGTGAAGTTATAAAGCACGTCCACACCGTAAGCTGAACCGGTTGAGGTGTCATTGGTGAACTCTAGCTTACTGCGCAGGTAATCGTAGTAAATCCGATATCCCCACTCAGGTGTGAACTGATAACCTGCTTCAATCCCTGCAAATGGCGTATCAAACCCACCATCGAAAGATTGCAACTGATTTTTTTCGATCACGCGGCGATCGGAATCCGTGCCAAATAAACCAATACGTGGACCGACATAGATACTGCCTGGTTCCGTTGCTTTATTTGCAAGTGCTGGTGCAGCAAGCACTGCGGCAGCGACCGCTACGGATACTAAAGTTAATCGTTTCATGAGATGCTCCTTGTGTTTTCTCATCGGTCGATGGATTGTAATAGGTAAATTATAATACAAATTGGCCCAAAAAACCTGTACATTCGTGGCTTTACTTAATATTTTCATCAAGGTTTACACCGCTTTAACATGAGCCCCTCAAAAAAACAGCCATGAATGACCCGATAATTCCCCCTTTAGCACCCGTTGCACTCCATCATGCGTTGATCACGTGGCAACAGCAAAACGGCCGTCATGACCTCCCATGGCAGCAACAACCAACGCCCTATTCGGTGTTAGTCAGCGAAATCATGTTGCAGCAAACCCAAGTCGCAACCGTCATTCCTTACTATCAACGTTGGCTGGAAAAATTCCCAAATTTTGAATCACTTGCAGCCGCATCTGAAGACGATGTGTTAGCCTTATGGCAAGGGCTTGGGTATTACTCACGAGCACGCAATTTACATCGCGCAGCGCAATTTGTGGTAGCCGAACGGGGCGGCATATTGCCGCCCTGCTCTGAGCAATTACGAGAAGTCCCTGGGGTAGGCCCTTACACCGCCGGCGCGATCTGTGCATTTGCCTTCGACCATCCGGCCCCCTTGGTGGATGGGAATGTCACCCGGTTTTTTAGTCGTTATTTCGGCATTACGGGGGACGTCACCTCTAGTCGTGTCAGTAAACACATTTGGCAACTGGCAGATGACTATACCCCGCCGCAGAACAATCGCGTGTATGCACAAGCTTTATTAGATATGGGGGCGACCGTTTGTACACCAAGCCAACCGCAGTGCCATGGATGCCCGGTGCAATCCAGCTGTAACGCCTGGCAAACCGACCGTGTTCTGCAACTTCCTGAAAAAAAGAAAAAAGCCCCCATTCCCACTCGTGCTGGCTGGTTTGGCCTCGATGTTGATCCGACTGGCGTGGTGTTGGTGCAACGTGATGCCGCCGCAGTATGGCCCCGCTTGTGGTGCCTTCCGGAATTCACCGAGCAACCCACCAAGCTCGAACTTCATGGCGAATTTCGGCATACCTTTTCTCACTACAAACTCAACGCCCAAGTGTTTACGTATCAGGCAGCAGCGGACAGTCGTCGTGTGCCATGGCAGGAGCTTACCGACTATGCGCTGCCGACCCCCATTCGGCGTTACCTCATGGCCTTGAAGAAAAAATTATAAGCGCGTCAATGGCGCTCGTGGTTTGCATTCGCTGTTTGCATTCACTGATGGCTCCAGCCTAAAATAGCACTACATTCCGCAAGACTGAGGTGATTATGAGTCGTATTGTCTACTGTGAGTTCTTGAAGAAAGAAGCTGAAGGGCTCGACTTTCAGCTTTATCCAGGTGAGTTAGGAGCTCGAATCTTCAACTCCATTTCAAAAGAAGCGTGGGGGCTCTGGCAAAAAAAGCAAACCATGCTCATCAATGAAAACCGCCTCAATATGATGGATGCGAATGCTCGCGCTTTTCTCGAAGAGCAAATGCAGGCATTTCTATTCGAAGGCAAAGAGATTACCGTGGAAGGTTATACCCCCCCGCAAGATTAATTAGCGCTGATAAGCAGCAATGAGTAGCGGCCAATCGCGGGCTTCATTAAAATGAAACTCCGACTCGCTATTGGTCGCTTTCGTCAGCTCTTTGTTAAAGGAGCGCAACAGCCGTTGCAAGTTTGCTTCTTTCCAACTGCCTGACTCTCGGATATCACACTTATCAAAGTCCACGATCCAACACTTCCCAGCACTGTCTAACATAATATTCCGACAGTTTAGATCGGAGTGATAAACATTGGCATTATGCAACTCTCGAATGGCCTGACCAATGGTGTCCCATTCAGCTGGCGTGAGTTCACGTTGTTGGAGCAACTTAAATAAATCTTGGGTGTGTGGAATCACTTCCACTAAAATATCAGCTCGGTAGCCCCAGCCAGGCGCTTGTGCGTAATAGGCCGCCACCGGACGTGGTACCGGTAACCCTAATTCGCGTAACTTCAGCAATAACGAAAACTCAGCCATGGCTCGGCTTTCGGCGATGGGCTCTCGTTTAAAACGATCGCGGTTGAATTTGCCGACCAGACCCCCACGATAATAATGGCGTAGCAACAGGTCATGGTCCCCTTGGTCAATGAAAAAAGCCGTACTCCGCCCTGTGGCTGAGCCTTTCACTTTGCCCTGTGCTTGCCAATAACTGGGCGAAAAGTACTCAACTGGACACTCTTTGAGAAGCTCTGGATCATACCAAATCATGGATTTTTTATGCGGTTGTACGGTTGTCATCATGGCCATGGTCCTGTGTTGTTCGGTCATCTCCACCGAAGGTAAAAAACGCTGAATATCAGCCAAGATCGCCTTGGTTGCACCTCGATCATCGGCAAATTCATGCTGCGCTCGCAGCGCCATTGCGCGTGCCGTATCGGGCTCTGTTAGCCATTGTGACCAAGTGGTTGCTAACGCCTCGGCTGAGTTCACCAACGCCACCCCATCAACGTGTTTAAGGCGGGTAAATAATTGTTCGAAATTAAAGACATGGGGCCCTGTGGCAATGGGGGTTTCAGTTGCAATCGGTTCCAACGGATTATGCCCACCACGTTCAATCAAGCTGCCACCAATGAAAGCACCATCAGCAATGGCATACCAAAGCATCAGTTCGCCCATGGTATCTGCTAAAAATACTTGATGGGTGGTGGTCACTGGCTTGTTATCGCTCCGTCGAATATAGCTTAGCTGTGCATTTTCAATGAGTTGGGCAACCGCTGTGAATCGTTCAGGGTGGCGCGGCACCAAAATCAGCAAGGCCTGGGGATGCACTTTTAGCACCGTCTGAAACGCGCTGAGTACCTGTTCATCTTCACCATCATGGGTACTGGCGGCCACGAGAACCGGGCGTTGCAGCGCTTGGCGCCAGTCATTGGCTTGCTGCGGCAAGGTCGCGGCAAGCTGAATGTCGTGCTTTAAATTACCGCGCACTGCGAGCTGTTGAGGAGCGACTCCTAACTGGCGAAAACGTTGTTCACTCTCCGCCGTTTGCGCGGCAACAAAACTGAGTTGCTGCCACACGGGTCCTAGCAGCCACGCATAGCGTTGATAGCCGTGCTGGGAGCGCTCCGACATCCGCGCGTTGACCACCAACAGAGGAATCCCCCGACGATTGGCCTCCGCCACAAAGCAAGGCCAAACCTCGGTTTCTAAGACCACCACCATACGTGGCGCCAACTTACGAAAAAACCGCTTCATGGCCCCCGGCGTATCAATGGGTAAATAACTATGGAAAACGCGTTCGCCAAAAAAGCGTTGGGCAATGGCAGCTGCCGTTGGGGTCATGGAAGTGAGGGTAACCGGTAACTTGGGATAAGCCGCCAGCACCGCTTCAATCAGAGCACGGCCCGCAATGGTTTCTCCCACGGACACGCAGTGAATCACAATGCCATCACGCGCTTGTGCCGGCAGCGCATGAAGTGCCAATCGTTCGCGCCAGCGCTGCCGATATTCAGCTGCTTTCGCACCGCGCAGCCACAGGTAAATGAATACCAGTGGCGTTGCGAGCCGAATCAAGAGTCGATAGCTAAACGTCATTAGCAATTATCGCCAGTATTCACTAATCCATGTGGTAGGAAGTACTTTTCTAAACCACTTTCCACTGCGTCCGGCAACCGCATCATCCGGGTGTGGGCGGCCATGGAAAATAATCACTTTAGCGCCTTCTGGGATGCGAGGTTCTTGGAAGAAACTCAACGGGAATGGACGCAAACAATGGCGTTTAAAACTGCGGCACCACTCGGCCGGCCAGTACTTTAAACGTCCTTGACGGGCCACAAACTGGGTAATAAATTCTTGCTCGTTGCGTACATCTTTGCGTGAGCCGACGGGATCTGCTTTTAGGTGCTCCAACGCATCGGCATGGGCACCAATGTTAAAGCGGAATACCGAAGTATTCCCTGTTGCATCGGATTTATCCCATTCTTTAATCACCAGGAAATCACCTTCAGGCTCAAAAAACTCATCCAAGCTGCCGACAATGACAATATCTAAGTCAAGGAATAGCGTTGGCCCTTGCAGGTCATAGAGGGTTTCCGCAAAACAGGTCAGCTTCAGCCAGCCATGCGCGAACGTCCATGGTTTGCGTTGGTCAAAATCCTCAAACCCGATGGCAGGAATTGGCTTTACTTCAACCTCATCACGAATCCCTTCAGCGTCATCGGTTAAACACACGAAACGATATGGAATTGAAATATTCCGACTCACCATTGAGTACAGTTTATTGACATAATCGGCGCCGTATTTCGTGCCCCATTTAATACAAATAATATTGACTGGCTGCATGGTATTCCTGCCTGCTGTTTACTAATGTGATAGGGCAACATAATGCCACTTTTTGACGGCGCTCGCCACGCTGACGCATGGCTTTCCGCCTAAATCCACTTAACTTAGCGTAGATTTAACAGAACACAAACAAAAACAGCTTGATAACACCGCAGTATCATCAAGCTGTTGAACATTACTTAGCGGGGTTTAGGCGCGGCGGCGACGCTCACCTTGTTGGCCTCGAGCTCCGCGCTCGTTACGACGAGGTGCGCCTTTAAACCCTGGGCGATCCCCCATCGGTGGCCGCGGACGACGCGTAATTTGTTCGTCGGCCAGTTCCAGCCCCATTTGTTGCTGACGGACACGAGCGCGTTGGAGCACACGTACCACTGCTGTTGGAATCCCTTTCGGTAACTCCACCAAGCTATGACCATCAAACAACTGAATTTGACCGATATAACGGCTATCAATGTCTGCTTCATTCGCAATCGCACCAACAATATCTTGTGGTCGAGCGCCATGATCGCGGCCGACTTGAATGCGGTAGGTATCAAATTCAATATTCGCTTCACGACGGTCACGGCCTGGACGTTTCTCACGCGTATCGCGGGCATCGCGCTTGCCACGACGGTCATTACGGTCGTTCCGATCATCAAACTTACGTGGGGCCGGATCATCCGCCAGAATTAATGGACGACGACTATGGTATTGAGCCAACAGTGCCGTTGCTAATTGTTCCGCCGATAGACCAGTTTCTGCTTGCATTTTTTCAATGATTTTAGCCATTTCATGCAACTGCGGCTGCGCCATCATTGCCACTAATTGCTGTTGCAATGCTTGCTGACGGAATGCACTCAATTCTTGCGCCGTTGGTACTTCAAAGTACTCAATCGTGCCGTTGGTTAAACGCTCATAGGTCCGTAATAAATGACGTTCTTTGCTGCGGTAAAACAAGATGGCTTCACCGCTACGGCCTGCACGACCGGTACGACCAATTCGGTGCACATAAGATTCGCTATCACTAGGCAAGTCGTAGTTAATCACGTGGGTGATTTCTGGAACGTCCAAGCCTCGTGCAACCACGTCGGTGGCGACTAGAATTTCAATATGACCACTGCGTAACTGAGCAACCGTTTGCTCCCGTTGCGCTTGGTTCAAGTCACCGCTTAATGGGGACGCTTTGAATCCAGACGCTTGCAGTTGCTCACTAACTTCTAAAGTATCCGTACGCGTCCGCACAAAAATTAGCACTCGCTGGTAATCCAAGGTTTCTAATAGGCGCGTCAATGCCTGCATTTTGGTCAACCCACGCACCATCCATGCGCGTTGACGAATTGTGGCTTTCGCTTTTTCAATGGCCGCCACTTGGATATTGAGCGGCTGTTCACCTGCTTCATTCACTAGGAAGGTCTTTGCCAACTTACGAATAGCAGGTGGCATGGTGGCTGAGAACAACGCACGTTGCGCTCCCGCAGGCACCGCGCCCATAATGGTTTCGATGTCTTCAATAAAGCCCATGTTTAACATTTCGTCGGCTTCATCTAACACCGCAAAACGCAATGCAGATAAATTCAACACACCTTTATTGAGTAAGTCGAGCAACCGTCCCGGTGTGCCAACGACCACTTGTGCGCCACCACGCAAGGCTTTAATTTGTGGGCCAAACGCTGCCCCGCCATAAACAGTCGCAACTTCCACGCTCGGCATTTTTTGAGCGAAGTTAGCAATGGCTTCAGCCACTTGCATGGCCAATTCACGAGTTGGTGCCACCACCAACATTTGCGTCGCACGTACCGATGCATCCAGCACCGAAATACCAGGCAAGCCAAAGGCCGCTGTTTTACCTGTTCCTGTCTGCGCTTCACCAAGCACGTTTTTACCTTCTAACAGAGCAGGAATCGCTTGCAATTGAATTGGTGTAGGTTGGGTGAAATTCATTTTTTCGAGCTGTTTAAGCACAACAGCAGGCAGGCCTAAATCGACAAACGATTGGCCAGTCTTAAGATCAGACATATTTTTCTCACATGTTTCTGTACTACAAAAATACGGGGAAAAGAGACGCCCGGCAACAGAACACGATGAACACTCTGGCAGGAAATAAGTAGGCGTGATGTACCCCAGCATATCAGGGGTAAGGCCGCTCCCATCAATAGCGGTATTGACCCTGAAGGGCGTAACTATACCCCAATGCACCATAAACCACAAGTAAAAGCGCACGCAAACAGAGTACTTTTTGCAAGTTTTCAGCTAAGATGAGGCCATGAGAAATCACCTCTATGGAAGCTAACATGTCGAGCCAAACAATGACATCGCTGCTGCGAACCCAAGCCTTTGTGAATGGTCAATGGATTTCAACCGATCAGCACTTTAATGTTTATAACCCTGCCACTAGCGCTGTTGTCGCTACCGTCACCCAAGCAGATAGTGCTCTCACCCTTGCTGCAATTGCAGCGGCGGAGCAAGCTTTAGGGCCGTGGCAGCAGTTATTACCGAAACAACGGGCCGAGCTATTACGGCAATGGCAGCACCTGATTTTAGCTCATCAACATGAGCTCGCCGCCTTGATGACCGCTGAGCAAGGCAAACCCCTCGCTGAAGCGCTGGGTGAAATTGAGTACGGCGCCAGCTATTTTGATTGGTTTACTGGGGAAGCGGAACGTAGTTATGGCACTCTGCTCGCACAGGGGCAAGAGGGTCAGAAAAGTTGGTATCAGGCGCAAGGCATTGGCGTGTGCGCGGCAATCACCCCGTGGAACTTTCCCCACGCCATGATTGCACGAAAAGTTGCCCCGGCCCTTGCGGCTGGCTGTACCATTGTCATTAAACCAGCTGAAGCAACCCCGTTGTCCGCCCTCGCCTTAGCGCAACTCGCCCAGGACGCTGGAATTCCAGCCGGCGTAGTGAATATTCTCCCAACGGCGGACCCGGCTCTGGTCGGTGACATTTTAACCACTCACCCTTCGGTAAAAAAGCTGACCTTTACAGGCTCCACCAAAGTGGGAAAACAGCTGATGGCCCAATGCGCCAGCACCCTCAAAAAAGTGTCCATGGAATTGGGCGGCAATGCTCCTTTTATAGTCTTCGACGATGCCGACCTTGAGCTTGCGGTGCAAGCCCTAATGCAATGTAAATTCCGCAATGCGGGTCAAACCTGCGTTAGCGCCAATCGAGTATTCGTTGATGCTAGCGTGCAACCGCAATTTATCGCGTTATTAAAAACAGAGCTCAGTAAACTCAACGTCGGTTCTGGACTCGACCCTTCGGTTGATTACGGGCCGCTGATCAATCAAGCCGCCATCGACAAAGTCTCCACCTTGGTCCGTGATGCCGTGCAACAAGGGGCAACCTTACTCATGGGGGGCCACTCCCTTGCTGAGCAAGGCCCGCTGTTTTATGCGCCCACCTTGTTAACTGGCGTAATGGCTTCCATGCGGATTGCCCAAGAAGAGATTTTTGGCCCGGTCATTGCAGTACAATCCTTTCAGGATGAGGCAGAAGCAATCCAAATCGCAAACGCCGTACCGGTCGGCTTGGCTGGCTATTTCTGTACTGAAAACTACCGCAGGATTGAACGTGTTAGCCAACAACTCGAGTGTGGTATGCTGGGCATCAATACTGGCGCGATTTCCCATGCCTACAACGCATTTGGCGGGGTCAAAGAGTCGGGGATTGGCCGTGAAGGCTCTCCGCTTGGACTGGCTGAGTATCAAGAAATTAAAAATATAACAATAGGTGACTTAGCATGAACCAGTTTGAGTTTCTAATGCAGCAAATGCGCTGTACCTTCCATAGTGAGGTCACTCATTCCCTTGACTGGCGTCGCGGGCAGTTAAATCAACTGGCCACTTTATTGAAAGCTCATGAAACGGAGTTACTCGAAGCCCTGCATGCCGATTTAGGGAAATCTCATGCGGAAGGCTGGCTCACAGAACTCAGCGTCTTAAACAAGGATATTCAGTATACCCTGCGCCATTTACCGCGGTGGATGCAACCTAAACGGGTGCGGCAACCTTTGCTAGCACTGCCAGGAAAAAGTTATTTACAGCCTGAGCCATTAGGCGTGGTGCTGATTATTGGTGCATGGAACTATCCGCTGCAATTACTCCTCAGCCCTCTCATCGCTGCCCTCGCAGCGGGTAATTGCGTCATTCTTAAACCTTCTGAGTTGGCCCCCCAGACGGCAACATTGTTGGCCACTTTAGTGCCGCAATACCTGTCCCACGAGGCCGTCAAGGTAGTCACCGGTGACGCTGCCGTCGTCACCGAACTTTTACAGCATCGTTTCGACCATATCATGTACACCGGCGGCAGTCGTGTCGGAAAAATTATTATGCGCGCGGCGGCTGACTATTTAACCCCAGTCACCCTCGAGCTAGGCGGCAAAAGCCCAGCGGTGGTGTTGGCCGATGCTAATATTAAAGTGACTGCACGCAGAATCGCATGGGGCAAGTGGCTCAATGCCGGGCAAACCTGTATCGCGCCAGACTATGTGCTGGTAGAAGAATCGGTACAAACAGCGCTGATTGATGCCCTGCGTGAGGCCTGCACTGAAATGTTCGGCGCCACACCGAACACAGCAAAAGATTACGGCCGGATCGTCAATGACCATCATTTTAATCGATTAATCGCTTATTTGAACGACGGCGAAATCGCCTTCGGGGGAGACTTCGATGCACAGCAGCGGTATCTCGCCCCCACGGTCTTACACCAAGTGCCACGCCATAGTCCGATCATGCAAGACGAAATTTTTGGCCCCATCTTGCCCATTATTCCAGTTGCCTCCTTGGACGAAGCCATTGAGTTTATCAAACAACATGAAAAACCATTGGCGTTATATGGGTTCAGCAGCTCCAAGCAGAAACTTCAGCAACTCACTCAATCCACCTCGGCAGGAAATCAATGCAGCAACGATACCTTAATGTTCATGCTTAACCCCGAGTTACCATTTGGTGGAGTCGGCAACAGCGGCATGGGGCGCTACCACGGTCGTTTTGGCTTCGAAACATTCAGCCATTTTAAGGCTGTGATGCAACGTCCATTTAGCCCGGATCCATTATTTCGCTACGCCCCGTACACGCAGTTCAAACAAAAGCTACTGCGTTGGCTATCGTAAGCAAAACCAGCCAACGCAGAATCCCAGCCTTTAATCTGGTCTGCTTGCTCGAGGTTTTCGCTTGCGTTAGCATTGGAGCGTTTGCAATCACTCATAACAACTATAAGCAAGGATTCTCAAGATGAGCGCACCACGGGAACAGTTTGGTTCTAAAATTGGATTTATTCTTGCTGCGGCAGGGTCAGCAGTTGGTATCGGTAATATCGTTGGGTTCCCAGTCGCAGCAGCAAAAAATGGCGGCGCGGCTTTCCTTCTGATTTATGCGTGTTTTGTCGCATTCATATGCTTACCGGTCATGCTTGCTGAAATGGGATTAGGCCGTCGCACTCAACATAGTCCGCAAAAAGCATACACCGAATTAGGAGAAGGGCTAACGCGATGGAAGATAGCGGGATTTCTTGCTACTTTCACCCCCTTTATGATCGCTGTGTTTTACATGGTGATCACGGTCTGGATATTTGGTTACCTCTTTCAATCAGTCATCGGTAACTTAGACCTCATCGCCAGTGACGGCTATTTCAGGACCTTTGTGAATGAGATGAGCTTTTTAGGTTACTTGGTTGCGGTGATTGCGATTACATACCTCATTTTACTTGGAGGGGTTCGTAATGGCATCGAGCGGGCCTCCAAAGTGTTAATGCCAGCATTATTTATTATGCTGATTTTATTGGTTATTTTTGTATTAACACTCGATGGTTCATCCGCCGGTATCAAGTTTTATCTCGTCCCTGATTTCAGTCGTATTGATGGTTCTGTCATTAACGGTGCATTATCGCAGGCGTTCTTTTCATTATCGCTTGGCATGGGGATTCTTATTACTTATGGGTCCTATTTCCGCCGTAATGATGACATCGTCACATCAGCCAAGTTAGTTGCAATCACGGATACCTCGGTTGCGTTTATTGCGGGGTTGATGACGTTACCTGCCATTTTTGCGATTTTCCCTAACACCAACGTTGATACCCTCAGCACTTCCTCCGTCAGCATGGTGTTTTCATTTTTCCCGAATATCTTTTTAGCTCTTTCTGAAACCATCGGATATGTACCAGCCAGTATCGCAGCTACCCTGTTTTTCCTGTTAGCCTTCGTGGCGGCAATTACATCGCTGGTTTCTATTATTGAAGTGCCAACCTCATCACTCATGGAAAAACGCAATATCTCGCGTAAGAAAGCGTTAATGATTATTGGCACATTGATCACCGTACTAACATTAATTGCAGCAACATCGTTTGGCATCGTTCCTTGGCTGACCCAATTTGCTCACTACGCAGGGGTCGATAAATCTGTTTTCGATATTATTAGTGACGTATTCTATGACACCATTCTCCCGTTAAATGGGCTCTTGATTTGTCTCTTTGTTCGGTTCCGCTGGAAACGTGCACAATTAACGGCAGAACTCAGTGAAGGGAACCCTGGCTACGGAAATAGCTGGTTTGGTAAGTATGTTAATGTTGCCATTGGCACCTTTATTCCGGTCATCTTGGCCGCCGTATTTATCAACACGGTACTCACTAAATTCTTTGGTATTTCAATTATCTAAATGATGACCTTGCAACCCGCTCTTCAACAATTAAAGACTGCTCATCGACGAGCAGTCTTTTTATTTGATGGGCCCCTCCAGTGGCAACAACAGCAGCTTGCAAGTATTCAGCAAGAGTTTCCGCACCCTCTCTATTTGTCCTCCAGCAATCCGCAAACCATTGCGGTTCATCGCTATCGTGATTATCTAGGGGCCACTAATGACACCGTCGTTCTCGACTTCCAAGACAACATCCATGCCGATGCATTGGCTGCTTTAGCTGGGACTGTTCGTGGTGGTGGCTTGTTATTCGTCATGCTGCCGGAACAGGAAACTCCTTTTAAGCAACGCTTGCTTAAAACAGCACAACAATTTAAGACCGTCCACCACATCACCTCAGCGACCGATTGGTTCAAGGTATTGACGCACACCGAAGCTGCCATAGTTCCTAGCCCATTCATTCCCACCTTTCCGACCTCAGCGCAACAGCAGATTGTTGACTCCATGCTGCAGTTGCCCGGCACCTGCCATATTTTGATGGCGGACCGGGGCCGCGGTAAAAGTGCTACCTTGGGGTTAGCGTGTGCAGGTTGGCGTGAACAATATCGTGGGTTAGAGCTCATTGTCACAGGCCCGCGCCCGGCAGCGGTCGAGCTATTACTCACCCATGCCAACCAAAGTGTTCGCTTCGTCCCCTGGGACAAACTACTGCGAGAATACAAGCCGCGAAGTATCCGGCTGGTAATCGACGAAGCAGCAGCAATCCCTATGCATATTTTGCAAGAATTGGTCCGCCGTTTTACCGTGTGGGCTGTTGCCAGTACCGTGGATGGCTATGAAGGTTGTGGGCGTGGCTTTGCGATTCGGTTTGTCGAATGGCTGACTGAACAGCGGTTAAGTAAAGTGCATCAGCTGGAAGAGCCGTTACGTTGGTCGACGTTGGACGAAGTCGAACCTTGGCTGAACCAAGCGTTATTAATGAAACCGTCTCAACCCCAAGAGGTCGCCTTACCGACAGCGGAATTTGACTTGGGTGACGTCACTTTTCGGGATTGCCACAGTCATCAATTAACCGAAGCGGAGCTACAAGCCGTCATCGCTCTATTACTTGAAGCGCACTACCAAAGTAGCCCCAACGACCTCCGCTTATTGCTGGATGACGCACAGCAGCGCTTACTCTTAGCACGAACCCAACACGAGCTCATTGGGGTGATTTGGTATAGCTGTGAAGGTGAATTGCCTGCGTCACTGCATCAGCCCATCGTCGATGGCCAACGTCGACTAAACGGCCAAGTTTTGCCACAAGCACTCGGCTTCTATTTACAGCAACCAAGCGTATTAAACTGGCAATGGTGGCGGGTGACACGCATTGCTGTTAGAGACAGCGCCCGGCGTCATGGCGTGGGGTTAAAGTTATTGCAGCAGTTACAAGTCCAAGCGCAAGAAGCGGGCATTGATGCACTCGGCTCAAGCTTTGGCGCCAACCCCAACGTATTGAAGTTTTGGCAACAAAGTCTGTACCAAATGATTCGTTTAGGGCGTAAATTGAATATGGCTAGCGGTTATCCCAATGCGCTTGTCGCACAAGGCCTGCAGGCTGAATCTAAGGCACTCTTAAAGCAGCTACACCAATTTTGCCAAGCCGAACTCGAATGGCGCAATCGACAACCACTGATTGTGACAGATTCCATGTATGCTATTGCGAAGAACATCCTGCGCGGCTTTGCCCATGCTAATTTACCCTTCACCGAAGCGCAGTTCGCATGGATTGTCTGCGATCTTAAATACCCTCTACGCGCCTCAGGCACCAGCTTACCTGGCCAAATTCTTAATATGAGCGATAACTTAGCAGCCATTACTCGGCAATATGGCTATAGCAGTCAGCAAAGCATGCAGCGACAGTTGCGCCAAGTTGCGCGGGAATATGTCGAATTGATTCGCTAATCCTTGTTACAATAAGTTTACTGCTGCTCTCACAGCAAAAACTATGCTATCTTTTAGCCTTTGTGTTCACCCACAACGGAAGGGTTTATAAACATGTCTCGAGTATTAATTATTGGTGCAGGCGGCGTAGCCAGCGTTGTTGTTAAAAAGTGCGCTATGTTACCAGAGTATTTTTCCGAAATTCATCTGGCCAGCCGCACGCTGTCAAAATGTGAGAAGCTCCAACAAGAAGCCGGCCAAGACCGGGTTGTTGGTGTCTACCAAGTTGACGCTGACCATGCGGATCAAGTTGCTGACCTTATCCGTAATGTGCAACCTGACTTAGTCATTAACGTTGCCTTACCTTATCAAGACTTACCTATTATGGACGCGTGTCTTGAAACCGGTGTGCATTACCTCGATACCGCAAACTACGAACCTAAAGATGTCGCGAAGTTCGAATACTCTTGGCAGTGGGCCTACCATGATCGGTTCAAAGAAAAAGGCATCATGGCGCTCCTCGGTGCGGGCTTTGACCCAGGTGTAACCAACGTGTTTACAGCCTACGCTGCGAAACATTATTTCGACGAAATTCACTACTTGGATATTGTTGACTGTAATGGCGGTGATCACGGTCAAGCCTTTGCTACCAACTTTAACCCTGAAATCAATATTCGCGAAATCACTCAGCGTGGCCGCTACTGGGAAAATGGTGAATGGCACGAGACAGACCCAATTAGCGTCCGTGAAGACCTCGACTATCCGGGTGTTGGTGTACGCGCGTCATACTTGCTGTTCCATGAAGAGCTCGAGTCATTAGTTAAACACTTTCCAACGCTTAAGCGGGCGCGTTTCTGGATGACCTTTGGCGAACAATACTTAACCCATTTACGGGTATTAGAAAACGTTGGCATGACGTCGATTGAGCCGATCGAATTCCAAGGGCAAAAAATTGTGCCATTAGAGTTCCTGAAAGCTGTGTTACCGAACCCCGGCTCACTGGCGGAAGGCTATACCGGCATGACCTGTATCGGTACCTATGTTACCGGTATTAAAGATGGCGTTGAAAAAACCATTTTCATCTACAACAACTGTGATCACGCAGCCTGTTACGAAGAAGTGGGTGCTCAGGCGGTTTCTTACACCACCGGTGTGCCTGCCATGATCGCTGCTTCCATGATGTTACAAGGTCATTGGATGAAAGCCGGCGTGTGGAACATGGAACAATTCGATCCTGATGAGTTCATGAATCGCCTCAACCATTACGGCTTACCGTGGCAGGTTGTTGAAACTGAATCACCATTTAAGCGTTAATACGATGAGCAATCCTTATTTAAATCCAGCCATTCCATCGCCTTGTTACGTTTGTGACGAGGCGTTATTGGAACGTAATTTAAAGTTGATGCAACGTGTTCAACAAGAGAGCGGGGCCGATATTATTTTGGCCTTGAAGGGATTCTCTATGTGGAGCACCTTCTCGCTGGTCGCGGAGTACCTCAAAGGCTGTACCGCCAGCTCGGTCTGGGAAGCTCGTCTTGCTGCCGAAGAATTTGGTGCTGAAGTCCATGCCTATGCCCCTGCGTATAAGCAACAAGATATCGATGAGCTATTACCTTTAGTGCATCACATTTCATTTAACAGCTTAACCCAGTGGCAGCGTTACCAAGACCAAGTTCTAGCGGCAGGCGTTTCTGCTGGATTACGGGTTAACCCAGAGCATCAGGAAGCAGAAACTGAGTTATATGACCCAAGCGCTCCAGGTTCCCGCTTAGGGATCCGAGCAGCTGAGCTCGAAGGGGCTGATTTAACCGGCATTGAAGGCCTCCACGTGCATAACCTCTGCGAATGTGACTCGTTCGCTTTGGAACGCACTTTGGCTGCAGTAGAAAGCAAGTTTGGGCATTTACTGCATCAAATGAAATGGTTGAATCTAGGGGGCGGTCATTTAATGACTCGCGAAGGTTATGATGTTGACCATTTGATTAAACAGCTCAAGCGGTTACAGGAAACCTATGGCATCCGCGTCATTCTAGAGCCTGGCTCAGCTGTCGCTTGGCAAACGGGTCCTCTGGTGGCAGAAGTTGTCGATATCGTCCATAACGAAGGCGCTATTGCCATTCTCGATATTTCGGCAACCGCACACATGCCGGATGTGTTAGAAATGCCTTATCGCCCGACCATCACCGGTGCCGATGAGGCTGGCGTATTACCCTACACCTACAAGTTGGGTGGGAACTCCTGTCTTGCTGGCGACGTCATTGGCGCCTACAGCTTTGCAGAGCCGCTACAACCGGGTGATAGAATCCTGTTTGAAGATATGATGCACTACACCATGGTCAAAACAACGTTCTTTAATGGTGTTGAGCATCCAAGCATTGGCATTATTCGCCGGGATGGCCGTTTTGATCTAGTTCGTAAGTTTGACTACAGTGATTTCCGCTCACGGTTGTCATAAAACGATAGCTATCTGAATCAAAGTAAAACGCAGTCTAACAGCCATTAGACTGCGTTTTTTTATTGCTTCCGCCCTTCTCTTGCGTAGCACGCTAACCCCTGTAGAACGAGCTCGCTGCGCACCTCACCCCGGCGCTTAAGATCGGCGGGTAACAAAGGAATCGAGCCTCCGCTGTATAAGATGCGGTAATCAAACCAATCGAGTTCGGTTTCTGAAACTGCAATCGCCTGTCGAACCAGCCCGACAAAGCTATTGACGCAGCCATTGAGCAAGCAATCAGTGGTGTTTTGCCCCAGTTGATGAGCCTTTCCCCACTGTTCTGCAGCGTTAGGAAAGACCTTAGGAGCACGATTCACCACGGACTCCCGCATCAAGTTCACTCCCGGTGCAATCCAACCACCTAAGTGTTCCCCTTGCTCGTTAAGCCAGTCAACCGTAATCGCTGTACCCGCATCCACAATAACCGTGGCTTTGGGCTGCTCATCAAACGCGCCAACGAGTGCCAACCAACGGTCCACTCCAAGGCGCTCAGCTTCACGATACGAGGTGGTGACGCCAAAAGCCGAAGCTTCACTATTAATTTCAATCACCGGCACTGCGACGCCTTGCAGCCAATCAATTAATGCCTGTTGCCTGTCTTTCCCACTGACGCAAGCGAGCCAAACACTGTCGAGAGGAGCTGGCAATGGCAGCTCTGCTAATTCGGTGTAGGTCACGTTTTGCCAAGGTTCAAGATAGCCATTCTCATCCATGAGCGCCATTTTGACTCGGGTATTTCCTGCGTCTAACAATAATTTATGCGTCATACCTTAAACTTACCTCTCCTGCATGGAAGCGCTCTAGTTTACCATTGCGGCTTAGTAACAACGCGCCGGTATCATCAATTCCTTCTGCAATTCCTTCAATCACGGTATCACCCATGATAACGCAAACTGGCTTTTTCGCTAATCGGTCAAGTCGGTTCCACCGCGCGGTAAATGCAGCTAATCCGTGTTGACCATACTCTCGCAATGCTGCCCGGGTTTTCATGATGAGCAGTGCAGCAAGGCGATTACGATCAATGGGCGTCGGCAATAACTGACTTAAATCAGTCCACGGCTGATCGATTTTATCACTAAGGTACGAGGGAATCGCAATATTCAATCCTACCCCAATCACCACATGTGCTGTATCTAAGGCCTGGCCTTCTAGCTCAATTAAAACACCGGCTATTTTTTTATCATGAATAATCACGTCATTCGGCCATTTCAATTGCACATCGTAGACCCCTAATTCACTCAGGAGCTCAGCAACCACGGTACCAATCACTAAGCTGAGCCCCATAGCAGCACTCATCCCTTGTTCCAAGCGCCAATACATACTCATGTATAAATTGCTCGCAAATGGTGATAGCCAGCGTTTACCGCGACGTCCTCGGCCTTGCGTTTGGGCTTCAGCCAAGAGCGCATGGCCAGAACTTATCCCATATTTAATGCCGTGTTTAACTCGGTCATTGGTCGAAGTCACGATTCGCTCTAACGCCACATTGGTTGAATCTTCTTGGTATTCTTCCAATAACTCCTGTAACTCTGGCAGGCTGAGTAATTGCAGTGGGCTCGATAACCGATACCCCTTGCCGGTGACACGGAACACATCAATACCAAGCTTTTGAACATCTTTAATATATTGGCTGATGGCAGTACGGCTTACGCCTAGAGCTGCTCCTAACTCTTCCCCGGAATGAAATTGTCCATCGCTGAGCGTTTCGATGACTCGGACAACACGTTCAATCCTCAACGGCTTCATAATATCACCAATCCTTTTTGAGCTAACAAACGCACTTCCGCTTCAAGTTCAACACCATACATTTTATGAACCTGCTGCTGAATATAACGCGCTAAACAGACCACATCGTCCCCGACGGCGTTATGACTGTTCACCAAAACCAGGGCTTGTCGATCATGAACAGCAGCTCCTCCAATACGATGCCCTTTAAGCTGTAACTGGTCGATCATCCAGCCTGCTGCTAACTTTACTTTACCACTCGGTAAATGATAGTGAGGCATTTGCGGATAATCCTGCTGGACTTGTTGCCATTGAGCTTGAGAGATTTCGGGATTTTTAAAAAAGCTCCCGGCATTTGGAATGACTGCTGGATCTGGCAATTTATTTTGCCGAATGCTGATCACCGCGTTCATGACCGTGGCTGCGGAAACATCCCCTCCCAGTGCCGCGAGTTCGCCGTAAGTTAACACTGGATTCCACGCTTTAGGGAACTCAAAGCGCACAGATAAAATCACCCACCGCATGGGATTCTGTTTAAACACGCTATCACGATAGCCAAATTGGCATTCAGCGGCGGGAAACACCTGATAAGTCGATCGCTCCCGATCCCACGTCTCAATCTCTCGAATAAATTGTGCGACTTCAACGCCATACGCGCCGATATTTTGCACGGGTGCAGCACCCACTGTACCTGGAATTAACGCTAAATTTTCAAGTCCATAAATTCCTTGGGCAGTTAAATTTATCACCAATTGATGCCAATTTTCGCCCGCTGCCACATCTACCAGCCAGTGATCTGCTGCTTCAGTGATCGTGATTCCCTGCATCCGCATTAAGGCAATCGGAAAGGAAATATCCGTTAGAAATAGGGTATTAGAGCCTTCACCTAACACATAGGCATTTCGCGGCAAGGATTCAACATCCTTCCGTTCACGTATCGTTAAAATGGAACGAGCTTTCGAAGGTAATCGAAAGGTGTGAAATTTTGATAAGTCTTCAAAAACTGAGAGTTTATTCATGCGCTTGATTATAAGGTCAAATAATCAAGAACGGTAGCAGATGATGAATCGCGGGCACAAAAAAACCCCGAGCGATGAAGCTCGGGGTTCGTATTTGAAGCCTGGCAGTGTCCTACTCTCGCATGGGGAGGCCCCACACTACCATCGGCGCTGAAGCGTTTCACTACTGAGTTCGGAAAGGATCAGGTGGTTCCACTTCGCTATGGCCGCCAGGCAAAAACTGGTAACAATATCAACGCACTGATTATAAAAACGATGCCACTCTCACCATCACGTCGGTAAAAGCTCGAACTTATGTCGCATTCACACAACCAAAACACTTTCGGTGTTGTATGGTTAAGCCTCACGGGCAATTAGTACGGGTTAGCTCAACGCATTACTACGCTTCCACATCCCGCCTATCAACGTCGTAGTCTTCAACAACCCTACAGGACAATTACATGTCAGTGAGAGCTTATCTTGAGGCTCGCTTCCCGCTTAGATGCTTTCAGCGGTTATCGATTCCGAACATAGCTACCGGGCAGTGCCACTGGCGTGACAACCCGAACACCAGAGGTTCGTTCACTCCGGTCCTCTCGTACTAGGAGCAACCCCTCTCAACTCTCAAACGCCCACGGCAGATAGGGACCGAACTGTCTC
>NZ_FMXN01000004.1 GCF_900104245.1 Pseudidiomarina indica
CTCCTTTCTACAAGAAAACCATCGGTTACGGACTGCCGGACTTCGCAGAGGAACTCAACTACGGAGTCGATCTATCAACCATCTGAGGGTGGTATTGTAATCCCCCCGAAAAATCGGAGCGGTTATGAATAGAAAGTGCTATTACTGATTGAACTCTGCTCTTGTCTTCATGGCGCTCGAAAAAATATCGACAAGTGGCTGAAGATCGAGATTCACACCAGAAACATTGGCATCGACCCACTCTTGCTGCGAAATTTCAGGCCACAATACGTCATAACCAAGTGCAAATAGCATTTCTTCAAAAAAGAATCGTTGCGCACGCCCATTACCTTCTCGGAATGGATGTAATAAGTTAATCTCGCAGTATAAATCAGCAACTTCACGCACGAAAACCTCTGGTGTTTTCGCATGTTCTAACAAAGGAATTTGGCGAAATAACCTATCCGCCTCAGCTTTGATTCTTGAAGCCGTGCAGAATCGAGTTGCACCTTTTGAAATATCAATTGTTCGTAACTCGCCAGCCCAATCATATACATCCTGAAATAAATGCAGATGTATACGCTGTAGATGCTCGAGTGTGAATTCCTGAATGCTTAATGTAGTAGCTGTGTAGGATTTATAACGTAGGGTAGTAAATTCTATTTCGGCAGCGGCAAGAGTTTCCTCATCGCGAATATTGAGCTTGTTAACCAAAACATCCGCGTCTGGGTAACAATACGGATCTTGCCCAACGCCGTACTTATCTCGCATATTTACGTTTTAAAGATGCGATAGACTGCTTTTCAGAAGACTCTTTCATTTTAAGGCCTTCATACCCAAGACTGGTTTTGAAGTTCTCAATATTTGGAACAAAGCGCTCTTGTTTATCTGGGCTGTTTTTTGTGCGTTTCATTATCATGTACCCTTATGATGAGTCGCATAAATTATAACCTATGCCACTCGTCTAAGCCATGTCCAATACGGTGGAATTTTTTCTACCTCAAAACTCAGACTTTTCCGGAGATTCAGAAATTTTTGTCGCGAGGCAAAGGTCAAAATTTGAAATTTTGGAGTCGGTTTTCTGTGACCAAATTTGTCATTAAACGGCCTCGAAAGTGTCAATTTCAACGCAAAACAAATTGTCAGAACACCGTTTAAACCCATGCTACACCTAGCTTTAACGATTTACCACCGAACCCGTGACTGCCCTCCGGAGGCAGAGGTCACAGGTTCGACTCCTGTCGGGTGCGCCATATATCGAAAGACTATTCCATAGTACGTACCTCAGTATTCTCATTCAGTGTTTTGACCGGTATAAGGTTAGTGCTGAGTCAGCAAACAAAAAAATGATTAAAGTCGATGCTCAACAACGAAAAAACGCATGTATTCACATTCGGTTGCTAGCTTGATTGTAACTTTCAAAGGAGTGTTAATTTGCTACTAAATCTGTAGAGCGGTCATGCGCTTTTGAAGGGTTAGACCGGTGATAGCCTCTACAACCACCCTTTTTGATGCGCAATGCGTGCCGCTTCGACGCGATTACTTGCATGCAACTTACTGATGGCCTCTGAGAGATAATTACGCGCGGTTCCCTCAGCAATAAACAGCGCTTCAGCAATAGCTTGAGTACTCATACCCTGCCCCGCTAGCTGCAATGCCTTGCGCTCTTTTTCAGTTAGCGGGTCGTGTTGGCCGAGTGCTTGCAGCAGTAATTCGTTGCTGATCACCCGCACTCCTGAACAAACCTTTTGTAGTGAATCAATGAGTGTCGCAATAGGGGCATCCTTGAGTAAGAAGCCGCTCACTCCAGCATCGACGGCACGTTTGATATAGCCGGCGCGATTAAAGGTCGTAATGATGACGGTTTTGAGTGCTGGCTGGTGTTGCTGCACCCACCGCACAAGCTCTAGCCCAGAAAGGTGCGGCATTTCAATGTCGGTTAGGAGTATTTCGTAGTGCTCCTGCTGTAATTGTTGCTGCGCCGCAGCGCCGTCGACCGCCTCATCGACCTCGTAACCGGCCTCTAGGCGAAGCAAACTGGCTAAGGCGGTTCGCACCATGGTTTGGTCTTCGGCGAGCAGAATTTTCATGCTGTTGCTCCGTTGATTTTCGGCATTTCAAGCTTGGGTAACTGTAAGGCGACCACCCAGCCTCGGGTGGTAGACACTTCGACGGAGCCGCCGAGCTCTTGCATTCGTTGTTGTACTCCCACCAAACCGTTGCCACTTTGGACCTCAACATGACTTCCGTCATCGGTAATTTGCACCCGATAGACATCGACGCTTTCATCAAAGTGAATAGTGCAGATCTGGCCAGAACTATGTCGAATAACGTTCGTAACCAGCTCGGTTATGGCGAGTACTAAGGCAGTTTCACGAGGTGCATCCAACAGCGGTGGTTTACCTAAAATATCGGTGCGAAAACCGGCTTCATGCAAGCGTTGTTCTAAGCGTTTTAATTCGAGCGCAAGCCCACTATGTTTATAGCCCGACACGCTTTGACGCACCTGCGATAAGCTGTGGCGTACTATTTCGCTAAGTCCCTGCAATTGTTGCGCGGCAGCATCATACTGCTGTTTGCCGAGTTGCGCTTTGGCCAAATCCGACTTCAATACAATACTTGAAAGTGTATGCCCCAAGATATCGTGTAAGTCGCGCGCGATGCGCTCGCGCTCCACACTCGTTGCTAGACGTTCGATTTCGTCGGCACTACGACGCTCTGAGGCGGCGTGCCGCTGCCGCAAGCGTTCAATACGACCAAAAATCGCAACGGTGATAACGATGACACTGCCGTAGTGGAAAAACAGATCCCAATGGGTACCTATAGTCCACTGAAATACTGCCAAGGTCCCGATAAGTCCCACTACTGCGGCTAAGGCATACGGCCAACGGTAGGCAAAGCCGACGAAAAAGCCGACGTAGCTGAATAAGGCAACGGACCCTGGGTTCCACGGCGTGACCGCACAGGCAATAACATACATACCGATAATCGGCCAAAGCATGCGTTGGTAGGGCAAATAGAAGCAATAAAAATACAGAGCGACAAATACCAACATGGCGAGCGAAAGCAACACGATTTCGCTGACCGTATAGGGGAATAGCACCATCGGCAGGATGTAAAAGCCTAAGTTAAATAAGTAAACCCAAGTGTGTTTCGCTTCTTCGTTAGAGGTTTTTTGTGTGGTGTTATCGCTAGTCATCATCTGCTTCTTCCGTTCGAAGTGCTTTCATTATGACCATTACTAGCCCATTCGACCAGTGACATTTGTCACCTTCAATTGCTGATAAAAGCTACTGCCGCGTGAGCCCCTGCCCTCTAAACTTGGCGATACCATTATTTACTGGAGATCACTCATGGCAGTCGCACACCTATCTATTCACGGCTTAAGCAAAAGCTATGGCCAACATCGCGCTCTTAACGACGTTGATCTCACCGCCTACAGCGGGGAGGTTCTTGCGGTACTTGGTAAAAACGGCGCAGGCAAGACCTCGTTGATCAACAGTGTGCTTGGCATGCACTCCTACCAAACAGATCAGCTCGAGCTATTGGGGCAGCCTATGTTAACACAACAACGATCGCTCGCCGTCAGACAGCGCTTAGGTGTCATGATGCAACTCGGCGCGCTGGCAGCGAACCTAACCGTCTACGAGCAGTTGGACCTGTTTTGTAGCTATTATCAAAACGGTTTTCAGGTTGCCGAGCTCATTGAAGAATTCAACCTAAATAGAATAGCCAAACAACGCTTTGGCAAACTTTCTGGCGGCCAGCGCCAGCAAGTCCTTTTCGCCCTCGCCGTTGCTGGCAAGCCCGATTTGCTGTTTCTTGATGAGCCGACTGTCGGCATGGATGTCGAGGCGCGTCATGCACTTTGGCAGCATATTCAAAAATACCGCTCTGATGGCACCGCCATTGTGCTAACCACCCACTACATCGAAGAAGCCGAGCGTTTGGCCGACCGTGTCGCGATGTTGCGTAACGGCGAGATCATCGCAGCAGGAACTTTGTCCGAAGTGATTGCCGATCACGGTTCACTCGAGCAAGCCTACCTAGCCAATATGCAGGAATAACACCATGCTTAATCAGAACTTATACGTTAAAGAAGCGGGCTATGATTTACTGAGTTTATGGCGCACACCAGCGTTCTTTTTGCCGGCTATTTTATTCCCGGTCACTTTCTATATCTTTTTCGGTATCGTTTTTAATTTTAGTTCGGGCAGTGGCCAGTACATGCTCGTCTCTTATGCCTGTTTCGGCATGATAGGGCCAGCAATGTTTAACTATGCAACGGCAGTCGCGAGTGACCGAGCCCATGGCTGGCTTACCTTGAAGCGCATTGCGCCTATGCCATTAAGTGCTTATGTCGCCGCCAAGTATTTCAGTAGCTTGGTATTCGCCCTGTGCATTGCCTTAATATTGTTTGTCACCGGTGGGATTTTTGCTGGCGTTGAACTCTACTCTTGGCAATGGCTTGCGCTGTTGCTGGTATTGCTAATTGGTACGCTGCCGTTTGCCCTTATCGGCTTATTGCTCGGTCTTTGTTTGTCCGACAAAGGTGCGCCGGCAGTCGTCAACTTGGTTTATTTACCCATGGCCTTCTTGTCAGGCTTGTGGGTGCCCATTCAGTTTTTGCCGGAAACCGCGCAATACATAGCCTACGGCCTGCCCGCTTACCACTATGCACAATTGGCACATGCTGTGATTGGCACCAGTCAGGGCCATAGCATTTGGCTGCACGTGGCTGCTCTTGTCGGCTTCACCATACTACTCACCGTTCTCGTGCACTGGCGTTACCAGCGCCTTTCGCACTAATTTAAATGAGAGCCTATTACCTATGAAAAAGATACTTCTATTACTTGCCGCTGTTGTTGCTGTACTGGCTATCGTATTGAATTTACCAACTCCGAAAACGGCTGACGTGGCGAACGACAACAGCTTCGTGATCGGTCCGGTGAACATCTTTGACGGCGAAAAATGGCGCGAAGAAAAATTCGTGGTCGTGCGTGAGGGCTGGATTACGAAGCTCTCGATGCAACGACCTGACCTTGACTTACCCTACCGTGAAACCCAAGGCCAAGTGCTGATGCCAGGCTTGATTGACGCACATGTGCACGTATGGGGGGAGGCCCTTCAACAAAGCTTGAACTTTGGCGTGACCACCGTGATCGATATGTTTGGTGACCCTAACTTTTTGCAGCAGCATAAAGCGGCACGAGCGGAAACCCGACAAGCTAAACATGCTGATATCTTTGGTGCTGGCTACTTAGTCACTGCACCTAACGGCCATGGCACGCAATACGGTATTCCCGTACCGACTTTAAGTGAACCTTCCGCAGCCCCCGAAGCTGTTGCAAAACGTCTCGACAGTGGCTCTGATTTTATCAAAATCGTCTACACCCATGCTGGTGCCGCTTATCAACATGCGCCGTCAATTTCGTATACGGAACTGGAAGCCACCATTAAGGCAGCCCATCAAGCGCAGCATCTAGCGGTAGTGCATGTTGCCGATCACGCGTCAGCGATGGACGCAGTCAAAGCGGGTGCAGACGGCCTGGTGCATGGTTTCTTTGACCGCCCCGCGAACGATGAGCTGGTGCAACTGATGCGCAGCAACGGGACTTTTATCATACCGACGATGGCGCTTTATGAGGGTATGTTGCGTGGCGAACTCAACGACGAGCTACTCACCGCAGAAAACCCAGAGCTTCCTGCAAGTGCAAAGGCCAGCCTCAATAAGTCATTTGGCAACACTCGGTTTCCCGCGCACTTTTATAACAATCTGCTACTCACCACCGAACGACTGTATCAAGCCGGAGTGCCAATACTAGCCGGCAGCGATGCACCGAACCCTACCACCGCTCACGGTTGGTCATTGCTGGTAGAACTCGATATGTTGCAGCGTGCTGGTTTGCCACTCGAATCAGTGCTGCACGCAGCAACCGCGGCGCCAGCCAAAGCTTTTGCGCTACCGCATCAAGGACGAATTGCCGATGGGATGAAAGCTGACCTACTGCTACTTGATGCCGGTGCTACAACGAACTTGCGGGCGCTTTTTCACCCACAAGCCGTTTGGAAGAATGGCTTTGAACTCTAAAAAGCCTACCCTGAAAAGAGCTGGCTGACTAACTTTGAAAAGTTCTCTTTCTGATAATCTTCCATTGATGCGTAAAATGCGGCACATCCAGTGTAATCCCCCAAAAACTCGGAGCAGTTATAAGTAGAAAACCCAACTGTAACTACCCCACAGAATCATACAGCTAAACGAGCGCTATTTATGTCGGCTGCACGATGTTATTGAGCTCAATCAGTTTGAAAAGTAACAAATATACGTTGTTTATCGACGTGTTTAACTTTATTATCAAACCATGTTGGTTTGATTAATGTGGAATCCACGTCAATAATCAACGTATATAGATAATATTGTAAACCTAAAAGAGCATCACATGCTAAATCACGAAGCAGGCAAAACGCTAAAACAAAAACTTCCGCTTGGTATGGTCGCAACGAAACGTTGGCTACAAGAACAGGGGTTAAGTTTGCATTACATCGACAATTCCGTTCGAAGAGGAGCTTTAGTCGTAGTCGTTCCCGGTGTTTATCATCGAGGTGAAGCCCATCCGAATTGGCAAGGCATAGTCGCTTCACTGCAACAAATGGCTAAGCTTCCTGTTCATGTCGGTGGTTTGAGTGCGTTAGCGGCAAACGGCGTAAGCCATTTCGTAAATAAACGTGGTAAGCCTGTAATTAACTTATACTCTCCCGTTAAGCTCCCGGCGTGGGTTAATAAAATAGATGTGGAAGCTACTTTTGCATGGCATGGCACGAAGCGCCTGTGGCCTGAGTCATTACTGCTTGATCAAAGTGTGTTTCGTCATTATGAATGGGCAAAAGGCTTGCCGGAAATAACGTATTCATGTGTTGAAAAAGCTTATCTGGAAATACTTAATGAGGTGCCTAAGCATGTAAGTTTTGAGCACGCTGATGTGCTGCTTCAGGGGTTGTATAATTTATCCCCCCGGAAGTTAGATACACTGCTAAAGAACTGTCTTAATGTAAAAGTGAAGCGGTTATTCTTTTGGCTAGCGGAGCGCAATCAACATCCTTGGTTTAAATATTTAGTGCCAACAGACTACGATTTAGGCTCAGGTAAAAGAGCTATCGCAGTAAATGGTCGCCTGGAAAGCAAATGGCAAATTACGGTTCCCAAGGAGATGTAAATTATCATGGATAGAAATAGCATTTATTATCGCCAGGTTCAGTTGCTTATGCAGGTGCTTCCATTTGTTGCTGCTCATGACTGTTTTGCGCTCAAAGGCGGTACCGCGATTAACCTATTTGTCAGAGATTTTCCAAGGTTGTCGGTTGATATTGACCTCGTCTTTTTACCTATGATGGATCGGGATGAGGCACTTCAAACAATCACAAGTCACCTAGAGCAAATAGCGGGAAACCTCACAGCAAAGCTGCAAGATGTGACTGTCATACGCTCATTTGAAGTTATAAAGGACGCACTCCGTTTATTGGTGGAGCGTGATGTTGGCGGTAGAAAGGTTCAGATAAAGATAGAACTATCACCTGTTCTTCGAGGAACGGTCTACGAATCAAGCGCTTTGAGTGTTACCGAAGCGGTTGAAAATGAATTCGGGTTCGCGGAAATTTCAGTGGTCAGTTTTGCCGACCTTTATGCTGGTAAAATTTGCGCCGCGCTCGATCGGCAACACCCTAGGGACTTGTTCGACGTCAAACTACTCTTAGATAATGAAGGCCTCACGGATGATATACGTAAAGCGTTAATTGTTTATATGATCAGCCATTCGCGTCCTATTTCGGAATTATTACGACCCAATTTCAAAGATATTGCTGCTCTTTATGAGGGGGAATTTAAGTCGATGGCGGACATTGACGTCCCGTTAGCCGAACTTGTGGCTGCGCGTGAGGAAATTGTAGCGCGCATGCATGCGACATTTACTGACGAAGAGAGAGCGTTTTTTTGACGTTTAAGTCACGCAAACCGGATTGGTCATTACTCGGACTTGCCAATGTTCAGCAGTTGCCTGCTGTTCGTTGGAAACTGAATAACCTTGAAAAAATGAGTGAGGAAAGGCATCGGCTGGCTTATAACAAACTTAAGGAAGCTCTTTCATCTTGAGCCCCTCGTACCGAAGGCTGGTTTTGAAGTTCTCGATATTTGGAACAAAGCGCTCTCGTTTGTTGCCATGAGTTTTTGCGGTTTTCATTACCATACCCCTCATGTTGAATTGATTAAATTATAGGCTACTCTACGTACCCTAAATCCAGTTAAAAAGTGGAATTTTTCCACCTAAAAACTCAGGTTTTTCCGGATATTTAAAATTTTTTTGTCGCGAGGCAAAGGTCAAAATTTGAAATTTCTACGTTGGTTTTCTGTGACCAACTTTGTCATTAATCGGTCTCAAAAGTGTCGATTTCGACGCAGAACAGAAAACTCCTTCGTTTTAGTTTAACGGAATTTTCTACTTATAACTGCTCCGATTTTCTGGGGGGGATTACACAATTGCAACTAGCTATGAGCGGGTGTTGCAGTTAATAGTTGAATTCGGGTTGTGTTTGTGTTAACAGAATAATAGCAGAAGCTATTGGATGCTTCTTGCTAATGGTAAAGTAGATTATATGGAGAACAATTATGTATAACCTTATTAAAACCATAGCATTAGCGTCAATTGTGATTTTTTCTACTGGTCTTGTGAGTGGCAATGTTTCTGCTAACTCCTTAGAAAATAATATCAGTATTGAAAAATTAGTCGAAACTTTACCAAGTAGTGAGCGTGATAGCTCTCGCCAAGCGTTATTGCGATTATATGACGAAGCGAAAAAATATTCTGTTGACTTTGAATTGAAATCTGTAAGTTTCAATACAGATTTCGACGACGAGATGTCGACTATGTCAGCAAGTTGTACAGCTAGAGCAACAGTCAGAATTCTTGGACAGGAAGCTGAAGTCAGCCCCACGGCTCCGACATGTACTGAAGCCTATGACATGTTGGGGGAATTAATAGGCCAAATGGCCCCATAATACAGCACGTGAAACCAAATGGAGCCCAGACTAAAGCTGGGCTGTAATCTCCCCGAAAAATCGGAGCAGTTAGGGGTGAAAAACGGCATTGTTATTGCCATTGCCCATTACATCATAAATATAACTGGTACTGACGCCAGCACCAGGAGTAGATTCCCGTAATCGGTAGCAAAATAAGTGCTATCCCACCAACGAGTACCACCACTAACCAAGCGATACCGCCAACAGCGGCAACATGAAGCGGATAGATCATCTGGCTAAGTAAATAACCTTGGCTGCTATTACGTACATCTGAGTGGCTTACCAACGCGCCAGTGGTAGCATCAAACTTCAACACACTGCGCCCGTTTGGATGCCACTCGCCGGGAAACGTGAGGCGCACACTGTGCCCGCTGATGGAAATGAGCTGTAGGCTTAGGTGCGAATTACTACACCGCTAATCCAGTGTCTGGGGAATACGATGTAACAGAAATCTTTACTGAGTTTAAAGTTCCACTACTGGCCGATGCCGCCTTTGCCGAATCGTTAGAATTAAACGGAGCTTGGCGTACCGCTGAATACAGTACAGCAGGGACTAACCATAGCTGGATGTTGGGCGTTGACTGGCGTCCTATTAATTCATTAAAAATTCGTGCCAGCCGTGCCAAAGCCGCCTAATTCATCAGTTTCAGTACCAACATTCCCACGCCAACACCACACAAGAATGTCGCAGTAAGCCACCACCAAGGCACCTGTCTTGTTAAGGCTGGTTGATCGTCGGGTCCAGGCATCGCTGGAAGCTCTAGCGAACTGCGCTCAATCTCAAACGCCCCCGCTAACGCTGTGGTTGGGTTTGATGAGTTCTGAATGATTCGATGTAACGGTCATCTTGACGTCCTCTTATTGGTAATGCTGTGATTGATAACCGTATTACAGCATGCCATTCCGGCATGCGTGACGACAGTTTACCGACAGTGGCACGACTGTCATATGACAGCGACGACAATGGGTGCTATTTTCGGCTAAAGTGGATATAATATAGACAACAGAGAAATTTAGCAGTCTGTGGATTTTTAAAGGGCAGAATCGTAGTGCTTAGACCCAAAGTTGTATTTCCTCAGCAATTTATACACCAGCAGCCCATCCATCGTGGTGACGAGTTTGGGGTGTTGTGCTGGAATACACAAAAGCGTACCGAAACAGTGGAATTTCAACACGCCTTATCCGACGTGTTAGAAACACATCCCAGTTTGTTTTTGTTGCTTCAAGAAGCCAAATTGACCACCAATAGCAATCAACTATTGCCACATTGGTCCTATGCGGTTGCACCCAATATGCAAACCCGCCGGTCCATATATGGCGTGCTTACCGCAAGCCAATACGCATTTGGAGAAGCTCACCCTCGTCTCACCCAAAAGCGTGAGGGCATGTTTGCAACTCATAAAAGCTACATGCTTTCGTATCATATGCTGGCGGAGGGAGGCTCCTTGTTGGTGGTGAATGTGCATGCCATTAACTTTGTGCGTGCCAACCAGTTTTCTCACGAAATTGAGCTGATCAAAAGTGAAATTCTAGGCCACCAAGGCCCACTTATTGTGGCAGGTGATTTTAACGTGTGGAACCGTGAGCGGCGTTTACGACTGATGCAGTTTTGCCGCAGCATTGGCCTGCGTCAGGCGATCATGGCCGATTCTCACCACATCAAAACCTATCGCCAGCACCCGCTCGACTTTATCTTTTACCGCGAGCTTTCGCTGCACGATACGTCGGCCATTGATACCAGCAAAATTTCAGACCATAACCCGCTTTACGCGCGCTTTAGTTTATAACACAAGCTGAGGGCTGCCTTATTGGCGGCGCATTGCTGGCCAATACGCAAATATCAGCATCTTCGATGTATCAAGCAACGAAGAACTTCATGACCTGCTGATGTCGTTACCCCTTTATCTTGGTTAAAACCTTACCAATTCCACATGGCCCAGACACCGACTTCATTTTGTGTGCGGTCAAGAGTGAAATCAGTGGTTTCACTTTGTTTCGCAACAAGCGCTAACGTCAGCCCTGGCAACGCTTGCCAATCAACCCCAAGTTGCCAATAGTCTTGTTTTAATTCTGGATTTAAACGACGGCTCGGATGCACTACGTCATACCGAATAAACGCAGAATAGTCGTCAGCAATAGGATAACTTCCCCAAATACTCCAACCATCACTGGCGTCTTCAGCTAACGACGTCACTTGCTTCCAGTTATCGTTATATGCGTATTCAACACCCAAACGCTTTCCTTTACTGCGGTAGCTCAGCGCCATATTCCAACGTTGCGCGTTATGCAATTTTTCCAGTGCATCATTTTTATCCAGTGCACGAGCGCCTTCATACCAACCGGTTGCAAGATCAAGACTCGGGCTGATGTGCCAGATAGCCGCAGCTTCAATGTCTACCTGCTCTGCAACAGCGGGTTTCTTAAAGCCAGCACCAGTGACCATGGCCACGCTGTAAGAAAAACGCTCACCTTTATGTCCGACATGAACCCCTAAGTCTGTCGGTGATGCAAGCTGATTCTTCGGGTTCAAGCTGGCATCAACATAGCGGTAGCCAACACGCTGCGCGATGTAATCAATCCAGGGTAACTCTGCCACCCCTAACTTCAGGTAATACCCATTATCCCAGCGCCGCTGTAAGTAGGCATGGCGGAACCAGACATCCGTTGGATCTTGCTGCCGCTGCCATTGCACATCCGTGGTGATTTTCAACGACCAATCCTCGTTAAAGCGATGATCAAGATTGATATAGAAGCGTTTCAAATCAGGCTGCCACCCTTCATTGTCGTTGCGTTGGTCGTCAATCTGAATGTTACTGAAGTTGGCGAACACTTGGCCTGAAATTTTAGTCCCTGCGTCGTCTGCGAATGCAGGGGTGGATACAGCCATCATTGCTAATGCACCGATGACGAACTGATGGTTTGTTTTCATGAGGTTGCCTCCGTACTGCAGATGCCGACTCAATCGGTGACCAGCATCAACAAAATCAACGATGTGTCTAATTAACCATACTATTCATAGGTATTTTATATCAGCATAGTCTAAAATACGAAGGTATGAGCCCAACCAACAAAGGATGTACTGATGAAGATCAAAGTATTACTTGTAGCGATAGCATGGACTGGTTTCATGCAAGCCTCAGTGTATGCAAGTGGGGATCCGGCAAATGGCCAAACCTTAGCCATGCAAGGAGATGGTAGCGGCGCTCCCTGCGCAGCATGCCATGGTCCGCAAGGTGAGGGAATGGCGGCTGCAACCTTTCCACGGATTGCCGGACTCGATGCGGATTACGCATTGCGTCAAATGATTGCCTTCCAGCAAGGACAACGTGTGAACGCTGCCATGACCATGAATATTGATAACTTCGACGAACAACAGCTGGCTGATCTTGCCGCCTACTTCGCCACCTTACCGGTGCCAGCTCCAGCCGCAGCAACTGCGTCAGAAGAGCAATTAGCCTTAGGTAAAAAGCTTGCCTTAGAAGGTGACTGGGATAACTACCTCCCGCCCTGCTCCAGCTGCCATGGACCTAATAACCAAGGTGTTGATGGCACCTTTCCAGGTATCGCTGGGCAGCATGCCAGCTACCTCAAGCAACAATTGGAGTTGTGGCAACAAGGACAGCGCACCTCGGACCCAGTGCAATTAATGGAAGCAATTGCTAAACGGCTGAGTCCAGAACAAATTGAAGCCGTTGCCGCCTATTTAGCAAGCCAGCCCGCTGTGGCCAAGCAGTAGAAGGAGAAGGACAATGAAACCTCTAAACGCGTTGTTCATCAGTATGAGTGCAGCATTGCTATTTGGCGCCTCAGCGGCGTTTGCAATACAGAGCAATGATGTCGGTCACGTAAAGCTGCCCAGTATGAAGCCCGGGCAATACGACCACCAAGCCCCCACATTGGCCGATATTCAGAATGATAAAGATCTTCACCCAGAGCTGCGTAAAGTTATCTTAAAAGGTCGTGACTTGTTCATGAACACCCAGCAGTTACGTGGTAAATACGTGTTCAACGACATGAATTGTAAATCATGTCATATGGGTGAAGGGCGTATGGCATGGTCAGGCCCAGTGTGGCCTGCGGCAACAACACTCCCGGATTTTCGTGGCAAAAACGGGCACGTCAACTCGCTTGAAGAACGGATTGCAGGTTGTTTTTCCTATTCAATGAATGGAACCCCGCCTGAATATGGCAGCGATACCATGCTCTCCCTTGTGGCCTACCATCAATACATGGCTAAGGGCGCAAAATTATATGATCGTAACATTGGCGGGCGCGGGTTTAGTTCCCTCGGCAACGAAATGCCCAAGGATATTAGCTTTACGCAAGGGGCGGTCGTTTATGCACATAATTGTGCGGTGTGCCATGGTCCGAACGGGGAAGGTAAAAAAGTCAATGGCGAGGTGGTATTCCCACCGCTATGGGGCGATGCCTCTTATAACTGGGGCGCAGGATTATCTCGCGTCTTTACTGCGGCATCGTTTATCAAAAATAACATGCCACTCGGCCAACCTGGGCGCTTAACTGATAAGGAAGCGTGGGATGTCGCTTACTTTATTAATGCTCAAGAACGGCCGCAAGATCCCCGCTATACTGGCGACGCCAAAGAAACCCGTGAGAAATATCTGAATTTCCACAAGGCCACCTTATATGGCACTGAAATCAACGGCAAAGTCTTAGGCCAGCATGATAATACCGGTGAAAAACCATTCCTCAAGCCTGAGGTGTTAAAACCGCGGACATTTACTGAAGGAACGCCTGCAAGCAGCCCTCAGTAATTCCATCCTCCTGAAGAGCCTAGCGTTCCATCTCTGGAACGCTAGGTTTAAAAATTACCATCTAGTCCCATTTTCGTATTTCCTCTATGATGTCACCCATAGACAAAGTTAACCTCTGCTATGACGCAGAGCATCCCCATTAAGAGAGGTTTAAATGATTGATAATAAAGCAATTAGACTCTTTGCAGCTCGTCGAAGCCAATATGCACTCGGTAAGAACGTTGAATTAAGCCAAGAGCAACTTCAGCAGTTGATTCAAGAAGCCATTCGCCAAGCGCCTTCGGCGTTTAACTCGCAAAGTTCACGTGCCGTGATTTTATTTGGTGAGCAAAGTGAAAAGTTCTGGGACTTAACCAAAGAAGCATTACGCCCAATGGTTCCAGCCGACGCTTTTGCGGGTACTGAAAATAAACTGAACTCATTCGCCGCAGGCGTGGGTACCGTATTATTCTACGAAGACCAAAACGTGGTGAAAGGGTTGCAAGAGCAATTCCCATTGTATGCAGATAACTTCCCAATTTGGTCAGAGCATTCCACCGGTATTGCCCAGTTCGCCGTGTGGACAGCATTGGCTGCTGCCAATATTGGCGCCAGCTTGCAGCACTACAACCCAGTGGTTGACGAAGCGGCAGCAAAAGAGTGGAACGTGCCTGAATCATGGGTCCTTCGTGGCCAAATGCCTTTCGGTTCAAACGAAGGTGAATTCGGTGCCAAAGAATTCATGAATGATGACGACCGTTTCCTGATTTTTTCGTAATTCCTCCATACAGCGTACATAAAAATACCCCAGTGGTTTTGCCACTGGGGTGTTTCTTTTTATGCCTGATTCAAACGGGTGATTAGAAACAACTTTCTAAATGTTTCGCTGGATCAGAATCACGGGCTTTGAGAGCATCTTCTACCGTTAAGCCAAGCGCTTTCGCGACGCCTTCCGCATAGTCTGGATGGCAGTGATGGCATAAACGGATATGACGATATTTGATGAAGTCTTCAGCATCGCCCATCGCCCCTGCGGTGTTATTAAAGAGTGCTTGCTTTTGCTCATCACTCATTAAGTTAAACAACGCGCGCGGCTGGCTGAAATAGTCATCATCGTCTTGACGGAAGTTATAGCGAGCAGCATCACCATTAATGCGCAGTGGTGGCTCCAGATACTTCGGCTGTTCCTGCCACTGGGAGAAACTATTCGGCTCATAATGTGGACGGCCGCTATAGTTATCATCGGCACGACCTTGACCGTCACGAGCGTTACTATTCACTGGGCAACGTGCTTGGTTAACCGGTACCTGATAGTGGTTCACGCCCACTCGATAGCGTTGTGCGTCCGCATAGTTGACCAACCGTGCTTGCAACATTTTATCCGGAGAAACACCAATTCCTGGAACCAAGTTGCTGGGCGCAAACGCTGCTTGCTCAACATCCAAGAAGTAGTTGTCTGAGTTACGATTCAACTCAAACTCACCCACTTCAATTAATGGGTAATCCCCTTTTGGCCAAACTTTGGTGAGGTCGAATGGATGGTAAGGGACCTTCTCTGCGTCTTGCTCCGGCATAATTTGCACGTACATTTTCCATTTCGGGAAATCGCCTTGTTCAATGGCTTCGTACAAATCACGCTGATGGCTTTCACGATCCTGTGCAACCACAGCTGCCGCTTCCGCGTCCGTCAGGTTCTTAATGCCTTGCTGAGTACGCAAGTGGAACTTAACCCAGTACCGCTCGCCTTCGGCGTTCCAGAAGCTGTAAGTATGCGAACCAAAGCCGTGCATGTGACGATAAGACGCTGGAATACCGCGATCACTCATCACCACGGTAACTTGGTGGAATGCCTCTGGTAGCAACGTCCAGAAATCCCAGTTATTGGTCGCTGAACGCATGTTCGTGCGAGGGTCACGCTTCACCGCTTTGTTCAAGTCAGGGAATTTTAATGGGTCACGTAAGAAAAACACTGGCGTGTTGTTACCAACCAAGTCCCAGTTCCCTTCTTCCGTGTAAAATTTCATCGCAAATCCGCGAATATCACGTTCTGCGTCTGCGGCACCACGCTCACCGGCAACGGTACTAAACCGCACAAACATTTCAGTCTTTTTACCCACTTCACTAAAAATTTTCGCACAAGTGTATTTGGTAATGTCTTTGGTCACCGTGAATGTGCCAAATGCGCCTGAACCTTTCGCGTGCATTCTTCGCTCTGGAATCACTTCCCGTACGAAGTTAGCCAACTTCTCATTCAGCCAAAGATCTTGTGTCAACAACGGGCCACGTTGGCCTGCGGTTAAGCTATTCTGGTTATCTGGAACCGGAGCGCCAGCATTCGTGGTTAGCGGGGTAGGATCAAATGGGCATTTTTTGTCGCTCATTCCATGACTCCTTCATGTTGGGGTTAACATGCAAAACTGCATACCATAGGGATAGCATACTATTGGGTAGATTAGTAGGAGTAACCCAGCTTTTACTCGAGGTGATCAATGATATTGCAAGCGTTACACCACGGTCTTAACATGCGTGGGCAATAACTCCGCTGCAGCTTCATCCACTAAAACACGCAGGTGAGCATGTTGCTTCAACGCCGAGGCAGGCAGCTGCTCATCGATACCACTCTCATATAACCGCGCCATGATGTCAGCTTTATGACGACCTGTTGCCACCAAGAAAATTTCCTTGGCCGATAAAATTTCAGCAATCCCCATGGTGATGGCATGCGTTGGCACATCCTCGAACCGTTCAAAAAACCGACCATTATCACGTCGTGTTTTTTCCGACAGCGCCACCACATGAGTGCGACTATCAAACGGTGTGCCCGGTTCATTGAAACCAATATGGCCATTGCTACCAATGCCAAGCAGCTGAATATCTAGCCCACCAACACGAGCTAACTTTGCGGCGTAATCTTGGCACTCTTGCTCGGCATCTGAACAAACACCACACGGCAGGTGAACTTGCCCTGGCTGCAATCCGACTGCGGCAAACAAATGGTGCTGCATAAAATAGAAGTAACTTTGCGGATGATCGGGGGCAAGCCCAATATATTCATCCAAGTTAAATGTGGTAATCTGAGAAAGGTCCAAGGCTTCCGCTTGAATTCGTTGCAAGAGCCGCGCATAGATAGGTTCCATGGTGCTACCGGTCGCTAAGCCCAGTGACGTCGTTGGTTTCGTCCGAATCTGCTGCGCAATATGATCGGTCAGATAATCTGCGATTGCGTGAGCGTTTGAAAATACAACAAACATGCGGAATGCCCTTTCCTAGTTAATTTGGCGCACATAACGTGCGAATTGAACCCTTTTTTTGCAATTCGGCCAGTATATCGAGCGTTATTTCTGAGGGCAATTGCTTTATTGATAATTATCAATGTCAAGCGTGCTTGCTCAAGTATACTCTCTGATACGTCGTAACATGAGGTTTGTTAAAATGAAGGTGTTTTCTGCAATTGCTGTGGGAGCAATCTCAATTGCCGTACTTACCCCCACCTACGCTGAACAAGTTCGTCATGAACCCGTTCAAGTAATTCAGCCCTATATCAGTGAAGAGCCTGCCAAAGTAGAACTCGGCAAGCAGTTGTTCTTTGATCCACGCCTTTCAATGTCGGGCATTATCTCGTGTAACACGTGCCACAACTTGTCCTATGGTGGTACCGATAACCTGAAAACCTCGATTGGCCATAAATGGCAGGCTGGGCCTGTCAACTCGCCCACAGTTTTTAACTCCAGCTTACAAATCGCCCAATTTTGGGATGGTCGTGCGGTTGATCTGCAAGAGCAAGCGGCCGGCCCAATTGCAGCGAACGTAGAAATGGCGATGCCACACTCGTTGGCGGTGGACGTGATTCAATCAATTCCTGGCTACCGCGAGCAAATCGCAGCAATTTATGGCACCGACCAAGTCACCTTGGACCACATTACCGATGCCATTGCAGAATTTGAGAAAACATTGGTCACTCCTAATTCCCCTTTTGACCAATGGTTAAAAGGTGATGACAACGCCATCACTGCCCAACAGTTAGCAGGGTATGAGTTATTTAAAAGTGTGGGCTGTGTTAGCTGTCACTTTGGTGAAGCACTCGGTGGCAAGTCCTTTATGAAAATGGGGCTGGTGCAGCCTTATGAGTCAGACTCTCCGGCTCAAGGACGATTCGATGTGACCGGCAATGAAATGGATCGCTTTACCTTTAAAGTGCCCACCTTACGGAACGTCGCGCTCACCTATCCGTACTTTCACGATGGTGCCGCAGAAACCTTGGAAGAAGCGACTCAAGTGATGGGGCAACTACAGCTAGGTCGTAACTTTACGGAAGACGAGTTAGCCAGCTTAGTGGCATTTATGGAGTCACTCACTGGTGAGCGGCCCGAACTTACCTTGCCATTTTTACCTGAATCAGGTCCAGACACACCGCGTCCGGACCCGTTCAAATAACTTACTTCTGCGGGTGTTCAAAGACCTTCGCAACTCCTCGTCCACGAGGGTCTGCTACCGCCTGAATCTGGCCATCCACCACCTGGATGGCCTGAATATCTCCTAAATTCCAGCCTTGGGTTACTAATTGATAACCCCGCGCCCGCAACTCAGCTTGTGTTGTTGCATCTAATTCACCATAAGGCTCCATGGTGATCTGATCTTTCGGCAACAACTGATGGTGGAAGCGCGGTGCTGATACAGCGTCTGACAACGACATGCCAAAGTCATACACGTTATTGATAACTTGGAAAATTGACGTAAAAATTGTCGAGCCACCGGGGGTTCCAATCACCATGGCGACCTCATCATCGCGGACCAATAACGTCGGCGCCATGGATGAAAGCATGCGTTTACCCGGCTCGATAGCGTTGGCATCACTGCCGACCACGCCAAACGCATTCGGCACCCCAGCTTTCGCCGAGAAGTCGTCCATTTCATTATTCAGCAAGAACCCGGCACCTTCGACGACCACTCCATTGCCGTAGCTGAGATTCAAGGTATACGTATTCGAAACCGCATTCCCATATTGGTCAATAATGGAGAAATGCGTGGTGTTATAGCTTTCCAACCCAGGTTTTACATCCGCAGTGACAGAAATTGCGGTTGGATTAATTTCTGCGGCACGACGTTCTAAGTAGTCCACCGCTAATAACTCTGCTTGAGGAACCGTAGTAAACGCCGGGTCTCCTAAATAATCAGCCCGGTCAGCAAACACTCGCTTCTCAATTTCTGCAATTAAGTGCACGTATTGCGGACTATTATGAGGCACCTGTTCAAAATGCTCGGCTAAACGCTCCTTTATGCCCAGCAACTGAGCCAATGCAATGCCGCCGGAACTTGGCGGTGGTGCCGTGACCAGTTGATGACCCTGCCAGTCAATAACAAGCGGTGTGCGCCATTCCGCTCGGTAGTTTTGTAAATCTTCATGGGTAATCAAGCCACCATCGCGTTCCATTTGAGCGACTAACAACGCGGCTGTTTGCCCCTGATAAAAGTCTGCTGGCCCCTGCTCTGCAATACGTTTTAGCGTGGCCGCCAATTCTTCTTGCACCAACAGCGTCCCCGCTTGCATGGTGCCGAAATAATCCATGAAGTTGGTGGTTTCTGCCAACTTCTCAAACAGGTTCGAACGGTAAATCGCTTGTTTGTCAGACACCTCAAAGCCGTTTTCAGCGTAGTAAATAGCCGGTTGAATTAAATCAGCCCAGGGCAACTGACCAAACTTTTGGTGCGCTTCCCACATTCCCATCACGGTGCCAGGAACACCACTGGCTTTAACACCCACCAAACTCAAATCAGGAATCACTTCCCCGTGTTCATCCAGGTACATGTCACGATAGGCTGCTCCGGGGGCGGTTTCACGATAATCAAGGTAGTATGGCTGGCCTTCGTACCAAATGGTCATAAAGCCACCGCCACCAATGTTCCCAGCCTCGGGATAGGTCACCGCAAGGCTAAATGCGGTTGCGATGGCCGCGTCCACGGCATTGCCCCCTTGCGCCAAAATTTGTTCCGCCACCAAGGCTCCGTATTGGTCCGGCGATGCCACAGCACCAAAAGACGCATTAGGCGTCTCTTTAGCAGCCATAGTAGATGACGAGGAAGGGTCTGCTAATGAGCAGCCCATGACAGTAAAAATGAGGGAAATACTTACGATAGTCCGATACAACATATTGCGCTCCTATCGGTCGGCATAAACAGACTCAGCTTCAATGAATACGTGGCCATTGCGGGGGCTCTTTCGATGTGTCGCTTATTCCGTGCCATCCATGCCGTAGAATTGGACACCAATTTCAATGCGCGGGCGGTCATTTTTCACGCGCCAGCGGTTGGTGTCTCTCAGGGAGTATATGCACCCGCAGTATTCCTGCTGGTAAAAGCGCTCACGCTTGGCCAGTTCAACCATCCGTTGCGACCCGCCCTGTTTACGCCAGTTAAAGGTCCAATAGGTGACGTCAGGATACCGTGATGCAGCACGCACCCCACAGTCGTTGATTTGATCCATATTCTTCCAACGCGAGATTCCCAAACAGCTGGTAATTGCATCAAAGCCATTCTCATGGGCGTACAGCGCCGTTCGTTCAAATCGCATATCGAAACAAGCCGTACAACGCTCGCCGCGTTCCGGCTCCCACTCTAGCCCCTTCACCCGCTCGAACCAATTTTTGGTGTCGTAGTCCGCATCAATAAACGGAATGCCCAGTTTTTCCGCGAAGCGGATATTCTCTTCTTTGCGAATGAGATATTCTTTTTCTGGATGAATATTTGGGTTATAGAAAAATACCGTGATGTCGATTCCGGCATTTACCATCCGCTCCATCACATCACCGGCACAGGGTGCACAGCAAGAGTGCAACAACACTTTGTTCGACTCTGTAGGGGCTTCTAACACAATACTTTCTAACTTAGACATACGGCTACCTAAAGGTTTTCTCAAGCTCGACGACAACGAGTAATCAATAAGTATAGCAAGTCCTGCGCTAACTCGAAATATCAGCCGCCGCATTTGCCCGACACCCGCCCTTATAACCTTTAGCTATATAAAATCGTGATTGATTCCTTTCTGTCTAACTCGCTTCCTTTAAAATAGTCTCATCATTCTAGGATTATTAGGATCAAATCATGATGCAACAGCACCACGTAACCTTACCGTTACCTGTGTTAAAGCTTGCGCAATGGCACCAAGGGGGTGCAGCGCGTGTGCAATTTGTTGAAGAATTAGGCCGCGCCGCCCGTGAGTACGGATTTTTTTATTTAACCGACCATGGCATTCCCGCTGCGCAGATAGAACAGGTAATGACATTATCTCAGCAATTTTTTCAGCTACCGGCGGCTCAGAAGCAGCAAGTAGCGATGGTGAATTCTCCTCATTTTCGCGGTTACTCGACCATTGGCAGTGAATTAACCAATGGCCGTTCTGATCAGCGTGAACAGTTTGACTACATGCAAGAAGAAAAGGCGCTCGACCCTGCAGCCATGACTACCCATTGGCACCATTTGATTGGGCCGAATCAATGGCCTTCCGCCCTGCCATCCATGCGAGACACCTTACTGACTTGGCAACAACAACTCTCGAGCATCAGCATGGAGTTGCTGGAAGCGTTTGCCCTGGCTTTGGAGCAAGCACCGACTGCTTTTCATCGTTCCATTGGCGAGCAGCCCTACACCCATACAAAATTAATTCGTTATCCGCAGCGCCCGAGCAATAACAACCAAGGGGTTGGCGCGCATAAAGATCCTGGGTATCTCACCTTGGTTCTACAAGACGAACAGTCCGGGCTAGAAGTTCAGCACCAAGGTGAATGGTTATCTGTGGTGCCGTTACCCGGTGCATTTGTGGTCAATATTGGGGAGCTCTTAGAACTGGCGTCCGATGGCTATTTACAAGCCACCTATCATCGGGTTGTCAGCCCTAACAATGCCCAAGAACGATACTCCATCGCTTTTTTCATGGCCGCTCAACTTGCCGCCGAGGTGCCCTATTTAGCACTGCCAGCACATTTAAAACGCTTGGCACAGGGGCCATCCAGTGATCCCAACAACCCATTATTCCGCCAAGTCGGGCAAAATGTATTTAAAGGACGACTGCGTTCTCACCCTGATGTGGCACAACGGTTCTACAGTGAGTTGCTGAAAAACGCGGGCTAGATTTACGATTACCGTAAAATAATGATTGTATAACATAAAAACATGATCTATCTTGAACTCACCTTACTTAGGAGATAGCTCATGAATCACCCGTATAAATTAGCCGGAATTGCTGCCCTACTACTTGCGGTATTGTTTCCACTTTATTGGCTCACCGGCATTGTGGACCTGATCAGTGGGGGCTTGGATGTTATCCATACTGACATTCAAACCCTCGATGCTTGGGATTTACTCTTTGTTATTATTGGCGTTCTTGAGGTTTATGTTTATTTAAAACTCAGCCATTACTTCCGCGATCAGTTACACGGGAGCTTTGCTGCCATCAGCTTCAAAATCATGGCCCTTTTGATTGCCCTGTTCCACGGCCTTGTGCTGGTTGATGTATGGTTCGCGCTCAGCCAAACAACCTCATCCGCGCAAGAGATTGCTGAGCTTACATCCTTAGCAACATTGATTCTGGGCGGGCTCTATTGCATTGCGACCTTGGCGATGTGCATTGCAACGTTAAGTCGCTTTCGTGCTTTGCCTTATTTATTGCGGGCGTTCTGCATCGGCATGCTCTTCATGGCTGTTTTCCACCTCACGCTGGTGTTAACCATTGTCGGTTATCTATTGTTCCCAGCGCTATTGGTACTCTTAGCCATCCACTGGTTAACCGCTGAGCAGTACGCAGAAGTGGTATAGACGAATGATTCAAGTAAATTTAGATGTTGAGTTAGCAAAAAATAAGATGACCCTGACGGAATTGTCGGAACGGGTGGGCGTTTCACTCACCAATTTGTCACTCCTGAAAACTGGCAAAGTGAAGGCAATTCGGTTCAGCACGCTTGATGCAATATGTCGAGAATTGCAGTGCCAACCGGGGGATATCCTTGCTTTTATTGACTCCGTCGACCATACCTAAATCTAAGACTTTAGTCGCATACACCGATCAAGGGCTCCAATTCATCATAGAATAGAGCCCTTATACCTGCATTGCTTACGACACAAAGGATGCAGTTTTGTGAGTTAACCTACAGGTAAGATCATGTCTAAACAATCCCGAATTTTATGTTCAGCTCTACAACACCTGGTCATGAGTGCCGAAGAAGCGGCAGCGATGATTCCAGCAGGAGCGAACGTTGGAATGAGCGGTTTTACCGGAGCTGGCTATCCAAAAGCGGTTCCCGGTGCTTTAGCTGAGCGAATCCGTGCGCATAATACTGCGGGCGGGCAACCTTTCCGGATTAATGTTTTAACCGGTGCCTCAACCGCACCTGAATTAGACGGCAAGCTCGCTGAAGTAGATGGCATTGAAATGCGCTTACCCTTCCAAAGTGACCCGATTTGCCGGGCGCGCATTAACGAAGGCACCATGAACTATGCGGACTACCACTTATCCGAAGTGGCCCAATACGCATGGGCTGGCTTTTTCGGAAAAATGGATATTGCCATTATTGAAGTGGTCGGTATTCGCGAAGATGGGTCGTTAATTCCGTCATCATCGGTCGGCAATAACAAAACCTGGATTGAACAAGCCGATAAAGTCATTTTAGAAGTTAACCATACTCAGAGTCTCCGCATGGAAGGCATGCATGACATCTACTACGGCACCGCGTTACCACCAAACCGTAAACCGATTCAACTGACTGAGCCGGATCAACGCGTTGGTGAGCTTTATTTACGCTGTCCGATTGAAAAGGTCATTGCCATTGTCGAAACCAATGCACCTGATCGTAATTCACCATTTAAAGAGCCGGATGACGCATCACGCCGAATTGCCGAGCATATTCTGAAGTTCTTTGACAGCGAAGTCGCCAAAGGCCGCTTGCCAGAAAACTTACTACCTTTGCAGTCCGGGGTTGGCAACATCCCGAACGCGGTACTCGAAGCACTGGATAGCGGCGACTATAAGAATTTGACCGCCTATACCGAGGTGATTCAAGACGGTATGTTGAAAATGCTCAAATCCGGAACCTTACGGATGGCATCTGCCACGGCATTTTCGCTGAGTCCTGACGGTATCGCTGAGTTTGATAAGGATATTGAGTTCTATCGTGAGCGGATTATTTTACGTCCACAAGAAATCAGTAACCATCCGGAAATCGCGCGTCGACTTGGGGTCATTGCAACCAACGCGATGATCGAAGCGGATATTTACGGCAACGTGAACTCGACCCATATTATGGGAACCCGAATGATGAACGGTATTGGTGGTTCAGGTGACTTTGCCCGAAACGGCTACTTGTCAATTTTCATGTCACCGTCGACCGCCAAAGATGGCAAAATCTCGACCATCGTACCTATGGTCTCGCACGTTGACCATACGGAGCACGATGTGAAAGTCATTGTGACCGAGCAAGGTCTTGCAGACTTACGTGGGTTATCACCACGTCAGCGCGCGAAGGCTATTATCGAAAATTGTGCTCACCCAGACTTTAAACCAATGCTGCTCGATTATTTTGAGCGTGCTTGTGCAAGTGGTCGTGGAATGCACACCCCTCATTTACTCCAAGAGGCGTTGAGCTGGCACGAACAGTTTGAACAAACCGGAACCATGCGCCGTGAGTAAATAAGTATCGAGGGATGCACCCGCCCGAAGTGCATCCCTCGTTACGCCCTATCTTGCTTGATGCTCATCCGCTGACTGTAAACGCCCGTCAAACAACTGAATGGTTCGTTCACACGCAGACGAAAGTCGCTCATCATGGGTGACTAATAACACCGCACACTGATATTCCACCTGAATTTTCCGAAATAGCTCAAACACCGTTGCGGCAGATTTTGAGTCGAGATTCCCCGTTGGTTCATCCGCTAGAATCAATGCCGGCTTGGTGACTAACGCACGCGCCACGGCAACCCGTTGCTGCTGTCCGCCAGAGAGTTCATTAGGTCGACGCCCAGCCAGCTTTTCTAACCCCACTTGCGCTAGTAAATGACGGGCATAGTCGCGATCTTCAGCAGTCGGCTTGCCATGATTTAACATCAACGGCATGAGCACGTTATCAAGCGCACTAAACGCCTGAATTAAATGGTGAAATTGAAACACGAAACCAATTTCACTGCCCCGCAGCTCGGTACGTTGCCGCTCCGTCATGGTGCTGGTTGCTTGCTGAAGTAAGTACAATTCCCCAGACGTTGGCTGGTCGAGCAACCCCATCACATTCAATAAGGTACTTTTTCCTGAACCCGAAGGCCCCACCAATGCCGCAAAATCATTGCTATCAAGCTGAAAGCTAATGTTGTGCAGCACATCGGTTTGGGTGGGTAGCCCCACTTGATACGACTTGCAAATGCCGTCTAAACGGAGAATTTCTCGAACACCATTAGACATAACGAATTGCCTCAACGGGGTCTAAATTAGCAGCTCGGCGAGCGGGCCACGCAGCAGCACCTATTCCTGTGAGCACAGCGAGAGCGAGGGCGCCAACAATTAAACTAGGAGCAATCGGGATATAAAACAAACCCGGCCCAAACGCGTTGAAAACCCACACCAAGGCGTAACTGACCCCTATGCCGGCCGTGGCCCCAAACAAGCCAAACAGTGCACCTTGCAGTAAAAAGATACGCAGAATTTGGTCCCGTCCAGCCCCCGTGGCGCGCAAAATACCAATTTCACGGGTACGCTGCACCACACTAACCGACAGCACACTGGCAATACCAAAAGCCACCGAGACCCCGACAAACACTTTAATCATGTTGGTCGATAAACTTTGGGCGCTGAGCGCATTCATCAGCTGTGCGTTGGTGGCAATCCAGCTCTCCGCTTTTAATCCAGTCAAGCGGTGCATGATTTGTGCAATGTCTTCGGCTTCGAAAATATCGGTCACGCGCAGATCAATGACAGTGGCACCCCCCACCAAATTGAGCAAGGGCTGAGCTTGTTTCAGATCCATATAGATATAGCGCGCATCCAGCTCCCGCACGCCGAGTTCAAAAATACCCGCCACGTTCACCACCCGCGCATTGCCTTGCCCACTATCAAGACGTATTTTACCGCCTACTGATACTCCGAGCTCCTGCGCGAGCTGCGAGCCAATCAGCACATCATCGGCGCCAATACGCAGTTGCCCCGCTACCAAATAATCTTGCAGGGGAAGCAGTTGCTGGTAGCGCGGCCAATCAATGCCCACCAAGGCAACCGACTCAACCGCAGCCCCACGCTTCGCTAAAGCGGGCCCAGAAACCATGGGGGAGACCACGGTTAACTCGGTGCGTTGATCCAAAGCAACAATCAATTTTTGCCAGTTTTGAATACTGCGTAATCGTTGGGCGCGTTGGTCTTCCAATACCACATGCAGGATTCCTGCCGGCATTGGCGCCACGCGGTTCATTTCATCAGGTTGCGATAAACGAATATGCGCCTGAGTACCTAAGGTGCGCTCAATGACGTTGGCTTGAAGCCCTTCAATCAAGGCCGTCACAAACACGATAACGGCCACACCAATGGCCACTCCCACGGTAATCAGCAATGTTTGGCCCCGACCATCTCGTAAAAACGCAATGGCCACGACCCAATCAGTCCACCACTTTTGCACGGACACGTTGCCCCTCTGTTGGCGTTGCTGGCATGGTCACTAGCACCTGATCGCCGAGTTGCAGCCCTTGGGTGACTTCACTATGGGTTAACCCTCGCACGCCAAGAGTAATCTCTTGTTGCTGCAAACGGCCTTGTTGGACTAACCAGACCCGGTCGGAATTGATTAAAGCTTCATTGGGAATGACCAAAGCCTGCTCGCGCCGCGCCACTTCAATGGTGACCGACACCGTCATATCTTGACGTAAAAATGGCACCGATTGCGGCAGCGATAACCGTACTTCAACGGTGCCTCGGGTCGCATCAATGACAGGCGCAATATAGCTCACGGTCGCAGGAAATGGAGAATCTGGGTAGGCATCGGCAATCACCGTCGCCGCCTGACCAATGGCCAACTGGCTTAAGTGACGCTCATCAATATCAGTGCGGACTTCGATGGCGCCTGAGGCCGCCAACGTTAACAGCACCTGCCCCGGCTGAGCGATATCACCAACATCCACATGACGGGTCAGGATTAACCCATCTAAAGGGGCGACAATTTCAGTTTTTGCGAGTAGCGCCTGTGCAGCCGATAATTGCTCCTCCAGCACTTGCTGTTCCGTGCCACCCTCAGCTACAGCAGTCACTTGAACTTCGGCCCGCTCGACATTCAAGGCTGCCAGCCGAACGAGTTGTTCAGCCTGCTCATAATGCTCACGAGTAATCACCCCTTGCTCGACCAATTCGGCTCGGCGCTTTGCTTCACGCTGCGCCTGCGCGAGTTCCGTTTGAGCTTGCGCCAAATCAGCACGCGCTTGGGGCCGTGTGCGGTTCGTCAGCTCCACCAGCGCAACTTCAAGTTGGCGCACCTGCGCCACGAGATCATCAGCGCGTAAGGTGAATAAAGGCTGCCCTTGGGTCACCGCATCGCCTTCATGCACCCAGCGATGCTTGACCACACCGGTCACTTCACTGCTAATTTCAATGCGCGTATCCGCCGTGACCCGGCCGGCTGCCACCACCGACTGCACCAGCGGGGCTGACACCACGGGTTGAACCTTAACTTGGGGACCCTGCCACCAGCGCAGCATGAGATAAATCATGATGATTGCGACGGTTAATGCCAATGCTATTTGCGTGCGGGAGAATCGTTGCATCCGTACTCCAACTCAGGTCATAACTCAGGGAATCACTGGTAACATCATACACGAATCACTTTGTAAACCTGCCTATTGGATAACAATTTTTTGCAAAGTTTGGGAATTCGATTGGGGGATTTTAAAGATTCAGCGTATAGTTAATAAACACCCTTCATAACAGTTGGAGTAAACAAGCAATGCGGAGCGGAATCATTTTTACTATCGCAGTGGGGATTGCCATTGTGGTAATTGGTCTGGTGTTTTACAACAAAGTTGCGGGCGGGCACCAACAAGAAGTTGTCTTAGCTGGCGCAGCCAATCAGGCCGACGGCGAGCACGCTTGTCTGCCGATGTTCCAACATCGACTGCGCGCGCTTCATACCAATACCGAACATGATCTCTGTGAGTTAACCGCAGGGAAGGTTGTGATGGTCGTCAACACCGCCAGTCAGTGTGGCTACACCGGCCAGTTTGAAGGCCTCGAAGCACTGCACCAACAATACCAAGGCCAAGACTTTGTGATTCTCGGCTTTCCATCGGATAGCTTCCGACAGGAACACGATAGCGAAGAAGAAACGGCCACAGTTTGTTTTGTGAACTATGGGGTGACCTTTCCGATGATGGCAACGAGCAAAGTGACTGGCACCGATGCCAACCCTATTTTCAAAGAACTGAGCGCCGCCACCAAGCAAGCGCCAGCATGGAATTTTCATAAATACATTGTGTCTGCTGACGGGCTGAAAATCACCAGCTTCCCAAGCAAAGTGGAGCCTCTCGATGACGCAATTACGCAGGTCATTCATGACTATTTGGAAGAAGCTCAATAAAGGAACTGTCGCCATGCGTTTAAATACAATTGTTGTCTCTTTCGGTGCCGTGGTATTACTCACCGCCTGTGATAGTGCGCCGTCATCCAACACCATTAACTATCAATGTGGCGCGTTGTCTGTCGCCGCAGAATTTGCCGGGGCCGACGTCACCTTTCATTTAGGGAATCACACCACCCAACTCACGCAGGAAGTCAGTGCTTCGGGAGCGCGTTATCTCAATGCGGAACAAGAAATTGAGTTTTGGACCAAAGGCCAAGAGGCGCACCTGACCATTGCGGGACAAACCTATCCACTGTGTCTTGATGTGACGGCATTACCACAACAGTTTAGTGCCCGTGGGAACGAGCCGTTCTGGTTGATTCAGCATCAGTCAGACAGCACCTCACTGCGCCAACCGAAAGGTGATCAGGACTTTGTGAATATCACGGTGACCGCGCAGGCGAAAAACCCCTCCCAGTGGCATCTGCAACTGGACGAGAATACCAAACTGGAGGTTGCCGCAGACCTTTGCCATGATTCTATGACCGGCATGCCCTACCCTTATACCGCCACGCTCACCATGGCTGGGCAAGCCATGCCAGGTTGTGCCGGGGAGCCGCACCGTTTGATTACCGGCGCCTTATGGGAAATGCATGCTAGTGGTTTAGAAACCGCCCCTTCCATTCAGTTTACGGAAGATGGCACGGTATTCGGCTACAGTGGTTGTAACCGTTTTAATGGCGGCTATGAGTTAACCGGTGAAGGCTTGCGCTTCAAGCCCCTCGCAGCAACTCGAATGATGTGCAGCGAACCGCAAATGGAAATTGAGCAACAGGTGTTTCAGGCGTTGGAACAAGTCACTCTATTTGATGTTGGAACGGAAGATAACACGTTACAACTTAAAGCAAATGACACCACAGTATTACGCTTCGTCAAAACACTCTAACAGGTCATTGCAGCACCACGAGGGCGGCTTAGGCCGCCACGTGGGTATCATAATAATCGAGGAGCAGTTGCTGTGCGTGCTGCAACGGCTGAGTGGCAGCGATAATGGCTGCCGCGTGCGTTGCTAGCAATTCCATCATCACTTCATTATCTTCACGACCTTGCCAAGTTTTTTCATAAGTTCCTTGGCGATAGCCCCGCAATTGCCGCAAATTATTTAGGGCGTTCTTGCCGATATAAGTTAAATACACGGTATTAGCATCACCATATGCCTGCACCAGCGCTGCCATCAGGGTGGCAAATAAGCGTTCCCCACAGCGCAGCGGTTTATTTGCATCGCCATCTTGGGCCAACGCAACCACCAAATCTTTCCCATCTGCGACTGATACCCCAGCGTTCACACCCGATAGAATCAGCTGCGCCACCTCTTCCGCTGCTTGGTCACGAGTACGTCCTTGCTGACAGACATTTTCCACGGCATCAGAAATGGCAAAATGCAGAATATCGATTAATTCCATATTGGCTTGCGCCCAATCTGCAGCTTGCTTTTTCCACCACTTGTACGCGGTATGCTCAAAGTATTCGCCAAGTTCCACCAAAATGGCTTTTACATCATCACGTTTTACTTGGGGATTTTCGGGATAAGCAGGATCAATCACTTGGTTAAACGCAATTTGCATCTCGACCAATTGTTTCGCTTGTTCGGGGGTCATAGCATTCCTATCTGGCTTCATGGTGATACGGCAAGGTTACCATTGAACCGTTAGTCGGAAAAGGGAAAGCGTTGAAAGTGCACAGCCTGAGTTAATGGCGCTGCACTATAGCAACACAGCATCAAGTCCTCGACTCGTAAGTGCATGGCGCGACTGGGATAATCGCCCAGCGGTTGTTTTAAGGTGCGTAGCAACAGTCCTTGCTCCGCCTTGGTCACCGCTTCTGCTAACGTCCAACGCTGATAAAATTGGGGCCAATCGGTGCCGTCAATACCGGCAAAAAAGCCCTGCTGATAAGTCGTTGCCATCTCCACCAAACGCCGCCGTGGCTTGATGGGTTCAATATCAACCCCCACCACCTGCTGTGGGCTGGCAGCAACAAACACGGCGCCTTTGGTGTGGCTAATCGAACAATGCCACGACAATCCACCCACCGTAAGTTGTGGTGCACCATTTTCTTGACGAGTGATTGCAACGGCACCGCCAGCGCAATGCCATTGTCGCGCCACCAGTAGGCGCAATAAACCACGTCCAGCTAAAAACTGCTGCTGGCGACTGGGTTGGGAATACGACAACGCAGTCTGCCGTTCCGCCTCCGTCAACCACTCAGCCAAAGCCGGTATTAGCTGCTCAAAGTCGGTCGCATAAGCGGCTGCAATCATGGACGGCAAAACTTACTTCGAGACATTGGTATAGCGCAAATAGGGCTTCACCGTCTTAAAGCCTTGTGGAAATTTTTCCTCGGCAGCTTCTGATGACACACTCGGAGGGATAATAACATCACCGCCTACTTGCCAATCAGCGGGACAGGCCACTCCGTATTGATCGCCGGTTTGCAACGCATCAATCACCCGAAGAATTTCAGTGAAGTTCCGCCCCACACTCATGGGATAAGTCATCATGAGCCGCACCTTAAGATTCGGATCAATAATAAACACGGTCCGTACCGTGGCGGTTTCACTGGCATTGGGGTGAATCATATCGTACAGCTTCGCAACTTTAAGCTCGCTGTCGGCAACAATAGGAAACTGCACCTGAGTATTTTGCGTTTCATTAATGTCGTTAATCCAGCCTAAATGCTGTTCCACGCTTTCCGTCGACAACCCTAAGCACTTCACTTGGCGACGTTCAAATTCTGCTGCTAATTGTGCGGTACGCCCCATTTCAGTGGTGCACACCGGCGTGTAATCCGCTGGATGACTAAAAAAGAAGACCCAAGAGCCTTTGGCCCAAGCATGAAAATCAATATTTCCTTGCGTGGTGGCAATTTCAAAATTCGGGGCGATATCGCCAATACGTACACTCATCTTAACCTCCACAATGACACCTAGTGCGTCGTTGATCCTGCGCAGATTTTGCCGCTTGCGCAAGACGATTTTTATCTAACTTATAGCGTTAAACTTTAGCAGCGTACAGTAACCAACCCAATGTGAATGTCGCAATCACCACCCACAAGGAGAGTGCTAGCACCAAGGGTCGCCAACCTGCGGCACGCAACCGTGCCCAAGTAATGCTGGCACCGACTAAGTATAAACAAAACACCAGCAATTGTTTTGCAGCACCGAATATCGTCTGATACACCGAGTCAAATTGAGGCATGATATAAGCACAAGCCATGGCCAAAATGTAACCAACAATAAACAGCGGTACCGTAAGCTTACGAGTGGTTGCGACACCATGATGCCACTGATAAATCCATGCTGTCACCAGCGCTAACGGAATAATCCATAACGCACGCGCAAGTTTGAGGGTGGTGGCTGTTTGCAAGGCTTCATCACCATACGCTTGCGCGGCTCCCACCACCGAGCTGGTGTCGTGAATAGCTATAGCGGCCCAGGCGCCAAAGGTTGATTGGTCCAGCTGTAACAGGTGGCCAAGCCACGGGAACACTAATAAAGCGATGGCGTTTAAAGTAAAAATACAGGCCAGTGCCAGCGCCATTTGGTCATTACGGGCATGCATGGCAGGTGCTACGGCCGCAATAGCGCTGCCCCCACAAATGGCCGTGCCCGAACCAATCAAATGGCTGGTGACGCCATCCACACGCAACCAGCGACCACCGACTAAGGCCAGTAACAAGGTCACGCCAATGCTCACCACCATGATACCAAAATAACTATGCGTCACTTGCCAGGCGACTTCTAGCTGTACGCCGAAGCCTAGCCCAACAATGGCCAACGCCAGTAAGCGCTTCACCCAAACCGCTGGCTGAGCATAATGCGGCAAGCCAATCCCATTGACCACCAGCGCCCCCAATACGAGCGCCAATGGCGCACTCACCCATGGCGTGAACGTCAGCAGGGCAACACCCCAAAAGACAATAGAAGGCAATAACTTTGGCATAAAGACTCGCTGATTCGCTCGGTGTTATAATCGATTAATGGGCAGCTTTAGGTAAATCTGACCATCCGCTGCTGGAGGTGGAAAATGCCCTGCTCTGATATTGACTTGAATGGCCGGCAAAATCAGCCTTGGCATAGTTAAGGTGGCATCACGAGCATTACGCATGGCCACAAACTCCTGTTGTGAGATGCCTGTTTTTACATGGATATTCTGGTCTCGCTGAGCCGCCACGGTGGTTTGATACTGGTAATCACGATGAGCCGGCGGGTAATCATGACAAATATAAATCTCGGTAGCGGACGGCAACGCCAATATCTGCTGGATCGATTGATACAAGGTGGCAGCATCACCCCCAGGAAAATCGCAACGCGCCGTACCAACATCAGGCATAAAGAGCGTATCTCCCACGAATACAAGCTGTTCATTCACGACAAAACAGACATCTGCCGGGGTATGCCCTGGGGTATGCATCACCCTAAACGTCATCAGACCAACCTGAAACACTTCACCGTCGGTAAATAAATGATCAAACTGATGACCGTTGGGTAAGAACTCTTTTTCTAACCCGTACACCTCTTTGAAAATGGCTTGCACCTGACGAATATTCTCACCAATACCGAGCTTGCCACCTACCTCTGCCTGCATGAAAGGTGCGGCCGATAAATGATCCGCATGAGCATGGGTTTCTAAAATCCATGCCACCTTTAACTGCTGCTGGCGGATGAAGTCCACCAGCCGTTGCGCACCCGCCGTGCTGGTACGTCCCGACTTATAGTCAAAGTCTAAAACAGGGTCGATCACCACCGCGTCCTTCTGCGTAGGCTCATACACCACATAACTAAAGGTTTCGCTGTCGGCGTCTAAAAATGCTGCTACCTGGATGGCTGTCATAACACCCTCATTGATATTATTGTTTGATCGGGGAATGTTTGCTCAGTTTACGCTGCAATGTGCGACGATGCATCCCTAAAGCCCGCGCGGTCGCTGAGATATTTCCCTCATGCGCCTGCATGACTCGCTGTATATGTTCCCATTCCAACTGAGCCGGAGTGAGTGGGTGCTCACTTACAGTAGGTATTTCCGTCTCATCCACGGCAAGACTTTGCAATAAAACCGATGTTTGAATGGGTTTGGCTAAGTAATCCGTCGCACCGGCTTTAATGGCAGCAACAGAGGTAGCGATACTGGCATAGCCCGTTAAAATCACTAAATTTGCTGGATTAAACCGCTGTTTCAACGGTTTAATTAGATCTAAACCGTTGTAATCACCAAATTTGAGGTCTAATAGAATATGATCTATCTGATTCAGAGCGAGCTGCTCCAGCTCTCCCGGAGTGGCCGCAGTATACACCCGATATCCTGAGCGCTCTAAGCGTTGGCTTAGCGCCAGCAACAGTTGAATATCGTCATCAATGATTAATACCGACTCAGTCATGATCCACCACCGGCAACGTCACTTCGGTCACAATTTCTTCGTGGTCCAGCCACCATCTTACGCGCCCACCAAATCGCTCGAGCGTGGCATAACTGAGAAATGTGCCCGCACCAACCCCCTGTTGGCTGGGTTGCAATTGTAACCCCAATTCACGCAATTGTGCTGCTTGGTGATGATTCGCATGATTCCGAATCACCAGTTGCCACTCACGCCCTGTTTGAGTTTGCTGGACAGTAGCGGCTACCTGTATTTGGCTGTCAACCACAGCAGCATCGGCCGCATTGTGCAATAAGCTCAGTAACGCGGGTAACAACGTCCGATCCGCCTCAATCCTATCGGTGGCGGGAATCTCATGATGCCAGTCAATCCGCACATCGGGGCGAGCAATCAGCATGGCATCACGTAATTGAGTGACCAACTCGGTCACAGGTAACGCCATCACCCGGTGAGCGCGCACATCTTCAGCGACTTCACGCCAATCCATCAGCAAGTTATGAACCCGTCGAATTTGTTGCTCCACACGTTGCAAGTCTTCATCGTTGGGATAGCGCTGGCGAGCATCTTCAAGCATAAACTGCATGGTTTGAATGGGGGTGGCCACTTCATGACTAAACTGAGCCGCAGCGGTGCCAATGGTCACCAACTGTTCATCTCGATGCTGCCGCAAATGCATTGCCCGCAACGCTGCCTGCTGCTTCAGGATACGCGTCCGTAGCCAATGTAAAGTCACGCCCAACAACAATGCGGCAAAGACTTGCCCGTACACCATCGCACGATAATGGGTATCCATGCCGTGCATTGTGGGTAGTGGCGCTTGCAGTTGTAACAACTGACCTACCACGCCGGCCGCCATCACACACCACGCTAAATGGAATGGGAGTAACAACATGGCCGCCGCCATCGGCACTAACACCAGCACGGCATAAGGGTTTTCTGCCGCACCATGCAGCCAGATCACGCCGTGTGCAACCACGGTGATGATGAGCAACAGAACTGTGGTCAAACTATCCCGAAATGTCACTGGATCTCACTCCATGTTAGATAGCGGCGAATACCTCTTAAGTATGCACCAGTTCAGGCAGAATTCCAGCTGCGACATTTTGTCACATCCCATTTTAAATCAATCGGTTGATAATACTCATCCTGCCATAAATAAAAGGAAAAGTGAGATGTTTATCGCCCTACCTGTGCTTCTTTCTATCGCGCCCCAAGCGCTCGAACCGGCTCCCTTAGAACGCATTGTGGTGACCGGTGCGCGCCCCCTGACAACCATCGAACTGGTGAAGGATCCGAAAGCACCGCAACAGCCCCTGCCAGCGCACGATGGAGGCGACTACCTCAAAGCGATTCCAGGGTTCTCTCTAATCCGCAAGGGCGGCACCAGCGGTGACCCAGTGTTTCGAGGTGCAGCAGGTTCGCGCCTCACCATTACCAGCGATGATCAAATGGTGTTAGGCGGGTGTAGTAGCCGCATGGATCCACCAACTGCCTATATTAACCCTCAAAACTATGACCAGATTCGCATTATCAAAGGCCCCCAAACCGTGCTTTATGGGCCGACGGCAGGGACCGTTTTGTTTGAGCGTTCCCATGATCAGGTTCGCTCTGATGAACTGCCCGGTCGAGTCAGTTTAGTGGCGGGTTCGTGGGGGCGCCGCGAGGGCAATGTCGATTATCAGGTAGGCGGCGACGTAGGTTTTTGGCGCCTAGCCGGCAGCCTCAGCGAGGCGGACCATTATCAAGATGGCGCTGGCGAGTCGGTACATAGTGCCTATCAGCGTTGGGCCATTGATACACAATGGGGTTGGACGCCTAATCATGACACCCTACTCGTTCTGTCTGTTGGCACCAGTGGCGGTGAGGCGGCTTATGCCGATCGTGGCATGGATGGCTCGTTATTTGATCGAAACAGCGCCAGTTTACGCTGGCAACAAAGCAATCTGGCACCCTGGTTGATGGAGCTCGATAGCCAAGTATATTTTGGCTATATCGACCACGTTATGGATAACTATTCGCTACGTGAGTTTACTCCCTCCATGGCCATGCCCCACCCCAGCGCCAGCAACCCCGATCGCTATTCGAGGGGCGGTCGTATGGTAGCAACCTTGGATCTGCCTTGGTTCAGCCAATTAAAACTAGGGATGGATCATCAACACCAAGTTCATCGTGACCGCAGCAGCATGAATCAATTGCAACTGCCCTACCAGCACCAACCGCGTCGTGAAACCGCCAGCGTGGCTCAATATGGGGTCTTCCTAGAAGGAAGTGTGCCGCTTACTGCCGGCCAGCAAGTGATTGGCGGGCTCCGGTGGGACCATTGGCGTGCCACTGATGAACGGGAGTTCTTAGGGATGCCGACCATGCCTCAACCAAACCCGACTGCTAATATGCGTCGTAACGATGACTTATACAGCGCCTTTGTCCGCTGGGAATACCAACACCAGCATCAACAATGGTCGGTCGGAATCGGGCGAGCGGAGCGTTTTCCCGATTTTTGGGAGTTAATTGGCAATCGTAACCAAAGCCCAACCTCAGCCAGTGCGTTTCATACCGCTCCTGAACTCACGCATCAGTTAGATATTGGTTATCACGTACGCAACGCTGAACTAGAATGGCTAGTGCATGGCTTTTATAACCGGATTGACCGTTTCATTTTAATCGAAAATGGCCAGCACCGGCAGCCGGATTTGGTGCGGAATATTGCCACCGAAAGTTGGGGCACTGAGGCCATGCTCACCTATCGCATGACGCCGCAATGGTTGCTCGATGCCACTCTTGCATACACTCACGGGAGTAACCTCAGTGATCGACGGCCACTCGCTCAGCAACCGCCCCTGGAATTAAAGTTTGGCGCAGAATATCGTCAGCACGATTGGACTTTTGCTGGCTTATGGCGAGTTGTGGCGCAACAAAATCGGGTGGCCATTGGCCAAGGCAATATTGTTGGGAATGACTTCAAGACCACCGCTGGTTTCGGGGTCCTTGCTATCAATGCCCACTGGCAAGTTGCCCCGCGGTGGCAGATTAGTTTCGGTATTGATAACCTATTAGACCATACGTACGCCGAACATTTGAGCACCGCTGGAGCAATGGTGGCAGGCTTTGAACAAACAGCACAAGTGCATGAACCTGGACGTACCTTCTGGTTAAAACTGGATTATCAGTGATAACTGGGTATAAAATTGCCACCTTTCTGACAACTTGATGAGAATTGGAATTAACTATGGGTCGCGCGTATCAAAACCGAAAAGAGTCCATCGCCAAAACGGCGGCTGCAAAAAGTAAAGTTTACAGCAAGTATGGTCGCCAAATTTATGTTGTTGCGAAGCAAGGTGGTGTAGACCCCAATGCCAACCTCCAATTGCGAAGCCTGATTGAAAACGCCAAAAAAGATCAGGTCCCTGCCCACGTCATTGATAAAGCCATTGATAAAGCCAAGGGAGGTGCTGGCGAAGACTATGCACAGGCGTTGTACGAAGGGTTTGGCCCCGGTAACTGCATGGTGTTGGTGGACGCTCTGACCGATAACCCCAACCGTACCATTGGTGAAGTGCGTAACTGCTTTACCAAAACCAAATGCAAATTGGGCGCACCCGGCAGTGTGTCACACATGTTTGATCACTGTGTGATTCTAAAGTTTGCTGGGGACGACGAAGATGCGGTGTTAGAAGCTTTAATGCTGGCCGATGTGGATGTAACCGACATTGAATCAGAAGATGGCTTCATCACCGTGTTCGCGCCTCATACCGAATCGCATAAGGCAAAAGTCGCATTGCAAGAAGCCTTTGCTGATATCGAGTTTGAGGTGGACGAGGTGCAATACTTACCACAGTTGATGACTGACCTGAGTGGCGACGATATCGCCCAAATGGAAAAGCTTATCGACATGCTCAACGACTGTGATGATGTCCAGAACATTTATCACAACGCCCAGTGGTAAGCAGCTAAGGCAGTCACTAAAAAAGGCGAGGTTCCCCCTCGCCTTTTTTCATCAACAACCGCTGACATTATTGGGCCGAACCCAACAAATCTAGAATAAACGCATACTCTTCAGCAACATCTTTAACCCGTGAGAAACGGCCACTGCTTCCCCCATGACCCGCGGTCATGTTGGTTTTAAACAACAATGGATTGGCATCGGTTTTATGCGTCCGCAATTTCGCTACCCATTTTGCCGGCTCAAAGTATTGCACTTGTGAATCATGTAACCCCGTGGTGACCAGCAACGCAGGGTAATCTTGTTCCTGTAACTGGTCGTACGGCGAGTATGACAAAATGTAGTCATAGTAGGGCTGTAGCTTGGGGTTGCCCCACTCATCAAACTCATTGGTGGTAAGCGGAATGCTTTCATCCAACATGGTTGTGACCACATCCACAAAGGGCACATGCGCCACTAACCCACGGTATAGCTCAGGTGCCATGTTGGCCACAGCCCCCATCAATAAGCCACCAGCGCTGCCACCCATGCCAAACACCTTATCGGGGTGCGCATAACCACTTTCGACCAAGTGCTTGGTCACCGCAATGTAGTCAGTAAACGTATTTATTTTATTCAATAACTTGCCATCTTCGTACCAATGGCGCCCCATCTCTTGTCCACCCCGAATGTGAGCGATGGCGTACACAAAGCCGCGATCGACCAAGCTAAATACCGACGAGCGGAAACTCGGTTCGCTACTGCTGCCATAAGACCCGTAGGCATATTGATATAAAGGCGCACTGCCATCCTGACGTAGTCCTTTTTTATACAACAAAGAGACAGGGATTTTCGTGCCATCGGTAGCCGTCGCCCAAGTGCGTTCGGTGGTATATAAACTGGCATCAAAGTTAGGAACTGGTTGCCGTTTTAGCACCTCACGCTCCCCGGTTGCCATGTCGTAGGCATAGACCGTCGCTGGCGTGATAAGCGAGCTGTAGGTGTAACGTAGAATCGTGGTGTCTTGTTGGACGTTCCGTTCAAAATAAGTCACGTACACCGGCTCATCGGACGTAATCACTTGCGATTTTTCTGGATGCCCCCACCGCATGACACGAATCTGCCGTAACCCATCCACGCGCTCTTGAATGGCCAAATAATCGGCAAAAACTTCAAAGTCCTGAATTAAGACATCCTCACGATGCTCAATCAGCGGCTGCCAGCGACTTTTATCGCCAATTTGGTCATGGGCAACCGTCATGATCTGATAATTAGGCGCATTCAAGTCCGTTAAAATAATCCAACGACCTTGAATGTGATCGGCAACATATTGGAAATCACGCTCGCGCGGTGCCAATAACCGGAACTCACCATTGGGCGTATCCGCGTCAAGCACTCGCACTTCAGTCGACACCGTTTGGTCTAAGTGAATTTGGATGTATTCCCCATCTGTGGTGTTGTTCACCCACATGTAGAAGGTGTTATCCGTTTCCTCATAAACCAATTCAGCCGTTTCCGGCGCACTGCCAATTTCGTATTTCAATACCCGTGTGGATAACAGCGTTTGTGGATCATTTTCGATCACAAATACGGTTTTGTTGTCTTTCGCCCAAGCAATCGCTGGCGAAAGCCCGGTTAAGGTTTCCACATAATCTTGCCCCGTGGTTAAATCACGAATTCTCAGTTCATACTGACGACGCCCAGTGGTATCCACCATGTAAGCCAATAGCTGTTGATTGGGGCTCACTGACAAGTTGGTGACATTCATGTAGCTGTGGCCGAGCGCCAGCTCATTGACGTCCACCAGCACTTGCACCTGACCGGTTGCATCAGCGCGAACATGAATTGGATATTCTTTGCCCGCTTCATATTGCACCGAATAGAGATAATCACCTTTTTGATAAGGCACCGAGGTATCATCTTGTTGAATACGCCCAATCAATTCGGCCTCAATAGTGGCTGTGGTTGCTGCATAACCTGCCCGATACGCATCGTAATACTCGTTTTCAGCGGTTAAATAGGCAATCACATCGGGGTCGGCACGCTCATCATCCCGCAACCAATAATACGGGTCGGCACGGTCACCATGGGGCGACTCAACAATAAACGGGCGCTGCTCCGCCACGGGAGCAGGTGGCAACGCCCCCGCCGATTGCTCTGGGGTGACGGTACCGGTACATCCCGCTAACCAAATCACAGGAAGGGTTAAACAACTGAACGCAATTTTATTTTTATAAGCCATCATTTCATTCCAATTACAAAGATAGCTCACACTATACGGAGCAAATCAAAATACACAATAACCCCATGAATTTTGTCGTTACTCTTATTAGAAAAATAGCGTAAAATCGCCGATTGAAAAACAAATAGTTAACAATTAAGATTGCCGAGCACTATAAGGCACGTTCATCGCAAATCAGATTACATGTCTGACCAGTTATGTCACAGTCATCATTCAGACAAATCTCATTGCGAGTGTTAGGGGGATGGATGCCTAAGTTTTTATCACTATTGCTTGTGGTTCTAAGCTGTGGAGTCGGTTCACTCACTGCGGTGGCCTCGTCACATGGGAAGATGGACCAAGCCATCGAAGCGCAACTGGATCACATCCTCAATCAATCGAATGGCCCTGAAACACTGCAACAGTTGCAGCAATTAACAGCAGAGCTCAGTGAGGCGACCCCCTTCCTGACCCGAATTCGAGCCCTGAACTATTTAGCCATTGAATACGCCCGCGTACGGCAATTCGACGCCGCTTGGAACGTACTCAATGGCGTTCGTGAATTGGCAGACAATAGTGCTTCTACCGATGCGATTACCGAAACAGAAGCCACCGCCTTGCTGCTGTATACCTTGCAAGGAAAAACCTCAGCCGCATTAACTCACATTAATACCGCATTATTGCTCAGCGACGATGTTCAGGTTCCGCGCATTCGCTATTTCGCCCATAGTATGGCGGCGTTCATCTACCAGCACCGTAGTCAATTTGATGCCGCTCTTGAACACTATATTCATGCGGCCGATGCAATTTCGACCACCCATGATTCGCGCACACTGATTCGTTTGCTTGCTACCAAGCAGCAAATTGCCAGCTTATACGGTCAACAAAAAAATTATGAATTGGCGCTCGAGCAACTCGATGATACGGAACGTCTCGCAATCAAAAATAACCTCATGGACATGTTCGGGCATACCCTCTACCTCGAGCGTGCTTATGTTGAGGTGATGCGGCAGAATTATGATGCCGCACTGGCGCATTACGACACCTTACGCACACAACTGCGGCAACAACCACAGCATACGGCCTATTATCTGACGGTGCTCAATAACATGGGCGACGTGAAGATTCGTACCGGTCATTATGAAGACGCCCACAAGATTCTCACCGAAGCTTATGAACTGGCGCAATTGCATCCCGATCTGTTAAATCCAGAAGTGATTTTATTTAACTTAAGCTATGTGGATATCTTTTTGGGGCATGAAGAGCAAGGTCTAGCAGCGATGCAGCAAATTGTGACTAATGCTGAAACCTCATTACCCGTGGTGCAGTATGAAAGCCTGCTGGGCGAGTACGCCGATGCATTGACCCATTTAGGGCGCCACGCAGAAGCCATTGAAGTGCTTTTGAAACAGCGCGAGCTGCGGGAACAAGTCTATCGCAGTGATCAACAAGCTAGCATGGCAGAGCTGCAAAACTTGTATGACAGCAAAGACAAAGCTTTACAAATCGAGTTGTTGTCACAAAAAAATGAACTGAATCAACAGCTGATTGAAAACGCCAGTCAAAAGCGCACCATTTTAAAACTGATGATTGCCCTCACCTCGTTTGCGGTGATTTTGGTGATTGTGCTGTATCGTTCAGCTTACCGTAATAACCGCGAGCTGCGTGTCGCGAACAGTCGCTTAGCAGAACAATCAGCCCGTGACCCGCTCACTGGATTGCTAAATCGACGAGCGTTACAACACGCTATACGCCAGCCAACTCATGGCCGTCAAGATGCGATGTTATTGCTCGATGTGGACCACTTCAAACGCATCAATGACCACTTGGGCCACGCCGCCGGTGATGAAGTGCTGATGGAAGTCTCACGACGGTTGATTAAAGCATCCCGGGATTCTGATTTAGTAGTACGCTGGGGCGGTGAAGAATTTCTGATTTACCTGGTGAATATCGACCCAGATAAGCTCCCGGTTATGGCGCAGCGCATTCTCGATGCCATTGCTTCAACACCGATTTCATTGGAGCAACAAGACATCAACGTTACAGCCACCATTGGCTTCATTAATTACCCACTGGCGGTGACTGGTGACCAATCAATCAACTGGGAACGAACCATTCAGCTCGCCGATTTAGTGCTTTATGCAGGGAAAGTGCATGGTCGCAACCAAGCCTGGGGCATCATGGCACTCAATCAACCTTTTGCCGACATCCAGCAACTGCTTGAAACTGATTTACCGGCAGCTATCGAGCAAGGGGCGCTAGACGTCACCATTTTGCATGGCCCGAAAGCCTCGTAAGTTCCGCTAATAAAAAAGGCTGAGTGATATCCACTCAGCCTTTTAATGTGTGCTAGCAATAAACGCTTATTGCAACGGTAATTCTTTCACACCCATATTCCACAGGGTGAAACCATAAATATCCGCCGCTTGGTCGATGATTTTAGAAACTGGCGTTCCTGCACCATGCCCTGCGTTTACTTCCACGCGAATCAACTGTGGATTTGACCCACCTGCTTTGGCTTGGAGTTCTGCCGCAAACTTGAACGAGTGTGCTGGCACCACGCGGTCATCATGGTCACCCGTGGTGATCATGGTCGCTGGGTAAGCAACTCCTGGCTTCACGTTATGAACCGGTGAGTAGCCATACAAGTACTCGAACATTTCCTTGCTATCGTCTGCAGTACCGTAGTCATACGCCCAACCAGCACCAGCCGTGAAGGTGTGATAGCGCAACATATCCAATACCCCAACCGCAGGCAGTGCAACTTTCATCAAGTCAGGACGTTGCGTCATGACCGCACCCACCAGCAGGCCACCATTCGAACCACCACGAATAGCTAGGGTTTCGTTTGACGCATAACCCGCATCAATCAAGTACTCGGCGGCAGCGATAAAGTCATCAAACACATTTTGTTTCTGCATTTGAGTCCCTGCAATATGCCACGCTTTCCCGTATTCACCGCCACCACGCAAGTTGGCAACCGCGTACACACCACCCAGCTCAAGCCACATTGCATTGCTCATGCTGAATGACGGCATCAGGCTAATGTTGAAGCCACCGTAACCATACAGAATGGTTGGGTTGGTGCCATCCAGCTCAATGCCTTTTTTGTAGGTAATGATCATGGGCACACGGGTGCCATCTTTGGAGGTATAGAATACTTGCTTTGATTCATACGCAGAACTGTCAAATTGTGCTTTTGACTCAGCGTACACCGATGACTCACCCGATTTCGGGTCAAATGCGTAAATCGTGCCTGGCGTGCTGTAGTTGGTGAAGGTGTAATAGACCACCTCATCAGAGCGCTTGCCACTGAAGCCGCCTACGCTGCCGACGCCCGGTAATTCAATATGACGTACGCGGGTACCGTCGTAGCTGTATTGCTCTACTTTGGCAATCGCATCCACCATGTACTCAGCGTAAATGTAGCCAGCACCAGTAGAAGGGCTTAACACGTGCTCGGTTTCAGCAATAAAGTCGCGCCAGTTTTCTGGCGTTGGATTGCTCGCATCAACCGTCACAACACGCTTATTTGGCGCATCCAAGTTCGTGACTAAGTATAAGGTGCTGCCACGATTATCCAGCACATAGGTATCGGAATCCACGTGATCTACAATGGTGACTAACTCACTATCTGGCTTGGTTAAGTCTTTAATAAACAACTTGTTGCCAGAAGTTGAGACCGCGGCAGTAATGATCAGGTAACGGTCATCGCTGGTAACGGAGCCGCCGACATAACGATGCTTTTCCGCCTCAGTGCCACCGAATACCACCACGTCATCTGCCTGAGCAGTGCCCAGCTTGTGATAGTACAGCTTATGTTGATCCGTCATGGCCGATAATTCACTGCCTTCCGGCTTATCATAGCTGGAGTAGTAAAAACCTTCATTGCCGTACCAAGAAATGCCACTGAACTTAACGTCCACCAGCGTTGGTTCAAGCTGCTGTTTGGTTTCGACATCAATGACGATGATCTTCCGCCAATCACTCCCACCCTCTGAAATGGCATAAGCAGCCAACGAGCCATCACGAGAGAAGCTTAAGCTCGCCAATGAGGTGGTACCATCTTCACTAAAGGTGTTAGGGTCTAGGAAAACTTCGGTATTTCCCTCAGCATCGGTGCGATACACCACATACTGGTTTTGCAAGCCGTCGTTTTTGTAAAAGTAGGTGTACTTGCCCTCTTTAAACGGTGCGCCTAATTTTTCGTAATTCCATAATTCAGCCAACCGATCTTTAATTTGTTGGCGATACGGGATTTGCTCTAAGTAGCTAAAAGTTAATTCATTTTGCGCTTTCACCCAGTTTTCGGTGGCAGCAGAACGATCATCTTCTAACCAGCGGTACGGGTCTGCAACCACAGTCCCAAAGTATTCATCGGTAACGTGACCACGCTCAGTGACCGGATAGTTGTATTGGCTATCCACGACGGCCTCCGTTTGCTGATGTGAGGAGCATGCGCCTAAAAGCGCAACGCTCGCCACGACTGCTAAATATCTCATGAATGGTTTCACTCCCCTGATTAAGTTCATGTTAAGCTAGTTATTCAATCGCCATTGAGATTACCAAAATGAAACGAGTCATTCAGTATTTATTCAAAGGATTAACGATTTTATTGCCTTTGATCGTCACGCTTGCTCTCGTCTATTGGCTGCTGGTGACTATTGAAGCATGGCTGCGTCCCTTCTGGGAAGCAATTTTGGGTGCCGAGTATTACATTCCCGGCTTAGCCCTCGCGAGCTTCATGCTCATTGCGATACTCATTGGGTTCAGTGCCCGCTGGCGCGTCATTAATTATCTCTGGGCATTACCAGGTCGGATTATGGAACGGATGCCAGTGCTACGAAGCCTGTATAGCACCATCAACGATGCTTTTGATCTCATGTCCGGCAAAAGCTTTGCGGAAGAATCGGTGGTGATGGTCACCTTGCCGGGTGCCGAAGTCAAACTCATCGGTATCGTGACCAAAAAGCCGGGGCTCGGTGATGATCGACTGTCATCATTGTTAGCGGAAGACCACCTTGCAGTCTTCTTACCGATGGCTTATAACGTCGGCGGCTATATGGTGATTGTCCCACGCAGCTGTGTGGAACCCCTAGAAATGTCCCCCGCAGAGGCCATGCAACTGACCATGAGCGGCGGGCTAAGTAAAAGCCAGCAACCGACTAAATAATTAATGCAATTGGAGCACTCATGCCGTACCTACCTTGTGTTGAAATCGAACCTCAATCCCCCGCCACACATGCGGTTATCTGGCTGCACGGGCTGGGTGCCGATGGCAATGATTTTGCCCCATTAGTACCGCATTTGACGCCTCCTGCGGCGGTCCGTTTTGTGTTCCCTCATGCCCCCCAATTACCGGTGACAGTGAATGGCGGAATGCGGATGCCCGCATGGTATGACATTTTAAGTATGAGCATTGAACGCGAAGTGGATGAGCAGCAATTACGTGCGTCAGCAGCGGCAGTGCATGATTTAATTCAACGGGAAATTGAGCGAGGCATCCCCGCCGCGAACATTCTTATTGCAGGATTTTCACAAGGGGGTGCAGTGGCCTATGAAGCTGCCTTAACCTACCCGCAACGCTTAGCTGGGGTGTTGGCACTGTCTACTTATTTGGCGACTCATACCAGCATTCAACCTCACGCTGCGAATGCCGATGTGCCGGTATTAGTGCAGCACGGTACCCAGGATCCAGTTGTCCCAGAAAGCTTAGGTCAGCACGCATATCAGTGGTTGTTAGCGCGCAACTACCCTGCTCAGTACCAGACATTTGCCATGCAGCACCAAGTATGTGGTGAACAAGTGCAGGCGATGAATCAATGGTTTCAACAGGTTCTTGCTTAATCAGCAAGAACCTGAAGCTGTTCAGCCCATTGTTCGACCCATGTCATGGCGGTATCACGATTGGGGGTACGAACGTTGACATGGCCGACCTTACGACCAGGGCGAGGTTCTTTGTTGTACCAGAAGCACTCAACATCGGGGTGACGCCAAAGTGCATCCGGAATTTGTGCTGCGCCAATCACGTTCAACATCAAGGTTGGCTCTAACCGCAATAACGGTAGCGGCATATTCGTTAACGCACGAATATGAAGGTCGAACTGACTGCAATTGGCACCGGTCATGGTCCAATGCCCTGAGTTATGAACGCGCGGTGCAATCTCATTCACCAGCAATTGCACGTCCGAGCCGTCCACCACTACGAAAAACTCGATGGCTAACACACCCACATATTGCAGAGCTTCGGTGAGTTTCCGAAAGCTTGCTTCTGCTTGTTGTTGTAGGGCATCAGTCACCACATCCATGGCACCTAAGCTATAACTTAAAATGCCGCGGTCGTGCACATTGGTCACTAACGGATAACAGCAAATACTGCCATCTTGGTTGCGTGCACCAACGAGTGACACTTCTCGCTTAAACGGAATCAACTGTTCCACAATGCCAGGAACTTGTCCGGCTTGCTGGGCCAGTTCATGGGGATCGGTCGCCATGGTATAGCGCCATTGTCCCTTGCCATCATAGCCTCCCCGTGCCGCTTTAATCACCAACGGTTGCTCCGCTTGAACTAAAATCTGCTCCAGTTCAGCCGCTGTGGTGAAAGCCTGCCAGGGGGATGTGGGTACACCACACTCGTCGAATAAGGATTTTTCATCGCGCCGATCGGTTAAGCGCTGAATGCGCTCCGGATCCATCAAAAATTTGGCGCGGGCAGCGGTCATAATATCGGCCGGGATAGCTTCGTGTTCCCAGCTCACCACATCAGCCCACTCAATGGCTTGCGTCAGTTTATGAGGTAAATCTAGCTGCGCAGATAAGGGTTTAACGGTGTTGGTGCGCGTACTGAATAACAGGCATTCGTGACCATGACGGGTCGCACTGGCGCCCAGCATTTGGCCTAATTGACCATCACCAATAAACAGAATCTTCATGATTCAGGCAGCTCGAGTTCTGGGCCGTTCATGACGGCATCACGCTGTTGCGTACGAAATGCAACCACGCGTTCCCGCACTGAGGCATCGAAGGAACCGATAATTTGTGCAGCGAGTAAACCTGCGTTTGCAGCACCCGCTGCGCCAATCGCCATAGTTCCCACGGCCACGCCTTTGGGCATTTGTACGATGGATAACAGGCTATCTAGCCCTTTTAAGTGTTGGCTTGGCACCGGCACACCCAGTACAGGGATCGCGGTAAATGCTGCTAACATGCCTGGCAAGTGAGCTGCACCCCCTGCCCCCGCAATGACCACCGGCACGCCATCGCGCTCGGCTTGCACCATTGTGCTCTTCAATAAATCTGGGGTACGGTGGGCTGAAACCACTTCTGCACGCCACGCAATTCCCAAATCCTTTAGCATTTGGGCAGCATTTTGCATGATGGGCCAATCGGACTGTGAACCCATTAAAATCAACACAGGTGCCATGATGAATGCTCCATTTTTCAAAGGAGCGAATTGTAGCTAGGAGACCGCTGCGGTGCAAATTTATTGTACAATTGCTCGCCCTTTGACCACCTGATTGCGTCCTTTTCGCTTGGCTTCGAGCAACGCAAGATCGGCCACACTAATCCATTCTGACCAACTTTGCTCGCCACGCAACTGGGCCACACCGAGGCTAACCGTGAGCTGCGACGTGGCGTCTTTTCCCTCAAACGGCCGCTCCGCCACTGCTAAACGGATTTTTTCTGCAACGGTCAATGCTTCGGCGAAAGCCGTTTCAGGCAGTGCCACTAAAAACTCTTCACCTCCCACTCGAAACACATGGTCGTTCACTCGTAACGTTGCTTGCAGGCGTGTCGCTAATTGCTTCAGCATTTGATCACCGTACAAATGACCATGGGTGTCGTTCACTTGTTTAAAGTGGTCGATATCGAGCAGGATAAGGCTGGCAGGCCGCTGATAGCGGCGGAAATTGTGAATTAACCGGCTTAATACATCGTTCACCTGATGACGGTTTTGCAAGCCCGTTAAGGTGTCGGTCACCACTAAGCGGTGCAATAACTGTTGCAAGCGCCCGATGGTGGTGGTGAACACACTTCCTAATACTAAAATAATCAGCAGTGCTGCCATCATGCGCCACGCATGCTCCAGTGGCAGGACTAGGAATCCAGCAATGCTGACCACTAGCGTGGCCACACTGGCCACCGCGATCGCAACCCAACCTTTGAATAAAAAGTAACTGATAGCGAGTAGTGGAAACACCCAATAAACCGCAAGGGTGCCATGATATTGCAGTAATGAAATCACCAAGGCACTGAGCAGCAGCACAATACTGAAGCGACATGATTCCGGCATCGGGCGCCGCCAATACAACGCGGCGAGTACCAACAATACCGCGCCCACTACGACAAAGACGATGGCTTGCCGTAAATGGCCGGTCCAAAATCCCGGCACTGCCAGTAACAACGAGGCGATCCCCACGGCAATCACCATGTTACGAGGCATCACCCCCTGAAAGTCATCCATCATTCCATTGACTGTGGTTCTCGCCATAGCCTTGCACCCTGCTTCCCAAAATTACAAATGGATATTTTTCGTTCAAATTAACTGCAACTCGTAGGAATAGCAACTTGTTTACGGCATAATAAATGCTATCGAAAGCGAAGGAGTGATCGTAATGTTGATGAAAGCTGACCAAAGTTTATTGGTAATTATTGATGTGCAAACCAAATTAGCGCCTGTGATTCATCAAAGCGATAAGCTCATCGCTCGCATGCGCTGGCTGGGTGAAATTGCCAATGAATTGGACGTGCCGGTGCTGGTCACCGAGCAGTATCCTAAAGGGCTCGGCATTAGCGTGGATGATTTGGAAGGCGTCATTACCAATGCCCAGGTCATCGAAAAAATGCACTTCAGTGCGGTGCAAGAACCCAACTTCATGACCGCGATGACCGATATCAATCGGCCGCAAATTCTATTGATGGGGATGGAAGCGCACGTTTGTATCTTACAAACAGCACTGGATTTATTAGCCGATGACTACCAAGTATTTGTGGTTGAGGATGCGGTTGGATCACGTCGTGATAGCGATAAACAAGCAGCGCTCAAACGCTTACGTCAAGCGGGTGCGGTGATTGTGTCAACAGAAATGGCTGCCTATGAGTGGTTATTTAAATCAGGCACCGATCAATTCCGCCATATCACCAAAAACTGGATTCGTGGTTAAATATTCTGCAAAAGTTAACCAAACTTTAATTGACAGCAGAATGGATCAGCGTATACTGAGCGTCGCTAGAAAAATTCGGCTGTCTAATTGTGGCCTGTTACGAAGTCAATTGCTGTACCTCGTTTTGTAAGTCCCCAAGTAATACACGTAATTTTTATTAGCAATACCCTAGATTTTCACATGCACTACGAGGAATCACAGCATGTCTACAGTAACTGGTAAAGTTAAATTCTTTAACGAAGCTAAAGGCTTCGGTTTCATCGAGCAAGAGCAAGGCGCAGACGTATTCGTACATTTCAGCGCTATTCAGTCTGACGGTTTCAAAACCTTAGCTGAAGGCCAAACTGTTCAATTCACTATCGAGCAAGGCCCTAAAGGCCCACAAGCTTCTAACGTCGTTCCTATGTAATCGACGTTTCTTCTAGCGAAGAATTCCAAAAAGCCGCTCATCCGAGCGGCTTTTTTTGTTCCTCTTGCAAGAAATCCATGTCATCCAAATCAACATCAGGAATTTCTTCACACACGTTACCCCCCAGCTGATTCACTGCTGAGCACAACTCGGTGACTTTTTCATCGAGCAATTGCACATGGTCTAACATGCGGCCAATCGCTGTTGCGACTGGGTCTGGATTATCTGCAGAAATAGCATACGCATCGAAACCATACTGCTTCGCCATTTCTTCCCGTCGTTTCGCCACTTCCTCACTCATTGCACTACGGGCAACTCGTGCAGGGATGCCGACAACCGTGGTACTTGCAGGGACATCCTTCACGACCACCGCATTTGAGCCAATCCGTGCGTTTTCGCCAACGACAATGGGCCCCAACACTTTGGCGCCTGCTCCAATCACCACACCGTCACACAAGGTTGGATGGCGTTTGCCTTGATTCCAACTGGTGCCTCCTAAGGTGACCCCGTGATAGATAGTAACATCGTCGCCAATTTCAGCGGTTTCGCCAATCACCACGCCCATGCCATGGTCAATAAAGAAGCGCCGCCCAATTTTCGCGCCTGGATGAATTTCAATCCCGGTGAGCCAGCGCGAAAACGTGGATAACCAGCGCGCCAACCAAAACCAACGACAACGCCACAGTCGGTGACTGATGCGATGCCACCAAATGGCATGTAAACCAGGATAAGTCGTTAATACTTCAAACGTATTGCGTGCTGCAGGGTCGCGTGCAAACACACTTTTGATATCTTCTCTAATGCGTTGAAACATGAATCGATTTGCCTAATGGGTCCGACAACAAACGGCTATTATATCAATAACTGCTTATGGTTGCGTTAATTCACTAAGAAAAAGCGGTTAAAAACACATCCACCAATTGACCTGACGACTCACTCGTGGCTAAGGTGGGGAGGTGATAAATAATAACCATAAAACACCACAACCAAGGAAATCATTATGCGTCATTTACTTGCGCTCTCTATCGCACTTGGCTTCAGCGCCAGTGCTCATGCCGATACGCTGATTTATGCCGGCACCCTCATTGATGGAACCCCCACGGCTCCGCAAAAAAATATGACCGTCGTTGTTGCAGACGGCACGATCAAAGCCATCGAGCGAGGTTTTAAAATACCTTCCAGCACCGATGTGGTGATTGATCGCCGTGATGGCACCGTCATGCCCGGGTTTATTGACATGCACACCCATTTAACCTCCCAGTTGGGCCCTGGTAGCTATTTGCATCGTTATGTTAAAAGTGCTGCGGATGTCACCCTAGATGCGGTTCACTTTGCGGAAAAAACCCTCATGGCTGGCTTTACCACGGTTCGTGACCTTGGTGATGCGTACGATGCCAGTATTGCGCTGCGAAATGCCATCAATGCCGGCAAAGTCATTGGGCCGCGTATTTATACCGCAGGGAAATCTCTCGCCACCACCGGCGGCCATGCCGACCCCACCAATGGCGCCCGCCCCGATCTGTTTGCTCCTCCAACACCAGCACAGGGCGTATTGGATGGACCTTATGAAGCACGACAAGCCGTGCGAGCTCGCTATCAGGATGGGGCTGACCTGATTAAGTTAACCGTTACCGGCGGCGTATTAAGTGTGGCGAAAAGCGGACATAACCCGCAGTTTATGGCCGATGAACTTGAAGCCATTGTCACCACGGCACGTGATTATGAAATGAAAGTAACGGTGCATGCCCATGGTAAGGAAGGCATGCTCCGCGCCATTGCCGCAGGTGTTGACTCCATTGAACACGGCACTTACATGGATGAAGAAGTAATGGCAGCCATGATTAAACATGATGTTTACTACGTGCCGACCATTACTGCCGGGCGTTCGGTGGCGGACCGCGCTAAAATCGATGGGTTTTTCCCTGACTTAGTCCGCCCGAAGGCAGCTGCCATTGGTCCACAAATTCAGCAAACCTTTGCCCAAGCCTATCAAGCCGGCGTTAAAATCGCATTTGGGACGGACGCTGGGGTGTTTGACCACGGCGAGAACTACCGTGAGTTTATTTATATGGTGGAAGCAGGCATGCCACCGCTCGAAGCAATTCGAAGTGCCACGGCTGAGGCTGCGAAACTCTTAGGAGATTCGAGCATCGGCACGCTAACGGTAGGTAAACGTGCCGATTTAGTGGCGGTCGAGGGCAACCCTCTTGAGGATATTCAACGGCTTGCCCACGTCAATTTCGTCATGAAAGACGGAACAATCTACAAACAATAACTTACGCAAAGTCCTTCAGGAGCTGGTTGACGTCACGCAAAATGATTTCTTCCAGCTCTTTTTCATACCCTTCGCGCTCACGGTCCATTTTTCGAATTTCGGCTTTAGGGTACGTATTACGAGCCTCATGGGTTGGCATATGTTTAATCCGCTCATACATATCATGGATTGCCGGATATTTTTGAGCATAACCCGCTGAGGTCGATTCAACCCGTAAATCGAGCAGCACGACTAAGCGAATCGCCCCTTCTGACAGCGGGCATTGCCCCTGCGCCATTGCTTTAGCGATGGTAACTATGCTTTCGTGCAACCTCTCATTACGCTTGGCGAGCGCTTCATCACGTACTTGGTTCTGTTTTTTCAATAAGGCGAATAAGCGGCCTGCATAAAATGCGAGCCCCACAATAATGAGGATGCCCAACACCAGCAATCCCCATAGCCACATTGGCATTGTTGTTGTTGCTTCAATCATCATCTTCCTCGTCGTCCTCGTCGTCATCTAAATCGAGGCCTAATTGGTCCGCCAACTCAGCAAAACGCTCCGTGCATTCGTCCACATAGGCTTGTTCCGCGTCTGTCAGAGGGATCTCCTGATCAATTTTATCCAAGAGTTCGTGCAAGCGCGCGTCATTCTCCAGCGCTTGCAGCTCTGCATACGCAGCATCCTGCGCCAACAACGGCTTGCTTTCGGTGGTTGTCTCCAACGTGACTAGAGGAATAGGCTTCTTGCTACCATGCCGTGGGTCTTGCGATGCAGGATGAGAGTTCCGCCCTGCCGACTGTTGCCCCATATTCGGGTTAAATCGGCTACCCGGCTGATGCCCTTTTGATTTGCGAATTGCTTTACCCGAACTGGGCTTGCCCTTCGGGGTCTCCCAAGGTTTCTTATCAGCTTTAGAGGGGGCAAGGGGGCCCGTTTTACGAGATTTTTTGACGCGTGTCATGTCCGTGTTCCAGCACAAGTAGTGGGTATTGAATGGCAGCATGCCATCATTCATTTATGAGAGCATAGTGTAACTGATCGTGCGGGCAATAAAAAAGGCGATGTTGCCATCGCCTGATTTATTCTCATCTCTTCACACAGCGCACGTGCGATTTCGAGAACGGTTGTCACATCTTCCTTGTTTTAAATTATAACGTCCGTGAGAGATTTTATTATTATTGTTATTAGTTAAGCGCATTAACCAAGCTCTGTTGTTATTATTGTGCTGGTTAATTTTGGCCTCCTGGCCATGTTCTTATTCCCTGGATTATTACGATACTTCCTAAACAAACCCTTATTTGATAAGGGCTGCATATAATCCGATGGCATTCAGAGTACTGATTCGTAGCAAATTATCAATGATTATTATGTTATAAGCAAGTCACTTCTTATAACCATTTTACTCAAGCTGCTGAATCCCGTGCTATTTCACTTCATTTTTTTGCAACAAAAAATTAAAAAGGCAGCCGAAGCTGCCTTTTAGTGGATTAATACAATCCTTGAATATACTGCGACAGAATTTCAATGTCTTTGTCAGTGAGTTTCGCTGCAACGTCGCGCATCATGCCATTGAGGTCATTCTGACGCTCTCCGCTGCGGAAACGCTCAAGCTGTTGCTTGGTGTAAGCTGCGCTCTGACCTGAAATATCAGGGAAGTTTGCTAACGCCATGCCATCACCGCGAGGACCGTGACAAGCTGCACATGCTGCAATACCGCGTGCTTCATCGCCACCGATAAATAACTTTTGACCTTCGGCAATGACGTCTTCTGGAGCGCTACCTGGTGACATTTCTTGCGCTGCAAAGAATGCCGCTAAGTCTGCCATATCTTGCTCGCTTAACATCATCACTTGCCCTTGCATGATAGGATCAGCACGACCTTGCTCACCGCCTGTTTCAGCAGCTAATTTATAATCTTTTAGCTGTTTGAACAGGTAACTTTCATGCTGGCCAGCAATTTTAGGGTACATATCTAACGGCGAGTTGCCATCAGGGCCGTGACACGCCGCACAAACAGCTGATTTTTGCTGCCCTGCTTCGGCGTTACCTGTTGCTGCCATGGCAATACCTGTTAAGCCTAAGTACAGGCCTACGAACATTGCGATTTTTTTCATGATCGATATCTCTGCTCTGGGAAATTGTGACACACGCTATTTTACACAAAAGTTGTAAGGATTAAACGTCTATTCGTGCTACTATGTGCTTTCTGATGAGGTCACACAGCATTTTTATGACTACCACGCTAAATTTTCAACCCACAAAATTTATCACGAGCGCTGCAAATATTCGACAGTTACCCGAAGATGTCGGCGTCGAAATCGCTTTTGCAGGCCGTTCTAATGCCGGAAAATCCAGCGCATTAAACACCTTAACGCGACAAAAGTCACTGGCCCGGACCAGTAAAACACCGGGCCGTACGCAATTAATTAACGTTTTTGAAGTGGCGCCACAGAAACGTCTGATCGATTTGCCGGGTTATGGTTATGCTAAAGTCCCGCTTGCGGTGAAAGAAAAATGGCAACGGGCTCTCAGTGAATACCTGCAACAACGCAAATCATTGCGTGGCCTCGTATTATTAATGGATATTCGCCATCCATACCGTGATACCGATCAGGAATTGTTGCACTGGGCGACTGATTGTAACATTCCAGTGCTGATTTTGTTGACCAAAGCGGATAAATTAAAAGCCGGACAACGAAAAAGTACTTTGCTGAAAGCGCGCGAAGCCGCTCTTGTATTCGGCGACAACGTTCAAGTTGAAGCGTTTTCATCCCTCAACCAGTTAGGACTTCCGCAAGTCGAGTTGATTCTTAGCCAATGGCTGAATCAAGCCGACGAAGTACCGACTGATTTGGGTGCAAGCGATGTCGAGCAATAGCCAGCCACCTCTCAAAGCGTGGCTGATGCTGATGCTACTTGCCCTTATTTGGGGCAGCTCCTTTATGCTCATCAAGGTGGGCCTGACTAAACTCTCCCCCACCCAGCTGGCAGCCATCAGAATTTCATCGGCAGGCTTTATTCTGCTTCCCTTTCTGCTACGTCGCTTTAAGACCGTTCGCCCACATCATTTACTGAAGCTCATCTCGGTGGGGTTGGTCGGTAGTTTTATCCCTGCCATTTTATTCTCAGTGGCACAAACCAAGCTCCCTAGCGGGGTGACTGGGGTGTTGAATACCTTTACCCCCCTCGCGACCTTATTAATTGGTATTTTGATTTTTAAGCAGGCACTGATTAAACAGCAATTAATTGGCGTGCTGGTCGGGTTGCTTGGCACCATTTTGCTGATCACGGCTGCGGGCGGTAACCAACTGCAATTCAACGGGTATGCCTTATTCGTGATTGCTGCCACCATTTGCTACGGGATGAATTTAAACTTGATTAAACATCGCCTCCCTGACCTTGGTGCGCTGACCATTACCGGAGTGAGTCTGTTTCTAGTCGCGCCACCAGCGCTCATTTATTTATTGGTCGGCACCCCGTTTATTGAGCAAGTGAGCCAAGCGGATCCGGCCTTTTATCATGCGCTTGGCGCGGTACTGATACTAGGCACCGTGGGCACTGCCATGGCCTTGGTCTTGTTTAATACCGTGGTTAAACTGGCTGACACCACTTTCACCAGCTCCGTGACGTATATTATTCCGATCGTCGCGCTGATATTAGGGGTGCTGGATGGCGAGCCATTTTTGGTCGCCCATGGGGTTGGCTTGGTCGCGATTTTGTTAGGTGTGTTTATTAGTAATCACCGCAAACGGGTGTCTTAAAAAAGAAAAAGCCCGGCTTAAAAAGCCGGGCAAAAGTTCTTACAATCCAGGGAGAGAACATCTCAGAAAGGTATGATAAACGAACCTAGTAACGTTTCATTGTGCCTTTCAATAACTAGGACTTGTCGTTTTCAAAATAGTTCAAAAAAAATTCAATTTTTAAGAAAATATTTTTAGTGCGCTTCGTCCCAGTTCTGTCCTACTCCTGCTTCGGCAATTAAAGGAACTTTTAGTTCCGCAGCTTGCTCCATTATTTTTACCAATTCAGCTTTTGCCTCTTCAATGCAGTTTTCATGCACCTCAAACACCAGTTCATCATGCACTTGCATAATCATTCGTACCTCTTGCTGCGGCCACTTTTTATCAATCGCGGCCGCCACATCAATCATAGCCCGCTTAATGATGTCAGCCGCAGACCCTTGCATGGGGGCATTAATCGCCGCACGCTCCGCCGCATTACGGCGGACGGCTTGCTGTGATTTGATATCAGGTAAATGCAGTCGGCGTCCGAAAATGGTTTCCACATACCCCGCCTCGCTGGCCTTTTTCCGCGTGTTCTCCATATAGGTTAAAACCCCGGGGAAGCGATCAAAGTATTTATCCATATAGGTTTGGGCTTCGTGACGAGGAATATCGAGCTGACGCGCTAGACCAAACGCCGACATCCCGTAAATTAAGCCGAAGTTGACCGCTTTGGCTCGGCGCCGCTGCTCACTCGTCACCTCTTCCAACGCCACCCCAAACACTTCAGCGGCCGTTGCTTTGTGAATGTCTCGACCTTTCGAGAACGCATCCACCAAGGCCGGATCATCCGACAAGTGAGCCATAATTCGTAGTTCAATTTGGCTATAGTCGATAGCCATAATTTGATATCCCGCCGGAGCGGTAAAGGCTTGACGTACCCGCCGCCCATTCTCGGTACGGATAGGAATATTCTGCAAGTTCGGGTCACTGGAGGATAAACGTCCGGTGGCGGTCACCGCCTGATGATACGACGTATGGATACGACCTGAATGAGTGTTCACCATTTTCGGCAGTTTATCCGTATAGGTCGATTTCAACTTGCTCAGCCCACGGTACCGCATAATCACATCAGGTAACGGATAATCCAGCGCCAATTCCTGCAAAACCTCTTCGGCAGTCGAGGGAGCGCCTTTGGGGGTTTTCTTCAGCACCGGCAACTGCATTTTTTCAAACAAAATGGTTTGTAGTTGCTTCGTGGAACTCAAATTAAATGCTTGGCCGGCAATTTCGTGCGCTTGTGCTTCGAGCTCTTTCAGTTCCTCGGCCAATTCAGCACTTTGCTGACGTAACAGGGCACTATCGACTTGCACCCCCAACTGTTCCATGTTGACCAAAATCGGCAACAACGGCAGCTCAATCTCTTTTAACACTTGCACCAGGCCGGGCTCCGACTCTAATTCCGCCGAAATTGCTTGGTGTAATTGCAGCGTCACATCCGCGTCTTCGGCAGCGTACGGCGCCGCTTCTTCCACGGCAATTTGGTTAAAGCTGAGTTGCTTCGCCCCTTTCCCGGCAATGTCTTCAAATGAGATGGCGCGATGCCCTAAATACTGCAAACTTAAACTGTCCATATCGTGCCGCGAACCGACGCTATTCAACACATAGGATGCCAGCATGGTGTCGTTGATAATCCCAGTTAAGGTAATGTCGTAACGGCGTAAAATATGGCTATCGTATTTGAGGTTTTGTCCCACCCAGCGTGGTCTTGGGTCTTCAAAGAGCGGTTTCAGTTGCGCCAGCACCCAGTCACGACTTAATTGCTCCGGCGCCATGCCTAAGTCGTGGCCGACAGGAATATAACAAGCGCGCCCTGGCTTCATCGCAAACGACATGCCCACCAGCTCAGCTTCCATATAGTTGAGGCTGGTGGTTTCCGTATCAAAAGCAACCACTTCGGCGTCACGTAGCTCGTCCAGCCATGCCTGAAACCGCTCTTTGCTGGTCACGGTTTCATAGTCTCGCTCCCGAGCAGTGACCACGGTTTCTACCGGTTCTGCAGCGGCAGCAGGCGTGATGCCCAACACCCGATCAGTCACCGCCCCTTGATCAAGGGCTTCGCTCAACCAGCGCCGGAAATCACATTGCTTATAAAGCTCAATGAGTGTGTCTCTGTCCGATGGCTGAATTTTTAAATCATCAGGAGCTTGGGGTAAGGCCACATCCAATTTGATGGTCGCCAATTCGCGTGACATTAATAAAATATCGCGATGTTCACGAATTTTTTCAGGCATGGATTTCGCGCCGCGGAAACTCAAGGTGGCCACGGCATCGGGGTCTGCCAAGATAGCGTCAATGCTCTCCATTCCTTGCAACAAGGCTAGCGCCGTTTTTTCCCCGACTTTGGGTAAGCCAGGAATATTGTCAGAGCTGTCCCCCATCAGGGCGAGTAAATCAATGATCTGGCTGGGTTGTACACCATATTTGGCCACCACCCCTGCGGTATCCATCAAGGTATCCGTCATGGTGTTAATCAGCATCACATGGTCGTTCACCAATTGTGCCATGTCCTTATCACCGGTACTGATCAAGGTGAACCGTTGCTCTGCGGCGGCCTGTTGGGCCAAAGTGCCAATCACATCATCGGCTTCCACATCATCAATACATAACAGCGGTAACCCTAAGGCTTTGACGATGGCATGTAACGGTGCAATTTGCTGACGCAGATCATCGGGCATTGGCGGCCGATTGGCTTTGTAATCGCTATAAATTTCGTTACGAAACGTGGGGCCTTTCGCATCAAATACCACCGCCATATGAGACGGTTGATATTTCATGATCAAACTCCGCAACATGTTCACGACGCCATAAATGGCCCCCGTTGGTTCACCCGCTGCGTTGGTCAAGTGAGGCGGCGCATAGTAAGCGCGAAATAAGTAAGATGAACCATCAACAAGGATGAATGGGTTTTCAGGAACGACTGGAGTGGCTGCCATAAGTGCTGTCTCAAAATAAGCTGCTAAATTCTGTTGTTAAGCATGCCACAGCTCCGTTTTATTGGCTACTCATGGCTGGGAGTCATCTGTGGAAACGCTGTGGATAAGTCTGTTGAGAAATGCCGAATGCACCAGTGAAAGATCAGCGATCTCTGGTGGCGGATAGCTCTGTAAAGCCTTGAATAACAAGGGGTTCAGGGTAATGCAAAAGCCCCAACAACTTCTTTATAATTATCATCGTCAGTTGTGGAAACTGATTTTAAGCACAACCATAGGAGGGTACTGCGTGCTGCGTCAATTCTCGCGAATCGAATTAGAAGACTACCATAATTAATTCCAATTGCTAGCCCTCCCATCGCTTTTCTTAGAACAAATATTAATCAATGCTTTCTTTTCTTATAGCCAAAGAGCTTAAAAAGTATTAGCCAATCACTGCGCCTTGATTCATCAACTGTGCCCGTAATTGGGTCAAAACCGGCTCGGTATCAAGCTCAAGCTCAGGGTGCCACAATTGAAAGGCAACGGCTGCTTGCTCCACCAACATACTCAAGCCATCGTACACCTGAGTCACGCCTGCTTGCTGCGCACGCTGCATCATCAGGGTGGGCTGCGCTCCATAGCGCATGTCATACCAGGCCGTTGCCGAGGCCAGTTGTTCGTCCGCCAACGGCAACTGGTCGGTGCTGGTGGCTTGAATCACCAAGGCGCCAGCAGGAATCTGTAGCTGTTCATAAGTCACCGCTTGCACCCGTGCATCACCCACAGCAGCCACCAGCTCTTGAGCTCGAGACAAGGTTCGATTGGCAATGAAAATATGATCGACGTGCTGCGCTAACAACGGACCAAGAACACCGCGAGTCGCGCCACCAGCACCACAAATCACTATGGCTCGTTGTGTTAATTGTTGCTGGCAATGGTGCTGTAACGCGCGTACCAAGCCCACGCCGTCGGTGTTATCACCGAGCAATTGTCCCTGCCCCAGCGACACCAAGGTGTTCACAGCGCCAGCAAGCTGCGCTCGTGGGGTAAGCTGATTGACCAAGGCAAAAGCCTGCTGCTTAAAAGGTGCGGTCACATTGGCACCGGCTCCACCTTGATGAAAAAATGTCGCAACAGCACGACGAAACTGGGCGGTCGATGTTAGACTACGCGTATAACGCAAGGTGATGCCTGCCTGCGCCGCAAAAGCTTGATGAATGGCGGGTGACAGGCTATGCGCAATTGGATTCCCGAACACTGTAAAGAGCGCCATGTTTCAATTCCTACGTAACAAGAAAACCAGCCCCGGACCGCAGTCCATCTATGATCAACTCGGGGGAGAAACCGCCGTTCGTGCAATGGCCGAACGGTTTTATGATGTCATGGAGACACACCCGCAAGCAAAAGAATTGTTAGCTCTGCATCCGCAGCCAATGGATCTGATTCGGCAAAAATTCTTTGAATTTTTGAGTGGCTGGTTTGGTGGGCCACCGCTGTTTGAAGAGAAATATGGTCACCCACGCCTGCGCGCACGCCACCTTCCCTTTACCATTGATACGCGGATGCGCGATCAATGGTTACTTTGCATGTATCAGGTGCTGGACGAGCAAGTCACCGACCCATTGCTAAAAATTCAATTAAGGCAACGGTTCACCCAACTTGCTCATCACATGATCAATACCGATTAGAGTTCAGTAAGCCAGTCACGGGGGCGCAAATAATCCGTATATAAGCGCGCCTCTGGACTATTGGGCTCCGGCTCGTAACCGTATTCCCATCGCACGAGCGGTGGCATCGACATTAAAATTGATTCCGTGCGGCCACCGGTTTGCAATCCAAACAGAGTACCCCGGTCCCAAACCAAGTTAAATTCAACGTAACGGCCTCGACGATACAGCTGGAAATCACGTTCCCGCTCGCCGTAAGGGGTGTCTTTGCGGCGTGCAATAATGGGTAAATAAGCCTCCAAATAGGCGTCGCCCACGGCGCGCATAATGGCAAAGCTTTCCTCGAATCCACGCTCATTCAGATCATCAAAGAATAACCCACCCACACCGCGGGTTTCGTCGCGATGACGCAGCCAAAAATAATCATCGCACCATTGCTTAAACTTCGGATACAACTCGTCACCAAAAGGTTTGAGTGCATCATAGGCAACTTGGTGCCAATGCTTGATATCTTCATCAAAAGGGTAAAATGGGGTTAAATCAAAACCACCACCAAACCACCAAACCGGCTCCGCGCCCTCTTTTTCGGCAATAAAGAACCGCACATTCGCATGGCTGGTCGGAATATAAGGATTACGGGGATGAATCACCAATGACACCCCACAGGCATTAAAATTGCGACCCGCCAGTTCCGGACGATGTGCGGTGGCCGACGCTGGCATCTGTTCGCCAAACACGTGGGAATACCCCACCCCGCCCTGCTCAATAACGGCGCCATCCCGTAACACCCGCGAACGCCCACCGCCACCACCTGGACGATGCCAAGGGTCTTCTTGAAAGCGGCCGTCACCGTCGGCTTGCTCGAGCGCGTGGCAGATACGATCTTGTAACTCAGTCAAATACGCATTGACCTGGTCTAACATGGTGTTATGTTGCATGGCTACTCCCGAATAATGGTTTGGCGAATGGGATCAATAATTTGGGTTGGCTTCGCTAATGAACCGACCGGCGCCTCCATAATCCAGCCAATTTGGTCACCAAACGCCTGGCGCACGTCGGCCACTGTTTTGAACGCCGGCTGCCCCGTCAAATTAGCACTGGTCGACACAATGGCACTGCCCAAGGCTTTGCATAATTGCCGCGCTGGCTCGTGCGCCGTCACCCGAACGGCAATGGAATCATGCTGTCCGCGCAACCACGTGGGCACTGTTTCCTTGGCCGGCAACAAGAGGGTGACAGGCCCCGGCCACTGCGAAAAGACACCATAACGTTTATCCTGCGGAATACGTTGATCGGCGACAAAGTCTATCAATTGACTGTAATCCGCAGCGATCAGTATCAGGCCTTTATCAGGGCTGCGCTGTTTCAGGGTCAGCAGCTGCTGCACCGCCGCTTCATTGCGTGGATCACACCCCAGGCCAAACACAGCCTCGGTTGGATAGGCGATAAGCTCACCTTGAGAAAATGCTTGCTTGGCCAATAGCCAAGGATCGGTTACTCCGGTCATGATGATTCGTCTCGTCGTTGCTGGGTCACGCTATTTTAGCGGAGATTTGTAGTCACAGGAATGTTGCGCGCAGATTAGCCGCTCACCCGCAGCGGTTTTGCGCTTTAACAGAATCGGGAACTCACATTGGGGGCACACTTGCGCCACCGGTGGTAGCTGCACCGAATAGGAGCAGTCAGGATAACGGTCACAGGCATAAAAAGAACGCCCATAGCGACTGGTTTTTTGGACTAACTTGCCTTGCTGGCAGGTGGGACACGCCACGTTGGTGCCCGGATCGAAGTCCGCTGCCGTCATGTAATCACACTCGGGATAGCCACTGCACCCGACAAATAATCCGTAGCGACCCTTTTTCAACTGCAACTCACATTGGCATTGGGGACATGGCACCCCCAATGCTTGTGGTTCTAAAAAATTGTCTGACATTTAATGTAATAAACCCTCAGGCTCTTCAAACAGCAGCCCTTCCATTTGATCATAGGCGTCTTCATGGCCTGGCACATTAAACAGCACCATCAAAATCACCCATTTCAAATCATCTAAAGTAAATTGCTGAGTATCCAGTTCCATCACACGGTCAATAACCATCTCTCGTGTGGCAAAATCCAACACCCCGAGGTTTTCTAAATACATGATAAAGCCTCGGCTTTCACAATCCAGACGTGCCGCTTCTTCAGCGGTAAAAACACGGATACTTTTATGCTGTGATTGGTGGGTGTAGGGAATTGCTTGGCTGTCTTGTAAGTCAGCTAATCGCTCAAGCCACGCCAATGCCTTGAGGATTTCTTGGCGATGGAAGCCAGCCCGCGTAAGTTCGTCAGTAAGCTCGTCATGATTGACGACCACCTCCATGTCCGAATGAATAAAATTTTCGAACAAATACATGAGGATATCAAACATCGTTAGCGCCTCCCCATTCTGATGTAACCGCCAGGAACTGAGGTAACAACGCCCTCTAGTTCTAACATCACCAATTGTTCTGTCACAATCGCTATGGGTAGCCCACTGCGTGCGACAATCGTATCAACCGAAGTGACTTCCAATCCCACATTAGCCAACAATTGGTGGTTTGCCAAGCTCCGCGTGGAATTAATTTTATCGGATGGCACTGCCTGACTAGATGGTGGCGGCACGGCAAAATTCAACTCCCGCAAAAGGTCATCCACCGAGGTGGCTAATCCAGCCCCTTCTTTGAGGAGTTTGAAACTGCCGCTAAAGGCAACGTCCCACATGGATCCGGGCACCACCCAAATATCTTTGTTCTGCGCCTGAGCCAGCCCAGCCGTGGTCATGGTACCGCTGCGTAACTTCGCCTCGATAATCAGTATCAACGACGATAACCCGCTTAAAATACGATTGCGCCGCGGAAAATGATCCCGCTTAGGCGGCATACCAGGCGCAAATTCCGATACCAACACGCCCGCTTGGCGCACTTGTTGTTGTAATTGCCGATGACGTGGCGGGTAATAGATATCCGTGCCATTTCCTAGTACGGCCAACGTGGCGCCTTGTGCCAGCGCACCGCGATGAGCAGCCCCATCAATTCCCGTTGCCAGCCCACTGCTAACTAACACCCCCGCTTGGGTGAGCCCTCGCGCAAAATAATCCGCCGTATGCAGGCCAATTGGGGATGCATTGCGACTGCCAATAATCGCCACTTGCGGTACCTGCAACAATTCGGCGTTGCCACTGACAAACAACACCAACGGAGGATCATCAATTTGCCGCAAGCGCTCTGGATAAGCGGCGTCACGAATGGTGATATACCGACAATCTGGGTGCCGCAACCACTGCATAAAATGGCGGCAATGAGCGGGCGCAATCACCGTCTTGGAATGGTTCGCATGCGCCAGCATGTGGTCGATCGAACTCAGCGAACGTAAATAGCGACGATGCCTGGTCGGGGCACTTGCTAGAGCGAGCACCTGCTCGGCCAATTCTGCATCCATGCGGAACCTCTCAACGGTTGTAAATTCGTGTGTTTACCCTCAAATTAAGGTAAAATTGGCTAAGTTGAATTAATTGAATGAAAGGTTATGAGTAAATTAACTATTTTGAAATACCCAGACGAACGTTTACGCACCGTCGCACAGCCAATTGAGCAAGTGGATGACGCGTTGCGGAACCAAATCGATGACATGCTGGAAACCATGTATGAATCCAATGGCGTGGGCTTAGCTGCCACTCAAGTGGATTTTCATTACCGGTTATTTGTCGCCGACTGCAGCGCTGATCAAGATGAGCCGTTGGTATTTATTAACCCTGAAATTACCGCCAAAGAAGGGGAATTTACCAACGAAGAAGGCTGCTTATCCTTCCCTGGCGTGTATGCCAAAGTTGAACGCGCTGGGAAAGTGACGGTGCAAGCTCTCGATCGCAATGGGCAACCCTTTAGTTTAACCACTGAAGGACTACTCGCGATTTGTATTCAGCACGAGATTGACCATTTAAATGGCAAGTTATTCGTGGATTACTTATCGCCCCTAAAGCGTGACCGTATTCGCAAAAAGCTGGAAAAAGAAGCGCGGCTCAATGGCGAATAAACAACGAATTGTCTTTGCCGGAACACCGGAATTTGCCGCCCAACATTTGGCCGCATTGTTAGCAGATGAGCGCTGGGAAGTGGTTGCTGTCTATACACAGCCGGACCGCCCTGCTGGACGTGGCAAAAAGCTGCAAGCCAGTGCCGTCAAACAGCTTGCCCAAGCGCATCAGCTGCCCGTTGAGCAACCCGTGTCACTCAAATCTGCCGAGGCGCAGCAGCAATTACGGGACTATGCACCCGATGTGATGGTGGTCGTTGCCTATGGACTCCTCCTGCCCCAAGCGGTGCTGGATATCCCAACCTACGGCTGTGTGAACGTGCACGGTTCCTTATTACCTCGCTGGCGCGGCGCAGCACCGATTCAACGTGCGCTGTGGGCCGGCGATGATGAAACGGGCGTGGCCATTATGCGGATGGAAGCCGGGCTGGATACCGGGCCGGTGCTGTTAGAGGCAAAACTGCCCATTCTACCGACCGACACCTCTGCAAGTTTATACGAGAAGCTGGCCGAACTAGGCCCTAAAGCCTTATGTGAGGCATTGGCCCAATTACCAACGCTTCTTGACCAAGCCCAGCCGCAGGACGATAGCCAAGCCACCTACGCCCATAAACTCTCCAAAGAAGAAGCACAACTGGACTGGCAATTGCCAGCAGTGCAGTTGGAGCGTTGGGTGCGCGCATTTAATCCTTGGCCGATCTGCTGGTTCCCTGCCGCGAATGGTGAAATCATTAAGGTGTGGCAAGCGCAAGTCGATAACCAACAGAGTACCGCCCCTGCAGGCACAGTGTTACACGCCGATAAGCACGGTATTGTGATTCAAACCGGGCAAGGAGCGTTGCGCATCACCCAGCTGCAACCCGCCGGTAAGAAGCCCATGTCTGCCACCGATTTCTTGAACGGTCGCAGTGATTGGCTCGTGGTTGGCACGCAACTACCAACGGGGACATCATGAGCACCTGGGCCGGTGCGGAGAGCCGTGCCGCCGCGGCTCAAGCAGTGTTCCAAGTGGTTGAACAAGGGCGCTCCTTAAGTCAGGCGTTGCCACAGCTCACCCGCTCACTGAGTGGTCGAGATAAAGGCATGGCGCAAGCATTAGCCTACGGCACATTGCGCTTTTTACCACCGTTGAATTACATGATTAGCCAACAGCTGGCCAAGCCGCTGAAAGGGGAACTACTGCCCCTCCACAGTCTTTTGTTAGTGGGCGCTTACCAACTTACCTACATGGGCGCTGCTGAACATGCGGCTGTATCCGCCACCGTGGACGCTGCCCATTTACTGAAACGCAGTAAACAAAAAGGGCTAGTCAACGCGGTATTGCGCAATATTCAGCGCCAATGGCCTGAATTACAAGCAGCCATTGCCGCACACCCACAACTCAGCCATGCCCATCCGCGCTGGTTGGCAGACGCGATTCATACGCATTATCCGCAGCAAGCCGCACAAGTTATTGCAGCCAATAATGCTCAAGCGCCCATGTGGCTTCGCATTAACGAACAGTACACCACCCGCGACAACTATTTAGCCTTGCTGGCACAAGCAGGTATTGACGCCCTGCCCCAAGCACCGCTCAGCAGTGCCATTCAATTAGCGCAAGCCGTGGATGTGCAATCCTTGCCCCATTTCGCAGACGGCTGGGTATCAGTGCAAGACATTGCTGCACAACACGCGGTCTATTTATTGAACGCCCAAGCCGGTGAGCGTATTTTGGACTGCTGCGCTGCCCCAGGAGGGAAAACGGCGCACATTTTAGAACGTCAGCCTACGGCTCAGGTACTCGCCATTGATGTGGATGAGCAGCGCTTAACCCGGGTGCACGACAACTTGCAGCGCCTAGGCTTGCAAGCGCAAGTACAAGTGGCCGACGCCACCCAAACTGATTGGTGGGATGGTCAACTATTTGATCGAATTCTACTCGACGCGCCCTGTTCAGCAACCGGCGTGATCCGCCGTCATCCTGATATAAAATGGTTACGGCGTGCCACTGATATTACTGAGTTGGCCACCTTACAGCAGCAGATTTTGCAAACCCTTTGGCCATTATTAAAACCGGGCGGTACTCTGCTGTACGCAACTTGCTCAATTTTGGCAGAAGAAAATACCCAGCAAATTGCGAGATTTATCGACCACACCGCTGATGCAATTCAGGTTGCGACCGCACCAACCGGTGCGCTAGAGTGGCAATGGTTGCCAGGCGAAAACGATGGTGACGGCTTCTTTTATGCAACTCTGGAAAAACGACCATGAAAATTGTGATTCTAGGCGGCGGACAGGTTGGGGCAACCCTTGCTGAGAACCTGGTAGGCGAAGATAACGATATTACTGTTGTCGATACTGATAAACGTCGATTGGAATCACTTGCTGAAGCCCTTGATATTCGTACCATTGAGGGCCACGCCTCGCATCCACGCGTGTTGCGCGCAGCCGGGTGCGAAGATGCCGACATGCTCATTGCCGTCACCACCAGTGATGAAATCAACATGATGGCATGTCAGGTGGCCTACACCCTATTCAAAACACCCAAGCGGATTGCCCGTATTCGCTCACATGAATACAGTGATTTTGCCGATTCCCTGTTCCATAAAGATGACCTTCCCGTTGACCACGTCATTTCACCGGAGCAACAAGTCACGGATTATATTAAACGCTTGGTGGATTACCCGGGTGCGTTGCAAGTGGTGGAGTTTGCCAATGGCAGAGCCAGCTTAGTGGCGGTGCGTGCTTATTATGGCGGCAAACTGGTGGGCCACCCCATTGCTGCGTTAAAAAATCACCTATCTAACGCCGAGGCCCGAGTTGCTGCAATTTTTCGGCGCGGACACGCGATTAAACCAACTGGAACCACCATCATCGAAGCCGGCGATGAAGTATTTTTTGTCACTGATACGCGCGCTGTACGAACGGTGATGGAAGCCATGCAGAGACTTGAAAACCCTTATCGACGCATCCTGATTGCTGGGGGCGGCAATGTCGGTGCGGGCTTGGCGGCACAATTAGAAAATCAGCACTATGTGAAGCTGATCGAGCAGAATCCCGAGCGCGCGGAAGCATTAAACGAACGCTTAGAAAAAACCACCGTGCTGTATGGCAATGCCTCTGATGAACGATTGTTGCTAGACGAAAACGTGGATGACATGGATGTATTTATTGCCGTGACCAATGACGATGAGGCCAATATTATGTCGGCCATGCTCGCCAAACGGCTCGGTGCGAAGAAAACCATGGTGCTAATTCAGCGCCAAGCCTATATTGAATTAACCCAAGATCACGTCATCGATATCGCAATTTCACCGCAACGTGCCACTGTTTCATCCTTACTTTCGCTGGTCAGAAAAGGCGATATAGTGAATGCTTACTCACTCCGTAAAGGCGTTGCAGAGGCGATTGAGGTGATTGCCCATGGCGATGAACAAACCTCCAAAGTCATTGGCAAAAGCATTGATGAAATTAAATTACCACCCGGCGCAACCATTGGCGCCATTGTGCGCGGTCATGAGGTGCTGATTGCTCACCACGACACCATTTTACAGGCCGATGACCACGTGATTGTGTTCTTAGTAGATAAGCAATATATCGGCGAAGTTGAGCACCTATTCCAACCCGGCGCCCTCTTCTTCTAGCACTTTAACTACGCCAGAAAGTGGGGGTTAAGAGCACCAAGATGGTGAAGATTTCTAACCGCCCAAACAACATCGCAAGCATCAGCATCCATTTAGCTGGAGCTGAAATATCCGCATAGTTTTGCACCACCTCGCCAAAGCCTGGACCTAAATTATTTAAACAGGCGGCGACCGCAGAAAATGCCGTGACTTGATCCAACCCAGTGGCTAATAAACCCAGCATGATCACGGCAAAGACCAGCGCATAGGCGGCAAAAAAGCCCCACACCGCTTCCACTACCCGAGGCGGCACAATACGCGAACCTAGTTTTACCGAATACACGCCTTGTGGATGAACCAACCGATTCAATTCACGCACCCCCTGCCGTGCTAGTAGCAACACACGCACTACTTTCAAGCCGCCAGCGGTGGAACTGGCACAGCCCCCAATGAAGCTAGCTAAAATCAACAGCACTGGAATAAATAGCGGCCACACCGAGAAATCTGCGGTGGTAAAGCCGGCGGTGGTGCTAATCGATACGCTCTGAATAAAGGCTTGATCCAAAGTTTCAGCAGCACTACCAAACACCTGCTGACTCAACAAAGTCACAAACACCACAACGAATAACGTCACTTGAACCAGCATGAATGCACGCACTTCAGAGTCCTGGGTATAACTGCGGAACGAACGCCCAGTAATGGCCGCGTAGTGAACGGCAAAATTCATCGCTGACAACAGCAGAAAAATGCCACAAATGGTGTTAATCAAAGCACTATCGAAATAGCCTAAATTGGCATCATAGGTACTAAAGCCTCCCACCGAGACCGTGGAAAATGCATGGCCAATAGCGTCAAACCACCCCATGCCAGCAACTTTATAGGCGGCTGCGCAGGCCACCGTTAGCGCCACATAGATGTACCATAAGTGTTTGGCAGTATCGGCAATGCGCGGCGTCATCTTGGCATCTTTTAATGGCCCCGGAATTTCAGCGCGATAGAGCTGCATGCCACCAATGCCTAACATGGGTAAAATAGCGACCGCTAACACGATAATCCCCATACCGCCGAGCCATTGCAATTGCTGTCGGTAGTAAAGAATGCTGTGAGGAAGGGTTTCAATGCCGCTCAGGACGGTGGCACCGGTGGTGGTTAAGCCCGAAAACGACTCGAATGCGGCATCGGTAAAACTGAGCCCGAGTTCACCGGTAAACCAAAAGGGCAGGATGCCGACACAGCCCAACACCGACCAAAACAGCACGGTCAGTAAAAAACCATCGCGAACTTTCAGGTCAGAATATGCAGCGCGGTTCGGGTACCACACCCAAAACCCCACAATGAGGCTTACGACAAATGCCACTAAAAACGCTAAACCGCCGCCATCTTGATACCAAAGCGCAATTAAAGCGGGCGGGATGAGGGTGACGCTGAACAAGCAGATTAATAAACCTAATGTTCTTAAAATACCACGCCATCGCATTAGGAAGCCTCGTCCGCAATGGTCATGATTACGCGCCCTTGAGTCATGTTGGTTAGTTCCGTTTGTAGTGCGGAGGCCGTGTCTGCAACCACCTCTAGTTGCATTTCAATGACATCCGTAAACTCTTGCGTTGCGATAACCGCATCATATTTTTGTAAGGTATGGGTCACCACGCTTTGGTCCCCGTAATCGTAGTTGATTTGGGCGGTTTTGCGCAATATTTTCGGCGTGGTCGTCACGCATTTTAGGACCTCACTGACAGCTTGACTGTACGCCCGCTGGAGCCCACCCGTCCCTAACTTGATGCCGCCAAAATAACGCACCACGATCACCGACACCTCGCCTAACCCACTGCTTTGAAGCACATGAAACATGGGCCGACCTGCGGTTCCCGAGGGCTCGCCATCATCGCTCATGGCATAGGCTTGGCTGTTATTCGGAGCCCCCCAAATGGCCGCCGTACAATAATGCGTAGCACCAGGCCACTCTTGCTGACAATAACGTAAATGCTGCTGATGCTCCGCAGCACTTGAAACAGGCCATAACGACGTAATAAAACGACTGTTTTTAATCACTAACTCATGTGTCGCTGGTGCGCTGGGCACCTGATATCCACTCATGACTTTCCTAACGTTGATACTGCGCTTTACTCACTCGCATCGGAACGAGCTCAGCAAATAACTGTGGCTGTTGCTCTTGGTCACGAAGGGCGCGATAAACCTGTTGATACATCAACACTTGCTTCACATAATTGCGGGTTTCCGCATAAGGGATGAGCTCAATCCAACGGTCCGCTTCCATCCCTTCGGCGGGCAACCAATCGACCACCCGATAAATGCCTGCATTATACGCTGCGGTCGCCAAGATCCAATTGCCATCCAAACGCCGTTGCAAGTTTGCCAAGTAGCGCGTGCCGAGCCGGATGTTACGAGCTGGTTGGTAGAGTTCATGGGCACTGACATCGGCTCGCTCCACAAGTTTGGCGGTGCTTGGCAGCAATTGCATGAGCCCGTACGCGCCAGCGTGGGAATACGCATCCACCCGAAACGCACTTTCCCGTCGCGAAACTGCTAACGCCCAATTCACATCAATTTGCGCAGCGTCGGCAAAACGTTCATGAAGATCCAAAAAGGCCATGGGGAAACGTTCTTCAACGGCATCGAATTCCTGCAGCAATCCCAGCGTATAAATACTTTGGTCATGCCAGCCCCATTCATGGGCAATGCGCGCTAAGGCACGCTGATCGGTGGCCGCAGAGTGTTCTAATAAAGCATTCCATTCGCGGCGAGCATCTAACGTGCGCTCCAATTGCAATAATTCATAGGCGCGTTGTACCCCAGGCAATTGCCGCACTCGATGCAACGTTTCAGGCGTTACTTGCAACGGGGTGTCGCTGAGGGATAACGGTTGCTGCAGGTGAGCTGCCGCCAAGAAACCATAATAACTCCGTTGCTCGGCCAAAGGCTGTAATACCGCTTGACCTGCCTCAGGCTGTTGAGTCGCTGCTAACGCACGGGCGTACCAGTATTGCCACTGCCCCGACTGCTGCTGTTCCACTGATAACTGTGGCACAAAAGCAAGCATCGCGGCCCAGTCTTGATCTCTTAGCCATTGCGCCAACTGCCAATGCAAGGTCACGTCGGTATGTTCATGGGGCGCCAGCTGGGCCAACCACTCCCGAGCTTGAGACATGCCCTTGGCACTGAGTGCGACGGCAAAGGTTTGGCGAATTTTTAAATCTTGCTCAGGGGTCAGCTGAATATGTTCTGGCAGCTGGTGCCAGCGGCGCAGTGCGCGTTCTGGTTCGCGCCAAATCATACGACCGAACCCATAGGTCACAATTTGGGCTTCATGCTCGGGAAAGTCGCCATGCAAATACTTAAATTGCCCAATTTGGCCGGGATTACGGCGCACCCGATGGAAGTGCTCCGCCAAATACTGCATGTTATCAGGCAATAAGCGCTGCAAATAAGGAATCAAGGTATGCCGGCCGCCGTCCCCCGCCAACACCACCCGCTGCCAAATTAAATCGGTGGAACGTAACCCTGCTTCTTCCCACTCTTTGAGCAGTGGGTCACAGGCTTTCGGCAAGGATTCCCCTGTCAGCCAAATATCATTCACCAACCGTAGCGTGGCGTCCCGTCGTTCAGGATAAAGCGCTAGCTGGGCGGTCACCGCAAAACACTGTTGCTGATAGGTGCCCCCATTGCCTGGGTTTAAGCGATAAAGTTGCAAAAACGCATCATAGTCCTGCCGCCGCATGAACCGCCCCAACCATGATTGCCGCACTGTGCGTACCAAGGGGGACAACTCATGTTCCGCTAAAAATTGATAAACGCGGTCAACCTCATCCAACCGAGCGCGCTCGCGCAAGTATTGTGCCTCAAGATAAGGACGTAACGGGTAATCCCCCAACTGCTTATAATAATTTTCAAACTCATTCAGCTGGCGGCGAGTCAACGCGGTTTCAGCTTGCAGAAACAGTTCACGCTGTTGCTCCAGTTGGGTGGTTGTCTGGCTGGGCTCGGCGAGTACCTTGGGCGCAGCCGTCAGCGCAACGCCCAACAAGGTGTAGATAACGACCCTATGCAATGATTGAAACCACTGTGTCATAATTCAAACGCACGTTTAAAAATAGATTGAAAATTTACCCTATTCGGGCCACACTCTATAACGACTATAAGAACCACTTTAACCGAAAGCAATCTGATTATCAGTAACCGCTCAAGGAGATCGAACATGATTTATCAGGGGGATAGCATTCGGGTTGAGTTTGTTGAAGACGGGATTGCTGAACTACAGTTTGCAGCAGCCGGCTCCGTTAACAAGTTTGACCAGAAAACCTTGGAAGAATTCAGCACTGCGCTCACCACACTCGCCAATACCAAAGATTTGCGCGGTGTGATTTTAACCAGCGCGAAGCCAACCTTCATTGTTGGCGCCGACATTACCGAATTTTTAACCTTGTTTGCCGATGTGGAGCAAACTAAGGTGTGGGTTGCCAAAGCATCTCGCGTATTTGATCAATTAGAAGATTTGCCAGTCCCAACTGCTGCTGCAGTGACTGGGTTCGCGTTAGGCGGCGGTTGTGAAGCAGCCCTCGCCTGTGACTACCGTGTGGTCGACACCACCGCTGTGATCGGTCTACCGGAAGTAAAACTTGGCTTAATTCCTGGCTTTGGTGGCACCATGCGCTTACCTCGCATTATTGGCCCAGATAATGCCATGGAACTGATCACCACGGGTAAAAACAATCGTCCAGATGATGCGTTAAAAATTGGCCTTGTGGACGCTGTGGTTGCTCCCGAGAAACTACGTGAAGCAGCCCTCAAAATGGTCAAAGCAGCCGCTGCCGGTGACTTGGACTGGCGCGCGAAACGTCAACCAAAACTTGAGCCATTAAAAGCCAATGACACTGAACTCACCATGACCTTTGCCACCGCAAAAGCCATGGCGGCAGCGCAGGCAGGGAAACACTATCCTGCTCCTCACGCTGCCATTAAAGCCATTGAAGACGGTGCGAAGCATGCTCGTGAAGCAGCTCTCAAAGCAGAAAACGAAGCCTTTGTGGGGCTCACTCAAACGGATGCCTGCCGTGCTCAAGTTGGCATTTTCATGGCCGACCAATTAGTGAAAAGTAAAGCCAAGAAAACCAGCAAACAGGCCACCCGTCGCATTGAGCGCGCAGCCGTACTAGGCGCGGGCATTATGGGCGGTGGCATTGCTTACCAATCCGCCTACAAAGGCGTGCCTGTGGTCATGAAGGATATCCGTCAAGACGCCTTGGATTTAGGCATGAAAGAAGCCAGCAAGATCCTCGGTAAATTGGTGGAACGTGGGCGCATGGACCATAAGAAAATGGCACAAGTGCTCTCCTCCATCACCCCAACATTATTAGACGATGCCGTAAAAGGCGTGGATATTGTTGTGGAAGCAGTGGTCGAAAACCCGGACGTTAAGGCCAAAGTACTGGCGCAAATGGAAGATATTGTTGGTCCAGACGCCATTATCGTGTCCAATACCTCGACCATTTCAATTGATCGCTTAGCGAAGAGTTTGCGTGATCCAAGCCGTTTCTGTGGCATGCACTTCTTTAACCCGGTGCATAAAATGCCGCTGGTTGAAATTATTCGTGGGGAAAAAACCTCCGATGAAACCGTAGCGGCCGTAGTGGCCTATGCCACTCAGATGGGAAAAACAGCGATTGTCGTAAACGATTGCCCAGGCTTCTTAGTCAACCGTGTGTTATTCCCATACTTAGCAGGGTTTAGCGGTTTGGTTGAAGAAGGTGTCGACTTCACGGCCATCGATAAAGTGATGGAGCGTGAATTTGGCTGGCCGATGGGCCCTGCTTACCTGACCGACGTGGTTGGCATTGATACCGCTGATTATTGCACCTTAGTTATGGCCGAAGGCTTCCCGAGCCGGATGCCACGTGATGCAAACGGGGTCATCGCCAAGCTTGCTGCAGCAGAGCGCTTAGGCCAGAAAAATGGCAAAGGCTTCTACAATTACGGCGTTGATAAAAAAGGTCGTCCTGCAAAAGAGCATGCGCCAGAAGTTTATGAACTGCTTGGCATCACCAATAAAACCATGGCCGCGGAAGACATCATTGCTCGCTGTATGATTCCCATGGTGAATGAGTGTGTACGTTGCCTTGAAGAAGGCATCGTTGCTTCTGCCGCTGAGTGTGACATTGCGTTATTGTACGGTTTAGGCTTCCCTCCGTTCCGCGGTGGACCGTTCCGTTACTTAGAAACCATCGGCCTAGATAAGTTTATTGCTCTGGCCGACAGCTATGCACACTTAGGTGAAATGTATCACGTAACCGATGGCCTGCGTGACATGGCCAAGGCGGGTAAATCATACTTAGCCGGTTAAGCCAACGCGTTGAGCTAACGGAGGATTCTATGAAAGATGTAGTGATTGTCGATTGTATTCGTACCCCCATGGGACGCTCTAAGAATGGGGTGTTTCGTCACGTCCGCGCCGAAGATTTATCGGCGCATTTGATGCAAGGATTATTACGACGTAATCCACAAGTTGATGTGAACGAACTGGAAGATATTTACTGGGGCTGTGTTCAGCAGACCCTTGAGCAAGGCTTTAACATTGGGCGCAATGCGGCACTTTTAGCCGGAATTCCACACCATGTTGCAGCCGTCACCGTAAACCGTTTGTGTGGCTCGTCCATGCAGGCAATTCACGATGCTGCACGCGCCATTATGCACGGCGATGGTGACATCATGATTGCTGGGGGTGTCGAGCACATGGGGCACGTTCCCATGACGCACGGCATTGACTTCCACCCTGGGCTGAATAAATCAGTTGCGCGAGCAGCTGGCAGCATGGGCATGACCGCCGAGTTGTTGGCACGCAAGTTTGGCATTGATCGCGCCGCGCAAGACGCTTTTGGCGCACGGTCTCACCAGCGTGCTCATGCCGCAACGGTGGAAGGCCGCTTCGCCAACGAAATCTTGCCCATTGAAGGTCACGATGCCGATGGCGTGTTGCACTTGGTCAAAACTGACGAAGTTATTCGCCCTGAAACCACGGTTGAAGCCTTGGCTGCCTTACGTCCAGTCTTTGATCCGGTGAATGGTACCGTAACTGCAGGAACCTCATCTGCACTTTCTGACGGTGCGGCAGCAGTGTTGTTAATGAGCGCTGAGAAAGCAAAAGCGCTGGGACTAACACCACGCGTACGTATTCGCGCCATGGCGGTTGCTGGCTGTGATCCATCCATTATGGGCTATGGCCCTGTGCCAGCCACCGAAAAGGCACTGAAGCGCGCCGGCTTATCGGTAGCCGATATTGATTTGTGGGAGCTGAACGAAGCGTTCGCAGCACAATCATTGCCGGTATTAAAAGGCTTGGGGCTGCTCGATGTGATGGATGATAAAGTCAACCTGAATGGCGGCGCCATTGCCTTAGGACACCCCTTAGGTTGTTCAGGGGCGCGTATTTCGACCACCTTGATCAATCTCATGGAAGCCAAGGATGCCACCTTAGGTGTCGCAACCATGTGTATCGGCTTCGGCCAAGGGATTGCGACGGTATTTGAGCGGATTTAATCCGCTCAGCTGCCTTTGCGAATGACGTAACGATATGGGGTGGTTGCGGTTTCGGCCGCAACCAACTCATGATCCATAAAACGACAGAAACTCGGAATATCCCGGGTTGTTGCAGGGTCATCTGCAATCACTTCGAGCATGTCTCCCGGCGCCATATTGCGAATAGCAACGCGCACCATCATCACCGGCTCAGGACAGCGCAAGCCCAAGGTATCCAATTGCTTGCTCGGCAATACTTTCTGCCAAAATTCCGCTTTGCCCATGCTGGCATCGAGTTGATAGGGCTCAAATCCATACTTGCGATAAGCCAATTGCCCAGGCTCATTGCCTTGCAACACTTCGAGGGTGAGCTTACAACAACCCCGTTGGACTGCCTCGGCCTCTACTGCCGCGAGTAATTTCTGGGCAATGCCCTGCCCCCGATAACCATCCAACACAGCAATATCATGCACGTTGATTAACGGCTTCGCCGCAAACGTGGAAAACCCTTCCACACAGTTCACTAAGCCAACCGGCTGATCGTTCAGGTATGCCAGGAACGAAAACACCTGGGGCCGTTTGGCCATTTCATCCAATAATGTTGCTTGAGTTTGTGCTGGAAGTGGCTCACCGCCGCCCATAGGGTCACAGGCGTAGTGATTTAATAATGTCAGTAAGGCGTCGCGGTGGCTCGGATTGTGATAATCCACCCGTACTATCTCAAGCATAATTATCTCTTATTAAAGTGAAAAAGTTTCCATTTGCTCACAAATGGACGCATAACAATGGCAATCAACCACATGGTCATTGACCATCCCAACGGCCTGCATTAAGGCGTAGCAGATGGTGCTGCCAACGAAGCTAAACCCTAATTTTTTTAATGCTTTCGCCATGGCATCAGAGACCTCATCGGTAGCCGGGATATCACCGCCCTGACGAGCAAATATCCGCGGCTTGCCTTGACTGAATTCCCATAAAAACGCATTGAACGCAATGCCTTGCTCGGCCAGTGCAAGATAAGCTCCGGCATTTTTAAAAATGGCGGCAATTTTTAACCGATTCCGCACAATACCAGCATTGTGGATCAACGCATCACGCTGGGCTTGCGGCATGGTGACCAATTGGTAGGGATTAAACTGACAAAATGCATTTTCGTAATGCTGCTGTTTTCGTAGAATAGTGATCCAGCTTAATCCAGCTTGTTGTCCCTCAAGGCAAAGTTTGGCAAATAATTCTTGGCTATCACGCACCGGACGGCCCCACACCTGGTCATGATAACGAACATAGTCAGGATCAGTGCCACACCAATGGCAACGGTGAATTATTGTCGTCATTTCACGTGGTATCCTGTAACCTCGGGCCAACAAAGGGTATAATTTACGCTAATTCTAATTAAAAATCAGCACGAGAAATCGCATGGCAAGCTATGATGTAAAAACCTTCCAAGGGCTGATATTAGCCCTGCAAGATTACTGGGCGCAGCAAGGTTGCGCCATTGTCCAGCCATTGGATATGGAAGTTGGCGCCGGAACCTTCCACCCAATGACGTTCTTACGTTCGGTTGGCCCCGAACCAGCAAACTTTGCGTATGTGCAGCCCTGCCGTCGTCCTACCGACGGTCGCTACGGCGAAAACCCGAACCGTCTGCAGCACTACTATCAGTTTCAAGTGTTGATGAAACCATCACCAAGTAACTTACAAGAGCTCTATCTTGGCTCTTTAGAGGTATTAGGCTTCGACCCCTTGGTCCATGACATTCGCTTCGTCGAAGACAACTGGGAATCCCCTACTTTGGGAGCCTGGGGCTTGGGCTGGGAAGTTTGGCTCAACGGCATGGAAGTCACTCAATTCACTTACTTCCAGCAGGTGGGCGGACTTGAATGCAAGCCCGTAGCCGGTGAAATCACCTATGGTCTAGAGCGCCTCGCCATGTATGTGCAGGGCGTCGATAGCATTTATGACCTCGTTTGGACCGATGGCCCACGCGGCAAAATGTATTACCGCGACGTGTTTCACCAAAATGAAGTGGAACAATCCACCTATAACTTCGAGCATGCCGATGTTGCAACCTTGTTTGCGCGGTTTGAAGCTTGCGAGAAAGAGTGTGCCCATCTACTTTCAGTGAACTTGCCCTTGCCCGCGTACGAGCAAGTGATGCGCGCTTCCCATGCATTTAACTTGTTGGATGCGCGTAATGCGATTTCTGTCACCGAGCGACAACGCTATATTTTACGGGTTCGCACCATGGCCAAAGGGTGCGCCGAAGGCTATTACGCCGCACGCGAAGCATTAGGTTTTCCATTAGTTGATTCAGTTAAAGCAGTAGAAGAAGGAGCTTAACCGTGCATTACGAAACGCTACTCGTTGAAATTGGCACCGAAGAGCTTCCTCCAAAGTCTCTCAAAGCATTAAGTGACGCCTTTACCGAGCAATTAACTCAGCAGCTACGTGAGCAAGATGTTGCCTTCGGTGAGGTAAAAAGTTTTGCCACCCCGCGGCGGTTTGCCGTACAGCTCTTAGCCGTCGCCTCACAACAGCCCGATAAAGTGGTCGAAAAACGCGGCCCTGCCATTGCTATGGCGTTTGACGACAATGGCCAGCCAACCAAGGCTGCCGAGGGCTGGGCGCGGGGTAATGGGATTCGCGTAGAGGACGCCGAGCGCTTGGTAACCGACAAAGGCGAATGGTTGCTCTATAAAGCCTCAGTCAAAGGACAGTCTTTGGCCGACCTACTCCCTTCAATGGTATCTAACGCGTTGAAAAATCTACCTATTCCTAAGCCAATGCGATGGGGTGCAGGCTCTGATCAGTTTATTCGCCCAGTAAAAACCGTCACCCTCATGTATGGCAGTGACGTGATCCCGGCAGAAATAATGGGGGTTACCTCCAATCGTCAGCTGCTTGGGCACCGGTTCCATGCACCTCAGGGAGTGAGCCTAGCCAACGCTAACGATTATGAGTCAGCATTAGAATCAGCTTGGGTCATTGCAGACTTTGATAAACGGCGTCAACGCATTGTTAATGGCATTGCAGAAATGGCCCAACAGCTTGGCGGTAAAGTAGTAGAAGACGCTGATTTAGTGGATGAAGTCACCGCTTTGGTGGAATGGCCCGTGGTGCTCTCAGCAACCTTCGATGCAGAGTTTTTATCGGTGCCGAAGGAGCCTTTAATCGTTACGATGAAAGACGACCAACGCTATTTCCCGCTCGTGAATGAACAAAACGAATTATTACCAGCCTTTGTGTTTGTCACCAATATTGAGTCGAAAAATCCTCAGTTAGTGATTGCTGGGAATGAAAAAGTGGTGCGCCCTCGCCTTGCCGACGCCCAGTTTTTCTTTGAATCTGATAAAAAGGTGCCCTTGGCTGAGCGAGTGGAAGCGCTTGGCAACGTATTGTTCCAGCAGCAACTTGGTTCCATTAAAGATAAATCTGACCGGATTGCGACCGTTGCGGCTGCCATTGCCAGCCTCTTGAATGGTCAAGCGGCCATTGCCCAACGTGCTGGCTACCTCTGTAAGGCGGATTTAATTTCCCACATGGTGCAGGAATTCCCTGAAACACAAGGGGTGATGGGAATGCATTATGCAACCCACGACCAAGAGCCAGAAGGCGTTGCAACGGCTATTTATGAGCATTATTTGCCACGCTTTGCCGGCGATGAGTTACCCCAGACCGTTGAGGGTGCGGCAGTTGCCATTGCAGATAAACTCGACACCTTAGTTGGAATTTTCGGCATTGGTCAAACGCCTAAAGGCGATCGGGACCCTTTTGCCCTGCGTCGCGCTGCCATTGGTTTGTTACGGATTATGGTGGAACAAGGTTACTCCCTGGATCTCTCTGAGTTGGTTCAGCTATCACAGAACAGCTTTGGCAATATTCTGACCGTACCTGCCGAGCAGTTGCATACCGATGTGGTGGATTTCCTGTTAGGTCGCTTCCGCAGCTGGTATCAGGAACAAGAGATTGCAGTGGACGTGATTCAAGCCGTGTTAGCACGCCGCCCAACCAATCCGGTGGATTTTGATCAGCGTATTAAAGCCGTCACGGCCTTCCGTGAGCTACCTGCAGCAGAGGCATTAGCCGCAGCAAATAAACGCGTAGGCAACATCCTAGCTAAGGTAGAAGGTGATATTCCTACAACGTTGAATGAAGCATTGTTCCAAGAGGAGCAAGAAATCGCTCTCGCACAAGCGGTTCAGCAAGCACAAACGGTGACAGCTGAAGCGTTAGACCAAGGGGATTACACCCAAGCGTTAACTGCACTGGCGCAATTACAAGAGCCAGTGGATGCGTTTTTTGATCATGTGCTGGTCAATGCTGAGGATGAAGCAGTGCGACAAAACCGCTTAGCATTACTGCACATGCTGCGTGAGTTGTTTTTACAAATTGCGGATATTTCCGTTTTAAACTAAACTATAGCAACAAGATTCTTGATTGATCATCGATTTAGATTCTTCGTTTCCAAAGCTAAAAAAAGGGAGCTGCATTTTCAGCTCCCTTTTCTTTTTGTCTCAGCCTTGAATTATCACTAGATATCCAAGTTCGCAACTTGCAATGCGTTGGTTTCAATAAACGCACGCCGTGGCTCAACGTCGTCCCCCATCAGGGTTGTGAACAATTGATCCGCTGCGATTGCATCTTCAATAGTCACACGTAACATCCGACGGGTTTCTGGGTTCATGGTGGTTTCCCAAAGTTGCTCTGGGTTCATTTCACCAAGACCTTTGTATCGTTGAATGTAGATGCCTCGTTTAGATTCGTTCAGCAACCATTCCACGGCTTGAGCAAAGTCCTCAACAGGCTTATCTTTATCACCACGACGAACAAATGCGGTTGATTCAAGCAATCCGTTGATACGTTCGCCAATTGAAATGAGCTGCTCATAATCACGCGAAACGATGAATTCATAGGTTAAGGTGTAAGGCGTCACAATGCCGTGACGACGAACACTGACCACCGGTTGATACAATCCACGCTCTTCATCATGCTCGATGGACACTTCATAAGTCGCCGAGGTGACGTCCGTTCTCATTAAGTCCTCTTCGAGCTGTTTCGCCCAATCAGCCATTGCTGCTTCATTTTGCAACAACTCTTCTGTTAAACGCGGTGCGTACAGCAACCGTTGTAAAAACTCTTCCGGCATACGACGCGATAAACGGTTCACAATTAGGTTTTGTGCCAACTGGAAGTCATTCACCAAGGTCTCTAATGCTGACCCAGAAATACCCGGTGCGTCACTGTTCACATACAGCGATGCGCCTTCAAGGGCTAAACTGGTAAGGTACTCGATCAAGCCTGGGTCATCTTTGATGTAGGTTTCCTGCTTCCCTTTCTTCACCTTATAAAGTGGAGGCTGTGCAATATACACATAGCCGCGCTCGATAATTTCAGGCATTTGGCGATAGAAGAAAGTTAGCAACAAGGTACGAATGTGAGAGCCGTCAACGTCGGCGTCCGTCATGATGATAATGCGGTGATACCGTGTTTTATCCGGATCATATTCATCCCGACCAATGCCACAACCTAAGGCTGTAATCAGCGTTGCGACTTCTTGTGAAGAAAGCATCTTATCGAAACGTGCTTTTTCGACGTTCAGAATCTTACCTTTCAACGGCAGAATCGCTTGGAACTTGCGGTTACGTCCCTGCTTCGCAGAGCCGCCCGCTGAGTCCCCTTCCACTATGTAGAGTTCAGATAAAGCTGGGTCTTTTTCTTGGCAGTCTGCAAGCTTTCCTGGCAAGCCGGCTAAGTCGAGTGCGCCTTTGCGTCGTGTCATTTCACGTGCTTTACGTGCAGCTTCACGTGCTCGTGCGGCATCGATAATTTTCCCAACGATGATTTTCGCATCATTCGGGTTCTCTAACAGGTATTCAGCAAGCTTCTCGTTCATCGACTGCTCAACAGCAGTTTTCACTTCTGATGACACCAGCTTTTCTTTAGTTTGTGAAGAGAACTTCGGATCTGGAACCTTCACGGATACCACCGCAACCAGCCCTTCTCGCGCATCATCCCCGGTCGCGTTGGTCTTAAACTTTTTATTGAACCCTTCTTTTTCCATATAAGTGTTCAACGTTCGTGTTAACGCGGTCCGGAAACCGACCAAGTGAGTTCCACCATCACGTTGTGGAATGTTGTTGGTGTAGCAGTAAACGCCTTCTTGGAACGAGTCATTCCATTGCATGGCGACTTCCACCGTAATGCCATCCTCACGCTCTTGCGTAAAGTGGAACGCATGGGGATGAATCGGAGTTTTAGATTTATTTAAGTATTCAACAAAGGCAGAAATACCACCTTCATATTTGAAGTGGTCTTGGCGTTCATTGCGTTCATCAATCAGAATAATAGAAACGCCCGAGTTCAAAAATGATAGCTCGCGTAGGCGCTTCGCTAAAATCTCATAATGAAATTCAGTGTCACTGAAGATGTTAGAGCTTGGCCAGAAACGAATTTCAGTACCGGTTTTATCGGTATCGCCGATCACCGCCATTGGTGACTCAGGCTCTCCCATACGATAAGTTTGCTGATGCACATGGCCTTGGCGCTTGATGGTCAACAATAACTTATCGGAAAGCGCGTTCACAACCGACACACCCACACCGTGAAGACCACCCGAAACTTTATAAGAGTTGTCATCGAACTTACCACCAGCGTGAAGCACGGTCATGATAACCTGAGCTGCTGATACGCCCTCTTCGGGGTGAATATCAACTGGAATTCCCCGCCCATCATCACGAACTGATACTGAGCCGTCAGAATGAATCGTTACCAGAATATCCTTGCAGTGCCCAGCAAGAGCTTCGTCAATGGAGTTATCGACAACCTCGAAAACCATGTGGTGTAAGCCCGTGCCGTCATCAGTATCCCCAATGTACATACCCGGACGTTTACGAACTGCATCAAGCCCTTTTAAGACCTTAATACTGGACGAATCGTAATTATTCTCTGCCATAATAAGCTTCTCTATTTTTCCTTGACGGTTCCATGTTCCACGTGGAACATTTTAGTATCCTGACTATTCAGAAGAGACAACACACTCTCTCCTTCAATTGCCGATACAAAAACCTGTGACTTGGACGCAACCAGTGCATCACAAAACTTCATCTGACTTTCTGAATCTAGCTCAGCGGTGATGTCATCCACGAGATAGATACATTGTACGCCAGTTTTATGCTGAAGGTATTCACCTTGCACTAATTTAAGTGCAGCGACTAACAACTTCAGTTGCCCCCGAGAAAGTAAGTTCCGTACCTCTTCCCCATTGGCTAAAATTCGTAGCTCCGCCTTATGTGGGCCGACGGTGGAATGCCCGTATCGAATATCTTGCTCACGATGTTTTGCGAGCGCATCGATTAACGAGAGTTCTTTGTCCCACCCTGACCGCAGCTGAAACTCAAATTCATAATTTGGGAGAAACGCTTTCAAGCGTTCCTTCACTACAGAAACAAATCCATCCACATAGTGCTGTCGATGCTGATGAATTCGTTCCCCATACTCAGCAAACTGCTGATCCCAGTATGGGTGTTCAACCGCAAAGCGCTTAGACTTCAGTAAACTATTTCGCTGCTTCAGCAATTTTGAAAAGCTTACCCAGTCGTTATAAAAGGAATGTTCCACGTGGAACACTCCCCAATCGACGTATTGACGCCGAACTTTCGGCCCCCCAAGAATCAATTCAATACTTTCTGGGGTCATCAATTGAATCGGTACCATCCGCGCCAAAGCCGAAAATCGTTTCTCTTTGGCTTGATTGATGCGCAATTGCACATCGCCGGTGGTATCGCGCTGGTACCCAACTTGATGGCGCTGCCCTTCTTGATCAAACACCCGGGCAAATACAATAAAGCTCGATTCATCATGCCGTATTAATTGGCGATAGGTTCCTGACCGAAACGAACGACCGAAGCCTAAACAATAAATGGCTTCGATCAGGCTAGTTTTCCCACTGCCATTTGCGCCCGAAATAATATTCAAAGTCTGACTTGGAGTTATGCTTGCTGTCGAAAAATTTCTAAAATTCGTAATCGTCAAAGACTCTAAATACATATTGACTCACATGCGCCTTTTTACAGGCGCATTGGCATCACGACATAAAGTGACGAATCATCCTGACTATCCTCAATCAGTCCACTCGTATCTGGACCTGACAAGCTGATCTTCACCTGGTCGCCTTGAATGGTATTGAGCACATCAATCAAGTAGCTCACGTTGAAACCAATCTCTAACGGCGCGCCTTGATAATCGACTTCAATAACCTCTTCGGCCGTTTCCTGCTCTGGGTTATTAGCCGTTAAGCACATCTCATTGGTGTTCAGATTAATCCGAACCCCACGGAATTTTTCATTGGAAAGAATGGCTGCACGGCTGCAAGCTTGCTTTAATAGCTCGCGATCGGCAATCACTGTTTTGTCACCTGCAGTCGGCAACACCCGACGATAATCTGGGAAACGACCGTCTACCAGCTTACTCGTGAAACCAATGCCGTTCGTTTCAATGCGAATGTGATTGTGGCCAACGAGAACTTTGACTTCGCTATCGTTATCATCCAGCAATCGCAACAACTCCATCACCCCTTTCCGCGGAACGATGACTTGTCGGGCGCCCAAATTTGGCTGCCCAATTTCCCAACTGCTTAATGCAAGACGGTGACCATCGGTTGCTACCGTGCGAATCAAATTCACGTCAGTTTCAAACAACATACCGTTCAAGTAATAACGAACATCTTGGTTCGCCATTGAAAAGTGTGTGCGCTCCATCAAGCCTTTTAATACCGCTTGAGTGGTCACCAGCTGAATATCACTGTCCCAATCTTCAATATTCGGGAAGTCGCTGGCTGGCAAGGTGGCCAGGGTAAATTTAGTACGCCCTGAACGAATAATGGCTTTCTCACCTTCGGCACTGAATTGAACCTTAGCGCCATCCGGCAAACTCCGAATGATATCGACCAGCTTTTTGGCCGGGACGGTAACAGCGCCTTCCACCCCATCGTCAACAACACACGATGAAACCAACTCAACTTCCAAGTCAGTTCCGGTCATACGCACCTCATTAGGTGCGACTTGAATTAACACATTCGATAAAATCGGAATGGTATGCCGTCGTTCAACTGCCCCACTGACAACTTGAAGTGGCTTTAAAAAAGCATCACGACTGATGGAAAAATTCATACCCACTTTCCCCTGTTGTTTGTCCCTGGCCGCTTATAGGCGCATTAAGCTTACGCTGAAAGCGTACGTATTAAGTTACGGTAATCTTCTTTTAAATCGTTTTGTGAGTCTTTTAACTGAGCAATCACACGGCACGCATGCAACACGGTTGTATGATCACGCCCCCCAAACGCATCCCCAATTTCGGGCAAGCTATGGTTGGTTAACTCTTTCGCTAATGCCATTGCCATTTGGCGCGGGCGTGCAATGGATCGCGTCCGACGCTTTGACAGCATATCCGACATCTTGATGTTGTAATACTCTGCCACCGTTTTCTGAATGTTTTCAATGGTGACAAGCTTTTCCTGCGCGGCAATTAAATCCCGCAATGCTTCACGCACAAAATCAATCGTAATTTGTCGCCCTGTTAGATTCACGTTGGCGACTAAACGGTTCAGTGCCCCTTCAAGTTCTCGTACGTTGGAACGCAAACGTTTGGCAATAAAGAATGCCACCTCGTGGGGTAACTGAATGCCACGCTCTTGCGCCTTTCGAATTAAAATCGCGACTCGCGTTTCGAGTTCAGGGGGCTCAATAGCAATGGTTAATCCCCAACCAAAACGAGATCGAAGCCGATCTTCTAGCCCTTCAATTTCTTTCGGGTACAGATCACTCGTGAGAATAATTTGTTGGTTCCCTTCCAATAAGGCATTGAATGTGTGGAAGAATTCTTCTTGTGTGCCTTTTTTGTTGGAAAAGAAGTGAATGTCGTCAATCAACAAGGCGTCCACCGAACGATAATATCGTTTTAGTTCATCGAGCTCGCCATTCTTGAGTGCATTCACCATATCTTGAACGAAGCGTTCTGCGCGCATGTAGAAAACTTTGGCATCTTTCTTATGTGCCATAATGGCATTGCCCACAGCGTGCAGTAGGTGGGTTTTACCCAAGCCCGTGCCGCCATAGACAAATAGTGGGTTATACACACCACCTGGGTTTTCTGCCACTTGTTGAGCAGCAGCAAGCGCTAACTGGTTTGACTTACCCTCAACAAAGTTGTCAAAGGTATATTCTTCATCAATGTTGCTTTCCAACACCTGCGTAGGTGCAGAATTTTGCCCGCGAGGGGTAATACGTTGTGGCTGTCGCCGCGCAATGGTCGGTGCTTCGCCTTTCGCGACTGTCGAACCGTCCTGCACGGGTGCTGCCCTTTCGATGGGTTCAATTCCCCCAACGCGAAATGCAACGCGAGGCGACTCCTCGTTGCGCGCGGTGGCAAATGCCGTCAAGTACTCGTTGATTTGATTCAAGTACTTGTCTTTCACCCAATCCACGACGTATGAGTTTGGTGCGTACAACACGAGCACATTACCGTCGAACTCGGATTGCAACGGACGGATCCAGGTATTGAAGTTTTGCGCACTTAGTTCGCTTTGCAGCCTGTCAGCACATAATTGCCAAAGCGATTTATTCACACCCGTCTCCCGTTGTTGTCTTTTATAATTATCAGCTTTGATGAGTCGCTGTTGATCCCTCTCGATCCATGCAACAGCGTCTCAAATATAACAGAATGATTGTACTAAAACCCCTGCGTGATCGCTAGCGTTTGCGGCGAAAAGCGCCCCTTCCTAACCGGAGTTTATCCACAAACAAAAACCTTATCATATATTAATTGTGGATAGCTTTTTACGTTGACTTTGATCCTTTTAATCGTTAGAATTCGCGCTCTAAATTTATAGGTAACCCGAATACGGAATTAACGTCATGAAAAGAACATTTCAACCAAGCGTATTAAAGCGTAAGCGCAATCACGGTTTCCGTGCTCGTATGGCAACTAAAAACGGTCGTCAAATTTTGGCACGCCGTCGCGCCAAAGGCCGTAAAGTTCTTTCTGCATAATATTGAAGCAGAACTACGCTTACGGGCGGGAGTTAAGACTGTTAACTCCCGCGCACTTCCAGACCGTCTTCGATAACCCTCCGGTGAAAGCTGTAACAGCTGAACTCACCATGCTTGCCACCCCAAATAATCTCGCTAACCCTCGGTTGGGAATTACCCTATCTAAAAAACGGGCGAAACGAGCTGTTGATCGAAATCGTATTAAACGAAAGATTCGCGAGAGTTTTCGGCTGAAACAGCATAAAATACCGGCATTCGATATTATCGTAATTGGGAAAAACGGCGTTGTGAATCTTTCTCAGGAAGAATTGCAGCAACGTTTGGATTATTTATGGCGAACATTAAGCAAGCGTTGCGCGCAATACCAATCGGCCTCATCCGACTCTACCAGCTGATCATTAGTCCGCTCATAGGGCCGCGCTGTCGATTTTCACCAACCTGCTCACAATACGCCATCGAAGCAATCCAAATTCATGGTATCATTCGAGGCTTCTGGCTTGCCAGCAAGCGTATTCTAAAATGTCACCCGGGACATCCCGGTGGCTTCGACCCGGTTCCAAGTCATCCTTCTTGTGAAACGGATACAACGAATCAAAGTAAAACAGAGACGAAGGACTTATGAATTCGCCACGTTCTATCTTGTTTATCGCATTCTTGGTAGTGAGCTTTTTCCTCTATCAAAACTGGCTTATCGATACTGCGCCTCCAGGCACGCAGCAAGTAACGCCTACCCAGCCGCCGGCAATGGAATCTGGTGTTCCCGTAGCGCAAGGCAGTAGTATTGATGCGGGCGCGAGTTTCGTACCTGAAGCAACCAGCAGCCATGCACCAGCAACACCAAGCGCAACCCGCAGCCAAACTGTTCGTGTCACCACCGATGTGCTTGATATAGTCATCGACACCCACGGCGGTGATGTGATTAACGCACAACTCCTTCATTTCGCACGTACCCACAATTCAGCGGAGCGATTCGAATTATTGCATTCCGACCCGAACCAACTGTATATCGCACAATCGGGTTTAGTGGGTACACACGGCACAGATTCAGCCGAAGGGCGCCCAGTGTTCCACGTAGAACAATCAAGCTACCAAATGACTGGGGATACGCTTGAAGTACCGCTCCATTACTCTGCCAATGGCATCGAGTACACCAAGACCTTTATCTTCACTGCAGGTTCATACGCAGTTGATGTGGTTTACACCATCAATAACCATACCAACGAACATAAACAAATGCAGTTTTACGCTCAATTAAAGCAAGTGATGACTGAAAGCTCTGGCAACATGATGATGCCAACCTACAAAGGGGGTGCTTACTCGTGGGATAACGACCGTTACGAAAAGTACTCCTTTGACGACATGCGTGATCAACGCCTTAACCACACCACCGATGAAGGCTGGGTGGCAATGCTTGAACACTACTTCGTGTCAGCATGGGTGCCGCGCACCGAAGGAACCAAGCAATTATTTTCACGCGTTGTGAGCGGTGATCAGGCCATTCTTGGCTTATTGTACCCAACCGCAATGGTTGCTCCAGGTGCCACCGCGGAAATCCGTGCCACCTTATTTATGGGACCGAAAGACCAAGACGCCATGGCAAAAGTTGCCAAGTACCTCGATTTAACCGTCGATTACGGCTTCTTGTGGTGGCTAGCCCAACCGATTTTCAAACTCCTGCAATTTGTACAGGGCTTGCTGGTGAACTGGGGTCTCTCAATCATCGCCATCACTATTATCATCAAGCTATTGCTGTACCCGCTAACCAAGAAACAATATGTTTCAATGGCGAAAATGCGCATGATTCAGCCCAAAATGCAGGCCTTGCGTGAGCGTTATGGTGACGACCGTCAGAAACTGTCGCAAGCCATGATGAAAATGTATAAAGATGAAAAAGTGAATCCACTGGGTGGTTGTTTGCCAATGTTGCTACAACTGCCAATTTTCTTAGCGTTATATTGGGTTCTGCTCGAAAGCGTCGAATTGCGTCACGCTCCACTCTTCCTGTGGATCAATGACCTATCGGCACGTGACCCCTACTTCGTATTGCCAATTTTGATGGGCGCTTCAATGTTCATCATGCAGAAGTTGCAACCGACCCCTGCGACGGATCCGATGCAACAAAAACTGCTGCAATACATGCCGGTCGTGTTCACCATTTTCTTCCTGTGGTTCCCTGCCGGTCTGGTTCTGTACTGGCTCAGCAGCAACCTCATTACCATTGGTCAAATGCAGTGGATTTATCGCGGCCTTGAAAAGCAAGGCTTGATGGACCGCAGCAAAAAGTAATCGGCCATGAAAATCGAATTCAACACTGACACCATTGTTGCACAAGCCACGCCTCCCGGGCGTGGTGGTGTCGGTATTGTTCGTGTGAGTGGGCCGGCAGCGCGAAACGTTGCTGAAGGCATGCTCGGGCATTGCCCGCGCCCACGCTACGCCGAATTCTTACCATTTAAAGATTTACAGGGCACCGTACTAGATGAAGGCATTGCCCTCTTCTTTGAAGGCCCCAATTCCTTTACCGGCGAAGACGTCCTGGAGTTACAAGGCCATGGTGGACCTGTCATTATCGACATGATCATCAAAGCGGTTTTAGACTTCCCAGACGTGCGCCCTGCTCGGCCTGGCGAATTCAGTGAGCGAGCTTTCTTGAATGACAAATTAGACCTCACCCAAGCCGAAGCCATTGCTGACCTCATTGAAACCACCTCTGAACAAGCCGCTAAAGCAGCCTTACAAAGCTTGCAAGGGGGCTTTTCTCACGCCATTGACCAACTGGTTGATGAAGTGATTCATTTACGGATGTATGTGGAAGCCGCCATCGACTTCCCTGATGAAGAAATCGACTTTCTCAGTGACGGGAAAGTTGCTGGTGATTTAGAAGCCATTATTGACCGCTTACACCAAGTGATGGTGCAAGCCAAACAAGGCGCCCTGCTTCGTGAAGGCATGAAAGTGGTGATCGCGGGCCGCCCGAATGCTGGCAAATCATCCTTATTAAACGCCCTCGCTGGCCGCGAATCAGCGATTGTGACTGCCATTGCGGGCACCACTCGCGACGTGTTGCGTGAACATATTCAAATTGACGGCATGCCGCTCCACATTATCGATACCGCCGGCTTGCGAGAAAGCCCTGATGAAGTGGAACGAATTGGAATTGAACGTGCGTGGGAAGAGATTCGCAATGCCGATCGCGTGTTATTCATGGTCGATGCCACTGAAACCCAAGCGGTGCACCCAGAAGATATCTGGCCGGAGTTTTTCGCCCAGTTACCCGACGATTTGCCCTACACCGTGATTCGTAACAAAGTGGATTTAAACGACGAGCCCGTAACCATTGAAGATATCAGCGGTATTCCCGTGCTTCACCTCAGCGCTAAAACCGGCCATGGCGTCGAATTACTGCGTGAGCACCTCAAACATTGCGTTGGCTACACCTCCACCAACGAAGGCAGCTTTATGGCCCGCCGCCGCCACCTGGACGCCCTAGAGCGCGCGCGTGAGCACCTGCTGATTGGCCAAGAACACCTCGAGCACAGCCTGGCCGGCGAACTACTCGCCGAAGAGCTCCGCCTCACCCAACAACACCTCAATGAAATCACTGGGGAATTCACCTCAGACGACTTGCTAACCAAAATTTTCAGCAGCTTCTGTATCGGGAAGTAACGAAAAAGTAGTTTTGGATAGTCCACCAACTGAGTTTTTGTAAACCCCCGGTTCACCCACTGCAATGAACCAGGGGTTGTTTGAACAATTAACGGCTGGCGGTGTCGAGTTTTGTGAGCAGCTCTTGCGGTAATGTGAGCTCGACGGAGCCCAAGATTTCATCCAGCTGCGCTAGGGACGTTGCACTAACAATGGGTGCCGTTAACTGCGGCTGGTGCAGCAGCCAAGCGAGGGCCACTTGTGCGGGTTTTGCGGATAATTCTTCCGCCACCGACATAAGCGCATCCAAGACGCGTAATCCGCGCTCATTAAAGTAGCCTTTCACGAAGTCACCGCGTGATTTCCCTTCCAGATCGGACAGTTGACGGTATTTGCCGGTCAAAAATCCACTGGCCAGCGAAAAGTAACTCACCACACCCAACTCGTGCTCCTTGGCAAGTGGCGCCTGCGTGGATTCAAAATCAGCACGGTCGTATAAGTTATAGAGTGGCTGCATCAGCTCATAACGAGCAAGCCCCTGCTCCTGAGAAATAGCCAACGCTTGCGCTAACCGTTCTGCGCTATAGTTTGATGCCCCAATCGCACGCACCTTGCCCGCTTGAATCAGGCGGTCAAAGGCGGCCAAGGTTTCTTCCAGCGGCACTTCTTGATCATCAATGTGAGCAAAGTACACGTCCAGATAATCGGTGCCCATGCGCGATAAGGTGTCGTCAATGGCGGCCTCAATATTGGCGGCGGAGAGCCCTTTGCGGCGCTCTAGCATGCCGACTTTACTCATTAACACCACATCGTCACGGCGGCCGCGCTGCTTCAACCAGCGGCCAATCACGGCTTCTGATTCACCGCCTTCCAAGCCTGGTGCCCACGCGGAATAAACATCGGCGGTATCAATGGTGTTGAACCCTTGCTCGACAAAACGATCGAGCAACTTAAATGAATTCTGGTCATCCGCGGTCCAACCAAATACGTTGCCGCCAAATACTAAGGGCGCGATTTCTAATCCGGAACGCCCGACCGGCCTTTTCTCAAACTTCATCATCTTGTCCTGTTATCGTTTGTCCGTCATTAACTAATACTATTTAGCATGCCACCCGCTTAGCCAAATTGAAATGCGGATAATTGAGTTTCCAGAACCCGCTCAGAATAGACTTTCTGCCCAGCGTCATTTCCTGCAGCGCCAGCTACCACCATCAAGGGAAGCAAATGCTCTTCGTGCCCCAACGGGTGACAATCGAATGCGTGGGGTGCTTGGTGCCATTCTTTTAGCTGCTGATAACGTTGTTCAGGGCTGCCTTCAACTGCGGCGGTGAGCCACTCATCAAAGGCTTCTGAACGTGGTGTAAACCGTTTATCCCCATAACCACGCATGTTGTGAAAACTCATGCCACTGCCGACAATCAAGACACCTTCATCGCGCAAGGCAGCCAATGCCTGCCCTACTTGCAAGTGAGCGCGCGGGTCGAGATCTTGCCGCAATGATAGTTGCACCACTGGAATATCTGCCGCTGGGAACATCAATTTAAGCGGAATAAACATGCCGTGATCGAAGCCCCGCGTCGGGTTTTGAGTCACAGGCTGGTCAATGCCATTCACTAAATTCATGACTCGTTTCGCCAGTTCTGGCGAGCCTGGCGCTGGATAGGTCAGTGCGTAAGTATGCTCAGGGAAACCAAAATAATCGTAAATCAGTGTCGGCTCACGACCACTGGTGACACTAAATTGTGAGGTACGCCAGTGTGCAGAAACCATTAAAATCGCCTTGGGCTTGGCCGGTAAACGGCTGGCGATTCCTTGTAGGAATTCAGCCATACCATGCCAAGTATCGGCAGGGTTCCAATCCATAAAAAAACACGGACCTGCCCCATGTGGGATAAAAAATACGGGCTGTCTGATAACTTCGCTTGATTGTATCGACATCATTCTTCTCCAAAAGTCAGTGCTTCACGGAACATGGCCAATAGGGTATATTCACACTCATGGAATGATAATAGGCCAAAATGATAAGCAGCTTTAACTCATAGTAGGAAATGACATGCTCGATCGCTACACCAGTATGCAAGTATTTATTCAAGCCGCCGCCAAAGGCAGTTTGTCAGCAGCGGGTCGAGCATTGAATATATCGCCAGCAATGGCGTCCAAGCATTTGACCGCGCTGGAAACACGGCTGGGTGCAAAACTCATGAATCGCACCACACGCCAGCTGATTCTCACCGATGTGGGCCGTGATTACTTGGCCGCCTGTCAGCGCATTGTTCGGGATATCGACGAAGCGGAGGCCGAAGTATCGGCCCATCGCAATCAGGCCATTGGACAATTACGGGTGAATGCACCGTTATCCTTTGGTACTCGATTCATTGCCCCACTGATTCCCGAGTTCACTCGTCGCTACCCGCTGGTTGAAGTGGAACTTGGCTTGAGCGACACCCAGCAAGATTTACTAACCGAAAACTGGGATTTAATTGTGCGCATCGGCCACCTTGCTGACAGTGACCTCAGGGCTCGTCGCCTTGGCAATTGTCCCATGCACCTGTGCGCTTCTCCCGACTACCTGAAGAAACATGGCACCCCACAACGGGTCACGGATCTTTCCAACCATAACTGCTTAAGTTATAACCTATCCGCGTCACAACGGAGTGGTTTTTGGGCGTTTGGTACGCATGGGGAAATTCAGGTTCCGGTGAGCGGAAACCTGAGTGCCAATAATGGGGATGCATTGCTGGCTGCTGCCATTCAAGGGCAAGGCATTATCTATCAGCCCAACTTTATCGTCGCCGATGCGCTCGCCAGCGGGGCCTTGGTGGCATTCACCTTGGATCACCCCTCGCAAGACTTGGGCGGATTGCATGTGCTCTTCGCCCCCGACCGCCGCTTGCCGCTAAAGGTACGTGTCATGATTGATTACTTGGTGGAAGTGCTTGAAGGCACTCAAAAGTGTCAAATTTCTAAATAACCGCCGTTTATGGTAGACTGCGCGCCTATTTAAAATTCGTATTGTCTCGCATAAGGAATAGCACACGCTCTTTAGTAACAATGATTCATTTAACCTCTAACGTTTTTCAACCTACTTTTTTCTCCAAACGAATCTACTGCTCAACTCACCAGTTGCGTCTAACGCTACCGGTTAGTAATCCTACGTAAGCTTTTTTCTTCGTTGCCTCGTCTGCAACAAACAATCTCATTGAAATAACTCTCTGTTATCCACTTTTTTGAGGAGGCCTATTCGTGGAAGAAGCCAGTCTTCATCAGTTTTCTATCGCCACCGTATTACTGCTACTGCTCGCATTTTACGGTGGAACCTATTTACTGACGTTATGCATTAAGAAGAAAAACGAAGATACCGACGCATTTATGGTATCCAACCGTTCCATTGACTTTGGGATGGGAGCAGCCAGTATGACAGCCACTTGGATTTGGGCCGCTTCGTTTTATGCCGCTGCCACGTCAGGTTATACCTACGGGATATCTGGCCCGTTACATTACGGCATGTGGGGTGCTTTGATGATTTTATTCATCTACCCCTTTGGTCGTCGTTTTCGTAAATTAGCGCCCAATGCCCATACGCTTGGTGAACTGATCCATGCTCGTCACGGCTCATCCAGCCAGCTGATTTTGGCCGGCTCTAACATTCTTGGCAGTGCCATTAGTTTAATGGTGAACTTTACCGCCGCCGGTGCCTTGGTGTCGGTGTTATCGCCTTTGCCGTTTCAAGCAGGTGTCATTATTGCCGGTGTCGGAGTGCTGAGTTACACCCTATGGTCAGGATTTCGAGCTTCTGTACTTACTGACTTCGCCCAACTGGTTGCCATGATGACCATTGCCATTCTTATTATCCCAGCTGTCTTGTTCGCTATGGGCGGTCCCTCAGAGTTAATGGCCAACTTTGATCGCTTAACGCCAGAGCAAGCAAATATTTTCTCCAAAGAAGCCTTCTTGAAACAAGGAGCGCCTTTCTTTGTTGCGGTACTGGCCTACTCCATTGGCAACCAAACCATTTCACAGCGTCTATTCGCCGTTCGTGAAGACCATATTAAACCCACTTTCCTAACTGCTACCATTGGTTACGGCGGTATTGTGATTGGCTTAGGGATGATTGGCCTGATGGCATTATTGGCTGGTGTAGAGCCGCTCGATGGCAATATGAACAACATTATTCCGCAAATGGTGTCACTGTACCTGCCTGCTGGTTTCATTATGTTGTTCTTTATTTTGGTGATCGGGTCACTGTCATCCACCGCTGATGCTGACTTATGTGCGCTATCAGCCATTGTCATGGCGGATATTTACGGTAAGAACATCGCAAAAAATAATCCGGATCCGCGCAAGATGCTGTTTATTGGGCGCCTGACCATGATCGTGGCCACCACCATCGGTATCGTGCTTGCCAGTCTCGCTCTGGATATTCTAGTGATGTTGGTATTTGTCGGTGCGTTATGGGGTGCGATTGTGTTCCCTGTGATTGCCAGCACCTTCTGGAACCGTGTCACCGATAAGGCCTTTGCTTGGTCGGTGATTTTGGCCGTCCTACTATTCTGTGTGGTCCGCTTCTCACTCATTCCAATAACTGGTGTTGTCGGCGTGTTTTTCGAGCTGGTTGCTGCCGTTGGTGGCGGCGTCGTGATTGGCTTGATGGCATTTGGATTCTTCGGACGTACCGTTGGTTTTGTTATCGGTACCCTAGTTGCCTGTGTGCTTGCCTATTTCTGTGTCGGCGCCTTGCGCGAATACACCGTGCTATTAGCATCACTCACCGCTTACGGCGTCAGCACCCTGGTTTGTGTTGGCATGAGCTTAGCGGCTGATCAGCGCTTTGACTTTAAGAAAATCAACGAACGTGTCCGTGATTACGACACCCCAACCATGGAGCATCAATCATGAGTTTAACGTTTCTTACTTCTTACATTTTAATCTGGCCCATTATTTCTTTGGCGGTACTCGCCGTCATTGTGGGTGCCACCGTGCGTGACTACCTTCACTCCAAACGCACGGGTCGTGACATCGTTTAATCCTTTCCACTCAGGCAAAGCCCCAACGCTTTGCCTGAGTGCTTTTTACCCATCTCCGTTCCATGCGCTTTGACCCGTGTTATACTCGCCAAGTTTTCCAGGGAAACAACAACCATAGAAAAATACAGAGAGAACAACCATGGGTTTAATTATTAAGTTAATTTTGGGGATAGTGGCTGGAACCTTAATTGGGTTATACACCCCTGACGGGGTCATTCAGCTACTACTGACCTTTAAAGAGCTGTTTGGTCAACTGCTATTCTTTACCATTCCGTTATTGATTTTGTTCTTTATTACGAGTGGTATCGCAGGATTGCCCCAAAATTCTGGGCGGATGTTAGGTCGTACCTTGGCGATCTCCTACATATCGACCATTGCCGCCGGTATTTTTGCTTTTGTCATTGCCAGTGCCGTGGTTCCCCTACTTGGTGACGTTGCGAATGGCACGCAGTCGAGCTCTGGTGCCTTGTTGGAGTCCTTCATTACCCTGAAGCTCCCCCCTGTGTTTGATATTATGACAGCGCTCGCTCTGGCCTTTATTTTTGGCCTAGGGATTGCTGCCACTCGCGCCGCCCAGTTCAAGCAACTTTCCGATCAAGGGCGCGACATTATTGAATTGCTGCTCGGCAAGGTCATTATCCCGTTATTACCCTTCTATATTGCTGGAGTTTTTGCCCAAATGGCTGCGGCTGGAACGGTGTTCGATACCCTCAAAACTTTCGGGTTCGTGCTCCTCATGGCGGTGATTTTGCATTGGGTTTACATTATTGCAATGTACACGCTGGCGGGCTTAAAAGCCGGCAAGAATCCAGCCTCACTAATTAAAAACATGTTACCTGCGTATGTGACTGCACTTGGGACTATGTCCAGTGCGGCCACCATCCCAGTGACCTTGCGCTGCACCAAAGCCAACCAAGTCAACGAAGATGTCGCTAACTTTGCAGTCCCTCTCTGCGCCACCATTCACTTGGCTGGCTCAACCATCACCATTGTTAGCTGCACGGTTGCTGTCATGTTCCTGCATAACGCACTGGAGATTCCATCATTCTTCGACATCCTGCCCTTTATTCTTATGTTAGGGGTCGTCATGCTTGCGGCACCGGGAGTGCCTGGCGGTGCGGTGATGTCAGCTATCGGCTTGTTGGGATCGATGATGGGCTTTGGGGAAACGGCAATTGCTTTAATGATTGCACTTTACATGGCACAAGACAGTTTTGGTACTGCCTGTAATATTACCGGCGATGGCGCCATTGCACTCTTTGTCAGTGAAAGCGCCACCGCCAACAAAGCGGATTAATTACGCCTGATTCGGCACAATGCGCAGCTCAACTCGACGGTTGAGCTGCCGTCCTGCTTCTGTGTTGTTATCAGCAATAGGCATGCTTTCTCCGTAACCAATGGTGGTCACGCGACGTTGGTCAACACCATTACTAATCAAATGATTCCGCACCGAAAAGGCTCGATTTTCTGATAACCGCTGGTTATACGAAGCATTCCCGGTACTGTCCGTATGCCCTTCAATCATCAGTGTGGTTTTCTCATAGCGATTCAGCACTTTTGCCACATCCGCTAACACCGGATTGAAGTTGCTGGCAATGGTGGTGCTATCCACCGCAAAGGTCACGTTGCTTGGCAACTGCAAACGAATGCTATCGCCATCACGAATCACCTGAACGCCACTGCCGGCCAGCTCGTCACGGAATTCCTGCTCTTGCTTATCCATATAGGCACCAATAGCGGTTCCCGCCAACGCGCCCGCAACAGCCCCCCAAACATAACGGCTTTTATCGTGGTCACCAGTTCCTTTCCCGATCACCGCTCCGGCCACAGCGCCAATTGTTGCGCCTTTTTGGGTATTACTCATATTGGCACAGCCGCTGACGACTAAGGTCGATACAGCGACCGCAAGGGTTAATTTCTTCATCATGATAAGCTCCTTTACAGAGTGTTGTATGAGTTTAACTCTAGCATAGGGGAGCTGCAGCTGCGGTGGGTTTGCGTCAAATTAACGTTAGTCAGCAAGGCGCGCACGAATGCGCTTAATGGCTTGGCTATGTAATTGTGACACCCGTGATTCTGTCACATCCAATACTGCACCAATTTCTTTGAGGTTGAGTTCTTCTTGATAGTACAAGGTCATCACCAGCTTTTCGCGTTCTGGTAACGCCTCAATGGCTTCCATGAGCCGTTGTTTCAATTGGTCCGCACTCACCTGCGCCTCTGGTTCAGGTGTTTCTTCATCACTGGTTTCTAAAGTCGGGTTATCGGTTAACACATCGTCATAAGACAGCACCAAGCCATTATTGGTATCCAGCAACAGTTGCTGATAGTCCGCTAGGCTCATTTCTAACGCAGCAGCCATTTCCCGCTCTTCTGGCGGGCGTCCTAGCTCTTGTTCAAGGCGTCGTAAGGTTGCTTCCAATTCGCGACCACTACGGCGCACGCTGCGCGGCAGCCAATCACGACTGCGCAGCTCATCAATCATTGCACCACGAATCCGTTGATGCGCAAAGGTCGAAAAAGCGACGCCCGACTCTGTATCAAAGCGGTCCACACAGCTTAACAACCCTTCAACCCCGGCTTGGATTAAATCTTCCACATCAACGCCAGACGGCAACCTTACTTTCAGGCTAAACGCCTGCCGGCGTACCAAGGGGAGGTACTGCTCGATGACACTGTTACGATTGATTTTACCGTCTGCTGTATACATGATTCTTAGCCTGAAATTACCAAGAGATCGATATCAAAATAACTTTTTGCGACTTGCTGAACATGACTCAATAAGCCCCGTCGAGACTGCATCGGTGGATATAATGCAATCATTTGCTTGGGCCCTTGTGCATGGTGAGCCGCTTTTAATGCCTCGTACGCGCGCTGGAAACTATCTAAATCCTGATCGATCCATAACGCCCAACGTGGATAAGTTTGCGCCAGCTCATTCAACTCCGGGTAATCTGAGGCAACCGGGATAATGCGCCAATGGTTGGGATCACCTACCCACTTTTTGCCTTGCTCGGCCCAACGTTGAAACACCTCAACCGCTCGAGTTGCTTGAGCTTTATCTAAGGCCGGTAATCCTAACACGACCACGTGCTCAAGCTCGCTATTAACCTGTAGTGATGTCGATTCTACTGATTTACTTTTCGCGGCCCACTGGCGTAAGCCCGCTGCTTGATCTGTCATGCTACTTCCTTTACCACTCAACTTGTCGTCCTGCCGCTTGCAGCGACGCATAAGCATTTAACACATGAATGAGCGCTGGGACCAGTTTATCACCTTGTACCCTGCCGCGTTTGCCACTCAAACTAAACAAGTCGCCGCGCAATGACGCAAACTCCGCACTGGGATGATACTCCAGATGAACCACTGCGGCGGCAATCGCAGCGGCAACCCCGTGCAGCTCCTCGGCATTTAAATGAGACCAGACATCATGCAATTGACGCCACGCTAATCGTGTTAAGCGTGCATATTCTTCGGTTTGCAGCATCATGGTCACCCGCGCCACCACTTGCTCGGCACTGCACTGACCGTCCACTAACCAATACCGGCGTTGAATCGGGTTTTTCCCCGCGCCGCCATGCAACGCACCGTGAATCAACTGATAAACGGGGCCTTGCTCGGTCAGTTGTGCGGCAGCAATGCTGAGTTCCAGCCGGCGGCGTTCGCCGCGATATAAAATAGTTTGGCGACTCAAGGGAATCCGCTGTTGGGTCATGCATTGTTGCACCGACACTTGACGACCTTCGCTGTAGACCCGGTGATTCACGTTCATGAGCGCTAACCAACCTCGTTGTTGCTGGTCTAAAACGATCAGTACCGACAGTTCGGGCAAATAATCAAACAACTGCACCCCTGCTGTTGTGGGGGTAAGGTCACCGCTTTGCAAGACTGGCGGCAACTGCACCAAGCCCTCCGCGCACAGGGTTAAATGCGGCGTTAAATGCTGCCACCCTTGTAACGGCTGCGGGGCTGCCCAGCGCACAACCTCAGGCTCCAATTCAGCGAAATCCACCGCAACGAACGGGCTGCCGTCATCCTGGGGGTCGCACCACCATTGTGCCAACCGTCGAAAGCCACCCAACCGCAGTTGCAAGGTTTGCATTACCGCTTGAATCACCTTGCCGTGAGCGAATACTTGCTTCGGTACCACGCGTTCGTCGGCACGTGGCGGTTCGGCCGGAGTAATCCAATGGGCCGTTGCCGTGCCGCTGGCCAGACTATCATCAATCAACTGATGAATATTGGGGGCACATAAATCTTCTGGTACCCGTTGCCCCACGGATACCGCCAAAATTTGTAATTGGTAACGAATAATTGTATCGACAATGGCCCCAACACGACCCGCCTCATCCAATTTGGTCAAAATACAATCGTGCACACTGAGGCCATTTTCGCGACCAATGCCTTGATAAATTCGTGCAACTTCATCCAAAGTCGCTGGCTGAGAGGCCGCATTCAATAGCAGTACCAAACGGGTTTTATCGCGGAAGGACTCACTGGCTAATGCCGCTATCTTTTGCGCCAAGCGCTGATCCCGTTGGCTCATGCCCACGGTATCCACCAACACCAAACGTTTGCCACGCATTTTGTCAGCCAAGGTTTCGAGACCTTCACCATCAGCCAATGCATGCATTTCCACCTCCAACAATTCGGCATAAATAGCCAATTGCTGCTGGGCACCAATTCGATAACTATCGGTGGTCACCAACAACAAGCTGTCATTGCCATGTTGGATCACGTAATTCGCGGCAAGCTTGGCGGTGGTGGTGGTTTTCCCTACCCCGGTTGGCCCAATCAGCGCAATCACCCCTTGGTGTTGCAACAACTGCCATTCGTTGGGTTCCAACTCTCCTTGATGCGCAATCCGCGCCGCAAGTTGCTGCTTTAACCAGGTTTGCACATCTTGATAAGGCGTTGATTGATGATTTAAATGGGCCGGTAACAAATCAGCACATTGCTGTGCTAATTCATCGCTAAAGTCGGCGCTGCGCAAATGTCGATAGAGTCGTTGGCGATTATCGTCACTCACTGGCTCTCCCTGCTGCTGTTGCAACAAATTGCGCATGGCCTGCATGTCAGCCATCAGTTGCTCCATGGCTTGTGCCATGGGTGGCATCGGCGCCTCAGAACTTGGCGCAGGCTCTGGCGCGGCCGTCGGCCCATTTTCAAGCAGGTCGAGGTCAGCTTCACGCATGGCAAAAATTTCAACCTCTGCGCCACTTTTGCGTGAGGTAATAATCACCGCGTCGTCGCCCAGTGCTTCCCGCACAAGACGTAAGGCTTGCCGTTGGCTATCGGCTTTAAAGCGTTGAATGGTCATGCTTGCCCTCCAATCACGCTCACCACCTGAATGGTACGATCATCAGGGATTTCGGCTTGCGATAACACCACAAGGTCACGTAACTGGCGCCGCAAGAAGTGCGATAACAGCGGACGCAAAGCATGAGGAACCACTAACACCGGTGGCAGCCCCATGGCTTCCCCGTGCTGCATGGCTTGTTGCGTTTGTTCCTGAATGGTCACCGCCAAACCGGGCTCTAACGAACTATTTTGTTGCAACGCTTGGCTTAACATCTGCTCAAGCCCCGCATCCAAGCCCATCACTTTCAATTCACGTGCGCCACCAAAACACTTCTGCACAATGTTGCGGCCCAGCGAAATCCGTACACGTGCGGTCAGTTCGTGGGCATCAGCTTGCTGCCCTTCAAACTCCGCCAAGGTATCGAAAATAGTGCGCAGGTCTCGAATCGAGACGTCTTCATCCAACAGGTTCTGTAAGACTCGTTGCAAGGTCGTAAGGGTCACACATTTAGGTACCACATCTTCAACCAAGGCTTTATTTTCTTGGGTGAGTTTATCCACCAACTGCTGTACTTCTTGGCGCCCCAAGAGCTCAGCTGCATAACGTTGAAGCAAATGGTTTAAATGAGTGGCCACCACGGTGCTGGCATCCACCACGGTGTACCCATAAATCTGAGCGTGCTCCCGTTGATCTTGCGGAATCCACTTGGCCGGTAACCCAAAGGCAGGGTCCGTGGTTTGAATGCCTTCAATATCGCCCGTCACTTGCCCCGGATTAATGGCCAGCCAACGTTCTGGATGAATTTCTGCACGCCCAATCTCCCCCCCTTTCAGGGTGATGGTATAGGTGTTGGGCGACAATTCTAAATTATCGCGAATATGCACCACCGGTGGCAAAAACCCAACTTCTTGAGCGAATTTCTTGCGCACACTTTTAATACGGCCTAGCAGTTCACCTTGCTGGTTATCATCCACCAAGCCAATTAACCGATGGCCCACTTCCATGCCCAGCGTGTCCACCAACTGCACATCATTCCAGCTGGCTTCAGGAGCACTAAACGAGGGTGCGGGTGCCATCGCCTCTTCCGCTTGTTGTGCTGCTGCTTGTTTCGCTTGATGCTTTTGCAAGTACCAACCAAACCCGATCAACAAGGAGGTGAACAGTAAAAAGACAAAGTTGGGCATGCCCGGAATTAACCCAAGCAGACCAATCACTCCCCCGGCTAGAAAGAGCACTTTGGGGCTCACGAACAACTGCTTCACCAACTGTTGGCCCACGTCTTGTTCGGTGTTAACCCGTGATACTGTTACCCCGGCCGCGGTAGAAATAATCAATGCAGGAATTTGTGCGACTAAACCGTCACCGATGGTCAGCAAAATATAGGTATGCGCGGCATCACCGGCGCTCATATCGTGTTGCATGACACCAATAATCAGACCGCCAATAATGTTGACCACCATGATCACCATGCCTGCCACCGCGTCACCACGAACGAACTTACTAGCACCGTCCATGGCGCCGTAGAATTCGGCTTCTTGCGCCACATCTTGGCGGCGGCGGCGTGCCTCATCTTCACCGATCAAGCCTGCGTTCAAATCCGCATCAATGGCCATTTGCTTACCGGGCATCGCATCGAGGGTAAAACGCGCACCAACTTCTGCGATCCGCCCTGCACCCTTAGTGATAACCATAAAGTTAATCACCACCAAAATTAAGAACACGACTAAGCCGACTGCGAAGTTACCGCCAACTAAGAACTGGCCGAAAGCTTCAATCACTTTACCAGCGGCGTCACCGCCGTTGTGACCTTCCATCAGCACGACACGTGTGGATGCAACGTTGAGTGACAACCGCAGCAGTGTAGAAAACAGCAACACCGCCGGGAACGCAGCAAACTCAAGTGGCTTTTCAGTGAACATTGCCACCAGTAGCACCATCAAGGAAAGCGCGATGTTAAAGGTAAAGAAAAAATCCAGTGCAAAAGGCGGTAGCGGTACCACCATCATCAGCAAAATGACTAAGATCAGTATCGGCCCCACCAGCAACTGCAGCTGGGCGCCTTGTAATGATTTTGCTAATCCCGTCATGCTTAATTTCATGGTGCTGCCACCTCGTAATCCTCAGGAACTTCGATATTTTTCGGGGTTGGCGGCATCATGGCGATGCCTTGGCGAGCTCGTTTTAACTGGAACGCCCAAGCGAGTACTTCAGCGACAGCTGTGTACAATGCCGCTGGAATTTCTCGCCCTAAATCAACATGCGCATACAATGCCCGAGCTAATGCAGGTGCTTCTAAGCGGGGAACCTGGTGTTCATCACCAATTTCGCGAATTTTCTGTGCGACCAATTCCGTCCCCTTCGCAATCACTTTGGGTGCCCCCATCCCATGCTCATCATACTGAAGCGCCACGGCATAATGAGTCGGGTTGGTGATAATAACGTCCGCTTTCGGCACTTCGCTCATCATCCGGCGCCGTGCCATGGTTTGTTGTTGCTGCCGAATTTTCCCTTTTACAAACGGATCCCCTTCGGTTTCTTTGTTTTCACGCTTCACCTCTTCTTTCGACATGCGCAGCTTTTTCTTGTGGGTAAACATTTGATAGGGCACATCAAATGCCACCACCACAATCAGCGTGAGAATCATCAATAAACAAGCAAGTGCGGCAAGCCCCATGGCCTCGCCTAAGGCTTCTTTCACCTCAAGGCTCATGAGCCGCATGAATGACTGGCGTTGTTGCCATAAAAACAGCGTTAACACCGACCCCACCAGCAAGGTCTTCGCAATAGCTTTACCCAACTCTGCCAAGGCTTGGGTGGAGAAAATTCGTTTGAGTCCCTTCAACGGGTTCAGCTTTTCAAATTTTGGCGCCATGGCTTTGGCCGAGACCACCCAGCCACCGAGCAATGCTGGGGCCACCAATGCCAGCAACAACATCACGGCAAACAATGGCAACAAACTGAACAAGGCCACCTGGCCCAGTTCTAACACGTTTTGCAACATGGGGCCCGCTTCTGACACTTGCAAGCGTTCAAACGAAAACGCTTGCTCCATCATCAAGCCTAAGTTGTTGTACAAGCTACTGCCCATGGACCACAGCATCAACACACCGCCGAACAAGATCACAAAAGTGGTCAGCTCGCGCGATCGCGCAACCTGACCTTCTTCTCGAGACTTTTCCAGCCTTCGAGCCGTGGGTTCTTCTGTTTTTTCCTGATCGCTTGTTTGATTCTCTGCCATGGCTAGTAATCAAGTGACACTTAGGGACACTGCGCCCAAGTATGCCTGAACGCCAATGGCAATGAAGAGGAGAATAACGGGTTAATTAGGCGCTATTTCTTGGTCTACGGCGTGGAGCCCGTGATCTTGAGGGAAATACCCTTGCCGACGAATGAATTCAGCCGATTCCTCGGTATGAACCACAAGGGTGATACGTCGGTTGCGAGGGTCATCAGGTGCTGTCCCTTCCAGCGGAATGCGGTCGGCCGTTCCCATCACCATGAGCAACCGCTCCGAGTCAAAGCCTGCTTCTAACAACACTTTGCGAGTGGTATGGGCGCGGTCAGCCGAAAGCTCCCAGTTACTGTAACCGAGTTCCCCCCCAGCGTACGGTAAGCTATCGGTGTGCCCACTAATGGTAATGGCGTTCGGAATTTCATTCAGTAAGGGGGCTAAGGTTTTTAGTAAGCGTTCCATGTAAGAAGCAATTCGGGCACTACCAATTTCAAACATCGGCTTGGCTTCGGTGTCCAACATCATAATGCGCAACCCTTCGCGAGTAATGTCAAAGCGCATTTGATTTTGTAAGGTTTGTAAAATTGGGTCGGCTTGAATGGCATTTTCAACGCTCCGACGAACATCAAAAAACTGCCGCCGAATATCAGCAGGACGGGTATGCTGGCGCATAGTAATGCGCAATTGTTCCCCTTCACTGCTGGTGAAGTCAGGCCCCCCGCCGGGGATCACGCTGGAGGAGCTGCCACTGCTTTCCCCACCCACCATAGACACTAACAAGGGCGTACGAAAGTATTCAGAAATGCTTTTGCGCTGATTTTCGCTGGACATGGAAAGAATCCACATCACCAAGAACAGCGCCATTAAAGCAGTCATAAAGTCGGCCAAGGCAATTTTCCAACTGCCACCATGGTGTTTCTTCACCTTTTTTTTTCTGCGGCGAATAATGATTGGCCTGCCTACTTGCGCCATGGTTAAGCCTCCGTTTTCGCCCCACGAACATGATCTTCAAGCTCAGTGAAGCTAGGACGCTCGGCGGTGTGGAGTGCTTTACGACCAAATTCAACCGCTAGTTGCGGTGCATAGCCTTGCATGCTCGCCAGCAAGGTCACGCGAATCACTTGCAGTGTTTTAACGATTTCAGTCACTTGGCGCTCAATTCGGGTTGCTAATGGAGTGATAAAGCCATATCCCAACAGAATCCCTAGGAAGGTTCCCACCAAAGCGTGGGCAATCATTTGCCCCATCACATCTGGAGGCACGTCAGCTGTACTCAAGGCCCGCACCACCCCAAGTACCGCGGCGACAATCCCGAATGCTGGCATAGCATCCCCCACTTTGTGGAGTGCATCGGCTGGAATACTGGCTTCATCTTCCACCGTTTCGATTTCATGCAGCATTAATTCATCCAGTTCTTGCGGATCCATATTACCGCTAATCATCAAGCGCAAATAGTCGGCAATGAAGTTTACCATCATTGGATCTTCAAGAATTTCAGGGTGCTCCTGAAAAATGGTACTTTCTTGTGGGGATTCAATGTCGCGCTCAGCCGCCAGCATGCCGTCGCGGCGCATTTTATTGAGTAGCTTATAAATGACCGACAGCAATTCTAGGTAAGTTTCTCTATTGTACTTTGACGACCGATAAAAGCGGCGAGATGAACGAATGGTTGCCGTAATCGCTTTACCATTGTTAGCTGCAATAAACGAGCCCACCCCAGCACCACCAATAATGAGTAACTCTATCGGTTGAAAAATCGGCCCCAATGAACCGCCAGTTAGGACAAAGCCGCCAAACACTGAAAGCAGTACAATCAAAAATCCTATCGCGATTAACACAGCCTCATCCTTCTCCAATCAACATCTTTTAGGTATATCGGCTGCAATAGTGGTGACTTAAATTTCATTTTGCTTTTTCGTCGTCTTCTTCAGCGGTTTTCCTGCCCGCGACGGCGGTTGACACACCCCACACACATAATCGTCATCAGGCGTATGGGCATGATTCACAAAATTTAGGCCACAACTGACACAGCGAGACAACTGGAACATGTCACTTTCAAAAAAACGCAGCAGCGTCCAGGCTCGTGTTAACGCCAAAACTTCTTCTTCGCCGCTCATTTGAATGTGTTCTTGATACAACCGATAGGCCTTAATAAACGCCGGTAAACGTTCCAGTCCCTGCTCTTGGTGTAAACGAACATAAATATTATAAAAAAATGACGAGTGAACGTTAGGTTGCCAGGTCATGAACCAATCCGTCGAAAAAGGCAACATTCCCTTGGGTGGGGATTTGCCCGCAACCTCCTTGTACAACCTGACTAGCCGCCCTCTATTCAAACTGACTTCAGATTCAAGTACTTGTAATCGCGCCCCTAATTCTATGAGTTCAATTGCAAGTTTTACCTGATTCAATTCGTCAAGTAACTTTTTGGCAGTCATGAAGATTTTTCCTCGTGATGCGAATCAAATAAAAATTAGGCGGTGACTAAATGCATGGCTAAATGCGTCGCTTGCATGCCGGTGTCTCGTTTATTGGTGAGGATTGCCTTTAACTGGCTCACATCACCAAAATTAGGTTGCAACAAACTATGAGATTGGCGAGCTAAAGTAGTGAGTTCTCGAACAGACATCTCAACAATGAGATCAGCTAACTCAGCATCTATTTTCAAGCGAAAAATTGCAGTATCGCGATCTTCAACGAGCAATTTCTGAACTAAAAGCAAGTAACTTAAGTTGAGTTCCTGCAATTCAGAAATGGTCTTATTCTGACTCATGAGGATAAATCTCCAGCGCACTTTGATTTATTTTTGTAATTATATCCTTATATCTTTAGCAAATCTTAACATAACTAGTCAATGAAAAAAGTGGGGCTATTTTAGATACAAAGCATACATGTTTGTTAATAAGATATTGAATCAGGAAGGCGTGCGAGCGGAGCTATGAGAGGTGTCAGCGATATCTTTGGCCCATATTAACAATTCCGCAACAACAATCCAAAGCGTTTGTGGTACATAGTCATCGAGATCTATTTGCGACAAAAGGTCGACTAGATCAGGAGAATCATGAATAAAGATGCCATGCGCTTGTGCCAACTCGATTATTTTGTTAGCGACAAGACCATCCCCTTTAGCGATGACTCGAGGGGCCGGCGCAAATGCTTCATACTGCAATGCAACGGCTTTTTTGCCGGGCAACTTAGGTAACTTAGCATCACTCATCGGTTAACTTAAACACCTGAATCGTCTCAATACTCACTCCCGCGTTATCGCGGAGCCGTTTCACCAACAATGCCGTGTCTTGTTGCAATGTGTCCAGCCATTCCTCCGCACATTGCAACTGCATAGCTAGCCGCTGTTCACTGAAACGCAACTGTGCTCGCAATTCTCCCAGCCCTGGCATGGTGAGTTTGAGCTCGCTATGCCAGGCTGGAGGTTCGGCCGCTTCTCCTTGCTTACGACGCTGCTCATCGCGCCAGCGCTGAACCAGTGGTGGCACCTCGGGTTGCACCAACCATTGCAGCACCGCCTGCGGCCACAGTTCAAACTCCATACGCAGCACCCCGGTTTGGATCAAGTCCAATTGCTGCCCTAAAATTTGTTGAATCTTCGGCAACTGTTGCGGGCCAGTCCCAAGGTTTTGGGGCTGTTGCCGCACCTCGCTAAAGGGCAGCTTATCTGCAGCCCAGCGGGCCACCGCGGCTTCATAGAAGATGCCAGAATTTTTGACCAACTGCTGCAACCGTGTCACTAACGTTAACACATCCAGCTTCGCATCCCCGAGCAGTGGCGCGGTAGTCTGAATAAAGTTCGCTTGAGGTGGGGTTGGCGGTTGTTGCTGCTGAAAGGTTTGAATCAGTGTGGCTAATCGTAGGAGTTGTTGCCCGGCTTGGCTAAATTCGGTGGTGGATGCCGGGCTAGGAACGGGCGCAATAGGGAGGGTATGGCGCGGTAACAAATCAACACTCGCGCGCTGTTTAGCAACCTGCTGAACTAAGGTGTCCAGTAACGGCGTAATGCTACTCAATTGCGATAAACTTCCTCAAGTTTTTGCTTGGTATTCAAGCTCGTTAGGGCTTGCTCCAGCATGGTACGCCGCGCCACCAGCGCTTCTCGAATTTCACGGTCTTGCTCCATAATAGCACTAAGTAAGGTCAGCTTTTCTAACTGCTGATCCTCATTTAGTTCCACCTGGTCTTCCGTCTGGCTCAACCGCTCCACCTCACGAACATACTCAATCTCAAGCTCAATCAACGCTTCCCAATCTTCATTGCGAACGCTGTCCAACATCCGATTGGAATGCTGTAGTAATGTTCGATACGACATGATGACCTCCGTCGGTGTCATTTGGGCTGAGTGAGGGGGGCTGCTGGCCATTGTCCTAGACCTCTTCCGCCTGTGGTTGAATGGATTTCCAAGCCGAGCCAATCTCGTTCAATAAATGAGCAGCTTCCGCCAACTTATTGACGTCATTGTGCAGATTAGCTTTCAGCAATAACTCACTCACATAGAGATAAATTGCTTCAAGATTATCAGCCATCTCACCACCAACCTCTTTATCCAGCGCCGCTAATAAGCCCTGCTGAACAATATCGATTGCTTTGGTGATTGCTTTGCCTTTTTCTGCAATATTCCCTTGTTCAATATGTAACTGAGCTGCACGGATATTTTTCTGCGCTCCATCGAACAGCAGAGAAATCAATTTATGTGGGCTCGCAGAGAAGACATCGCTCTCTACGCTAACACGCCCATACGCTGCAGCTCCACGCATCCCATACATAGCAATAAACCTCGTTTACTTCTTCTGATTCAATTGCGCACTTAACATCGAAAACTGCTGCTGCAAATAAGCACTGGTCGAGTTCATGGTTGCTACCAAGCTATCCATCTGAGCAAACTGCTTCCGATACCGCTCCACCGTATTTAAAATCAACTCTTCTTCGCGCATGTAACGGTCTTCGGTGCGTTTAATGCTGGTTTTAAAGCCCTCAATACGGCTCGCCAACGGGCCTTCTTTGTGCAATAAATTGTCAACGGTCTGGTTGGTTAATGCGGCAAACCCTTTGGCATCATTCACACCACTGAAAAACGCACGCACATCATTAAGATCGTCGTTAACCAATGAGCGTAATTTGTCTTCGTCGAGTTTTAACTGACCGTTTAATTCAACCTCGATGCCAACTTCAAACAACCGGCTAAAGGCTCCCGTACCTTCAGTAGCTGCCGACATTGTTTGGCGCAACTGCGATTGAACTGTGCGCAAACCGCTATCGCCGAGCAACTGCCCTGATGCACCGCCGCTTGAATCGAAGTGATTTAAGCTGGCAATCGTTTTTTGTAATTCGTTGTACGCGTCAACAAAGCCTTTGATGCTGTCAACAATACTGTCTTGGTCACGGCTGACGGTGATGGTGGCCGTGCCTTCTTGTGCTAACGCTAAGGTAACCCCTTCGATAGCGCCTTCAACTTGGTTCGTTTGGCTACTGATCTGGATACCATTTATGGTGAAGCTCGCATTTTGCGCCGTAAGTTCCGTCGCTGTATCAATGCTAATCTGACCGGTTAACGCACCGCCATAACTGATGTTTGCGATGCCCGCATCAGTACCGGTTTTGGCTGAACTTAACACCAACCGATGCGGTGTGCCGCTGCCATCATTAATAATCGATGCTTGAACATCAGACTGGGCGCTATTAATAGCGCGACGGATATCTTCCAGCGATGTTTTACCATCGGCTAATTCAATGGTATGCACCGTGCCATCACCTAGGGTGAGCACCACATCACCTGGGCCGCTTCCTAACGCTTGATTCTTATCAGCAACGCCATGAGTGGCCACACTATATGAACGAGCCAACTGGCTGACGTTGACGTTATAGGTGCCTGGGGCTAAGTTTGACGAGGCTGCAACTGACAGTACGTCATTATTGACCGAGCTTTTCGTGGCACCGTAGGTATCTGCTTTTTCAAGTTTCTTAATGGCGTCTTGAAACTTGGTGAGCCCACTTTCTAACCGTCCATAGGCTGAAATTTTTGCTTCATAGCTTTGTTTTTGTTGCACAATGGGCACTAAGCGCTGACGTTCAGCGGCTTCTAACTGATTCAGAAGACCACTAAGGTCAAGCCCTGAACCAATCCCCAAAGCTGAAATTGATGCCATGATTAAACCCCTATTTTCGATGGTGACAGCTTGCCTGAAAAATATGCAAACAAAGCTGTAAAAAAGCACAATTAATGTCGTCTATTTAACGTTATCGGCGGTCATGACCGCTTCTTTAGTGTTCCGGTACTAACACATCCCGAATCCGCCCTAACTCTTTTAGACGAGCCCCTTCAATCACTTCTCCCAATTTGCTGTCGGGTAGCCCTTTATGCGGTGCCAGACGTACTCGGCTCACTCGCCGTTGGGCGTCCAACCCTACCACCCAGGCCAATTCACCTTTTTCGAAGCGCAGCAAGGAGCCAATGGGTAACACTCCAAAATGGGTCTGGTAACGTTTTACCCAAGCCTCGTCAAACTGATCCAACTTGGTTTGCAAGGACCGCGCCGCCGCAAATGCTGATAACGCCGGTCGATCGGGCCGCGACCGTTGCAAGGCATCAATGGCATCCACCACGGCTGCCGCCCGCGCCAACTGCCCAATCTCTTCGTGTTTTAACCCTTGAGGATAACCGGAACCATCCAAGCGTTCATTAATCTGCACCACCACATTCTGACAGATCACATCCGACAGCCACTTCACGTCGCTCATTTTTTCCATCAGCTTTTGCACGTGGGTTTGCATTTCTTTATACAAATCCAAACTTAGGGTGGTGGCACGCCACAGCTCAGGTGCCAACATGCCTTTGCCCAAATCATGCATCATGGCAGCTGCCACCGAGGCTTTGCGCACCTCTCGTGGCAACTTCACCGAGTGAAGCAAATCTCCCAATCGCACCGCCACCGCAAGCCCGTGTTTCACCCAGCGCGATTCTCGTTGCACGCAATACACCGCAAACAAACATTCTTGGCGGTCATCATCGAGCATATCCAGCAAGCGGTCGGCACTCTGTGATAATTGGTAGGCATTGACGGGCTGCCCTTGTTTGAGCATGACCATTTGACTATCCAAGTAACCAGCAATGCGCGCCATGCGCCGTGCCATGGGGGTGGCATAAGTATGCGCCTGGCGACGCCCTAAACGTTGATCATCTTCATCGCGAATACGGAATAATTCTGATTCACTGCGCTTGTCGCCGCTGGTGGCGTTTCGTGAGGCTTCCCGTTCAATTTCACGCACATAGCCCCACAGCTCCCGCTCTTGAGCTTTGCTAATATCAGCAAATTCAAACCCCACCGCCAATACTTGTCGATCGGTGTCCGTTTTTAAATGGCGTACTTTGGCTTGTACTTGGAAGGTGGAACCGTTGGGAAAATACAGCTCAATTTCCGTTGCTAAATCAGGCAGCACTCGGGACACACCGTCTTGCATGTAGAATTCGACCAAGCAACCGGTGGCGGACAGGTCTTTTAAGTCCCCCCGTAATTCCACCAGCGCCATGTCATCGGTTTCGGTGCTCCGCAGTAGCACGCCCACATCCATGCCAATCCTCAAACTGGCTCGGAAGCTGGCACGACGTTGCTTCACGAAAATTTCGCGCGGCCAATCCACATAAGCAAATAAACGCCCTTCAACCGTCGAGAACTCTCGTACCGCCAACGGATTACTGCGCACCAAGCCACCCGGCGTGTGCCCCGACAAGATAAACTTGCCGCCTCGCCGTAATGAAGGCACCACATCGCGAATCGCGGTCAGGTCAAACAGCAGGTAGTCTTCTTCAAGTTGATCAACCAGCACCACCGGATGACCTTTCTCGGCCGGCCCTAATAAGGTGAGCACGGCCACCCCAGGCTGGCTCAGCGCCTCAAAATAGGTGGCCAGTTCTACAATACTATTGACGGGGGTAAAGTCGTTGCTTGTTGGTTGCTTAGCGTCGCTCACGCGCTGCTCCTTTCCTTTTCATGCAATCTGCAACTCGGGTTCCTTGGGACGATATAGCACAACTATCGGCAACCCAACGCGTTTCTTTAATATAACAACCCGCGCCGGCAGTGGCAGAATATTATTTTAAAATTGCCCTAAAGTTTTTCTAAATCCCCCCGATAACCTCTAGCGACGGCAAGCCAACCTTGGCTGCCCACTTTGGAAACAGCCTACTTTTTTGGAAACAGAAGGAAAAGAGCTATGTCAGTGATCAATACCAATATGACCTCATTGATTGGTCAACAAAACCTGATGAAGTCGCAGTCTGCACTGCAAACTTCAATGGAACGTTTATCCTCTGGCTTACGGATCAACAGCGCTAAAGACGACGCTGCAGGCCAAGCCATCGCCAACAAAATGACTTCACAGATTCGTGGCCTTGCACAAGCACAGCGAAATGCAAACGATGGTATCTCTCTGGCTCAAACTGCAGAAGGTACTTTGAATCAAGTAAACGATAACTTACAACGTATCCGTGAGTTAGCTGTTCAAGCTCGCAACGGAACAAACTCTGCTGAAGACATTGCTGCGCTTCAAGCTGAAGTTGATGAGCGTTTATTAGAGATCGCCCGTGTGGTTGACGATGCGGAATTTAACGGCATTAAGTTATTTGACGGCGACGCCAATGGCTTTGATATCCAAGTTGGCGCGAATGATGGCGAAGTTATCAATATTGCACAGCTAGATTCAACAGCTTATAAATTGGGGACATTCGCTGTTGATACAGACGATCTTGCTGACTTAGATGTAGCGATTGAAGCAGTCGACGTTGCACGTAGCGATTTAGGTGCTAAACAAAACCGTTTTGAATCAGCTATCGACAATATCAGCACAACTATGACTAACCTGTCAGCTGCACGTTCACGCATTGAAGATGCTGACTACGCAGTAGAAGTGTCAAACATGACGCGTGCGCAAATCTTGCAACAAGCAGGTACCTCAGTATTGGCACAAGCCAACCAAGTACCACAGTCAGTGTTGTCACTGTTAGGTTAATTCCTCTTTTTAGTGGAATCATCAATGCAACAGGCTCCTTTGGGAGCCTGTTTTGTTTGAGCGGTACCCACACTCATCGTTAAGGTCGCTTCATTATGCTTGCCATCAATGCTCGTATCAGTACCGATTCCTTGCTCAATGATTTGCTGCCGAAACTCAATGCGGTGGAGTTTATTATTGGCAAACGCCTCGCACGAGCCATCGACAGCACCACAGACGCCATCGAATTAGCGCGCTTAACAGAGTTACAGCAGGAGTTTGAACTGGAGCTGCTGATGATTCACATGAATGTGGAGCACTTACTCAAGCGTTACGCCCCTATCCTGCAACCTGTTGATCAACTACCGGAAAACACCGTGCTGGATTTAACTGAGTCCGAACAGACCGCGCTGCAAGCCGCGGTGAACTTATACAACAAGGTCAGTGAATTAGGCGCTAAACTTAGTGCTGAATAATTTAAGTTCCTGATCATGCTGCCGATAATGCCCTTAGGAATCGTGGGCATTCATTCAAGGGAGTACTCGCTATGGCAACACCAATTAAAGAGTCCAGTACCAATTGGCCGGCAGCAACGGCGGCGGCCGAACAACAACGTCTTGATCGGGTTTTACAACAACTGCCTGCAGTTCGGCAAAGTGAAGCGCAAAAAGAGCTGAAACGGGATGACCTAGTCAAACCTTTGCAGCAAGTGAATGAGGTCATGAATAACTATGGCATTCATTTTGAAATGAGCGACGACCACGGCAAAATAGTGATCAAAGTAGTGAATCAGGAATCCGGCGAACTTATCCGCCAAATTCCGTCAGAAGAAGTATTGCGAATTGCCGCTCATTTACATGAAGTATCAGGCTTATTGGTGCGAGAGCAGGCTTAAACCTGCATATTCATAATCTCTTTGTAAGCGCTAACCAGCTTATTACGGACTTGCACGCCCATTTCAAAGGCCAGCGCGGCTTTTTGCTTGTCCACCATCACCTGATTCAGTGACACGGACGGATCCCCCAGCTGGAAGCGCTGCGTATTTGTTTGTGCTGTTTGCTGCAACTGATTAATGCGCTGAATGGAGTTCTTTAACTCCCCCGCAAAACTACCAGGCGCGGCTGATTGATTGGCTGTCACCGCGCCAGGTTGCACATTTAAATCAACCGCTAACCGAGGTGTCGTAACTTCAGATTTTAACGCTTGCATTTGTTGCAGTGCAGTTTGAATGGCTGGCACACTCATGCTGAAACCTCAATAAACAAACTTTTTGACTGTGGCCTAATTTACCACTGGCTGACTATGCTGAAGCGCATAATAGGGCATAAAAATGTGCGCTTATTTTGCCTTTGACTTGCGACTGCGTCCGCATAATGTGCAATAGATAAAACCCTTTTGCACGACCATCTGAGAGACCCAATGGAAGCAACGCAAACGCAAACACCGTGGCTGGATAAACTGAAACAGCAAGGCTTAGTGCCATTACTGCTGGGCGGTGCTACCTTCGTCGGCTTGGTAATTGCTTTGATTTTGTGGGCCAGTGCCCCTGAATACCGCGTATTATACAGTAACTTAAGCGAAGCGGACGGCGGCCGAATTGTGAATGAACTGGAAGCCCGGCAAATCAAGTATCAACTCAATGGAGCGGGCACCATTTTAGTTCCGAGCAACCAAGTCCATAAGCTGCGTTTGCAAATGGCTGAGCAGGGCTTGCCTAACGGCGGCAACGTCGGTTTTACCTTGATGGACAATCAAGCGTTCGGGATCAGTCAATTTGCCGAGCAGGTGAACTTCCAACGGGCCCTTGAAGGCGAGCTTGCCAGCTCGATGGAATCACTCGGGCCGGTACAGCGCGCCCGCGTGCATTTAGCCATGGCTAAACCCTCCGTATTTGTGCGCGAACGCGAACCTGCAAAAGCCTCGGTAGTGTTAACCTTGCACCCGGGTCGTTCTCTTGGGGAAGGCCAAGTGCAAGCCATTGTTCATATGGTGTCTAGCAGCGTTCCTGAGCTGGCTCCCGAGCAAGTTACGGTGGTCGACCAACACGGCGCCCTGCTCTCCAATAATGATCGTGACAATCAACTCAGCAGCACCAAACTGGAATACATCCAACAAGTAGAGCGTTCATTCCAACAGCGGATTGAGAATATTCTTGCACCTATTTTAGGTCGCCAAAACATCAACGCCCAAGTGGTGGCACAAATTGACTTCTCCAAGCGTGAAGCCACTGCTGAGCGCTACACCCCCAACCAAACCCCTGATACCGCAGCGGTTCGTAGCATTCAGCGCAACATGTCTTTGCAAGGGAGTGGGGATGGTCCGATGGGTATTCCCGGCGCGTTAAGCAATACCCCGCCTGGGATTGCCGCTTCGCCCATCGAGATTGTTGAAGCCGACGAAGAAGCTGACAACACGCCTTCAAACCGTTCTCACGCGCTGCAACAAGACCAAGTGGTGAACTACGAAGTCGACCGCCTGATTGAGCATGTGGACCAACAGCGCGGGGAGCTACAGCGCTTGTCTGTCGCCGTTGTAGTGAATCATCGCACCGCCATCAATGAAGACGGCGACGTTGAATTAGTGCCGCGCAGCGAAGAAGAATTGCAATACATTCAACGTTTGGTTCGCCAAGCCATGGGCTTTTCAGAGCAGCGCGGCGATGAACTTGAGGTGGTGAACAGCCTCTTTATTCAAGAGGTGGACGATGTTAAAGAACTGCAGTGGTATCAAACCCCTGCGGTACTCGATATGACCCAAAATGTGATGCGTTATGTATTGGTGCTGATTGCAATCATTGTGTTGTATTTGGTCTTAGTTCGCCCCTTCTTACAGCGCTATTTTGAGTTGAAAGAAATTGAAGCCGAAGCAGCATTGGCCAACAACCAAGGTAACTTGCGCGCTGTCGTGGGTGATGATGACAATGACACCGGCGGCTACAGTTCAGATTACGATGACTATGGACCCAATACTGAAAGCTCATTCCATTGGCCACAACAGCATAACAATAAGAGCTACACCCAAGCTTTAGCAAAAGCCAAAGATATCGCCAAGAATAACCCGCGTCAGGTGGCGCGAATCCTACAAAACTGGATGAACGAAGAGGAACAACTCTAACATGATGGACAGAACCGCCAAACCAATGTCTGGTTTACGCCGGGCTGCATTACTACTGTTAGTGTTGGAAGAAGAGGCCGCCGCTGAGGTGTTCAAGCACTTCACCCCAACGCAAATCCAGAAAATCAGCAAAGAGATGACACGGCTGACTGATATTTCACACACCGATATCAAGGCCGCCTTGGAGTTGTTCCACCAAGATCTCGCCGACACGCCTGCTCTTGATAAATACGATGACTATGTCCGCTCAGTGCTTACTAAAGCACTTGGCTCAGACCGCGCAAATACGCTGATCGAAGATGTGTTAGAGCAAAAAGTCGGGGGCATTGGCATTGAAGCTCTGAACATGATGGATATTCCTGAAGTGGCCGAGATGATCAAAGATGAACATCCGCAAATTATTGCCACTATCTTAATTCACTTAGATCGAGCCCAAGCCGCAGGGGTATTAGAACTCTTTGACGAACGCCTGCGCAACGATGTAGTGCTCCGGGTGGCAACCTTTACCGGGGTGCAACCGGCGGCCTTGCAAGAACTTACTGAAGTACTTGGCGGCATGCTGGATGGTCAGTCGCTCAAGCGCAGTAAAATGGGCGGTGTTCGCACTGCTGCTGAAATTCTTAACTTACTCAGTGCTGGCCAAGAAGATACCGCACTGGAAAATATTCGTGCGTACAACGACGAACTGGCACAAAAAATTATCGACGAAATGTTCTTGTTCGAAAACCTATTGGACTTGGACGACCGCAGTATTCAAATCTTGCTGCGTCAAATTGAAACCTCTTCGCTGGTGGTGGCGCTCAAGGGCGCAGCCGACGATTTGGTCGACAAGTTCTTGAGCAATATGTCGCAACGTGCTGCCCAGTTAATTCGCGAAGAAATGGAAACCCGTGGTCCAGTGCGTGTTTCGCAAGTTGAAACTGAGCAGAAAGCAATCCTGCAAATTGTTCGCCGCTTAGCTGATAACGGTGACATTGTGTTAAGTAGTGGTGACGATGCCTTCATTTAAGCCTTTTCAAGCGCTTGAAGAGCGCCCAGAAACCCAACTGGCTGCCAACGGTGATTGGCAAAGCTGGGATTTGGCGCCGTTAGGACAGGTGAAGCGGGCCAAGCGTCCCGTGGCACCGGTGGTCGATGAGCACCAGCGCCAGCAAGAAGAACTGGCACAACAACGCCAGCTAGCGCATCAACAGGGCTACGACGAAGGGTTTGCTGAAGGCCAGGCCGCCGGCTATCAAGAGGGGCTGGAACAAGGGAAGCAAGCCGGCTACGAACAAGGGCTGCAAGAATATACCCAACAAGTTCAACAAACCTTAGCCACGCTCCAACAACTGGTGGGGCACACCGATGCCGCACTTGCTGGGCTTGCCGAGCATCTCAGCGAAAGCTTAACCCAGTTAGCTTTAACCGTGGGGCGTCAATTGGCGGGTGAGGCATTAGCGGCAAACCCAGAACATATCATAGACCTTATTCGCGCCATTATTACGGAAGACCCGTTGCTATCAGAAAAACCAACGCTCTTATTGCATCCAAGTGATGCCGAATTAGTCGAGGCCCATTTAGCCAATGAATTGACCACTTTAGGTTGGCATTGGCGGGCAGATGCCAGTATTGAGGCCGGCGGTTGTAAAGTAACCAGCACATCGGGTGATATTGACGCCACCATTGCCAACCGTTGGCAACGTATCGTCCATCACGTACGAGGGCACCATGGCTGATCCAACCCAACACCTCGTGCACCAGTGGCAACAATCACTGCAACAGGTTACCCAACGCCTGCACGGCTTGCCAACTTGGCAACGCAGCGGTCGTTTGGTGCGTGCCACGGGCATGGTGTTAGAGGCCGTTGGATTACGCTTACCGGTCGGTGCCAGCTGCGCCATTCAAGTGGTGAGCCAAGTTGCTGAGCACGTAGAAGCCGAAGTAGTAGGCTTTGCCGGCGATGTGACTTATCTCATGCCATTAGAAACCGTGCATGGGTTAGTGCCTGGAGCACAAGTTTTACCGCTGGGAGATGGCCTGCACAGTAGCCGTCGTTTCCCTCTGGGGGATGCCTTATTAGGGCGCGTGCTGGATGGCAGCGGGCGGCCGTTGGATCATTTGCCGTTACCTCACACGGTCGATTATGGTTCGTTAGCAGGGCGCACCATTAATCCCATGCAGCGCGCCCCCATTGATACACCCATTGATGTGGGCATTCGTGCTATCAATGGCCTGCTGAGCGTGGGTCGCGGCCAGCGGATGGGGTTGTTTGCCGGCTCCGGCGTCGGGAAGTCGGTTCTGTTAGGCATGATGGCTCGCTTCACCCAAGCCGATGTCATTGTGGTGGGGTTGATTGGTGAACGGGGCCGTGAAGTTCAAGAATTTATTGATAGCATTTTAGGTGCTGAAGGCATGGCTCGTGCCGTTGTGGTTGCCGCGCCAGCGGATGCTTCCCCCTTACAACGGTTGCAAGGGGCGGCCTATGCCACACGTCTCGCCGAAGATTTTCGTGATCGCGGCCGCCACGTGTTGCTGATTATGGATTCGCTCACGCGGTATGCTATGGCGCAACGAGAAATTGCGTTAGCCATTGGCGAACCACCGGCCACCAAGGGCTATCCGCCAAGTGTATTTGCCAAAATTCCAGCCTTAGTTGAACGAACTGGGAACGGTGTGCGCGGTGGTGGTTCCATTACCGCTTTTTATACGGTGTTAACCGAAGGTGACGATCAGCAAGACCCTATTGCTGATGCCACCCGCGCTATTCTGGATGGGCATATTGTGTTGTCACGCCAGTTGGCAGAAAGCGGACACTACCCCGCTATTGATGTGGAAGCATCCATTAGCCGCGTGATGCCAGCGGTGACCAGTTTAGGACATCAACAACAGGCCCAACGTCTGAAAAAGTTATTCTCAGTGTATCAGCGCAACCGTGACTTAATCAGTGTGGGAGCATACAGCCCCGGCCATGATCCACTGTTGGACCAAGCCGTGCAGAAATATCCACAGGTGGAAGCCTACTTGCAACAAGGCATGCAGGAGCAAGCCACCATCGCCATGGCCCAACAGCGCCTGACTGAGTTGGTAGGAGGTAGTGCATGAATCCTGTCGTCTTAGAACATTTAACCGAACAAGCTGAAAAAGCTCGTACTGAAGCGGCACGGCTATTGGCAGAAGAGCGCCATAACAAACAAAAAATTGCCCAGCAACTTGCGACGCTGCAGCATTACCGGCAAGATTATGTGGTGCAATTGCAAGCGCAGTTACAACAAGGGCTGGCTGGGCATTTGTTGCAAAATTACCAGCGCTTTTTGGCCAGTCTCGATGCAGCGATTCAACGCGCCGAACAAGCCTTAACCACGCAACAGCAAAAAGTGGATCAGCAACAGCAACATTGGCTGCAGCAACAGCGCACCTTGGCATCCTATGAGACGCTGCAAGAGCGCCAGCACCAAGCGGCCTTGCATCAAATGAATCAACGCGAACAGAAGCTTAATGACGAGCTTTCCATCGCCATGTACTTGCGCAATCGCGCATCACAATGAGGTGACCCATGGATTTGATGAAAGCCTTAAACCTAACCGCATCGACCCAAGCCGCCGGCGCTGATGTCTATCCGCAGGCGGCCAACACCGCGCCGCAGGGTGAGTTTGCAGCATTATTCGCTGCCTTACAGGCTCAGCAACCCAATGCACTGATAAAGTTACCAGAACTAGTGGCTGAGTTTGATGAAACGGCAGAGCTGGAACAACTCAGCCCCGAGCAATTGGAAGACTTACTGGCGTTATTACTGCCCCAATTGGAACAAGGCACGCCACATGACCCCTTGCCGCAACCTGAAATGATCGAGCTAGGGCGTGGTCCTGCAGAAGAAATCATTGATCCACAGCCTATTGTGGCGCCGGTGGTTCAAGTTGCGACGCCGGTTATCACTGCCGACACGGCTGCAGCAGCAGCCAATGGGAACCTCGCACCTGCTGCGACCTTGGCGAATGCAATGACAGCTTCAAATGCACCTGCAGAGCACTTGGCAGACCAGCCGCATGGTGCCGTTTTAGCGAGTGAACATCAGAACGAGCACCGCGGTCGTGCCGCAGCGGCAGTGTCCGCGCCGGTAACCCCCGTCATGCCGCAAGTTGAAGCCACAACCACCACGGCACCTCAGCTACTGGCAGATGCGCCGCGGCCCATGCCAAGCCACCTTCACAGCCAGATTGTGATGGTGCCCAGCCCGGTCACCAGTCCCGCGACGTCGTCCTTGTCAGCGCCCCTAACAAGCAGCGCGTGGGCAGGCCAGCTGCAACAAAACATGGTGACCATGGTGATGCGCAACCAGCAAGAAATGACCTTGCGTTTGCACCCCGCGGAACTCGGCCCGTTGCAGATTCAACTACGGGTAGAAGACCAGCAGGCCCAATTAATGGTATTCACTCACAGCCACCAAGTTCGGGGTGCTGTTGAACAAGCCATGCCGTTGCTGCGCGATGCATTAGCAAACCAAGGCATTCAATTGGATGATGCTAATGTGGCCGATCATGGGGAACACTTTGCTCAACACCACCAACAACAGCAGGGACAACAACAGAATCAACCAACGCACCCTGTAGAAAACTCAATTTCGGCCGAAAATATTGATAGGGCTTCAATCGCTACGCCTGCAAGCCGTCCAATGAATGGCCAAGTTGACACCTACGCTTAAGCGGCAAGGGTCAACCTTTATACATGGAGATATGATCAATTATGGCGCGTAAAAAAGATACACAAGCAGTTCCTGTTGCGAAAGTATCAACCCTCTTAACACTGGTGTTATGGGTGTTAGTGATCTTGGTGGGTGTGAACACTTACTTACTGTGGGATACCCGTAATATGACGACCATGGCAGCGGGTGGTGTTCAGGTGAAAGCGCCAGAGCCGGTCGACCCGGTGTTTGTGACCATTTCACCTTTCACGGTGAACCTGCAAAGTGATCAGTTTGGCCCGCGCCTTCTGTATGCTGGGTTAACCTTAGAAGTTCCCAGTGAAAAAGTGAAAGCAACCTTGGTCAAAAACATGCCACAGGTACGCAACCGCTTATTGGTGTTGTTATCGGGCCAAAACGCCGAACGCATTACCCAATCTGAAGGCAAACGGATGCTGGCACAAAGCATTATGGAGACTTTGACAGAACCGTACAGCGGGAATGCCGAAGTAGCCATTAATGACGTCTTGTTCACTGAATTTATTGTGCAATAAGCCACCACCATTAGAGATGTTATGAGTAACGGACCCCAACTGTCACAAGAAGAGCTCGATACCCTTCTTGCGGGCATGGTAGAAGAAGAGAACTTGGCTGCAGAGTCAGTGATGGCGACGCCGTCAACGTCAGCGGCTGGCCAGACGGTATCTAGTAGCGGTGCTGATGTTGAGTTTGTGCGCCCCAAAGGCCGCACTAAAAGCAAGCAAACGTTATTTGATCCGGGCTCACAAGTACGGATTGTGCGGGAGCGTCTGCATACTCTTGAAATTATTAACGAGCGCTTTGCCCGACAGTTTCGAATGAACTTGTTCAACCTGTTGCGGCGCAACGCTGATATTTCTGTTGAGTCCATGCGTTATCAGCGCTTTAGTGATTTTGCGGATTCCACGCCAAGCCCAATCAACCTCAACATCATTGCCATGAAACCATTACGCGGCAGCGCGTTAATGGTGTTCCCTCATGCCATGGTGTCAATGATTGTCGAGAACCTATTTGGCGGTGATGGGCGTTTTATGACACGAAATGAGGCGCGGGAATTCACCGGAACGGAACAACGGATCATCAATCGCGTGCTAAACTTAGCCATTGATGCGTATCAAGAGTCATGGCGCTCGGTGCACCCGTTAGAAATTACCTATGTGCGCTCTGAAATGCAGCCGAAATTTGCGGCCATTACCAGCTCCCCCAGTGAAATTGTGGTCACCACTACCTTTCATTTAGAAGTGGGGCATTTAGAAAGTAACTTCAAAATCTGCATGCCGTATAGCATGGTTGAGCCGTTGCGTGACAAACTCACCAACTTACGAGCCGATGCTGGTAGCAGTAGTGATAAAATCTGGCGTGAGCGTATCAGCCACGAGTTACAAGCATCATCGGTAGAGCTGGTGGCCGACTTTGTAGAAATTCCCATGCGAATTCCACAAGTCATGTCGCTGAAACCTGGTGATGTATTGCCTATAGAGTTACCGACCACCGTGAAAGCGTCGGTGAATTCCCTTCCTATCATGGAATGTGAATACGGCAGTTTTAATCAAAATCGAGCATTAAAAGTGAAGCGATTGCTCGAAAACCATCGCTTCTCACAATCGGTTTTGCGCAATCCCAAAGATGGTGTATTTTCCCCAATGCGGGCAAAGGAGTCTGATGATGAGTAATAATGAACCCCTCAATCCAGAACATGACCAAGATCCATGGGCAGATGCGCTAGAGGAAGAATCAACCCCTACCGCTGAAAGTTCAGCGGACAGCGTGTTTAAACCGCTGGATGGGGCCGTTGATAAAAGCTCAATGAATGAGCTGGATATCATCATGGATATTCCGGTGAAACTCAGCGTTGAGCTGGGGCGCACACGCATCACCATTAAACAGTTACTAGAACTGGCGCAAGGGTCCGTGGTTGAGCTGGATGGCTTAGCGGGTGAACCCATGGATATTCTGATCAATGGTTATTTAATCGCCCAAGGTGAGGTGGTGGTATTGGATGATAAATATGGCATCCGTATTACCGAAATTGTCACCCCTTCAGAACGGGTCCAAAAGTTAAATCGATGAACACTTCTACCGCCGTCGTTGAAGTAGACTCTGGACTTGCCCTGGTTGGGCAAGTCGCCATGATCTTAGTGCTGATTATTGCCTTGATCTTGGCCTGTGCTTGGGTCTTTCGACGCCTCGGCGGTGTTCACACAGGCACCTCGAAACAACTGAACGTGGTCGGCAGCATTGCTGTGGGGCAACGTGAACGTGTGGTGATTGTTGCTGTCGGTGATACCTGGTTAGTACTCGGTGTAGCCGCTGGACAAGTGACTAAACTGCATGAAATGCCAGCCCAAGAGATTCCTGAACCCCTTGCACAGAATTTTGCCGCACGGTTTCAACACGCTTTAAAACAACATTCCAAGCCAAGAGAGAAACGCTAAATGCGATACGGGTTATGGTTAAGTTTCATTGCCCTATTAGCACTCATCGTTCCGGGTGAGGCGCTGGCGCAATCCATTCCTGGCGTCATCACCCAACCCACGCCGGATGGTGGGCAGCAATGGTCCCTGTCGCTACAAACCTTGTTATTTTTAACCAGCCTCACCTTCTTGCCAGCAGTGTTGCTTATGATGACCTGCTTTGTGCGCTTAATTGTGGTGTTTGGGCTATTGCGGACTGCCATGGGAACCCAATCGGCACCGCCCAACCAAGTATTGCTTGGCCTCGCGTTATTCCTTACGTTTTTTATTATGTCACCGGTTTTCAATCAGGTGTACGACATCGCGTGGGTTCCGTTTAGTGAAGATGCCATTTCATTCCCGCAGTTTTTAGAGCTTGCTTCCGGCCCAATGCGTGAGTTTATGTTGGCGCAAACCCGTGAGCCTGATTTGGCGTTATTTGCCAATTTAGCCAACGTTGGCCCCTTGCAAAGCCCTCAGGATGTGCCGTTTCACGTATTAGTACCATCATTTGTAACCAGTGAACTGAAAACCGCGTTCCAAATTGGGTTTACCATCTTTATTCCCTTCTTAATTATCGACTTGGTCGTTGCCAGTGTGTTGATGGCGTTGGGGATGATGATGGTGCCACCAGCCACCATTTCACTGCCATTTAAATTAATGTTGTTTGTGTTGGTCGATGGCTGGCAATTGCTGATCGGCTCCTTGGCCGCTAGCTTTTACGTGTAGGAGCTGCCACCATGACTCCTGAACAAGTAATGACCATCGCCTACCAAGGCATGAAGCTATGTCTTTATCTGGCCGGCCCGTTATTGCTCACCGCGCTGTTATTGGGGTTACTCATTAGCTTGTTTCAGGCAGCCACCCAAATTAACGAAATGACCCTGAGTTTTATTCCCAAAATTCTTGGGGTGCTTGCCATGCTGGTGCTGATTGGCCCCTATTTACTGCAGCTTCTGATTGACTTTACCACGCGTCTATTCACGAATATTCCCGTCATGATTCAGTGAGGCGCATATGATTTCGGTCACGTTCGCCCAACTGCAAGAATGGATCAGTTTATTTCTATGGCCCTTTTGCCGCTTTAGCGGGTTATTCCTGATTGCCCCCATGCTCAGCCATTCCAGCGTTCCCAACCCCATCAAGTTGGGGGTGGCCTTGGTTGTGACCGTGGTGGTCAGCCCGCTCATTAGTGGCACTTTACCAGCGGTGCCGTTATTTTCTTGGGCCAGTGTCGGCATTATCGTGGAGCAACTGCTGATTGGGGTGACCATTGGCTTAATCATGCAAGTGATATTTGCCGCCGTACAAGCCGCTGGTGAGTATATTGGCCTGCAAATGGGATTAGCCTTCGCGACCTTCTTTTCCCCCGATAGCGGCGCCAATACGATGATTTTATCGCGGGTGTTTTATGCCTTTGCCATCTTAATGTTTGCCGCCATTGATGGTCATTTACTGATGCTGGAAGTCTTGGTGCGATCCTTTGAGCTCTTGCCCATTGGCACCTTAGGCATGAATGCAGGGGCGTTTGAACACGTCGCGCGGTTTGGCACCGTGGTCTTTAGCGCCGGAATTTTGTTAGCCTTGCCGGTATTTGGCGCGCTACTGATTGTGAACCTAACCTTAGGGATTCTAAACCGATCGGCACCCCAATTAACGGTATTTTCAGTTGGTTTCCCAATGTCTTTAACGTTGGGATTAGTATTGTTAATGGTATTAACGACAGAATTAGGTGGGTATTTACAGCGTTTGTTTCGGGTGGGGTTAAATATGGTGGAGCAAGTGTTGCAGGCGCTCTAACGTCGCGTACGTTAGCGTCAGTGGCCTGCAACACCTCCGGGTTTTATAAGAAGTTGAACAAGCTCATCCCTTTCATATCAACAAAGGCTTGTTGCGCTGCTTGTAACCCCACCATGCGGATACTGTATTGTGCCGCCGCTTCAATGTAGTCCAAGTCAACCAGATCGGAGTAGGCTTGCTCATAAGCCAATTGACGATTGCCACCAATCGCATCCAGTGCATCCAACTCGTTGAGGCGCGCACCCACTTCAGCCCGCACCGTCAAAACGTTGTCCAAGCCGTTATCCAGCTCATTCATCACAGTACGTAAGGTGTTGCGTTGGGTCGCTTGCTTCGACGCGGTATCAGCAGGATTTTCTAACACCGCCAAGGCTTTCTCAAAGGCGACGAAAATATCCGTGTTGTTGTCGTTGCCGCGCGCTAAACGTAACGAGTCACCAGCCACTGGCGTGCCTTCTAATTCAATGGCAACACCACCCAATTCAACCACTGTGGGATCATTGTAATCATTCCAAGCGCCACCGTTGACGCGATATTGCAGTTGCCCGCTCGCATCCTCACCAAATTCGATATCAAACGCTTGACCGAAGGTAGCAGCCGAGGAATCGGTAATCGTAATGCCTTTGTAAGTTAGCGAGCCTTGGTTATCCATGGCCACTTCTGCCCGGTACGGCGCGCTGCTATGTACACTACGGAAAATTTGGTCGCCACTGTGTCCGACCGGCATTAAGCGAGCACCATCCACCTGTTGTTCACGCACATTCAGGTTGCCAACATAATTCACGACACCAGCTGACGGATCGCGCACAAAAGGGGCGCTATCATCTTGATGACCACCGAACAGGTAACGTCCGTTGCCATCCCGCGTATTGCCCAAACCAATCAAGGCTTCATAAATACCGCGCAGTTCACTAGCAACCGCTGTTTTATCCGCATCCGATAAGGTATCGCTGGAAGCTTGCACCAGCAGGGTTTTCGCGCGTGAATACATGTCAGCCACGTTATTCAACACGCTTTCTTCTTGTGACAGCGCATTGCGAACACCAACCCGCGCCTCACTGAACTGACCGGTGACGGATTTCGACTGACCAATGTTGATGGCCTGCGTCATGGCTTGCGGATCATCGGAAATATTCACAATCCGCTTACCGCTCGCAATTTGCTGGCTGATTTTCATGAATTCCGTTTGTTGACGGTTCATCGACGAAATATTTTGATTATAAATAGCTAAGGTACTAATACGCATGATTCACTCCGTCGCTTACCGCAATTGCAAAATAGTGTCGAGAATGGTGGTCGCCGTTTCAATCACTTTCGCGTTCGCCATGTAATACTGCTGATAGCGGATTAAATTCGCGGCTTCTTCATCCAGGTTCACCCCAGATTCGGCCTGCTGCAGCATATGTAATTGTTCTGTCAGCCCTTGTTGCGCCGCCAAGTTTGCTTGCACCACGTTAATCTGGTTGCCCAGGGTGCTGATCATGGTGCCGTATGCTTGGCTAAAGGTACCACTGCCTTCAACCAACAGCTCATTTTGTAAGTTCAACATGGCCAACCCATTTCGGTTATCACCCGAAGCAGTAGACTGTGCCGCAGCAATTTCTGACCCGTCACTTAATAGCAACTCAAAGCTTTGCGTTTGATGCGCCAATGGCCGAATACGGAAACTATCACCGACTTCAGCATTGCCGTTAAGTGTGACGTCAACACCATTAAAGCTTAGGGTGTTGGTTGCTGCGTCAAACGCGGCAGTCACTTCTTTGCCATTATCAACCCGCGTAACAAGGTAGCCTGTATCGGTTAAGCGTACATCATAGTCGGCCGCGCTTAACGCAGAGCTGTTCACAATTTCCACCGTCGCAACGGCATTCCCGCTGTTGCGTGCATGGCTATATGCCACAGGCTTACCGGTCGCAAACATTTGACCGCCGGGCTGCTGATTTAAATCAACCCCTTGTTGATGTTGCTGGTTAAATGCATCGGCAAAGACCACCACCATTTGTCCCACTTGGTTGCGGATGGTATCGAGACTCTTACTGCGGAATTCTAGTAAGCCACCTAAGGAACCGCGATTAAAGACAGAGTCTGCTAACTGCCGTTGGTGTCCACTTACATCGTTATAAAACACAGCGGTACGGGTTGGATCGTTTTCGTCCGCTTTGGCTTCTAAGGTATAAAACGAATCACCTGCAACCAGCGGTGAGCCGTTACTTAATGAAATGGTATAAGAGCCAGTTTTTTGTTCATGCACGCGCACATCGAGTTTTTGTGATAGTTCGTGCACCAATTGATCGCGCTGGTTTAAAAGACTATTAGGAGCTTCACCGGTACCAGTACGCGCAACTAAAATTTCGCGATTCAGGGTTGCGATTTGTTCGGTGAGTGCATTGATGCTGTTAACTTCAAAACTAATTTCGTTGTTAACGCTACGCTCAATGTCTTCCAGATAACTGTCAAACGCTTTGTATTGACTCACTAAAGTGCTCGCTGTTCCAAGTACACCCGCACGGGCGGCCGGGTCAGCTGGGTGGCTATTCATTTGCCCCAACGCACTAAAAAAGTTTTGCATGACCGGCGCTAAACCAGAGCGTTCATCGGAGAGCAAATTATCAATTTGACGCACTTGGTTATGATAGGTTTCTAATGAAGCGAGTGAACCGCTAGCAGCATTCAGGCGAGTTGCAACAAACTGATTGAACTGCCGCTGCGAGCCCAATACCGACACGCCGCTGCTGCGACTTTCGCCCAGCTGTAACAGTTCACGATTGTATCCCGGCGTATTGACGTTACTAATGTTGCCGCTGGTGGTATATAACCCCGACTGTGCTGCACGTAACCCGCTTAAACCAATGGAAAAAATACTCATATCTGCTCCCTAACACTGATACCTTGGTTATCGGCCGCACCCGCAAGAACTTAAGGAGTTATTCGTTATTTTTTGGGGTGGTATATTGCTGTAATTGTTGTGTTAATTGCTCGGCTAAACCAATGCCTCGGCCGGCCATTTCAGACGCTAATTGTTGATCCAACATGGCCGTGTACGTATCCATTGCAGAGCTTTTAAATAAGGTGGATTCTCCATCTGCGGCGCGCATGGTGGTCAGCATTTGTTGCAGAAACAGCGCTTCAAATTGACGGGCTGCTTCACCCGCTGCGGCATTAGGATCCCGCTGACTTTGCACTTTCAATGCCTGCAAAGACCGCCCATCCATTGCCATTCCCATGGTGGTTTTGATATCGCTCATTAGATAATCTCCAACTCAGCTCGCAAGGCACCTGAGGCATGTAAGGCTTGCAAAATTGCCATCAAATCGTTCGGTGTTGCGCCCAGTGAGTTCAATGCTTCAACCACGTCAAGTAACGCCACACCTTCTACCATTTTCAGCGCGCCTTGTTCTTGCGCAATGGTAATGTCGCTGGTTTCACCCACCACAGTTTCACCACCACTCAGGGCAGGCGGTTGACTCACAAAGGGACGCCGAGAAATGGTCACAGATAAATTGCCATGGGCAACGGCTGCTTCCCGCAGTCGTACCGGCCCGCTCAACACCACCGACCCGGTTCGTGAATTCAGCACGACTTTCGGATTTGCTGCCGCAGGCGTTACTTCAATGTTTTCAACACGTGCCATAAACCGAACCCGTTCATTGGCATCGGTTGGGCTTTGCAACTGAATACTGCCACCATCCATCGCTTGCGCGACGGCATAGCCAAATTCATCGTTAATGCGCTCAACCATGGTCAATGCCGTGGTGAAATCTGCTTGTTTTAAGTTCAGCTCAAGCACATTACCCATGCGCCCTAAATCTAAGGCAACACCGCGTTCGACGGTCGCACCATTGGTGATTCGCCCGCCTGCCTGCTGATTCATTGCCGCCGATGACCCTTGTGATTCGGCGCTCACTCCGTGAATGAGCAAGTTCCCTTGCGCCAGCGCATAAACTTGACCGTCCGCGCCTTTTAACGGTGTCATCAATAAGGTACCGCCCCGCAAGCTACGCGCGTTGCCGATAGAGGAAACCACCACATCCAACGTTTGTCCGGGTCGCGCAAATGGGGGTAATTCGGCGGTCACCATCACCGCTGCAACGTTCCGTAACTGCATGTTGGTGCCCGGTGGCACGTTCACCCCTAATTGGGCCAACATGTTCATCATGCTTTGGCCGGTAAAAGGAGCTTGCATGGTTTGGTCACCGCTGCCATCTAAGCCCACCACGAGTCCATAGCCAACCAGGCTATTGGTACGTACACCGGCAAAATTCGCTAAATCTTTGATTCGTTCTGCATGAGCAGGCGTACTCAGCGCGACCAGTTGCAATAGGACGATGGTGATAACTACTTTGATGACTTGCTGCATGCTTACACCTGTGACTTAAAATGGCGCAATAAAGTTAAAGAAACGGTGCAACCAACCCTGACGCTGTGCTTCGTTGATGTAGCCATCGCCAATATATTCCAACCGCGCTTCTGCCACAGCGGTTGATAGGACGCTATTGCGACCATTGATATTCCGTGGATTCACAATGCCTGAGAAACGGATGTATTCAGTGCCCTGATTAATCGCTATTTGCTTCTCGCCGCGCACGCGTAAGTTGCCATTGGGATACACTTGCACCACTTGGACCGTGATAATGCCAGAGAACTGGTTCGAGGCGCTGGAACCACCCGACCCCATAAATTCATTCCCACCGCCGGCTTGAAAACCATATTCCGCAATGTTTTCAAGGGCATCAGGCAACCCTTCTAAATCCACCGTAATGGTGCTGGAGCGGGAGGATTGTGACGACGAGTTTTTGCGGGCACTGACTTGTTCTTCCAACACGATGGTAATGATATCGCCCACCCGACGAGGACGCTGGTCCTCAAACAACGGAATGTAGCCTTGCTGAGCCTGAAAGATCGAGCCGTTCGCCTCTTGCTCGGCATAATCCGGTATATCTATAGGTTCATAGGGTTCGACCACCACCGGGGGCGGTGGCGAGCTACTACAACCCACTGCCACCATGAATACCGCCAGTCCCATTCCCAATCGACGCATCATTCCACCTGTCTTAAAGCAGTTAGAGTTGGCTTAAACGCGCCAGCATTTCATCACTGCTTGAAATGGCGCGGCTGTTAATTTCATAGGCCCGTTGGGTTTGAATCATATTGACCATTTCTTCCACCACGTTCACGTTGGAAGCTTCCACAAAGCCTTGGTACAAGGTACCCGCACCGTTTAAGCCCGGCAAGGATTCGGTGGGCGCGCCTGACGCTTGTGTTTCAACGTATAAGTTGCCGCCCCGCGCTTCCAGCCCAGCATCATTCATAAAGATCGCTAAGGTGATTTGGCCCACTTGCACGTTTTGCGTGGTGCCAGGTTGAGTCACGGTAACAATGCCATCTTGACCAATGGTTACGCTCATGGCGTTCGCTGGCAGGAAAATACCTGGCTCGATTGGAAAGCCACTGGCGGTTACCAGTTGGCCATCTTGATTTATCTGAAAACTACCATCACGGGTATACGCAAGGCTGCCATCTGGCATCAACACCTGAAAATAGCCTTTTCCATTAATGGCTAAATCACGTGAGTTTTCTGTGTTGTTCAAGCTTCCCTGGGTGTGCAAGCGCTCCGTCGCGACCGCTCGGACCCCGGTGCCCACCTGTAATCCCGATGGCAAGGTATCTTGAGCATTATTCATGGCACCCGGTTGCCGCATGTTCTGATACAGCAAATCTTCAAAAATTGCCCGCGACCGTTTAAAACCCGACGTATTCACGTTCGCTAAGTTGTTGGTGATCACATCCAACTGCTGCTGTTGGGCGGTTAACCCGGTTTTCGCTGTCCACAACGATTTAATCATGAGAATTCTCCAATTAGCCTCTTACGGATAACAGGCTATTGCCACTTTGTGCCGTTTCATCCGCGGTTGAAATCACGCGCATATTCAAGTCATAACGACGCTGGGTATCGATCATCGCAACCATTGCTTCAATGGGATTCACGTTACTGCCTTCCAACGCGCCGGTGACCACTTGACCGTTTTGATCCTGGGCCAAGGGTGCCCCAAGCGGAGAACGGAACCAGCCGTCTTCACCTCGAACCAATTGGTTGGGTTGGTCCACTCGCACTAATTTCAGACGATCCAGCGGAACTAATTCATTGGCTTGACCGCCCAAACCAATCCCACTGATGGTGCCATCGCTGCCAATGCTAAGTTCGGTCCCCAGTGGCACCATAATTGGACCACCTTCGCCCAACACCGGCCGGCCATTCACGGTCAACTGACCATCCGCATCCACTTGTAAGTCGCCCCGCTTGGTATAGGCTTCCCCATCTAGCGTCTGCACTGCTAGCCAGTTGTGTTCTGGCATCGCAATATCTAGATCGCGACCGGTGGTTTGGAGCGAACCTGAACGGGTATCAAATAAGCCGGTGGTGGTTACTGCCGCAACTCGCGTGTCAAAGACTCCTGGCCCCTCAATCGGAACGGCGCGTGCAGCTGCAAGTTGGGCACGAAACCCAGTGGTGGACGCATTACTTAAGTTATGCGTTACCACCGCTTGCTCATCAAGGGTTTGACGAGCGCCGTTCATGGCCGTGTATAAAATGGCATCCATCAGTTAACTCCCCAGTCCGTCAACCACTATCTCAATTGCATGGTGGTTTGTAAGGCTTCATCTTGGGCTTTGATACTTTGTGCGTTGGCTTGATAGTTACGTTGCGCAATAATCATCGAGACTAACTCTTGGGTTAAATCCACGTTCGAAGCTTCCACCGCACCCGCCATAATGGAACCAAACTGACCTTCGCCAGGCACCGATATAATTGGTACACCAGAACGCTGGGTTTCAATCCACGCGTTATCACCAATCGGCTGCAAACCTTCTAAACTCTGGAAGTTTGCTAAGGCAATGGTGCCCAAAATTACTTGTTGCTCGTTGGAGTAGGTGCCCACAACGCTGCCATCTTCCGTTACCGCAACTTGCATTAAGGTGCCTGACACAAAGCCGTCTTGCTCCATTGAAGTTAATTCAAATTGGTTCGCAAACTGGGTGGTACCGGCTAAATTGATATTAATATTCATGTCCGATGCCCCATCACCTGGGCTAAAGGTGAAGCTGTCGAGGCCGGTCTGTGATAACAACAAACCATTATTATCAAATTCCAACTGCCCCACTTCAGCAGCGAGGTCATCCCCGCGAGCTAAACGAACTTCCCATTGGTTATCACCGGTTTTGGTGAAATACATCATGCTGGGGTGCGCGTTCCCTAGGGAGTCGTAAAGCACCACCGAGTTGGCATAAGAAAAACTGTCTGGGTTTGCCATATCAAAAGGCACTGTGGCTCGATCAACCGTGGTCGAACCCGTATCTAGGTTAAACACCGCTCCTACTTGGGTTGATGCTTGCGCTGGCAAACCGGTGGCCGGAACTTGCAATACTTGTGGCTGCCCACCAAAACCAACCCCTTGCGGATACCCCGTTAACTGGGCGCCTTGCGCATTCACAATGTAACCATTTTTATCAATGGTCAGTTGGCCGTTGCGTGAGTATTGAATTTGACCTTGCTGTTCAAAGCGGAAAAAACCTTTCCCGGTAATAGCTAAGTCCATAGAGCGGTTCGTGGTTTCAATATTCCCGTCACTAAAGTCTTGGAATACTCCTGCCACTCGCGTTCCCAAGCCCACTTGAGCATTGGCATAAATATCAGCAAACTGTGCACGAGAGCTTTTAAACCCCACAATTTGTGAGTTCGCGATGTTATTACTGATCACGTCAAGATTGGTGGCCGCCGCGCGTAAACCGGATAGTGCTTGTGAAAAACCCATAGCCGAGCTCCTTAAATAATCTGTCTAATATCTTCAAGACGAACGGGCTCAAAAATGCCGCCCAAATCTAAGCGTGGTCCATCTTTATGTCCCAAGCTTACCGCTATTACTTGTGCATAGTTGAAACGTTCTGAGGTAATCACTTGATCCCCATTGGTCGCTTCAACACTGAATCGATACGCACCAGCAGGTGCTTGTTCACCATCATCCATGGCGCCATCCCAGCTAAACGACTGAGTTCCTGTGCCTACCGCACCCAGTTCCATCCGCCGTACCAACATGCCACTGTCATTGAAAATATTGATGGTCACGTTTTTCGCTGGCGCACTTAATTCAAATCCAAATGGGGTTACATCGTCATTGCCGACAAGAATTCGCTCCCCCGGAACCAATACAGCACGACCAATTAAAGCCGACGCTTGCATGTTTTTGGCGGCCTCCATTTGGTTATTAATGGTCAACATGGTTTCATTCAGTGATTCGATGCCACTAACCGTGTTAATTTGAGCCAGTTGTGACGTCATCTCGTTATTTTCCATAGGATTCAGTGGATCTTGGTTACGCAACTGAGTAACCAATAGCGTCATAAAGTTATCGCGCATCTCTTGGCTATTGGAGGCCACCCGCTGAGTGGACGAGGTTTGGTTAATTTGATTAACAATTGCTGGATCGATCGTTGCCATAATCTGTTACCTCATTATCCTTTGCCGATGGTCAAGGTACGCATCAATAAATCTTTGCTCGTATTCATGACTTCAACGTTGGCTTGATACGACCGGGATGCAGAAATCAAATTCACCATTTCTGCCACTGGGTCAACGTTGGGCATGGTCACATACCCTTGTTCATCCGCAAGCGGATGCCCGGGTTGATATTCACGTCGTGCTGGCGCTGCCGATTCAACCACTTCTTTTACCGCAACCCCACCCACGCCATTGGCTTGCAACTGTTGTTGGAAGATCACTTGTTTCGCTTTGTAAGGTTGGCCGTCTGGCCCAGCAACACTATTGGCGTTCGCCATATTACTGGCAGCCACGTTCATGCGCTGCGATTGCGCCGCTAACGCTGAGCCAGATATATCTAAAATCGAAAAATTAGCCATGCTTTAGCTCCAGTTATTGCTCAGGTTGCATCGCTTTGCGCAACCCACTAATGCGATCATCCATAAATTGAATGTCGGCTTGGTAGCGCAAGGAGTTATTCAAAAATTGAGTGCGTTCAAGGTCCATGTCGACCGTGTTACCGTCTAAGCGGCTTTGCGCAGGAATGCGATATTGCAGGGCAACCAGTGGTTGCGAAGGTGACATTTGCAGATGCCCAGCATGCGTCACCGCTAGCTTGGTTGGGGCGCTTTGCGCGGTGGTTGCTCGTTTCAAAGCCGCGGCAAAATCAAAATCTTGAGCTTTATAATGAGGTGTATCCGCATTGGCGATATTACTCGCTAACACCTCTTGGCGTTGCTGCCTTAAAGCCAACGCTTGCTGCTGAAATTGCAGCGCACTGGTTAATTTGTCGATCATCTGCAGACCCTCCTGTACACCTAGCAGACTACGTTGATCGATGGCAATACAAAGCGTTAATTAAGAGCCTTTTTTAATGCCAATTCTGCCGTTAGCGATCCTTGAATCTGGTTATAATTCGTGCAACACCACTGGAACATGCGGGTTATTGAATGTTGTTTTTGCGCTTGCCCCTTCTTGTTTTGCTCACTATTATTTCGGCCCCGATTTGGGCTGCCGAGCCCGCGTTGTATCAAGCGATTCAACGAACCATTGTGGCCCAATTACCAACCACAACCGTGTCTTATGACATCGAGATTCTGAGCCCCACAAAGGGATTTGAACCGCTGGCGCAGTGTGATGAGATCCAAGCAAGTTTTAACCAACCGCCGGCTCGGATTGCAGGGCGGATGATCATGAAATTGCAATGTGACCATTCAGCCCAGCCCATTTATGCACAAGTCCATGTCTCCGTAGTGGCTGATTATTGGGTTGCCGCTCACGACTTACCGGCTCAACACACATTAACGGCTGACGATATTAAAATTGTCCAAGGGGAAATCAATCGACTCCCACGGCATGCTTTGCTGGCAGAAACTGAAACCATGACCCTGTACCTAGGGCAGCAACTGAAACGTTCCATTCCTGCCAATACGGTGTTACAAGCCACGCTCTTAGCAGCGCCCCATGTGGTCAACATGGGCGATGACGTGGTGATTGAATTACAGGGCGATGGATTTTCTATTTCTCGAGTGGGAACTGCTCTCGCGAACGGTGCAATCAATGATACAATTCGGGTTCGATTAAATAATCAACAATTATTAACCGTTAAAGTCATCGGCCCAGGGCGTGCTATTCCGCTGTGAATCAACGTTAAATTCGCGTAAATCGCATTAAAGAATTTAAGGGTGATGCCGATAACAAAGCTGAACGGCCGAAAAATTCGGTCCAAGATTGATTTATCAACGAGGATTTCCCGTGAAAGTTAATGGTTATCAACCAGTAAGTTCTGTTGGTTCGACAGACTCAAGCCGTACACAAGGCGCGCAGAAAACGACCAGAACTTCATCTGAGTTGCAACAACAAGCGGATGTCGTGACCCACTTAAGTCAGTTACCGCAAGACAGCAGTCAAGATATTGATCACGTTCGTGTGGCCGAATTACGTGACGCTATCCGTGACGGAAAGCTGGTCATGAATACGGAAAAAATTGCTGAAGCGCTTTTGCAAGATTTAACGAAAGGTTAATTGGCAATCATGAGCTTAGCGCAACATATTTCCCAACAAATTGAACGAATTGAAGCCTTGCAGCAGTTGCTAGAACAAGAGCAGCAAATTCTTGGGCAAGGCCAAATTGATGGGGAACAATTGCAAGCTATCGCCACCCAAAAGCAAGAACTGCAACAGCAATTAGATCGCCAAGAAGCGATTCGACGGGCGGCCCAACTTAAATTAGGTTATGAAGCAACCTCTCAAGGAGCACGTCAAGCTGCTGCACAAGCTGGTTGCGCCGATCTTTGGGCAACCCTATTAGAACGTACTCAACGGGTTGCGCATTTAAACCATCTGAACGGTGAACTTATTCAACACCGTTTGCATCATAACCAACACATGTTAAATATTCTTCGTGATGCTGCCGGCAGCGCACCAATTTATGACGCTGCAGGGCAATCAAAAACCACCCCACAGCGGATCAACTCAAAAGCTTAATCATTGCTCCCTTGCGCAAATAACTGATCCAACACCGCAGCTAACCGTTGCGCGCCTTGTTGCATCCGTTGTTCCAATACTGGCCCCCATTGCGCCGTATAAGCCTCACCTAACTGCTGGCCCTCGCGATATTGCGAATAAATCCGCCGCGTAATGGCCGCTGATTCATTGGCCCAACTTAATACCTCATCCGCCGTTAAATCGAATGGTTGCAATGCAGCGACGCCCTGAATCAGTTCCGCCACTTTAGCCGGCACATCTTCGCCGCCACGCTGCGCCAATAAATGAATATCCCACATAATATGGAGGTTAGTGGGTTCGCCGTAATAGCTTATTTGGGTACGGTTACCCCCTAAATCATCAGCAAAACTCACATGCATGGGTTGATGTAAATCACCAATAAAGTGTCCGATAAATGCTAATGAAGCCCAATCATCAGGGTTAAATTGCAACACATGGTAGTGGTGCATAATGGCTGAAATCACACAGCCCCCAGCAACCGGACAATCGTCCGCAGACACTTTCGCCGCATGGCGTGGAAAATTCACATAATGATGAGGCTTTGCCCAATCCCACTGAGGCTGACTTTTAATGTCATCAGCCCAATGGCACAACGTACCAAAATTCTCATACTCTGGATGTTTAGCCACCAGTTCATCAATATGTTGCTGCGTTGCCGGTTGTGCTAATTGATAGGCGGCATCGCAAAAAGCACGATGGCCATGATCGCCGTATCCCCATACCACAGATGTCCAGCTGATCATGCCGCCAACAAGCACACCAGCGACTATTCGAAAAAATACTGAAGTCATTTTGCCACCCTTCGCTACTGCATTGATTTATGTTGCCATTCAGCGTACCAACGCTCTGTTACATTTTAGCATTCTATTAATAGCTAAGTCTTGTGCATGCTCTGTTAATCATGCACCATTCAGTGCATACCTTAGCATTTCTTGTATCAGGACCTGAGAAGGAAAACTATTGTGAGATTAAGTGGCTACGCCTTATTGCTGATCCTGTGGCTTGGTGCATTTTATGCATCAATTATCATGGCCTATGAAGAATTTATTTCGCTATGGTATATGCCAGCAGGCGTTGCATTAGGGGGCTTTTTAATTTTCGGCAAGCGTGCTTTTATTCCGGTTTTTCTTGGGATTTTCTATGTATCACTGCACTTTGATAAAATTTGGGGAATCACGTTTGATCCAACCCACATTGCAGCAGCCTTACTATTTTCTTTAGCACATACGGTGTCGTATGGTTTGGGGGGGTTGGCCGCGCGCTATTGGCTAAAACACTTCACCAATTTACCAATTGCATTGCGTATTTTAGGCCTACTGGTGTTATCTGCGGCGGCGGCATTATTAGCAGCGCTAAGCGGTTTGTCTGTCTGGCAATTTACGACAGAAACCAATGACCACATTATGAAAACAGGCTGGTTTGCTTGGTGGTTAGGTGATTTGATTGGCGTGATGGTCATAGCACCAGTAATGTGCGTCATTCTAACCCAGTTTACGGATCAGAATTTTGCGTGGTTAAAGGATTTTTCCGAGCACGACGAATACCTGCCAAAACAACTAAAACCCTATTTATTTAAACTATCAGTCGTCATTGCGACTGTGATCGGCATCTTATTGTTTGATCGGTACATCGATCACCCAGGCGTTGCTTACTTTATTTTCTTCGTCACTATTCCTCAGCTCTGGATCGTACTGACTGAACGCACGAGCCGTAGTGTATTATCACTACTACTGTTGACGACTATTCTAGCGTTTGGGGTCAGCATATTTGGCGTTTCCAACCAATCGATAACCTATCAATTTGCGCTATATATAACCGCTGCTATTTCTTATTTTGCTTTGGCCGTACCGGCGTTGGTGTACCGCAACGAGCAACTAAAGAATATGGCGATGGCCGATTTACTGACTGAACTGCCTACCTATTGGGTGTTTACCACAGTCGTCACGCAAGTCATGAAGTCATCGCTGCCAAATCAGAACCACAGCCTCGCTGTGTTCAATCTGGATAATTTCGGTTTAATCAACCAAAACTATGGGCATACAATTGGTGATGAAGCTCTTCGCCAAACCACCACTATTATTCAGCAAGAATTACGTGATAGTGAAGTTATTTGCCGCGTTGAAGACGATACCTTCATGGTGTTTATGCCCAACCGTGATTTGCAACAAGCCAACGGACGAGCGAACCAAATCCGGCTATCGTTTCCTATTCTGAACTTTGATGATTTCGTAATACCTATCCGCGCCAGTTTTGGAGTTACCCAAGTACAGTTTGGTGAACCTATTGAAGACACCATTAAACGCGCCAAACAAGCACTCAACCAAGCGAAAAACCAGGGTCGCAACTGTGTTGTTGCGGTAGAATAATGGCGCTTAATAGTGAGACTAATAATGCATCATATCGATATTTTAGTAGCAACCACGTCAGGTAACACCGAATACCTCGCTGATCAATTAGCTGAGTTGCTACAACATGCAGGCCATACAACGACCTTACATTACGAACCCGATTACTCGGAATTACTCGAGTCATTAACTGATCAAAGTATTTGGTTATGCTGTATTGCCAGCCATGGTGCTGGCGATTATGCCGACTCAATGCTAGATTTTGCCGAGCAATTACACGCCGAAAAACCGTCGTTAGAACAGCTTAAGTATGCAGTTATAGCCGTGGGTGATAGTTGCTACGACACGTTCTGCGCTGCTGGCCGTGATGCCGATGCAATGTTCGCTATATTAGGTGCAAAACGCCTGATCAGCCGTCTTGAAATCGACATGTCGCAAGACGATCCGGACGAAAAATCATCAACATGGCTCAAATTTTTCATCCAAGCGATGTGACTAAGTGTTGTATAAGATCCATTTTAACTTGTTAATATTCACTGAATAAACTTGTTAATAACTAACCCTGTGGATAACCATCCTAGTTATTCACAGTATAATCACTGCAAGGATCATGATCTAATCACACCTTAACAGATCGTTGTGATCCTTATCAGTAAAGCTCTAGATTCAGTTATCCACAAAAAATGCTCAGCTAATAGTAATAGTAATAAAAGATCATTTAAAAGATCTTATTTTAATGATTATCGATCCTCGAAGGATCGGCGTTGAAAATTTAACCGTTTTGATCTGACCGTTTTCAGGTTAAAATACACGGTTCTGTAATCTCTTTGCTTTGCTCAATTTCTAGGATCGCACGGTATGCCAAACACCTTTTCTTTCCACCAGCATTATGACGTTATCGTGATTGGTGGAGGCCACGCAGGTACTGAAGCAGCGCTTGCAGCTGCTCGTATGGGTTGTAATACGTTATTACTGACTCATAACATTGATACACTTGGCCAAATGTCTTGTAACCCCGCTATTGGTGGGATTGGTAAAGGACATTTAGTGAAAGAAGTGGATGCGTTAGGCGGAGCGATGGCAATGGCTGCTGATCGCGCAGGGATTCAATTTAGAACCCTCAATTCATCCAAAGGCCCAGCGGTTCGAGCAACCCGAGCACAAGCGGATCGTTCGCTCTACAAAGCGGCTATTCGTCACTTGTTAGAAATTCAACCAAACCTGAGTTTATTCCAACAAGCGTGTGATGATCTCATTGTTGAAAATGATCGAGTGGTCGGCGTGGTCACCCAAATGGGATTGAAGTTCTCAGCCACCACAGTGGTATTAACCGTCGGAACGTTTTTGGGTGGCCAAATACACATTGGCTTGAACAATTATCAAGGGGGTCGAGCTGGCGATCCTCCTGCCAATAACTTAGCGCGGCGGTTACGGGAGTTACCGTTACGCGTTGATCGTTTGAAAACCGGTACACCACCTCGAATTGATGCAAAGTCCGTTGATTTCAGCGTGATGCAAGAACAACCGGGTGACACGCCAATCCCGGTGTTTTCATTTATGGGAAGTGTTGCCGATCATCCACGGCAAATTTCCTGTTTTATTACTCATACCAACGAACGAACCCATGAGATTATTCGTGGGGGCTTAGATCGATCGCCCATGTACTCAGGAGTGATCGAAGGGGTTGGCCCGCGTTATTGCCCGTCAATTGAAGATAAGATCATGCGGTTCAGCGATAAAAATTCGCACCAGATATTTGTTGAGCCAGAAGGGCTTGATACCCATGAACTGTATCCAAATGGCATTTCAACCAGCTTGCCGTTTGATGTGCAAATTGAATTGGTGCGTTCCATCAAAGGGTTTGAGAATGCTCATATTACCCGCCCGGGTTACGCCATTGAATACGATTACTTTGATCCGCGCGATTTAAAGCAAACCTTGGAAACAAAATACATTCAGGGATTGTTTTTCGCAGGCCAAATTAATGGCACTACAGGTTATGAAGAAGCCGCTGCCCAGGGGTTGGTTGCCGGTGCGAACGCAGCACTTCAGGTGCAAGGAAAAGATCCATGGGCGCCACGTCGTGATGATTCCTACATGGGCGTGTTAATTGATGATTTAAGTACGTTAGGCACCAAAGAACCTTATCGGATGTTCACCTCTCGAGCGGAATATCGTTTATTACTGCGAGAAGACAATGCGGATATCCGCTTAACTGAAATTGGGCGTCAACTGGGCTTGGTCAATGATGATCGTTGGGCGGCATTTCAAGCGAAAATGGAAGCCATCGAACAAGAGCAACAACGATTGCGGGCAACGTGGATCCATAAAGATCACCCTGCAGTGGATCAGGTCAACGCTTTGGTTAAAACCCCTATTACCCGTGAAGTGAATGGTGAAGAATTGCTTCGTCGCCCAGAAATCACGTATGCTGAATTAATGAAAATTAATGGCTTAGGCCCTGGTTTAAGTGACGAGAAAGCAGCTGAGCAAGTCGAAATTCAAACCAAATATGCGGGGTACATTAACCGTCAGCAAGATGAAATTGCCAAACAGCGACGCCACGAGCACACCAAACTGCCATTTAATTTTGATTATGGCACCATAAAAGGCTTATCTAACGAAGTAGTTGCAAAGTTGAATCAGCATCAACCGGAAACCGTTGGTCAAGCGTCGCGAATTTCTGGAATTACTCCAGCAGCAATTTCGATGTTACTCGTTCACTTAAAAAAACAAGGGCTGTTGCGTAAAAGCGCTTAAATCATGCAGTTAAAATTACAACAATTATTGGCTAAAACCACACTCACAATTCCTGAGGAGCAACAGCAGCAATTGGTCGCTTTGGTGGCGATGCTGCATAAATGGAATAAAGCGTACAATTTAACCTCGGTGCGGGATCCGCAGCAGATGTTAAGTCGGCACATTATGGACAGCTTGGTGGTGTTGCCCTACCTTTCAGGGCAAACCTTTATTGACGTGGGTACGGGGCCAGGTTTGCCAGGCTTACCGTTAGCCATTACTGCCCCTGATAAACACTTTGTGTTGTTGGATAGCTTGGGCAAACGAATTCGTTTTATTCGTCAGGTTTGCCATGAGTTGAATCTTAACAATGTGACGGCGGTGCAAAGTCGGGTTGAAGATTATCAGCCTGAGCTAAAGTTTGATGGGGTGATTAGCCGAGCTTTTGCATCATTGGATGATATGCTGAATTGGTGCGGGCATTTACCTGCGAAACATGGTAAGTTCTTGGCATTAAAAGGGGTGTATCCCACCCATGAAATTGAACAAATACCACCAGAATATCAGCTGGATGAAGTGATTCGGTTACAGGTTCCCGAAGCCGATGGTGAACGCCATTTGGTGATGATAACAACGAGAGGTTAGTCCTGTGGGCAGAATTATAGCGATTGCTAATCAGAAAGGCGGCGTGGGGAAAACGACCACGGCGGTTAACTTAGCTGCGTCCATGGCTGCCACACGGCGTAAAGTGTTATTGATTGACCTTGATCCACAAGGCAATGCCACCATGGGGAGCGGCGTTGATAAATATTCCGTGGATAATACCGCCTATGAACTTCTGATTGAGCAAAAACCGATTGAAGAAGTCATCATTCGGGAAACCAATGGCAAATATCATTTAATTGCAGCCAATGGCGACACCACTGCGGCCGATATTAAGCTGATGGAAGAGTTCGCTCGGGAGCAGCGGCTCGCCAATGCATTAAAGCCGGTGGTGGATCACTACGATTTTATTTTTATTGATTGCCCACCGTCGTTAAGCATGCTGACGGTCAATGCGATGGCAGCCGCAGATTCAGTGCTGGTGCCTATGCAATGTGAGTATTTTGCCTTGGAAGGACTCACGGCCTTGATGGATACCATTGAGCGCTTAGCCGAGGCGGTGAACCCTCGCTTAACAATCGAGGGAATTCTGCGTACCATGTACGACCCACGTAATCGATTAGCCAATGATGTATCGGAACAATTAAAAAACCACTTTGGTGATAAAGTTTACCGGACGGTTATCCCGCGTAATGTGCGTTTAGCGGAAGCCCCAAGTTTTGGCTCGCCGGCCATGTACTATGATAAATCATCATCGGGTGCGAAAGCTTATCTTGCTTTAGCGGGTGAACTCATCCGCCGTGCGGAACAACAGAAACAAGCCGACGTGGCGGCTGAAGCTTAAGGAAAACATGCTTTATGTCTGCAAAAAAACGAGGACTTGGACGCGGTCTCGATGCGTTACTAACAACGAGTAAAACAGCTCGTGAAAAAGAGCAATCGAGTTCATCGGTTGCACACGAACAACAGCCGAAAGGCGAATTGCAAAAGCTTCCCATAGAGTGGCTCCAACCTGGCCGTTATCAACCTCGTAAAGATATGACCCCCGAAGCATTGGAAGATCTTGCCGCTTCAATTAAAGCGCAAGGCATTATCCAACCAATTGTGGTGCGGTCAGTTGGCCATGAAAAATATGAAATTATTGCGGGCGAACGCCGCTGGCGCGCTGCCCAAATGGCACGTCTTGATACGGTTCCATGCTTAGTGAAGGACGTTCCTGATGAAGCCGCCGTTGCCATTGCTTTGATTGAAAATATTCAACGTGAAGATTTAAATGCCATGGAAGAAGCGGTGGCATTGCAACGGTTACTGAATGAATTTCAGCTTACACACCAAGAAGTTGCGGATGCAGTGGGGAAATCGCGCGCAACTGTCACCAATTTACTCCGTTTGAATAATCTTGAAGCAGAAACTAAAACGCTATTAGAACGGGGTGATATTGAATTAGGCCACGCAAAATTATTGCTTACCCTTGATGGCGATCAACAAATTGAAATTGCTCGGTTAATTGCTGCAAAAGGCATGACAGTTCGAGAAGCTGAGCGAGTGATTCGCCAAGCCCTTGAACCGAACGCTGAAAAACCAGCCAAACCAACACCTGACGCGGACATCCAACGGTTAGAAAAACGCCTAAGCGAACGCCTTGGTGCAGCCGTTGCAATCAACCATGGCCGTAAGGGAAAAGGTAAAGTTGTTATTAATTACAGCAGTTTAGATGAACTCGACGGAATCCTTCATCATTTTCAACTCGATTCAGAGCGTTAACTGTCCCAATTTATTTGCATTTCAACGCTAAATCTTTATACTATCGCGGGCTTTTAACCAAGGGGTTTCAGCCCGTGAAAAATACTTTAACAGCATCAGGAAAACAGCTCGCTGCGAAACTTATTCGCGCCCAAGTAGGGACCATATTTTTACTTGCTTGTGTGTTTTCTCTTGTACAGCCTGTTGCCGGATATACTTATTTTTGGGGTGTTGTTGGGGGCGGTTTAGCAGTCATCATTCCAACAGCACTGTTCGCTTGGCGCGCTTTTAGAGCCGGTGGTGCTCGCGCAGCTCAGCAAATTGTGAGTAACTTTTTTGCAGGCGAAGCATTAAAAATTTGCTTTGCCATAGCCTTGCTTATCGGCTTGTTGGTGTTTACCACGCTCCCGCTGGTTGCGGTTTTGAGCGGTTACATCGTCGCTTTGGTCGTGCAATGGCTGACACCAATTTTATTTTTAAATTCAACTTAAAATTGTGGGATATAACATGGCTGCAGAAGAGTTAACCGTTCAAAGTCATATTCAGCACCACTTGTCGAATGCAACAATGTGCTCCGTTGAGGGCGAAATTGTATTCAATAAGGCATGTGAAAACGCTGGATTCATGGCTTTGCACGTTGATACCCTCGCTTGGTCGATTGGACTAGGTATTATTTTCTTAATGATCTTCCGCTCCGTAGCAACAAAAGCCACCACGGGTGTGCCTGGAAAGCTACAGTGTTTCGTCGAAATGATCGTCGAAATGGTGAGCAATAACGTACGCGATACCTTCCACGGTAGCAGCAAACTCATTGCCCCTCTTGCCTTAACCATCTTCGTCTGGATTTTCCTGATGAACTTGATGGACTTAATTCCCGTTGACTTCTTACCGTCTTTTGCAGGTTTAGTCGGTGCAACAGTGTTTGGTATGGACTCTGCTGATGTCTACATGAAGATTGTTCCTACCACCGACGTGAACATGACGGCAGGCCTTGCGTTGGGCGTATTCTTACTGATGATTGGCTACGGCATCCGCATGAAAGGTGTGGGTGGGTTCATCAAAGAATTAACGTTGCAACCGTTCAGCTCAAGTAACATCGTGGTTCAAATTTTATTGATTCCATTTAACTTGTTACTTGAATTAATCGGGTTGTTTGCGAAGCCGTTCTCATTGGCACTGCGTTTATTCGGTAACTTATACGCCGGTGAAATGATCTTTATCCTGATCGGTGCGGTGGGTCTGTGGCAGTTGCCACTTCACTTCCCTTGGGCGGTGTTCCACATTCTGGTCATTACACTCCAGGCGTTCGTATTCATGATGTTGACCATTGTTTATTTAAGTATGGCCAGCTCAAAGCATTAATCTTTTTGGTTTAATTTTTGTACTTTTATTTTTTAACTCTTAACTTTAATTTTGGAGAAAACAATGGAACTAGCATTAGGTCTTAAATATATCGCTGTTGCTTTATTGATCGGTTTCGGTGCTATCGGTACTGGTCTTGGCTTCGGTCACATGGGCGGTAAATTCCTAGAAGCATGTGCTCGTCAACCTGAACTAGCGCCTTCTTTGCAAGTTAAAATGTTTATTCTAGCTGGTCTTATCGACGCCGTTGCTATGATTGGTGTTGGTATCGCCATGTTCTTATTGTTCGCAGCGTAATAAGTCATCCACTTTTCGAACAAAAGAACTTATAGGAGGGGGGGTTAATGAATTTAAACATGACCCTATTCGGAGAATTAATCGCGTTCATCGTCTTCGTACTGTTTTGTATGAAGTTCGTATGGCCTCCGCTAAATAATGCGATTGAAGCTCGTCAAAAACGTATTGCTGACGGTCTTGCGGCCGGTGAGCGAGCAGAGAAAGATCTCCAGCTTGCTCAAGCAAAAATTGCCGACGAGTTGAAAGAAGCGAAAGCTCAAGCTGCTGAAATCATTGCCCAAGCCAAAAAACGTGCCGAGCAAACGATTGAAGAAGGCAAGCAACGTGGTGAAGTTGAGCGTGAAGCAATTATTGCTGCTGGTCATGCTGAAATTACCGCAGAGCGGAATCGCTTACGCGAAGAATTGCGCAAGCAAGTTGCCGTATTAGCGGTTGCTGGTGCAAGTAAAATCATCGAGCGCGAGATTGATTCTAACGCTCACAGTGACATTGTTGAAAAACTGGTCGCTGAACTCTAACCAAAGGGGTTTGTGCAAATGTCAGAATTGACTACGGTTGCTCGCCCCTATGCAAAAGCAGCATTTGATTTTGCACTAGAGAACAGCGCTATCGAACAATGGCATGGCATGTTGATTTTTGCTGCTGCGGTAGCAAACGACGCCACCATGTCGACGTTTTTGAGTAGCGCCGAAACGCTAGATAAAAAAATAGAAGTTTTCTTGAATGTATGTGGCGAACAATTGGACGATAAAGGCCAGAATTTTGTTCGTTTGATGGCTGAAAATGGCCGCTTGAAAGCTTTGTCTGCTGTGGTGGCGTTATTCGCTGAATTTCGCGCCGACTACGAAAAAGAGATTGTGGTGGAAGTGACCGCTGCAACTGAATTGACGAAAAAACAGCAGGATGATCTAGCGAAGACGTTGGAACAACGTTTTTCACGCAAAGTTAAGCTGAATTGCACTGTCGATGCGGAAATTGTAAGTGGCTTATATATTAAAGCCGGTGACACAGTAATCGACGGCACGGTGCGTGGCAAGTTAGAACGACTTGCACATGCGCTGCAATCCTAATTGGGGACTTGAGCATGCAACTGAATTCAAATGAAATCGCAGAGCTGATCAAAAAACGAATTGAACAGTTCGAAGTGGTCAGTGAAGCTCGTAACGAAGGTACTATCGTTTCAGTAACCGACGGTATTATTCGCATTCACGGCCTTGCTGAGTGTATGCAAGGTGAGATGATTGAGCTTCCTGGCAATCGTTACGCTATCGCCTTGAACCTTGAGCGCGACTCGGTCGGTGCCGTAGTAATGGGACCGTACGCAGACTTGCAAGAAGGCGTTAAAGTTAAATCAACCGGCCGTATTTTAGAAGTACCAGTGGGCCGCGCATTACTGGGTCGTGTTGTAAACACCTTAGGTGAGCCAATTGACGGAAAAGGTCCAATTGACGCTGAAGGGTTTGAGCCAGTAGAAAAAATCGCCCCGGGTGTTATTGAGCGTCAATCAGTTGATCAACCAGTTCAAACTGGCTACAAATCAATCGACGCGATGATTCCAATCGGTCGTGGCCAGCGTGAGTTGATTATCGGTGACCGTCAGACAGGTAAAACTGCGTTGGCAATTGACGCCATCATCAACCAAAAAGATTCTGGCATTAAATGTGTGTACGTAGCAATTGGTCAGAAAGCATCGACCATTGCGAACGTGGTACGTAAGCTTGAAGAGCATGGCGCGTTAGCAAACACCATCGTGGTTGCGGCATCAGCATCTGAGTCAGCAGCACTGCAATACTTAGCTGCGTATTCAGGTTGTACCATGGGCGAATTCTTCCGCGATCGCGGTGAAGACGCACTGATTGTTTATGACGACTTGTCAAAGCAAGCGGTTGCTTATCGTCAAATTTCATTGCTATTACGTCGTCCACCAGGCCGTGAAGCCTACCCAGGGGACGTTTTCTACCTCCACTCACGTTTACTTGAGCGCGCAGCACGAGTGAATGCGGACTACGTAGAAAAATACACCAACGGTGAAGTGAAAGGTAAAACAGGTTCATTAACTGCATTACCAATCATTGAAACTCAAGCAGGTGACGTTTCAGCGTTCGTACCAACGAACGTGATTTCAATTACCGACGGTCAGATCTTCTTAGAAACTGACTTGTTTAACGCGGGTATTCGCCCAGCGGTTAACGCCGGTATCTCAGTATCACGGGTTGGTGGTGCAGCGCAAACTAAGATCATCAAAAAGCTAGGTGGTGGTATTCGTTTAGCATTGGCTCAGTATCGTGAGCTTGCGGCGTTTGCTCAGTTTGCCTCAGACTTAGATGAAGCGACTCGTGCACAATTAGAGCACGGTCAACGCGTCACTGAATTGATGAAGCAGAACCAATATAAGCCAATGAGCGTGGCTGACATGGCAGTGTCCATTTTCTCTGCGGAAAAGGGTTACCTTAAAGACGTAGAGCAAGACAAAATCCTCGACTTCGAAAGTGCGTTATTAGCGTACATGCGTAGCGAGCACGCTGAACTGATGGCTGATATTGATAACACTGGCAACTATAACGACGACATCGAAGCCAAGCTGCATGAAGGCTTAAAAACCTTCAAACAAACCCAGTCTTGGTAAGCGCAGAGTGGCTACACGGTGTGTGGCCACAAGTCGTTGAGTTAACAGGAGAATATCATGGCCGGCGGTAAAGAAATAAAAACCAAAATCGGGAGTATTGCAAATACTCAGAAGATCACCAGTGCAATGGAAATGGTGGCTGCGTCAAAAATGAAAAAGGCGCAGGAACGGATGGCTGCAAGCCGCCCGTATGCCGATAGCATTCGCAAGGTGATCGGCCATGTTGCCCATGCCAACTTAGAATACAAACACCCGTATCTTGTTGAGCGGGAAGTAAAGCGAGTTGGTTACATTGTAATTTCAACGGACCGTGGTTTGTGTGGCGGCTTAAACACCAACGAATTTAAAGCGGTGGTGAAGCATGCGAAAGCACAACGTGATAACGGTGTCGAAGTTGATTTTGCAGCAATTGGCAACAAGGCAACAGGTTTCTTTAAACGCTTTGGAGGCCGTTTACTGGCACAAAAATCAGGCCTTGGTGATCGACCAAGTGCCAATGATGTGCTCGGGACAGTACAGGTAATGTTAAATGCCTATGATGAAGGCAAAATTGACCGTCTGTACGTGGTGTACAACAAGTTTGTGAACACCATGAAGCAAGAGCCAACGATAGCGCAATTGCTACCGTTGCCAAAAGCAGAGTCTCGTGACGAGGTTCAATCAGGTAGCTGGGATTACCTGTATGAGCCGAATCCACAACCAATTTTAGAACTGTTGATTCGTCGCTACGTAGAAGCGACAGTGTATCAAGGGGTCGTGGATAACATCGCTAGTGAACAGGCAGCGCGGATGGTGGCAATGAAAGCCGCTACCGACAACGCCGAAGACCTCATCGATCAGCTGCAGTTGGTGTACAACAAAGCGCGCCAAGCAGCGATTACGCAGGAAATTTCGGAAATTGTATCGGGCGCCGAAGCGGTTTAAGGCGAAGCTTGCAAGAATTTTAGAGTTAGAGGAAATGTCATGAGTCAAGGTAAAGTCGTGCAAATTATTGGCGCGGTTGTGGACATCGAATTTCCACAATCTGATGTGCCAAAGGTCTACGACGCGCTGCAAGTGACTGAAGGTGAACTCACAGGGTTAACCCTTGAAGTTCAGCAGCAGTTAGGCGGTGGTATCGTGCGTGGTATCGCGCTTGGTACAACTGACGGTCTGCGTCGCGGAGTATCCGTAAAAAATACCGGTGAGCCAATCATGGTCCCAGTGGGTAAGAAAACCCTCGGTCGTATCATGAACGTATTAGGTGAGCCAATTGACGAAGCGGGTGAAATTGGTGCAGAAGAGCGCATGTCAATTCACCGCGAAGCACCTTCGTACGAAGAGCAGTCAAGTACCACTGAATTGTTGGAAACGGGCATCAAAGTTATCGACTTGATTTGTCCGTTCGCGAAAGGTGGTAAAGTTGGTTTGTTCGGTGGTGCCGGTGTTGGTAAAACCGTTAACATGATGGAATTAATCCGTAACATCGCGATTGAGCACAGTGGTTACTCAGTGTTCGCCGGTGTGGGTGAGCGGACTCGTGAAGGGAACGACTTCTATCATGAAATGAAAGACTCCAACGTTCTTGATAAAGTAGCGTTGGTTTACGGTCAGATGAACGAACCACCAGGTAACCGTTTACGCGTTGCGTTGACCGGTTTGACCATGGCGGAAAAATTCCGTGATGAAGGCCGTGACGTCTTGTTCTTCGTTGACAACATTTACCGTTATACCCTAGCAGGTACTGAAGTATCCGCCCTATTAGGTCGGATGCCATCTGCGGTAGGTTACCAGCCAACTCTTGCTGAAGAGATGGGTGTGTTGCAAGAGCGGATCACGTCAACCAAAACTGGTTCAATCACGTCGATTCAAGCAGTCTATGTTCCTGCGGACGACTTGACTGACCCATCACCAGCAACAACCTTTGCTCACTTGGACGCTACCGTTGTATTGTCACGTGATATCGCATCATTGGGTATTTACCCTGCGGTTGACCCACTTGACTCAACCTCTCGTCAGTTAGATCCATTAGTGATCGGTAAAGAGCATTACGAAGTTGCCCGTGGCGTTCAGTCAGTATTACAACGTTACAAAGAGTTGAAAGATATTATTGCGATTCTGGGGATGGATGAATTGTCTGAAGAAGACAAACTCACCGTTGCTCGTGCGCGTAAGATTCAACGCTTCCTGTCACAGCCGTTCTTCGTTGCTGAAGTATTTACCGGCTCACCAGGTAAGTATGTTTCGTTGAAAGACACCATTGCTGGCTTTAAAGGTATCTTAAACGGTGATTACGACGACCTACCAGAACAAGCGTTCTACATGGTTGGCGACATCGAAGAAGCAATCGAAAAAGCCAAAAAAATGTAATAAACCGGGAGGTTTAAATGGCAGCTAAAACTGTACAGCTTGATGTGGTCAGCGCCGAAGAACGGTTGTTCTCAGGTGCCGTTGAGACCCTCCAAGTGACTGGTAGTGAAGGTGAACTGGGAATTTACCCAGGTCACGCGCCTTTATTAACCACGTTGAAACCAGGTATGGTGCGGGTGGTAAAAGAAGGCGGTGAAGAAGAAATCATCTACGTTGCTGGTGGTGTGCTTGAAGTGCAGCCTCATAACGTCTCGGTCCTTGCTGATACAGCCATTCGTGGTGAAGAGCTGGATGAACAAAAAGCTCTCGAAGCGATGAAACGTGCTGAAGAAGCAATTGCAGATAAAAGTTCTGATTTAAGCTACGCAGAAGCAGCAGCAGAACTGGCTCGAGCGATGGCACAGCTGCGCGTATTGCAACAATTACGTCGCCGCGCATAAGTGCATAACAGGCTTCATTAAGCTGATAACGAATAAAACCCGGCCTTTGCCGGGTTTTCTTTTTCATGAACGGGTATGAGAATTAGTAGATTATTTGTAACGAAAAGAGTGATAAACTGGATTCTCAAGCCATTTTTTAATTTGTCAAAATGCTACAGGACTTTGCCAAATGACATCTTCACCACTTAACGCTGTTATTCTTGCTGCTGGGAAAGGCACTCGAATGCGTTCATCACTCCCTAAAGTACTTCATAAAGTTGCTCATAAACCGATGGTTCAGCATGTTATTGATACAGCTGTCACCTTGAATCCAGCACAGGTTCATGTGGTATTTGGGCATGGGGGTGAGGTTCTTAAACAGCAATTACAGGGGCAATCATTAAACTTTGTGGAGCAGGCCCAGCAACTTGGTACCGGCCATGCTGTACAACAGGTTATTCCCCACCTTGGTGACGATGAAACGGTGCTGATTCTGTATGGTGACGTCCCCTTAACACGGGCAGAAACGCTTAGTAATTTACTGGCTCAAACACAGCACTCCCCGTTAGCACTGCTAACTGTAACCCTTCCTGATCCACACGGCTATGGCCGAATTGTGCGCAATAGCCAGGGAGCAGTCGTTGGTATTGTGGAACACAAGGACGCAACGGCCGAGCAGTTACTGATTGATGAAGTGAACACCGGCATTATGGCGGTTCACAGTGGCGCATTAAAGCGCTGGTTGGCCCAATTAACCAATGACAATGCCCAGGGTGAATATTATCTGACTGATATTGTGGCGATGGCCGCAGCCGAAGGAGTCGCCATTCAAACAGCTCACCCGCAGGACATTCCAGAAGTTGAGGGAGCGAATAATCGTGTTCAGTTAGCTGGCTTAGAACGCGCCTATCAAGCCCGTCAAGCGGATCAATTGATGTTAGAGGGGGCAACCTTGATGGACCCCGCCCGTGTTGATGTGCGTGGTGCAGTGAGCGTGGGTGCCGATGTCGTGATCGATGTGAATGTCATTTTTGAAGGAAATGTCGTGCTGGGTGACGGCGTGGTGATCGAAAATAACTGTTTGATCCGCAACAGCCGCATTGGTGCTGGTACTCGAATCAAAGCAAACAGCGTGATTGAGGATGCCCAGATTGCAGAACGTTGCGCCATTGGTCCGTTTGCGCGCATCCGCCCTGGCACTGAATTGGCTGATGAGGTGCATGTTGGTAATTTCGTTGAAATTAAAAAAACCCGAATGGGTCAAGGCTCAAAGGTCAGCCATCTCACCTACTTAGGGGATGCCAAAATTGGCGCAGCAGTCAATATCGGCGCCGGTACCATCACCTGTAACTATGACGGGGTGAATAAGTTTATTACCGAAATTGACGATGGTGCCTTTATTGGGTCAAACAGCTCCCTCGTGGCCCCCGTGCGGATTGGTAAGCAAGCAACGGTCGGCGCAGGTTCGACGGTGACCAAAGATATCGAAGATAACCAACTTGCCATTGCCCGTGGCAAACAACGTAACATCGAAGGTTGGCAGCGGCCGATCAAAAAAGGATAAATTGCCTATGTGTGGAATTGTTGGCGCCACGTCAGAACGTCGGATTAGTGAAATATTAATAGAAGGGTTAAAGCGATTAGAATATCGCGGGTATGATTCAGCAGGATTAGCAGTGCTGAATGAACAAGGCAACATCGAGGTGGTTCGCCGAGTTGGTAAAGTACAAGCATTAAAAGATGCAGTGGGTGAGCAGCCACTATCAGGAACAACTGGGATTGCTCACACCCGCTGGGCCACCCACGGTGGTGTGACTGAAGCCAATGCCCACCCTCACCTTTCGAATCAGTGTATTGCCGTTGTTCATAACGGTATTATTGAAAATCACGCCGACCTGCGCCAGCAATTACAACAACTGGGTTATACCTTTCAATCCGATACCGACACCGAAGTGATCTGCCACTGGATTCATCATGAACGCAAAACACATGGGGATCTGTTAACGGCAGTGCAAGCAACCATTCAACACTTAGAAGGCGCCTATGGCACGCTGGTGATGGACTGTCATGAGCCGGGCCGATTGGTGGTGGCTCGTTCGGGAAGCCCGTTGGTGATTGGCTTAGGAATTGGGGAAAACTTTGTCGCCTCCGATCAGTTGGCATTATTACCGGTAACCCGCCGCTTTATTGTCCTTGAAGAAGGGGATATTGCGGATATTACCCGTACGACGGTCACCATTTATGACCGTGATGGACTGCGGGTTGAACGAACAGTGCATGAGTTTGACGGGCAATATGATGCGGGTGGCAAAGGCGAGTACCGCCACTTTATGTTGAAGGAAATTCATGAGCAACCGACCGCTGTACGGCATGCCTTAGAAGATAGGCTGACGGATCACGGCATTGCCGACGACGTCTTTGGCAATGGGTCATTAGCGCTACTGCAGCAAGTTGAACACGTACAAATTGTTGCCTGTGGCACCTCCTACCATGCAGGGCTCGTCGCCCGCTATTGGATTGAAGCGTTAGCGGGAGTGTCCTGCAACGTCGAAATTGCGTCAGAATTCCGTTATCGAACATCCCACGTTCATCGCAATAGTTTGTTAGTCACCATTTCTCAATCGGGCGAAACCGCCGATACCTTGGCGGCGTTGCGTCTTAGCAAACAATTGGGCTACTTAGGCAGTTTAACCATTTGTAATGTTGCGACCTCGTCGATGGTGCGGGAATCCGACCTGGCTTATTTAACCCGAGCAGGAGCTGAAATTGGGGTGGCTTCAACCAAAGCCTTTACCACACAGTTGGTGGGATTGCTGATGTTAACCCTCGCCATTGGGCAATTTCGAGGCATGTCTGAAGCGCAACAAGCGGCGGTTGTTCAATCGTTGAAAGTGTTACCTAGCAAACTTGAAGAAGTGCTGCGACTGAGTGATGCCATTGAAGCGTTAGTGCCCGAGTTTGCAGATAAATACCATAGCTTGTTCTTAGGGCGTGGTACCCAATACCCCATTGCTATGGAAGGGGCGTTGAAGTTAAAGGAAATTTCTTATATTCACGCTGAAGCATATGCTGCCGGCGAGCTAAAACATGGCCCCTTGGCACTCATTGATGCCAGCATGCCGGTGATTGTGGTCGCACCGAACGATGAGTTATTGGAAAAGTTAAAATCGAATGTTGAAGAGGTACGAGCACGCGGTGGAATCATGTATGTATTTGCTGATAAACAAGCTCGCTTCCAAAGCGACAGCACGATGCGTGTGATCCAGGTCACTCATTGCGATGAGCTCATCGCCCCCATCGTATATACGATCCCTTTGCAATTGCTGTCATATTTTGTCGCGATTATTAAAGGAACCGATGTTGACCAACCTCGTAACTTAGCCAAATCCGTTACTGTGGAGTAACGGGTTTGGCTGTTAGCTTTTGACTGTGGGCGGACAATTAAGTTGAGAAACGAACAAAATAGTTGAGAACTTTTAGAGGTCACAGTTATGCTGTGAAAAAGCATACTGGACTTTTATTATGGCTAAAGCAAAATATTATGCCGCAGTAGGCTTGCCTGGCTGAATAAAACTGAGTGATACCTCTTGCTCTTTGCTCCATAAAAGCATGGCTTTGCTGGTGTATTCTATTTTATATTTACGCATAAAAAAGCTGCTGGCTTTTTTCCTGTTTAGGGGGTAGAGCCAACAGCTTTTGTTTTTATCTTGTTAAGTCGTACTAAGCCATAATTTTTAAAGCAAGGTAGGGCAGAATAACAAAGATCGTAGCCACCACTTTAAAGTTGCTTAAGAACTCAAAGTACTTCAATTCGATGACGCTCTTTTCAATTCCAAAAAGTTTGCTATGAATAGAAATTATCATGTCTTTAAAGACTACAACCAACACTGCGGCTATCAATAAGTAGCCAATTACCAGCACCGAAGTCCAGCCTAAAAACTCAGTCAATTGTTCGATAGTAAACATAGAGTTGTCTTCCTTAGTAATGCTTGGCAAACCAAGCGTTAAATTTAGTCTTCAATATTATCCAATCAATACCTTAAAATAGTTTGCTGGTCCACACTTGATTAATACAGGGTGTTTAAATGATTTTAAGATACCTAGAAGGAATGCAATTAATGAGGCTAACGCCCACAATAACCTGCGTGCTTTAGCGCGTCCGGCGCCGCAGGCGCGTAATTCATTGACTTGTTATGTTTCATCCACACCGAGCTCAGAGGCTTTCAATAACTGACTGCTGCGACGAACCGTTAGAATATCCACCTGATTTGTTATGCTATAGATAACTCGGTAAGATCCAAACACCACTTCTCGAATACGCTGCAAACGCACCTCAGGGACGACTCGTCCACTCTCCGGAAATTCAGCTAAGCGATCGACGCAAGAAAATAAACCATCAACCCAGTGTAACGCCGCACTCGCCTTATCTTCGGCAATGTATTGAGCGATACTTTCTACGCGCTCTAGTGCAAGCGGAGACCAAACTACCTTCATTGAGCTAGCTTACTCAAAATACGTGATTTCGCATCTTCATGAGAAATTCCGGCACCATTAGCGATTTGCTCTTCAGCGCGGTAAACCTCTTCGAGCACTTCCAAGCGCTCTTGCATCTTTTCGTACTCTTGAACATCAACCAGCACTGCAACCCCGCGGCCACGCTGTGTTAGTACCATCGGGCGCCGCGTCTCATGGATTTGCTTCACAAATTTTGCAACTCCGGCCCGAAATTCAGATAGAGGTCGAATATCTTCGTCTACACGTACTCTTGTCATTGGCATCACCTATGTACAACTCAATGTACTTACAAATGTACGTTACAATATAGAATTTCGCAAGAAAATGAGCCAACAAATGATTTTCAGTACCCATACTCCGCAATGTATCGCCAACGTGTTCAAGATTTGTGTGCTGCAAGATTACCGCTGCATGGTAAAAGTCATTTGCTGCTACAAGCTCTCCCCTAGATAGCGCTGTAAACACCAGCAAACGTCTGTTCATTTCATCGGCGAATTTAGGAAACTTACCTTGTTGAAAGTTTTCTTCCGAACGCGACGCTTGATCTTCTTCTAGAGCTCGTTTCACCGACTGGTTATCTATCGACTGAAATGCTGTGACGGTTGTGGGAGTAAATAGCAGAAGGCTACAAATAAGTGCATAAGCTTTCATCTTAATTCCTTGAAACATAACGCAAAGCACACGGGCGACGAGCCGCGCAGCGGGTTGGCGTCCCAGCGACCAACGGGAGCGAGTGCTGCGTTTTGTTAGGCATTTTTTGCACCTAAAACTGGCCACTGCTGCCAAGAACCTAAAGCAAACAAGCCGCCAATAAACAAACAGATACCAGAACTAATTAACCAAAACGTTAAACTGTTTTCTGGGAACATTGGCATTAACCCGACGAAGGAAACGCCCCGAAGTAAAAATATACCAGTAATGAGGATTAGCGCTAGTTTTGTCAGAGGTAAACATTTAATTGCGCCCGCGCCCGACAGGCCATAAAGCGCCCAAACCAAAAGTACCATGACAATGACAGAGGTTACAATTGTCGGATACCAAAGCCCTTGCTCTGCCATCAGAGCCATCTGTTCGCCTGCACCAAAGAAACGATACCAATCGCCCCCGAATACAATACAGCCCAGATGAGCAAGTGCAGCAGCAAAACAACATATTGCCGCAGCCAGAAGATACTTGTTACTTGAAGTGTGCATCTTTCCTCCTTGAATGCCTAACATTTGTATATTGTGCGTGCGCGTTTAGCAACTCGTCCAATTGATAGTTTTCAGCTCTTAACTTACTGAGCAAGCAGGCATTCCTAACTTGAAAGAATCCGAGTTAGCACAGGCAATTTGAGCATGCTCACTTACACTCTAGCGAGCGCACGATATCCAATCTTTGTTTTTTGTTATGTCATTGACAGTAAACGATTTAAATACCCAACACAACAACAAAACGCGCAATATTGCCGAAGTGAATGTGCCGTACATCGCTGGCGACACCATCACTTACTAATAACGCGACGGCTAGTCACTAGTTGCAGTAACCTGAAAGTCAAAAGGTCCGCTCCTCGCTCAAAGCTGACTAGAAGAAGCGCTTATCATTGAGGGCTCAGGTATCGATTTCATTGTTGCTCAAGGAGCTGAAGCGGGAGGGCATCGCGGAATATTTGAGCCCGAGAAAGGTGATCAACTACTCAGCACATTAGCTCTCA
>NZ_FMXN01000011.1 GCF_900104245.1 Pseudidiomarina indica
CAAGAGCTTCCTTGCGGATCTCAGCTTTAAGTCGCTCTTCGGCATACATTTTCTTGAGGCGTTTATTTTCGTCCTCAAGCTCTTTGAGACGCTTCATCATCGATGCGTCCATGCCGCCAAACTTGGCGCGCCATTTATAAAATTGAGCTGAGCTCATGCCGTGTTCACGGCAAAGCTCTGGAACCGGTATACCGTTCTCGTTTTGTTTCAGAATCGCTAAGATCTGACTATCTGTGTATCGTGATTTGCGCATAGAAAACTCCTTCGTTTTAGTTTAACGGAATTTTCTACTTATAACTGCTCCGATTTTTCGGGGGGATTACACAACGGCTTCTCAAGGACGCTAAATTACCCGTGGGTAAGAATCTTAGCAACTTCGATTTTAGTCTTGTTGAAGGCGTTAATAAGCATCTTATTGCCGAATTAATTAATCAACCAAGTTGGTTAAAGCTCGGTGGCAACATCCTGCTTTTTGGTGCCAGCGGCTTAGGAAAGACGCACATCGCCAGTAGCATTGGCTACGGCCTTATCGAACAAGGCCACAAAGTTAAGTTTATTGCGGCATCTGCTATCGTTCAGCAACTACAGCAGGCGAAGCAACACTTAAGACTACAGGACGAGCTTCTAAAGCTTGATAAGTACAGTTTATTGATCGTCGATGATGTTGGCTACGTTCGTAAAACGGAACAAGAAACGAGCGTGCTTTTTGAGCTGATTGCGCATCGGTATGAGCGCCACAGCATGATCATCACATCAAATAAATCGTTCGACCAATGGGATGAGCTTTTTGATGACTCAACGATGACCATAGCGGCTATCGATCGCTTGGTTCATCACGCTACGATTATTCACTGCGAAGGTGAAAGTTATCGTCGCAAAACTGCCTTGAGTAAGGGCGACTAAAATTCGGTATCAACCGGCCAAGATAATTGCCGGAAAACCGGCCAAGGTAATTGACGCTGGATATATATGTCTGCTCAGATTATTTTGGTACATATCTCGGTATAAGCTTGGCTGAATAAATCTATTCAGGTTACTTTTTTCCCAGCTATAGGCATTATGTTCCGTTAAGTTGCTTTGCTGAGACCAAGCCGAACCTCTCCCCAGCCAATCTCTATAGTGAATCAACTCATGACCAAGAGTGAGTTGAGCCACCCCTAAATGAGAGTTGTAAGCATTTGGATTTAGAATTATCAGACCATTTTTATGTAGTCCAGGATAACCAATTTGATAAGACGCATCTACATCCAAAGTGTGAACTCCAGCACCAAACTCCGCTAAAATTGAATCGCTAAATGTTTGTTCACCTGAATTTAGTGCGCCAATAAGACCGTCAAGGTTAAAGCAACAATTCGTCTGTAATTTACAGTTTACCCTCTTAATTTAAATTAACGTTTATCCATGTTGATATTGAACTTATCAGCTGACTGTTCGCTTATATTGATATCTTGGGAGATATCATTCCAAACAGCACATTTGTTATTAAAATCCGAATAATCATTTCTACTAACAGCCAACGCAACGTAAGTGACTTCAACAAGCTCGCCAAAACTGCGCGATATATTCGTACTTGGTTCAAACTTATATATACCAGTCAATGCAACATGACACTTATCATATGCGTATATTTCACCCATGATTTCGTCAGTAAAACGAATAGCCAACCTATCTTTGCTCACGCTAAAACAAGCATCTTCAGTTGCGCATAAATATATTAAACTAGTTTCCTCATTGGGCTTAATTGCTGATAAAAAACCTACTACTTCTATTCGTTGATTATGTAAATGTTTCCCAGATAAACTTATTTCATAAAATGACGTCAACAATGGCATTGTTTCCGCAATAGCATAAATAGGAAGCATAAATAAAAAAATCAGTACCCGCATATTACCTCCTAGAGCGCACAGTTTTGAAAAACGCACCGAGTATGAGCATCGCCTATTGACTGCGGCATCAGTCCATATTTATTCCCAAACTCCTTCCACGCCTTAGTTGCATTGAAAATCTTTAAACCGCTTCCTGTATAACCCGGAGTAGGGCTATATGAAACATAACCAGAGCCGCGCTTTAAAACATCAAAATCGGAAACTGAAAAGCCAGAATCACCAGCTGGATGGGTATGCCAGAAAGCAGTTCTGCCGTGATTGACTGTGAATGGGGTTGAGCGATATAGCTCAACTACTTCACGCGAATCATAACTCGTAATAACTTTTCCGATTGAGTAACCCTCTTTAGCGTCATTGTATATATTTGCATAAATTTCAGCTTGGTATTTATCGCCTATTGGCAACCCATTTTCATGTAGCCACTTAGCTGCATCAGCTTCGAATGTGAAAGGACCTAAGCTTTCAATTTTTTTATTTAAACTGGATAATGCTTTTTCAAGCCCTTCTTTGTCGCCATTGAATCTATTAGGCACTTTAAAAGAGCTTGTATTTGCTGATTTTCTATATAGCTTCATAATGGTTTGTCGTGATACACCAGCTTGCTCTAGCTGCATTGCGGCTGCCGCTTCACCTACAATGGATGTATTAAATCCATACTGTGCAATGCCCTCGAAAATACCGCCAGTAATAGCACCCGCCAAAGCGCCGCTCATCGCTCCTCTGAGCGAACCTGTCATAATAGCACCACTTACAAAACCAGCTGCTGCACCGCCGACAACTGCCCCAGTAAACCCAGCAGCGCTTGCACTTAATCCTGAGCTTAAGGCCCAACTTGAAGCCCATCCGCTTGCGGCCCCGAAAGTAAAATAAGAGACCACTGCTGCAGCAATTACCCGCCAATATTTTTTTATTCCCTTAAACAAAGATTTGAACTTTAAAAACACCGATCTCACCCTGTCCATGAGAGTGTTCAAAACTCTTCAGAAATTTTCTTTTTGAATTGAATAAGGAAACGATGACTTAATATGATCCACGAGAGACGTATGCAAAGGTTTTAAGTCACATTCCTTACAATCAAAAAAGGAAATAACAAATCTTTTTTCGTCCATTAAATTGTTAATTTTGATAACTCGGTTTCCATTAGTATCTGTGAACTCTATTAATATGGGGTTTTTACCTGTTGGATAGCTGCGAGAGCTATCACTAACGCTTAAGCCATGCTTGTTAGCGAACTCAAATAGAGAAACTCGAAAAAAATCAAATTTATCTTCTTCTAACAAGATGCTAATCCTTAAATCTGGATTTGTTGTTTTATAACTGCAAGCACTGGACGAGATTGAAAATAACATTATTACTAAAACTCCCCACATTAATCTACTAGTACCAAATTTTATTATACTCATTGTCCAAACTTACTCCGAATACTCACATTGCCGACGCCGCCTCATATCATCTGATTAAGAGCTTTACAATACGTCGATAATTGCCTTTACCAAACACTTTGGCGGCTTATCAGGCTGTTGCCGAAGAGCAAGATCGTAAAATAATCCTCTCCGTTCGACTGAATCAACATCTTCTAGAAAATAACGACTTACATTACCCGTATACAACTTCAAAGTACCTTTAACGCTAACAAAACATCCATTAAAATTTGATAGCTCAATTTCATCATTTGCTTTAATCGTAACTCTATCAACAGATGTGAATTTATTTAGAGAATCCAAACTCGAAAATAAATATACCTCTCTATCGATAAACAAATACCCTTCCAAAATCACTCTATTTTCAATATTTAATTGTAAAGACTTGTGGTCAAAATTTATAATTGGGGTAAGCGTTTCAGCCAAAGGGTTTGCTTTAATAACACATGGGATCATTATCCCTATAACTAAAAAACAAATGTAACTAATAATCTTTAACATAGTACTGCCCCTCATATGTATCTAACACGTCGCGACCATGAAAGTTAATTCTAGACATATGGTAGGTCACATTAGGTGTTACATCGCCCCAACTTTGGTATAGCTTGTGATCAGAATAACTAAATCCTCCACTCGGTCCGTCTGCATGAGAATGCCAGTTTGCTACCCAACCTTTTTCCCACCCTCGAATATTAGAAGTCAATAGGGTTGTTGAGCTAATTTCATTCCTATAATAATCGGTAACTACATTTCCCAATCTAATTTGGCCAAGATCGTCAAAAATGTTAACTGCAATTTCAACATCATGATCAACTGCAAGTGGATGAACATTTTTATGTAACCAGCTTAAAGCTTCCTCTTTAAGTTGAAATGACTTAAGTGAACTAATCTTTTTATTTAGTTCTATTAGGTCACGATCAAGAGCTTCTGTTTCCTGTAGTGTTAGCTCACCTTTGGCTTTACCGTCACTAAGTTTAGAACCTCGACTTTGTGTCTCATCTACAACGCGAGAAAATGCGGCGACAATTGCACCATTAGCAAACTTGCCACCCGTTAATTTTGAAACCGTTCCGCCAACAACAGCACTTGCAATAATGCGACCTCCTACCTTTTTAATTCCGTTGATAGTACCACTGGCCATAGCATTAACACCGGCAGATAAAAAACCATGCCCAAAATTCCCGCCAAATATTTCAGACATAACGCCGCCGGCAAGACCACTTCCAGCAATATGACCGAATGAACCCGGTTCAAACGCTTGACCAATGCCATAAAACGCAGCGGCTGCAAAGGCTCCTCGCAATGCACCGGTGAGTATACTGCCACACCCGTTATGACAAACAGGCGTACCAACCTTCCTTAATTACCCTACACTCAATCGAATTGTTCTTTATTTTGTTACCATAAAAAACTGAGTCTTTAAGTTCTAAACCTGATTTTAAGACAACAAGGGATTGCCCACGACTTACTAGCCCTGTAGACCAATATAGAAACTCTACAATTTGATCTTCCTTATCCACTTGAACACCATTGTTCAAGTTCAGTTCATCAAACCTAGCTAAAAACCATTCATTTTCTTCATCATCGATAACACCTTTAGGGTAAATACCTGTTCGACTAATTCGATCAGCGCCTGAAAGTAAAACCTTAGATGCAACCTCTTCATAAGTTGTAATTTTACTAAGCACATCAGCGTTTACGCTTTCAAAAGAGGGTGCTTGCTCACTAGAGCAAGCACTGATATTCACAAATATCATTCCTAAAAATATAACCTTTAATGTATAATACCGAAGTTTCATTTTAGTTCGCACCTTTCAGTCTGTAGTAATGTTTAGCTCCCATCCAGACATGGGCCTGATCTCGCCAGTTATCACCATAATTTGTGCTACCTGGATAGTCATTATAGTCAAATGCAGTACCATCAGATGCCTTGTAATTTTTGGACTGGTAATATTGCTGATAATAACCCGCCCCCCAGGGCTTGCCTACAAAGTAAACGTGGGGGCCAGTTAAATATTAACAAATATAATTAATCTTTGACCCTACTTGCCAATCCTCTAAGGCTAGCAGACCAATAAATACTTCCATCAAAACTAAACATTAACAGCCCATACTCCGAGTTAAAAAACAATGAAGATTCAAGGGTTCGATCTTTTACATTGTGAATATTAACTTCAAACCCTTCAATGTTGTTTCCTAGCACCGACATTGACTTCATAATGGGTAAAAAAACCAACTCCGAACTCCCAGATAACTTCACTTTAAGGGGAGCTTTATGATTATCTGGAATCACAATAAACGTTTTCCCTATTTGTAAACACAGTTCAAGCTCTTTAAGTTCACATGATTTTAGCTGTCCTACAGCATCACCTATCATAAAGACTTCATTTTCTATGTCGATACCTAGGCTTGGCTGTCCAAGTGATTCATAGACATATTTCTTAGCATTTACACTAAAAGATAAGATACTTATTAACAACAAACCAATTACTTTAATCATATACACGCCCCTTGTGGATTTAAAGTACAAGCATTGCTATATTGTTGCCTTTGAGTGCCATCGATTTCAGACATAATTTTATCTGTAAATAAAACGTTGGCGTTATTAGTATCAGCGAGCCCCATCACTGCATGTCCCATTTCATGAGCTATTATTCTAGTTAATGAAAACCGTGTTAAAGGCATTGCCTCACTCGCTAAATTATAGAAATTTAAGTTGGTATTCAGATCCACTGTCATTATGTTTCCATTCAAGCGACCAAAATTTTCACCAATATTATTCAAAATAATCTTCAATGGTGATTTAGTTGATAATTTTCCAAGCATTTCTTTTCCACTGTCTGTAGCAAAAATATCATCTAAACTGTCTTTAACGCTGGCCAAATCATCTGCTGAAACTTCTCCAGCTAATGGTCCCCACCACGCAACTTCCACTTTCCCATCAAATAAACTAGAACTTTCCCCAGTCATCGAGCTTAGCTCTAAGACTTTTGATCTATTAGCTTTAGCAGTAGCTTGATTTTGATAATAATTTCCAGTCTCTTTTAGCATTCTAGCAAACGCAGCATTGAATGCACCATTAGCAAATTTCCCACCAGTTAGTTTGCTAATCGTTCCTCCTACCACAGCAGACACAATTACTTGTGTCGAAGCATTTGTACTGTATTGGCCGCTAGAAGCGTTACCCAGTCCAGCAGACCAGAAGCCATGCCCAAACTTACCACCATACAAGTCACTCATCACTCCGCCAGCGAGGCCACGTCCAGCAAGATGACCAAATGAGCCCGGCTCGAAAACTTGACCAACCCCATAAAACGCAGCGGCAGCCACCGCCCCTCGTAATGCTCCCGTGAAGATATTCCCACCATTAGCAGCAGCACCTGCTGCTCCGGCTATAGCACCTGCGGTGGCGGCACCATACCAACTGCTGGCGAAATACGTGGCGCATGCTTGGCAATACACACTCAGTACTGCTACGACAACTGCGCCAATAATGGGTTTGATTGTTTCCCAGAGCTTACTGAAGAAATACCCACTCGGGTCGGTATAGCTCATGGGATTGTTCAGCACGTAGCTGTAGCGGTTGTAGTTCTGGCTGTTTTTGGGTTCTTGCACAAAGGGGTCAGCTTGTAAAAAGCGCCCAAGGGTGGGGTCATAAATGCGCCCTTTCATGTGCACAATGCCCAAGGCATCCATTTGCCGATGCCCGGTAAAACCTTGCTCGGTTGGCGGCAGCATGCTGCCAAGCGCAACACCGCCTGCGGTGTAAATGGTTCGGGTTTGACCAAAAGCACTAAATAGCTGCTGGCTGATTATCGTTGATTTTTAGTCCTGCAGTGCGCCAAATCCTTTGGCCCCCATCAACCAATAAACTTCATCAGCCTCACCTTCGGGTGAAAGACCAAAACTAAATCCTAATACTCCCAATTCTCGCGAAAATAACGTGTATGTTGATTTACCTCTTTGGCGGCCAGCTAAATTTGCGTCGCGAGGCGTTTCAATCAGATAAGCATCGGTTATTTCACGCCCCCAAAGCGACAATGAAATTCCTTGTCGTACCACCTTATAAGTCACTCCATGAAGCTTCCAGCTTGGCGGCAATTCAGTATTCGCTTTCGGAAATGAGAACGCGTAAGCTTGGGAAAAAATACAAACATAATCATCATCAACACTGCAAAACGTCGCTTCGTTGATTCCATCGCGCCCAATTACAAATCGGCCATCTTCACTAGATGAAAGCGGCTCAATAATTGTTTTGAAATTCCTATCAAACCAACCAACATACTTGAATTTTCGACGTTCATCAGCAAAACAATTCATGGACATAAGAAATATGCATATAACCATAAACTTAAGTAGTGGATTCATCTATATCCCCATTACTAAACTATGACGTCGCTCTAGTGAGGTTTGCTTAATTGAAGGTACAGATCGGGCCAAACACCGATGTCGTGGTACTGCATCGGTGTCATTTCTGGCACTGGCCGCCATGCATAATGATTGGGAACAGTGGCGCAGGTGGCCACCGCATGCAGGCCAATGATGCCCTCAGGAGAGCCTAGCTGCCACTGTCCATCTTCTTGCTCTACCCCCAATTGTTGCCACTCAGACACCGCTCGATGCCAAGGTAAGCGTTTCCAGAAGGCTTGTAATTCAGTTGCAGTCATTTGTTGCTGGGTTGTGACCACCACATTTAAACTAGGGTGCTGATAATGCCCATGGCAAAATGGCTCGGCCAATTCAGGCGACATTGCATACTCATCCACCAGCCCTAACCAATGGCCAATTTCGTGGCCTAGCAATGCCACTGAGCCTGTGCTGGGCATTACAATTTGTTGAGGCGAACTATGTGCAATGCCCCAATCTTGATTGGCAACTAACAACAGCTGAGGAGCAGCAGACGATAGGGGTGATTGCGGTGAATTCCATTGACAGTGCAACCGTTGGCGCACTCCCTGGGGCGCACAGTGGAGCTCGGTGGGTAAATAATAGTGCAAGTCGAAGCACCCATAAAAGTGAGCCAATGGATGCTCTTGCCAAGCTGAGAGGAGACTCCAGGCTGCTTGGCGGTCGCTCACTGGTATATACACCGCTGTGGCCGTGCGGACCCCACATTGATGCCCTAGGCTGCTCACTGATTGTGGCCAAGGGGCGAGCACGGAAGAACTCCCGCTTAAAGCACTAACGCTCAGCCACACCGCAAGCAACCAATTCAACTCGGTGCCCTATTCCGATTGAGCACTCGCTTCGCGAGCCAAGGCAGTACGATGCAATTCCAAGTTGGCATAACGATATTCTAAGAAAAACGGCACATGAGTGCTCAACGCCATTCGAAAATACACTTCAGCAGTGGCAAAATCACCGTCTAATTGGCGTAATTTGCCCAGATAAAAATAGGTTTCACACATCCGCTCTGCCGGCGTTTCATCATCACTTAATTCGCGTAATGCGTATTCTTGGATAAAGCGATCATCGTCAATCGCCCCTAAAATTAAATCAACCAAATACCAGCCCCATTCTTGATTCGCGAAGTCAAGGCGGCGTTTGGCAAGATTCAACCGTGCTGTGGCGGGATCTTTTTCCGCTTCCGCAAAATATAACCAAATAACGCGATACGCATCATTGGGTGATTGCTCAAGTGCGGTATTAAAGTCTTTAATTGCCCAATCGATACGATCGTCATAATAAGACGTTAAGGCACGATTTAAGACTCCATAGGGATGCTCCGGATCGAGTTCTAGCACCGCATCAAACATTTCGTAGGCATAGCCATACTCTTGTATCGCCGTATAATGAATGCCTAAGTAATTATAAGCAGAAGCTAATCGAGGGTTGTGCTCCAAAGCCTGATGAAAATCATAACGAGCTAAGCCATACAACCCCAACGCATCATAAAGTGAACCACGGCGGTATTTTAAATCCGCTTGCCCTTCAGTCGGAATGGAAAGTTCTGCTTCATTTGCCAAAAGTTCGTTGATCTTAGCGATTTCAACTTGATAACGCATATCGGGTTCGTCGGGTTTGACCACCGCCAAATTCATCAACGCAGTGGCCGTCGTTGTTGACGTGGTCTGGGCACAACCGATCACTGAAGCCAACATAATCGCAACGAATCCCATCCGGAGTTTCATAATTAACAACCTTGTATAGACGATCTGGAAAGTCTCATAATAACTTAGATGAACGAGAAAAACGAAGGTTCAGAAAAAAGAAAAGCTGCGCTTGGAAACTCCAAACGCAGCTTTGAGCTGACTAGTCAGTGATTGCTGAATGAAAATTACTCGTCGTCGGCCGACGTGTTCGTCTCATCTGCTACCGGTGCTTCTGTTTGCGCTGGTTTTTCAGCTGCATCTTTCATGCTTAAACGGATGCGACCTTGACGATCAATTTCTAATACCTTCACTGGGACCACATCACCCACTTTCAGATATTCGTTCACATCATTCACTCGCTCTTCAGCGATTTGAGAAATGTGAACTAAACCGTCTTTGCCTGGTAAAATTGTTACGAAGGCACCAAAGTCAACAATGCGAGCAACCTTACCTTGGTAAATACGGCCCACTTCCACTTCAGCCGTTAATTCCTCAATTCGAGCAATGGCGGCGTCGGCTGATTCCTGGTCGGTCGCAGCAATGCGAACCGTACCATCATCATTGATTTCGATATTGGTGTTCGTGCTTTCGGTCAATTCACGAATCACTGCACCACCTTTACCAATCACATCACGAATCTTGTCTGGGTTGATTTTAATCGTGGTGTAACGAGGCGCATAGCTGGATAGTTCGGTACGAGCACTGGCAATCGCTTCGTCCATGACTTGCAAAATATGCAACCGTGCAGACTTGGCCTGTGCCAATGCGATTTCCATGATTTCACGGGTGATTCCATCAATCTTGATGTCCATTTGCAGAGCAGTGACCCCTTCCGCGGTTCCCGCTACTTTAAAGTCCATATCACCCAAGTGGTCTTCGTCACCTAAAATATCAGACAACACCACAAATTTGTCGCCTTCTTTCACCAAGCCCATGGCAATACCAGCAACCGATGCTTTAATTGGCACCCCGGCATCCATCAAGGCCAACGAAGCACCACACACGGACGCCATTGAACTTGAACCGTTGGATTCGGTGATTTCAGACACCACTCGTACGGTGTACGGGAATTCGTCTTGGCTCGGCATTACCGCTTGAACACCGCGCTTCGCCAAACGGCCATGGCCAATTTCGCGACGCTTCGGTGAGCCAACCATGCCAGTCTCACCCACACAGTACGGAGGGAAGTTGTAATGCAACATGAAGCGACTGTCCACTTTACCGGTTAAGTCGTCAATCATCTGTGCATCGCGCTCAGTTCCCAAGGTAGCGGTTACTAACGCTTGCGTTTCGCCGCGCGTGAACACTGCTGAACCGTGTGTTCTTGGTAATACACCCGTCGCAATATGCAACGCACGAACCATATCTGGTTCACGGCCATCGATTCGTTTTTCGCCTGCAATGATGCGGCTACGTACTAATTCACCTTCTAAGCGGTGGAATAACTCACCGACTTCATTGACATCGACGGTCTCGTCTTCTGCGACCAACTTCTCCACAACCTCTGCTTTTAACGCATTCAGTTGTTCATGGCGCTTTGCTTTTTCGGTAATGGCGTAGGCTTCAGCAATTCCTGCTTCTGCCAAGGCTTTGATTTGATTCAACAGTGCATCGTTGGTGGCAGGTGCAACCCAGTCCCACTTCTCTTTGCCCGCTTCTGCAGCAAATTCATTGATGGCTTGGATCACTGTTTGCATTTGCTCATGACCGTAAACTACGGCACCCAGCATGACATCTTCAGACAATAACTGTGCTTCTGACTCGACCATTAACACGGCACTGGAAGTTCCTGCAACCACGAGGTCTAGCTTGGACTGCGCCAATTCATCCATGGTTGGGTTCAGCACGTATTCATCGTTCAACACCCCAACGCGCGCAGCACCGATTGGGCCGGCAAAAGGCACACCAGAAATTGCTAATGCTGCCGAGGTCCCAATTAACGACACAATATCAGGGTTGATTTGTGGGTTGACCGAAATGACGGTGGCAATAATTTGAACTTCGTTATTAAACCCTTCTGGGAATAATGGACGAATGGGACGGTCAATCAGACGCGAGGTTAAGGTTTCGTTTTCTGAAGGACGGCCTTCACGTTTGAAGAAACCACCAGGGATTTTACCAGCGGCATAGGTCCGCTCTTGATAGTTTACTGTTAACGGGAAAAAATCTTGACCTTCTTTAGCATCTTTTTTAGCAACCACAGTCACTAATACTGTGGTGTCATCCATACTGGCCAATACTGCGGCGGTTGCTTGGCGCGCCATAGCACCGGTTTCTAACGTCACTGTATGTTGACCGTACTGGAATTTCTTGGTTATTGGATTCACGTGTTCATTTCCTTTCATCTTACTTAGTGATGCGTTTTTCGTTACTCGTTATTCATGAAAAGTTTCAACCAAACTGCTCATGAATAACTTATAACGGCCAACGCCCAGTCAATATTAAAACAAAAAAGGGGCCACCTGTGGCCCCTTCACTCGAACTTTGCTTAGCGACGTAAACCGAGTCGCTCAATCAGAGTTGCATAACGCTGATTGTCTTTACGCTTTAAGTAGTCCAACAACTTACGACGTTGGCTAACCATCCGTAATAGACCACGACGTGAGTGGTGATCTTTAGCGTGTTCTTGGAAGTGGCTCTGCAGCTCGTTAATGTTTGCAGTTAACAAAGCGACTTGAACTTCTGGTGAACCAGTATCGTTTTCGCTTTGGCCGTATTCTTTAACGATTTCCGCTTTTTTTGCCGTACTTAGTGACATAGTTTACTCCTAATGGTGAAAAATATCAGTGCCAATCACTAATTCAGCACTGATCAAATCGTGGTGAATTATACGCTCGAATCCTACTGAGCGCAATCTTAACCACTCGTAAAAAAATGAATTTATAGATTTAACACCCGTTTGGGTGCTAACAGACTTTCTTGCCCAACGCCGAGCCCTAACATTCGCTCGCCTTCGGCAGCATACACCCGTGCGGGCGCCTCATCAGAGGCCAAGGTTCCCGCTGGTAAAGGGACTGGATTCCCCCGTTGAAAACGCATCCCATCCTCGTCATTCAGCCGCACTATAGGAAACTGGCGAATCACACTGTCCACTGGTTCCAACAAGGCATCCAGCGCCTCATAACGTTCTTGGTCTGGCATTGTTTGCGCGGCGATTTCAGCCAACTCTTCCATCCGCCAAACACGACCTTTAACGCCTTCTATCCAAGTTCGTCGAAGTTCGGCCACATAGGCACCGCACCCCAAAAACTGTCCCATATCATCAATCAAGGTTCGAATATAAGTTCCTTTTGAGCAGGTCACTTCCAAGTGCAGTCGATCCCCTTCCCAACCCAACTGTTGAATTGAATGAATGGTGATTGTGCGTGTTTTTAACGGCACATCAATTCCTTGCCGCGCGTACCAATAGAGCGGCTTGCCTTCGTATTTCAGAGCTGAATACATCGAGGGCGACTGCTCTTGTTCCCCAGTAAAGTGGGCGATAGCCGCATCGATCAACCCATCGTTGAGCACCGCTAGCTGCGCATCGGTGGCGGTCCAGACAATATCGCCTTCCGCATCACTCGTCGTGGTACGCTGCCCAAGTTGCGCGACCACCTGATACGTTTTATCAGCAGCCAAAGAAAAATGAGATAATTTGGTGGCTTCGCCAAAACACAGCGGCAAAATACCCGTTGCTAATGGGTCCAAAGCGCCCGTATGTCCCGCTTTATTGGCATTAAAAAAACGCCGCACTTGCTGAAGCGCGGCGTTTGAAGTGAGACCTTGGGGCTTATCTAATAAAATCACGCCGTTCACATCACGGCCCGACTTCCGTCGTCCCATTTTATTCGTCCCCTTGCTGATCCTTTGTTGAATCGGTTGTCGGTGTTCCTCGCTCCGCGTCTTTGCGCAAGGCTTCCGCCACTAAACGTGACATCCGGAGGCCTTCACCCAACGACGGATCATGAACAAAGCGCAGTTCAGGAATAATTCGCGCACGAACCCGTTTACCGAGTAGCGAGCGAACAAAGCCAGCCGCTTCGTTCAGGACTTTTAAAGCAGTTTTCACGTAATCTTCGTCATCATTCAAAAACGTGACATACACTTTGGTGTACGCCAAATCACGTGATACTTCGACTTCAGAAACCGTCACTAACGAGATGCGAGGATCTTTCAGTTCACGCTGCAGTATCTGCGCAATTTCCCGCTGATACTGCTGCCCAACCCGATCCGTACGACTGTAATCTCTGGCCATTAGAGGCTCCGTTCTACTTGAACTGTTTCAAACACTTCAATTTGGTCACCGACGCGAACGTCGTTATAGTTCTTCACGCCAATTCCACATTCCATGCCATGACGAACTTCTTGAACGTCATCTTTAAAGCGACGTAATGACTCTAGCTCACCTTCAAAGATCACCACGTTGTCACGTAACACGCGAATTGGAGCTGAGCGCTTCACGATACCTTCAACCACCATACAACCCGCAATCGCGCCAAGTTTTGGTGATTTAAAGACATCTCGAACTTCAGCCAAACCGATAATTTGTTGCTTAAACTCAGGCGCTAACATGCCGCCCATTGCCGCCTTCACTTCATCCAATAAGTCATAAATAACGCTGTAATAACGTAAATCAACAGACTCTTGGTCAATCAAGCGCTTGGCAGAGGCATCTGCACGCACGTTAAAGCCGATAATAATTGCGTTTGAGGCATTCGCGAGCGACGCATCGGTTTCAGTAATTCCACCCACGCCACTTCCGATAATATTCACTTTCACTTCATCGGTCGCCAAACTCATTAATGAGTCAGAGATGGCTTCGAGTGAACCTTGAACGTCGGACTTAAGAACAATATTGAGTTCTTTAACGTCGCCTTCTTGCATGTTAGCGAACATGTTCTCCAGTTTCGCTTTCTGCTGTTTCGCCAATTTCACTTCACGGTATTTGCCTTGACGGTAGTTTGCAACTTCCCGCGCTTTCCGCTCGTCTTTTACCGCTGTGGCTTCATCACCTGCTTGTGGAACCCCGGATAAACCAAGGATCTCAACTGGAATCGATGGACCTGCTTCTTCTACTTCACGCCCGGTTTCATCACGCATTGCACGAATCTTACCGTACTCAAGCCCACACAACACCACATCACCACGACGTAAGGTGCCTTCTTGGACTAAGATAGAGGCTACCGGACCACGGCCCCGGTCAAGTCGTGATTCAATCACGATACCACGCGCCATACCGCTGGCAACTGCTTTCAAATCTAACACTTCAGCTTGGAGCAACACTGCTTCAAGGAGGTCCTCAATGCCGTCACCGGTCCGTGCTGAAACAGGCACAAACATCACATCGCCACCCCACTCTTCTGGGATTACTTCGCGTTGTGCTAACTCGTTCTTAATGCGGTCCGGATCAGCTTCAGGCTTATCCATTTTGGTAATTGCAACCACAATTGGAACACCTGCTGCTTTGGCGTGTTGAATCGCCTCAATCGTTTGTGGCATCACACCATCGTCCGACGCGACCACTAGGATAACAATGTCCGTTGCTCCAGCACCACGCGCACGCATTGAGGTAAAGGCGGCGTGTCCTGGGGTATCTAGGAACGTAATCATGCCGTGATCGGTTTTCACGTGGTATGCACCAATATGCTGGGTAATCCCACCTGCTTCACCGGCCGCCACCTTCGCTTTCCGAATATGGTCAAGTAATGACGTTTTACCGTGGTCAACGTGACCCATCACCGTCACGACTGGTGCACGCGACACTAATTGTTGGTTCAGCTCTTCATCACGGTCCGCTAAAATTTCTTGTTCCAGCGCGTTTTCACTCACCAACACCACTTTATGACCCATTTCCTCAACCACCAGGGTTGCGGTCTCTTGGTCTAAAACTTGGTTGATGGTGACCATCTCACCCATTTTCATCATGGTTTTGATGACTTCGCTGGCTTTCACCGCCATACGGTTCGCTAATTCACCCACGGTGATCGTTTCGCCGAGGCGCACTTCACGCTCAACCGGCGCAGCAGGCTTGTTAAACCCATGCTGTAAGGTTGACCGTTTTGCACCTTTACGACGTTTCTCACGGCGCGGTGTATCATCACGCTCATCATCTTTATGGCGACGCTGCTTGCTTTGCTTACGTCGTGCACGGCGCTCTTCACCTTCATCCTGCTCGTCTTCTGCTTCACGCGCAGTTTGCGAGGTAGTGAAGTGAACTTCTTCTTGCTCGGCACGCTTCCGCTTGGCTTCTTCTTCCTGCCAACGGGCTTCATTTTCTTCTGCTAAACGACGTGCTTCTTCTGCTTGTCGTGCCGCTTCTGCTTCTGCTTTTTTCCGTGCTTCTTCTTCTTGAGCTTTGCGTAACCGCTCTGCTTCAACTTTTGCTTCGTCAGCCCGCTTGCGCTCTTCTGGGCTCATTGCCGCACGCTTTTCAGCTTCAGCTTTCGCCTTCGCTTGCTCTTTCTCTTTGCGAGCAGCTTCTTGCTTGGCTTTCTCTTCTGCTGCTTTTGCGGCCGCTTTGGCTTGCTCTGCAGCTGCTTTTTTCACTTCTTCTTCCTGACGTTTCAGTTCAGCGGCTAAGCGCTCCTGTTCCAAACGTTCTTGCTCCGCTTTTTGCTGCTCTTCCAGCACAGAACGTTTAACATAAGTGCGTTTTTTCCGTACTTCAACTTGCACGGATTTCGTCCGGCCTGCAGGGCCGCCACCAATACTTAACGTGCTCTTTTCTTTACGCTTTAACGTCATTTTGGCAGGTTCGCTAGGCGCAGCCCCACCCGTTGTTTTATTTAAATGAGCCAACAGTGTTTGTTTTTCCTGTTCATTGACACGGTCGCCTGGCTGCTTTTTAATGCCTGCTTCCGCAAACTGTTGCACCAAACGATCAACTGTCGTACCGACGTCTTGAGCTAGTTTATCCAGCGTTACTTCTTCCATAGTCTCTAGTACCCCCGTTGATCTATTCTTCGTTACCGAACCAGCAAATATTACGCGCTTGCATAATCAACTCACCTGCTCGTTCCGCAGTGAGCCCCTCGATATCGACGAGATCGTCGACGCCCTGCTCGGCTAAATCTTCTAATGAAATGACACCACGACTCGCTAATGCGTTGGCCAGTTGTAACTCCAGCCCTTCTAAATTCAGAAGGGACGCATCTGGCATCGCATTCTCTAACGACTCTTCGTTGGCCAGTGCTTGGGTCGTCAGAGCTGTTTTAGCTCGTGACCGAAGCTCTTCAACGATGTCTTCGTCCATGCCATCAATCTCTAACAGTTCCTCCATCGGAACATACGCAATTTCTTCCAAACTCGAGAAGCCTTCATCCACCAAAACAGTGGCAAAATCTGCATCGATATCGAGTTTAGAAGTAAATAAGTCTAATACTTTCTGTGCTTCCGCTTGGTTACGCTCGTTGAAGTCCGTCACCGACAGCACGTTAAGCTGCCAGCCCGTTAATTGACTCGCTAATCGAACGTTTTGTCCTGCTTTACCAATGGCTTGGGCTAGGTTCCCTTCTTCAACAGCAATGTCCATGGTGTGCGCATCTTCGTCAACAACAATGGATGCCACTTCGGCAGGAGCCATCGCATTAATCACAAACTGTGCTGGGTTATCATCCCACAAGACAATATCCACGCGCTCGCCACCCAGCTCACCGGATACAGCTTGCACTCGCGCACCACGCATTCCCACACAGGCACCGACCGGGTCAATCCGACGGTCATTGCTTTTTACTGCAATTTTCGCCCGTGAACCTGGATCACGAGCTGCACCACGGATTTCAATCAGTTCTTCGCCAATTTCTGGCACTTCAATGCGGAACAACTCAATCAGGAAATCAGGGTGAGTCCGGCTCACAAACAACTGGGCACCTCGTGCTTCAGGACGCACATCAAACAACAGTCCACGCACCCGATCACCTGCACGGAATGATTCCCGTGGTAATAAATCTTCGCGGTAAATAATCGCTTCAGCGTTATTGCCTAGGTCCAAAATCACATGTTCCCGATTAGCGCGTTTTACAATCCCGCTGACCAAGGTTCCCACATGCTCTTTGTACTCATCGACGACTTTCGCACGCTCGGCTTCCCGTACTTTCTGCACTATCACCTGCTTGGCAGTTTGCGTTGTGATACGGTCAAACTCGATAGACTCGATTTGCTCTTCAACATAATCGCCAGCTTGCACATTCGAATCTTCATACTGTGCGGCGGCAAGACTGATTTCGCGATAAGGATTTTCTAACGGCTGCTCACTATCATCGACCACTAACCAGCGGCGAAACGTATCGAACTCACCAGTCTGGCGATCAATGCTGACGCGAACATCAATATCACCGTCATATTTTTTCTTGGTGGCATGCGCAAGTGCAGACTCCAGCGCTTCAAATATCTTTTCTTTGGATACATCTTTTTCGTTGGAAACCGCTTCTGCTACTAATAAGATTTCTTTTGCCATTATCTTGCCTCGCCTACGCAATCCCTAGTTGAACTGAGGAACTAAATGAGCTTTTTTGATGGCTGAATGAGCGACTTTGAACGCCTCACCATCAATGTTGAATTCTATATAATCACCCTCAACCGCGGCAATTACACCTTTAAATTTGCGTTTACCTTGCTGCGCCATCGTTAATTCCACAGCCGCAACTTCACCTAAATAGAGCGCATACTGCTCGACTTTAAAGAAAGGCCGTTCCATTCCCGGCGAAGATACTTCAAGGTAGTACTCGCTATTAATCGGATCTTCGACATCTAAGATTGCGCTAACCTGATGACTCACATCGGCACAATCGTCGACCGTGACACCCTGTTCACTATCGATATAAACACGCAATGTTGAATGTTTACCAGCGCGCACAAATTCCACACCCCATAGGTCGAAATCCAGTGCTGCAACAGCTGGTTCTAACATGTCATATAAACGGTCTTCCATTCGAGCCAAGTTTGCTAACTCCTAAAACGAAAAAAGGGCGAAACCGCCCAGTGTTATTGACTGCCCACTCAAGCTTAGCGTCAATCCACCAAACTTGCCGCAGCAAAGGCCACATAGTAAAAAGCCCCGGACTGCTGCGGGGCTTTTAAAACACTGGACCCTTTTTGTTATTGGTTGCGGGGGCAGGATTTGAACCTACGACCTTCGGGTTATGAGCCCGACGAGCTACCAGACTGCTCCACCCCGCGTCCGAAAACGTATTGCTATTATACGGGTTTAAACTATTTACCGCAACCTAACTGGTTGCAAATTTGGTGCGGATGGCGGGACTTGAACCCGCACGCCGTTAAGCACTACCCCCTCAAGATAGCGTGTCTACCAATTCCACCACATCCGCTAAACTGACCGTGTCGTTCCGTGACGCTTAATTGCCGCCTGGGACGTCACTATTATTTGCTGGCACGTCCGGTACTTGATTAACCGGCACTTCGATGGCCTCAAACTTACTGCTTGAATCACCGGTGCCTACTGCCAAGTTACCGAGAACTAAGCAAAGAATGAAAAATACCACTGCTAAGGTCGCTGTCGTGCGGGTCAAAAAGTTTCCTGATCCGCTTGCGCCGAATACAGTATTTGATGCACCAGCGCCAAACGACGCTCCCATATCGGCTCCTTTACCTTGCTGAATCATAATGAATCCAATCAAGATAATGGCGACGATTAAGTAGGCAATCAATAAAATTTCTAACATAAATTAGTTACTCCGGGCTTGAGCCGCTGTGCAGATGCTAACAAACTGCTCCGCTTCCAAACTAGCACCGCCTATCAAACCACCATCAATATCTGCTTGCGCAAACAGAGCTTCGGCGTTTTCCGCTTTCACGCTGCCACCATACAAAATTCGTACTAGGCTTCCCGCTGGGCCGAATTTCTCAGTCAACCACTGACGAATAAACGCATGCACTTCTTGTGCTTGCTCGGGACTGGCGGTTTCACCTGTTCCAATCGCCCAAATGGGTTCGTAAGCGACGACTAACTGCTCACATTCCGTTAACTCGCTCAATGCTGCAGCTAACTGCGCACTGACCACTGCAAATGTTTCTTGCTGTTGCCGTTGGGCAGCACTTTCACCCACACAAAGGACGGCAGTCATGCCTTCTTGCGCAACAACTTGGCGAACCTTTGCGCCAATTCGAGCCTCGCTATCACCATAAAACTGGCGGCGTTCAGAGTGCCCTAGCAGAACAAAGCTGGCGCCAGCTTCCGCTAATAGCGTACAACTGTGCTCACCGGTGTGCGCACCGCTGGAATGTTCATTCACATCTTGCGCACCCAAATAAATCTGATCGTAAAACGCTGCTTCTTGCCAATGTCCCAGCAATACGGCGGGAGGGCAAACGACTACCTGTACGGCAGCAAATTCGGCAGCACTCTCACGGAGAGCTTTAGCCATGTTCGTGACCAAATTACGGTCACCGTTCATTTTCCAGTTAGCGATAACTAACGGTTGGCGTTGCATCATCACCTCGACTTCATTGAGAGCGGCGAGATATTACATAACCTCGCCGCAACTTACAAGCTGTGAATGTGGATTTTCTGCGCGATTGATTAATTACTAGCCGCTTCGACTTCTTGCGCAATTTCTTCGGCGAATTTTTGCACCACCGCACCATCTTGGCCTTCAACCATCACTCGAATCAGGGGTTCAGTTCCTGATTTCCGTAACAACACTCGGCCTTGGCGACCTAGTGCTGATTCCACCTCTTTCACCACCGATTTGACGTTGTCAGCAGCGAGTGGATCTGTTCCTGCGGTGAAACGGACGTTCACCAGCGCTTGCGGATACTTTTCAAACTGCGCCAATAATTCGTCAAGCGTGCGCCCTTCGCGCTGCATTGCGGTAAGCACTTGCAAACCTGCAATGATGCCATCACCGGTACTATGGAACTGACGGTTAATAATATGACCTGAGTTTTCTCCACCAATCCGCCAATCCCGCTTTACCAGTTCTTCCATCACATAACGGTCACCAACTTTTGCACGGACAAACGGAATACGACGATCGGTAAAGAACTTCTCCAGCGCAAAGTTACTCATCAGGGTGCCGACAATCCCACCCTGCAATAAGCCATCTTGCTGAGCTGCACGCGCCAAGATATAAATGATATCGTCACCATCGACAATGCGTCCGCTGGCGGTAACCATCATAATACGGTCACCATCGCCATCGAGTGCGAACCCAAGGTCGGCTTTGTGAGCAAGCACTTGCTCGCGAACGGTGGCTAAGTGGGTGGCGCCACATTTTTCGTTAATATTGATGCCATTGGGTTCAGTGCCGATTTCCCAAATATCCGCACCAAGTTCTTTCAGCACATCGGGGGCAATGTGGTAAGTCGCCCCATGGGCGCAATCGACCACGATTTTTAATCCCTTCAACGATAAGTCGGAAGGAAACACGCTTTTACAAAACTCGATATAACGGCCCGGCGCATCATGGATACGCGTCGCCCGCCCCATGTCTTCTGAAGGCACGCAGCGAATCGGTTCATCCAGTAACCGTTCAATTGCCGCTTCCACGTCATCCGGTAACTTACTGCCTTCGTCGGAGAAGAATTTAATCCCATTATCGTAATACGGGTTGTGGGAGGCGCTAATCACAATGCCTGCTGCGGCACGGAAGTTGCGGGTTAAATATGCCACTGCTGGCGTTGGCATCGGGCCTAAGAACTCAACGCTGACACCGGCAGATAACAGCCCTGCTTCTAACGCTGATTCCAACATATATCCCGATAATCGCGTGTCTTTACCCATCAACACCCGATGATTCCCATTGGCTGACAGCACGGTTCCTGCTGCCCAACCTAACTTCACTGCAAAGTCGGGGGTGATCGGATAATCCCCAACCCGTCCACGCACCCCATCGGTGCCAAAATATTTACGCTGACTCAAGCGAATTCTCCCGCCAAGGTTGCTGCTACTACTTTCATTGCATCAACCGTTTCCTTGACATCATGCACACGAATAATCTGTGCTCCTTTCAGAGCCGCTATGGTTGCGGCCGCTAAACTACCAGCGAGTCGTTCGGTAACCGCTCGCCCAGTAACTTGGCCAATCATTGATTTTCGTGACATCCCTATCAGTAACGGTAATTCCAATTGATGAAATTCTTGCAGGTGATGCAGTAACTGATAATTGTGTTCAACTGATTTACCAAACCCAAAACCCGGGTCCAAGTAAATGTTATCTTTTTGTATTCCCGATTGTACACAAATTTGTACCCGATCGGCTAAAAATTTTTTAACGTCGGTGACCACATGCTGATAATTGGGTTCATGTTGCATGGTTCGTGGTTCACCCTGCATATGCATCAAACATACCTTAGCACCGGCCGCGGCCACGACTTCCACCGCGCCTTTATCACGTAGTGCATTGATGTCGTTAATCATCTGCTCATTTAACTTGAGCACTTCGGCCATCACTGCTGTTTTACAGGTATCCACCGAAATCGGAATATCAAAGTTCGCCTGCACCCGCTCAATCACCGGGACAATTCGTGCCAGTTCTTCATCCGCCGACACGCCATCACTCCCCGGCCGCGTGGATTCGCCCCCGATATCAAGCCAAGCCGCGCCATCGCTAATCATTTTTTCTGCTTGATAAAGCGCTTGGTCAATACGGTTGTGACGACCACCATCTGAAAAAGAATCCGGGGTGACATTAAGAATGCCCATTACTTGTATAGCTGAAGGCTCTATTTTCATTCGCTCTTACCTGTGCTGATTTCGCTTAACTCTAACAAAAAGCCCCGATGAACGGGGCTTTTTAACACGAAGCTAACTATCTAACTCGCAGGGCTATCGCCAGCAGGCGTAGTGGTTGAAACCGGCTGGGTCGGTTGTTTTGGCTGCTGTTTACCTGAATCCGAAGGTGGATTATCACGTTGCTGCCAGTCACGCGGTTCACGTACTGCCCGACGATTCATCAAGTCATCAATTTGATCCGCATCCAAGGTTTCATACTTCATCAAAGCATCTTTCATAGAGTGCAGAATGTCGATGTTTTCTTCCAAAATACGCTTCGCACGATCATAGTTACGATCAATAAAGCTTTTAATTTCTTGATCGATCGCACGAGCGGTTTCATCCGACATATGCTTGTGCTGAGTCACCGAACGACCAAGGAACACTTCGCCTTCATCATCCGCATACAGCAAGGGTCCCATTTTGTCAGAAAGCCCCCATTGGGTCACCATTTTACGTGCAATTTGAGTGGCACGCTCAATGTCATTCGACGCACCAGTGGTGACCTTATCATTACCATAGATCAGCTGTTCCGCAATACGACCACCGAACAAGCTTGAAATCATACTTTCTAAGTGTTGTTTCGTATGGCTGACACGATCTTGCTCAGGCAAGTACATGGTCACCCCTAACGCACGCCCCCGAGGAATAATCGAGACCTTATAAACCGGATCATGTTCCGGCACCAGGCGCCCGACAATTGCGTGACCCGCTTCATGATATGCAGTCATCGCTTTTTCTTCTTCGGTCATGACCAACGAGCGGCGCTCGGTGCCCATCAAGATTTTATCTTTTGCTTGCTCAAACTCTTCCATCGCGACCACTTTTTTATTGGTACGCGCGGCAAACAACGCAGCTTCGTTCACTAAGTTAGCCAAATCCGCTCCTGAGAAGCCCGGTGTTCCTCGAGCAATCACTGACGGATCCACGTCATTCCCTAATGGAACTTTACGCATATGGACTCGCAAAATTTGCTCACGACCACGGACATCAGGCAAACCGACGACCACTTGGCGGTCAAAGCGACCTGGGCGTAACAAAGCGGGGTCTAACACATCGGGACGGTTGGTTGCGGCAATCACGATAATGCCTTCATTGCCTTCAAACCCATCCATTTCAACCAACATCTGGTTCAATGTTTGCTCACGCTCGTCATGGCCACCGCCTAAGCCGGCGCCCCGCTGACGACCAACTGCATCAATCTCGTCAATAAAGATGATGCATGGCGCTGCCTTTTTCGCTTGTTCAAACATATCACGAACGCGTGAGGCACCCACCCCAACAAACATTTCAACGAAGTCTGAACCTGAAATTGAGAAAAACGGAACCCGCGCTTCCCCAGCAATAGCTTTCGCTAATAAGGTTTTACCTGTTCCCGGTGGACCTACCATGAGGACACCCTTCGGAATCTTTCCGCCCAGGTTCTGGAATTTGCTCGGATCACGCAAGTATTCGACCAGCTCACTGACTTCTTCTTTCGCTTCGTCACAGCCAGCCACATCCGCGAAGGTGGTTTTAATTTGGTCTTCGCTCATCAACCGCGCTTTGCTCTTACCGAACGACATAGCCCCACGGCCACCACCGCCCTGCATTTGACGCATGAAGAATATCCACACACCAATTAACAGCAGCATCGGGAACCATGAGATAAAAATCTGGGCGAGGATACTCGGTTCTTCTGGTAATTTACCGCGCACCACCACGTTATTTTCAATCAAGTCATCCAGCAACTTAGGATCATGCTGCGTTGGCACCACAGTGGTAAATTGTTCACCGCTGCGTGATTGGGCAGTAATGACACGGCCGTCAATATCGACTGAACGAACGCCGCCATTATGCACTTGATTAATAAACTGACTGTACGCCACCTGTTGGTTCGCTGCGCCACTTTGACTGAAGTTATTAAATACAGTCATAAGGACAACGGCGATGACCAGCCATAAAATGAGATTTTTTGCCATATCGCTCAAAGCTGACTACCTCTTGTTTGCATTTGTAGCTCGTTCTAGAGTACTACACTTTGTAACCTGTCGCCACCAAATAGACTTCCCGCGATCGTGCTCGGGAGGAATCTGGTTTACGTGTTTTTACTGTGGTAAATGCGGCGCGTACATTTTTCAAAAACGCTTCAAACCCTTCGCCATGGAATACTTTGACGACAAAACTGCCATTTGGTTTCAATACCTGATGACACATATCCAACGCCAACTCAACCAGATACATGGCTCGCGGCTGATCAACGTTATCATTACCGCTCATATTTGGTGCCATATCTGACAACACCACATCCACATTTTTACCGCCAATCCGGGTCAATAATGCATCCAAAACAGCTTCTTCGCGGAAGTCACCCTGTAAGAAATCTACGCCAGCGATTGGGTCCATCGGTAAAATATCACAAGCGATGACTTGGCAATTGCCGTGCAAGGCATCCACCACGTATTGGGACCAGCCACCGGGTGCCGCGCCAAGATCAACCACAGTTTGCCCTTGCTTCAGAATTCGATCTTTCTGCTGAATCTCTTCCAGCTTGAAAACCGCGCGCGAGCGTAGCCCTTTGCGCTGTGCCTGTTGAACGTAGTGATCGTTAAAGTGTTCTTGCAGCCAACGTTTACTACTGGCCGATCGTTTTTTCGTCATGTTTTACTCACCAAACTGGCTTCTAATAGGGAGATGGCGTTACAATAAGGAAATTTCAAGTGTTTTGATGGGATATATATTACATGGCAACAGCCGTAACCTTAAGCAATAAACAAAAACAGTATTTAAAAGGATTAGCGCACCCTCTGAAACCAGTGGTGTTGCTCGGTGCCAATGGCCTCACTGAAGGGGTCATGGCAGAAATCGAGTTGGCGTTAACCCATCACGAGCTTATTAAAATCAAGGTGCCTGAAGAAGAGCGTGAATTGCGCGAGCAAATCTATGCCACTATTCTCGCCCATACTGAGGCCACTAAAGTACAAGTTGTCGGTAAAGTCCTCACCTTGTATCGCCCCAGCCCTGCCGCGAAAATTCAGCTACCACGTCGTTAAGCCGACTGAGCCACGAACAAAAACAGCGCGACCAAGTCGCGCTGTTTCTTTAAGAGGAACACCTGTTCGTTAAGTTACAGGTATTCCACCTTCACCACTTCGTACACCACTTCACCATTAGGCGTTTGTACAACCGCGGCATCATCCACTTGCTTCCCAATCATGGCACGCGCAATGGGTGAGTTAACCGAAATCAAATTCGATTTAATATCTGCTTCATCATCGCCCACGATACGATAGGTGACTTCTTTGTCCGTCGCTGTGTTATACAACGTCACAGTCGCCCCAAAAATCACTTTGCCGTGATTTGGGATTTGCGTCACATCAATGATCTGTGCATGGGACAACTTTGCTTCAATTTCTTGAATACGCCCCTCACAAAAGCCTTGTTGCTCACGCGCTGCATGGTATTCTGCATTTTCTTTTAAATCGCCGTGTTCACGTGCTTCCGCAATCGCTTGGATAATGCGTGGACGCTCCACTGATTTTAACCGCTGCAATTCCTCTCGCAGTAACTCAGCACCGCGAGCTGTCATTGGAATCTGGTTCATTGCTCTAAAACCCTTTTATGCAAAGATTGAAGTGAATTCACTCGCGCTCGGTCATCCGCTGAATTGGCTTTAACCGTCGCAAACGCTGCATTTAACGTGGTGGTGTAAGTCACTTTATTCAAGAGGGCCTCACGACGGATATAGACTGAGTCTTCAATCGCTTGACGGCCTTCGACGGTGTTAATGATGTAGCTGTATTCACCATTTTTTACCGCGTCGACAATATTAGGACGCCCTTCTTGCAATTTATTTACCACAGAACAGGCAAACCCGGCATCGTTCAGCAAGGTGGCCGTACCACGGGTCGCTTCCAAAGTGAAACCTAATTCGACCAAGCCTCGCGCTAATTCAGGCAAACGCTCTTTGTCACTATCACGCACTGACAAGAGTGCTTTACCTGCTTTCGCAAGTGCTTCTCCGGCGCCTAAGTTCGCTTTTGCATAGGCTTCTTCGAAGGTTTCCCCAACGCCCATAACTTCCCCCGTAGAACGCATTTCTGGTCCACGGATAGGATCCACTCCTTGGAATTTTGCAAATGGAATAACGACTTCTTTCACTGAGTAATAAGGTGGTATCACCTCTTCAGTGTAACCTTGTTGCGCAAGTGATTGGCCTACCATAACACGTGCTGCAATTTTTGCTAGTGGCACCCCAGTCGCTTTCGAGACGAACGGAACAGTACGCGCAGCTCGTGGGTTCACCTCAATCAGGAAAATATTGTCACCCTGTAAGGCAAATTGGGCGTTCATTAACCCGTTAACTCCCAATTCAAACGCCAGTTTACGCATTTGCTCGCGCAATTGGTCTTGAATCTCTGGGCTAAGTGAGTACGGCGGCAACGAACAGGCTGAGTCACCGGAGTGGACGCCTGCTTGTTCAATGTGCTGCATAATGCCACCAATAAGGACTTCCGCGCCATCACACACCGCATCCACATCCACTTCAATCGCATTATCTAAGAAGCGATCCAACAGAACGGGGGCTGAGTTTGATACTTTAACAGCATCGGTCAAATAGCGGGTTAAATCCACTTCGTCGTACACGATTTCCATCGCCCGACCGCCCAATACATAAGACGGCCGTACCACCAAGGGGTAACCAATACGCTCAGCTTCACGTAACGCTTCATCAACTTTCGTGACGGTTGCGTTTTCTGGTTGCTGTAAGCCCAAACGACGCACCGCACTCTGGAACCGTTCGCGGTCTTCCGCGCGGTCGATGGCGTCAGGTGATGTGCCGATAATCGGCACCCCATTCGCTTCCAGTTCACGCGCCAGTTTCAACGGGGTTTGTCCACCATACTGAACAATCACGCCTTTCGGACGTTCTACCCGAACAATCTCTAACACATCTTCCAGCGTAATCGGCTCAAAGTATAAGCGATCAGAGGTATCGTAGTCGGTCGAAACTGTTTCTGGGTTACAGTTCACCATGATGGTTTCATAACCATCTTCACGCAGCGCTAGCGAGGCATGAACACAGCAGTAGTCAAACTCGATCCCTTGCCCAATTCGGTTGGGACCGCCACCAATGACCATAATTTTTTCTCGATCACTCGGTGCTGCTTCACACTCTTCATCGTACGTTGAGTACATGTATGCGGTATCTGAATGGAACTCTGCCGCGCACGTATCCACCCGTTTGTAGACAGGGTGAATTCCTAACTCATGACGGCGACGACGGACTTCGGCTTCAGCCACATCCAATAAATCGGCAATCCGCTTATCAGCGAACCCTTTACGCTTTAACAGGCGCATGGTGCGGCCATCTAAACCTGCCATTCCCAATTGCTGAATTTCTTCTTCTAAAGTGACAATTTCTTCAATTTGAATCAAATACCACTCATCGATTCGAGTTAATTCGAATACTTCTCGAACCGTCATACCTAAGCGAAATGCATCCGCAATATAGAAAATTCGTTCTGCACCTGGCTCTTTCAATTCACGAATGACTTTGCCACGAGCTTCAGGATCATCGAGGTCGACCATAGGATCGAAGCCTGACACCCCAATTTCCAAACCACGCAAGGCCTTTTGCAATGACTCTTGCTGATTTCGGCCAATTGCCATCACTTCACCCACCGATTTCATCTGGGTGGTTAAGCGATCATTACAACCGGGGAATTTTTCAAAGTTGAACCGTGGAATTTTCGTTACCACGTAATCCAGCGCAGGTTCAAAAGAGGCCGGTGTTGCGCCTCCGGTGATCTCGTTAGCCAGTTCATCCAGGGTATAACCCACCGCCAATTTCGCTGCAATTTTTGCAATCGGGAAGCCCGTCGCTTTCGACGCGAGTGCTGATGAACGAGACACCCGAGGGTTCATCTCTATGATCACCATACGACCCGTATCTGGGCACACCCCAAACTGTACGTTCGAACCACCGGTTTCCACGCCAATTTCACGCAATACCGCCATTGCTGCATCACGCATCAATTGATATTCACGGTCAGTCAAGGTTTGCGCAGGTGCAACGGTAATCGAGTCACCCGTATGAATGCCCATCGGATCAAAGTTTTCGATGGTACAAACAATAATGCAGTTATCATTGCGGTCACGCACCACTTCCATTTCATACTCTTTCCAGCCGATTAATGACTGGTCAATGAGCAGCTCTTTGGTGGGCGACAAATCAAGACCACGACGACAGATTTCTTCAAATTCTTCACGGTTATAGGCAATTCCGCCCCCGGTTCCACCCATGGTAAAACTTGGGCGAATAATCAGTGGAAAGCCAAACTCTTCTTGAATCGCATAGGCTTCCGCTAGGTTATGTGCAATTTTTGCGTTCGGGGTTTCTAAACCAATTGCTTTCATCGCTTTATCAAAGCGACTGCGGTCCTCTGCCTTATCGATAGCATCCGCATTGGCACCAATCATTTCTACGCCATATTTGGCTAACACACCTTGACGGTCCAATTCCAACGCACAGTTCAGCGCAGTTTGCCCGCCCATGGTAGGGAGGACGGCATCGGGACGCTCAACCTCAATAATTTTTGCCACCACTTCCCAATGGATGGGCTCGATATAGGTGACGTCGGCCATTTCTGGGTCCGTCATAATGGTGGCAGGGTTGGAGTTTACCAAAATCACCCGGTAACCTTCTTCACGCAGTGCCTTACAGGCTTGTGCGCCGGAATAGTCGAACTCACAGGCTTGGCCGATAACAATCGGACCCGCACCTAAAATGAGAATACTTTTTATATCGGTACGTTTTGGCATAATTATTGGCTCATCAATTCAATAAAGTGGTCAAATAATGGTGCGGCATCATTCGGGCCTGGGCTCGCTTCAGGGTGCCCTTGAAAACCAAAGGCTTTCACATCGGTCCGCTCAATCCCCTGCAAGGTGCCATCAAATAATGATTTATGCGTCGCCTTAACGTTGGCTGGCAAGCTTGCTTCATCCACGGCGAAGCCATGGTTTTGGCTGGTAATCATCACCCGACCAGTGGCTAAATCTTGCACTGGGTGGTTTGCACCATGATGACCACGCTTCATCCGCATGGTTTTCGCGCCACTGGCGAGGGCTAACAATTGATGGCCTAAACAGATACCAAATACCGGAATCTGAGCAGCTAATATTTCTTGAATGGCTGAAATCGCATAATCACAGGCGGCAGGGTCACCCGGGCCGTTGGATAAAAACACACCGTCAGGTTGCAAGGCCAACACGTCGGCAGCAGGCGTTTGTGCCGGTACTACGGTCACTTTACAGCCCCGCTCTGCCAGCATGCGTAAAATATTCCACTTGCAGCCAAAGTCATAAGCAACCACATGGAACTTCGGGTCGGTTAATTCGCCAAAGCCTTGGCCGAGTTGCCAACAGGTGCTAGTCCACTCAATGGGGGTGCGCACGGTTACTTCTTTAGCTAAATCAACACCATCAAGGCCAGCAAACTCTTGGGCCAGCTTGAGTGCTTGTGCCACATCAATATCGCCCGCCATAATGCACCCGCCCATTGCACCTTTTTCACGCAAAATGCGGGTCAACTTACGGGTATCGATATCGGCAATCCCCACCACATCTCGTTGCCGCAAATAGTCACCTAAAGATTGTTCGCGACGGAAGTTACTTGCTTTTAAGGATAACTCACGAATGATAATGCCTTTCGCCCAAACGCGATTGGATTCATCATCTTCTGGATTGGTGCCGTAGTTGCCGATGTGGGGATAAGTGAAAGTAATGAGTTGTTCTGCATAGGAGGGGTCTGTCAACATTTCTTGATAACCGGTCATGGCGGTGTTAAAAACAACTTCGCCGACTGCGGTTCCGCCGGCCCCAATGGCCGTGCCATAAAAAACAGTCCCATCCGCAAGAACCAAAATGGCTTTGCTTGCTGAGTGGCTCGCTAGAATTCCCAAGGTGAACCTCCGTACATAAAAAAACGGGTGAATCAAAAATGAGTTCCCCGTTGATTACCTTGCACCAGCGTCGGATTTCCAGAGTTTGTTGACCACCTGTTAGCCGGCTCTGAATACCAGTGGAGTGCGCGTTTCAGCTTGCCCGAAATGTAACTGGCAAATTGGCGGTATTCTACAGAAAAGCAGGCGTTTCGTAAACCAAAAATTCATTCTTTCGGGAGATTATTACAGCGGTTTCATTCCTTGTGCCAGTTGTTGCAACTGGGTTTCTAACTGGAGCATATCCGCCATCCCATAGAGTCCAGCAGGCTGCCCTTGTAACCACAACGCAGCTTGTAGTGCCCCTTGGGCAAACACACGCCGATTGCTGACGCGGTGAGTTAACTCCAAGCGCTCCCCTGCATGCGCCAACATCACCGTATGCTCACCAATGATATCAGCGGCACGAATCACCGAAAAGCCAATCGACCCCGACTTACGGACACCCTCTGCACGCACGCCAGCGCTGATCTCAGACAGCGTATGACCGCGGCCTGCTGCCGCGCTTTCGCCTAATGCAATAGCGGTGCCAGAGGGACCATCGCGTTTGGCACTGTGATGGGCTTCAATCACTTCAATGTCTGTATCAGGCAACACCGCTGCCGCCAGTTGCACTAGATGGCGCAATAAAGTAATTCCCACGCTAGTATTGGCCGCATAAAGCACTGGGATATGCTGCGCAGCGTCTTGCAGGTATTGTTGCTGTGTCGCCGTTAAACCTGTGGTACACACCACAATAGCAACGCCCAGTCGTTTGGCTAAGGCTACATTGTCTGCTAAAGCTTGAGGAAGCGAAAAGTCGATCAACACATCAACTTGTTCTGGCTGCACTTCGTGCGCATATTGAAAGCGAACTCCGCCATTCGCTAGATTTGGGTAAATGGGCTCCCCATAGCGGGCTGACTGCTGACTCACCAGCGCTGCGGTCACTCGCACATCAAAGTAGCGGGCGTGCCGAATGATTGCTTGCCCCATTCGCCCTGTCGCACCAATAATACCAAGCTTCATAACTGTGTTTACTTCCTTTAGGTTTCTGCTGCAACGGCTTGCTTGTTCCGTCCTAAGACCACGGCAACGGCCATATCACCCGTTACATTGGTGGTGGTACGAGCCATATCAATCACCCGATCAATGGCTGCAATAAAGGCGATACCTTCCAACGGTAACCCGACTGCATTCAAGGTTACCGTTAACATCACCATTGCCGTTCCCGGCACACCCGCAGTGCCCACGGACGCCAGGGTCGCAGTAAAGGTAATGATGAGGTAGTCCGCCCAGTCTAGCGGAATCCCGTAGATTTGTGCAATAAAGATTGCCGCAATTGCAGGATAAATCCCACCGCAGCCATCCATATTGATGGTCGCCCCCAACGGCAACACAAAACTGGCGTACTCTTTTTGCACCCCCAAGCGCTCGGTGATGGCTTGATGCGCGGCCGGAATCGTCCCAAAGCTGCTACAGGTCGTAAACGCGACCAGTTGCGCGGAAAAAACGGACTTAAAGAAAAACCACGGGGACATCCCCGCCAACCGCACCATGGCGCCATAAACAAACACAATGTGAAGGAAACAGGCTAAATAGATAGCGCCGATAAAAGCCGCTAGAGGGGTTAAACTTGATAGCCCATAATGGCCCACAACCCAAGCCATCAAGCCTAACACCCCTAACGGAGTTAACTCTAAAACCATTTTAGTGATGCGGTACATTACCTGGGCGCCAGCTTTCATCACATCAGCCAAGGGTTTTGCGGTATCCCCTAACTGTTGCAAGGCCACCCCTACCAAAGCCGCGAACACAACAATCTGAATCACATTGCCTTCTGCCAACGCTTGAATGGGATTGGTTGGAATAAAGTTCAGGAATACTTCAGTGACGCTGGGGATAACTTTCGGTTGATAATCGCTCACCGCCACCAAATCAGGCGATGGCGTAATCTCAAGCAATTGGCCCACAGTGAGCCCAATAATGCTCGCAATCACCGCTGTTAATAAAAATAAGCCGATGGTCTGGGCACCAATTTTGCCAGCTTTCCCACCCTGGCCGAGCTGCAGCATCGAGCTCACAATCGCAAAAAAGATGAGTGGGGCAACCAACATGCGTAACGCATTGATGAACAAGGTCCCCAGCGGGCGCAGGCTTTCTGCTACTTCGGGGTGGATCACCCCCACGGCAACGCCTAAAACGAATGCACCTAGCACTCGCTGCCAAAATGGAATCGCAAACCAAGCTTTTAGCATAAATCCTCAAATCAATCATCGACGTGAAATTTCCCGAGAATGCATTGTAAAGCCTTCGTACGCGATGCCTTAGTCCAATTTGGACTGACATATAACATGGTGATAAAATACGACGAGGAGGACGGCCTCCCCCATCCAATCATGGGCCCAAAGGTGGGAGACTGCCAGGACGACCTGGCGATTCAACACAAGGAGTATCCAATGGCTTGGATCATGTTGTTTATCGCCGGACTATTTGAAGTTGTCTGGGCATTTTTTATGAAGCAGTCCGATGGTTTCACCCGTCCCCTCGCGAGTATCATCACCATTATTACCATGTTGATTAGCTTTTGGTTATTGGCGCTGGCAATGCGCACCATTCCCTTAGGTGCGGCCTACACCATCTGGACAGGTATCGGCGCAGTCGGAGCGTTTATCGCAGGAATTTGGTTGCTTGGTGAGCCCATTACGCCCCTGCGCATTCTCGCAGCGGCGTTGATTGTGAGTGGGCTGATTCTGATGAAATTAACCAGTTAAAGAGAACAGATAGGAGTGCGCCGTGCTGCCCGCGCTTGTTCGTACAGGCTTTGCAGACGCGGCGCATAAGCTTCAATTGCGGCAATCCGCGATTGTGGGGATGGATGCGTGGAAAGAAACTCTGGCGTCCCATTTCCTCCCAAGTTTGCCATATTACGCCAAAGATTAGCTGCCTCAGCGGGTTGATAGCCAGCTGCCGCCATATAATCCATGCCAAGCTGATCCGATTCGCTTTCATGCACGCGTGAATAAGGAAGTAAAATACCGACTTGCGCCCCCACTCCTAAAGCAGCCATGGCTATCGCGGTGGTATTCGAATCCAATCGATCAGCAGCCAAAATCGCTCCTAATTGCAAACCTAATCCCACGGCCATTTCATTCGACATCCGTTCATTGCCGTGGTCAGCAATCACGTGCCCAATTTCATGACCGATCACCGCCGCTAATTGATGCGCGTTTTCAGTCACGGCCAAGAGCCCTGTGTACACACCAATGTTTTCACCGGGTAGTGCGAAAGCGTTCACTTGCTCACTTTCGAAGACCGTCACTTCCCACTGCTTGTCACGCCAAGGGGAAGGCAGCACTGCAATTAAATCATCGGTAATGCACTGGACATAACGAACAACGTTGGCATCACTACTGACTTTTTCCTGCTGTTTTAACTCAGCGTAACTGGTGTCGCCAAGACTCGCCAATTGGCCGCTGGAAAATAGCATAAGCTGCTTCCTCCCGGTGGGCGATTGAGTGCAAGCAGTCACCACTGTCACACTCACCAAAGCAGTCATTAGTAATATTTTCCATCGGCTTATCATGGCATCTCCTAGCCGCGCAAATCATCGAAGAACTTGCGCACCCCGTCAAAAAAACCTTTTTCTTTTGGGCGGTAACGGGCGGCTTCTTCTCCCGTTCCCATCGATTCTTCAAGCTCACGCAGTAAGGTGCGTTGTTGCTCAGAAAGGTTCACCGGTGTTTCAATCACGACTTTACAAATCAAATCACCAACAGCACCTGAGCGCACCGACTTCACCCCTTTGCCACGGAGGCGGAAGAGCTTCCCTGTTTGGGTTTCGGCCGGCACCTTCAACATCACTTTACCATCTAATGTCGGGACTTCAATATCACCGCCCAGGGCCGCTCGAGTAAAGCTTAATGGCACCTCACAGTATAAGTTATCTCCGTCACGGACGAAAATCGAATGCTCACGGACATGTACCTGAACATAGAGGTCACCTGCAGGAGCCCCCATTTCACCCGCTTCCCCCTCTCCGGCCAAGCGAATTCGATCGCCTGAATCCACCCCCGCTGGAATCTTCACCGAGAGTGTTTTAGTGCGCTCTACGCGGCCTTCACCATGGCACGTCCGGCACGGGTCTTTGACCACTTTGCCACGTCCACGACAATGTGGACAGGTTTGCTGGACTGCGAAAAAGCCTTGCCGTATTTGAATATGACCTGAGCCATGACAATGACCACAGGTATCTACACTGCTGCCAGATTTTGCACCACTGCCATCACAGTCATCACAGGTGCTCAATTTGGGAATCCGCAGTTCCACTTCTTTGCCGCGAACAGCTTCTTCCAGGCTGAGCTCAAGGTTGTAGCGTAAATCCGCCCCCCGTTGAGGTTGTGCACGACCGCGGCGGCCGCCACCAAAAATGTCACCGAACACGTCACCAAAAATATCGGCGAAATCTGCTGCGCCAGCCCCGCCAAAGCCGCCTTGCCCTTGCTCGAAAGCTGCATGACCATATTGGTCATAAGCGGCGCGTTTTTGTGGATCAGAAAGCACTTCATACGCTGCTCGAACTTCTTTGAACTTTTGCTCTAGCTCTTTATCACCCTTGGTTCGGTCGGGGTGATACTTCATCGCCAATTTTTTATAGGCTTTCTTGATGTCGCGTTCGCTGGCATCTCTGCTGACGCCCAACACTTCATATAAATCTATTTTCGACATAATACGTTGTATTCCACGTTCCTTAACTCCACGCCTGATACGAGCACACGGAGGTTACCGCAGTGGCAACCCCCGTGTGTTTCAGTTCAGACACCCGGTGGGCGTGCGATTATTTCTTTCCGTCTTTGACTTCTTCAAACTCAGCGTCAACCACGTCACCGTCCACTGGCTGCTCATTGCTACCACTGTCGGTTGTTGTCTGCTGGGCTTGTGCGGCTTCCATTAATTTGCCAGAAGCTTCAATCAACGCCTGCTGCTTCGCCTCAATCTCGTCTTTGTCTGTGCCTTTGAGCGCAGTTTCTAAATCACTCACTGCAGTTTCAATGGCTTCTTTATCCGCTGCTGCTAACGCATCACCAACTTCCGTCAGTTGCTTGCGGGTTGCATGCACAAGCGCATCGGCTTGGTTACGCACTTGCACCAGCTCTTCAAACTTACGGTCATCTTCAGCATGAGCTTCGGCATCGCGAACCATCTTCTCGACTTCTTCATCACTTAAGCCAGACGAAGCTTTGATGGTAATTTGCTGCTCTTTCCCGGTATCTTTGTCTTTCGCAGATACATGTAAAATACCGTCAGCATCAATATCAAAGGTCACTTCAATTTGTGGCGTGCCACGTGATGCTGGGCGAATGCCTTCTAAGTTAAATTGACCCAGTGACTTGTTATCTGCGGCGCGTTTACGCTCACCTTGCAGTACATGCACAGTTACCGCTGACTGGTTATCTTCCGCCGTTGAGAACACTTGCGATTGTTTGGTTGGAATCGTGGTGTTCTTCTCAATCAACTTGGTCATCACGCCACCCATGGTTTCAATCCCGAGCGACAGTGGGGTCACGTCTAACAACAAGACATCTTTCACATCCCCTTGCAGGACCCCTGCTTGAACCGCTGCACCAACAGCAACTGCTTCATCTGGGTTCACGTCACGACGTGGCTCTTTGCCAAAGAAGTCAGTCACTACTTGCTGCACTTTCGGCATCCGCGTTTGACCACCCACCAGAATGATATCGTTGATATCACTCACTGAGAGGTCAGCATCTGCTAATGCTTGCTTCACTGGCTCCAGTGTTTTAGCAATCATGTCTTCCACGAGCGACTCTAACTTAGCGCGCGTTACTTTAATGGCTAAGTGCTTAGGACCCGTTGCATCCGCGGTAATATAAGGTAAGTTCACCTCGGTTTGCTGAGCCGACGATAACTCAATCTTGGCTTTCTCCGCAGCTTCTTTTAAGCGCTGCATTGCCAACGGATCTTTACGCAAGTCAATGCCTTGGTCTTTCTGGAATTGCTCTACCAAGTACGTGATTAAACGGTTATCGAAGTCTTCACCACCTAAGTGGGTGTCTCCGTTCGTTGCAAGTACTTCAAAAGTATGGTCGCCATCAACTTCATCAATTTCGATAATTGAGATGTCGAAGGTTCCACCCCCTAAGTCATAAACCGCAATCACGTTATCGCCTTTCTTCTTGTCTAAACCGTAGGCTAACGCTGCTGCAGTCGGCTCGTTAATAATCCGCTTGACTTCTAAACCAGCAATACGACCTGCGTCTTTCGTTGCTTGACGCTGTGCATCGTTAAAATAAGCCGGTACGGTGATGACTGCTTCGGTCACTTTTTCGCCTAAAAAGTCTTCCGCAGTTTTCTTCATTTTTTTCAAAACTTCAGCAGAAATCTGTGGTGGTGCTTTTTTCTCATCACCAATTTGGATCCACGCATCACCGTTATCAGCGCCAACAATTTTGAATGGCATGATACTCAGGTCACGCTGCACTTCTTCGTCTTGGAAGCGGCGACCAATCAACCGCTTGATAGCAAAGAGTGTTTTGTCCGCGTTAGTCACCGCCTGACGTTTTGCTGGCGCGCCAACTAACACTTCACCTTCATCGGTGTATGCGACAACTGAAGGAGTTGTACGATCCCCTTCCGCATTTTCAATAACGCGTGGTTTATCCCCATCAAGTACAGCTACACAAGAGTTCGTTGTACCTAAGTCGATTCCAATAATTTTACCCATGATCCATCTCCAACATCTGAATCTAAAAAACTGTGTGTTAACACAAATATGGGGTGGATTTTTGGCTTTTCAACACCCCTTGTGTGGTTATTCCTAATTTTTTACGACCATTACCATTGCTGGGCGCAATAAGCGACCGCTTAAGGTGTACCCTTTCTGCATCACTGCGAGTAAGGTATTGTTTTCCTGTTCTGTGGACGGCTGCATGGCCATTGCTTCATGCAACTCAGGATTAAACACGTCGCCCACTTCACCGACCGGCTCAACACCAAACTTACTCAACGTACTGAGAAGGTTTTTGTGAGTTAATTCAATTCCTTCCAAAAAGGCTTGATTCATCTCTTCGGCTTGCTGCGCAACCTCTAACGCACGCTCCAAGTTATCCACTGTTGTGAGCAGCTCATGAGCAAATTTCTCCAACGCAAATTTGTGGGCTTTTTCTACATCTTGAGCGGCGCGGCGACGCACATTTTCCATTTCTGCCACAGCGCGAATGGTCCGATCGTTCGCCTCTTCTACCCGTTGTTCCGCTTGACTCAGAGCTAACTCAAGTTCACCGATACGCTGCTCCGCCGAATCCATGACCGGCTGTTCTGCTGCTGCGCTGGTGGCGTCAACTTGTGGCTCCACAGTTGCTTGCGGTTGCTGCTCTTCCATTGGCGGGGTTGAATTGTCTTTGGTCATCGTCACTTACTCTTGGTTGAAATTCACTAATGAACACGAATGTGTTGTGATATAACTATGCTGTTGCCAGTTATGGGGTCGGCTGGTGGTGATTCAAGTCATCAGCCCAAAAAAAGGAAAAATATATGACAGTACAACACCCAGCATTCCAACGTATCGCCTTGCTGGGCAAGGTTAACCACGAAGCAACACGCACAACCTTGAAAAATCTTGAACACCAATTACTGGCTCGTGGTTATCAGGTTTTCATTGAAACTCGAACGGCTGAACAGCTTCGCCAGACACAAGCAACCGTGGTTGATCTGCATGAACTCGGTGAGGTGGCGGATCTGGCTGTGGTCGTAGGTGGTGATGGCAACATGCTGGGGGCCGCACGAATTCTTTGTGAAGCTCAAATTGCGGTGATTGGCGTGAATCGGGGCAACCTGGGGTTCCTCACCGATTTAGACCCCGACCTTGTGATGGAGCAATTATTACCCGTTTTGCAGGGTCACTATCAAATTGAACGGCGGTTCTTATTGCAAGCCGAGGTTTTTCACCAAGGCAACTCTCAAAGTATTGGGCGCGCTATTAACGAAGTGGTCCTCCACTCCGATAAAGTGGCGCACATGATTGAATTTGAGGTGTTCGTCAATGATGAATTCGTCTATTCCCAACGCTCGGATGGCTTGATTATTAGCACGCCCACAGGTTCCACTGCATATTCGCTATCAGGCGGTGGCCCGATTTTAACGCCAGGCTTAGAAGCCATCGCCATGGTGCCAATGTTTCCTCACACTTTGAGCAGTCGCCCGGTGGTGGTCGATGGCTCGAGCGTCATTTGTTTACGCGCTGCCACTGCCAATGCCAGTAGCTTACAAATCAGCTGCGATGGTCATGTCCGTATGACGGTACAACCAGGCGACGAAGTTGTCATTCAGCAACACCCGCAGCGACTGTGCTTAGTGCACCCACAAGATCATAGTTACTACCGTGTATTGCGGAACAAACTCGGTTGGGGCAGCCGCCTGTTTTAATTTTTTAATTGCCATCTTGCATTACTGTATAAATACTGTATAACTACTGTATACAAACACAGTATGCGAGGTCGCTCATGCTTATTCATTTGCAAATTCGAAACTTAGCTGTCGTTCGTCAACTCAATATTGATTTTCGTGCGGGTATGACCGCCATTACCGGGGAAACGGGCGCAGGTAAATCCATTGCCTTGGATGCCCTTGGGTTGTGTCTTGGCAACCGTGCTGATGTCGATTTAATCCGCGCTGATAATGACAAAGCCGAGGTCACAGCGACGTTTCAGTGTGACGATCCGAACAGCCCAGCCGCTCAGTGGTTAGCCGGCGAAGAGCTCGTTGATACTGAAGAGCCGAACACCTGTGTGTTACGCCGAGTCATTACCCGTGAAGGTCGTTCCAAAGCATGGATTAATGGAACACCGGTCACTGCGGCGCAATTGAAACAGCTAGCCCCCTTACTGGTGAATATCCACGGTCAACATGAGCATCAACTGCTAACCCGCCCCGAGCACCAAGTTCAACTACTGGATGCTTATGCCCGCCACCAGCATCTACTGGCGGATGTCAGCCAAGCTTACCAGCATTGGTATCAATTGCGGCAGCGTCAAAAGCAACTCCAGCAGCACCAAGCAGAAACCGAAGCGCGGCTGCAATTGCTGAACTACCAAGTAGCAGAGCTGAATGAGTTTGCTCTTGCTGAAGGAGAATTTGAGCTATTAGAAAATGATCATAAGCGGCTCGCGAATAGTGCTGCGCTGCTCGAAGATTCAGCCTTTGCGCTCAATGCTATTTTTGAAGGTGAACATAACAACGCTTATAGCCTGTTACAAAGTGCGTTATCTCGATTAGAACAACAGCTAGATACCGACCCTGGGTTGACCGAAACGGTTCGGTTATTAAGCGAGGCCAGCGTACAAGTTGAAGAAGCCGCACGGGAACTACGGCGTTACCAAGATGCCATTGAACTGGATGATGAACAGTTGCTTCTCACTGAAGCTCGTATGACACAAGCTCTGCAGTTAGCACGAAAGCACCAACTTGCTCCCCAGCAGTTGTACGAGCATCACCAACAACTCCTGACTGAGCTGCATGCCTTAAAAGAAAATCAGGCAGCCGCAGACACCATTGATACCGAGGTTGAACAAGCCGCCGAACGCTATCGTCGCGCTGCTAAAGCACTCTCCGAAAGTCGCTTGGAAGCAGCCACTGAGCTAGGTCAACGAATTGCGGCAAGCATGCAACAGCTGAACATGCCCCATGGTCGATTTGTGATTGAGGTGACGCATCAAGGGCAAGCTCCGGCAACTCGATTGGGCACCGATCTGGTGAGCTTTATGGTCACCACCAACCCTGGCCAACCTTTGCAAGCATTAGCGAAGATTGCTTCAGGCGGTGAATTATCACGAATTAGTTTAGCTATCCAAGTCATTACCGCAACTCAAATGATCACCCCAACCCTCATGTTTGATGAAGTGGATGTTGGGGTCAGTGGTGCAACCGCAGCAACCGTTGGAAAATTATTACGGCAATTAGGGGAATCAAATCAAGTTATTTGTGTCACACACTTACCACAAGTAGCCGCCAAAGCGCATCAGCAGTTACGTGTCGATAAAGTGATTGAGGGAGATAATACTGAAACCGTCATGACCCATCTCGATAATAACGAACGTATCATTGAGCTGGCCCGATTGCTCGGTGGTGATGAAATCACCGCAGCAACCAAAGCAAATGCGGCTGAATTACTTGCGGTTGGTTAGGTGGTTTGTTTATCATCGGCAACAGATTCAAAAATTAGCAGCAGGTATTATGAAAGCTCTTGTCATTTTAAGTAGTGTCGTGATCTTAAGCGGGTGTTCTGTCTTTGAAAATTGGGTCTATCGAATTGATGTGCCCCAAGGTAACTTTTTAGAACAACGTGATATTGACCAACTGCGTGTTGGTATGACGAAAGAACAAGTGGTCTACGTCATTGGAAAACCCGTTGCTGAAAACGTGTTTGACGATGATGTCTGGTTTTATGTGTTTGACTATAACTCAGGACGCAGTCGTAGTAATAATTACCAAAACAAAGTGAAGTTAACCTTTGAAAATGATCGGTTGAAAGCCTACGAAGGAACCTTTGACCGACCAGAAAACTTCGATATTCCATTAGAGCAATAAACCGTTCTAATGAGTCATCTTCCGTTTTAAGGAGCGTGATGACGACTGACCGAGCAGGAGTCAAAACAGCGGAACGGGTAATTCTTGACGACCACGAGATTACCAAAAGTCCGACCGACAAACGCAACTATCGAATTATAGAGCTCGATAATGGAATGCGGTGCGTACTGGTGCATGAAGCCCAAGCACCGCAGGCCAGCGCCGCGGTCTCTATTGCGGCTGGGCATTTCCATGATCCTCATAATGCGCAAGGTCTTGCACATTTGCTCGAGCACATGTTGTTCTTAGGCACCGAACAGTATCCCGACCCCAATGGCTATCAAAAATTCATTAGCGCTCATGGTGGCAGTCATAATGCTTGGACGGGCACCGAGTACAGTAATTATTATTTTACCGTTGATGCCAATCATTTTTCGGCTGCCTTAGATCGCTTCATGCGCTTTTTCTACGAGCCCCTATTCGCACCCCAATGGATTGAAAAAGAATTACAGTCCATCGAATCCGAGTTTCAATTAAAACGCCAAGACGAGTTACGCCGTTTGTATCAGGTGCATAAAGCAACGGCGAACCCGAAGCATCCATTTAGCAATTTCTCGGTGGGCAACCTCACCACCTTGATCGATCGGCCTGAGGCCACATTGCGACAACAGCTACGACAGTTTTTTGAACGCTGGTACTGTGCTCGACGGATGACCTGTGTCTTGCTCGGGCCACAATCTTTAGATGAGTTAGCCGCATTGGCCAGACACCATGCTTCGCCCATCCGCAGTGGCTGTGCGGATATTTGGCATGTTGATGAACCGCTTTACTTGCCCGAGCAGCTCGGGGTGCAGATTTACATGAAACCGTTAAAAGACGCACGGCGCCTGATCGTGACGTTTGCGTTGCCCGGGATTAATGACGATTATGCCAACAAGACCACCAGTTACCTCGCCCATCTGATCGGTTATGAAGGACCCCATAGCCTCTTCAGTGTATTACGTGATAAACACTGGATTAATTCATTGTCTGCTGGGGGCGGCATTAGTGGCAGCAACTTTAAAGACTTTAATATTAATATGCAGTTGACCGAACAGGGCATGCAGTATTGTGACGACATCATCACCGAGGTGTTTAGTTTTATTCAACTGATCCGCGAACAAGGAATTGATGAGTGGCGTTACCATGAACGACGCATTAGCATCATCAATGCGTTTAACTTCCAAGAGCCTCCTCGGGCAAGCGATTTAGCCCCACAACTGGCAGTCAATCTACAACATTACTTGGCAGAAGACGTCATTTTCGGCGATTACCGCATGGACGGTTTATATTGCCCCAAAGTGGAACAGTTTCTTGACTGCATGCATCCAGAAAACATGCGAGTCACGCTCATTCATAAAAATGTTCCAACCGAGCTGCGAGAGCCCATTTATGGCAGTGATTATGCGATTCATCCATTGCATCCCGATCAGCTCAAACGTTTCCTAGCGCCACCACCCAGTTCAGCCAAATTGCCACTGCCAAATCCGTACTTGCAGCATCCGCTAGAGTTTCAGCCCTACCCTGATTGCCCCGCAGCACAACCCGTGCGGCATCAAATACTGCCGGCACTCACCTGTTGGCACCTATATGATATTGAATTCAAGCAGCCCAAAGCGCATCTCTACATTGGCCTGCAGTTGCCGCAAGTAATCGCCAATTCCACCAGTTTTGCGTTGGCCCGGCTCTGGTGTGAATTAATGTTGGATAGACTCAATGAGGAATGCTATGACGCTGAAATTGCTGGTTTGAACTTCAACCTCTACCCGCAACAGCAGGGCATGACCTTACATATCACTGGGCCAGCCTACGCGGTGCCACAGCTGGCACAAACGATTTTAACGGTGTTGCAGCAACCGACCTATTCTTCACAGCGTTGGCACGACTTAAAACAACGACTCATCACCAGTTGGCGGCAAGCACTCCTGCATAAACCATTGAACTTTCTATTTTCACAGTTGAACGTTCAGTTACAACCCCATACTTATTCGGTCATCCAGCTCGCCGCAGAATTAGAGAAAATAAGCTACCGTCAGTTTTGCGAAGATAGCACCGCTTTGTTTGAGCCAGCGCAGGTACAACTGTTTGCTCATGGGGATATTCAGTTGGATCAACTCTCCCCTATTTTTCAGCAACTTGACCAATGGCTCGAGCTAAACCGTTCGCTTCCTGACATTGATTTAATGCCGTCATTACTCACTGATTTAGATCATGAATCATTGGTGGCCACCCAACATCCGGATCACGCCGTGATTGTGGTGCTACAAGCCTGGCAGACCGAGGTCAGCCAACAAGGGCTGTTTATGTTAATCAACCAACTGATTCAGCCTCGTTTTTTCGCTCAACTGCGTACCGAACAGCAATTAGGCTATTTAGTTGGCACCACCTATTTACCGATGCAGCAAATTCCCCATTTGCTTTTTTATGTGCAATCCTCTCGGGTCGATCATCATCATTTACATCAAGCAATCGATGATTTTTTCCTCGATATTGCTGACGTGCTGGACGATATTCAGCCAACGGAGTTTGAGCAAGTTCGAAAATCTCTTATCCGTCAACTAACCGATAATGACACCAGTTTACGCTCACGCAGCCAGCGCTTATGGAGCGCCATCACGCAACAAGATCATGATTTTTCGCGGTTAAATCGTATCGCTGAGGCGCTTGAGCAAATGTCACTTGACGTGTTTAAGCAGCACACCCAGCAACTCATCGAAACCAAAGAAAATCGCATCGTGCTCTGTGCCAAGCCAACTCGCTTTGACACTCCGCCATAAATTGTTTAACGTGCTACACAACTTATTCATAACAAGAACCGTACATCAAACGGTCACAATTTGGGGATGAGCGTGGGACGTCTAAAGTTGTTGTTATTGACAACAAAACGCTTTCTATTATTGGTTATCATTTCCTGTTTTTCATATCAGGCTATCGCTCAAGACGACTGGCAAGTCGAGCTGATAAGCTTGCGTGTCGCCAACGAACGGGTCGATGCACAACAACTCGACCCTCGTAACCGCCCACAGCTATACAATACAGAGACGCTTTACTTGAAGCGAGCCCATCATCCGCTCAGCATCGAGTTTGGTGCTCCCTACGCACCGCGTGCGTTGACCTTGCAATATCGCTATCGCTTGGATGGCTTTGACCAAAATTGGGTATATACCGACAGCCAATATCGCCGCGCCACCTACACCAATCTTGACCATGGTCGTTATCAATTCAATGTACAGGCCTCCTACGATGGTCAAACGTGGCAAGGTCACCGGCAGCTAGCCGTTGAGGTCGCAACGCCTTTCTGGCTCTCCCCATGGGCCAAAGCTTTCTATGCAGTGCCGCTGCTTGCATTGTTAGCCGCGGGTGGCTTTGTGTTGCGAACCCGTCACCGTGCCATTCAGCAACTCCGTGAAAGTGAGGAGCGCTTAAAACTCAGTTTATGGGGCAGTGGCGATCAGCTTTGGGACTGGGATATCCCACAGGAAACCATCCATCGTCATAATAGTTGGCATGAACTAGAAGCATTTCCTATCGATTGTATTCGGGTCAAAGCCGCAGCAGATAGCAGCAATATTCATCCGATGGATTTGCCCGTTGTCCAGCAAAAACTCCGTGAACATTTGGATGGTCATAGCCAGTTTTTTGAAGTTACCTACCGCGTGAAAACGGAGCACGGTTGGCTTTCTATCTTAGACCGCGGCAAGGTGGTGGAGCGGGATGCACAACAGCGTCCATTACGCATGACCGGAACCCTGAAAGATATTACCCCCTTGGTTGAAGCAGAAGAACGCCTCAAAATGTTAGCGGCATCCATCACCAATATCTCGGACGGTGTCTGTATTTATGACGCGGAGTTCAACGTCATTGAAACCAACGCATCGTACAGCCGCATCACTGGGTTTGCGCGGAGCGATGTGATTGGGCGCCCCATGCAATTAGAGGTTTATAGCCCCGAGTTCCTTGAACAAATAAAACGTCAGCTGGGGCAATATGGGGTTTGGCATGGCGAAGTGGAAGATGTGCGGAAAGACGGCAGTTTTTATCAAATTGAATTGACCGTTGACGCGATTCGCGATGATGTGGGCCATATCTCTCACTACGTTGCCACATTTTCAGATATCACCGAACGCAAACAAAGTGAACGAGAGTTACGTCGACTCGCCAATACCGATACGCTCACCGGCTTACCGAACCGCTCGTATTTTCAGGTGAGTCACGCCAACTTAGTCCGCAAGCGCGTGCAACATGCACTGCTATTGCTCGACTTGGATGATTTCAAAAAGATTAATGACTCCTTAGGGCATGATGTTGGTGATCAATTACTCACCCAAGTGGCCGAGCGTATTTTGGAATTAGGCCGCATTCACGACACCCTATACCGGGTGGGAGGCGATGAATTCGTGCTGCTATTGGAGAATACCAGCGATGTGAATGTCATCACAGAAATAGCGGCCAAGCTGTTAGACCACCTAAGTCAATCTTTCCATATTCTTCAGCATGATATTGTCATGGGCGCCTCCATGGGCGTGGTGGTTTACCCCAACGATGGTCAGTCTTCACAGGAATTGCTGCAAAACGCTGACATCGCCATGTATCACGCTAAAAGTAAAGGCGGTCACAATTATCAATTTTTTAATGAATCCATGAACCGCAATGCGGTCCGTCGGTTGCAAGTTGAGAATCAACTCCGCCAGGCCCTGCGGAATAATCATTTGCGCGTGGTTTATCAACCCAAAGTCTCGTTAACGAACTTTAACTATGTTGGGGTTGAAGCCCTTGCTCGATTACAAATCCCTGGGGTTGGCATGATGAGCCCCATCGAATTTATTCCATTGGCAGAAGAAACTGGACTCATTATTGAAATGGGAGAGCAAGTACTGCGCCAAACCTGTCGTGATATGCGCCATTGGCTAGAGCAAGGGCACGAGTTAGGTCGGGTGGCCGTAAATTTATCGGCGAAACAGTTTTTACAACCTGATTTAACGCAGCGCATTCTCACTATTCTAGCGGAAGAGCAAGTATCTCCTCACGCACTTGAGCTAGAAATTACCGAAGGTGTCGTGATGGATGATCCAGAGCACGCCATCACGATTATGACCGAGTTAAATCAACATGGTATTCAATTAGCATTGGATGACTTCGGCACCGGCTACTCGTCCCTAGCCTACTTGAAACGCTTCCCGATTCAGACCCTCAAAATTGATAAAACCTTTGTTGATGATATCAATGCTGCGGAACGCGATCGGAATATGGTTGCGTCCATTGTTGCCATGGCTCACAACCTTGGCTTAAATGTAGTGGCTGAGGGGGTGGTGAATCACGACCAAGCGGCCACGTTGAGCCGCTTGAACTGTGAATATGCGCAGGGATATTTATTTGCCAAACCGCTGAGCAGTGATGCTTTATTAGAACAGCTTAACGCACCAGCACTGATACATTAGTGGTCCCTTGAGCTTTGAGCCATTGTAACCGCTTATGGATAAAAAAGAGCGGTACAATGAAGGGGCCGAAGCACAACCCTAAAACACCCCACCGCTTCGCCCCCATGGCATGGGAAAGTGCCGAACAATATAACACCAGCGCAGTTACCACATAACACAGCGCAATCCACATAAAGCCCCCAGTTTAACGATTCACTGAAACATCACGAGCGCTTAATAAAAGCGCTCGTTATTTGTTGCCATTTTAACCAATAATGGTGCTGGCGTGTATCGTTCACCCAAAGAATTTTGGTATTGCTGTAAACGTTCGACCACAGTGCCGAGGCCTAACGCATCCATATAACGGAATGGGCCCCCAAGGAAGGGCGGGAAACCAATGCCAAAAATCGCGCCGATGTCGCCATCGCGAGCATTGCGAATCACCCCTTCATCAAGGCAATAGGCGGCTTCGTTCAACATAAGCAGCACCGTCCGCTGCACCAGTTCATTGTCTGCCAGCTGCGCGGATGGTGTCAGCCCGAGGAGTGAATAGATACTTTCATCCACCGCCTTGCCTGCTTTTTTACCTTGGTAAGTATAAAAACCTTTCTTATTTTTCTTACCGCGCCGATCGTCCTTCATCAGCTTTTCGAAGGCAGCTGGAGCTTGGAAACGGTCACCAAGTTCGGCAGCTAAAATAGGGGCGACTTTCGCAGCCACATCGATGCCAACTTCGTCCATTAACTTGATCGGCCCCACGGGGAACCCAAATTGCACCAGCGCCTGATCAATGCGATCAATCGGCTCCCCCGCTAACACCAACCGTGCCGCCTCGTTCATGTAAGGAGCTAAAATCCGGTTCACATAAAACCCAGCACCGTCTTTGACTACAATCGGGGTCTTCCCTTGCCGTTTTGCCAAAGCCACGGTGGTGGCAATGGTTTCATCTGTAGTGCCGGGATGAGTAATGATTTCAGCCAAAGGCATTTTGTCGACCGGCGAAAAGTAATGTAAGCCAATGACATTTTCAGGTCGCTGCGCCTGTGCGGCAATTTGAGTGATGGGTAAGCTTGACGTATTACTTGCGAAAATCGTATTCGGCCCCGTAACAGCTTCGATTTCGGCAACCATTTGCTGTTTCAACGCCAAATCTTCAAAGACAGCTTCAATGACCACATCGGTTCCTGCGAAACCACTGTAATCCAGGGTGCCACTCAAATGCAGCATGGTGGCTTCCAATTCTGCACGCGCCATATGCTTCCGCTTAACCTTTTTATTCAACAGGTCGTAGCTATAGCGCAACGCATGCACAATGCCCTCTTCACGAATATCTTTAATTCGTGCCGGAATTCCTGCTTTGCTAGCGGTGACATAGGCAATGCCGCCCCCCATTAACCCACCGCCAAGAATCCCCACTTGCTTCACTGTGCGCGGTTTTGTCTCGCCGGCCCCGGTTTCTTTCTTCATTTCGGTGGTAGCAAAGAAAATATTCCGCAATTGCTTCGACTCTGGTGTCATGGCTAATTCACCAAACGACCGTGCTTCACGTTCACAGCCAGCTTGGAAGCCTTTGTCAGCGCCATGGGAAACAGTATCAATAATATGATCCAACGCTGGATAGTTATTGAGCGCTTTCGCCTGTGCTTGCTCACGCGCTTTGGAGAAAATAATGCCGCGCCCAACGGCGGTTCCTTCTAACAAGCGATGGAACCACGGCAGTTTCGCTTTACGAACTTTGGCTTTTCCTGTGAGGGCCAGTTTCACCGCTGCTTCCAGCAAAATAGTCGCTGGCACAACATCATCAACAATGCCTAATTTTTTGGCTTGTTTCGCACGTAACTGCTTCCCGGTCAGAATCAATGGCAACGCCTTTTGAATGCCAATCAAACGCGGCAAACGTTGGGTTCCCCCTGAGCCAGGCAACAGCCCTAATTGCACTTCAGGCAGCCCAATGACGGTGCGCGAATTATCAGTCGCCACCCGGTAATGACAGGCCAACGCCAATTCCAATCCACCGCCTAAACAGGCGCCATCAATGGCCGCAACCACTGGGATTTTCAGAGCTTCGATGCGGTCAAACATGGCCTGACCTTGACGTGCTAAACTTTCTGCATCTGCGGCGTTTTCACATGCGGCAATCATGCCAATATCTGCACCAGCCACGAATGAACCAGGCTTATCACTGATGATGACCACCCCTTTTAAGTCGCGTTGTTGCTCAATTTGCTGCAATACCTGCGCCACTTCATGAGCAAAGGTCGCTTTCAAGGTGTTCATTGATTCACCTGGGACATTGATGTGGATGACCGCTATCTGATCATCTCGTAACTCGAGCGTAAAAGCGTGTTGTTCGGTCATTATTCAGTCTCCACAATCATTGCTGCACCTAAACCACCGGCGGCACACGCGGTGGTCAAGCCAATGCCGCCACCACGACGTTTTAATTCATTCAACGTTTGCGTCAATAACCGCGTTCCCGTCGCTGCAAACGGATGACCATAGGCCAGCGAGCCCCCCATGACGTTGAATTTATCCATATCAATTTCACCAATCGCTTCACTGCGTCCGAGCTTCTCTTGCGCAAACTTTTTGCTGGCAAACATTTTCATGTTGGCTAAAGTTTGCGCCGCAAAGGCTTCATGCATTTCAATTAAAGTTAAATCGTTCAACGTTAAACCGGCACGATCGAGCGCCAGTGGCGTAGCATATGAAGGCCCCATCAACATGTCTTCCCACACATCGATGGCTGCAAAGGCGTAACTACGGATATAACCTAAGATGTCATATCCCATAGCTTTGGCTTTGCTTTCTGTCATTAATAAAATGGCACTGGCGCCGTCCGTTAACGCGGTGCTATTGGCCGCTGTCACGGTACCATGCTTGCGATCAAAAACCGGTCGCAGTTTGCTATAACTGGCTAAATCGGAGTTGCTACGAACCGTATTATCGCGCTTGAGAAAATCTCGGTAAGGCTCAGCATAGGCAGTCATTACTTCCGCGTCTAAATGGCCAGCTTCCCACGCAGCATGCGCTAGGGTATGGGAACGATGCGCCAGCGCATCTTGGTCAGCGCGACTAATCCCATGAGTTTTCGCCATTTGCTCTGCCGTATCCCCCATGGTTAAACCGGTACTGTATTCAGCAATCGCTGGGGGCACGGGTAACAGATCTTTTAATCGAAGGCGCTTGAAAATTGCTAACCGTTGGCCTAATGTTTTCGCTCGATTAAGATCAACCAAGGCATGGGCCAGCTGTCGCGATACCCCGATAGGTAATACTGAGGACGAGTCCGCGCCGCCGGCAATACCGACACTGATATTGCCAGCCATCATGCTTTCCACCACGTTCACCGTAGTTTGGAAGCTCGTTGCACAGGCTCGTGATACACTGTATGCGTCTGTCGAAACAGGTAAGTTTGTGCCTAAGACAATTTCCCGAGCAATGTTCGGGGCTTTCGGCATTTGGACCACTTGGCCATACACTAACAACTCCACTTCGCGTGGGTCTAGGCTATAGCGGTTAATGAGCTCTTGCACCACCATCTTGCCCATATCCAAGGCAGGGACACCATGAAAATACGTCGCCTGTTTGGCAAAAGGTGTGCGCAAACCAGCCACAATCGCAATCCGGTCGCCTGCAGCAGTAGTCAAATTCTGACGTGCGGCCATAGATTTATCCTCTGTTGTTTTGTTATGGTCATTCCTTACTCTGGTCTGACCTCATGATTAGTTACAAATTTTAGCGGGTCTTGGGCAAGAATTAAACCGTTGTTTTCGGTAAAGTGCGAACAGCATAGCGCGCACGTATCAAAGAAGTTTAACGATGATGCAGAGGAATCTAATGGCAGCTGAACAGTTTCAAGCACTACGCGAGTATCTCGATAGTCAAGTATTAGGGCAACCTGCTTTCACTGAAAGCCTCCTTATTGCCCTATTAGCCGATGGCCATTTATTAGTAGAAGGCCCCCCAGGGTTGGCAAAAACCCGCGCCGTTAACGCGCTTGCTAAAGGAGTTGAAGGTGAATTTCACCGCGTCCAATTCACGCCGGACTTGTTGCCGGCAGACTTAACCGGAACAGACATCTATCGTCCAGAGACTGGCGAGTTTGTCTTTCAACCCGGTCCACTCTTCCACCACATTATTTTAGCGGACGAAATCAACCGCGCCCCGGCGAAAGTGCAATCGGCTCTACTCGAAGCCATGGCTGAGCGACAAATTACGGTTGGACAAAAAACCTATCCGTTGCCTGAGTTATTCATGGTACTTGCCACGCAAAACCCGCTGGAGCAAGAAGGAACTTACCCGCTGCCTGAAGCTCAGCTCGACCGTTTCTTAATGCATTTAAATCTGGATTATCCGAATGCTGAAATTGAGCGCGATATTCTCCGCTTAACTCGGGGTGAAGAACTGGCGGGACAAGCAAAAATGCCCCAACCATTGCGGCAAGCTGACATTTTCCAAGCCCGCCGCGAAGTACTTAGTATTTATATGGACGAAGCGGTGGAAAATTACTTGGTGCAATTGGTCGTGGCCACCCGTCAGCCGGAGTTCTATAGCGCCGACGTGGCCCGCTGGCTGAGCTACGGTGCTAGTCCTCGTGCCACCATCGCTCTTGACCGTTGTGCTCGAGCACGCGCATGGTTGCAACAGCGTGATTTTGTGACCCCTGATGACATCCATGCGGTGTACGCCAACGTCTTACGACATCGCGTTATTTTGAGTTATCAAGCAGAGGCTGATGGCATCAACACCGATCAGGTGCTGGCGCAATTGCTCCAACTGGTTCCCTCACCGTAAATGAAAATAGACGCTTCCATGTTAACGGCCACTGAAGTTGAACAATGGTTGAATACCTGGCGCAGTAACGGTATCCACGTACAAAGCCATGAGCTCATGTACTACCGTAGTAAAGTCGCAGCATTTCAACGATTCCGCCGGTTACACCCACCACCCGGTCGGGGTGGCGCCCTACTCAGTCGCTTTAAAGGGCGCGGAATGGAGTTTGATGAGTACCGTCACTATCAAGCAGGGGATGATGTTCGCACCATCGACTGGCGCGTCACCGCACGTACCGGAACGCCACACACCAAACTATTTCGTGAGGAGCGAGAGCGCCCTGTCTTTGTCGCGGTTGATTTAAGTCATAGCATGCAGTTTGGCAGCCAATTGCTCTTCAAATCGGTGCAGGCCTGCCATCTTGCGGCGGTGGTTGCTTGGTTGGCGGTTGCTCGCGGGGATCGTATCGGCGCTGTGATTGGCAGCCAAGCCAGTCATGTTGAAGTGAAACCACAGGACCGTGAGCACGGCGCACAGCAAGTGATTCACCATTTAGTGGAACAGCAACAGGCAGCCGTGAACCATTGGCTACACCAGCGTCACCATCAAAATGTCTTTGCCGATACCCTTGCACGGGTGCAGCACATTGCACGTCCCGGCAGTATTATTTATCTGATCAGCGATTGGCAATCCGATGACCCTGCGTTGTGGCGCAGTTTGTTGGCTCTGCAGCGCCATTGCCAATTGGTTCCGTTTTTTGTTAGTGATCCGCTGGAACAAGAACTGCCCCACATCACTGGCACAGGGCAACTCAAATTAACCGATGGTGAGCAACAACTCACCATGAACCCAGCGAACGTCCAACAGCGTGAGCACTATGCCGCGGCACAAAGTGAGTGGTTACATTCACGTATTCAGCAATGGCGTAATCTGGGAGGGAACTTGCGCCACTTCAGTGCCGCGCAGCCCCTTGAATTACAATGGCCCGGAGAGATATTACGATGACCCTGCAAGCTCCCATTCATGATATCGTGGTGGCGCCAGCGGCACATTGGTGGCCCTTGGCCCCGGGTTGGTACCTGTTAGGTCTGGTCGCCATCACCGTAGGCCTGATCGCCATGATCGGCTGGGCTCGTCGCTACCTGCGCTTGCGTCCTCGACGTCTTGCCATCCAACAGCTCCAGCAACAGGCCCCGACGCGCGTCACCGAGATTACCCTGTTGCTCAAACAAGCCGCCTTGGCGTATCACTCGCACGCTGCCATGGGCGTGTGGTGGGAGTTTTTAGCCAAGCAATTGCCACCCTCCCTACGGCAAACCTATCAGCCATTGCTACAAAACTTAGCCACCATCAGCTATCAACCGCAGTCGCAGCAACAAACTTGGGTCGAGCCTTATCGCGAGTTTGCCTTAGTCTGGCTACAACAGGCTCTGCCACCGCGTCACCCTAATATGACGGAGCCTGGCCATGATTGAGTTTGCTTGGTGGTGGCCTTTATTACTATGGCCCATTCCGTTCCTTTATCGGTGGCGCCGTCGGCATTATCAACAACAGCACACCCCGTTAACCATCACGCGGTTACCCGCAGTTCTTAACGACACACCAGTCGTCGGGTCGCGCAGTTGGGGCTGGACCTTACTCGCCATCACGATCTGGAGCTTGTTGGTGCTTGCCTTGATGCGCCCACAGTGGTTAGGAGAACCGATTGTTGCTCATCACGAAGCACGTGAGATGATGATTGCCGTTGACCTTTCAGGCAGTATGGAGATTGCAGATATGGCGATTGCCGGGCAACAGGTCGATCGCCTCACCATGCTGAAGCATGTGATGCATGATTTTATTGAGCGGCGTGACGGCGACCGTATCGGCTTAATTCTGTTCGCCGATACCGCCTATGTGCAAGCACCCATGACCTTTGACCGTTCGACCGTGCAAAAAATGCTGGATGACACGGTATTACGCTTAATTGGTGAGCGTACCGCAATTGGGGACGCCATTGCTTTAGCCGTGAAGCGTTTTGCGGATCGTCCGCAAACCAATAAAATTTTGGTTCTAGTCACCGACGGACAAAATACAGCAGGCAACGTCGACCCTCTCCAAGCGCTTGAATTAGCGAAATATTATGATGTTAAAATCTATACGATTGGCGTGGGCGCGGAAGAAGTCATTATTGATGGTTTTTTTGGCCAACGTCGGGTGAATCCAAGTCGTGATCTTGATGAAAACCTCTTACGGCGATTAGCCGATGAAACCGGTGGCGCCTATTTCCGAGCACGGAGCACCGAAGAGTTAGAACAGATTTACGTCGAACTTGATGCCTATGAACCGGTTCAGGGAGATGCCCAGTTACGGCGTCCACAAACCGCTTTATTCTTTTGGCCCCTCGGTATCGCATGGGGTTTAATGCTGATTGCAGGCCTTATCCAAGCCTGGAAAAGCTGGAGGCAACATGGCTGAGTTTCATTTTATCCGCCCGTGGTGGTTGCTAACCATTCTACCAATTTTGCTACTCACTTGGTGGCTGTGGCGCGCGCGTCAACGCCAACATAGTTGGGAAACTGTTCTTCCGCGTCACTTACGACCCGTATTGTTGACCACCGAACAGCGACCATCGACCCATGGGCTAACGAGCATTTTTCTGGGGTTAGCATTAACAGTTAGCGCCATCGCGTTAGCCGGCCCCGCGTGGGAGCGATTGCCACAACCGGTGTTCCAAGCTCGTACCGGCTCCGTGATTGTCATGGATTTATCCATGTCTATGTATAGCACTGACTTAAGTCCCAATCGGCTCGGCCAAATGCGTTTTAAAGCAGCCGACCTCGCGACCCAATATTTAGACGGTGATATCGGCCTTATCGCCTACGCCGGTGATGCGTTTGTCATTAGCCCGCTCACGCCTGATGGGCAGAATTTGACCAACCTCATCCGTGCGTTGAGTCCTGATATTATGCCAACGCCAGGCAGTTATCCGCTGCGAGCGCTGGAAATGGCGGCCAAATTACTGGCCGATACGGGCTACCCGCAAGGTGACATTTATTGGTTTACAGATGGTATTGATGGGCGAGATCAACTTGATATCAGTCAGTTTATCAACAACACCCGGCACCGCTTAAATATTCTCGCCGTCGGAACCCCTGCTGGGGCTCCCATTCAATTACCGGATGGTCGATTACTGCGTGACCAAGCAGGGCAAATCGTGATCCCTGCCTTGCAGCCTGATGGCCTTTCCAGACTCGCCAAACACAGTGGCGGCCATTACAGCTTGATTCGCCCTGATCAACAAGATCTCCAGTATTTAGCTGCGGCTCGACAACTGGTTGAGGAAGGCACAGAGACCCACTTACAAGGCGGCGACCAATGGCTAGATCGTGGGCCGTGGCTGATTCCCATTGCGCTGCTATTGCTACTTCCGCTTGCTCGTCGGGGCGTTTTATTTAGTCTTGCGCCACTCATAGCAGTCGGTTTTTTGCTTCAACCTCTTGCCGTGCATGCGCAAGAGGCGGAGCAGCCACAACCCTTACGTTGGTACCAGAAGTTATGGCAAACACCATACCAGCAAACGGATCAAGCCCTTGCGGAGGGGGCTTATGACCACGCAGCTGCGATCGCACAAGATGCCTGGCAGCGTGGTACTGCCAACTATCGAGCAGGCCGCTACGAACAAGCCTTTGTCGATTTTAGCCAAGTTGATAATGCCGAAGGTTTCTATAATCAAGGCAACAGTCTGATGCAATTGGAACGCTATGCCGATGCGGTCTTAGCCTATCAAGCTGCTCTGAACCGTCGCCCCCATTGGCTTGAAGCAGAAGAGAATTTAGCCTTAGCGAAGGAACTCGCTGAACAGCAGCAACAAGAGCAAGAGCAACAGCAACAAAGCGGTGAGCAACAGGCCCCGTCAGATTCAGCCAACCCGAATCAATCAGGTGAAGGGGAATCGGGGGATGACACTGCAGAGCAGCAACCTGGTGATGACACAGAAAACTCGGATTCTTCGTCCGCTCCAGAAGATGAGGAACCGGCAGAAGCCAACGAACAAGAAGCTGCTGATGCTGAACAGGATGTCCACCAAACAGCTGAACAGCCCATGGAAACCGCTCTTGATGAGGCCGGTGATCCTGCCAGTGAGGAGCTACAGCAACAAATGCAGCAATGGTTAAATCGTATTGACGATGACCCAGCAATTTTATTACGTAACAAAATGCGTTATGAGGCCCAGCAAAGACGCCGTAGCGCGTTACCGCCAGGAGTTGAGAAATCGTGGTAATGAAACTGATTAAATTCATCGCAACGATCGGAATTGCGTTGTTCAGCCTAGCAATATCCGCACAGTCACCTGAAGTGATTGCCAGCGTCGATAAAAACCCAGTCATTCAGGGTGAACCCTTTATTCTCACGATCACCGTTGACGACGATGTGAGCGAGGCCACACTCAACATCCACGAGCAGTTACAAGATTTCCTCGTGCTGAGCACCTCATCGTCTAAACGCACGAGTGTCATTAACGGGGTGACCACCCGCTCGACCTCGTTTATGGTTCACCTGCAAGCTCCTGAAACGGTAGGAACCTTCCGCATTCCAGCCATCAAGATTCACGATAGCGCCAGTAACGCGATTGAACTCGAAGTCATTGATGCGCAAACTGCCGAGGCCACACTTGAACAACGGCCAGCATTCATTCGCACCATTCTCGACACCGAACAAGTGTATGTGCAACAACAGTTTAAGTTAATTTCTCGTTTGTATTTAAGCGCCAATCTTCATAGTGGGAATTTAACCGCCCCAACCACCGCGGACGCCGATGTGGTGCAATTTGGAGCCGATGAAGAGTCTTATGAAATCATCAATGGAAAACGTTACCATGTGTTTCAGCGGACCTATTTAATTACCCCACAACGGTCCGGTACTGTCACCATCGAAGGCCCTGTATTTAATGGCCAAATTGCTCGTGATGCGGCCCGTTCCTTATTTTCTGCCATCGCGAATACACAGCCGGTCAGCGCCAAAGCTCCCCCTACGCAAATTGAGGTGTTACCACGTCCGTCAAATTGGCAGGGGCATTGGTTACCCGCTGAATTGGTCACTTTAACCGTGGAGCAGGTAGAGCCGGAAGCTCCCATTAGTGTCGGCCAACCCATTACCCTCACCTATCGGTTAACTGCTCTAGGGGTTCGTCCAGAACAGTTACCCCAGTTCAATTTTTTCGATGATTTGGAGCAAGTATCGGTTTACCCCGAAGCACCTGAGCTGGGGAGTACGGTGCGCAATGGTAAGGTCATTGCCCAACGCAGTCAGACCTTAGCCGTGATTCCTCGTACTGAAGGTACCTTAACTCTGCCAGGCGCCACGGTGCCTTGGTTTAATACGCGCTTAGGGAAAATGCAATTGGCACAAACAGATGCCATCACTATCGACGTGGGGCCTGGCAGTATGCCGTTACCTAACCTTGCACCAAACCTTCAGCCGAGTATCGACACCGCAGCCGACAGCTTGCCCCACGAGCTTGATGTTGGCGTGGGAGCGAAAGGAGTGTCAGCCACGCCGACATCAGTCCTTGCCACTTGGCTGATGTTCCTGTTTGGCGGGTTGTGGGTGCTCACACTTATTGCTTTGGTTTGGCTGTGGCGCCGGACGCGACAAACGCCGCTCAGCGTAACCCAGGAACCCAATCTACTGGGCGGGACCTCGCTGCAAGAAATTCAACAAGCAGCCAAGGCCAACAATGCAAAATCTTGCGAAGATGCCTTGCGCCAATGGGGTCGCAACACATTAACGTTGCGGATGGATGACTTGTTAGAACTGGCAGATTATTTCCAGTATGAGCCACTCACCAGTCAGCTAGAACACCTTCAACAATGCCGTTACGGAGAATCAGCTGGCCCTTGGTTAGAAGGCAAAGCACTCTTACGAGCATTGACCGCAGCGTTACGACAGCAACCCCGGTCACGCGCTACCCAGCAAAGCTTACAACCGCTTTACCCCCAATAACGGATGTGGAGGAACCCCATAAAAAAGGGATGCCCATAAAAAAAGCCGAGTCATTGACTCGGCTTTTTACGATACGCTTTCCGTTATTCTTCGACCGCACCACTGCGGGTGTTAATGCGAATTTTAATATCCGCTTGGTCACGCAGTGCCTGCAAGAAAGTACCGTAACCTTGGTTGGTATAGCTAATCAACAGCTGATCAACCAACTGACTTTGAATACTTTCATCCACTTCACCCGGCTCAACGGCTGTTAATTGCACCACCGCAATCGCCCCTTGCGCCAATTCAGTCACCGCCACTTGGACGCTATTTTCGGCTGGAACCGCTTGTGCAAACAAGCTTTGCACCACGGCAGGAGGTAAGGTCATATCGCGACGCTCAATGCTCTCAATCGTCAACATTTCCTGAGTTGTAGCCTCGCCCTGACGCAATTGTTCAGCAATAGCTTCTGCATCAATTCGTGCCGCCAACTGTGCTTGCTCAGTCCGTACTTCATTTAACACCTCAGCGCGCACTTCTTCCAATGGACGAACATATGCTGGCTGATAGTCTACCACACGGACCACCACAGCTTGCTTATCATTGACTTCGATTAAATCACTGTTTAATCCTTCATCAATAAAGTCACGATTAAACAACTGCTCAAACACGGCCGGATGATTTAATGCCGTCGGTGCATTATCGCGGCTAAACCAATCGCTGGTGCGAACCAAGACATCGGTTTCATCAGCCACTGGTTGTAGGGTGTCTGGCACATCAAAGGCAAGCGTCGACACTTTTTGCTGTAACTCATAATAAGCCTGACGCAGGCGGTCTTGACGCATCTGCGCGACAATTTCCTCACGAACTTCGTCGTAATTGGCTGCTTGGCCACGCTCGATATCCGTCAATTGAATGATGTGGTAACCAAAAGATGTGGCAACCACGCCAGTCATATCCCCTACTTCTTGCAACGCAAAGGCAGCGTCATCAAATGCTGGGTCCATGATGCCTGGCTCGATGAAGTCAAGATCACCGCCATTATCGGATGTGAAAATATCATCCGAGTACTCGGCTGCAACTGCGGCAAAATCAGCACCATCAGTTAATTGTGCCAATACTTCCTGAGCACGGGCTTCAGCATCTTCACGCTCAGCATCGATAAGAATGTGGGCAAAACGATATTGATCGGACGTTTCATAACGTTCTTTGTTTTGTTCGAACCATTCCTGAACGGCCGTTTCATCAATTTCGATACTATCGGCTAGTGCATCTGCATCGAGGGCGACAAACTCAACCTTCACTTGCTCGGCAACGTTAAACCGCTGCTGATTCAGTTGATACCATTGTTGGATCTGTTCGTCGGTGACTTCCACCGCCGCCAAATAATCATCGAGTTCAATAATACGATAGGCACCCGAACGTTTTTGATTCAATAATCGTTGCATTGCTGCCGCTTCATTGGGCAGTGCAAACTCCGAGCGAATCAACGACTGGATCAACTGCGAACGAGCTAAATCACTGCGCATCGTTTCAGCAAAACTATCCGGCGTGTAACCGAGCCCACGAAGTGTCATCTGGTAGGTGGTATTATCAAATTGCCCCGCGACTTGGAAAGCACTGATATTTCGAATTGCATCAATCACTTGTGCGTCAGATACTCGTAACCCCAAATCATTCGCATACATTTCGATCAGTTTTGCGTTGATCAAATCATCCAAGACACGCTGGCGTAACTGTTGATTGAACGCAGGGTCTGTGGCTAGCGATGCATAAAAGTCACCGAGTTGTTGCTGTTGGCGAGCGCGCTCACTATCCACCGCTCGATCAAACTCGATGCGAGTGATATCTTGGCCATTGACCTCAGCAATAGCAGGTTCAGGTTGACTGGTGATATAACCGCCCACGCCGGTTAGCGCAAACGATAAGGCGATAAATATCAGCACTCCTTTAAAAACCTTGCTATTCGCTCCTTCTCGAATCTTTTCCAACATATTTCAATAAACCTCAATTGTGCCCACGGTTGGTTGGGTATTATATCCGCAATTGCAGGAAAAAAATAACCCGAAGACTCGCTTCGGGTTATTTTTAAACATGAGTTGGCGGAGCGGACGGGGCTCGAACCCGCGACCCCCGGCGTGACAGGCCGGTATTCTAACCAACTGAACTACCGCTCCGCTGTCATTAATTTACCGCGTCTTTAAGCGCTTTGCCTGCTTTGAAAGAAGGAACTTTCGCTGCAGCGATTTGAATGGTTTGACCGGTTTGTGGGTTGCGGCCAGTACGCGCAGCACGCTCGCGAACACTGAAAGTTCCAAAACCAACCAATGCCACTTGGTCACCTTTCTTTAGAGCTTCGGTCACTGCTTCGATGAAAGAGTCTAGAGCACGTCCAGCCGCAGCTTTTGAAATTTCTGCTCCGTCTGCAATTTTATCAACTAACTGAGACTTATTCACAGTATCATCCCCTTAGATTGTTATTATCAGATTTGCATGGTTCCATTGCATTCTGCTTATATCAATGGGCCAGCGAAGGTTATAACAAGCTTAAACCAAGTGTTCAAGCCGTAGCGACAGATTAGCAGACAACTTCCTTAATAATCCATCGCTAAAGTGGCAAACCAGAGTCACTATGTGTTTGAGTCTGGACAATCACTTTGTCCCCTAGGCTACCACAAGATTTCGGATTGAGAACCCTTTTTAGCAATTTTTTTAACGAAAGAATGCGGGTTGCAGGCATTTTTTACCTTGCAAACCCGCATTCCTTCATTCAGCAGCTCTTTTTTTAACCAGCCGTCAGGTTTTTCTCTAACGCCACCGCTAGCACGTCATCAATCCACTGCACTGGAATAATTTCCAAATCGCCGATCACATTCGCACTGATTTCTTTTAAATCACGCTCATTCTCGGTTGGAATCAACACCTTCTTGATGCCGCCACGATGGGCTGCCAAGAGTTTTTCTTTCAACCCACCAATCGCAAGCACTTCACCCCGAAGAGTGATTTCACCGGTCATGGCTACATCGGCGCGCACTGGAACCCCTGTTAACGAACTGACCATTGCAGTGACCATCGCGATCCCTGCACTGGGGCCATCTTTCGGGGTCGCGCCTTCAGGTACGTGAATATGTAAATCGCGTTTCTCGTGGAAATCTTCTGCAATTCCCAACTTTTGAGCACGACTACGAACCACGGTGAGTGCCGTTTGAATCGATTCTTGCATCACGTCACCCAACGAACCCGTTGAAGTGATTTTCCCTTTACCTGCCACATTTGTGGCTTCGATGGTAAGCAAGTCTCCACCAACCTCAGTCCATGCGAGGCCCGTCACTTGGCCCACTTGGTTATTTTCTTCTGCGCGACCAAAGTCAAACCGCTGGACGCCCAAGAAATCTGCCAAGTTATCACCATTAATTTCAACGTGTTTAATGCTCTTATCCAGCACGATCTGTTTGACTGCTTTGCGACACAAACGCGAAATTTCACGCTCTAAGTTACGCACTCCAGCTTCTCGTGTGTAGAAGCGAATAATGCCAATAATCGCATCATCAGTCACAGTGATTTCTTTATTATTCAAACCATTCCGTTCAATTTGCTTAGGTAGCAGGTGTCGCTTGGCGATATTTAGCTTCTCGTCTTCGGTGTACCCAGACAAGCGAATCACTTCCATCCGATCCAATAAGGGACCGGGAATATTCATGCTATTTGAGGTTGCCACGAACATCACATCAGATAAGTCATAATCGACTTCTAAATAATGGTCGTTAAAGGCCACGTTTTGCTCTGGATCCAATACTTCCAACAACGCCGCAGCGGGATCACCGCGCATATCGGATGCCATTTTATCAATTTCATCTAGCAAGAATAATGGGTTACGAACTCCTGTTTTGGCCATTTTTTGAATCAGCTTGCCAGGCATGGAGCCAATATAGGTACGACGGTGTCCGCGAATTTCTGCTTCATCACGAACCCCACCCAATGCCATCCGCACGTATTTACGTCCGGTCGCTTTGGCAATGGATTGCCCCAATGAGGTTTTCCCCACACCGGGCGGACCCACTAAACATAAAATAGCTCCGCGGACTTTATTGGTACGCTGTTGCACCGCTAAATACTCAAGGATCCGCTCTTTCACCTTTTCTAAACCGTAATGGTCGGCATCTAGAATTTTCTCAGCATTCGCCAGATCCTTTTTGATGCGGGAGCGTTTTTTCCACGGCACCGAGACCATCCAATCAATATAGCCACGTACCACCGTCGCTTCAGCAGACATCGGTGACATCATTTTTAATTTTTGTAGCTCAGCACGGGTTTTCTTTTCCGCCTCAGCAGGCATTTGCGCATCAACAATTTTTTGCTGCAGCGCTTCAAACTCATCCGGTCCATCTTCCATTTCGCCCAGTTCTTTCTGAATGGCTTTCATTTGCTCATTCAAATAGTACTCACGCTGGCTCTTTTCCATTTGTTTTTTGACCCGTGAGCGAATTCGCTTCTCCACTTGCAACAGGTCAATTTCGCCTTCCATCAATGCCATGATGAATTCAAGACGCTCGCGCACATCGGTGACTTCAAGCACCCGCTGTTTGTCACGCACCTTGAGCGGCATATGAGCAGCCATGGTGTCGGCTAAACGGTCCGCCTCTTCAATTCCCGAAAGACTGGTGAGTACTTCTGGAGGAATCTTTTTGTTCAGTTTGACGTACCCTTCAAACTGATTGATGGCAGAGCGAATCATGACTTCTTCTTCTTTCTCATCCATCCGCTCAGATTCAAGGTAATGAACCTGAGCACGATAAAACTCATCTTCCTCTTCGAACTTCTCAATTTCGGCGCGTTGCATGCCTTCAACCAAGACTTTAACCGTACCGTCTGGTAGTTTCAGCAACTGCAAAATGCTCGCCACCGTGCCAATGGTATGAATATCTTCCTGGCTCGGTTCATCAATGGATGCGTCTTGCTGCGCTGTCAAAAAGATCTGTTTGTCTTGTGCCATGGCAGCTTCTAGGCAGCGAATCGATTTCTCGCGCCCAACAAATAATGGAATGACCATGTGCGGATACACGACCACATCGCGTAATGGCAATACTGGAATGCTCAACCGCTCAATTCGCTCTTCACTCATAAACTTCTCCAAGTACCCGGTTCGGACCATTGTCGGTCTATCTTAACTCTTAATATGTGGCGCTCCAGCAAAACTTCAATGGTTTGCACAAAAAAAGGGCCTAATTGGCCCTTTTTGCATATTTTTACACCTAAATGGGGCGTTTATTCACCGGCTGCGTGCTTCTCATTGCCCTGATTTGCATAAATCATGATGGGCGCTGATTCGCCACGAATCACTGATTCATCAATCACCACTTTGCTGACGTTAGTCGCGCTGGGTAAATCGTACATGGTGTCGAGTAGCACGTTCTCAACAATTGAACGTAATCCCCGCGCCCCAGTTTTCCGCTTCATGGCTTTACGCGCAATTGCACGCAAGGCATCTTCCCGGAACTCCAGCTCCACGCCTTCCATGTTGAACAAAGCACCATACTGCTTGGTCAATGCGTTTTTAGGTTCACGCAGAATCTGAACCAAAGCATCTTCGTCCAGCTCGGTCAATGTCGCAACCACCGGTAAGCGACCAATGAATTCTGGAATCAAGCCAAACTTTACTAAGTCTTCTGGCTCAACTTTTGCCAATAATTCACCTTCAGCTTGTGGCTTTTTGCTTTTCACCTCGGCACCAAAGCCAATTCCGCTGCCAACGCTGATACGTTGTTCAATGACCTTGTCGAGGCCTGCAAACGCGCCGCCGGCAATAAACAAGATCTTTGACGTATCAACCTGCAAAAACTCTTGCTGCGGATGCTTACGGCCACCTTGCGGTGGTACTGCGGCAATGGTTCCTTCAATCAGCTTAAGTAATGCCTGTTGCACCCCTTCACCGGATACATCACGGGTGATGGATGGGTTATCCGACTTACGTGAGATTTTGTCTATTTCATCAATATAGACAATGCCCCGTTCTGCCTTTTCCACATCGTAGTCACACTTCTGCAAGAGCTTTTGGATGATATTTTCAACATCTTCCCCCACATAACCCGCTTCGGTTAACGTGGTTGCATCCGCCATGGTAAACGGCACATCAAGAAATCGTGCAAGGGTTTCCGCTAAGTAAGTTTTTCCGCTTCCTGTCGGGCCAATCAGCAAAATATTACTTTTACCCAGTTCCACTGCTTCGCCATCAGGATGCTTCTGCTCATTGTTCGCTAAGCGTTTGTAGTGGTTATAAACCGCCACTGCTAACACTTTTTTAGCGAACTCTTGCCCAATCACATATTCATCCAGGTGATTGCGAATCTCGTGAGGCGTTGGCAAAGGTTTTGCTTCAACTTGGGTATCGACTGCTTGAACTTCTTCTTCCAGAATATCGTTACACAGCTCGACGCATTCGTCACAAATAAATACCGAGGGTCCGGCAATTAACTTGCGAACTTCATGCTGACTTTTACCGCAGAAGGTGCAGAATAATGGATTGGTTCCCTGACCTTCAGTTTTATCCGTCATTCTATTCTCCGCCCCGTTGGGTCAATACACTGTCAACAATGCCGTAGCTCACTGCTTCTTCAGCAGACATAAAATAGTCACGGTCAGTGTCGGCAGCGACTTGTTTTAAATCTTTGCCCGTATTCTCCGCCAAAATACGGTTTAATTTATCTTTGATATCTAAAATTTGGCGTGCGTGGATCTCGAAATCAGACGCTTGCCCTTGGAAGCCACCGAGCGGTTGGTGAATCATCACGCGAGCGTTGGGTAAACAGAACCGCTTCCCTTGTGCGCCACCAGCAAGTAAAAAAGCTCCCATACTTGCTGCTTGCCCCATACAGACAGTACTGACGTCAGGCTTCACAAAGCGCATGGTATCATAAATCGCCATTCCCGCTGTCACCGAGCCGCCTGGCGAGTTGATATAAAGATAAATGTCTTTGTCTGGGTTCTCTGACTCAAGAAATAGCAATTGGGCCACAATTAAGTTGGCCATATGATCTTCTACTTGTCCGCAGCAGAAAATAACGCGCTCTTTAAGCAAGCGCGAGTAGATATCGTACGAGCGCTCTCCCTTTGCTGTTTGTTCCACTACCATGGGCACCAAATGGGCCATAGTTTCTAGCGCCTTATCCGACATAGTCACAACTCCTGAAAATAAAAATGGCTCGTATAAACCCTATACGAGCCATTAAACCAAGTTGTCGCTCCTTCCGTCAACGATCCGTTGACAGGAAATGCTACGGCTTACTGTTTTGGGTTCATCAACTCGTCAAAGCTGCTCTTCTTCGCTTTAACGTTTGCTTGGCTAAGAATGAACTCAATTGCTTGCTCTTCCAGCGCGACATTACGAATTTGCTGCATCATGTCCTCATTACCTTTGTAATAAGCGATCACTTCAGCTGGATCTTCATACGCTGATGCAGTGGTTTCAATAATCTCGTCAACTTTTTTCTCATCCACGACCAACTCATTGGCACGAATGACTTCGCCTAGCAATAAGCCCACTTTTACCCGCTCTTTCGCTTGTTCTTCAAACAACTCTGCTGGCAATTGTGGGAACTGACCTTGATTACCACCGAAACGTTGCATCGCTTGACGACGTAACACATCGATTTCTTGGTCAATCATCGCTTTTGGCAACTCAACTTCGTTGGTTTCCACTAAGCCTTTCAATACTTGCTCTTTTACTTTGCCTTGAACCGCATTCTTCAGCTCACGTTCCATATTCTTACGAACTTCAGCTTTTAATGCCTCAACGCCGCCTTCTTTGATTCCAAATAAAGCAACGAACTCATCGTTCAACTCAGGCAATTCGCGCTCTTCAACTTTCTTGGCAACAATCGCAAACTGCGCTTCTTTACCTTTCAAATTTTCAGCGTGGTAATCTTCTGGGAAGGTGACCGTAATCGTCTTTTCTTCGCCAGTTTTCATTCCAATAATTTGGTCTTCAAACCCTGGGATCATTCGGCCTTCGCCTAATTCAAGGGCAAAGTCTGTGGCTTTTCCGCCATCAAACTCTTCACCGTCAATTGAACCGGTAAAGTCGATTGTGATGCGCTCACCTTTTTTCGATTTACGCTTAATTTCTTTCCAGGTTGAATGTTGTTTTTGCAGTGTTACCAGCATGTTATCAACATCTTTGTCTGTCACTGCAACGTCCGGCTTTTCCACGTTGATTTTATCTAACGCAGTCACCGTCACTTCTGGATAAACTTCAAAGGTCGCAACGAATTCGAAGTCTTTCCCTTCTTCATTCACTTTTGGCTCAATCGCAGGCATTCCTACTGGATTGATTTTTTCCTGCATCATGGCTTCGAAGTATTTGCTTTGCATCAGGTTCGATGCTGCACGTGCACGTGCCTCTTTACCAAACAACTTCTGTAAAACATTCGGTGGCACTTTGCCTTTACGGAAACCGTTAATTCGACGGTTGCGATACTCGTCTTTGAGTAGACGTTTTACTTCATTATCAATAACGTCCGCTGGCACGACGATGGTGGCGCGACGCTCTAATCCTTGGGTTGTCTCGACAGAAACCTGCATTGCTTTGTTACCTCGGCTTCACTATTGGCCTGAGCCCACTGTGTTACGGGACCCTTCAAAAAATGACGACGCATTATAACGAAGGCAATTGCCCACGTCGAGTAACATTGTGTATTTTTGAGGCGGCTTGAGTTAGGGCTTGCTAGCAGCCAGCATTTATTTGATATGTAGGGGCGCAATTTCCAGTCGGTTTCGTCCATTCTGTTTGGCTTGATAAGCAGCTGCGTCGACTTGCCGCAACAAGCTATCCCGAGTAGTGCCGGGGGCTGGGATGGTGACATACAACCCCATACTCACACTGACAGATAAGGTGTCATGCAGTTTTAGCTGCTGCACCTGAAGTCTGACTTTTTCTGCTTGCTCAACCAACTCGGAGGGAATTGCTTGCGGGCACACAACCAAAAACTCATCCCCACCAAAGCGGGCGACCACCTCACCGGAACGTTTAAAGTGAGTCTGTAAAATGGCAGCGACAGCCGTGAGTACCTCATCGCCATACACATGCCCATAGTGATCATTGATGCCTTTAAAGAAATCCACATCCACCATCAGCAGGGCTAACTGTTGTTGACCGCGAATGGCGCGCCGCAATTCAAAGTCGAGTGCTTCATCAAGACCGCGACGATTAACCAACCCAGTCAGCCCATCTTCACGCGCCAGCTGGGCCAACTTTGCGTTCGCTTCCAGCAATTTTTGTTCGGTCAAACGCAAGCGTTGTTCTGCTTCATGTCGTGCAATGGTATTGACGATCATATCAGCCACCAATCGCAACTGACGGATATCCCAATCCGTCCATTCCGTATACCGATTGACCAAATCACAGCCGACAAAACCGACGAGGCGTTGTTCTAAATACATTCCTACCGCCATCATGGAACCGATCTGTTCACGCACCAACTCGGACCGAAACTCACCCGCCTCACTGCCAAGCTCATGCACGTTGTTCACCACAAACAAGCCTTGATCGCGAATGGTTTCATAAAAATAAGCCATTCGTCGGGTCGGGATATTTTGTAATTCATGCTGATGCCCTTGAATGCCCTCATTGGTCCATTCATAGGTATTACTCATGGTGTGGTAATCATCACTAAAGCGGAATACATAACAACGATCTTTACGGTCACCGCGCCCTAATAAGGCTAAGGCTTCTTCGATATGGTGGTGAGATTGTGCGAGCGGAGAATTAATAAGCTTCGTGCTGATCGCAGAAATCAGCAGGCCAAAATCGGCGTCATCGCCTAATTTGCTTGTTGGAAGGGAAGGCTCCCATGGCATACCTGGCATTCTTCGCGTGCTCTTTTGATTTGTTTTACGCTACCGTGATTAAATTATAGCCTAAACCTTATCAATGTGAAGCAACGAGCGGTGAAGAGAGGAATGGTCGGCGAGACTGGATTCGAACCAGCGACCCCTTGTACCCAAAACAAGTGCGCTACCAAGCTGCGCTACTCGCCGACATCAATTTTTTGGAAATAAACCGAAGTGTTCATGAAATGGGGTGGCTGATGGGACTCGAACCCACGACAACCGGAATCACAATCCGGGGCTCTACCAACTGAGCTACAGCCACCACTAAAAATTCATTGTTGTTACCAGGGCGAACTGGCGCACCCGGCAGGATTCGAACCTGCGACCGACGGCTTAGAAGGCCGTTGCTCTATCCAGCTGAGCTACGGGCGCAATTCGCATGTTAGAAATGGTCGGCGAGACTGGATTCGAACCAGCGACCCCTTGTACCCAAAACAAGTGCGCTACCAAGCTGCGCTACTCGCCGCCGTACTTCTAAAAACATTCTTTAATCCCGTTCAGGACGCAGCCTGACAACGGGGGCGAATATTACCTGCTGGACCGCTAGGCGTCAAACACTTTTTTGTTGAAAACGCCCGAGTGATGAAAATACCAACAGAGTGACGGTTATTTATTCGCTTATTTTAAAAAACAAGAAGATAACCTTTTCAGTTAGGCTCTACAACCTTAGCAAAAAACGTGCGAAAATAGGAGCCCTTAACCTGTTCTTACCCTAACCAACCGGATAAAGGTGCTCCTGGCAATGACTGCGCAATATATAAATGGCAAACAAGTCGCTCAACAAGTTCGTGATGAAGTAAAAGAAGGTGTGGCGCTACGCCTCGCTGCTGGTGCTCGGGCACCCGGCTTAGCAGTCATCATGGTGGGGACCGATCCCGCGTCAGCAGTGTATGTTGGCAGTAAGCGGAATGCTTGTAATGAAGTGGGCATTGTTTCCATGGCCTATGATTTGCCAGAAACCACGACCCAAGCTGAACTAGAAGCATTAATTGATGAGCTCAACAAGGCTCCAGACGTCGATGGAATTTTAGTGCAACTGCCATTGCCCGCAGGCCTTGATGCACAAACAATTTTAGAACGCATTAATCCATTTAAAGACGTGGATGGTTTCCACCCATTCAACATGGGCCGTCTTGCGCAACGTAACCCTGCCCTACGTCCCTGCACGCCACGAGGGGTGATTACCTTACTCGAAAGCATTGGTTTAGATTTGCATGGTATGAATGCGGTGGTGGTTGGCGCATCGAACATTGTCGGTCGCCCGATGAGTCTAGAATTACTCCTTGCTGGTGCAACCACCACGGTCTGTCACCGTTTCACTCACGACTTGCGCACCCATGTCGAACGGGCCGAGATATTAGTGGTGGCGGTCGGTCGTCCACATTTCATCCCGGGAGAATGGATTCGACCAGGAGCCGTGGTGATCGATGTTGGAATTAATCGCCTCCCCTCTGGCAAATTAGTCGGTGACGTTGAATTTGACGTAGCCGTTGAGCGTGCGTCCTATATCACGCCAGTGCCCGGCGGTGTCGGCCCTATGACGGTAGCAACGCTCATGCAAAACACGCTCCAAGCGTGTAATACCTGGCATGCACCTCTGAAGACAGTCTAATGATTAGCTCGATAACCTGACAGCATTGGCCCTTGTCGCTGCACCCGTAGTGGCCACAAGGGCTTGCCGATCAGCCCCTCACGTAATTGACAAAACTGGTGGGCTGCTTGCCCATTCCAGCGCTGAGCTTGCTGCAATACACGGCCCACCCAAGGCACCTCCAATGGCAAGCACCACCAAATTTCTAACTGCAGTTGGCGTGCCGCCAACCAAGCCTCTGAATCGCGCACTTCAGCCAACCGCACCCGAGTGTGATCGACAGGAATTTCTGTCACCCATTGTTGGCTCCGCAAATCATAGCGCCGTTCGCGATACTGCTGCACTTGTTGTGCGGTTGGTGTCAACACTTGCACTCGGGCCGCTAACTGACCATGCAGCAATGCCTGCGCGGTGGCTTGCCAGACATCTTGACGCATCGTATCCGGCGAAACCTCAGCCCTTCCAGTCGTCTGTAATTGAGTGCCCGCCATGCCGGTCGCAAGCACCCGTTGCATCACTTTCACATCGCCATGATGAAGCTGGCCTGCCCGCAGAACATAATGGCTGGTATTAGCAAGCATTTGCTGGGCCCAAAATAACCATACAATTTGCAGCGCCGCCAGCGCCAGCCAAACAACTAAAGGCAAAATGAATAGTGCTTCGAGAAGCACTGCGCCACGTTCGGACGAGCGATTAGCATCTACCCTGTAATTCGCACTGGCGCCACAACTGACGATATTCATCCATCTCTCGTTTAAGCTCAGATAAACTGTAATAGGGCGTCACAACATCGGTGGCATAAAGCACATTTGTGGTCAAAACCAAAGTTTGCAACTGCTCACTGGTCAGGGTCTTCCCTTTAAAGTGCTGTGCTTCTAACGTCTCTGCACTGAGTTCCCCCACATCATTCACTTGTTGTTCCTGCATATCCAAATCAGTGGCCATTTGGTTTAGATAAGGGGAATCAGGCTGCTCTATACGATGCAAATAACGCTCATCGAGCTCAGCGAGCAATGGCTTCCAAATAGGAATCACCACGGTATGATCGCGGACTAACGCGCCGGCAAGTTGGCTCGCCAACCACTGTGCTTGAGCAATCGTGGGCGGTGACACTTGCAATTCCAACCAATGCTCTGCCAGCTGCAACTGCCATTCCTGTTGCCATGGACGGGTCAAATTGGTCGCTGCATCCCCCATTAAAGTAGTCATACTCGTTGGCGCTTCACCGTATTCCGCCCAATAGAGAGTAGCTGCGTGTCGTAACCATTCCGCATCCATCACCCATTGTTGACGAGTTTGTTGCTGCTGCTGAACCGTTTGTACTTGCTGCAACACCAACAGCAGCGCACCAAGTAATACCGTAGCGGTGATGACATCCACTAAAATCATTCCGTGTTGTCGCATCCAATCCTCACTGTTGCCGTGTAAACTGGCCATAACGCACCAGTTGTAACTGCAATCGCTGCCGTTCAATTGCAGCGCGCTGTTCAACCTCCGAGGGGGATGCTGCAACACTGAATTGTAGCCAGCGTTGCGAAGCTCCCAACAGTGCTAACACCCCCACGCCAATCACGAAAACTCCTAACACTAGTTCAATAATGAGACTTCCTCGTTGACGATAGGGCATGGTTTACCCCTGGAATCGCAACGTCAGCGTCCGACCAGAGAAGCTCGAGCTCAAGGCGTACTCGGTGAAATCCCGTGCCAAACGAGCCCCCTCAGCGGCTTGCTCAATTCCAGTGACAGTAATCACATAGACCGACTGATCGCTGCCATCCACTGCAATCGTCATATCACCGCCCCAAGGGTTAATTTTGGTACCCGCTCCCCAATTTTCAGGAATTGCTGCAATGCTGGACATGGCCGCCATACTGATCCCAGTTAAATCACCGGTTCGAGGACGCCAAATTTGCGCACCCGACTGAATCGTAACAATCTGCGACTTCGCTTCACTCACGCGCGAGTTTCCCACCGCCCAATCACGCAACGCGAGAGTGCCAATCGTGGCTAACGCGATGATTGATAACACCGTTAAAACTTCAATAAAGGTAAATCCTTTGCTTTGTTGCATGATTCTATCTCCTTGAATCATTAAATTGTGAATCACACGGCTCAGTAGTTCAGGTTTATGCGAAACCTGTGCTCTGCTGTGTGACTGCCATTAACATACTGCCCATTCCACCGAACACTAACATCAATAGTCCAAACACCAGGCTATAGCAGAATGCCTGTAAGCTTGTCCGAACCCGCAGTAATGCTTGCAACGCATCCTGCGCAGCATAACCAGCCACCCGCTGTAAGGTGCCATGCTCTGTTGCATTGCGACGACCATTCCCTAGCCGAAACAACATCCGTGGGGCTAATAATCCACTCGCAAAAACCCGCTCAAGACGCCGCTCTCCTTCGGCTAACCGCCGCCGCATTAACGCCAAATGAACATGAAGTTCACGACTGCCATCACGTTGAATCGCAGCCAGTGCACGATCTAAGTTGGTTCCCGCCGCTAATAGCACCGTGACAGTTTGTAACAGGACCACCGCATGAAAGTTACGCTGCACCATAAAGGCTCCACGTTTAAGCAGCCAGTCACACCACGCCCAATTTAACCGAATTAATCCCGGCGGCCCCCACACCCAGACCAACATCCCTGCGACGGATAAAAACAGCACCGGCAACCATAAGCTATGCGTCAACACCCATAGCCAGTAACTTAAACTTGGCCAATCACTGGGTGGCAACGCTTGTGCCAGTTTAGGAATCACGGTACGACCAATCGCGAGGCTTGCGAGAAACGCCAGCGCCACCATCACCAACGGATAAATCAGCGGTTTCCAAAAGGCTCGCCAAGCCGCTTGCCGTTCTATTTCAAATTGTCGATGACGCTGCAACAGCTGTTCTAAAATGCCACTATGCTCCCCCACCGCAATCAGCATGACCAGATCGGCAGCAAACCAAGGTCGTAATGAGGGCCCTAAAGCACGGCCATGATTTAATTGCTGGATTAAATGTTGGGCCACCTGCATTTCCTGTTTTAACCCCAACTGTTGCGCATTGACATAAAGCTCATGGCAACATTGGAGCGGGCTCAATCCGTCACTGAGCCCTAGCGCAAAATCCTCTAAGAAAGCCAGCTGTCGTGCACGGGTCATGGTCATCGTGCAAACTCCACAGTTTCCGTGTGAAACGATAACTTTCCTTGTTCGGCGAGTCGCTGACGATAACTATCGAGCTCTCCAGCACGTAGCGCACAGCGGAGCTCTTCATCGATCATCAATAGCTCGACCGCCAACTGACGACCACTCACTCCACTGCCATGGCAATGAGTGCACTGCGAGGCATCAGCGGGGCACTGCCGGCACGCTTGAGCAACTAACCGTTGTGCCAAAATTCCTACAACCACTCCGGTTTGCGCTAAGGCCCCCGAAGTCAGACCAAGATCAAGCAGCCGATAGAGAGCACCAAAGGTGTCATGCGCATGCACAGTGGCGGTGACAAAATGACCGGTTAACGCCGCGGTATAGGCTGCTTGCGCTGTCGCCTGATCGCGAATTTCACTAATCGATAACACATCAGGGTCTTCGCGTAACGCCACTTTGACCATATTGGCAAAATTCAATTCTGGATGGTCGGCGATCACTGGCTTTTGCTCAATTCTTGGCTGAATAATCTCGATCGGATCTTCCAATGAAATCACTTTGGCCGTTGCTGGAATTTGACTGTTCAATGCTGCCAAGGTGGTTGTTTTCCCTTGTCCTGTCGCCCCCACAACAATAAATAAACCACTGAGCTTCACCAATAACCGTTGCAGCTGTTCCAACACCTCTTGAGGAAACCCCAATGCGGCTAGCTGCGGCGGTTCTTGTTCCAATTGCAGCCGTATCGTCACCGCAAACCCACTGCGCGTAGGTGACTTTTGTACTCGCAACCGTAAGCGCTGCAAGCGTCCGTTATGAGGCACAGCCAAAGCAATACTGGCACTGGACAAGCGTTGCTCATCGAAGAGTTCTCGAAAATCATCGGAGCGAGTGTTAAGGGCCGCGGCAATAGCACCAGCCATGGTTTCTCGATTACGATTAGAGCGCCCAATTAGCTGTCCATGCACCCGAAATGCCAGCTCAGCATGGTGTGGTTGAAACAATAGATGAATGTCCGAAGCCTGCAACAGCAACGCTTGCTGCACTAAATCTTCCAGGGCTTGTTGAGCTTGTGTATGGTCCAGTTGATAAGGATCAAATTCATACCCTGTGGAGCTCGGCGCATTGGCGTCGTGCAAACGGCTGCGAATGGTACGTGCGCTCGCACTACACCATTGTTGGATTCGCACCCCCTGCAGTTGCGCTAACGCCGCTAGATTCTGCACCTCAATTAAATGTTGTTGCCAAGCATTCAAACTTGCCACGAGTCGCCCATCATCACTGATAAAAACGGCGCCATCGGTTTGGTTAAGTTGCTCAGTAACCTCAATGCAGGCTGCTAACATGTCCGGATGAAGTCGGTACGCTAAGAGCTGCTCATCGTTTAATTCAGTAATCATTACCACAGCTCCGTCATCGGTAGATCGCGAAAATACCCTAACCGCTTCAGTCGCACCTTGTCTGGATGCACCTCAGCGAATAAATCATAGGCACCCAACTGCTCGGCACGGAGGCGAATCAGTTCATCCCGATACCGCAGCACCACCACGCTCCCCGTCGCATCCGTCACCACACTCACCAGTTCGGTTGCCGCCAACTCTTGCTCAATTTGAGTTAAGGTAGGCGTTGGCCGCAGTTGTTGCATGGCATGGCGTGCTTGTGCCATCTGCAATTCCAACTGCAAGCGTTTCGCCTCCGTTTGGGCTAAACGTTCTTGCAATTCACTGGTTCGCAGTTGTGCAAGCGTTGCTTCCGTTGCCTGCACACTCCCCATGCTCATCACTAAGCACGTCGTCATGATTGTCATCATGGATGCACCTCCGTTGTGCATTTTAATTAGGCAGTTAATTCGACCTTCAGATGCCAATGTAAGCCTTGTTGTTCCGCTGTCACTTGGGTCACGCGTAAGTGAGGCTGCGTCTGTAACCAAGCGAATACGGGTAACAGCTGGTTTTGGCCTGGCTGAAACTCTGATTTGGCAAGCACCATCCCAGTCGCCGTTGTCGTCACCTTAAACCCAGCCTCATCTAACGAACTCTGCTCTTCCAATATTGTCTCAACAGCAACCGCGTCCAACCTAGGTAAGGAGCGGCTCAAGATGCGTTCTTGTTCTTCCCAATGCCAGTGCGCCGCGTCAGGCAGCTGCAACAGCAATTCTGCTGGCGTCCCATAACTTGGCATGACCCATAACCGTTCCACGGTTGGCGTGAGTTGCCAGCGTTGTACTCGCCAACCGGCAAGGTAGCTCACCTGTTGCAACAAACCGGCGCGCTGTGCCACTTCCGCTGGAGCAAGTTGCGGCAGGATCTCATCGGGGGCCGTTGTCAGAGGCGGTGGGGGCGCAAGAATCGGCTCTGGCACTGGCTGTTTCAAGAGAGTTCCACTCAGCAGAGCCACGAGTAACACTACCCCCGCGATACTCACCGCACTCACTTGCCACCGCCGTAGCCAAGGAAGACTGCGCCGAATCGACACGGTCTGATTGGTGCGGGTGGGCGTTTGCCAATCAATGGCTGGATGAGAAATGGGTGGTGCAGTGGTTTCAGGTAGCGTTAAAGCGGTGACGGTGTCAGAGCCCACCAGCACCAACTGGCAAGCGTTCGCTGTGGGGGCGAGCCAACGTTGGCTAACTTGCCATAAGCTTGCTTCACCCCCTTGATCCGCGGGTAATCGCAGCACTCCCAATAATTGTTCATCACGCCAAGCCACAGCGTATAGCCAGGGTGGCAGCCAATGCACGACCAATGCTGCCGGTAAATCCACTTGGCTACGGGCTTCGGCCACCACATCAACACTTGCTTCCGCCGTACAATACAACCAATAACTTTGCCCGTAACGCTGCACTCGATAATGCTGGAAGCCGTGTTGTCGCGCCGTTTTCAACTGCTGCTGAATATCTCGACGGCGCGTGGAGTGATATCGCCAGCCATGGATATTGACGTGACTCATACAGCGCCTCCTCGCCGAATAATATATGGCGTTAATAGCACGATGGTTTCGCTATGACGTTGCTGCGTATGCTCGCGCCCACCTAACATCAGGCTGAGCCAACTGGTTTGCCGCGACTGTGCCCGACGTTCATTTTTTAAACCACTGAGCAAGAGGGTTTGTTGATGCTCAACGAGGGCCTTCATAAAAAACTTTTTACGGTTGGTATGAGGTGTTTGAATCATTTGCGTTCCCGAGCGAACTTCATCAATTCGTTCCAAGTCGGACAACTCAGTCGACAACTGCAAAATCACCTCATCGCCTTGAATACTCGGCAACACATATAATTCAAACCCGGTTGTTACCACGCCCGGCTGCAACATATCAGCGCGCCCGACGTTGGCAGTTGCAGCAGAGCCAGCAGCTGCCAAATAGGTCGCGTTATCTTCCAAAACAATCCGCGCAATTTGGTTATTTAAACTGACAATACGTGGTTGATTGCTGACTTCGACAAGCCCCTGCTCTGCCAGCGCATCCAGCAACACTTGCGAACCTTGTGCGCGACCTTGCTGCTGTTGCCAAATGAGTTGGCTGCCACCTCCAGTAGTGAACTGAGCCGAATGAATCCCAAGAATGCCTTCACCTCCAGCGGTCCGTAATACGGCATCCCAATCAATGGCAAACTGCTGGCTATCATTAAAGGTGACTTCCAAGATTTGAACATCAATGGCCACCTGGCGGGTTAAGCGTTCATTTTGCTGGGCTAAATAGCGTCGCACCTGCGCCACATGATCAGGATAATCTCGCACCAACACCGATGCCGAGCTTTGATTCACCGTTAAGCGTCCCGCCGGTGATAGTAACAATTGCAACGCGTGCTCTAAATCGTCCCAAACCGACAAATGGTCATGGCTAAAACTGAGGTATTGATCACTGCGCTGTGGCGTTCCGGCCCCCGCCATTAATTGCTCGTTAAACATTCCAGCTTGCTGTTGTTCTTGTTCTCTGCTGCCCATCAAATAACGCGTATTGCCTGCAATAAAAGCAACATCAAATTCAGCCATTTCAAATTCGTACACCAATAGCCGATCATTGTGCCACTCCAAGTGCCAGCGCTGTCGTTGCGCAATTTGCTGTAATAACTCCGCCAATGAGCCCGTAAAACTCAGATGGATTGCTTGTTCTGCTAACGCGGGCTGCAAGAAACTAGCCCGCACACCATGCGGTGCTAACACTTGTTGCAGCAAGCTATCCGCCCGCAGCCCTTGTGCTGTCACTTGTACCGATTGTGCACTCCAACTCGGTAAGTCAGCCACTGCGGGCGCCAGTGGTGGCACATATAACTCGGTGTCATAGCGCACAGCGCCCGTTTCAGTATGCGGCGTTTGCAATAACGCGAGGCGCTGCTGAGCTTGCTGAAAATCCTGTTGCAAGGCGGTGTCTGAAGTACTGCAACCATGCAGTAACACCACACTCACCATTCCTAACATCCAATGTTTCATGACTGCACCTGTCGAGTTTGGCGATAGCTCACAACCGCAACATGATTAGGAAAGAAGGTCACCGCCAACGAATAAGGAGCTAAAATTTGTTCCAACACATCCGTTGCATTGGGAGCCGTGAGGGTATAGTCCGTCGGCCACTTAAAATGAGAAGAAACCCGCCAATCAATACGGGTGACTGAGAAATGTTTCTGCAGAAATTGCTCTAACTGCGGTTGCAAGAGATCATCACGCAGTTTAAGGGTCACGCTCGCCATGCGCGGAGCGGTTGAATGGTTGGGGTTACTGAATTGATAGACTGGACAAACCGAGACCGCAAAGGTTGACGGCGACCACAAGCAGCTCAGCGCTAAGCTGCCTGTGACGACGTACTGCTGGAATCCATTCCATGTTGATTTATAAACCATGTAACCTCCTTGTTTACATGCTGCCACAATCCTTTGTGGAGCCTATTCAATCTAGTTGAACAACTGGATGCAAACAAGAACGTTTAGACGGATATTCCGCTCAGCAAATTGCTAACGCTTTTTAGTTTCGTGCTCTTCCCATTGACCATTTTTGTACAGTGCTTGCCAGCCGGTCGCCTTACCGTTAACTTCCGTCATCACGTATTGCTCTTTGTTTTTACGGCTGTAACGAACCACCGCTTCATTGCCTTGCGCATCATGGCTTGGCGCTTCCGCAAGATAATGGAACTTCGCGGGTAAGCGATCTTTAAAGCGTTGTAGCTCCACCACTTTCACGGCTCGTGTTTCGCGTGAGCGCGGGAAGGTGTTCGCTGATAAGAAAATTCCCGATGCTCCATCACGAAGCACAAAATAGGCATCCGAATCCTCGCATGGTAACTCTGGTAAATGGACGGGGTCTTCTTTGGGTGGCGCTGGTTGACCATTCTTCAACAACTTGCGCGTGTTTTTACACTCCGCATTGGTACAGTCAAAGTACTTCCCAAAGCGCCCAGTTTTAAGCTGCATGTCGTGGCCGCAACGGTCACAATCCAGCACCGGACCGTCGTAGCCTTTAATCCGGAACTCACCCAGCTCAATCAAGTAGCCATCGCAGCTTGGGTTATTCCCACACACATGGAGTTTCCGCTCTTGATCGAGCAGATAGCTATCCATGGCGGTGCCACATTTGTCGCATCGTTTTTTAGCCCGCAACGCCATAATTTCAGCATCTTCATCGTTATCCACGCGCACTGCTTCTTCACCAGGTAGCAAATTCATGGTTTGGGTGCAGCGTTCTTTGGCGGGCAACTCGTACCCTGAGCAACCTAAAAACACGCCGGTTGATGCTGTCCGAATTCCCATCGGACGTGAACATGTAGGGCAAGCAATATCGGTCAGTACCATCTGGTTCGGCCGCATTCCACCCGCTTCAGGCGCTTGCTCCGCTTGCTTCAGTTTGGCAATAAACTCTTCATAGAAGCGGTCCAGCATGGCTTTCCAATCACGATTGCCTTCGGCGATATCGTCAAGCGCTTGTTCCATCTCGGCAGTGAAGTTGTAGTTCAACAAGCGCGGGAAGTTATCGACCAAGCGGTCATTCACAATCTCGCCCATTTTCTCTGCATAAAAACGACGGTTTTCGACTCGGACATAGCCTCGTTCTTGAATCGTGGAAATAATTGACGCGTACGTAGACGGTCGACCAATCCCTCGTTTTTCTAATTCTTTAACCAACGACGCCTCACTGTAACGTGCCGGCGGCTTGGTGAAGTTTTGTTGCGGCTCAACCTGCTGCAGCGTCAGGATTTCGCCACGCTTCACATCCGGTAACACCGTATCATCATTATTTTTCGAGCCTGCTGGTGGCTGCACTTTGGTCCAGCCCGCGAAACGTAATACCCGCCCGCGCGCTTTCAGTTCATAGTCACCTGCCTGCACCGTAATCGTGGTCGCATCATACTGGGCAGGCGTCATTTGACAGGCAACGAACTGTCGCCAAATCAACTCATATAAACGCTGCGCATCGCGCTCCATATCCCGCAAGCTTTCAGATTTCACCGCAACGTTGGACGGACGAATGGCTTCGTGCGCCTCTTGAGCATTTTGCTTAGCCCCATACACATTGGGCTTCGCCGGCAAGTAATCATTGCCATAGTGCTGCTGGATATACTGGCGGCAGCTTGCCACCGCTTCCTGACTCAAGTTAGTGGAGTCAGTACGCATATAAGTGATATACCCCGCTTCATACAAACGTTGCGCGAGCATCATGGTCTTTTTCACCCCAAAGCCCAATCGCGTACTCGCCGCTTGCTGGAGCGTTGAGGTAATAAAAGGGGCGGAAGGACGGCTGCTGGTTGGCTTATCTTCACGCTCCACCACCTGATACTGAGCGGCTTGCAACGCAGCCACAGCACGCTCCGCAGCTTGCTGATCCGGCGCTTTGAAAGTGTTGCCTAAGTACTTTTGTACTTGCATCCGCAATGAATCTTTATCGCCAATCAGGAGTTCCGTAAAAATTTCCCAATATTCTTCGGGCACAAAGGCTTTAATTTCCCGTTCCCGCTCGACCACCAATCGTACCGCAACCGATTGCACGCGGCCTGCAGACAGCCCACGGGCGATTTTTTTCCACAACAGGGGCGACACCATAAAGCCGACCACGCGGTCAAGGAAGCGGCGTGTTTGCTGCGCGTTCACGCGGTCAATATTCAAGGCAGCAGGATTGGCAAACGCCTCTTGAATGGCTTTTTCGGTAATTTCGTTGAACACAACGCGTTGGAAGCGACTGTCATCACCGCCAATGATTTCACGTAAGTGCCACGCAATGGCCTCCCCTTCGCGGTCCAAGTCCGTTGCGAGGTAAATAGCATCTGCTTTGGCCGCCAGTTTTTTTAATTCGGCCACCACTTTCTCTTTGCCTGGCAAAATCTCGTAATGAGCTTCCCACCCATGCTCAGGATCGATTCCCATCCGCGCGATAAGTTTTTTATACTCGCGCTCTTGCCGATAGGCTTCTTTTTGCTCCGGCGTCATTTTCCGCACTTCTGCTGGCGGTTTTGCTTTAACAGCTTCAGTGGTTCGGGTGGGCAAATCACGCACGTGCCCCACACTCGACTTCACAATGAAATCGTTTCCTAAATATTTATTGATTGTCTTTGCTTTTGCCGGTGACTCGACAATGACGAGCGCTTTAGCCATGCGATTCTCTTTTACACCATATTTAGTGGGTTTCTTTTTTAGATATATCTGTTCTGACGTGTGAGCACAACCACCCCAAGCCAAATTCATAAAAATACATTTTCAGCTCATTTCTATGCAAATTACGGGTGGAATGGCGGTAGCCCAATAAAATCAAGGCATTGTACCCTTACACCAGAACCAAGTTGCGGGTATAATAGCCGACAATTCAGCGCTTGCAACTGCAATGGAGGTTTATTTGAGCATGCATCACTACGAAGTGAATTTCGATGGCCTGGTTGGGCCCACTCATAACTACGCCGGATTATCCTATGGTAATGTCGCGTCCCTAAGCAATGCCAAATCTACGTCCAACCCAAAAGCGGCGGCGAAACAAGGGCTTGCTAAGATGAAAGCGTTGCACGATATGGGCATGGTGCAAGGAGTATTGGCCCCGCAAGAACGCCCCGATGTCACCACGTTACGACGCTTAGGCTTCAGTGGTTCTGACGCAGAAGTGCTCACCCAAGCAGCTCAACAAGCGCCCGCAATCTATCATGCGGTCTGTTCGGCTTCCAGTATGTGGACCGCCAATGCAGCCACGGTTTCGCCCGGAGCCGATACCGTCGATGGGAAAGTTCACTTTACCCCCGCGAACCTCACCAATAAGTTTCATCGTTCGCTTGAACCACAAACCAGTGGACGCATTCTACAGGCCATGTTTAATAATTCTCGTTATTTCGAGCATCACCTGCATCTGCCTGATAATGAACACTTTGGTGATGAAGGCGCAGCTAACCATACCCGTCTATGCCGGAATTACGGTCATGCTGGGGTCGAAATTTTCACTTATGGTCGGTCTGCTTTTAACCCTAACATCCCTGCACCGCAACGTTATCCAGCGCGGCAGACCCTAGAAGCCTCCCAAGCAATCGCGCGGTTGCATGGGCTCAGTGATGAAAACACGGTCTTCATTCAGCAAAACCCGGCAGTCATTGACCAAGGGGTATTCCATAATGATGTGATTGCGGTAGGGAACCAAAATGTGTTCTTCTATCACGAGGATGCGTTTTTAGATAAAGAAAGCAAGTTCGCGGAAATTCAGCGGAAGTTTGGCGACGATCCAATCCATTTCATTGAAGTCAGTAGCTCAGAAGTCACTGTGGAAGAGGCGGTACAAACTTACCTCTTTAACACCCAACTAATTACCTTACAGGATGGCACCATGGCCATCATTGCACCCACCGAGTGTCAGGAGCATCCTCGCGTTTCAGCCTATTTGGCCGAGTTAGTCACACGCGATACTCCCATTCGGCAGGTCCACTATTTCGATGTAAAACAAAGCATGCGCAATGGGGGTGGTCCCGCATGTTTACGGCTGCGAGTTGCCTTGAATGACACCGAATTGGCAGCTGTCAATCCGGCGGTAATGATGAGCGATGAGCTATTTGCACGACTCAACCAGTGGGTGGATAAACACTATCGTGATGAGCTCAGTATCGCAGACTTGCAGGACCCACAGTTGTTATCAGAATCACGGACTGCTCTCGATGAATTAACGCAGATCTTGAAACTAGGTTCCGTGTATCCATTCCAGCGTTAATTCCAACAACGACAACGGACGCCGAAGCGTCCGTTGTTATCACTAAAGAGGCATTTAGCAAAACCCGCGTAAACCCTCGCCCAATCGGGCGGGGATATAAGCGGGGAACGCGAAGCGTTTCTAGTCAGGTGTGGCCTGACTTTGTACATATTCTTTCAGCGTTTCAATCGTTGCACCACCTGCGCTACAGGCAAAATAGGAGCGCGACCAGAGCGCTGCGCTCTTGCTTTGCCGGGGTATGTGGGTATTGAGTCTGCGTATCCGGCGAGATGAAACCGATTTCAGGTTGTTCACCATAACGCTGATCGCCAGTTTCGGTGGGTAGGCCATCAACAGATGAACATGATCTTCTTCACCGTCCATTTCCAGCAGGTTACATTCCAGTTTCTCGCAAGCAGACTCAAATGCTTCACGCAGCTGCTCAATCATAAAGCCATCGAACAGTTTTCGTCGGTACTTGGTGGTAAAGACCAGATGAACAACCAGCTTGGTGACGCTGTGACGTTTTCTAAGGTAATCTGATAGCAATTCTTTATGATGCACACTCACTTGAAACATGACCTTAATAGCCTATAATGAATGAATTATATCAATGAGCGCTGAAATGTTAAAGGCCACGAAAGTACGCATTTATCCCACACCTGAGCAGGCGGAATTTTTAAACCGCCAGTTCGGTGCTGTGCGCTTTGCGTACAACAAGGCTTTGCACATCATTAGCAGCCAGTACAAGCGTCACGGCCTGAAATTGAAGGCCAAAAAAGACCTCAAGCCGCTGTTGGC
>NZ_FMXN01000020.1 GCF_900104245.1 Pseudidiomarina indica
TGTAAAAGTTCATTGGGTCTTCTCCTTTTTGGTTTGGTTGCCTTTCAGTTTAGCCAAGCTGGCTAAATTGGGGAGAAGGCTCAATGAGTATCAAACGGCTTCACCGGACAAATTTCCGCTGTCACCATTTGTGCAAAAATACGCACAAAAGCCGCCATCAAAAATTTGCTCGGTGAGCCGGGCGTTAGAGGAAGGAAGACAACTTAGAGCCATTAATTATGAAGGATATATTCCACAGCCCGCCCTTAAAAGCTATCCGCGACCTTGATAACTCGCCCTCTATGCGCGCAATTCGAGCAATTCGAGCAATAGAGAGAGCATCTTCTATGCGGGTAATGCGTCAGTTAAATGACCAGTCGGCGCTAAAATCGATGCATCAGTTACAAAATTCTCCCGCAATTAAAATGATCCGGGAGTTCGAAGAGTCTCCCACAATTCGTATGATACGGGAGTTGGAAGCGTCTCCCGCAGCGAAAGCCATGAGAGACTTTCAAAAGTCACCAGCTTTCAAGGCTATTCAGCAACTGCAGGATTCTCCTGCGTTAAGAGCTTTACGTGCAATTGAAAAAAGTCCTGCAATGGAGGCTTTTTTAAGCGTTTCGAAACAAATGAGTGATGGCTACGTGGCTCTGACGTTCTCTGAAGCTTATGGACTTATCATTAGTGAATACGAGAACCTATCAGGTGATGAACCTCTAGATGACCTGTCTGTAGAGATTCAAAAAAGAGCTAAAAGTGCTCCTCCTGGAATCCTAAGCGCAGAATTTTATATACAGATTTTTCTGGCACTTTTTCTATTTTACCTTTCTCAGCTATCTTCTCAAGAATCAGAGGAAAGGTTGCTCGCGAGGATGGACGACTTAGAGCAAACAATTTCTGCACAGATAACTGAATCAACTACAAATCAGTTGAATAAATCTTTTTTAGTTTCAGATCGATCTATGAATTTACGGTCTGGGCCGAGCACAGACCATGAGGTAATCGGAAGCATCCCAAGGAATCAAAAATTAGTGGAACTTGAGCGACACAGAGACTGGGCAAAGGTTGAGTATTTCGATCATGTTGCGAACGTAAACGTAACAGGCTGGGCGCATAATCGTTTTCTTTTAGTGATCACCCCTGAAGGTCATGAGTGATATTTCTCTACCAATCCAAGGCAGCGGGACATATTTTTGTTTCGCTTCGATCAAAACGCAAAAATACGCCCCTGCTTGGGGCGTTAACTGCTTCGATAGCTGAAAGGAATTTATCTAAATGAGCTTTCCTGTTTGGACACAAGTGATTACACAGATCATTACAGCCGTGACCGCTGTTGTAATGGCTGTATTGGCGTACCGAACATATCTAATAGCACCAGAGCAGGAAGAGGCGGAACCTGAGAATGCCTCGGATAATCAAGCAGAGGGTAGCCTTCGGGAAATTCTTGTGTTTAGGACATCTAAACAGAAAACTTGGTTGGCGGTTAAAGAGCAAGGCCTTTCCTGTCGAATTGATGACACCAGAGCAGGAAAAGGTGGTCCTCAATGGGTTCTTTCAAAAACCGAAGCCAAGGCGATTCTTGAGTCAGGAGCCTATCATGTGAATCCCGGCTACAAAGTAAGAACTGGCACATTCACAATAGGACCACGCCGAAACTGGCTTTATACTAAATCGCTTTTTCCAGAGCCAGACTATTTAGAAACTATACTGAAGAAGTTGCTCGAAAATGCCAGCAGTTAACAATGCCAAGCACGGCGACGGATTTTCTTCTCGGCTTTGCCTTCGCTTGGTAGGTTTGGGCTTTATGTCAGGCACTCAAAAACGAGAGTGGTTCGCGGGCTTTATTGACTAAGTTGCATCGAATGGACGGCAGAAGCCCCTTACTCAAGCCAAGTGGTGGGTAAACTGGTGGGTAAATTTTCATTTATAGCTACTGCAGCCCAGGCAAGCCAATAAATATCAATTACTTGCAATTTCCAACCAATATTAAGATTCAGAATATTGAGTAGCCGGCGTTCCACGCCGGGTGGCGGGCTTTAGCCATCAACGCGTGACCAAAATGCCCGCTTGCGCCCATGTTTTTGTTTTAATTCGGATACATAATCTGCATGAGTCATAGATGGCGCATAGTTGATAATTTTCTGATCAATCTTGACTAGCGCCCTAAAGTATCGCGCGGCGTGTGTATATGCCTTTGAGCGCGCATCGGCTAGAATGGAATTAATTAGTGCGCGATAAACCAGTGACGCAGCTAACGGTTCTTGGTGCTTTGACAGGAGCTTGGCGTAGTCCACAAGCTCACTATAAAATATTGCGTTTAGGCCTTCAGCGTCGGCGATTATGCGTTTAGCAGCAAGTTCATAACGCTCAAGCTCAAATAAAAATGCGAGTGACAAGGTCAGTGATGTGGTCGCAAAGGCAACTTCAGCAGCGTTTTGCAGCAGTTCTTCTGCAGCTTGTTTAGGCACAACGTCAATTAAACGCTGTAAATTCACATACGACGGTTCACGTTCATATTTTTGTTGGCGCACTTCACGCAGTTTGGCGCTATCTCCTAAAGCCACCAATATGTCGTCTAGAAGCCGCTCTTGCTCATAGTCATGTGGTCTCCACTCTGCCTTTTGGTGCCACGAAAGTGCAGTCTTGGGCCGATTGTGGTGCAGACAGAAGCGAATAATATCGGCTATCTGTAATGGATTCGGCTGCGGCGAAACCATTGTCACTGCGCGTGTGTAAAGCTCAACGCTTTTCAAAGCATGTGCAATACCAAGCAAACCAGTTTTATAGGTTAAGTAGCCGCTATCAAATGTCTTATTTTGGGTGCGCTGTAGCTCAGCTACCAATTGCGCTTCAAATTCTTCGGCTAAATCAGTTAACTCGGTCACGGTAAGTAAGTCAGTACTGTTGGCCAAGAGCTCATCCCAAACGGCATAGTTGTTTCTACGTACATGCAAATTTTTGAGTGTTTCCGGCCATTTCTTATTTAGTAGATTTTGTTGGCGACAGGCAGAAGCTGCAGCTAGCCAAACGCTCACTGCTTCACGAAGGCTTTCACCAATAATTCCGCTAGAGTCATCTACGCGTTCATAAATTTTGTCGTGAATGCTTAAAAGCTTATCAATTAAATTGAAGGCGCTATGTGGGTCACAATCAATTAACGTTTTTATATCGCGAATTAGCGTATCTAATTCGTGACTAAATTGGGGAACGCTATGCCAGTCAATAAATGCACGGCCTCGCGATAGCGCGGCAATACGTTGACTAATATACGCGCTTAGCCCGGCACTATCCTCGGCTCTATCATGACGAATTAAATGGCTTTGAATTAAGTTATCCACAAGCGGGCTCTGCTCATAAATATCTTCAATAAGAGCTCGCAGTTGCTCGCTTGTTGCAGCGTCTAGCAATGTTTTAAGTTTTGAATTCAACGCGTGACTCCAACGCAGGGCTAAATTATTATGCGTCCATCACTTAATTTCACACATGCACCAATGGCCGAACTATATCATATTACTATTGCCCTCGTTGACGCACCGCGACCGATTATTCGTAAAATTCAGGTGCCGGCAACCGTATTGTTGAGTGACTTTCATCGAATTGTGCAAGCAGCCATGGGGTGGCAAGACATGCACCTGCATGAATTCGCGCTAGCCAACAAACGCTATACAAGCAAACAAACCATTCAAAATACCCTAGAGTGGGGTTCGCCAGAAGATATTGAATTAATTGATGAAAGCACCGTGGCTTTGAATCAATTACTGCGCAAAACGGGCGACGAAATAGCGTATTTATATGATTTTGGTGACGATTGGGAGCATAAAATCACGTTAACCGAGCGCAGTCTTAGTCATGAGATAATTGTTTTAACGCATGCTGAGGGGCGCTGCCCGCCTGAAGATGTTGGTGGCGTTTGGGGCTATAAAACAATGCTGGAAGCATTTGCCAAGCCGAAAAACAACGCTGAAGCCGAAGAGTACAAATTATGGTTAGGAACTAAGCATTGGGATGCAGACGATGTGCAATGGTCTGATATTTTTGACCGTGTACTGCTTGAGCATGCCACTTATCAAACACGGCTTCGCAGTGCGTCACTTATTAAAACAATGCAAGCTCCACGTGATGCAATGCATACGCCTATCGTACCTATGGTGTTGGCGCTACTGAATTATTTGCAAACTTCGGGGCCAACAAAGTTAACCGCCAAAGGTTGGTTACCTAAAAACATTGTGCAGGCGATGTTTGATGCCTACGACAATAGTGCGTTTTGGGAAGAAGCCTACATTTTTGACAACAAAGTACCGCGCGAAGAAGAAAATATGCCGGTTTTGCTAAGTCGAAAATTAGCGCAACATGCTGGGTTTGTAAAAGTCAGCAAAGGCAAAATTGAGTTGACCGCAAAAGGAAACAAACACCTACCAATTGCGGCGCACAGCGACTTATATAAACTGTTATTAAAAGCGGCAATAACGAAATTATTGTGGCATCAGCTTGATGGTCATGCGAAGTTGCCGCAAATTCAACAAACATTCCCTGACATGCTGGTATGGCTCATTGGCAATAACGATTATGTGCCTATTTCTGCACTAATTGAGCTGATTCTTCTGTGGCACCCCGAAATTTATCAAGAAGTGCAGGATAACTATTTTGAACCTGAAGAAGCGTTATTGTATGCATGGCTGCATCGCGTAGAAACGATTGCTCGCTTATTCAATTTGTTGAATTTTAAGAGTAGCACGCGAAGCAATGCAAAAACTCGAAAGCTACAAGAACATGACTTAGTTGCTATTTCGCAATTAGCCCGCGAAGTATTTAAACCAACTTGCGAAAGTTTTAAGTCTTGAGCGTTTTTCGTTTATCAACGCCCCCAACGGCGCGACGCCCACACAATGCCCACAGTGCCGACAACGCCGGGAAGTATCCAGACGGCCAGCTGCCATTCGCCTAAGAAAGTTAGCCAATGGCGCGCGCCAAAGGCCAAAAATGCGGTGTAAGCAGCTATGCCAGAGCCAAGAATCGCGCCAATGTGTTCGGTTAACCAGATCTTACGTGGAGGGTTTTGTCGAAATGCAAAATGGGCCATGCTAGAGCCAATAAACACACCTAAACCGCCGAATACATAGTGCAGAATAAGTGTAGAGCTTGAATTGACGGCTATAACAAGCAGCGTAACGCCACCTCCAACTAAAAACGCAGGCATCCACAAAAAGCCAACGCGGCGAAATACCGAGGTGTCGGTTTTATGCTTAAGCACCAGCATGGCATGGCGCACGCTTACAAAAGTTAGCGCCGACAAAAACAGCAACAAACTATAAAATTGATAAACCACTGTATGCGAGGCGTTTGGCTTAAAATAACTTGGGTTCACTAAAACCATAACTGACATCACAACGCCTGAAACGGCCACAATGTACATTAGCCATACGTACATTTTGCCGTAGTGAATGTGTGTTCGGCTGCCTTTGCGCGCAAATATAGGCACCCAAAACAGCGCCAACGCCAATGCGCCAGAGAGTGTAAAAATATCTGTGTAAATGGCATTCTTAACAATATCGAAGAAGGATATCAGAATGCCAATATCAGACAAACTCATCGATCAGCTGCTTGATGGCTGTGATTCTCCAGAAGACATCTTAGGCGAAACCGGCCTGCTCAAACAGCTTACCAAGAAGGTGGCAGAGCGGGCGCTAGAAGCTGAAATGGAAGCCCATTTAGGCTACGCACCAAATGACTCAGCCGGCAACAACAGCGGCAACTCTCGCAACGGCAAAACTAAGAAAACGGTTCGCAGCACCAACGGTGATATCGAACTGGATATCCCCCGCGACCGAAACGGTAGCTTTGAGCCCAAGCTGGTTCGCAAGGGCGAACGCCAACTTAACGGATTCGATG
>NZ_FMXN01000012.1 GCF_900104245.1 Pseudidiomarina indica
GGATATGGGTTTAACACATATTGCCATAGATTCAAACGGCACGAAAAAACCGAATCCACGCTTTTTGAAGAAAGCCAGTGCCAATCTGCGCCGTAAACAAAAAGCCTTATCACGCTGCAAGAAAGGCAGCAAAGGTCGTGCAAAAGCCCGACTTAAACTCGCTAAGGCGCATCAGCGTCTGGCGAATGCTCGTGCTGATTTTCAGCACAAGCTGTCTCGACACGTTATTGACGAAAACCAAGCGGTAATTGTCGAGACACTGAAAGTCAAAAACATGCTGAAGAACAGGAAATTGTCCAAGCACATTGCCGATGCGAGTTGGTCAGGCTTGATCCAAAAGCTGGAATACAAGGCCAAAGAGCAAGGCAAGCATCTGATTAAAATTGATCAATGGGTTGCCAGCTCAAAAACCTGCTCTTGCTGTGGACACAAGCTGGAATACTTGTCACTGAACGTGCGTGACTGGCAGTGTCCATCCTGCTCAACACAGCATGATCGGGACATCAATGCAGCCTTAAATATCAAGGCGCAAGGTATTTTAAAATTAAAGGCCGCAGGACTGTCGGTTTCTGCCAATGGAGGCAAGCGTCAATCTGGTCACGTACCAGTTGCTGCCTGAGAAGTTGGAAGCCTCGCCCGTGGCGCTTTAGCGCTTAGGGCGGGGAGCAGTCACATACCAACTAACAGCTCAGATCACTTCGTTAGCCAGGCTCAGGTACACTAGCCACAATGATGTCAGATTGATAACAAATAGGATAAAAAAGCATGGTTATTCATCCAAAAATTCGGGGATTTATTTGTACGAATGCGCATCCAGTTGGGTGTGCTGCTCACGTGCAGCAACAAATTGATTATGTGAAGCAACAAGCGCCACTCAGCATGGTACCGCAACGGGTATTAGTGATTGGCTGTTCAACAGGGTACGGTTTGGCTACGCGAATCAATGCTGCGTTTGGTGCAGGTGCTAAAACTTTGGGTGTCTGCTTTGAAAAAGAGCCAAGCGAAAAGAAAACAGCCACCGCAGGATGGTATAACACAGCAGCATTCCACGCCGCCGCGAAAAAAGAAGGCTTGTATGCACATACCATTAATGGTGATGCGTTCTCCGATGAAATCAAACAAGAAGTCATTGCCCGCATCAAAGAAGAATTTGGGCAAGTTGATCTGGTTGTGTACAGCTTGGCATCCCCCAAACGTAAAGACCCAGATACCGGTGAATTATATAGTTCTGCATTGAAGCCAGTTGGCCAAGCCTATACCACTAAGACCTATCATACGGATAAAGATCAGGTGACTGAAATCACCTTAGAACCTGCTACCGATGATGAAATTGCACAAACCATCAAGGTGATGGGGGGCGAAGATTGGGAACGCTGGATTGCCGCGCTACATGAAGCAGGCGTATTGGCTCCGCAAGCTAAAACGACTGCTTATACTTACATTGGTAAAAAGTTAACCTGGCCGATTTACGGTCATGCCACCATTGGCAAGGCTAAAGAAGATTTGGACCGTGCTGCTGCTGCCATGCGTGAGCGTTTTGCTGACATTCAATTGGAGGCATACGTGTCGTCATTAAAGGCTTTGGTGACCCAAGCCAGCTCGGCAATTCCGGTTATGCCGCTCTACATATCTTTAATCTATCGAGTCATGAAAGAAGAAGGCACGCATGAAGGCTGTATTGAGCAAACTCATCGGTTATTGCGCGATGCCTTGTATGTCGAAAATCCAGAACTTGATGAAGCAGGTCGTTTATCAATGAATGGCTGGGAAACCAACGATGCCACCCAAGCTAAAATTGAAAAGTTATGGAATGAAGTGACTCAAGATAACTTCCACCAATTAGCAGATTACGCCGGTTATCACAGCGATTTCTTGAAGCTTTTTGGCTTCGGAATTGAGGGTGTTGATTACGACGCAGATGTTGATCCAGTCGTCGCTTGGTGATAACGAATTAGCTTTTTTCGGTGTTGTTTTACCTAGTAAAGGTGTTAAAATGCGCGCCCTAGGTGAAATTGGACTAAATTTGGTCAGCATGAACTTGTGACGAATTCGCTGTTATAGTGAGCGAGCGCAGTTCGTGCTGGTGTGAGATTAATCTTCCCTAACGAGTAGTGCGAACGCGTATGATTACGATCAAGAAAGGGCTGGATATCCCGATTTCGGGTGCGCCCCAGCAAACAATCGAAGATGGTCAAGCCATCTCCACCGTTGCCGTACTGGGTGAAGAGTATGTCGGTATGCGCCCAACCATGCATGTCAAGGTTGGTGACCGCGTTAAAAAAGGCCAACTGCTTTTCGAAGATAAGAAAAACCCAGGGGTTAAATTCACAGCACCAGCTGCGGGCGTTATTAAAGACGTATTGCGTGGTGAACGACGGGTATTGCAGGCCGTGATCATCGAGCTTGACGGCGATGAGCAGGAAACCTTTACCCGTTACGATAGCAAGGATCTCGCCAGTCTTGATCGCGCCGCTGTCGTTTCTCAATTGAATGATTCAGGACTTTGGGTGGCACTTCGCACTCGTCCTTTTAGTCGTTCTCCAAAACTTGATGCTGAACCCACAGCGATTTTTGTGAATGCGATGGACTCAAACCCATTGGCTGCAGATCCAAGTGTGGTAATCACCGAACAGCAACAAGCCTTTGTGGACGGCTTAAAAGTGCTAGGCACCTTAACTCAAGGTCCCGTCTATGTGGTTAAAGCAGCAGCTGCAACCGTGGATACCGGCGATGCAAAAGTACAACTAGAAAGTTTTGCAGGTCCACACCCAGCAGGTCTTGTTGGTACTCACATTCACTTCTTACAGCCAGCGTCTATCGCGAAACCTGTGTGGCACATTGGTTACCAAGATGTTATTGCGTACGGTAAGTTATTTACCACCGGTGAATTATACACCGGTCGTGTGGTAGCGCTTGCTGGCCCAGCGGTGAACAAGCCACGGTTAGTTCGTACGCAGTTAGGCGCTAACTTACGTGACCTAACCCGTAATGAGCTGAGTGCCGGTGATGTACGTGTTATCTCAGGTTCGATCTTAAATGGTCATACAGCGGATGATGCACATCAATGGCTGGGGCGTTTCCACAACCAAGTGTCAGTGTTGGCTGAAGGAACAGAGAAAAAACTGTTCGGTTGGATTCGTCCAGGTGCTAATCAGCACTCTGTCACACGTGCATATCTCGGGCATTTGTCACCGAAGAAATTGTTCCCAATGACCACCACAACGAATGGCTCCAACCGGTCGATGGTGCCAATTGGTAACTATGAGCGTGTGATGCCACTTGATATTTTACCCACCATTTTACTACGTGACTTGCTCTCTGGTGATTCCGAACAAGCGCAAAAGCTTGGCTGTTTAGAGTTGGATGAAGAGGATTTAGCGCTGTGTTCTTACGTTTGCCCCGGCAAATACGAGTACGGTCCGGTGTTACGTAAAATGTTGACCGATATTGAGAAAGAGGGCTAATCATGGGCTTGAAGAATTTCCTCGAGAAGATTGAGCCGGACTTTGAAAAAGGCGGTAAGTACGAGAAGTGGTACTCCTTGTACGAAGCTGCGGCAACAATTTTCTACACACCAGGCAAAGTAACAACTGGTGCGACCCACGTGAAAGACAGCGTGGATTTAAAGCGGATTATGATTTTGGTATGGATGATGACATTCCCAGCAATGTTCTGGGGTATGTACAACATCGGTAACCAAGCCGCATTGGCATTAATGAACGATTATCAATTGGCAGATATCTGGCAGGTTGGTCTATTTACCGCATTGGGCGGTGATTTAACCACTGCTGGTTGGGCCGGTAAAATGTTCTATGGTGCCTGTTTCTTCCTTCCTGTTTATGCCGTTACTTTTATTGTGGGCGGCTTTTGGGAAGTGGTCTTTGCGACGGTTCGTAAGCATGAAATTAACGAAGGTTTCTTCGTTACTTCGGTGCTGTTTGCATTAACTCTACCTCCAACCATGCCTTTATGGCAGGTGGCATTAGGGATTACCTTTGGTGTCGTGATTGGTAAAGAAGTGTTCGGTGGTACAGGCCGTAACTTCTTGAACCCAGCATTAACCGGACGTGCATTCTTATACTTCGCATTCCCAGCATCAATTTCTGGTGAGCAAGTATGGACCGCCGTTGATGGGTTTTCAGGAGCAACATTACTTGGTGAAGCAACCATCAGCACTGACTATATCGCAAACATGGATTTATGGTGGAATGCGTTCATCGGTAACGTCCAAGGTTCGATGGGTGAAGTATCAACATTGATGATTCTGATCGGTGGTTTGGCCCTGATCTACTTCCGCATTGCATCATGGCGTATTGTCGCCGGTGTCTTCATCGGGATGGTAGCTTTGTCGCTGATGTTCAACGCAATTGGTAGTGATACCAATATGATGTTTGCGATGCCGTGGTATTGGCACTTAGTTGTGGGTGGCTTTGCGTTCGGTATGATGTTTATGGCAACCGACCCAGTATCAGCCTCATTCACCAATAAAGGTAAGTTCTGGTATGGCTTCCTCATTGGTGCCATGACGGTACTTATCCGTGTGGTGAACCCAGCTTATCCAGAAGGGATCATGTTAGCTATCTTATTCTCTAACGTGTTTGCCCCGCTGTTTGACCACTTTGTTGTTCAATCAAACATTAAACGGAGAATGGCACGCAATGGCTAAGAATAAAGATTCACTCGGCAGCACCTTATTTGTCGTGATCACACTCTGTTTAGTGTGTGCAATTTTCGTGGCTGGTTCTGCTGTCGGTTTAAAACCACTTCAACAAAAGAACGCGGCGTTAGATATGCAACGTAACGTGCTCGATGCAGCTGGTTTGTTGACTCCAGAAACTGATGTGATTGCAGTATTTAACGAGCGTGTTGAAACTCGATTAGTTGACTTGCAAACACTTGAGTTCGTTGATGCGGCTTATGTTGGTGCACGTAGTGCTGCAGAATACGACCCTATCGCAGTTGCCAAAAAAGCTGAGTTAGGTAAGAAGTTGAGCAAAGACGTTGATATTGCCAGCATCGGTTCCTTAGAGAACGTGACTAAACTGTACTTCATCAAAGATGACCAAGGCGCGGTAGAAACCGTCGTGGTGTACATTCGCGGTTACGGCTTGTGGGGTACTATGTATGGCTTAGTGGCTGTTGCTCCGGATATGAATACCATTAAAGGGTTCAAGTTCTATGAACACTCAGAAACGCCAGGCCTCGGTGGTGAGATTCAAAACCCGAGCTGGGTTGCTAAATGGCAAGGTAAAGAAATTTATGACAATGGCAAGGTTGCATTGAAAGTAACTAAAAACGTTACCCGCCCAGCGCACGACATTGACGCTCTTTCTGGTGCAACCTTAACTAGTAACGGTGTGGATCACACAGTGAACTTCTGGTTCGGAGAGCATGCGTACGGTCCATTGTTCGATAAACTTCGCGAAGGGGAGCTGAATTAATGGCTATGTCAAAAGAAGTTAAAGAGGTTCTTTTTGGACCGATTATTGCTAACAACCCAATTGCCCTTCAGATTTTAGGTATCTGCTCGGCGTTAGCGGTGACCTCGAAGATGGAAAACACCGTGGTTATGTGTATTGCACTGACCTTGGTAACAGCATTTTCGAACTTTTTTATCTCATTGATCCGCAATCATATTCCGTCAAACGTACGGATTATTGTGCAAATGACTATTATTGCTAGCTTAGTTATTGTGGTGGATCAAGTGTTACGGGCATATGCCTATAACATTGCTAAAGAGCTCTCGGTATTCGTTGGTTTGATTATTACCAACTGTATCGTAATGGGTCGCGCTGAAGCATTTGCAATGAAGAGCCCACCAGGATTGTCGTTCCTTGACGGTATCGGTAACGGGTTAGGGTATTCATTCGTATTGTTGACCGTTGGTTTCATTCGTGAGTTGTTTGGTTCAGGTAGCTTGTTTGGTTATCAGATCCTGTCACTCGCTTCGGAAGGTGGCTGGTATCAACCGATCGGTTTATTAGTGTTGCCACCAAGTGCATTCTTTATTATCGGCGGGTTTATTTGGGTACTCCGTACCTTCCGTAAAGAACAAGTCGAGCCGAAGGAGTAAGGAGTAGACCATGGAAGCTTATCTGAGTTTATTCATAAAATCGATTTTCGTAGAAAACCTGGCGCTTTCGTTCTTCTTAGGGATGTGTACTTTCTTGGCGATTTCCAAAAAGGTACAAACAGCGTTCGGTTTAGGTGTGGCGGTAGTGGTCGTGTTATCGATAGCTACACCAATTAACGCAGCTGTATATCAGTATTTATTAGCACCAGGTGCATTAAACTGGGCAGGTTTTCCTGATGTCGACTTGAGTTTCTTACGTTTCTTAACCTTTATCGGTGTTATCGCGGCATTGGTACAGATTCTTGAAATGCTATTGGACAAATATGTTCCAGCACTGTACAACGCATTGGGAATTTTCCTTCCGTTAATTGCGGTGAACTGTGCGATTTTCGGGGGCGTGTCCTTTGCCATCGAGCGTGACTATACAATCACTGAAAGCTTCATTTACGGTTTCGGTGGTGGTATCGGCTGGATGTTCGCAATCGTTGCTTTAGCTGCGGTTCGCGAAAAGTTGAAATATGCCGATGTTCCAGATGGATTACGTGGCTTGGGCATCACCTTTATGACGGTGGGGCTGATTGGTTTAGGGTTTATGTCATTCTCTGGCATTTCACTCTAATGACCCGGTTACGAAAAAACGTATAACTATAGAGGTAGAAGTCGATGCAAGGGCAAGACTGGACAATTATAGCGCTTGGCGTAGGCATGTTTACCTTGATTGTACTAATTTTAGTCGCGCTGATTATGGTGGCGCGCTCAAAATTGGTCCCTCAAGGGGATGTCGAGATTCTAATTAATAACGATGAAAGTAAGAAAATCACCACGCAGCCGGGCTCCAAATTACTTGGTGCTTTAGCGAACTCAGGTATTTTCGTGTCATCAGCTTGTGGTGGCGGTGGCTCATGTGGTCAGTGCCGCGTCGTCGTCCATGAGGGTGGTGGTGATATTCTACCAACTGAACGCGATCACATTAACCGCCGTGAAGCTCGTGAAGGTTGTCGTTTAGCCTGTCAGGTAAACGTGAAGCAAAACATGAAAATTGAACTTCCTGAAGAGGTGTTCGGTATTCGTAAGTGGGACTGTATCGTTAAGTCCAACGATAACGTTGCAACCTTTATTAAAGAGTTTGTGGTGCAGCTGCCAGAAGGTGAGGAAGTTCCATTCCGCGCTGGCGGGTACATTCAAATTGAATGTCCTCCACACCATGTGAAATACAAAGATTTCGATATTGCGGAGAAATTCCGTGGTGATTGGGAACACTTTGGCTTCTTTAACTTAGAATCGAAAGTGGACGAAGAAGTTGTTCGTGCGTACTCGATGGCAAACTATCCGGATGAAAAAGGCATTATTATGCTAAACGTTCGGATCGCGACGCCACCACCTCGTGACTTAAGCTTACCGCCAGGTTTGATGTCGTCGTATATCTTTAGCCTGAAGCCAGGTGATAAGGTGACTATTTCTGGTCCGTTTGGTGAGTTCTTTGCGAAAGACACCGACGCAGAAATGGTATTTATCGGTGGTGGAGCAGGGATGGCACCAATGCGGTCACATATTTTTGACCAATTACGTCGCCTGAAGTCGAAGCGTAAAATGACGTTCTGGTACGGTGCTCGTTCGAAGAAAGAAATGTTCTACGTTGAAGACTTCGATATGTTGGCGCGTGAAAACGATAACTTTGAATGGCATGTTGCCTTATCCGATCCACAACCTGAGGATAACTGGGAAGGCTATACTGGTTTCATCCACAACGTGTTGTATGAAAACTATCTGAAGGATCATGAAGCGCCGGAAGATTGTGAATATTACATGTGTGGACCACCCATGATGAACGCTGCGGTCATTAAGATGCTTAAAGACCTAGGTGTTGAAGAAGAAAATATCTTATTAGATGACTTCGGTGGTTAACCGACCTTCACAAGAACTGTAAGGTGAAATAAATCAGATGAAGATGAACTTATCATCGACTCTGCGGATTTGGCTGGCCCTGATAGGGCTAGCCTTTTTCGTTTCATGCACACATGCTCCCCAGCAAATCAGCATTAGCGGTGAAACCATGGGGACGACCTATCACATACGCTATGTCACCGCCAATCCGTATCATTCGCCAGAACGTGTGAAGGAACGGGTTGATCTTGTGCTGGAACAGATTAATAGCCAGATGTCGACCTATGATCCTAACTCCGAGTTGTCTTTGTTTAATCAACGGATGACGACAGAGCCAGTGGTGGTCTCTCGGGCACTTGAAACGGTGATTCACCGAGCTTTGCAAATTGCAGAAGAGACCGATGGCCTGCTGGATATTACGGTTGGGCCCTTAGTGAACCTGTGGGGCTTTGGGCCGCTCGGAAAACCCGAACAAGTGCCGACCGAAGAGCAATTAGCGGCAACCCGAGCAAAAGTTGGCTATCAACATCTCACCGTCGAAAATCATCAAGTTACCAAGGCGGTTCCTGATCTCTACGTGGACTTATCCACCATTGCAAAAGGCTATGGAGTTGATCGCGTTGCCGTCTTATTGGACCAAATGGAGATAAAAAACTATTTGGTAGAAATTGGCGGAGAAATGCGGATGCGCGGTTCTAAGCCGGGAGAGCAACCGTGGCGGATTGCGGTCGAGCAGCCGGTCTCCCTCGAACGGTCGGTGAACCGAATTATCGAGCCTGGTAACAATTCAGTCGCCACTTCAGGCGATTATAGAAACTACTTTGAAAAGGATGGGGTTCGGTACTCTCATATTATCGATCCTCGCACCGGTTATCCCATTCAGCACAATCTCGTTTCTGTGACCGTTATCACAGAAACGTGCATGGATGCGGACGCGTATGCCACCGCGTTAACGGTGATGGGGCCGGAAAAAGCTTTGCAGTTTGCGAATGAAAAAGGGCTTGCAGTGTTACTTGTCACCCGTGAAAATGGCGAATATAAAGAGTACACTAGTACCGCATTCAAACGATTTGAGCAGTAGCTCAGGAGGTCCACATGGGCGTATTTATCGCAGTATTCGTCATCATGTTGGTGGTGATTTTAGGCATGTCAGTGGGCTACATTGTCCAGCGTAAATCTTTGTCTGGGAGTTGTGGCGGCATTTCATCACTCGGCATGGAAAAAGCCTGTGATTGCAAAGATCCTTGCGATGATAAGAAAGCTCGGATGGCTGCCGAGGAGCGCGCCGCTAAGCTAAAAGAATGGCAAAAAAACCAGATTGATAGCTAGGAGTTGTTGAGCATGGTCACCCCGGTACAAATTCGGCCTAAAGCGGAAGAAATCTATCTTGATTGCAATGCGACGACACCGGTGTTGCCCTACATCACTCAAGCCGTTAAACATGTCATGGAACATGTTTTTGGCAATCCTTCTAGCAGCCATATCACCGGGCTCCAAGCACGTTATATTCTCGAGAACACACGCCGTTTAGGGCGCCAAGTTGTGGGCGCTCACAGTGGGCGTTTATTTTTTACCAGTGGCGCAACTGAAGGGATTCAGACGGCAGTCTTGTCAGCCCTAACGGGAGCTCGTTCTACTCAGGGAGCAGGAACACGTCGTTGGTTACTCTATGGAGCCACTGAGCATAAAGCGGTTCCCCAAGCCTTAGCCCATTGGAATCAAGTTCTGCAATTGAATGCTGAGCTAAAAGCCATCCCCGTGGATAGCCACGGGAAATTGGATTTAGATTTTATTGCCGAGCATGTGGGTGCGGCTTATATGATTTGCACCATGGCGGTCAACAATGAGACCGGTGTGAGGCAAAATTTGGCGGCCTTAGAAACGGTGATTCGGCAGCATAACCCTGATGTGCCTTGGATGGTCGATTGCGTCCAAGCGTTAGGAAAAATGTGTCTCGATTTGGCCGATACGACGATTGATTACGCACCTTTTAGCGGACATAAATTGTATGCTCCAAAAGGCATCGGCTTTATGTACGTGCGTGACAGTGCTCCATTCACCCCTTTAATTATTGGCGGTGGACAAGAATTAGGGCAACGCTCAGGCACCGAGAACTTACCAGGAATAGCTGCGTTGCATGCGCTATTTGAGTTACTACTGAACCCAGAGCAATCGGTGTTCCAACCCGAATCCATTTTACTCCAGTACCGCCAGCAGCTGCTGCATGCCTTACAAAGCGCTTTCCCAACACTGGAGCTCAATCATCCATTGGCAGAATCGATTCCAACCACGCTGAACTTCTCCGTGCAAGGGGTGCCTTCGCGCGACATTATGGATGTGTTTGATGCCGCTAATATTCGGGTGAGTTCAGGATCAGCATGTAGTTCAGGGGTCACTCGCAGCTTTGTACTCGATGCGATGGGGCTGGCCGATTGGCGTTCCAGCTCCGCCATTCGTCTTTCGTTTGGGCCGGCAACCACTGCTGATACCATAGCCGCCGCTTGCGAGCGTATTCAAGAAGCTGCCCAAGCACTGCGGCAGTCGTGTTTGTTGGTGGCGGATACCAACGAAGACATCGATAGTGACCTTGACGGTATTGTGCAATGGCGATTTGGTAGCGCCTGCTGTTATTTAGTTATTGATAAAGCCGCAGGTGAAATGGCGGTGATTGATCCGGTCGCTGAATTAGCCGAACGTATCGAACGCTTGGTGGCATGCCAACGTTATCGTGTCAAAGCCGTGCTAACTACTGAGCCCCATGGTCCGCAGAGCGCTGCGGCGATGCTGGCGAACCTGTTGTGTGCCAGTGGGTGTGAAACCGAACGGGACGCGGTGGGCTGGCCGGCAACGGCGACTGCAGTTTGTGCCGCTCCAGTAGGGTGTGATGTGACCACCGAAGGCTGCCTGACAGTGGGGCAACGGCGTTTATATCGGGTCGGTACGCGGGCACCGATTTATTTGTTGAGCTCCCCATTGGCTGGAGCAATGACATCCCCCCACGTCGATTTTGCCTTTATTGGCGAGCATCACCATAGCCCTTTCTTGCAGCAAGCGGTGACCGAGAAGACCCTGTTGTTATCCCGTTACGACGAGGCTTTCCAAGTGGTAGAAACACTTCCGGAGCTGGCTGGAATGAATCATGCTGCGCCCCTGATTAATGTCACCATCGATCAGCAGCAACAATGGTTGCAGCAGCCACAAACTTTGTTGGTAGATGTGCGTGAACAGCAAGAGCACCGAGTTCGACGGTTATCAGTCGATGCGGAAGTGGTGAATGTTCCCTTAACGAGGTTAGCGCAGTTTATTCAACAAAGTCCGGCCGCTTATCGTCAGCGGCCGATTGTGTGCGTGTGCCGCTCAGGCCACCGCAGCGCGGTGGCAGCTCAAGTAATGGCTCGTCATGGCTTCCAACAAGTCAGTCATGTGGCGGGTGGAACGGCATTACTCATCGAAGCTGATGCGAGCGACGAATCCATCTTGACCCACTAAGTAGCACGCCTGGTCGTTACAGGCGCTGTTCCAGATGTTGGCAGTACTGAGTGACTGCCACTCTGTCGCATCGGCCTTAAGGTATCCAGCCCCTTGAGGGTTCGTGACAATCATATCGCCATTTTCGCGTACAGTGAGGCTATATAGAGCGCCGGGGAAACTGGGTTCTGGTAAGGCCGTAAACTCTCCTTGTTGATAGCGTACAATACGAGGAGTGGCGGCAGGATTATTCAAATCACCCCCAGCCAGAATGATGTGCTCGTGACTAATGGGCCACACACTCGCAATGCCAGCTTGAGGACCTGCGGGCAAGGGGGTATCAATGGCACGGTAACGAACGCCGAAGTGGCGTTTCAACAGGAGTCGAGCCGTTGCGCCGTTGGCGGTGCCGATCGCCCACGTCTGATTATTATAACGAATGCAACCACCACTGGCCGCAAGGCCCCCTTCATCAGGAAGTGGAGCACTATCTACCACGTTGCTGGCCGTGAGCCAATTACGACCATCCACACTTCGCACCATGGTCCAACGACCTTCTTGAGTATCACTGTATACCCAAGCCTCACCGCGATGGCCAATGGCTAAACAGTTCAGGAATTGATTGGATGGGGCGCGATAACGCAGTTGCCAGTTCCGTCCGCCGTTGGCTGTGTAGTACACGCGTGAATCGCCACTTTCCCCAATGCTTAGAGCAAATGCGTGGTGGGCATCGAGGGCTTCAATATCACGAAACTGTAGCTGCTCATTGGTGGGGTTAAAGTATTCCCAGCTGTTGCCTCCATCTGTGCTACGAGCGATGGTTGCTTGTGAGCCACTAAGCCAAACCACATTAGGCGTGGGTGTACTCACCCCAATCCACTGAACATCTGTTTGGGTTGGGATGGTGGTGACACTCAGCGCGGTGGCAACGAATAAACTAACTACGGCCATCATTGTGCTTCCTTATTTCAGTCGTTGACTCGTGGTGCTGTGTCGTTGGCTGTCGCAGCCGTTGGAGCCGCAACGCATTGAGGACGACCGACACTGAGCTTAATGCCATAGCTCCGCCAGCTAACCAAGGAGCGAGCAGACCAGAGGCTGCAATCGGAATACCTAGGACGTTGTAGGCAAATGCCCAAAATAAATTTTGGCGAATGTTGGATACGGTTTTTTGGCTAATATAAAGCGCATCATTTAACCGTCTTAAATCAGGGCTGAGTAGTGCAATATCTGCTGATTCTAACGCAATATCCGTACCACTGCCTAACGCAATGCCAACCTGAGCAGTGGCCAGTGCTGGGGCGTCATTAATGCCATCCCCGACCATGGCGACAAACTCACCACGTTCGCGCAGTTGGCGCACATGATCGGCCTTGTGTTGGGGCAGCAATTCTGCAATGACTTCATCAATACCGACTTGTTTGGCAATGGTATGCGCGGTACGAACGTTATCGCCGGTTAACATGACCAGTTTGATTCCACGCGCCTTGAGGTCGTTGAGCTCTGTTTGAGCATGAGGTCGGAGCGTATCGGCAACAGCAACCATGCCTACCATTTGGTCGTTGCAGCCGATTAACATGGCAGTTTTACCTTGCTGTTCTAATGCTTCTTTAGCAGGCAACCACGCATCCATGGATAACCCAAACTCTTGCATGAGGCGAATATTCCCCACATACAACGAATAGGAAAGGTTGGCATGGGTGTCGTGAACTTGGGCTGCAATACCCATTCCCGTGTGTGATTTAAACTGGTCAATGGTGACCCCAGCAGTACTCTCAGAAATACCCTTAACGATGGCTTGTGCTAATGGGTGCTCCGATTGCTGCTCAACCGCTTTTACACTGCTGAGTAGTTGCGATTCGGTGAGACCTGCCGGTGGTTGAAGTTGGACATCTGTTAATTGGGGCTTGCCGATAGTGAGGGTGCCTGTTTTATCAAACACCATGGTGGTGATTTGATGGGTCACTTCCAGCCCTTCACTTTGTTTAAATAAGATGCCCCATTGGGCAGCTCGACCCGAACCCGCCATGATTGAAGTTGGGGTGGCTAAACCGAGTGCGCAAGGGCAAGCGATCACTAATACGGCAACCGTTGCTTCCAGGGCGCTACGATAGTTGCCCGCATCCAACCACCAAAACCAAAGTACAAACGTGAGTACAGCAACCCCGAGTACGATGGGAACAAACACGGCGGAAACACGATCGGCTAAGCGTTGAATGGGCGCTTTTGAGTTTTGTGCTTGCTCCACCACTTGAATGATTTGAGCCAAAGCAGTATCGCGGCCAAGCTTTTGAACTTCGGCGCGCAGGAAGCCGTGCTGGTTAATGGTTGCCCCGATCAGGGCATCGCCTGGGTGCTTATCAACAGGAATACTTTCCCCGGTCAGCATGGATTCATCCACCGCACTGTCACCATTAATGACGACACAGTCGGTGGGAACTTGTTGCCCAGGCTTGATATGAATAATGTCCCCTCGTTGCAGACGTGTCACGTCAACTTCTTCAGGTTCTGCTCCAGGAACTTCACGCAAGGCGGTTTTGGGCTGTAACTGCAAGAGTTGTTGGATGGCAGCGGAGGAACGCCCCTTGGCTCGAGCTTCAAACCATTTCCCAAGGAGAATCAGTGTAATAAGCACTGCACTGGTTTCAAAATAGAGCCCCTGTTGGATTACTTCAGGGCTCCCAAACAGCGCGAGATAGAGACTATAAAAATAGGCTGCGGATGTTCCTAGCGCAACCAAGACATCCATGTTTGCGGCCCCTTGGCGCAGTGCGGTCATGCTGCCTCGATAAAACTGCCAGCCAATAATGAATTGGACGGGAGTGGCCAAGGCCATTTGCACCCAAGGGTTCATTAACCAGTCGGGCATGTATACGCCTTGGGTCCAACTAAAATGCGCAAACATGGTGTAGAGCAACGGCGCCGAGAATAATGCTGCGGCAAGAAACTTATAAAACTGATGGCGTTGTGCCACAACTCGTGGGTCATGCTCCGGTGCGGGTTGTTGATGATCAATCACTGAAGCTTGATACCCGGCCGCTTGCACCGCGGCGACTAGCTGGTTCGCAGCGACCCCCGTGGCGTCGACCGCTGCGACCTCGTTGGCAAAGTTAACATGCACCTCTTGCACCCCGGGAACGGCCGCTAATGCTCGTTCAATGGAACGGGCGCACCCGGCACAACTCATTCCTACTAACTGCAATTGATGGTGTTGCTTCGCCACGATTTATCTCCTTACGGTGAATCACTGCGCATTGATGGATTGTTTGGTAACGCCAATACTGTCGTCTGCCATTAAATACACATAGGTTGGCATCAGATCCGCAGGTGTTTTTAAACGGTTTGGATCTTCAGCAGGATAAGCTTTCGAGCGCATGGTGGTGCGGGTTGCACCTGGGTTAATCACGTTGACCCGAATGGTTGAACCTTCATATTCATCTGCCATGACCTGGGCCAGACCTTCAATCGCAAACTTACTGACGGCATAAGGGCCCCAAAACGCGCGACCTTCTCGGCCGACACCCGAGGAGGTGAAAATCACACTGGCTTGTGGGGCTTTGCGCAGTGCTGGGAGCAATGCTTGGGTCATCATGAACTGAGCGGTGACGTTAATCTGCATAATGTCGTTCCAGGAGTCATGATCAATGTGTTCAAAAGGAGAGAGCACTCCTAGAATTCCCGCATTTTGTAGCAATCCATCGAGCTTGCCAAACTGCTCAATAATGGTGGCTGTCATGGCCTGATAATGAGATTTAGTTGCCCCTTTCATATCCAAGGGAATAATGGCCGGCTCGGGGCCACCTGCTGCCACGATTTCATCATAGACAGCTTCGAGTTTTTTGACGGTGCGTCCTAATAGAATCACCGTGGCACCGCAGGCTGCGTATGTCTTTGCTGTCTCACGACCAATGCCATCACCGGCACCGGTTACTAAAATCACTTTTCCTGCTAACAGGTTGGGTTTTATTTCAAACTGTTTTGGGTCAATCTGCATTGCGGTCATTTTTAGCCTACACTCTCTTAAATGCATGGGTGAATACAGCAAGTGTACTGTTTTTTGCTATGATTCTCAGTAACTGGGAACAAATTCATGCGAAATACTTTTAACTTAAGCGCAGACAGTGTATAAAATTTTGTTATCTAAAACATCTTGTCGTACCAGTATAAAAAGGCGATGATAGAAAAAATGAACAACAGCATCCTGCAGGTGTTCAAAATATAACAACACGAACAAGGATTGGGGAAGCCTCATGAAAAAACTATTGCTTGTAACTGCAATCGCTAGCGCGCTTGGCCTTGTGGGCTGTGGCAGCGGTGATGATGCACCTGAATCGGTTAAAGTCGAATATCAGGTATCTGCCACACGTGTGGCATTCGACCCTTCAAATGGTCAAGTACCTGTTCCGAGCAACATCTTGTTAAGTGGTAGTGTGGATGGCACGCTTAACCTCCCAGTTGCTGATCCGACCGATGGTGGGAACCCGCAAGTGGCGATTAACGGTTTGGATGGTTGGGGAACTCATTCAACGTTAACCTTTAACTTCACGTTACCAGTCGATGAAAATGGTAAAGCGGTTACAGTCACCTCGGCCTCATTGGAAGCACCGGGCTCCATTCGCTTGTTTGAAACCATTATGGGTGGTAGTGACGTCAGTGAAGGCTGTCTCAATGCTGCGAGCCCAGCGGTCACTTGTGCGGTTGCCGCAGAATTAACGCATGGTGAAGACTTCGTTGTGAAAGCAACCGGTCCGAATAGTGTGGCCGTGGTTCCACTAAAACCGTTTAAGCCAAAAACAGGCTATTTAGCGGTGTTAACGGACAATATCCGTGATTCGCTTAACCGCACTGTAAAACCGTCTCAAACCTATGGGTTAATGAAGCGTCCAGTGTCAACACACCCAGTGTCAGGCGATGCTTCAGCGTTAAGCTTACAAGGACTCATCAATAGCCATGAAGCAGCGCTCGCGGCTGCGGGAGTGGATCCTGAATCAGTGATTTACACTTCCAGTTTCACCACCCAATCAACGGCTGATACATTCCACATGGTGAAAAACATGTTGGCAATGCAGTTCTCAGCCAGCGCGCAAGCCGGCGTCCCTTCACCGTCACTGGGCGTGATGCCACTTGGCTATAGTGCGGCACAAGCGTTGGTACAAGCGGGCATGTTACCGAATGACCCGACCAACCCAGCGTTTGCGTTAGCCAGCACTGCTCAGGTTTATGGCGGCCAAGTGACCTTACCTTACTTCTCACCGTTACCGACCGAAGAAAATCCAACGGCTCCGTTAGAAGGACGTTGGATGGCGAAGTGTGACAGCGGTGTGGCAGTGTTAGGTGCCATTCAGGCAGGCGCGATTGATCCAATGAACACGCCTTCTATTAACCCAGCATGGTTAACGGGCGGTGCAGCGACTTTCGTTCCGGCGTGGGTTCAAGCATGTCTCCAGGCCTCAACTCCTGAAGCCATTGCGGCGATGGATTTCCCAGGCGTGGATGACGAACGTCATGTCACGAAATACAACCCAGTGCCAGCGGTGCAAGGCCAAGTGACGGTGAATGCGGTCATGACGGTACCAGACTTAGCAACCGTGAACGCGGTTCGCGCTATGCAAGGCATGGATCCAATCGCTGCGCCTGAAAATGGTTGGCCAGTGGCAATTTTCCAACACGGGATCACTGCCTATAAAGAGTCTGTCCTTGCGTTAGCGGGAATGATGGCACTGAATGGTGTGGCGACCGTCGCAATTGACCATCCACTGCATGGTGACCGTGGCTTTGGTGCGATTAACGCGACAGCAGGCAAAGGTCCAGCAACCGCTTATATGAACCTCGGCAGTTTGTTGACCACGCGTGATAACTTGCGTCAATCAGTGACCGACTTACTAGGTCTTCGCTTAGCATTAAATGCGACCAATGCGCCGATTGATGCCAGCCGTGTTTATTTTGCGGGCCACTCGTTAGGGGCGATTGCAGGAACTGCATTTACTGCGGTGGCAAACACGCCAATGGAAGGGCCATTAGCGCCTGCCAGCGCTTTGTTTACCGTGAATGGCAGTTCTTTCATGGCACCGGGCGCGAGCGTAGCAAACTTCTTGTTAGCGTCTGGCTCATTCGGTCCAGTCATCAAGAGTCAATTGTTATATAGCCAAAATCCACAATTTGCGGCGGCGGTGAATAGCGCTGCTGAAGCGCAAGGTGTTGGTCCAGCAGATCCTGCTTTCCAAGCGGTCATGAATGCGGTGTTTGATCAGTTTTGGGCTGGCTTAAGTGATGCTCAACAAGCATCGATTAATGCGGTATTTGAGCAATTCGCGTTTGCCGCACAAACCGTGATTGATTCTGCGGATCCAATTAACTATGCGAGCACTGTGTTAGCAACAGAAACGCCAATCCACTTAATTGAAGTGGTGGGTGATGGTGGAGCAAGCTTGCCTGACCAAGTGATTCCAAACGCGGTCCCGAACAAGCCATTGGCGGGTACGGAACCCTTGATTGCTGCCCTGAAGTTGGAAGCGATTTCGGCCACCTATGCGTCTTCGGATGGTACGCCAGTATCTGGTGCGGTTCGCTTTATTGCGGGTGACCACGCATCGATTGTGAGCCCAGCAGCATCGCCTGCGGCAACCCAAGAAATGCAAACTCAAACAGCATTCTGGTTCGCAACAGATAACACCGTGATTCCGGTGCAGAACCCGACCGTTGTGAAGCAATAATGCTGAGTGGTAGGTAACGATTTAAAAAGGCCGCTTCGTCGGCCTTTTTTTGTGGAGAAGTAAGATGATGGAATTAATTTACGAGCTGATCGCTTTTGTTCTTAAGGCTGGTGTTGTGGTGTTCGCCGTAATGCTTATTGTGGGCATTGTCGCGCAAGCCACGCAACGGCAGAAAGTTCGAAAAGGAGAGTTAATTGTCGAACGGTTGACGGATGAACTGCGGGATGGTGTCGAACGGTTGCGACTGGAGTTAATGGATAAAAAGCAACGTAAGCAAGTGGAAAAGTCACTGAAACAAAAGCAGAAACAAGAACAGAAAGAAAACACCAAAAAGCGGGTGTTTGTTATTGATTTTAAAGGCAGCGTCGATGCCAACGAAGTAGAATCATTGCGGCGGGAAGTGAGTGCGATTATTGCGGTGGCAAAGCCAGGCGATACGGTGTTTTTACGGTTGGAAAGCCCCGGTGGTGCGGTGGATGGTTATGGGTTGGCAGCTGCCCAGCTTGAACGGCTACGTGAGGCGAAATTAGAGTTGACAGTCAGTGTTGATAAAGTCGCAGCAAGTGGCGGGTATATGATGGCGGTGGTGGCAGATCACATTCAAGCGGCCCCCTTTGCGTTTGTCGGTTCGATAGGGGTAATAGCCCAATTACCGAACTTTCATCGTTGGTTGAAAAAGCACGATGTTGATTATGAGCAAGTAACCGCAGGGGAATACAAGCGAACCTTGTCTGTCTTTGGTGAAAATACTGATGAAGGACGGCGTAAGTTCAAACAAGAATTAGAAGGAATTCACCAGCAGTTCAAAGCGCATATTCAGCGTTATCGTCCTGATCTTGATTTAGATAAAGTTGCCACAGGAGAGTATTGGACGGCACAAGAAGCGATTGACTACGGCTTGGTCGACTCGATTAGTACGAGTGACGCATGGCTGATGGCACGACGGGATAGTCATGATATGTTTTTGGTGCGCTATGTTCAGAAGAAGAATTTAGGAGAGCGGGTGGGGCGTCAAGTGGTTGCAACATTGCAAACATTGACTAATTATATTCGCAAGCAACAGTCATAACTGTGTCATCAAAACTTGAGGTGGCAATGGCTATCTAACGCATTGCCACCGTGGGTGTCGGGATATTATTTATCGCGCACAGTTAAACGAATCGTTGGGTCATTATAGACATCTTCATCTAATTCCCCTTCACTTTTGGCGACTACGACAGAAACCATCGCATCACCCGTTACGTTAACTGCTGTACGCGTCATGTCGAGGAGTCGATCCACACCGAGGATCAGGCCAATCCCTTCAACGGGTAAACCGACTTGGCTGAGCACCATTGCCAACATAATCATGCCGACGCCAGGAACACCGGCAGTTCCTACGGATGCCAAGGTAGCGGTTAGAATGACCGTCAGGTAATCCACTAGTGTTAAGTCAATCAAATAGACTTGCGCAATAAAGACAGTCGCTACGCCTTGCATGATAGCAGTACCATCCATATTGATGGTGGCGCCTAACGGGACGGTGAATGAGCCGACGTTATTATGAACGCCTAACCGCTTCGTCACAGTTTCGAGGGTGACTGGCATGGTGGCATTCGAACTCGACGTACTAAAGGCAAATAAATGCACTTCTCGCAGCTTCTTTAAAAACATTAATGGATTCATACCACTTAAGGATTTTAACAAGATGGAGTAAACCACGATGCCGTGCAGTAATAAAACGGTCAATACCAGCAAGAAGTATTTGGCGAGCGTAAATATCGTGTCAAAGGAAGTTTCTGAAAATAGCTTTGCCATAAGGGCAAACACGCCGTAAGGGGCGATATTCATGAGCATAAGAACGAGCTTTAAGATAACCTCGTTAAAGTCCTCAAATAAGCTTTTGATACGAACACCGGCTTCTCCTACAAACGCCATTGCAATACCAAACAATACCGAGAACAGAATAACCTGCAACATGTTGGCGTTGGTGAATGCTGCAAAGGGGTTGGTTGGAACCAAACCAATCACAACTTCTGCGAGGGAAGGAGCGGTACCCGGTTGGTAGGTTTTATCAGTAGCGAGATCCAACCCAACCCCAGGTTCAAAAATAACTGCCATGAACACTGCGAAGGCGATGGCAAGAGCTGTTGTGAGCAAATATAAGCCGACGGTTTTACCCCCTAATCGACCTAGTTTAGCGGGGTCACTGAGTGAGCAAGTACCTAATACCAACGAGACAAATACCAAAGGAACAACGAGCATTTGCAACGAGGCGATGAAAATTTGGCCAATGACGTAGAAAAGCCCATCGCTCAAGTAAGTTTGGACGAACGAACTATCAGGGAAAGCAAACTGGAGCAGGATTCCCACAATGATCCCGGCAAGCATCCCAATGACAATGCGGGCGGTTAGGCTCAGTTTCTTTTTATTGTTAGACATAACAATTTCCTTGCGAATAAAGATTTACCACTTTTTTATTAAAACGCATAGGTGGTTCGTTAAAAGCGGGCTAAGCCTAGCAGATAAATTGTTTAAACAGTAGTCCCTGCGCGTTCGAACGTTTATTTGATGCCATGAAATAAGCCCAGCTAGAGAGCTGGGCTTATTGTCGCTTAGCGCTTGTTAAGTAGTCATTTACATGTATTCAGGACCGAGACCATTGGTCCAAATAATGGCACAGGTGACCATTAAGACAACCATCATAATGAGCCCAGCAGTGACCACTGATGAGGCATAAATGAAGCCCCGCTCTTCAGGAATGTGCATCACAATAGGAATACCTGCATATAAGAGGTAAACCGAGTAGGCAACGCCGACTAAAAAGACCATAGTGATAAACCACAATTCTGGGTACAATGCTGCGACACCTGATAAGATAACCGGTGTGGCAGTATAAGCAGCGAGTTCCAGTGACTGGGTGAAGGTGGGGTCGGCGCCGAAGGTTTTTGCCATCCAAAATACTAAGTAGGCGAGCGCAAAGGTGCTGACAATAATGGCGAGGTACATGGCGACAGCCATTATCAGAGCGCTATTTTCGGTGAGGAAGGTCACGTTACTATTCGCAACACTCCAACCGATGTGTACCGAGGCATAGTAAGCTGCAGCACATGGAACCAACGCAATCAAAAGAATGTGAGTGAGTGCAAAGCGAATGCTTTCATGGCGTTGATCGATTGCCTTCCATTCGTCAACGGGATGAGCGAAGAGCCCCCAAATGTGATTTAAAATCATAGTGAACCTCAACCTTTGTTGTTGTCTGTTTGGTACTGCTATCCCAGTTATAATCGCAGACGCTTGTCGTTGCGCCTTACCATCAATATTGGTTGGTTTTTCAACATAGTCAAGCAATAATGGAAATAATAACCGTAATGACTGAAAGGTTATTGGGTTTAACCAGAAATAGATAAGAGTGTAGCGTGAACGCATTATTACGACCGATTCGACAGTTCTTGCATTGTGAAACGCCATCTGCGTGGATTCATGCGGCGCGGCAGCCTGAAAACTTACCGTTGTTGCTCATTGATCACTTAATCTGTGAATTGAAAGCGGCCCAGTCAGCGATGCTATTGATTCGACGTTATGCCGTGGATGCCGAAAGTGGGGACGCTCTGTTGGCGTGGCTACAGCCATATGAAGACTTTGCTTATCGTAAACAAGGCGATTGGCGTGACTTGGCGAAGCATACCAAGTTGACTAAAACCATGTTACCTCAGCGTCACACGCCATACAGTCAAGAGTTGATTGATAATATGGTGCTCCTGATTAAAGAAGAGCTGCACCATTTTTATCAAGTGCTAGAAATTATGGACGAATTAGGGGTTTCTTATACCACTATTACCTCCAGCCGATACGCTCGCGGGCTGTTGCGGCAAGTGCGTACCTATGAACCGGCAACGCTCGTGGATAAATTGATTTGTGGGGCTTATATTGAGGCCCGTTCTTGTGAGCGTTTTGCTGCGTTAGCACCTTATATGGAGCCGCGTCTAGCCAAGTTCTATGAGAGCTTATTACGTTCGGAAGCGCGACATTTTGAAGATTATTTGCGTCTTGCTGAACAAGTTGCGGGGACTTGTATTCGTCCGCGAGTTCGTGAGTTCGGGTTGGTTGAAGCAAGCCTCATTTTAGCACCTGACACGGAGTTTCGGTTCCACAGCGGGCCGCTTCCTATTGTAGGGGCTCCACCAACAGCTCTCGAGATACCGGCGTAACTTTCAATAGACTGCCTTGAGTATACCAATCTCCCACCACAATCCGCTCTGCTACTTGCCCTTGAGGCAACGAATGCTGATGGATGGCAGGGCGATGCGTATGGCCGTGAATCATCTGGCGCACCTGATATTGCATAAAGGCATTCTGTACGGCTTGAGGGTTCGCATCCATAATTTTTAGCTGCTCCTCAGTGAGAGGCTGCTGGGTTTTACTGGTGGCTCGTAACCGCTGTGCAATGGACATGCGCGTTCGTAGCGGCAAGCAGAGCAAAAGGCGCTGCACGACAGGGTGGCGGATTACTTTTCGGAACCGTTGATAACTGACGTCATCGGTGCATAACGTATCGCCGTGCAAGAGTAAGGTCGGGGTGCCGTATAAATCAATGAGGGTCGGTTCGGTGAGAATCTGCACACCGGTTTGCTGAGCAAATCGTTTGCCGATTAAAAAATCACGATTCCCGGCCATGAAACAAACCGGGACACCGCTTTGGGTGAGCTGCCGCAGTGCTGCTTGCACTGCGGTCGCAAAATCACTGGTATCATCGTCGCCAATCCAGACGTCAAATAAATCCCCCAAGATATACAAAGCTTCAGCGTGACGGGCTTGGTGCTCTAAAAAATGCTGAAATAAAGCTGTGATATCAGGGCGAGCGGGACTTAAGTGGAGATCAGCAATGAACCAAGTGGCCATGCATTACTCAACCAGCGTGGCACTTTTAATGATGACGTCTTCCACTGGGACATCTTGATGGAAGCCTGCATGTGAGGTACGGACGTTCTCAATAGCAGTGACCACGTCCATGCCTTCTACCACTTCACCAAACACACAATAACCCCAACCGCCAACACTTTCATTGCGGAAATTCAGGAAATCATTATCGGCCACGTTAATAAAAAACTGTGCAGTGGCTGAGTGAGGATCTTGCGTGCGCGCCATCGCAATCGTGCCACGGTTATTGGCAAGACCGTTATTGGCTTCGTTGTCGATCGCGTCATGGGTTGGTTTTTGCACCATTTCAACGTCAAAGCCACCACCTTGAATCATGAAGCCACGAATCACGCGGTGAAATAGCGTGTCATTGTAGAAACCTTCGCGCACATAATTGACAAAGTTAGCGACCGTTTTCGGTGCTTTATCGGCGAATAGTTTCAGGGTGATATCGCCATGGTTTGTATGTAGGGTAACCTGCATTGCTTGACTCCATTATTTACAGATTAATTTTGAGCGGTAGTTTAGCATTGTTTGTTGCGAAGGCGTACCATGCGTTATCATATTGGCGAACAATTTCTAAAGGCCAAGTAGTCAGCTAGGAGCAACGGTGCATGTTGAAGATTTATAATACGTTAACCCGTCAAAAAGAAGAGTTTCGACCCATCACACCGGGAGTCGTTAAACTTTATGTGTGCGGGGTAACCATTTACGACTACTGCCATATTGGCCATGCCCGCACCTACGTCGCTTTTGATGTGGTGGTACGTTATCTCCGATCGCGTGGATACGACGTCACTTATGTGCGTAACATCACCGACGTGGATGACAAAATTATTCGTCGAGCAGCAGAGCGTCAGGTATCCATTGACGAAATTACCGAACATTTTACCCAAGCAATGCATGCCGATTTTGATGCATTGAATTTATTACGCCCTGATGTGGAGCCAACGGTGACTGGGCACATGGATGATATTATTGCCATGATTCAAAGTCTGATTGACTTGAAGCATGCCTATGTTGCGGGCAATGGTGATGTCCTCTTTGATGTCAGTACTTTCGCTGCTTACGGTCAGTTAAGCCGCCAAAACTTGAGTCAGTTGCAAGCTGGCGCGAGGGTGGATGTGGATGAATATAAACAAGACCCGTTAGATTTCGTCTTGTGGAAACAAGCCAAAGCTGGGGAGCCGAGCTGGCCATCACCTTGGGGAGATGGACGCCCTGGCTGGCACATTGAGTGTTCGGCCATGAATAAACGTCACTTGGGTGAAAATTTTGATATTCATGGGGGTGGCTCTGATTTGATTTTCCCTCACCATGAAAACGAAGTGGCGCAAAGCTGCTGTGCGAATCAAAGTCGTTATGTGAACTATTGGATGCATAGCGGCATGGTTCAAGTGGATGAAGAAAAGATGTCCAAATCATTGGGGAATTTTTTCACCATTCGCGAAGTGTTAGCAGAATATGACGCTGAAACCGTGCGTTACTTTTTAATGTCGAGCCACTATCGCTCACAATTGAACTATTCTAAAGAGAACTTAACGCAGGCGCGGGCGAGTTTGGAACGTTTGTACACAGCGCTACGTGATGTGCCTGAAACGCCGGTGCAAGCCGAGCTAACCGCTGCTTATGCGGATCGTTTTAACGCGGCGATGGATGATGATTTTAACGTTCCAGAAGCGTTGACGGTGCTATTTGACTTGGCGCGAGAGGTGAACCGAACGCACGCTAGCGCCCCAGAAAAAGCGATGGCTTATGCCGCTCAATTGCGTGAGTTAGGACAACTGCTAGGGCTATTAACCCAGCAGCCTCAAGCCTTCTTGCAAGGCGGTGACGCGGATGTTGAACGCATTGAAGCACTCATTCAGGAGCGTCAAGCAGCGCGCGCAGCGAAAGATTGGGCGCGTGCTGATGCAGCGCGTGACGCGTTAAAGGCAATGAATATTGAACTCGAAGACGGCGCTAACGGCACCACATGGCGGCGTATCTAAATCGTTTTATACGAATGAATCATAGAGGTATTTATGGCATTTCCTACGGTTAGAGTATTTGAAAGTTATGCGGCCACGGCCAGCGAAGCATTTGATGCAGTGATGCTGCTAGGTGATTTTAGCCGCCCTGTTCCAGACGACTTTAGTGAATTCGTTGCGCAAGCAAAACAGTTGGATCAACGGGTTGGCCAGCAAGCATTGTTAATTCCTGCGGATGTTGCAGGTGGGCGTTTGATTTTGGCGCCGACCGGCTCGTTATCGTGCGACTATGCTGATGTTCGTTTCATTAGTGATGCGGCAGGAACGGCAGCGCGTATTGCTCAGCAAGCTGGGGCAACCTCGGTACTCGTGGTGTTATTTGGCATTCCTAGTGAAGAACGATACAACCAAGCGGAAGCCGTTGCGTACTGGGGAATTTGCCAAGCCTTGTATGAGCCTTTAGAAGCTCGAGAGTTTCATGGCGAAGGCAAACTGGAAACCCTGACCACCGTTGGCATGATTGGTGCGCTTGACGAAGACTGGTTCCAAGCGGTTGAAGCAGGTAAGCGGGTGGCGCGTGATTTAGCCGGAACTGAGCCGGAGCGGATGGCACCGAAGCGTTTTGCTGAATATTGCCAACAGGCATTCGCGCATACGCCGGTGAAAGTGACGGTGATCGACGATTTACAGCAGTTACAGCATGAATACCCCCTGTTCATGGCCGTTGCACGGGCATCGGTTGGCGTTGAGCGCCATCATCCTTGTGTGGTGCGGTTGGAATACAAAGCGCCGGCAGCGGAACAAACGTTATTGCTGGCTGGTAAAGGGGTCGTGTATGACACCGGCGGTGCTGATGTCAAAACAGGCGGCCACATGGCGGGTATGAGCCGCGACAAAGGCGGTGCGGCAGGGGTGGCAGGCTTTGTGAAAACCGTTGCCGAAATGCGTCCAAAAACATTGAGTGTTGTGGCAGAGTTAGGCTTGGTACGTAATAGCATTGGTGCAGACGCGTTCGTGTCAGACGAAATCGTCACCGGCCATAGTGGTGTTCGGGTACGTATTGGCAATACCGATGCGGAAGGTCGATTAGTTCTTGCTGATTTGCTGTCACATTTACGCGTTGCGGCAAGTAATTATCCGCGTCCGCAGCTGTTTAGCGTGGCAACCTTAACAGGGCATGCGGCCTTAGCGAAAGGCCCTTATACGGCCCTTGTTCCTAACGGTCCTGCACGAGCGAACCTAGTAGCGGAACAGCTCTGGGAAGCGGGTGAGCAATACGGCGATCCAGCTGAAATTTCATGGTTACGTCGAGAAGACTTTGACATGGTGCGCCCACGCACAAAAGCGGACGATACCTTATCGAGTAATACAGGTCCTTCAGCAACAACCAAACGCGGTCATCAATTCCCGATGGCGTTTTTAATGATTGCAGCCGGGTTAGATAAACATGGGCAAGATAGTGAACAGCCGTTGCCTTATGTGCACGTTGATATTGCCGGAAGCGGTGTTGAAGGTGGCGATTGGCAGCACGGTAAGCCAACAGCCACGCCAGTGACCTGTTTTGCTGGACGTTATTTACAGCGTTAACAGCAACCATCACGCAAGAAAAAAGCCACGACTGTGGCTTTTTTCTTGTCTTCGATTAGGGCGCAACGATGGGTGTTGCATCCAATTGAGGTTTGGTTTTGCCGTGTGGTTGCGGGGTTCTGGTTTCAGGATCAATATGCACAAACACGATGTCATCAGCGACACAAATTGTTTGTTTGGTCTGCTTATTTCGCACCACACAGGTCACTGTGATGGAGGTGACCCCAACCGCTTTTACTTCGAGGCCAAACTCAACCACATCGCCTTGATATGCAGATGTTTCGAAGGCAATCGCGCCAATATGCTTGGTGACTAAGCTCTTGTGATCCAATTGACAGGCCGCAAAAATATAGGCTTCTTCGTCAATCCACTCAAGTATACGCCCCCCAAACAATGATCCTGCAAAGTTAAGGTCGTTTGGCATGACTAAGCGACGAGATAAAAAGCGCATCTAAAATCCTCTTGATAGGTGGTGATGCGCTTAGTATAGCCTAGTTCAATTGTTTACCGTAAGTGGCGGTTGAAGAAGTCAGCGATGAGTTTATAGCGATGGATATTCGCCGCATGCCCATAGATACCATGGGCTTCACCGGGATAAGCCATCATTTCAAACGGCTTCATCGATTGCTGCAATCGATGTGCTAACTGTGCCGTATGGGTAAATAATACGTTGTCATCAGCCATGCCATGGTACACCAGCAGCGGTCGCTGTAATTGCTCCGCGTAGGTCAAGACGTTGGCCTGCCGATAGCCAATCACATTGTCTTGTGGGGTGCCCATGTAACGTTCGGTGTAGTGGGTGTCATATAAAGCCCAATCAGTGACTGGCGCGCCAGCCACGGCAGCATGGAACAACTCCGGTGCGCGCATGATCAGATGCAGCGCCATATACCCGCCATAGCTGTGGCCAAAGACACCGATTTTATTCGCGTTCACATAAGGTTGCTGGGCTAACCATTGAGCCCCGAGCTTTTGATCGGCCACTTCTACCGTGCCCATTTGACGGTAGATCGCATTTTCAAACTGCCGTCCACGATGGCCACTGCCGCGGTTATCCAGTTTAAATACGACATAGCCTTGTTGCACGAGATACTGCGTGAAATAGTCGCCCCAACTGTTGGTGACTCGTTGAGCACGAGGCCCGCCATATACCATGACAATGGCGGGGTAACGTTGGTTATCTGCCAATGGAGAAGGCTTATGAACTTGGTAATGCAGGGTTTGCCCATCTTCTGCTTTGAGCTGCCCAAACTCTGGATAACTCCAATTCGCGATGTAAGGGTGCAGTGGATGCTGCGCATCAATTCGATTTTCATGAATCCAGGTAATGCGTTCTCCCGTCGGGCCATGCAGGCTGACTTGAGGAGGCTGGCGCGAGCTGGAAAAATAATCGATATAACTGCGACCATCGTCAGCAAACACAATGGTGTGCATTCCCGCTTGACTGCTGAGTTGGCTCGGTTGTCCAGGGGCACTGGTATTTAAACTAGCACGGTATAAATGTCGTTCTAACGGTGATTGGCGCCGCCCGGTAAAATAAATAACGCCGGTGATTTCATCCACATAATTGAGCTTGTCAACCATCCAATCGCCGGAGGTAAGTTGGCGAATCAGGCTGCCATCAGTACGATAGAGATACAAGTGTTTATAGCCGCTACGCTCAGATGACCAAATAAAATGGCGGCTATCATTCATGAAGTGCAAGTCATCATGAAGATTAACCCAAGTCGCACTGGTTTCTTCAATGAGGACGCGTGGTGCATCCTGCGACAGTGGGAACTGCCACAGCGTTAATTTATTTTGTTGACGGTTTTGCCATTGATAACTAATGCTTTGACTATCTGGCAGCCATGTTACTCGAGCAAGGTAGCCGGGCTCATGGCGTTGTTCTAATTGGAGCCAGGTGATAGCGGCAAGATGGGGAGAGTTGTTATCGCTCTCTTCTTCCGGCTCCTGCATGATCTCGGCAAGACTGAACCAGCCCAAATCAAGGGCAACATTCGAGCTTCCCGCGGCGGGGTAATGTTGCGCAACCAGTTCGGAGTGATCGCCATAAACATCAACTCGGCGCTGAATGGGAACGGGGCTCAGGTCAATGCGGGTTAAGGCAATGGCCGCTTCGTCTGGGCTCCACCAGTACCCCGTCATTCGCTTCATTTCTTCTTGGGCGACAAATTCAGCGGTCGCATATTGCTCCGTGGCGCTTTGACGATGGGTGACTTGATAGGTAATGCCCGTTCGCAACGCGATAAGATAGAGATTGTAATCATGGACGAAACTGACGAAGTTCCCTTGCGGAGAAAAACGAGCATCAGTGGCTGAAACGGAATCAGCCGTTAATTGACGTACTTGGCTATGAGCGATGTCATAAAGATACAAAGTGCCCCGCACCGGAAAGAGTAGCGCATCGCCCGTAGGCGACCAATAGTAATCCACAATTCCGCTTGACCGAATCCGCTGCCGCTCACGACGAGCTTTCTCTTCGGCAGATAATGGTTGGTTGGGATCAGTCAAACTGGCGGCCGCGACAATGAGCGTGTGGGTATTTTGCCGAACGTCATACAGCCATAAGTCTTGGATGTTGGGGGCATCAGCCGAGCCTTTCAAATAGCTGATTTGATGCCCACCAGGTGCAAATTTAATTTGTTGTGGCGCCGCAGTGGTGAGTGACGGCGCTGAAAAAATACGTTCAATGGTTAACGCGCTCGGGCTTTGTTGCGCGCTCGCCGTCATTGACACGACTAAAACCCACGCGGTAGCCAGCGCAACCAGCTTGGTCACAGTATGTAAAAGACGGAAACAACCCATATTGACTTGGCCTTGTGTATGACAAAAACACTCATAGTTTACCAAAGCTCAAGTCAATACTTGAGTGGCTGCGACAAAGCGCAAGCAGCGTGCGCTAGAATTCGCCTCTTATACCAATACTCAGATTGCGGCCGCGCATTGGGGCATATTCCTTTAAAAACGAATTATGGACCAAGCCTAATTCATCGGTCAGGTTTTCAGCTTTGAGATACACACTGAGATTGTGGTTGGCCAATTGGGTTGGGAACCAGTTTACCTGAGCATTCAATAGCCCAAAACTATCGGTAACACTTTCACCATGGCTAATACGGTTTTGTTTGTTATACCAAATGTAGCTTAAGGTCGTTTCCCAGGTGGCTGCTTGATACCGAAGGTCGCTACCAAACCGTTGGGCTGGAATGCGTGGTAAGTTTTCGCCGCCATCTCGTGTTTTAGCACGAACATAGTCACTAAAAAGAGCGACTGTCCAATGTTCTGATAATTCATAAGAAGTGTTTAATTCATAACCGTACAACTCGACATCGCGTTGGGTGTAAGCAATGACGGGTAAGCCCTCATGGAAGGCATGGTCGTGGTCATGCTCATGATCGTGGTCGTGGTCGTGGTGGTGTTCATGGTGCAGCTCGAGGTGGTTGATCGAGGTGTAAGCGCCATATACGAAGTCATCGATACGGTTGTAGAAAAACGTCCAATCGAAATGAAAGCGTTGCTGATTTAAATGAATTCCTAAATCGATGTTATTCGCTTTCTCAACCCGTCCTGCGCGATCGACTTGATGTAGATGGTAGTGATGGTCACTAACAGCCTCCAACTCATAGCCTAATCCTAGTTCGTAGGTGCGGGTAGCCAAATGAGCTCCATTTGAGTACAGCTCGGCCGCTGTTGGTGCACGTTGTGCATGCGCGATATTGGCAGATAGCACCCAGGCATCGTTCATGGAATACGTGACACCAAACGAAGCTGAAACTGGAGTGAAGGAACGCTCATTCACTTGCACGTCCTCAACCCGGGCGCCTAGCTGCCAGTTCAGTTGCTGGTGTTCCTTCTCTAATAACCAAAAGGCTGCGTGTTTACGAGTGGTCGAGTCCGGCGTATAGGCTTCTGCCCCGGCTGCCGTTTGTTCCTGATCAAAAAAATGGTAACCAAGGGCTCCGGTCCAACCTTGCCAGGCCTCATGAGTCGCAGTTAAGCGCAATTCATGCTGACGATTACCAAAGGTTGTGCCAGCAACGCCGTGCTCAATTTCTTGGTGTTGATAATCGGTAAAGCCATAGCGTAGCTCGACTTGTTTGAATGCAGCTGAAGGATTATTCCAACCACCATGGACTTGCACTCGGTTTTGCCATAAATCAGCGTAGGGGCCCTCGGCATGAGTTGCTTCATGGGCGTGATCATGAGCATGATCGTGGTCGTGGTCGTGGTCGTGGTGGGAGTGGCCTGGAATTCCATATTGCTGCTCCATGCGACCATAGGAAACCCCCAAGTAACCACTCTCAAATAAGTAGCTGACACCCACGTTAGCACCTTGTGCATCAATGAAGCTATTTTCTACCGAGCTAACAGACTCACCTTCTTCGTTGATAAAGGTGGGGGCGTCATAGTCGCCACTGTGGCGCGTGAAGGCGTCGAAGTGCCACACGCTCTGTCCATGGTCAGCGGTGACTCCTGCGGTCATTTCTCGGCGGTTGCTGGCGGTATCACCCCCGAGTCCATAAAAGCCCCGCACGCCTCCGACAAAATCTTTGGCAATGCGATTATCGACGACGTTGACGACCCCACCAATGGCGCCTGAGCCATAGAGTAGTGTTGCTGGCCCTCGAAATACTTCAATTTGTTCAGCGACGGATGTTTCGGTAGTGACGGCATGATCCGGCGAGCCTCTCGAAACATCGCCGCTATCGAGACCATTTTGGGTGATTTTAACGCGTGGACCATCCAATCCACGGATAATTGGGCTACTGGCCACTCCGGCAAAATGGGTGGCATTGACGCCGGGCATTTTTGCCAAGGTTTCTCCTAGGGTATGGGCATGCTGTTCTTGTAACTCATCACCGGCCAGAATCGAGATGGGTTGCGCTGACTCTAACGGCGTCCGATTCATCGGAGACGCAGTGACAGTAATCACTTCGGTATTCGCATGTTCATGGGTGGATGAGGAAACTTCTTGTAATTCATGAGCTATTAACGACGAACTTGCGGTGAAACCGACAAAACTTGTTACGAATAGCGCTAGCGGTGTTTTACGAAACTGCGATACCATACTTGAGAATCTCCGTTGGACCAAAGTGTAATGTTATAATATAACAATAACGAAAGCGTGAGCAGCACGCAAGGTTTTTTTTGCTCATTTTCATGGGGGCTGAACGGGGACATTTCCACCTTTTAAATTTTGATAACTGGATGTTAAAAATGCGACTTATTTATTCGATCAGTGCTCTTATGTTGGCACTCGGGATTGCTGCGTGTACGGATGACGTACCGGCTGCGCAACAGCGACAGATGGGGGCTGATCCGGTAGCCTTACAGGCACACCTTGAGTTTTTAGCGAGCGATGAGCTCGAAGGACGTGATACCGGCAGCCGAGGGCATGAAATTGCGGCACAGTATGTGGCGACAGAATTCAAGCGGTTAGGGCTCGAGCCTGGTGGTGATGAAAACACTTACTATCAGCGGATTCAATTCCGTCGTAGCTATCTGATCGAAAATAGTGTGGCGATGACCGTGACGAACGGCACTGAAACCATTGAGATGCAATATCCAAAGCAGTTCATTACCGGCCCGAGTGCTTATAGTGAACAGGATGATATTGAAGCACCCTTAGTGTTCGTTGGTTATGGATTGGTTTCGGATGTGTTTGGCATCGACGACTACCAAGGGTTGGATGTGACCGACAAAATCGTCGTCATGTTGACAGGCCGTCCTGAACATTTACCCAGTGAAGAGGGCGCCCACCTGAATAGCAGTAAAACTCGCTTTGCTGCAGAACGTGGGGCGGTGGGGATTATTACCTTACATACGCCAGCGCGTGAAAAAGTACGCCCATTTGAAGTCAACGCAATGTATCAACGTGCACCAAGTGTCCGTTGGTTGCACCCCAATGGCGAGCCTAATGTTGCATTTAAAAACTTAGCAGCATCTGCTTATATTCATCATGAGGCAGCTCAGCATCTGTTTGCTAACGCCCCGGTAACGCTGGACGAGATATTTGCGCAAATGGAACAAGGGGAATCGCCTCGTGGTTTTGAGCTGGGAGTGAATGCTCGCTTACAGCGTGCCTCTAAGCATGAGCAAATGAGCAGCCCCAACGTTGCGGCGGTGCTGCCGGGCAGTGATCCGCAATTGGCCAATGAATATATCGTGTATACCGCACATTTAGACCACATTGGTGTGACCAAAGATTTAAGCCAGGACGACCATATCAATAACGGTGCCATTGATAATGCGTCAGGGGTTGCGGTGATGCTTGAAACGGCACGTTTATTTGCACAAGCGGATGAGCGGCCGAAACGTTCGATCATGTTCTTGGCGGTCACCGCAGAAGAGCGTGGCTTACTGGGTGCTGACTATTTTACGCATCATCCTACGGTACCGATTGAACAAATCGCTGCGAACGTCAACCTCGATATGCCAGTATTGCTATATGACTTTGCGGATGTGATCGCATTTGGTTCGACGCACTCAACACTGGGTGAATCGGTAGCCAAAGCAGCAGGCAAGTTTGGCATTGCGTTAAGTGATGACCCGATGCCAGAACAAGCGATTTTTACCCGCTCTGACCACTATCCTTTTGTGAAGAAAGGGGTTCCAGCTGTTTTCTTGATGACTGGATTTACCTCAAAAACGGAAGGGGAAGATGGCGGGGAAGTTTGGGCTCAGTTTTTTGCGGAGCATTATCACCGTCCGAGTGATCAATCAGACTTGCCGATTCGTTATGATGCGGGTGTGATTTTCACCGATATTAACTACGCCATTGGCCAAGAAATTGCGAATCAACCGGAACGGCCACATTGGCTTCCTGATAGTTTCTTTGCAACGCAGAATTAATCGTCATTATCGCGAACTAAAAAAAGAGGCCAAATGGCCTCTTTTTATTTTTGGTACGGAGTTAAATTGGGGAGCCTGGCGGTAATGCTGGCGCTGGAGTTAACGGCCAAGATTTGCCAGCCAACCATTGCTCGAGAGCATAAACAGCAAAGTCACGATGCGCAGACGCTGGGCTATTTTGCCATTGCTGCCGTTGTTGTTGTAAAAATTGAAACAACGGTGCTTTCACTGTGGCACTCAAGGTATCGTTTTGATAGGTACGAACCATGGCATCCAGTGCTTCAAAGCCAAGCCGTTGCTGTAATGAAGTGGCATTTGCAGCTTGGGCTGGGGTGATGGCAGCCGCGGCAATTTCGGTCAACACCAGACTGACATTAGGAATAGTCTGATCACGGCTGTGTTGCTGCTGCAAGCGTTCTAAGCGTTGTGGATGAAGCATGAGATCTAATACGAAACGAGCAGCGCTGGCAGCCATGGTATCGGGATCGGCTGTGAGTCCCGTTAACCCAGTAAAACGCTCCCGATCGTAGGCGTTTTCACCGTAGGCGGGGGGCGCCAGCAAATCGATCACTGGGGTTGGAACCGCAAGAACCTCAGCAGATAAGGTACGACTCAATTGTTTGAGTGCCCGCAATTGCTGGGTGGCATTTACGGGGCGAATATCAATCGATTGCTCACCTTTGACAGCATAGTCATAGTGGACCCCCGAAAGCATTTTGACCGCAGCTTCAGCTTGATAGCGGTGCAATAAGTACATGGGGACAAACACTTGATGAAGCTCGCTCAATGGGCGACCGTCGGCGAGGTTGCCTAACCCAAATTGAGCCAGCGCTGTTTGCCGCACAGCAAGGATTCGCTCTAATTCAGTTACGGCATCACTGCCGTTATCCCATAAATGGGCATCCGGGTGGGCGCCACCTGTGGCACGTGCATCTCGGTCCGAAATAAAGCTGAGTCCAAGGCGACGGTTTTGCGCTAGCACGGTGGCTGGGTCAGCCTTGCCATAACCGTACGCAATGACTTGGAGATCCCACACGCCAAGCCCCTCGGTGTAGGCATCGGTCAGGGTTAAACGATCGGTCTCGGTGTCGATGCTGATCAACGGGTGAGGGTAGTCCATGACGGAAGCACGATCATCAGCGCTGGCCGCAAAGTTGTGGGCAATTCCTAAGGTGTGCCCAATTTCATGGGCGGACAGTTGCCGAATACGCGCTAACGCCATTTCTTCGACCTGCTGTTTGAGCGCTTGCTGGGCGGCCGGGTCATCGCTGGCATAAGGTGCCAACAGCCCCTGCGCAATCAACATATCTTGCCGTACGCGTAGGGAGCCCAAGGTCACGTGGCCTTTGATAATTTCACCAGTGCGCGGATCAATAATGGAAGCACCGTATGACCATCCACGCGTCGCGCGGTGCACCCACTGAATGATGTTATAGCGAACATCCATGGGGTCTGCATCGGCGGGCAGCTCACGAACCTGGAAGGCGTTGGGCATATCAATGGCTGCAAATGCCTCTGCCCACCAGCGCGCGCCGTCAAGTAACGCAGAGCGGATTGGCTCGGGGACGCCAGGGTCTAAATAGTAAACAATGGGTTCTTCGTGACTAACACGATGGCGCGGAATATATTGGACCGCCATCGGCTCCCCCAATGGGGCCGCATAGTCTTGGTGAGTTTCTGTCCAGAAGCCACTTTGCGGATGGAATTCTCTCGGTTGGTATTGATTGTCGGGTAACCGAATAAATGAATGATGTAAGTGTAAGGTAATGTGATTTGGGTCGGCAGCAACACTACGAACATATTGTCCTTTCCCTTCGCCACTAAAAGTCACTTTTGCTTCCAGCTCGGTGTTGTCTACAAAGGCTTTGCTGCGCGCAGGATATACCACGGATTTTTCGGGGCTAAGCTGATACTGACCTTGTTGGCTATCACGTAAACGACGCACCACCCCATGGGTATCACTTAATAAAAAGGGCGTGTAATCAATCAATACTGAGTGGGCATCTTCGGCCACAGTTTTGAAGCCTGCAATCACCGAGTCGGCGAAGGCTTCATTGACGCTGGCTTGTTCCGCTGGATTGTTAGTATTGGCGCGGTAATAGGTATTGTGCTCCAGCAACAATACCTTGTTCCCTTCAATAAGGAAGCTCGCCAAACGAGTCGGGCCCAACTGCCCTCGGTCCAGCCCAATATCGTTGGAGCCTAACCCCCAAGGTAAGCTGGTTTGAAAAATAAATGCTTGTTGCTCACGGGGCACTTGCAGGTAGAACTTTCCTTGCGCCGTATCGTGGTAGAAGGTGAAAAAGCCTTCATGCGCGCGCATATCAGCGGTAAACTGCTGAATAGCGCTCACTTGTTCTGTTGACTGTGGTACCGCCAAAGCAGGTTGACCAAGGCCAAGTATTAATCCGAAAACCGTTAATAAAACGATGCGTAACATGGTGTTGACTCACTATATTAATCGCTAACTCAATAAGGATTTTTTGTTTATGACAATCACACAACGTTATAACAAACTTGCTGTGCAAAGTAACGCAGGGAATGAACTGAACGCGGTTGAATGCCTTAATTTCACGCTAGATTCGCGACTCGAGCAGGATACCTTCTGGTTGGCCAGTTGGCCACTTTGTGAGGTGTTGCGCTTTAACGACAGCCGTTATGATTGGCTGATGCTGGTGCCACGCATTGCTGATTGCACCGAAATCACCCAACTGAGCGCACCGCAATATCAGCAATTAACCCTTGAGATTCAGCAATTAGCATTGCTGTTACAAAGCTATGGGCAAGGGCATAAATTGAATGTGGGGGCGTTAGGGAATGTAGTGAGCCAACTGCACGTGCACGTGGTGTTACGTGCTACCGATGATCCTGCGTGGCCGGGGCCGGTGTGGGGGCATTCAGCGGCAATCCAGTTTACCGCCGAGACCCAAGTTACAGAGTTACAACGTTGGCAAGCTCATCTTTAAGTTGCGCGCACCATTGTTGAATACGTTCTTCGCTGAATTGATATTGGCTATCTTCATCGAGGGCAAGCCCGACAAAAAACTCGCCATCGGAGGTCAATGCTTTCGAAGCGGCGAAGTCGTAGCCCTGATTGGGCCACAAGCCAATTCGAATGCACCCTTGGGTGCCTGCATGGCTGGCTAATTCATCGTGCAGCATGCCCAAGGCATCTTGGAACCAGTCGGTATAGCCAACCTGATCACCCATGCCGAATAAGGCAACAATTTTGCCATTGAGCTGCAACGTCGCAATGTCATCCCAATGGCTTTCCCAATCTTCTTGAATCTCGCCAAAATCCCATGTCGAAAGCCCAAAAATAATGACGTCAAATTCCTCTGCCTGCTGCAGGGGAACTTCTTTAATATTAAATAACTCGACCTCTCCGGGAGCAAATTGAGCTTGTATTTTTTCCGCGGCAATTTCGGTAAAACAAGTGGTTGAGCCGTAAAATAAACCAATACGTAACGCCATCATACTTCGCCTAAAAGGGTTTCATTTCGTTGCTGTTATGGCGTCATAGTGTACCAGAAAAAGTTATCCGTATGGTATGCTATGGGCGAAGGAATGGGTTTTATAACACCCCAGCGGGGGAACTGAGGAATAACGATGGCAGCAGTGGGTAATCAGGGCTTATTTCAGGGGTATGTGAGTGATTTAGAACAGGTCTTTGACGATTTGGTCGCGACCGGTACCGATGACGAATTGTTTGCTAGTGGCTATTTACGGGGCCACTTTGATCTCGTTGTGGCCCAATTAGAGTTACAAGAACAAGCTCAGACTGAGGCAATTTTACCGGCGGTACATCAGTCGGTGGAACAAGCGAAGCATGAGCTTTCTCCTACAGATATGGCGCACATTCAAGCGTTGCTTCACCGTCTTGCAGACGTTCCGGTGCCAACCGCTTAACCAGCTCAGCACTCAGCGGTAAGGGTTCACCCAGCCATTGACTGACCAGTAACTCTGCACATAGCGGAGCGCTGGTGAACCCCCGTGAGCTGAGTCCTCCGATAATTCCCAATGATGCGGATAACCAACCGGCCATCGGTAAGTGATCGCGGGTGGTATGCCGCAGTGCGGCACGATCTGCCACAGGCACTAAATTGTGCGTCCAAGGCTGTTGCACATCGCTCTGTAGCTGGGCTAAGTTTGTTGCAGTATCTTCGGGTGCCAGCTCGCGATAATGCTGGGGATCAAACTGCCGTTGGTAGGTTGCCCCCACACAGTGGCAGGCAGTCTCGGAGTCGAGTACAGGCGTAAAATATCCTTTGTAGCAGACCACCACCGGACATTCTTGGCTGGTGCTATTGGCAGCAACTTGAGTGACTTGGCCGCGAACCGCTTCAGTTGCAATATGCCATTGCTGTAATAAGGGGAGCAGGCCAGCACCAGCGGCAAGAATGAGGGTATGGGCGTGGAATTCCTCGCCGTGTTCGCTGGTTAATCGCCACCCGCCATCTGTGGTGGGAGTGACTGCTTGGATACTGACGCCTTGTTGTACCGTTAAGCGTTCACCACATTGGGTCAGCAGATGATGGACCAATTGCGGCGGCGCGACCCAGCCTGAACTGGGATACCACAACGACGGTACGGCCGGTAACTCGGCCCAAATTTGTTGGGTCTGATCCGCCTCGAGTGAAGTCACCATGGTGGGGGCATAGACCCCATGTTCAGCCAACTTCTGTTGCCGTTGTAAACGTTTTGCTTGAGTGGCTAACTGTACCATTCCACAACCATGCCAATAGGGTTTACCTATCCCTTGATAAAATTGACGGGCATGATCAAATGCACTCAAGTGAAAGCGGCTGAGTGGACTTAACTCTACTTGCAACAACGGATACACAGCACCTTGGGCGTTGCCTGAGGCACCATCGGCAATTCCTTCGCTCAGCAAGTGAACCTGATAGCCTCGCTGGGTGAGCGACCAAGCCACACAAGCGGCAGCAATTCCGCCACCAACAATGGTGACAGGAACACCAGGGTCGGGCCGAGCTGCTGGCGTCACCGAAGGCGTTGCGGTAGGTAACATGCCGTGCAGCATTTCTCGTTTGTGACCGAAGCCTTTGCTTTTTTTGACCTCAAAGCCTGCTGCCTGCAACCCTCGTCGTACGGAACCCGCAGCTGTGAAGGTGGCAAAAGTTCCTTGCTCGCGACAGCTGGCCGCCATGGCTTGATACAAACTGTCTTGCCACATTTGAGGATTTTTATCAGGAGCGAAGCCATCCAGAAACCAAGCATCAACGGTTTGCTGTGCGTAGGGCAACCAATGCGGTAACTGCTCATGGAGATCACCGAACCATAAATCCAAGGTCACGCGATGGTGGTGAAACTGGATACGGTGACAACCGGCGTGAGGCGCGGGATAGGCTTCTAGCAGCGCTTGGCAGTATTGGCTTAGGTGAGGAAACGCCGCCATCGCTTGGGCGATATCAGTGGGTGCCATTGGATATTTTTCAAAGGACACGTAATGCAAGCGTTGGGATGCAGGTGCCGTTCGTTCGAACAAATCCCAGCAGGCTAAAAAGTTTAGGCCTGTGCCAAAGCCAGTTTCAGCAATTGTAAATGGTGTATTGCGGGGTGTTTGCCAGCGTTCAGGGAGCCCATTATGTTGCAAAAACACATAGTTGGTTTCCGCTAACCCATTTTCATTGTTAAAATAAATGTCATCAAATTGGTCGGCGATAGGAATGCCAAGTGCGTTGAACGTGACGTTCGCGTGCTGAATGGGAGCATACTTGACTGAATTTGGCTTGTTTTGACTCACTGTAATCCCCACGGAAGACAAGAAAACCTTGATGGACACCTGTTAGTGTATCAAGAATGCGTTAGAATGCGTGGAAAGCAGACCACTTTTCTTGCCAATTAGGCTACCATACAGCAGCGCTCAGCAAGTACAGGATATGAGAATGAGAAGAGCAGTGATTACCGGGATGGGCATTGTGTCCAGTATCGGATTGAATAAACAAGAGGTGTTGGAGTCGTTACAACAAGGACGCTCGGGCATCGAATTTTCACAAGAATTCGCCGATATGGGGTTGCGTTGCCAGGTATGGGGACCCGTTCGTGCGAACCCTGCTGATTACATTGACCGTAAAGCATTGCGGTTTATGGGCAATTCAGCCGCCTATGCTTATATGGCGATGGCACAAGCTATTGAAGATGCTGGCTTAACTCCGGAACAAGTGTCAAACCCACGTACGGGTTTGGTCGTGGGTTCAGGCGGAGCATCGGGTGAGCACCAGGTTGCTGCTGCGGATATTATGCGTGAAAAAGGCGTCAAACGAGTGGGGCCTTATATGGTTCCGCGTTGTATGGCATCAACCACGTCCGCATGTTTAGCCACACCCTTCCAAATTAAAGGAGTGAACTATTCCATTAGTTCAGCCTGTGCAACCTCTGCACACTGTATTGGTCACGCACTTGAACTGATTCAGTTTGGTAAACAAGATCGCGTGTTTGCCGGTGGTGGTGAAGAGTTGCATTGGACCTTGGGTATGGAGTTTGATGCGATGGGTGCGTTGTCAACGAAGTACAATGACACGCCAACCAAAGCCTCGCGTACCTACGACGCTGATCGTGATGGGTTCGTACCAGCCGGCGGCGGCGGTATTTTAGTGATTGAAGAACTCGAAGCTGCACTGGCTCGAGGTGCTCATATCTATGCTGAAATTGTCGGCTATGGTGCAACCTCTGATGGATTCGATATGGTCGCTCCATCAGGTGAAGGCGCTGTGCGTTGCATGGAAATGGCACTCGCCACGGTAGATACCCCGATTGATTACTTAAATACTCATGGTACTTCCACGCCAGTAGGTGATACCAAGGAATTGGAAGCTATTCGTGAAGTGTTTGGTGAGCAACTGCCTTATATCAGTGCCACCAAAGCCATGACAGGCCACGCGTTAGGTGCGGCCGGTGTGCATGAAGCGATTTACTCATTGCTGATGATGCAGCATGGATTTGTCGCACCTTCAATCAATATTGATAATTTAGACCCAGCTGCGGAAGGCATGAATATTGTTCGTGAAACAACTGCAGCGGAGTTGACCACCATCATGTCCAATAGCTTTGGCTTTGGTGGAACGAACGCCACCTTGGTGTTACGCAAATATCAATAATTCACGTTGACTCATTGTGAATGTTCTTTAAAAAGGTGCGCACGGGCGCACCTTTTTGTTGTATGCTCCATGACTATTCTCGTTCACCTTTTTGAATAAGGGTTGCTGCATGCACCTCCTTGCTGATGCAACAATGCCACTAGTCAGTGAACTGGCTCAATATCTTGCCCAAGCGTTAGCTCCGAGTGGCCAATCGGTGCAGCTAACGACCTTTACCGGACGTCAACCCTCTGCCGCTCAGTTGATACAGGCTGAAGTGCTCTTGATTCGTTCCATTACACAAGTTGATGCGGCGTTACTACAACAAGCACCGCACCTGCGCTGGGTCGGGACTGCCACCATTGGCACCGAACATGTCGACGCCCACGCCTGTCAGGCAGCAGGGGTGACCTTTGTGTCAACTCCTGGAGTCAATGCGAATGCGGTGGGGGATTATGTGGTGGCTGCTGTCAGTGAGCTGGCGCTGCGGGACGGACAGCTGCCTACTGGTGACGTTGCCATTATCGGTGCGGGTCATACCGGACGTGCGGCAGGGCAGCGATTGCAAGGGCTCGGGCTGCGAGTACATTATTATGATCCCCCGTTAGTGCAATCATGGACGCCTCAAAAAATACAACAAGAACCACTGGATATTCATGCGGATTGGCAGCGGGTGTTGGCCAGTCAGGTCATTAGTTGTCATGTGCCCTTAGTGCATGAAGGCAGGTTCCCGACCCATCATTTATTTGATGTAGAGGCGATTGCTCGCCTGCAGGCTGGGACCATCCTGATTAATGCCAGTCGCGGCGCGGTCGTGGCTGAAGAGGCGTTACGGCAAGCCATGCACCGTCAACAAGAGTTGCGCGTGGTGCTGGATGTGTGGGAGCACGAGCCACAAATTGCTCCCGATCTCCTCCCCTGGCTGAGTTTAGCAACGCCCCATATTGCGGGGCATAGCGTGATTGGCAAAGTAGCCGGCACCTGGCAGCTGTTTGCACAACTGCTGCAGTTTATTCGTCGTGACGATATTATGTTGCCTCCAGTTGAGGAGTTGTTGGCACCTTGGCCGGCTGCCACTCGACGTTACCACTGGCACACAGAAACCGCTCCTAGTTGGCAAATGCTAGCATCTTGGGTGCGCGAGATTTATGATATAAGAGACGATGATGCGCAGTTACGCCAAGCACCGTCAACCGCTGCCGCTTTTGACCAATTGCGCCGCACTTATCAAACTCGTGGGGAGCTGTCTCAAGGGACAGTTACTGGGGGCGATTGGTTACAACAAGCACATTGGCAGCAACGACTACAGCAGCTAAATTTTTTACCTTTAAATTCGCAGGAGCAGTGATGGCACGTGCATTTAATATCGCAGTTTTAGGAGCCACCGGGCTGGTTGGTCAGCATTTGATTGAGCTGTTAGCCGAACGGGAGTTTCCCGTGGCACAACTGTTCCCGTTAGCAAGTCGTCGCTCCGCCGGAAGTACCGTCACGTTTCGTGGTGAAGAACTGACGGTGTTAGATGCGGATAGTTTTGATTGGAGTGAAGTAGACATTGCGTTTTTCTCTGCGGGCGGAAGCATTTCTCGAATGTATGCACCGCGAGCTGCAGAAGCGGGTTGTATCGTTATCGATAATACCTCTGAATACCGCTATGAGCCGGATATTCCTTTGGTGGTGCCAGAAGTGAATGCCCATGCATTGGCTGATTTTCGCAATCGCAACATCATTGCTAATCCGAACTGTTCGACCATTCAAATGTTGGTTGCGTTGAAACCTATTTATGATGCGGTGGGGATTGAGCGCATCAACGTTGCCACTTATCAGTCAACTTCTGGCGCAGGGAAAGAGGCGATGGATGAGTTGGCTCAGCAGACAGTGGCCTTGTTAAATGGCCGCCCAGCTGAGGTGAAACAGTTCAGTCGTCAAATCGCGTTTAACTGTATTCCGCAAATCGACGTTTTCCTGGACAATGACTACACCAAGGAAGAAATGAAAATGGTGTGGGAAACCCAAAAGATTTTTGGTGACATGTCGATTCGGGTGAATGCAACTGCGGTGCGGGTGCCGGTGTTTTATGGGCATGCCGAAGCATTGCATATCGAAACATTGCAGCCACTTGATGCCACCACGGCGAAAGATTTATTGCGCCAAGCGCCGGGCGTCGTGCTACTCGAGAATAATGACGAGTTCCCAACTCAAATCGGCCAAGCAACAGGGCATGATGAGGTTTATGTGGGGCGTGTCCGCAATGATATTTCTCATCCAAATGGTTTGAACTTGTGGGTCGTAGCCGATAATGTACGGAAAGGTGCCGCAACGAATAGTATTCAAATTGCCGAGCACTTAATTCGAGACTACTTATAACGATAACGAAACGCTCAAAGGATTGGTTCAATGAAGCAGAATCGTATGGCTCTTATAACAGGGTTGGCGCTGTTACTGGCGAGTAACAGTCTGCCGGTAGCTGCTCAGAATACGACGGTGGATGAGGCCGTGGTAGCGGCTGCACGGCAGGTCGATGAGCGGTGGCAAGCCGACCGTTTTGGGCCCATTAAATCATCTGATACGCTCTGGTCCATTGCAATGTACTATAGCGACAACACCGATTTATCGGTGTACGAGATGATGGATCTGTTCATTGAGCTGAACCCACGGGCTTTCGTTGATAATCATCCCAGCCACATGCTGGATGGTTTTTATTTGCGTGTTCCTGATGTGGCACAGCAAGGCGTTCGTGAGCGTTTACGTGCGGTGCAACAAGAACAGCAACAACAGCAACAACAGCAACAACAGCAGCAGTTTCAGCAAGCTGAGCCACAAGCTGAGCAGAATGATGCTGACAAAGTGGTGTTTGAACGTAACGATTTAGCCGTATTACGCACCCAATTGGCGCAATCCATAGAGTTAATTGAGCAGCTCAATGATGAAAATGCACAATTGCAGGAGCGCCTAGCAACGGTTAGCAGCGAGCTGAATCAACTGCGCCTTAAAGTAGACGCCGAACAAACCGCTGAAGATGAATTGCAACAACAAATCGAGGCGGAGCTGGCAGCAACCAAAGAAGCGATACAGCCTTCAGCGAATCAACGTTCATCACAAACCAAACAAGCACTTCAGAGTACGTCAAATGGCGTCGACTTTGTAACATGGATATTGCAGCCGTTGCCGTTATTTTTGGCGAGTTTGGTGGTTATTTTGGTGCTGGTGCTGATTATAACGGTAATTTACTTACGACGCAGTTCGCGTGAACCGGGAAGTTTGTATCATCAGGCGGTCAAGGCCGCGGATCAAGAGCAGCAACCGCAACAAGAGTCAGATGAGGCAGAGCCAGTGCTTGCTGCTTCGCCCAGTGAAGCCGAGGTGGACGCACCTACGCCTTCACCTACGCCTACATTAGCGGAGTCGGTGGATATTCCGACCAATCCTGCTGAAGAGAATGCCTTTATTGAAATTGAAACGTTGCTGGAAGAAGCCGAAGCGGCCGCCAATGAAAGTGGCACCAGTCGGTTTGAACGCGAATCTGGGCAAGTGGATGATACCGATGAAACCCCTTGGGGGCTGATCCATTTAGCCCGTTTTTATTTGGAAGTAGACGATTTAGCGTCGGCCCGTGCTGAGCTAGAGAAAGTGAATGACAGCGATGACGATGATGCCAAACGTGAAGCCGCCATGCTGTTACAGCAAATCAAAAATCAGGAACGTGAATGAGTAGTACGCGCATCGCGCTAGGAATTGAATATGACGGCAGTCAGTTTTTTGGTTGGCAACGTCAGCGTGAAGTGGTTTGCGTGCAAGAAGTCTTGGAGCAAGCACTCAGTAAAATTGCCAACCACCCAGTACAGGTAACCTGTGCAGGGCGGACTGATGCGGGGGTACACGCAACGGGGCAGGTGGTGCATTTTGACTGTGAGACCCCTCGGGCAATGCCGGCTTGGACCATGGGGGTCAACAGCAATTTGCCAGATGCTATTGCGGTGCGTTGGGCCAAAGAGGTGCCGGCTGACTTTAATGCGCGCTTTAGTGCAACGGGCCGCCGATATCGCTATATTATTGCGAATCAAGCACGGCGGCCTGGCATCTTGGCGCGTGGTTTGAGCCATTATCACCAACCACTCGATGCCGAGCGAATGCATGCGGCTGCACAGCACTTATTAGGTGAACACGATTTTAGCGCGTTTCGAGCCGCACAATGTCAGTCACACTCGCCGAATCGGTGTGTGACCCGAGTTGATGTGCGTCGTTATGGGCAATTTGTGGTCGTCGATATTTCTGCCAACGCATTTTTGCATCATATGGTTCGAAATATTGTCGGAAGTTTGCTCGAAGTTGGTAAAGGTGAGCAACCACTCGACTGGCTCGCTGAATTATTGGCGGGCCGCGATCGAACACGCGCTGCAGCAACGGCGAAGGCAGAAGGCTTGTATCTTGTGCAAGTTGATTATCCGGAAGCCTATGATTTGCCCCAACTTCCACCAGGGCCATTGTGGTTACCAGACTGTTAAGACCACTTTTTACTAAACTGAACCCATAGAATGTGCTTTAATAGAGCGTATTTACTGGCGATAACGCCATTTACCGACTGAGTTGATGACGAAATATTATGAGCTGGATTGAGCGAATTCTTGCAAAACCAAAAAGCGGCAAGCGCCGTAACATCCCGGAAGGGGTCTGGGCGAAATGCGGTAGCTGCGATGCCATTTTGTATCATGCTGATTTAGAGCGCAGCTTAAATGTTTGCCCTAAGTGTGATCATCATATGCGACTCTCTGCTCGCGCACGGCTTGCAAGCTTTTTAGATAATGGCACCGGGGAAGAAATTGGTGCAGAGCTTGAACCGAAAGATGTGCTGAAATTTCGTGACACGAAAAAATATCGTGATCGGATTGCTGCAGCACAAAAAGCAACCGGAGAAAAAGATGCTTTGGTAGCCCAGAAAGGGGCTTTAAAAGGCATGCCAATTGTCGCCGTTGCATTCGAATTTGAATTTATGGGCGGCTCCATGGCATCGGTGGTGGGTGCCCGCTTTGTCAAATCTGTTGAAATTTGCTTACGCGAGCGCATTCCATTGGTGTGCTTTTCAGCCTCAGGTGGGGCGCGGATGCAGGAAGCCTTATTGTCGTTGATGCAAATGGCAAAAACCTCGGCCGCATTAGCGCGCATGAGTGAAGAAGGGATTCCGTTTATTTCGGTATTGACCGATCCAACCATGGGCGGCGTGTCTGCAAGTCTAGCCATGTTGGGCGATATTAATATTGCCGAACCAAAGGCTCTGATTGGCTTTGCTGGGCCACGGGTGATTGAGCAAACGGTTCGAGAAACGTTGCCGCCAGGGTTCCAACGAGCTGAGTTCTTATTGGATCACGGAGCAATTGATATGATCGTGGATCGTCGTCAAATGCGGAATCGAATTGCGGCGTTAGTGGCGAAATTCCAACATTTACCAGCTCTTGCTGACGAATTTTAAATGGTATGAGCGCACTGCAAGCACCTTCTGCAACAGCCAGTCTTGATGATTGGCTGTCTTATTTAGAGCAACTTCATCCAAGCGCGATTGATATGGGGCTTGAACGGATCAAAACCGTTGCGGATCGATTGCAATTAACAACGACCGACGCCCAAGTCTTTACCGTTGCCGGAACCAATGGCAAAGGGTCGACCGTTCGCTACTTGGAAACTATCTTAGAATGTGCCGGCTACCGCACGGGCGTCTATGTGTCACCTCATTTACATCATTACACCGAGCGCGTGCGCATCAGTGGGCAATGTTTGACGGATGCGGAACATGTTGCCGCTTTTGCTGCCATTGAAGCAGTACGAGGGGAAGTTTCGCTCACTTATTTTGAGTTTGGAACCCTGGCAGCTTTGTGGTTATTGCGCCAACACAAGTTAGATGCGTGGGTGTTAGAAGTTGGCTTGGGAGGTCGTTTAGACGCCGTTAATATTGTTGATGCAGATGTGGGAATTATTACTAGCATTGGCATTGACCATATTGGTTTCTTAGGCTCGGATCGTACCGGAATTGCTCGTGAAAAAGCAGGCGTGTTTCGTTCCCAGCGCCCGGCCATTGTGGGGGAGCCTGATTTCCCTGCTGCGGTTGTTGCAACCGCCCAAGAGCAGGGAATTCCACTGCAACGGGTCGGCCATGATTTCTTTTATCGCATTACAGGTCCAACGTCTTGGGAATACCGTGATAGCAACCATTTCCTGCAAGAATTACCTCTGCCACAACTGCCGTTACCCAATGCCGCAACGGCCGTGGCGGCGTTAGCGGCTTGCCGATTGCCGATTGCCGCCCAGGCAATTCGTGATGGTTTGGCAGGCGCACGTGAAGCAGGACGGTTAGAATGGCGTCCAGGGAATGGCGTGACGCGAGTGGATACTCTATTGGATGTGGCCCACAACCCCCATGCGGCAAACTTTTTGGTACAAGCGATTCAAGCACGTTATCCGACCTATCGCATCTTTGCGGTGGTGGGCATGCTAGAAGATAAAGATATTGCCGGTACACTGACCACCTTAGCTCCGGCCGTGGATGCCTGGTACTTCGCCAGTTTATCGGTTGCACGCGGGAGTTCTGCTGAGCAATTGGCTGATCATGTTGCAGCAGAAGTTGCAGAAAAAGTACCGGTACGAGGTTGTTTTGCTAGCGTTTTAGAGGCTTACCAACAGGCTCAACAGGATGCCTTAGCAACAACAGGGCAACCGATACTGGTATTGGTGTGCGGCTCGTTTTACACTGTCGGTCAAATTCCCGATTCGGAGTAAGTCATGGCATCGCAGTTACAAAATCGAATTGTTGGCAGTGTTATTCTCATCGCACTGGCAGTGATTTTTTTACCTGAACTGTTGGATGGTCAACCGCAACAACGACAAGAAACCTTTGACGCCATTCCCCTCCAGCCGGAGTTGGAAGTTGCTGAAATGCCAGTAACGCAGGTTCCTGAAGTGGAACAATTTAATGGGGTAGCTGCGGTTGAAACCGTCGAACTTGATGCCGAAGAAGCCCCAGTTATGCGGAAGAGTACTGCGGCGTCACCCACAGCGCCCACCGCAGGTGACTTAAAACAACCGGGTTGGGTCATCCAATTGGGAGTATTTCGAAACCAAGCTTCCGTTGATCGGTTAGTCGAGCAACTTCGTGCGGCCGGGTATCCGGCTTATCGAGAAGCGACTCAGAGTGAGCAAGGCGTTCGCCATAAACTCTTAGTTGGCCCTGGGTTAGTGAAAGCCGAACTCGAAGCAGATTTACCGAAACTAAAAGAACTGACCGATTTAAATGGTCGAGTTTTTCGCTATGAGCCCTAAGATTAGTGCAGCAATTGCTGGTGGTTTCTGATACAATTTTGCCGATCATTGATACAGCTATGGAACCCCGATAATGGTCTGGATTGATATCACGATTCTCGTGATCATTGGTATTTCTACCCTCATTAGCTTAACCCGCGGGTTTGTGAAAGAGGCCCTGTCGTTGGCGATTTGGATCGCCGCATTCTTTATCGCTAAGTTCTTCTACCTTGACCTCGCAATGCTATTTACTGGCATTGAAGACACCATGTTGCGCAATGCAGCTGCCGTCACGGCGCTGTTTGTTGCCACACTTATTGTGGGCTCAGTGGTGAATTATTTAATCGGTCGCTTGGTTGAAAGTACTGGGCTTACCGGTACTGACCGGTTGTTGGGTGGTATCTTTGGTGCCATTCGCGGCATTTTGATTGTGGCAGCGCTGCTCTTTTTCATGGATTCATTTACCGGTTTATCCGATGAACAATGGTGGGAAGAGTCAGACCTGATCCCTCACTTCGGTATTGTGATTCAATGGTTCTTTGAGTTTTTAGAAAGTTCTTCCAGTTTTTTACCCCAAAACAGTTAATGAGGTTGTGGTTGCATGTGTGGGATAGTTGGAATTGTAGGTAAAGATCCGGTCAACCAAGCGTTGTACGATGCGCTGACGATGTTACAGCATCGCGGGCAAGATGCGGCCGGGATAGTGACCGTGGATAATGGCACATTACGATTACGCAAAGCTAATGGCCTTGTGCGTGATGTCTTCCACACCCGTCATATGCATCGATTGCAGGGGCGAATTGGCATCGGCCATGTGCGCTACCCGACGGCTGGGAGTGCCAGTTCAGCAGAAGCGCAACCATTCTATGTGAACTCGCCGTTCGGTATTGCCTTGGCCCATAATGGCAATTTGACCAACGCCCACGAACTTCAACAGCAACTCTTCGATAAAGCCCGCCGTCACATCAATACCACCTCAGATTCTGAAATTTTACTCAACGTATTTGCGCATGAGTTATATCAACAGGAATGTCTGCGAGTCACCCCTGAAGATGTGTTCGCGACGGTAGCTCGGGTGCATCGCCAAATTCGCGGTGCCTATGCAGTGGTTGCGATGATCATTGGGCACGGCATTATTGCGTTCCGAGATCCTTGGGGTATTCGGCCATTGGTGTTAGGGTATCGTGAAACAGCGACCGGCGAGAAAGAGTATATTGTCGCGTCTGAAAGTGTTGCAGTGGACGGCACAGGGTTTACCTACTGGCGAGATGTTGAGCCAGGTGAAGCGGTCTATATTACGGAAGATGGCGAACTCTATTCACGTCAATGTGCTGACAACCCACAGCATTGTCCCTGTATTTTTGAATATGTATATTTTGCCCGTCCTGACTCAGTGATCGACAAGGTGTCGGTGTATGCGTCACGCGTTAACATGGGGCGTAAGCTTGGGGAAAAACTGAAGCGTGACTACGCTGATTTAGAAATTGATGTTGTGATTCCCATTCCGGAAACCAGCTGTGACATCGCTTTGGAAATTGCCTCGGTCCTTAACTTACCTTATCGCCAAGGGTTTGTTAAAAATCGCTACATTGGGCGGACCTTTATTATGCCGGGGCAGACGCAACGGCGGAAATCTGTGCGGCGCAAACTGAACGCGATTAGCGCGGAGTTTAAAGGTAAAAATGTCCTCTTAGTGGATGACTCCATTGTTCGTGGAACCACCTCAGAACAAATTATCGAAATGGCTCGAGAAGCGGGTGCGAAAAAGGTTTATTTTGCCTCTGCGGCACCAGAAATTCGTTTTCCTAACGTCTATGGCATCGATATGCCAAGTGCCAATGAGCTCATTGGTCACGGCCGAGAGGCGGAAGAGATCAACGAGTTGATTAATGCTGACGGGTTGATCTACCAAGATTTAGACGATTTAATTGCGGCAGTGCGCGAAGAAAACCCAGACATCCAGCGGTTTGAAACCTCGGTGTTTAATGGTGAGTACATTACCGGTGACGTGAATCAGAGCTATCTGGACCGTTTAGATGCCGCTCGCAATGATGTCGCACTGCATCGCCAAACGGTGAATGAAGACGCCAACCTTGAATTACATAACGAAGATGGGTGACTGCTCCCCGCCCTAAGCGCTAAAGCGCCACGGGCGAGGCTTCCAACTTCTCAGGCAGCAACTGGTACGTGACCAGATTGACGCTTGCCTCCATTGGCAGAAACCGACAGTCCTGCGGCCTTTAATTTTAAAATACCTTGCGCCTTGATATTTAAGGCTGCATTGATGTCCCGATCATGCCGTGTTGAGCAGGATGGACACTGCCAGTCACGCACGTTCAGTGACAAGTATTCCAGCTTGTGTCCACAGCAAGAGCAGGTTTTAGAGCTAGCAAACCATTGATCAATTTTAACCAGATGCTTGCCTTGCTCTTTGGCCTTGTATTCCAGCTTTTGGATCAAGCCTGACCAACTCGCATCGGCAATGTGCTTGGACAATTTCCTGTTCTTCAGCATGTTTTTGACTTTCAGTGTCTCGACAATTACCGCTTGGTTTTCGTCAATAACGTGTCGAGACAGCTTGTGCTGAAAATCAGCACGAGCATTCGCCAGACGCTGATGCGCCTTAGCGAGTTTAAGTCGGGCTTTTGCACGACCTTTGCTGCCTTTCTTGCAGCGTGATAAGGCTTTTTGTTTACGGCGCAGATTGGCACTGGCTTTCTTCAAAAAGCGTGGATTCGGTTTTTTCGTGCCGTTTGAATCTATGGCAATATGTGTTAAA
>NZ_FMXN01000017.1 GCF_900104245.1 Pseudidiomarina indica
GGTGAGAACATTGGTGCGTTGTTGCGTGGAACGAAGCGTGACGACATCCAACGTGGCCAAGTATTAGCGAAGCCAGGTTCAATCACTCCACACACCAAGTTTGAAGCAGAAGTGTACGTATTGACCAAAGAAGAAGGTGGCCGTCACACGCCATTCTTTAAAGGCTACCGTCCACAGTTCTACTTCCGTACTACTGACGTGACTGGTTCAGTAGAGCTGCCAGAAGGCGTAGAAATGGTTATGCCTGGTGACAACTTGAAGTTTGTTGTTGAGTTGATTCACCCAATCGCGATGGACGAAGGTTTACGCTTCGCGATTCGTGAAGGTGGCCGTACTGTAGGTGCGGGCGTTGTTTCAAAAATCGTTGCTTAATCGCATCGTTTGAGACAAACAGAATGAGAAAGGGGAGCAGCAGCTCCCCTTTTTTAACAAAAAAAATTTAAGAAAGCTGAATCTGGCATCCAGTCATTAAAAAGTGAGCGGTACTCGCTACTTCTGGTGATCACATTGGTGACAGATGACTTGTTTTCCCGCCTTTGATCGGTATAATACAGCGTCCGTTTCTGTCACAACACAGAACCTGCAGGGGCGTAGTTCCAATTGGTAGAACAGCGGTCTCCAAAACCGACGGTTGGGGGTTCGAATCCCTCCGCCCCTGCCAACGTATTCGTACGGTTTTCATACAGGAATAAATAATGAGTGCAAATACCGAAACGCAAAGCAACTCTCTCGACACGTTAAAGTGGGTAGTTGCGATCGCTTTGCTCGCGGCAGCAGTGCTAGGCAACTATTATTATGGCCCAACCGTTTCAGTGCTTTATCGCGCCATTGGCGTGGTATTGTTGATTGTGGGTGCTGGGTTGCTTGCTGGCGTTACTGTAAAAGGCCGCCAATTCCGTGATTTTGCCAAAGAAAGCCGGAAAGAAATCCGCCGAGTGGTGTGGCCAACACGCCAAGAAGCGAACCAAACTACCATGATCGTGATTGTTGCAACGGCAATTATTTCACTGATTTTGTGGGGAATGGATGCTATCTTGGTTCGCGTTGTAGGTTTTTTCACCGGCCTGGAGTTTTAATCAATGAGCGAACAACCTAAAAAGCGTTGGTACGTCATTCAAGCCTTTTCTGGCTTCGAAAAGCGCGTTGCAGAATCTTTGCGCGAACATATCAAAATTCACGGCATGGAAGAAAAGTTCGGTGATGTTCTTGTTCCCACCGAAGAAGTCGTGGAAATGAAAGGCGGCAAACGCGCCAAAAGCGAACGTAAATTCTTTCCAGGCTATGTTCTCGTGAACATGGCGCTTGATGAAGAAACCTGGCACTTGGTGAAAAGCATTCCACGGGTCCTGGGTTTTATCGGTGGAACGCAAGACCGTCCAGCACCGATTACTCAAGCTGAAGCGGATAAAATTTTAAATCGTCTGCAAGAATCTGCAGACAAACCAAAACCGAAAACCTTGTTTGAGCCAGGCGAAGTTGTGCGCGTTAACGAAGGACCGTTTGCTGACTTTAATGGCACCGTTGAAAGCGTGGATTACGAAAAAAGCCGCGTAACGGTTTCGGTTTCTATCTTCGGACGCGCGACACCGGTTGAACTTGAATTCAGTCAAGTTGAAAAGGGTTAGCAGGTTAACTCCGCGAACGAAGGTAAAATGAAAATCTTGCAATACGAGGCGAATCGAACTATAATTCGCCTCCTTTTTATATTGGGGAGCCGGCGAGTAAGTCGATAACTCTACGATTTACGAGGCGTTAGACCCGCAACCAAGAGGCATCATTATGGCTAAGAAGTTAAAAGCTATCATCAAGTTGCAAGTAGCAGCTGGTGCAGCAAACCCGTCACCACCGGTTGGTCCAGCATTGGGTCAGCATGGTGTGAACATCATGGAATTCTGTAAAGCGTTTAACGCGGCAACTGATCAGCTTGAAAAAGGCGCGCCAGTTCCAGTTGAAATTAGCGTTTTCGAAGACCGTTCATTCACGTTTGTGACCAAAACTCCTCCTGCAGCCTTCTTATTGAAGAAAGCAGCCGGTGTTAAAGGCGGTTCAGGCCGTCCAAATACTGAGAAAGTAGGTACAGTTACCCGCGCTCAGTTAGAAGACATCGCGAAAATGAAAGAGCCAGACTTAACCGCTGCTGACTTAGACGCCGCTGTGCGTACTATCGCAGGTTCAGCGAAGTCAATGGGCATCAACGTGGAGGGTGTGTAAGATGGCTAAGTTAACGAAGCGTGCACGTCTTATCCGTGAAAAAGTTGAACTTCGTGATTACGAAATCAACGAAGCATTGAACTTATTGAAAGAATTAGCAACTGCGAAGTTCGTTGAAAGTGTTGATGTGTCGGTCAATCTAGGAATTGACGCGCGTAAATCAGACCAAAACGTTCGTGGTGCAACAGTACTACCAAACGGCACTGGCCGTGATGTTCGTGTCGCAGTTTTCACCAGTGGTGCAAACGTAGAAAAAGCCAAAGCAGCTGGTGCTGACTTGGTTGGTATGGAAGATTTAGCAGAGCAAATCAAGAAAGGTGAGATGAACTTTGACGTGGTCATCGCTTCTCCAGACGCAATGCGCGTCGTTGGTATGCTTGGTCAAATCTTAGGTCCACGTGGTTTAATGCCAAACCCGAAAACCGGTACCGTGACACCTGATGTTGAAACTGCTGTGAAGAACGCGAAAGCAGGTCAGATTCGTTACCGTAACGATAAAGCCGGTATCATTCACGCGACCATCGGTAAAGTGGATTTTGAAAACGATAAGTTGAAAGAAAACTTAGAAGCATTATTGACTGCGTTGCGTCGTGCGAAGCCAGCAACATCAAAAGGTCAATACATCAAGAAAGTCAGCCTTTCAACCACAATGGGCGCTGGCCTAGCCATCGACCAGGGCTCATTGAGCGCAAATTAAGTTTTATGGGTTGGAGCTATAGCTCTCGTCCAAGACCGCAGGTGTCTCGCGGTAATTCCTAACCAGGAATCATAGCGACACTTAATTTCCTGCGCAGATGGTGTATCCGATCCAGACTCTCTGGGTAGAGATTCACCGTAACAACGTGGTAGATGCAGTTCAGGTCTACCTAGGTGTAACGATCGGCCCAACGCACTTTGGTGCAGCGGGCCAAAAAAAGAGGTGATACTAGTGGCACTAGGTTTAGTAGCAAAACAGGCAATCGTTAAAGAAGTTAACGAGGTTGCTTCAAACGCTCTATCCGTCGCTGTTGCCGAGTATCGTGGTATGGGAGTTGCGGACATGACCCGCCTTCGCCGTCAGGCGCGTGAGCAAGGCGTGTATCTGAAAGTTATTCGGAACACGTTAGCGAAGCGTGCATTAGCTGACACGAAGTTTGCGGACATGGATCCAGCATTAGTAGGTCCTCTTGTCTATGGTTTTTCAATGGATGCACCCGGCTCAGCCGCGCGTTTATTCAAAGATTTCTCCAAAGACAATAAGCACCTGAAAGTAACAGCGTTATCCATTGGCTCTGGCTTAATGGGCGCTGACAAACTTGATGCTGTTGCCTCACTTCCGACTCGCGACGAAGCATTGGCGAAATTGCTCGCTACCTTCAAAGCGCCTGTTAGTAAGTTCGTTCGTACAATCAACGAAGTACCTACTAAGTTTGTGCGTGTGTTGGCGGCAATTAAAGACGCTAAATAGAAGCGGTTTTTTTAACCATTTTTTTGTAATTTATAACCCAGGAGTTTAGAGTTATGGCTCTTACTAAAGAAGATATCTTGAATGCAATCGCTGAAATGCCAGTGATGGATTTAGTTGACTTGATCGCAGCTGCTGAAGAAAAGTTCGGCGTTGACGCATCTGCAACTGTTGCTGTAGCTGCTGGTCCAGCTGCTGCCGCTGAAGCAGTTGAAGAACAAACTGAATTCGACGTAATCTTAAAAGCAGCTGGTGCTAACAAAGTTGCTGCTATCAAAGCAGTACGTGGCGCGACTGGTCTTGGCTTGAAAGAAGCGAAAGACATGGTTGAGTCTGCACCTGTTGCTGTTAAAGAAGGCATCAGCAAAGAAGATGCAGAAGCACTTGCTAAAGAATTAACTGAAGCTGGTGCGGAAGTTGAAGTTAAGTAAGTTTAACCACTTACATAACTTGGCCAAATAGGCCTAGGGCTGGTGGCAATTTTGCTACCAGCCTTTTTGCGCTGTAAAGCATGTATCATTTTTGCCCGTTATTGGGGTGCATGCTCGCGGTGACAAAACGGGAACGACAAGCTTTAAATAGTTTGTTTTTAACCATCGACTCCTACTCCGGTGGTTAGGGTCATCAATCAGCTAGCTGAGGAACCCCATGGCGTACTCCTACTCTGAGAAAAAACGTATTCGCAAGGATTTTGGTAAGCACCCTCATGTACTCGAGGTGCCATACCTGCTGTCTATCCAATTAGATTCATTCAAAAAGTTTATCGAGCCTGATCCAGATGGTAATACCGGTCTGGAAGCGGCATTCCGCTCAGTATTCCCAATAACCGCTTATTCCGGTTATTCAGAATTGCAGTACGTGAGCTATCACCTTGGTGAGCCAGTATTTGACGTACAAGAATGTCAAATTCGGGGCATCACATACGCAGCTCCTTTGCGGGTTAAACTGCGCCTAGTGCTTTATGATCGTGAAGCTGCAGCAGGCACGGTTAAAGATATCAAAGAGCAAGAAGTCTACATGGGTGAAATCCCATTGATGACCGACAACGGTACCTACGTTATTAACGGTACTGAGCGTGTTATCGTCTCTCAATTGCACCGTTCACCTGGCGTGTTTTACGATCATGACAAAGGTAAAACCCACTCATCAGGCAAGGTGTTATACAACGCTCGCGTTATTCCTTATCGTGGTTCGTGGTTAGATTTCGAATTCGACCCGAAAGACAACGTATTCGTGCGGATTGACCGTCGCCGTAAATTACCTGCGACCATTATCTTACGAGCGCTCGATTATACGACCGAAGAAATCCTCGAGATGTTCTTCGAGACAACCTATTACCAGTTCCGCAACAAGAAGTTATACATGCAACTGGTGCCTGAGCGTCTTCGTGGTGAAACTGCGAAGTTTGATATTAAAAACGACGAAGGCGAAATCATTGTTGAAAAAGGCCGTCGTGTTACCGCGCGCCATATCAACCAAATTGCCAGCTTGAACCAACCAGAAATGGAAGTACCGATTGAGTACTTGGTTGGGAAAGTATTAGCGAAAAATTACGTTGATAAAAAGACCGGCGAAATCGTGGCGGAAGCAAACAGTGAATTGACACTGGAATTGTTGGCCAAACTACGTGAAGCGGGCTTTAAAAAGTTTGAAACGCTGTTCGTGAACGATTTGGACCATGGTCCTTATATCAGCGAAACCTTGCGTATCGACCCAACGTCTAATCGCTTAGAAGCGTTGGTCGAAATCTATCGCATGATGCGTCCGGGTGAGCCACCCACTAAAGAAGCGGCTGAAACGCTATTCGAAAACCTGTTCTTCAGCGAAGACCGTTATGATTTATCTGCGGTTGGTCGCATGAAGTTTAACCGTCGTTTAGGTCGTGAAGACTTAACGGGCCCGGGTGTGTTGACGAAAGAAGATATCGTAGAGGTCATGCGTAAGCTGATCGAGATCCGTAACGGTCAAGACGAAGTAGACGATATCGATCACCTTGGTAACCGTCGTATTCGCTCAGTCGGTGAAATGGCCGAAAACCAATTCCGCGTCGGTTTGGTGCGGGTTGAGCGTGCGGTGAAAGAGCGCTTGAGCCTTGGTGACCTCGATGGCGTGATGCCACAAGACTTAATCAACGCAAAGCCAATCAGCGCCGCGGTGAAAGAGTTCTTTGGTTCCAGCCAACTGTCACAGTTTATGGACCAAAACAACCCGCTCTCTGAAGTCACGCATAAGCGTCGTATCTCGGCATTAGGGCCGGGCGGTTTAACCCGTGAGCGTGCTGGCTTCGAAGTTCGTGACGTTCACCCAACGCACTACGGTCGAGTCTGTCCAATCGAGACACCAGAAGGTCCAAACATTGGGTTGATTAACTCCTTGGCAACCTTCGCTCGTACCAACGAATACGGTTTCTTAGAAACCCCATACCGTCGTATCCAAAACGGTGTGGTCACCGATGATGTCGATTACTTATCAGCGATTGAAGAGGGTAACTTTGTTATCGCTCAGGCCAACGTTGAATTGAACGACCAAGGTGAGTTGGTTGAAGAGCTGGTACCGTGCCGTTACAAAAACGAATTTACCTTGATGTCACGCGAGCAAGTTCAATATATGGACGTTGCGCCACAGCAAATCGTGTCGATTGCAGCGAGCTTGATTCCATTCCTTGAGCATGACGATGCGAACCGTGCCCTCATGGGGTCGAACATGCAACGCCAAGCGGTTCCTACCTTACGCGCTGACAAGCCGTTAGTAGGGACGGGCATTGAACGTACCGTAGCGGTGGACTCTGGTGTTACCGTGGTTGCTAAGCGTGGTGGGGTGGTCGATAAAGTTGACGCCAGCCGCATTGTGGTGAAAGTGAATGAAGATGAGATGACCCCAGGCGAAGCGGGCATCGATATCTATAACTTGGTGAAATACACCCGCTCGAACCAAAACACCTGCATTAACCAGCGTCCGACTGTGAATGTCGGCGAGCCGGTCATGCGTGGTGACGTATTGGCAGATGGTCCATCCACGGATATGGGTGAACTCGCACTGGGTCAAAACCTACGTGTCGCGTTCATGCCGTGGAACGGTTACAACTTCGAAGACTCGATCTTGATTTCTGAGCGTGTGCTTCGTGAAGACCGTTTAACTACCATTCATATTCAAGAGCTGAGCTGTGTTGCTCGTGATACCAAGCTTGGTCCTGAGGAAATTACCTCAGATATTCCAAACGTGGGTGAATCAGCGCTGAACAAGCTTGACGAAGCTGGAATTGTTTACGTCGGTGCAGAAGTAAACGGGGGTGACATCTTAGTGGGTAAAGTAACCCCGAAAGGTGAAACTCAACTGACTCCTGAAGAGAAGCTCTTACGTGCAATCTTCGGTGAAAAAGCATCGGATGTGAAAGACAGTTCACTGCGTGTACCGAACGGTGTAACCGGGACGGTCATTGACGTTCAAGTCTTTACCCGTGATGGCGTGGAAAAAGACTCGCGTGCGCGTGCTGTAGAAGAAATGCAGCTGAAGCAAGTGAAGAAAGACTTAACCGACGAATTTAAGATTCTCGAGAAAGGTATCTTCGAACGTGCGCGTAGCTTGCTGTTGGCGAACGGTTTTGATGAGTCAAAACTGGCCAGTCTTGAGCAAAGCAAATGGTTAACGCAAAACCTCAAAAATGAAGATGCCCAAGTACAGCTTGAGCAAATTGCTCAGCAGTACGAAGAAATTCGTGCGGACTTCGATGCGAAGTATGAAAACAAGCGCCGTAAAATTGAGCAAGGCGACGATTTGGCACCGGGCGTGCTGAAAATCGTGAAAGTGTACTTAGCGGTACGCCGTCGTGTTCAACCGGGTGATAAGCTTGCGGGTCGTCACGGGAACAAAGGTGTTATTTCTAGCATCGTTCCTATTGAAGACATGCCATATGACGAGCATGGTGAGCCGGTCGATATCGTGTTGAACCCGTTAGGTGTTCCATCGCGGATGAACATCGGTCAGATTCTTGAAACACACTTGGGACTTGCCGCACGCGGTATTGGTACCAAAATCGAGAAAATGCTGAAACATCAAGCGAAAGTGGCTGAAGTCCGTGAGTTCCTCGACAAGGTTTACAACATGGATGACACCCGTCAACAAGTGGACTTGAGTGAGTTCAGTGATGACGAAGTGTTACGCCTGGCGGAAAACCTGAAAGCGGGCTTGCCGATTGCGTCACCGGTGTTCGATGGTGCGCACGAAAGCGAAATTAAAGAATTATTGAAACTGGCTGATTTACCAGAGTCTGGTCAAATCACCCTGTATGACGGCCGCACAGGCGAGCGCTTTGAGCGTGATGTCACTGTCGGATACATGTACATGCTGAAATTGAACCACTTAGTGGATGATAAGATGCATGCGCGTTCAACCGGTTCATACAGCTTAGTGACTCAGCAACCGCTGGGTGGTAAAGCCCAGTTTGGTGGCCAGCGCTTCGGTGAGATGGAAGTCTGGGCACTGGAAGCATACGGTGCTGCTTACACCTTGCAGGAAATGTTGACAGTGAAATCGGACGACGTAAACGGTCGGACGAAGATGTACAAGAACATTGTCGACAATGACTTGCGCATGGAAGCAGGGATGCCGGAATCCTTCAACGTATTGCTGAAGGAAATCCGCTCACTTGGTATCAACATTGAGTTGGAACAAGACTGAGAAACCACCGGACGCTATTTGCCAGGAGATAAACTGTGAAAGACTTATTAAAGTTTTTAAAGCCACAAAATCAGAGTGAGGAGTTCGATGCAATTCGCATCGGGCTCGCTTCTCCCGACATGATCCGTAGCTGGTCGTTCGGTGAAGTGAAAAAACCTGAGACCATCAACTATCGTACGTTCAAGCCTGAGCGTGACGGCTTGTTCTGCGCCCGTATTTTCGGCCCGGTGAAGGATTACGAGTGTTTGTGTGGTAAGTACAAGCGCTTGAAGCATCGCGGCGTGATCTGTGAAAAATGTGGCGTTGAAGTGACCTTGACCAAAGTACGTCGTGAGCGTATGGGTCATATCGAACTTGCCAGCCCAGTAGCTCATATTTGGTTCTTGAAATCACTGCCAAGTCGTATCGGTTTAATGCTAGATATGACCTTGCGTGATATTGAGCGCGTGCTGTATTTCGAATCTTATGTGGTGACTGAAGCAGGGATGACCGACTTAGAGCGCGGCCAAATCCTGACCGAAGAAGACTACTTGGATGCCCTTGAAGCTCATGGTGATGAGTTTGAAGCGAAAATGGGCGCTGAGGCTGTCTACGCATTGTTGCAACACATTGATATCGAAAGCGAAATCAAAACGCTGCGGGAAGAATTGCCTGAAACCAATTCAGAAACCAAGCGGAAGAAAATCAGCAAGCGGTTGAAGCTACTGGAATCATTCCATCAATCAGGGAACAAGCCTGAGTGGATGATCCTGAAAGTATTACCAGTATTACCACCAGATTTACGTCCACTGGTTCCTCTAGACGGTGGTCGTTTTGCGACCTCTGACTTGAACGATTTGTATCGTCGCGTGATTAACCGTAACAACCGGTTAAAGCGTCTGCTCGACCTTGCTGCGCCAGACATTATCGTGCGCAACGAGAAGCGGATGTTGCAAGAAGCGGTCGATGCGTTATTAGATAACGGTCGTCGTGGTCGTGCGATTACAGGTACCAACAAGCGCCCATTGAAATCTCTTGCTGACATGATCAAAGGGAAGCAAGGCCGTTTCCGTCAGAACTTGCTCGGTAAGCGGGTGGACTACTCTGGTCGTTCGGTCATTACCGTGGGTCCAACACTGCGTTTGCATCAGTGTGGATTACCGAAAAAAATGGCGTTGGAACTGTTTAAGCCATTCATTTACGGCAAGCTTGAAGCCCGTGGTTTAGCGACCACCATCAAAGCTGCTAAGAAAATGGTAGAGCGTGAAATTCCAGAGGTTTGGGACGTTCTAGATGAAGTCATCAAAGAGCACCCAGTCCTGCTAAACCGTGCGCCAACGTTGCACCGTTTGGGGATTCAAGCGTTCGAACCCGTCCTGATTGAAGGTAAAGCGATTCAACTGCACCCGTTAGTGTGTGCGGCGTATAACGCTGACTTTGACGGTGACCAAATGGCGGTTCACTTACCATTGACGCTGGAAGCGCAACTTGAAGCGCGTGCGTTAATGATGTCAACCAATAACATTTTGTCGCCAGCGAGCGGTGAGCCAATCATCGTTCCTTCGCAAGACGTGGTGTTGGGTCTGTACTACATGACCCGTGAAAAAGTTAATGCCAAAGGCGAAGGCATGGTGTTCAAGAACGCCAAAGAAGCCGAAAAAGCGTATCGCATTAAAGCGGCAGAGCTTCACGCGCGGGTGAAAGTACGGATTACTGAAACCTTAACGAACGATGAAGGCGAAACCGAAACAACCACCAAGCTGTACGACACCACGATTGGTCGCGCAATTTTGTCACTCATTCTGCCAGAAGGCATGCCGTTTGACATGATTAACCAGACCATGGGTAAAAAGCAGATTGGTCGGTTATTGAACCGCTCGTACCGTAATTTAGGGTTGAAAGCGACCGTTATCTTCGCGGACCAAATCATGTATACCGGTTTCCACTATGCAATGGTGGCGGGTGCATCGGTTGGGATTGACGACATGGTCATTCCTGATGCGAAGAAAGACATTATCGCTGCGGCCGAAGCCGAAGTTGCTGAAATTCAGGAACAGTTCGAGCACGGTTTAGTAACAGCAGGTGAGAAGTACAACAAAGTTATCGATATTTGGTCGGCAGCGAACGATAAAGTATCGAAAGCGATGATGGAAAACCTGTCAAAAGAAGTGGTGCTGAACGCGGAAGGGAAAGAAGAAACTCAAGACTCCTTCAACTCAGTTTACATGATGGCAGATTCTGGTGCACGGGGTAGTGCGGCACAGATTCGTCAGCTCGCTGGTATGCGTGGCTTGATGGCGAAGCCGGACGGCTCGATCATCGAAACCCCAATCGTGGCGAACTTCCGTGAAGGTTTGAACGTACTTCAGTACTTTATTTCGACGCACGGTGCGCGTAAAGGTTTGGCGGATACCGCGTTGAAAACAGCGAACTCAGGTTACTTGACGCGTCGTCTCGTTGACGTAGCGCAAGACGTTGTTATCGTTGAAAACGACTGTGGTACCCAAGAAGGTCTCTATATCAAGCCGTTAATTGAAGGCGGTGATGTGGTTGAACCATTGCGTGAGCGCGTATTGGGTCGTGTCGCATGTGACGATGTATTAATTCCTGGCACTGACGAAGTATTGATTCCACGGAACACATTACTTGATGAGAAAATGTGTGACGTGTTGGAGCAAAACTCCGTTGACCAAGTAAAAGTTCGTTCTGTGATTACCTGTGACACCGACTTTGGTGTGTGTGCTCACTGTTATGGACGCGACCTTGCGCGTGGCCATTTAGTGAACATGGGTGAAGCAGTGGGTGTTATTGCCGCTCAGTCAATCGGTGAGCCAGGCACGCAGTTAACGATGCGGACGTTCCACATCGGGGGTGCAGCATCACGAGACTCAGCAGCAAACAACATTCAAGTGAAGAACAACGGTACGCTGAAATTGCACCACGCGAAATCAGTCACCAACAGTAATGGCCATTTAGTTATTACTTCACGTTCTGCTGAATTAACCTTGATCGATGAGTTTGGTCGTGAGCGCGAGCGTTACAAGATCCCATACGGTGCATCGCTGAAGAAGCCAGAAGGCGCCAGTGTTGATGCCGGTGAGATTGTTGCAACGTGGGACCCGCACACGCACCCAATCATTACCGAAGTGGCTGGTCGTATCCAGTTCGTCGATTTAATCGATGGCGTGACCATGACTCGTCAAACGGACGAATTGACAGGCTTGTCGAGCATTGTCGTACTCGAAACTGGTCAACGTACCAGTGCCGGTAAAGACATGCGTCCGATGGTGAAGTTGGTCGACGAAAAAGGCAATGACGTTAAGATTGCCGGAACCGACATGCCAGCCCAGTACTTGTTGCCGGGTAAAGCAATTATCAACTTGGAAGACAATGCGGAAGTGAACGTGGGGGATACCCTCGCTCGTATTCCACAAGAAGGTTCGAAAACTCGCGATATTACCGGTGGTTTGCCGCGCGTTGCCGACTTGTTTGAAGCACGTCGTCCAAAAGAGCCTGCAATCTTGGCAGAGATCAGTGGTACCGTGAGCTTTGGTCGTGAAACCAAAGGCAAACGCCGCTTGATCATCACCCCATTAGATGGTGGCGAAGCGTACGAAGAAATGATTCCGAAGCATCGCCAGCTCAGCATCTTTGAAGGGGAGCAGGTGAACAAGGGTGAAGTGATTGCTGATGGTCCAGAAGCACCGCACGATATCCTACGTTTACGTGGTGTCAGTGCATTGGCGAACTACATCGTCAACGAGGTTCAAGAAGTTTATCGTTTACAAGGCGTAAAAATTAACGATAAGCACATTGAGACCATCGTCCGTCAGATGTTACGTAAAGCAATCATTACCAACCCAGGTGAAACTGAGTTGCTTGAAGGTGAGATGATGGAACTGTCTGAAGTGTTAGCGGCGAATGCCAAAGCACATGCAGAAGGCAAGATTCCAGCAACTTACGAGCGTCAGTTGTTAGGTATTACGAAAGCGTCGTTGTCGACAGAGTCGTTTATTTCTGCGGCTTCGTTCCAAGAAACCACGCGCGTATTGACCGAAGCAGCAGTACAAGGCAAGCAAGATCCATTACGTGGCTTGAAAGAGAACGTGATTGTGGGTCGCTTGATTCCTGCTGGTACAGGCTTCGCATACCACCGTGAGCGTGCTCGTAAGCGCGCTGAGGGAATGGTGAATGAGGCTCCGAAAGTAACCGCGAAAGAAGCAGAGCAACAACTTGCTGATGCATTGAACGCGGGCGACGATCTCGGTGATAGCGCAGAATAACACTCAGCCTTATTGAGTTGATTGAATGCAAAGCCAGCTTAAGGAGACTTAAGCTGGCTTTTACTTTTTCAGTAGGCCTATTTCCCGCTTATCAGGCGTGCCGCCCGTTCGTCATATAAACTCCCACAGGGACGTTTGTTTGGTTACACTGACAACGTACCAACTAAGGGGGAGTTCATTATGAATGTAATCACATCAACATTTCGCTCACGCTTCACGCAGCTGCTCAGCGTGTTTGCACTCACCGCGGCGTTATGGACACCAACGACCGTAAGTGCCGCAGAACACGAGCTGGATGGCATTTGGCGCGGTAAACTCGAAGTACAGCCCAATATCTTTTTAGTGGTGGGCGTTACGATTCAAGGCGATACCATCACTCTTGACAGCCCCACACAAGGTAGCTGGGGATTACCGCTGACTGACTTCGAGATCAGCGCTGGCGAATTTAAGTTCAATGCTGACAATCTCCAAGCGTCATTTGCTGGACAAATTACTGGCAATGAAATTAAAGGTACCTTTATTCAAGGAGCAAAACGGCCGCTGACTCTCACGCGATTAACGGCGAGCGACCTAGCGCGGATGAGCTATGAAGGGCGTTATGGCGGTCAGTTGATTATCAACGGCAATCAGCAGTTACCACTGCAAATTAACGTGGCAGTCATTGCTGGGGGCTATTATGCGAGCCTCGACAGCCCAGCTCAGCAAAGCTATGGTATTCCAATCGATCAATTCAGTATTTCGGCGGATAACCTAAGCTTCACTTCGCCCATGATTCAGGCGTCGTTTACAGGCAAAAAGATAACTGACGAGGGCTATGAAGGAAAGTTTATTCAAGGGGTTGAACGGCCATTAACGCTGAAGAAGCTTGCTGCAGGGGAGGCTTTGTCTGGCGGCCCAAAGCCTAAACTGGGTGATCACGGTGGTGCCGTTGCTGTGATCACTCCGGCTGGCACTCGCACCAAATTTTTTGCCAATCATGATGCCAGCACGCACTACGAAATTGGGTCGGTCACCAAAACAATGGTGGCCTACCTGCTTGCTAAAAGCCTGACCGAGGGCCAGGTGAGCGCCACGGATACGTTGCAATCTATTTTTGGGGAGACAGCTCCAGCCATTCGGTTGACTCAGTTGGCGACCCATACCAGCGGACTACCGCGGCTTCCCAAAGACCTATTCGATGGCGCCAACCAGCAAGACCCTTATGCACATTACGATCGTGCCAAGATGTTGGCCGCGGTTGCTGATTTTGCAGGGGAGCCCAAGCTTGATGACATGTCCAGTTACGAGTATTCGAATTTAGGTTATGGGCTGTTGGGGGAAGCATTGGCGAAAGTGCATGGCAAGAGCTTCGCGCAACTGATACAGGATGAGTTGTTTGCCCCGTTTGGCATGACGGCAACCGATGTTGCGCTGCCTTCAGCTACTGAGTTAACAGCCAATGGCAGTCTGGCCCAAGGCTACGACCAGTTTGGCAACGAAGTAGCCCCCTGGCACTTTCAAGCCTTAGCCGGGGCCGGTGCTGTGCGTTCAACCTTGGTTGACATGAGCCGCTATGTGGAGCAATTGATGACCCGCCTGCAAGAGGAGGATGCTGCGACCAAACTGCTGCTGGAACCGGTGTTTCCGATGAGTGCGTGTTGCTCCCAGGCGTTGGGCTGGATTTTGCAACAAGATCAGCATAATCAGTGGTATGCCTGGCATAACGGGCAAACAGGAGGTTATGTGAGCTTTGTTGGTTTCTATTTAGATGGTTCGCGGGCGGTGGTGATTCTGAATAACCAAGCTTATTTAGACATGCAACAAGCGCACGCTATTTTACAAGGAACTGCGGCCCTCGATGAGTAGCATTTATTACCCTATTTATCAGCTGGTGGGCTGGGGCTTGGTGTATTCAGTATTGATGGTGACCATTGCTAGCCAGCCAATTTTTACGCGGACTGAATATTTTTTTGGCGCCGTGCTGGTTGGTAGTACGGGGCTGTTTTCTCATGGCTTACGAATTATCTATAAACGCTTGCTAAAACACCGCGCGATCAGTTGGCAAATGCTGTATTGGGTGGGGGGTTCGGTCACCGGCGGGTTGTTTGCTGGACTCATGTTGTGGGTTGCAGTCTTGGCCATTGCAGGAACCCAATGGTATGACCCAATTCCGCCAGGGCAAGCCATGGTCTTTTTCCAAATGATTTATTGGAGCAACAGCATGAACATGATGTTCATGTTGCTGTTATGGAGTGCGTGCTATGTCGCCATTGTGCGAACTCGAATGTTACGCGATGCCGAGCAAGCCTTGCTAAAAGGGCAGTTGGATTTATTGATGCAGCAATTGAACCCTCATTTTCTGTTTAATATGCTCAATAATATTCGTGCCCTCATTATTGAAGATCCGAGCAAGGCACGAGAAGCCCTCACCCAGCTGGCGGACATGCTGCGCTATAACTTACAAGCGCACCAGCAGACCCAAGTGCCACTTTGTGATGAGCTTGAGATTGTTGAGCAGTACGTGGCACTCAATAAGATTCAGTATGAAGAGCGTTTGCAGTACCATCAGGAAATTGATGTGGAAGCCTACCGAGCATTGATTCCTCGACTGCTCTTGCAACAAAGCATTGAAAATGCCATTAAACATGGCATCGCGAGTGATCGTCTAGGAGGGGCTTTGAACTTAAACGTGCGTCGTGTTGAGGAGCAGCTGCACATTACCGTAACGAACCCTTATCACCCCGTTTCCTCTCATCAAGAGGCGTTGAAGTCGCCTGCACGCCGACGGACCCGAGCCAATGGTGCGGGCATTGGGTTAGCCAATAGCCAATCCCGGTTGGCGTTGATGTACGGTGCGAAAGCTCGGATCGAATTAGCTTGTGATGAAAGCACAAAACGCGCAACGCTTACGATTGTATTACCTTTTCGCGTGGCCGAAGGAGACTAGTGGAAATGCGTATTGCCATTGTTGATGACAGCCGACTGGCCCGACTCGAGTTGAAACAACAACTTGCCGAGCAGCCAGGGATGGAAGTGGTCGGTGAAGCAGCCAGTGTCAGTGCCGCAGTGCAGCTACTCACGTCAACAGCCATTGATGTCCTGTTATTGGATATTGATTTACCCGATGGCACGGGGTTTGATGTTCTGGAGCAGGTGGACGCGGTGCCTTTGGTTATTTTTGTGACCGCCTTTGATGAGTATGCCATTCGTTCGTTCGAAGTGAATGCCTTGGATTACTTATTAAAACCCGTCCGAGCCGATCGTCTGCAGAAAGCCTTAGAAAAGGCCAAGCAGCATTTTAAAACTGAGCCGGTGAACCCACAGCAACGAATTTTTATTAAAGATCGTGACCAGTGCTTCTTTGTGCAAATAAGTGATATCATTGCCTTTGAGGCGTTGGGTAATTATACCCGAGTGCATTTACCTCATGCGGTGCCGGCAATTTATCGACCCATCGGTGCCATTGCGGAGCGCTTGGACTCTACCGTCTTTTTCCGAGCCAGTCGAAGTTGGGTCATTAATACGCAGTACATCGAGCAAATCGAGCCAAGTTTAAGTGGTGGATTCCACGTCCAACTGCGGCATGGCTTGCAAGTTGACATCGCAAAACGACAAGCGGCAGCTTTTCGTAACGCATGGTCACTCTAGTCAATCGTCGCTTTTCCTTGACAGTCCAATTATTGACCATTAAAATTCGCGCTCCCATATTTGTGGGCGTTAAGCCCGTGGTTTGTCGACAGCAAGCCTTAGAATAGGGGATTTTTGGATTTTTCATTCTGTTGAGTGACATCAACATAATCAGGAGTAATGAATGGCAACAGTTAATCAGCTGGTGCGCAAAGGTCGTCAAAAGCCGGTTTCACAAAGCAACGTTCCGGCGCTTGAGGCTTGCCCACAAAAACGCGGTGTTTGTACCCGTGTATATACTACCACCCCGAAGAAGCCGAACTCGGCGCTGCGTAAAGTTTGTCGTGTGCGTTTGACCAACGGCTACGAAGTATCTTCATACATCGGTGGTGAAGGTCACAACTTGCAAGAGCACTCGGTCGTATTGATCCGTGGTGGTCGTGTTAAGGACTTACCAGGTGTTCGTTATCATACAGTTCGTGGTGCTTTAGACTGTGCAGGCGTAAATGATCGCCGTCAAGCACGTTCAAAGTATGGCGCGAAACGGCCCAAGTCTTAACGGTTCTCCGTTAGTAAGGCCAAACTGTTAGTTACAAAGTTTTGGGGTAAACCCTGAATTAATCGGAGAAATAAGAGATGCCAAGAAGACGCGTCATAGGTCAACGTAAAATTTTACCTGATCCTAAGTTTGGATCAGAGTTGTTGGCTAAATTTATTAATGTCGTCATGGTTGACGGCAAGAAATCTGTCGCTGAAAAGATCATCTACGGTGCGTTAGATATCCTGTCTGAAAAAACAGGTAAAGACCACTTAGAAATTTTCGAATCTGCGTTGGACAACGTCCGTCCATCGGTTGAGGTTAAATCACGTCGTGTTGGTGGTTCTACCTATCAAGTACCGGTTGAAGTTCGTCCAGTCCGCCGCAATGCACTGGCTATGCGCTGGTTAGTTGATGCTGCGCGTACTCGGGGTGAAAAATCCATGGCTCAGCGTCTGGCAGGTGAAATGCTAGATGCATCAGAAAATAAAGGCTCTGCTGTGAAGAAGCGTGAAGACGTCCACCGTATGGCCGATGCGAACAAAGCGTTCGCGCATTACCGCTGGTAAATTCACAGTTAACCCAAAGAGGAATTTATGGCTCGACAAACATCGATTGAGCGCTACCGTAACATCGGTATCTGTGCTCACGTAGACGCAGGTAAAACAACGACCACTGAGCGGGTGTTGTTCTACACTGGCTTGTCGCACAAAATCGGCGAGACCCACGATGGAACAGCAACCACCGACTGGATGGCGCAAGAGCAAGAGCGTGGTATTACTATCACCTCGGCTGCCGTAACGTCATTCTGGCGTGGTATGGATGCACAATTTCCTGAGCATCGGATTAACATTATCGATACTCCTGGACACGTTGACTTCACCATTGAAGTTGAGCGTTCATTGCGCGTATTAGACGGCGCTGTTGTGGTGTTGTGTGCGTCTTCAGGCGTGCAACCACAAACAGAAACTGTTTGGCGTCAAGCAAACAAATATGAAGTACCGCGTTTGGTCTTCGTGAACAAGATGGACCGTACTGGTGCGGATTTCTTGCGCGTTGTAGACCAAGTGAAAACTCGTTTAGCAGCAAACCCTGTTCCAATTCATTTGAACATTGGTGCTGAAGAGAACTTCACTGGCGTGGTTGACTTGATCAAGATGAAAGCGATCAACTGGAATGAAGCAGACCAAGGCATGACCTTCACTCACGAAGACATCCCTGCACATTTAGTTGAAGAAGCAGAAGAGCTGCACGCGAACTTGGTTGAAGCAGCTGCAGAAGCCAACGAAGAGTTGATGAACAAATACCTTGAAGAAGGTGAGTTGACGGAAGCTGAAATCAAAGCCGGCTTACGTGAGCGTACGTTGAACAACGAAATCGTACTGTGCTTGTGTGGTTCTGCATTTAAGAACAAAGGTGTTCAAGCGATGCTTGACGCTGTTGTTGAATTTTTGCCGTCACCGACTGAAGTTAAAGCAATCCGCGGTATTTTGGAAGACAACTCTGAAGGCGTGCGTAAGTCATCTGATGACGAGCCATTCTCAGCGTTGGCGTTCAAAATCGCAACTGACCCGTTTGTTGGTACCTTAACGTTCTTACGCGTTTACTCGGGCGTGTTGTCACAAGGTGACACCGTTTATAACCCAGTAAAAGGTAAGCGTGAGCGTATTGGCCGGATGGTTCAGATGCACGCAAATGACCGTAAAGAGATTAAAGAAATCTTAGCGGGCGACATTGCTGCTGCAATCGGATTGAAAGATGTGACCACGGGTGACACCTTGTGTGATCCAAGTAACATCATCACCTTAGAGCGGATGGAATTCCCTGAGCCAGTTATTTCGGTTGCCGTTGAGCCGAAAACTAAAGCAGACCAAGAAAAAATGGGTGTTGCATTAGGTAAGTTGGCTGCGGAAGACCCGTCATTCCGTGTGAACACGGATGAAGAAACCGGTCAAACCATCATCTCTGGTATGGGTGAGCTGCACTTAGACATCATCGTTGACCGAATGAAGCGTGAGTTCAAAGTTGAATGTAACGTTGGTAAGCCGCAAGTTGCATACCGTGAAACCATTCGTAAAGCGGTTGAAGTTGAAGGCAAGTTCGTTCGTCAATCAGGTGGTCGTGGTCAGTTCGGTCACGTTTGGATTCGCCTCGAGCCAATGGAGTTTGATGCGAACGATGACGAAACACCAAACTACGAGTTCGTGAACGAAATCGTTGGTGGTGTGGTACCAAAAGAATACGTTCCTGCAGTTGATAAAGGTATTCAAGAACAAATGGATAACGGTGTGTTAGCCGGTTACCCAGTTCTTGGTGTCAAAGCAACTCTGTTTGATGGTTCTTACCACGATGTTGACTCGTCAGAAATGGCGTTTAAGATTGCTGGTAGTATGGCCTTCAAAAAAGGTGCGTTACAAGCGAACCCTGCGTTACTTGAGCCGATTATGAAGGTTGAAGTAGTGACTCCAGAAGACTTCATGGGTGACGTCGTTGGTGACTTGAACCGTCGTCGCGGTGTGATTGAAGGTATGGAAGATGCGCCAGGCGGCTTAAAAGAAGTACGTGCACAGGTTCCATTATCAGAGATGTTCGGTTACGCTACTGACCTGCGTTCGCAGACTCAGGGTCGTGCATCTTATGCAATGGAATTCTTGAAGTACGCTGAAGCACCTAGCAACGTTGCTGAGCAGGTTATTGCTGCTCGTCAAACAAAAGATTAAGTAGAGTCTGGTCCGGTTCATTCATGGACCGGACTTTTAACTTAAGTTAAGGAAAAGTCATGGCTAAAGAAAAATTTGAACGTTCCAAGCCGCACGTTAACGTTGGTACAATCGGCCACGTTGACCACGGTAAAACAACTCTGACCGCTGCGATCACCACAGTATTGGCGAAACACTACGGTGGTTCAGCACAAGCTTTTGATCAAATCGACAAAGCGCCAGAAGAGAAAGCGCGTGGTATCACCATCGCGACTTCACACGTAGAGTATGACACTCCGTCACGTCACTACGCACACGTCGACTGCCCAGGGCACGCCGACTACGTTAAGAACATGATCACTGGTGCTGCGCAAATGGACGGCGGTATCTTGGTAGTTGCTTCAACTGACGGCCCAATGCCACAAACTCGTGAGCACATCTTGTTGTCACGTCAGGTTGGTGTTCCATACATCATCGTGTTCATGAACAAGTGTGACATGGTTGACGACGAAGAGTTGTTAGAATTGGTTGAGATGGAAATTCGTGAACTTCTATCTGAGTACGACTTCCCAGGCGACGACACTCCGGTTATCCGTGGTTCAGCCCTGCGTGCGTTGGAAGGCGACGAGAAGTGGGAAGCGAAAATCATCGAATTGGCAGAAGCTTTGGATACATACATCCCAGAGCCAGAGCGTGACATTGATAAAGCGTTCATCATGCCAATCGAAGACGTATTCTCAATCTCAGGTCGTGGAACGGTAGTAACAGGTCGTGTTGAGCGCGGTATTGTCCGTACTGGTGACGAAGTTGAAATTGTTGGTATCAAAGAGACCACCAAGACCATCGTTACTGGTGTTGAGATGTTCCGTAAGTTGCTCGACGAAGGTCGTGCAGGTGAGAACATTGGTGCGTTGTTGCGTGGAACGAA
>NZ_FMXN01000013.1 GCF_900104245.1 Pseudidiomarina indica
CGCCAGCGTTCAATCTGAGCCATGATCAAACTCTTCAATTTAAAGTGTTTAATCGACCCATTGAATCAATGACTTAATAAAGCTTTGTTTGTTAAGCACCTCTTCAATCAGTCAGGTGGTGTCTAAGACACCTATTTCTCTGCACTGAATTCTCGGAAGTGCCCACACAGTTTGCTTGGCTTGGTAAATTGTTAAAGAACGTTCGCTCGTTTCGAGCAAGGCTGCGCATTATAGAGCCTTGGCGGTTTTAGTCAAGCTCTTTCGAGCTTCTTTTTTCTGACGTTTGACCGCTGCTTGGAGGGGCCTTGTTGCTCACCTCAAGCGTGGGGCGCATTTTAGAGATTTCAGCGCCTGCGTCAAGGGGAATTTAGACTTTTTTTAAGGTTTTTGAACTGACTGCTGGTTTTGTGAACGAAGCTGACAATAAACGACCAGAAATGTACAATTACGTAACAATTTGGACGGTTCCTTGTATCTTTCATTGTGTCTTCCATTGCTCATCTTCATGTGGACATTTGAAGCTTGGTCGTTACAATTCGCCCTTCTTGTCATTCAACGCATCGAATCAATGCACCGAGATTAGGAATCCTTCATGGCGTTAACCACTACATACCCCGAACACTATCAGCAACAGCTCATTGAGAAAGCAGAGCTGTTGACACAGATGCTGAGCCCTTTCAACCAGGCCGCTCTCGAGGTATTCCCGTCACCGCCTGAATACTATCGCATGCGTGCTGAGTTTCGAGTTTGGCATGATGGCGATGATTTGTACTACATTATGTTTGATAGCTCAACGCAACAGCGGATTCGCGTGGACCAGTTTCCAATCGCGAGTCAGCTCATCAATCAACTAATGCCGGCGTTGCTCGATTACATTCGGGAGCGCCCCACATTACGCTACCGCCTCTTTCAAGTCGATTTTTTATCCACCACAACGAATCAAGCCGTTGTATCATTGCTATACCATCGTTCACTGGAAGAGGATTGGCAACAAGAAGCAGAGCTCCTGCAAGAACACCTCAGTCAATTCGGTACTATCTATATAGTAGGGCGAGCACGTAAACAGAAACTGGCCGTCACCCAAGACTGGGTCATTGAAACTTTAAATATCCAGGGAACGCCCTATCACTTTCAACAAATTGAGAATAGCTTCACGCAACCCAATGCTGCGGTCAATCAACAGATGATTCAATGGGCTTTAGCAGCAACTCAAAACGCGACGGGGGATCTGCTTGAGCTCTATTGTGGCAACGGGAACTTCAGTTTGCCCCTAGCGCAAAACTTTAACTGCGTGCTTGCGACTGAAATTAGTAAACCCTCCGTTGCTTCCGCACAATTCAACTGCCAATTGAATAACATAGATAATGTCACTCTCGTGCGGATGTCTGCGGAAGACTTTAGTGCAGTCATGCAAGGTGAAAAACAGTCCCGCCGCTTACCACCAGAGGTTTATCAAAGTTTTCATTGCCAAACGGTGTTGGTGGATCCGCCACGAGCGGGGCTCGATGAGGCAACGTTGGAACTGGTGAGCCACTACCCAACCATCATGTATATCTCATGTAATCCAACCACGCTGGTTGAGAATTTATCCGAGCTAACGAAAACCCATGATGTTGTCAAAGCAGCACTCTTTGATCAGTTTCCCTATACCGCCCATATGGAAACGGGTGTGCTACTACAACGAAAGCAGTGAACTAAACAGACAAGCCGTCTGATAAACGAACCAGACGTAGGTTGAGCCAGTGGGCGGCAATAATTAACCCTGCGCCCACTAAGATAATAAGGGGTTCGCCCATGGCACCAAAAATATCTTTGTGCCAATAAATAACGCCGCCAGCAAATAACATGGTCAACGGATAAAAGCGAGCGTGTTTACGCATGCCGGCGAGCAATGCAATTAAGCCAACCACAATACTGGTGCTTAAGATAATACGTTCCAGCAGTGTCGCTCCAATAAATGACAAGCCGATCAGCGAGAGAACGGGTAATATCACCGGCAACAACAGACAATGCAACGCACATAAGGTCGTTACCCACATCCCTGTTTTATCTAATGATTGCTGCGTCATAAACTGATCTTCTCTTCGACATCGTACCTAAAGCGACTGTTACATTATAACATTACTTTGGTTAGGCGCAAGTCACATCGAAGGGTAAAATTTGACGAATCGCAGATTTTTTTGTTTGCAAAAGCAGCAGACGATCAACCCCCAGCGCCACCCCTGAACACTCAGGAAGTCCGGCCGCTAAGGCGTGTAATAAACGATGGTCGACGGGTTTTTGGGACTTCCCAAAGTGTGCACGTAGCTGATTATCTTGGGTAAATCGCTCACGCTGCACCTCGACATCGGTTAATTCCTGATAGCCATTCGCCAGTTCCACGCCCCCCACGTACACTTCAAAACGCAAAGCCACGCGAGGATCCTCAGGGTCAACTTGTGCTAAAGCTGCTTGACTGGTCGGAAAATGACTAATAATGGTGATTGCGGCGGGCGTCAATTGCGGCTCAATCACCAAGGCCAACGCCAGCTGTAAAAGCGTGTCTCGGTCCTGTTCCCGTTGCGCCAAATCCGCCACATGCGAATAATGACTCAAGCATGTTTGTAATTCTGCAACGCTCGCAGTGAGAGGGTTTATCGATAAGTAGTGTTGGAACACTTGTTGATACGTGAACTGATGAATCGGCCGCTCACCTAAGACGGTTTCTAGCAACGTCACGACTTCGGCAATCAGATCCGACATCTGAAACCCAACTCGATACCATTCCAGCATAGTGAACTCAGGATTGTGATGCCGCCCGACCTCATCATCACGGAATACTTTACTCAGTTGATAAATCGAAACTTGATATGCCGCCAACAGGCGTTTCATGGCGTATTCAGGAGAGGTTTGCAGATAAAACGTGTGCTCGGGATAACGGCTGATGTGGGTGACCAGATTTTCAAGATGCAAATCAGTGACGCCGTAACGGCTTAGGAGTGGGGTGTCTACTTCAAGGACATCGCGCGTTTCGAAAAACGCGCGAATCGTACGAAATAATGCAGCTCGCTGTTTGAGAGCAGCCAAACTTGCGCTGGGTTGCCACTGATCAGTGAGCTGCGTCATGTCTGAGTCCTTATTTTTGGACGCGCGACACGTACTCGCCAGAACGGGTATCGACTTTGACGATTTCGCCAATTTGTACGAATAAAGGAACGCGAACCACAGCGCCAGTGCTCAACGTGGCTGGCTTGCCACCGGTTCCTGCAGTATCCCCTTTCAAACCAGGGTCCGTATCCACCACTTCTAATTCCACGAAGTTTGGTGGCGTCACGGCAATCGGGCTGCCGTTCCATAAAGTTAAAGTACAAACATCTTGTTCAACTAACCATTTGGTCGCTTCACCCACGGCTTTTTCATCGGCCGCAAGCTGCTCAAATGTTTCGTTGTTCATGAAGTGCCAGAATTCGCCATCGTTATACAAATAAGCCAATTCCATATCGGCAACATCTGCGCCTTCCACAGACTCGCCTGATTTGAAGGTTTTCTCAACCACTTTACCGCTAATGAGTTTACGGATTTTGACACGGTTGAATGCTTGCCCTTTACCCGGCTTAACAACTTCGTTTTCGATGATGTTACAAGGCTCACCATCTTGCATGATCTTCAAACCAGCTTTAAATTCGTTGGTGCTGTAATTCGCCATACTTTCCTCATTAATAAGCATACGTGGAGCGATTTCGCGGGCAATAATAAACCATATTGCGATTATTTTCAGGTAAAATAATTAATACTCTGTCATAAACTTATTTGTCGTTGGTATCTAAATTGAATGTCACCTCGGTTCGCCCTCAATGGCAGCAAGAATTAGCGCAATCATTTACTGACCCTCAGCAACTTGCTCAGCACCTCAATTTGCCCTCGCAATGGGTCGAGCAGCATCAAGCAGCTCGAAGACTCTTTCCATTACGAGTAACGCGGCATTTTGCTAATTTAATGCAGCGCGGAAATACACAGGACCCCTTGCTGATGCAAGTCATGCCCCATGCCGATGAGTTTATCGAGCGTGATGGGTTCATCGCGGACCCATTAGCGGAGCTCAACGCGGGGCAATACGGAGTGCTCCACAAATATAAATCACGTGTGTTGGTGATTCTACGAGGCGGCTGTGCGATTAACTGCCGCTACTGTTTCCGCCGCCACTTCCCCTACGCTGACCACCATTTTGGTCCTGCAGAATTAGAGCAGTTAATCGAGCTCATTCAAAATGATGCCAATATTAATGAGGTGATTTTAAGTGGGGGTGACCCGCTGATGGCTACGGATAAGCAGTTGGACCAGTTACTCACTCGACTCGAACAATTGCCACAACTCAAACGGATTCGTATCCATTCACGATTACCGGTGGTGTTACCGAGCCGACTGACGCAAGAATTAGCGCACCGGTTGGCAGCAAGCCCATTGCAAGCAATTCTCGTGTTGCATATTAACCACCCACAGGAAATATCGCCGGCTCTAAAACAAGGGCTCGCACTTTGGGCTGATGCTGGCATCACGCTATTAAATCAAAGTGTTCTGCTGGCACAAATTAATGCTGATGCAGACGTTTTAACAGAACTCTGCGAAGCGCTCTTTGCTGCGCGAGTTTTGCCTTATTATCTGCACCAGCTCGATCAAGTGGCAGGAGCCAGTCACTTTGCTGTGAGTGACGAGGTTGCACGTGCGCTGTTACACCAATTGCAAGTCAATTTACCCGGCTTTTTGGTGCCTAAATTAGTCCGCGAAATTGCCGGTGAACCGAGTAAAACACCGCTTTAGTTGCTGCTGTTGGTAAAGCTGGAGTTGAACCAATCTTTCAGCAGTTCCTTTTCTAAATACAAGGAGTCACGGCCGGTTGCTAACAGACTCCGAGTATTTCGAATCGGGCTGACTTTGCGCAAGACCAGGTTCTCTTCAGCTTTAATAACCTCATCCGTTGCCGTCAAATATTGATAACTAATCACCAGTTTGGGAGATGAAATATCATCTAGAACCCGATAATAATCCACATTCGCCGCCCCATAAGTGGGCTCAATTCGTCCTGCTAAATCCACATCCTCAAAGGTCACAATCAACTTGTGCTCCTTTGGCAAGGTTGCCGCAAGCTCCTGCAAATACTCAGTTAACTCACCTTTTGTTCGAGTCGCAAAAGGCTCTTTCGGCTGGTTAGCCGACTCAAAATCCGTGTATTCGTCCGTATCTTGCCATTGCACCTCAACTTGTGCAGGAAATGCGTTGGCGGCACTCATGCCAGCCAAAACCAATCCAATACTCAATGCCAATTGTGTGATTGTTTTCATAATCGCCTCCTCATTCGTGCGGCTTGATCATCACATACTATTATATGACCTTTGCTAATAAAGACGCACAGCGGCACCGATTTGTGACACACCACACCGACTTCGCTGCCCTTGTTGCTAAGATGCTGAAGTCAGCGCCACGGTTCCGACATGTGCTGAAGCCTATGATATGTTGAGTGATTTAATCAACCATATGGCTCCATAATCCAGCCCGTGCAAGCAAACAAAAAGGGAGATGCCGAAGCACCTCCCTTTTTTAATGTCTACATTGCTGTCGACCAGTGGGCTTACATCATGCCCATGCCACCCATGCCGCCCATGTCTGGCATTGCTGGTTCGTCTTTCGGCAGTTCTGCAATCATGGCTTCAGTGGTGATCATCAAAGATGCAACTGATGCCGCGAATTGCAATGCTGAACGAGTAACTTTGGTTGGATCCAAGATACCCATTTCAAGCATGTCGCCGTACACGTCTTGACCTGCGTTGTAACCGTAGTTGCCTTCACCGTTTTTCACGTTGTTTGCAACCACTGACGCTTCTGCGCCCGCGTTATTGGCAATTTGACGTAAAGGAGATTCCATCGCACGCAAGGCTAGCTTAATACCAACGTTTTGATCTTCGTTATCACCACGTAAATCAGCTAACTTGCTCGCCGCTCGGATGAGGGCAACACCACCACCAGGGACTACCCCTTCTTCAACGGCAGCACGCGTTGCATGCAATGCGTCTTCCACACGAGCTTTCTTCTCTTTCATTTCAACTTCAGTTGCTGCACCAACTTTGATGACCGCAACACCGCCAGCTAGTTTAGCCAAGCGCTCTTGCAGCTTCTCACGGTCGTAATCTGAAGAGGTTTCTTCAATTTGCTGGCGAATCTGAGTGACGCGGCCTTCAATCGCAGCTTGGTCGCCACTACCGTCAACAATGGTGGTGTTGTCTTTGTTAATCACCACACGCTTGGCAGTACCGAGGTCGCTCAAGTCTGCTTTCTCAAGCTCCATGCCAATTTCTTCAGAAATCACATTACCGCCAGTCAACACGGCGATATCTTGCAACATTGCCTTACGACGGTCACCAAAGCCAGGGGCTTTCACCGCTGCAACTTTCACGATACCACGCATGTTGTTGACAACTAAGGTTGCCAAAGCTTCGCCTTCCACATCTTCGGCAATGATCAACAATGGTTTGCCTGACTTCGCAACGCCTTCTAATACCGGTAACAACTCACGAATATTAGATACTTTCTTGTCGACCAATAAGATGAACGGGCTATCTAATTCAACGGTGCCGTTTTCTTGGTTGTTGATGAAGTAAGGTGACAAGTAGCCACGATCAAACTGCATCCCTTCAACCACTTCTAACTCATCTTGCAATGCTTGGCCTTCTTCAACGGTGATAACACCTTCTTGACCAACTTTTTCCATTGCTTGAGCAATCAACTCACCAATGGTGCTGTCTGAGTTTGCTGAAATCGTTCCAACTTGTGCAATTGCTTTTGAGTTATTGCACGGTTGTGACAAGTTTTTCAGTTCTTCAACCGCAGCTGCAACTGCTTTGTCGATACCACGCTTCACGTCCATTGGGTTCATGCCCGCAGCAACCGCTTTCAAGCCTTCATTCACAATCGCTTGCGCTAACACGGTCGCAGTGGTGGTACCGTCACCTGCTTCATCATTCGCTTTGGACGCAACTTCTTTTACCATTTGTGCGCCCATGTTCTCGAACTTATCTTCTAGCTCGATTTCCTTCGCAACAGAAACACCATCTTTCGTGATTAACGGGGCACCGAAAGATTTGTCTAAAATCACGTTACGGCCTTTTGGACCTAAGGTGACTTTCACTGCATCAGCAAGAATGTTGACACCTTTCAACATGCGCTGACGCGCGTTGTTACCAAACTTAACTTCTTTAGCTGCCATAATTCATTTCCCTCTTAAGCTTCGATAATCGCTAAAATGTCTGACTCAGACATAATTAGGTATTCTTCACCATCGATTTTCTGTGTTTTCACACCGTAGCTTTCATTGAAAAGAACGATGTCACCTACTTTCACATCCAGAGCCTTCACATCGCCGTTATCCAAGATACGGCCGTTACCGACTGCAACAACTTCACCACGTGTTGATTTTTCTGCTGCTGATCCAGTCAGTACAATTCCGCCCGCAGACTTTGCTTCTGCTTCTGAGCGTTTGATGATCACACGATCATGTAAAGGACGAAGTTTCATCGTTGATAACTCCTTAACCTACAGTTTAGGGTTGATAACAAGACCTCAGAACCATTCTGAGGTCGTTAAAAATGTCTTGTGCCCTTGTTATGGGGGGTAAAAAATTGATATCAAGGTTTTCTGATAATTTTTTTTGAATTTCGTATACTGAATCCAAACCACAACTTAGGATAGGGCCTAGGTATGACGACCGAATTCCGTTTAGTAATCTGTAGTTGTCCGAGTAAACCCGTCGCCACCGCCTTGGCGGAGAAAGTTTTAAGAGCACGTTATGCTGCTTGCGTAAACATTAGTGCACCTTCCACATCCATGTATTGGTGGAATGACCACCTGCACGCCGACGACGAAGTATTGCTGCAAATCAAGACCACCGCAGATCAACTTGAAGCCTTATTTCAATTGCTTCAAACTGAGCATCCGTATGATGTTCCAGAAATTATTGCACTCAACATTAGCTCAGGCTCAGACGCCTATCTCAACTGGATAAAACAGGTTACCCAATCATGATGTTCACCTGGTTTCGCTGGCTACTAGTATTTGGAGTTGCAAGCTTCATCGCAACCGGCTCCGCACAATCTCAGTTCCAACTAAAAGTGGATGACCCTTTCGCTCAACAAACTCAGTTTCTGCCCGTTGACGAAGCGTTCCAGTTTGACTTTCGTCAGCAAGGCGAACAACTGCGCTTGCAATGGCGAATTGCCGACGGTTATTACATGTATCAGCATCGGTTTATGGTGCAATCTCCGGTGCAGCTCAGCGCAACACCGGAACTCCCCGAGGGGGAACCTCATGTAGACGAATTCTTTGGTGAAACCATTGTTTACCGTCAACAGGTGGAGTTGACCTACGCCCTTGCCCATGCCGCACCCAACCAAGAGTTTGTTATCTCCTATCAAGGTTGTGCAGATGCCGGGCTTTGTTACCCTCCCACTGAAAAAACCATTTACTTAACCGGTGTTCAAGGAGATGGGCGCCCGGTGATTGATTTTCAACAAGTCACTGAAAATTCCCAGCAGGTCAACCAGTCGAGTTTTGTCGAAACCATTACTGAACAGCCGCTCTGGTTGGTACTCATTTTGTTTGTGGTCTTTGGGATAGGGCTCGCATTTACCCCATGCGTGTTGCCAATGTATCCAATTATCTCAGCCATTATTATGGGGCAAAGCAATGCCGCCGCGGCGACCAGTCAGCCGCTCACTACCCGGCGGGCATTCACCCTGAGTTTGGCTTATGTACAAGGCATGGCTATCACCTATTCGTTATTGGGCGTCGTGGTTGCCTTAGCGGGATTACGCTACCAAGCCATGCTTCAACACCCTGCTATTTTGGTGGCCTTAGCCATTATTTTTGTGCTGCTATCGCTCAGTATGTTTGGGTTATACACCATTCAGCTACCGCAACGATGGCAAAATTATCTCAACCAAATGAGCCAGGGCCAGCGTGGTGGAGCGCATTCGAGTGTCTTTTTGATGGGCGCTATTTCGGGCTTAATTGCGTCGCCATGTACCACAGCACCGCTCTCTGGCGTGCTCTTGTTTATTGCCCAATCCGGTGATTTAACCGTCGGAGCAGCAGTACTTTATGCATTAAGTATCGGCATGGGGCTACCACTGCTGGTATTCGGTGTGACCGGGGGCAAGCTGCTTCCCAAAGCCGGCGCCTGGATGAACACCATCAAACGTATTTTTGGCGTGGTACTGTTAGGAGTCGCTATCGTCCTCGTCGAACGGTTGCTACCCTATGTGGTTGCCGATTGGTTGTGGATTGCCTTCGTAGTGGGCAGTGCGCTTTACCTGATTGGTACCGATTGGCGCGAGTTACCCCGCAAAACTGCCATCCGTTTCGCGACTCTTTGGGCTATTTTGGGCAGCGTCTTAGTCTACAGTTGGTGGCCTCAACCCCATCACCAATTGCCTTTTATCCAAGTGCATTCAGTGGCTGAAATTGAAGCCCAAATGACGCAAGCTGCATCCCAACAACAACTGGTGATGCTCGATTTGTACGCCGATTGGTGTGTGGCTTGTAAAGAATTTGAACGCGATACCTTTAGTGCAGAGGTGGTGGTAGCAGCCACCGACAATGTGATTTTGTTGCAAGCTGATGTCACGGACAATACGCCTGCGAACCATGATATTTTGGCGGAATACCAAGTCATGGGCCTACCTTCTATATTATTTTTTAAAGATAACAAAGAAGTAGAGCGTTCACGGGTGACTGGGTTTATGGCAGCCGACCCCTTTGCGCAACACATCGAGGCGTTAAAAGAACGTTGAATCTTGCAGCGATTAGCGGTGATAAGACCAGTATTTTGCTGCGTAATTTCATTTTTTCTCTATAATGCCGAAATATTTGTTGAACTAGAGGTCGAAAATGACCTCTAATATCAATATTGATAGTTCGCAGCAGATCGCAGCATTATGACCGCAAGTAATGAGAGAAAAAATAAAGTCCTTGTCCTGAATGGGCCCAACCTAAATTTATTAGGAACACGGGAGCCAGAAATTTATGGCACTACCACTCTGACACAGGTTGAACAGCGGCTTCATCAATGCGCTGAAGAACTTGGATTGCAGCTTGAATGTCGCCAATCAAATGCTGAGCATCAGCTCATTGATGACATCCACGCGGCCCAACAGATTGGGGTTGATTACATTGTGATCAATCCAGGCGCGTTCGCACACACAAGCATTGCATTACGTGATGCCCTCGCTGGCGTCGCAATACCATTTATAGAAGTTCATCTTTCCAATATTCATGCTCGCGAACCATTTCGCCAGCATTCGTACTTAGCAGATATTGCCGTTGGAGTTATTTGTGGCTTGGGTGTTCAAGGTTATGAATTAGCATTACACGCAGCCGCACGTCAGCTCACGGGGCAATAACGGACATCAAACATTGGGGTTAACAACCATCATGGATATTCGCAAAATTAAGAAGTTGATCGAACTGGTAGAAGAATCAGGCATCGCTGAATTAGAAATTACTGAAGGTGAAGAGTCAGTTCGTATTCACCGCGGTGGCCAGTTTAGTGCGCCAGTACATTATCAGTTACCACCTCAGCCAGCGGCAGCAGCTCCAGCACCTGCTGCACCAGCTGCGGCTGCAGAGCAACCAGCGGCTCCTGAGTTATCCGGCCACGTGGTTCGCTCACCTATGGTTGGTACGTTCTACGCAGCACCAGCACCAGGTGCGAAAGACTTCGTAACCGTTGGCCAACAGGTCAAAACTGGCGAGACGTTATGTATCGTCGAAGCAATGAAAATGATGAACCACATCGAATCAGATAAAAGCGGTGTCATCAAACAAATTCTTGTGGAAAACGGTGAGCCGGTTGAGTTTGATCAACCACTTTTCATCATCGAATAACACATATCGACACAGGACATCGTCATGTTAGATAAGGTAGTCATTGCCAACCGAGGCGAAATTGCATTGCGCATTTTACGCGCATGTAAAGAACTCGGCATTAAAACGGTTGCCGTTCATTCAACCGTTGATCGTAATTTGAAGCACGTGCTGCTCGCCGATGAATCCATCTGTATCGGTAACGCGCCAGCAACTGAAAGTTACTTAAATATTCCCCGTATTATTAGTGCCGCAGAAATTACTGATGCGACCGCCATTCATCCGGGATACGGCTTTTTAGCTGAAAACGCTGATTTCGCTGAGCAAGTGGAGAAGTCAGGCTTCGTTTTTGTCGGCCCAACCGCCGATGTGATTCGCTTAATGGGTGACAAAGTGTCCGCCATCGAAGTGATGAAAAAAGCTGGCGTTCCTTGTGTTCCTGGTTCCGGTGGTCCACTGGGCGAAGATGACGAAGAAAACCTCAAGATTGCCCAGCGCATCGGGTATCCGGTTATCGTTAAAGCAGCGGGTGGTGGCGGTGGTCGCGGCATGCGCGTCGTCCGTAAAGAAGAAGAATTATTACGTGCTATTAGCACCACCAAAACCGAAGCTGGGGCCGCTTTCGGCAACTCCATGGTCTACATGGAGAAATTCCTCGAGAACCCACGCCACATCGAAATCCAGATTTTAGCGGATGGCCAAGGCCACGCCGTTTATCTAGGTGAGCGTGACTGTTCTATGCAGCGCCGTCACCAAAAAGTGGTTGAAGAAGCGCCAGCACCGGGAATTACCCCAGAAATGCGCCAATTTATTGGTGAGCGCTGCGTGAAAGCCTGTCTTGAGATTGGTTACCGCGGAGCAGGTACCTTTGAATTCTTGTATGAAAACGGTGAGTTCTATTTCATTGAAATGAACACCCGAATTCAAGTCGAGCACCCAGTGACCGAAATGATCACGGGCATTGACTTGATCAAAGAGCAACTGCGTATTGCGGCCGGTCGTCCGCTCTCTATTTCACAAGAAGACATCACCATTACTGGCCATGCCATTGAATGTCGGATTAATGCGGAAGATCCAACCACGTTTATTCCTTCACCAGGCATGATCACCCGTTTCCACTCACCAGGTGGGATGGGCGTTCGGTGGGATTCGCACGTTTATGCGGACTATAAAGTTCCACCGAACTACGATTCAATGATCGGGAAACTCATCACTTATGGGGAAACCCGTGAGGTTGCCATTATGCGGATGCGTAATGCGTTGAGCGAACTGATCATTGAAGGCATTAAAACCAACGTGCCGTTGCAAAAAGACATCATGACTGATGAACACTTCCAACAAGGTGGGACCAATATCCACTACCTTGAGAAGAAACTTGGAATTGGTGGTCATTCGTCCTAATGCCTTGGATTCAATTAACGGTATCAGCACCTGAACGGCATGCGCCCCACGTGGGCGACATGCTGCAAGGAAATGGCGCCATGGCTGTTACCTACCGTGATGCGCAAGATAATCCAATTTTCGAACCACCGATTGGGGAACTGGTCTACTGGCAAGAAACCCTGGTCACTGGGCTATTTCCGGCAGAAACTGACTTAGCTCCGATCATTGCCAACTTGGCAAAATCTAGCTACTTCAAAGACGGCTTTCACTACAAAACCGATCAGCTTGAGGATAAAGATTGGGAACGTGAGTGGATGGATAGTTTCCACCCAATTCAGTTTGGCAATCGCCTTTGGGTGTGCCCTAGCTGGCGTGAAATTCCTGACCCAAATGCCGTGAATATTATGCTGGACCCCGGCATGGCGTTTGGCACGGGCACGCACCCAACCACCGCGCTCTGCTTGGGCTGGTTGGACGGGCAGCAGTTGGAAGGCAAAACCGTCGTCGACTTTGGCTGTGGGTCGGGTATTTTGGCCATTGGTGCATTATTACTCGGTGCGAGCCGTGCAGTTGGTATCGATATTGACCAGCAAGCTTTACTCGCCAGTAAAGATAATGCGGCCCGTAATGGCGTGGCGGAGCAATTGGAAGTGTATCTGCCGAGCAATCAACCGAGCCTGCAAGCCGATGTGGTCGTTGCTAATATTTTAGCTGGCCCATTGCAGGAGCTGGCAGCGGTGATTACCGATTATGTTGCACCTCATGGTGAGTTAGTCATGTCGGGAATTCTGGAACGACAAATCGATGCGGTGCAAAATGCCTATGCCGATCACTTTGAATTTAGCCCAGCTGAAATCAAAGAAGGCTGGGTGATGTTGCACGCAAAACGCAAACAGTGAGTTTCCTGCGATTTGTCAAGAGCAAAAAATACAAAAAAGGCGGCTTTTGTACAAATTACAGCCTTTCATTTAGCCGCCAAATTCCCTAAAATTTCCCTCCTTTGAGTTGCACAGTTTTTAACCGATGCGGATCGGCACATTTCAACTAACGAACCCAGTTATTCTTGCCCCTATGGCAGGGGTCACAGATCAACCCTTCCGACGGCTATGCCATGAGTTGGGGGCTGGACTGACGGTGTCTGAAATGTTGTCGAGCAATCCGTTGGTCTGGGATACTAAAAAGTCGCGTGACCGAATGGATTACACCGACGAACAAGGTATCCGTGCTGTGCAAATTGCAGGGTCAGAACCTGAGTTGATGGCGGCAGCAGCCCAGTTTCAAGTTGAACTAGGCGCACAGATTGTTGATATCAACATGGGGTGTCCTGCAAAAAAGGTAAACAAAAAATTAGCGGGCTCCGCACTACTGCAATACCCCGACTTGGTCAGTGAAATTATTTCTGCCGTGGTCGCGGCGGTAGACGTGCCAGTGACGCTAAAAATACGAACGGGTTGGGAGCCTGAACATCGCAATGGCGTTGAAATAGCCCGATTGGCTGAACAATTAGGCATTCAATCCTTAGCCGTTCACGGTCGCACCCGGGCCTGTATGTACAAAGGTCACGCGGAATATGACACAATAAAGGCCATCAAAGCCGCTGTCACTATTCCGGTGATCGCCAACGGGGATATCACCTCCCCCCAAAAGGCTAAACAGGTCCTTGAGTATACTGGTGCCGATGCCATTATGATTGGCCGCGGTGCCCAAGGGAATCCGTGGTTGTTTCGCGAAGTTGCGCACTATTTAGCAACCGGCGAACAGCTACCACCCCCCACCCTTGATGAAGTCCGCCAAATGGTGTTACGACACGTGCGCGAACTCCATCACTATTACGGTGAGTTCGGGGGCGTTCGGATTGCCCGAAAACACGTGGGCTGGTATTTAAATCAGCACCTGCCCACTTCTGATTTTCGTCGGGTGTTTGTCAGTATCGAAAGTGCTGATGAGCAGATTCAAGCCCTGACGGAGTTTTTTGCAACAGTAAACTAGAAGAGATAGAGCGCACCTATGTTTGATCAAAACGCTAATCGTGATCCGATTTCTCCATTTACAACAATCGGTAACAACGCCCAGCCAAAGCCGTTACGTGATTCTGTAAAGCAAGCCTTAAATTCATTTTTGAAGCAATTAGATGGTCACGACCCAGAAGAACTTTACGAACTGGTTCTTGCTGAGGTGGAAGCGCCTTTATTAGAAGAAGTTATGACCTATACTCGTGGTAACCAAACCCGTGCGGCGACCATGTTAGGCATTAACCGCGGCACACTACGCAAGAAACTGAAAAAGTATGGTATGAACTAATCTACCAACGGAAAAAGAGCGCCTTGTGTGCTCTTTTTTTCTTTGATGAATTCAGAAAGGTAACGCAAATCATGCAACATCGTCCTATTCAACGCGCTCTCTTAAGTGTTTCAGATAAAACTGGTATCGTCGCCTTTGCGCAAGCGCTCGTTCAACGAGGCGTCACAATTTTATCCACCGGTGGTACGGCGAAACTATTACGAGATAACCAAATTCCTGTCACCGATGTGTCGGAGCATACGGGGCAACCTGAAATTATGGATGGTCGGGTGAAAACCCTGCACCCTAAAATTCATGGCGGAATTTTAGGGCGTCGCGATCAAGACCAAGCGGTCATGGCAGAACAAGACATTGCTCCAATCGACTTGGTTGCCGTGAATCTGTATCCCTTCGCGAACACCGTAGCAGACCCCAACTGCACCCATGAACAAGCCGTCGAGAACATCGATATTGGTGGCCCAACCATGGTCCGTGCAGCAGCGAAAAACCATCGCGATGTTGCCATTGTGGTGAATGCGGACGATTACCAACGCGTTATTACTGAAATGGATGCGCACCAGAACAGCCTGACCTTTGAAACGCGCTTTGATCTCGCGGTGAAGGCGTTTGAGCATACCGCCCAATACGACGGCATGATTGCCAATTACTTTGGGGCGCGCCTGCCACAACAGCAAAGTCAGTTCCCGCGAACCTTTAATGCTCAATTCACGAAGCAGCAAGATTTACGTTATGGCGAAAACAGCCACCAGCAAGCAGCATTTTATGTTGAATCAACACCTCGTGAAGCGTCGATTGCAACGGCCGTACAGTTGCAAGGCAAAGAGCTCTCCTACAACAACATCGCGGACACTGATGCTGCGCTAGAGTGTGTGAAATCATTTGCGGAGCCGGCTTGTGTGATTGTGAAGCATGCGAACCCCTGTGGTGTTGCTATTGCAGCAGATGCCCTGAGCGCGTACGAACGTGCATTTACCACCGACCCAACTTCAGCCTTTGGCGGCATCATTGCGTTTAACCGTGAATTGGATGAAGCAACCGCAACCGCCATTATTGAGCGCCAATTTGTCGAGGTTATCATTGCCCCAACGGTCAGTGCAGCGGCTCGTGACGTGGTTGCTACGAAGCCTAACGTGCGCTTATTAGAGTGTGGACAATGGCCAGCCGAGCGTTCCCCAAGTTGGGACTATAAACGCGTCAATGGCGGCCTGCTGGTGCAAGATAGTGATTTAGGTGAAATCACGGCGGCTGACTTGCAAGTGGTGACGAAAAAGCAACCGACCGAAGCACAGCTGAAAGATTTGCTGTTCTGCTGGAAAGTTGCCAAGTTTGTGAAATCCAATGCGATCGTTTATGCACGCGATGGCATGACCATCGGTGTTGGCGCAGGACAAATGAGTCGTGTTTATAGCGCTAAAATTGCGGGCATCAAAGCCGCTGATGAAAACTTATCTGTGCCAGGCTCGGTTATGGCTTCTGATGCATTCTTCCCGTTCCGCGATGGCATTGATGCTGCCGCAGCCGCAGGAATCTCTGCTATTATCCAACCGGGTGGCTCTATTCGTGACGATGAAGTGATTGCAGCAGCCGACGAGCATGGCATTGCCATGGTCTTTACTGGCATGCGCCACTTCCGCCACTAATGACATAAGGAAGCAAGTGACCATGAATATATTGATTATTGGAGGTGGCGGTCGCGAGCATGCACTCGCATGGAAAGCTGCCCAGTGTGCCGGTGTTAACCAGGTTTATGTTGCCCCTGGGAATGCCGGGACGGCCGCTGAGAACGGCATCGAGAACGTTGCAATTGCCGCAGATGATATTGCCGGGCTATTAGCCTTTGCGAAGTCTCATGACATTGCCTTGACGATTGTCGGCCCCGAAGCACCGCTAGTCTTGGGAGTGGTGGATCGCTTCCAAGCGGCAGGGCTAACTATTTTTGGTCCAACGCAAGGGGCTGCTCAATTAGAAGGCTCCAAAGCGTTTAGTAAAGACTTTCTAGCGCGCCATCACATTCCTACAGCCGCCTATGCGACTTTTACTGACGTGGAAGCTGCTAAGGATTATGTTCGTCAGCACGGTGCTCCCATTGTGATTAAAGCCGATGGTCTGGCAGCAGGCAAAGGCGTTATCATTGCTCAATCGCAGCAAGAAGCCTTTGCGGCAATTGACGACATGCTGGCCGGCAATCGCTTTGGGGATGCAGGAAGTCGGGTTGTCATTGAAGAGTTCTTGGTGGGTGAAGAAGCCAGCTTTATTGTCATGGTCGATGGTAAAACGGCACTCCCCTTTGCTTCCAGCCAAGATCATAAAGCCCGCGACAACGGTGACCAAGGCCCGAATACTGGTGGCATGGGAGCTTATTCTCCCGCTCCAATCGTAACCCCAGAAATCCATGACTGGGTGATGACCCATGTTATTGAGCCAACAGTGGCTGGTATGGCCGCTGAAGGTCACCCGTACACGGGCTTCCTCTACGCAGGGCTCATGATCACCCCTGATGGCACCGCCAAAGTTCTGGAGTTTAATTGCCGATTTGGTGATCCTGAAACCCAACCCATTATGCTGCGATTAAATTCAGATTTGGTGCAGTTATGTCTTGCCGCTTGTGCGGGACAACTGGCTGGCCAAGAAATAGCGTTCGACCCGCGTGCCACGGTTGGTGTCGTGATGGCAGCGGGGGGGTATCCCGATGATTACGCCAAAGGCGATCCGATTACAGGCATTGAGCAGGCGGAGTTAACGGGTGCGAAGGTTTTCCAAGCGGGCACTCAGTTGAATGAACAGGGTGAATTGGTCACTGCTGGGGGGCGTGTGCTTTGTGTTACAGCCATCGGTGAGACGGTCACACAAGCGCAACAACGCGCCTATGCAGCGGTAGCCAAGATTCACTGGCGCGATGTTTACTATCGTACCGATATTGCTTACCGAGCCATCGCTCGTAAAGCCTAATTGTAAGAAAAGATAATTGCCCCGACGCCGCAAGCGCGAGTCGGGGCAAGTGTTGATTCGATTAATCTTCTACAACGATATCGTCGTCATCCACACCCGACATTTCAAAGGCTTCGTCGGTATAGCGGCTACGACCGTACATACTGCCAACTTTCGGTCGATTGATTCGTGCTTGGTATTTCGACCACGCTTTCTCAATCGGAGTTTCTGCTGCTTTTTCACCACGAGCAACCGCTAACAAAGATTGCTCTTCTGCTGATTCGGGCTCAATTTCACCACTCATCAATGCTGTGATTAAGCTGCCATGCTTACCTAGGAGTTCGCTTTCGCGAATTGAAAAGTCACCTGAACGGGCAAAACCGTACGGGTAATTTTTAAAGTCATTAAATGGCTTTTTGATGAGTTGTTCACGGTTTACAGTCGCCATTGTGTGTCTTTCCTCCAGACCTACAACCTACAGGTAAAAGATAACGCCTCTTGCGTCAGTGACGATATAGAGGCGAATGGCGATAAAGTCAATATTTTTATTGATTTTCACTGAAAATTAACCGTTCTAGCTGGTCTTGACGCGTAATCCCCAATCATCCCAGGCTTCCCGTGCCAGCTGCTCACGAAACTCAGGTGCAGCGATCTGAATTAAGGCGTCCGCACGTTCAGTCAAACTTTTCGCGCGTAGATTAGCGACCCCAAACTCTGTTACCACATAATGGACGTGAGCACGTGTCGTGACCACCCCTGCTCCTGGATTCAACATGCTAGAAATACGCGAGACTTTTCCGCCGCAGGCCGTTGCTGGAAGAGCAATCACGGAACGCCCGCCTTCTGACAAGCTTGCACCACGCACAAAGTCCATTTGTCCGCCCACGCCAGAATAAATCTTGGTTCCCATCGAGTCCGCACAAACCTGACCGCTCAAGTCGATCTGTAACGCACTGTTAATGGCCATAACTTGTTTATTCTGGCGAATCACCGCGGTGTCGTTGGTGTACTCCACATCAAGGAAAGCCACCAGCGGGTTATCATGAACAAAATCGTAAAGTTTCTGACTGCCCATGGCGAAGGTGGTGACTATTTTGCCGCGATGTTTACGTTTGCGAGAATTGTTAATCACGCCCCGCTCCACCAGAGGCAATACACCGTCAGAGAACATCTCGGTATGAATGCCGAGGTCTTTATGATTGCCTAAGCAGCGCAAGGTGGCATCAGGAATTGCGCCGATGCCCATTTGCAGACAATCACCATCATTGATGAGTCCCGCGACTAACTCACCGATCCGAGAGGTCACCGCCGACTGTTCCGGTTGTTGATGGATCGGAAGTGGCGCTTCATGCACAAAGTAGCGGTCAATTTGATTTAACGAAATAAAGGAGTCACCGTGAGTGCGTGGCATGTTGGGGTTTACCCAGGCAATCACTTTACGGGCAACTTGCAGCGCCGCACGAGTGGCCTCGACCGAAATACCTAAGCTACAATAACCATGAGCATCAGGGGGTGACACTTGAATTAAAACGGCATCTAACGGCTGGTCACCGGAGCGAAATAATTTCGGAATTTCTGAAAGAAACATAGGGACATAATCTGCTAAGCCGTCATTAACAGCACCACGCGTCGATTTCCCCACGAAAAATGCACGCTGCCGCAAGTGCCCCTTTAACTCAGGTTGGCTCAGGATCTCACTTTGCTCAGTGTGTAACTGTAAGAGGGTCAGGTTTTGGCGTGATAAGGCCACTTCCGCCAGCCCCTCAAGGAGCTTATAGGGGGTTGCTGCCATCGATTGGCACCAGATGACATCATTGTCTTCCAAAATTTGGAGCGCTTCATGTGCATTTTGAACGAGCATAGTGAGTCCTTTTCAGATACAGTTTCAACAATATCAAGATGAGGTTAAACAAGGCTATGAAAATATTCGTAATGCTCGGCGCAATCAATATGGCGTTGGGGGTAGTTTTAGGAGCATTTGGGGCGCATGGATTAAAACAATTTGCCTCCCCCGAACAAATTACGGTGTTTCAAACGGGCGTTCAGTACCAAATTTACCATGCACTCGGATTGCTATTAGTGGCAGTGCTGCTCAAACAATTTCCGCAAGCTCATGGGTTACGAACCGGGGGCTGGATTATGCTGGCTGGAATTATTTTATTTTCAGGCAGCCTTTATTTACTTGGGCTGACCGGTAATAAAATCTTTGGACCCGTTACTCCCGTAGGCGGCGTGTGTTTTATTGTTGCTTGGATTTGGACATTCTGGGCGGTGTTGAAAGAAATTTAATAGGACCGGTTGAGGAGTTTTGGAGCGGGAAACGAGACTCGAACTCGCGACCCCAACCTTGGCAAGGTTGTGCTCTACCAACTGAGCTATTCCCGCTTATCCTCGAAGTGAGCCGATTATTCTAACGACTCCCCCCGCAAAGTCAATACACCCAATGGGGGAGCCTTGCTTACCCCTCTTGCCTGCAAGCATAAAAAAAGCCCGAAAGATGAAAGTCTTTCGGGCTTTTCAGAATTTGGAGCGAGAAACGAGATTCGAACTCGCGACCCCAACCTTGGCAAGGTTGTGCTCTACCAGCTGAGCTATTCTCGCATGTGTTAACGAGGCCGTATTTTACTGATCCTCCGCGTCTCGTCAAGCGCTTTTTTCACCTAATCGGTGCGTTCGTTCGCTATTTAATCGGTTCGCATAAAAATCATGCATCATTGAGCGCAAAGGGCTCTTTAAATAAGTGTTTACGATAGTAACGCAGTTCCTCAATGGACTCACGAATATCAGCAAGAGCGGTGTGGGCACCTTGTTTCACTAACCCACTCGCAACTTCCGGCGCCCAATATTTGGCCAATTGTTTCAGAGTACTGACGTCTAAATTTCGGTAATGAAAATAGGCTTCCAAAGTCGGCATATGTTTCGCTAAAAAACGACGGTCTTGGCAAATCGTATTCCCACACATCGGGGAACTGCCTGGCGTGACCCATTGTTGTAAAAACTCAATGGTTGCGGCACTGGCTTGGGCGTCATCATAAGGACTTGCCTTGACCCGTTCTATTAACCCTGACCCAGTATGAGTTCGCACGTTCCAATCATCCATTCGATCTAACCATGCTTGCGGTTGATGAACTGCTAGCACAGGCCCTTCCGCCAAAATATTTAAGTCGTAATCGGTGACGATGGTCGCCACTTCAATAATATGGTTGGTTTCCGGGCACAATCCGGTCATTTCTAAATCGATCCAAATCAGTCGATCGGCACTCGCTGTCATTGATTTTTACCCTATATGGACACAATTAATTTCAGGCACTTCATATCATGATCATGTATGATTCTGCATAGTATGAACTGGAATGAAATTGATGGCAAAACAACGACGTTTAAACAAAGGACAATTACGCCGGATAAAATCCAATCAGGAACGGCGCCTTCAACAGGTTCAGCACGATGCGGACATCACTGATGACACCGCATTGGAAGCAGCTGAGCTCGGCGTTGTGGTTAGTCGTTTCGGGCAACAAGCCATTATTTGTACCGTGCAAGAGCCCGCGCTGCGCTGCCATATTCGTCGCACTGTCGACTCCTTAGTGTGCGGTGATAATGTAATTTGGCGTCGTTTTAAACAGCGCAATGATGACATTGCAGGCGTCATCGAAGCAGTGCAACCGCGCCAAACGCTATTAAGCCGTCCTGATTATTACGATGGGTTGAAACCCGTTGCTGCTAACGTGGATCAAATCCTGGTGGTCAGCAGTGTATTGCCTGCCTTTTCCAGCCAAATTATCGACCGTTACTTGGTGGCGTGTGAGGACATCGGCGTCACCCCAGTAATCATTCTGAACAAAGCCGATTTGTTACAACAATTACCGCCGGATGAGCAGCAAGAAATCACTGCTGCCCTCGCGGTCTACCGAGACATTGGTTACCGCGTTGAAATGGTCAGTGCGCTTGAGCCAGAATCCGTTGAATCGATCCGTCAATTGCTTGATCAGCATTGTTCCATCGTGGTGGGCCAATCAGGCGTGGGCAAATCGTCGCTCGTCAATGCGTTAATGCCACATATTCAAGCTGAGGTTGGGGATGTCTCCGATAACTCAGGGTTGGGTCAACATACCACCACAGTAGCAACACGCTATCAGGTTCCCACGGGTGGGGTGTTAATTGACTCACCGGGCATTCGCGAGTTCGCCCTCTGGCATTTAGAACCCGAACGAGTGGCCTGGTGCTTTATCGACTTTCGTCCCTACCTAGGCCAGTGTAAATTTCGTGATTGTAAACACCAAGATGACCCTGAATGTGCATTAAAAGAAGCCTGTGCAGCAGGTGACCTGCATGCCACTCGCTTGTACAATTACCACAGAATCATTGAATCGATGGCCTTAAAACCATCCCGTGCAACGACAAGAGGAAAAAAAACGTGAACTGGAATCGCGTGAAAGTACAACTGCAGCATGTTATGCCAAAACATGCCATTTCTCGGGCCATGGGTAAATTTGCCGCGGCAGAAGCGGGCTGGTTCACCCAGGTATTTATTCGCTGGTTTATTCGACAGTACAAAATCGATATGAGCGAAGCGATTCTGGAGCAACCCAGCGACTATAAAACCTTTAACGAGTTCTTCACTCGTTATCTAAAGCCTGAGCTGCGTCCATTGCTTGCCAATGAACCACACCTTTTCGCTCATCCAGTTGATGGGGCAATTAGCCAATTGGGCGATATCGATGATGATCGTATCTTCCAAGCCAAAGGGCACGACTATAGCTTGTTGGAGTTGCTAGGGGGCGATACAGAGGCCGCCGAGCAATTTCATGATGGCGAGTTTGCGACAATCTACCTAGCACCAAAAGATTATCACCGCATTCATATGCCGTGTGATGGCGTCTTGCGCAAAATGATCTACGTGCCTGGTGATCTCTACTCAGTCAACCCACTCACGGTGGCTCATGTGCCTAATTTGTTTGCACGGAATGAGCGTGTCATTGCAATTTTTGACGGTGAATTTGGCCCCTTTGCGATGATTCTGGTCGGCGCGACTATCGTGGCAAGCATCGGCACCGTTTGGTCAGGAACCGTGACGCCTCCGAAAGGTACAGATGTTCATACCTGGCACTATCCAGCATCCGGTGATCAAGCAATTCGGTTAAAGAAAGGGGAAGAAATGGGCCACTTCAAACTTGGTTCAACAGTTATCCTGTTGTTCCCTGATGATGTGATTGATTTCGATGATGATTTAGAACCTGGCAGTGTCACCCGAATGGGTGAAATTCTTGGTGAAAGAGACGACTAAGTACAACTCGAATCCTTGGTATTTAAGAAGGCTTCATGAGTCACCTCATGAAGCCTTTTTTATCCGGGTTAATCGGCTTTGTGGTAAGGATACTGAACTTCCAGTTCCTCTAGCTCTTTCGCAATCGTTTCTGGCGATGTGGTGTTTCTCGCCAACAACGAATACAGCGAAGGAATCACGAAAATAGTCAAGAATGACGAGAGTGCGACCCCGGCGAAAATCACCACCCCAATCACCACCCGGCTTTCAGCTCCTGGGCCCGTGCCAAAGATCAGTGGTAACGCACTTGCCAAGGTGGTTACTGCCGTCATGACGATTGGCCGCAACCGTTGTTGTGAAGCTTGCACCAGCGCATCGTCAAACTTCATGCCGGCATCGCGTAGTTGGTTCGCGAACTCAACAATCAAGATACCGTTTTTGGCCGCTAAGCCAATCAACATGATAATCCCAATTTGGCTATAGATGTTGATGGTCATATCCGCCAGATACAAACCAATAATGGCACCTAAAATAGCCAGTGGCACAATCAGCATGATCACGAATGGATGCACAAAGCTCTCAAACTGTGCCGCTAACACCAAGTAGGCAACCAGCAGCGCCAGCACAAAAACAAAGATGACCGAGCTGCCACTTTCTTTGTACAGCTGCGACTCGCCTTTATAGTCAATGGTGACATCATCCGGCAATTCAGTTCGGACAATTTCCTCAAGATAAGCTAACGCTTCACCCAACGAATAGCCTTCAGCTAAGTTCGCTTCAATGGTGATACTTCGCATCCGGTTGTATCGCTTTAACGAGCCTGCTGTCGCCTTTTCCTCAATGGTCACTAAGTTTGATAATGGAATCAGCTGACCTGAGGTAGTCGAACGTACATAAATGTTATCAATGGCCGTTGGGCTACGATAATCTGAGCGTTCCCCTTCTAAGATAACGTCATACTCTTCACCCCGATCAATGTAGGTGGTGGCACGACGTTGTCCAAGCATGGTTTCAAGCGTACGACCAATATCCCCCACCGACACGCCAAGGTCTGACGCGCGCTCTTGATTAATGCGGATTAACAGCTGAGGTAAGGTCGCCTTATAATCACTGTCTAAATCAAGCAAGTAAGGGTTGGTACTGGCTTTCTCGATAAGCACATCGCGGTAAGCAGCAAGTTGCTCATAGGTATTTCCTTGCAAGACAAACTGCACCGGGCGCCCGTTGCCTCCGCTAATACCACTGCGCATAAAGGCAAAGGCTCGAACCCCAGTGAGATCATTCAGTTTTTCAGAAACTTCATCCATCAACTCGAAAGTTGACCAGTCTCTATCTTCAAATGGAATCGCGCCCACGGTTGCGACCCCAGTCGAATCACCCCAACCTGGCGAACGAATAATCAGACGATCAATTTTGCCTGCATCCAAATATGGCATGAGGATACGCTCAACTTCACGCATGTGAGCTGAGTTCGATTCGAAACTTGCGCCTTCTTCCCCACGAACCAAGACAAAGAATGTGCCTCGGTCTTCTGGCGGAACAAACTCTTCTTCCACGAACTGCATGATGCCGTACGCTAAGAGTGCTGAAAAAACAATCAGCAAGGCAGACATCCAGGGATATGCTAGCGTTCGTTTCAGGGCTCGGACGTAACCTGATTCAATTCGAGAAAACGTCCGGTCAACAAATTGAGCAAATTTATTGGAGCGTTCCTTGCGTTGTAAAATCTTAGAGCCGAGCATGGGCGATAGCGTCAGTGCCGTTAAACACGAGAATACGACCGCAGCTGCAATAGCAAGCGCGAACTCGGTAAATAACTGGCCAATATTTCCTTCCAAGAAGGCTAATGGCACGAACACTGATATCAACACTGCGGTGGTTGCCAATACCGCAAACCCAACCTCACGCGTGCCTCGATAGGCTGCCAATAATGGGGGTTCACCCGACTCAATTCGGCGGTAGATGTTCTCTAACACAATAATCGAGTCATCCACCACCAAGCCGATGGCCAACACCAACGCTAGCAGGGTTAACAGGTTAATCGAGAATCCCATCGCAAATAGCGCTATATAAGACGCAATCACCGCTACCGGCACCGTCACGGCTGGAATAAGCGTGGCACGGAAGTTCCCGAGGAACATATAGATGACCACAATCACCAGAGTCATTGCGATAATCAGGGTCTTATACACCTCATCGATCGATCCCTTAATGAAAATTGAGGAATCATAGCTAGGAACGATAAACATCGATTCCGGCAGCGTTTGCATGATGGTGTCGATTTCGGTGCGAACGTTTTCAACCACTTCTAAGGTATTTGCTTTGGACTGTTTGACAATCCCAATACCGATCATGTTCACACCGTTGCCACGGAAGTCTGTTTTATCGTTTTCCGAGCCCATTTCGATGCGAGCGACTTCGGCTAAGCGCACTAGCTGACCATTGTCACCGCGCTTGATACTTAACCGCTCAAAGTGTTCTGGCGTTAAATAGGTTCGTGCCACCCGTACGGTAAATTCACGGTCAATGGATTCCACTTCACCCGCCGGGAGCTCGACGTTTTCGGAACGCAGACGGTTCTCAATATCACTCACAGTAATATTCCGCGCGGCCATGGCATCCCGGTCCAGCCAAATCCGCATGGCATACCGCCGTTCACCTCCCAACACCACGCGTGCCACGCCATCAACCACAGAGAGTCGTTCGGCAATGTAGCGATCGGCATAGTCGGTGAGTTCTAATACCGACATGGTCTCACTGCGTAAGTTGTACCAAACAATCGTACTCTCGTCCGAGTTCGCTTTAGAAACTTCTGGCGGGTCTACTTGCTCAGGTAAGTTATCCAGCACTCGGGAAACACGGTCACGAACGTCGTTTGCCGCCGCATCGATATCGCGGGACAATTCAAATTCGATGCTGATACGTGAACGACCGTTACGGCTGTTTGATGAGATATTTTTAATCCCTTCAATCCCGCTAATACGGTCTTCAATGACTTGGGTTATTTGAGTTTCTACGATATCCGCAGACGCCCCAGTATAGGTGGTATCAATTGATACGACAGGCGGATCGATGTCTGGGTATTCGCGCAGTGGCAGCATCGAAAACGCCACCACGCCGAACACGATCAATAGGATATTAACAACCGACGCAAAAACTGGGCGTTTGACTGACAAATCAGAGAGTAACATTGTGGTTAACCCTCCCGTACGAAGACGGCAACACCATTACGGAGGCGTATCATCCCCTCAGTCACCACTTTGTCGCCTGGTTTGATGCCGTCGATGATTTCGACAATACCCGGCTTGCGACGCCCGATGGTTACAGGTTTCTGATGTGCAATAAGCTGGTCATCAATAACGTAAACAAACATCTGATCGTTAATAGGGACGATGGCTTTTTCCGGAAGGATAATGGCTTCATCCACGCTCCGCAGCAGGCTCACGCGGAGTAACATGCCGGGACGTAATTTATTTTCTTTATTCGGCAAAATGGCCCGCACTAAAATCGAGCGAGTGAGCGGGTCAACCCGCGAATCAATGCTACGGATTTCACCGCGGAACTCTTCACCTGGGTAGGCACCACTACGAGCGACCACTTCCTGCCCTACTTTTAAGCTCGCAAAGAATAATTCAGGAACGTTGAAATCAAGCTTAATTGGGTTCACATCATCGAGTGTGGTGATTTGCTGGCCTGGGCTGACTAACGAGCCGACACTGACATGACGAATCCCGAGGCGGCCATCAAAGGGTGCCACAATGCGTTTCTGTGCTAATTGCGTTTCAGCCACTTCCAACGAAGCAATAATTTCTTTAACCGTGACATCCTGAGATTCTAATTGCTGCTGCGATGCGGCATTTTGGCGGCGCAAATCAACGAGCCGCTGATACTGACGGTTTGCTTCTGCAAGACGGAATTTTAATTCACGGACACGTGCGGTTTCTTCACGGGAATCCAGCTCCACCAACACATCACCTGCTTTCACCAAGTCGCCGTCATCAAAATAAACTGCCATGACAATGTCTTGGGCTTGCGCAGTAACGACAATGGATTCATTCGCTTGTGCGGTACCAAGTGCCTCGATGACATCACGGTATTCACTCATTTGAACTGTTTGCACGCGAACAGGGACGGGATTTTGGGGCCGTTCTTCTTTGCCGGCATTCGGGTCAGCAATTCCCAAAAAGTAGACAACAGCAACTGCTGCAATAAGAAGTATTATCGTGACTGGATTAAATAAGTTTCGTGCTGCCATAAATCCCTCAGGTTACCGCGTTGGCTTCATGTCATTCTATGACACTATTGTAACCTAGTGATTTATCGCAGCACCCCCGCTCATCGGACAATAAACGGGGTTTACCGCAAAAACGAAATGATCACCGGTGATAGGCAGGGCTGAGCTTGTGTACTGCGTCAATAAACGCCAGTGCATGTTCAGGATCAACGCCTGGGTGAATTCCATGTCCTAAGTTAAATACGTGTCCATGACCGTGGCCATAGCTTTCCAGAATAACCGCAACTTCTTCTTCGATACGAGCAGGCGGTGCGTATAACACGCTTGGATCCATGTTTCCTTGTAAGGCTACTTTGTCCTGGACCAAAGCCCGCGCGGTGCCTAAATCCATGGTCCAGTCGACGCCCAACGCATCACAACCGGTCGCTGCCATTTCAGGTAACCAAGCGCCCCCATTTTTGGTGAATAAGGTGACCGGTACTTGGCGGCCATCGGCTTCACGAGTTAAACCGGCGACAATCTTTTTCATGTACTGCAACGAGAATTCGCGATAATCACGCGGGCTTAACACCCCACCCCAAGTATCAAAAATCATGACCGCTTGTGCACCTGCGGCAATCTGAGCGTTTAAGTAGGTGGTGACAGATTCTGCTAATTTACTCAGTAGCATGTGCATCGCAGCAGGTTCACTGAACATCAGCTTCTTCACTTCGCTGAAGTTTTTCGTGCTGCCCCCTTCGACCATGTAGGTAGCCAAGGTCCATGGACTGCCCGAGAAACCAATTAAAGGAACCTGGCCATCTAATTCACGGCGAATGGTACGAACAGCATCCATGACATAGCGTAATTCTTGTTCAGGATCTGGAATTCCTAGGTTTTCAATCGCTGCGACATCACGCAATGGACGCTCAAACTTGGGGCCTTCACCGGTTTCAAAATACAGTCCAAGCCCCATCGCATCTGGGATGGTCAAAATATCTGAAAACAAAATCGCCGCGTCTAACTTGAATCGGCGTAATGGTTGCAAGGTAACCTCACATGCTAACTCAGCATTTTTACACAATGCCATGAAATCACCGGCTTGGGTGCGCACTTCCCGATATTCTGGAAGATATCGACCCGCTTGGCGCATCATCCAAATAGGCGTCCGTTCGGTCGGCTGACGCAACAACGCACGCAAATAGAGATCATTCTTTAATTCAGACATTTTCATACATCCAAGTTAACCAGAGAGTAAAGGACACTATCTTATCAGATTGGGCGATTTTTTTCCTGATCAATTTCAGCCTTTAGCCGCATGATCAGCTTATTTGCGATTGTTCCAGGTTGTGGAATGAGCGGGAGATGATCGATATCAAACCAACCGCCTTCTTCCAACTCAAAAGGATCAATCCGTACATCCCCACTTTCCCATTCGGCTAAAAAACCCATCATCAATGAGTTTGGGAATGGCCACGATTGACTCAGTACATAACGTGGGTTTTTAATGCGAATACCCGCCTCTTCCATCACCTCACGCGCTAAGGTTGTTTCGAGCGGCTCACCTGCCTCAACAAAGCCTGCCAATACCGAATACTGACCTTTAGGATGACGTTTACTACGCGCTAATAATATTTGTCGTCCCTTACGAATCGCCACAATAATACAAGGTGAAATGCGTGGGTAGCAGCGGTGCTGACAGGTGTGGCAATGCATCGCAATTTCCCAATCAACGGCTTGCATCCGAGCGCCACAACGACCACAGTATCGATGAGTCGGTAAAAAATCGGCGATTTGTTTCGCTCGAGCGGCCATCGCGAATAACTCATCGTCAGACCCGATCACCAACTCACGCACGCTTAAAAACTCGCCCACGACTGAGAAGTTTAAATCACCAAAATCAGCAATGATCAAATAGCAGCTGCGCTCCCGCAACTCACCAATATAGACCGTGGTATAGTCATTCAGATCAGGGAATGGCAACTCCTCTAAAAAGCCATGTGGAATTTGCCGTTCCTCGGTCATCAATAACTCACCCCCTGAGATGACGAACCACCACGCAGGTTCATCAGCAGCTGGGCGTTGATAAGGTTTTGTCATAACGCTAACCTGAATTAAAAGCCAAAATAAGTTGACGCTAGCTTAGCATCATCAGTAGATTGGTGGCTATGAATGAAATGGAGAACCCTATGTTAACGCGAAATGAATTGGCGAAGCAGCGTTGGGGCGGTGCCCATGCCGCCATCGATGCGTGGCTACAAGAACGACAAAATTTACTGGTCGAATACTTTATGTTGGCAGGGTTAGCCCCTTATGGACGTGAAACACAAGCGCTCCCTGCCGCAACAGACATCACCCACTTCACGGGGTTACTGATGGATTATGTGTCCGCAGGACACTTTGATATTTATGAGAAAATCGTCCGCAATAGCCATGAAGCACCCGATGAATTATTGCAGCACGCGAAAGAAGAATTGTTGCCGCGGATTGGTGAAACAACCAACGTGGCACTCGATTTTCATGATCGCTATGCGCACATTACGCCGGACACGGAGCTGCCAACATTTGATGATGACTTATCAGTACTAGGTGTGGCGCTAAGCCTGAGAATGGAACTGGAGGATCAGTTAGTCACAATGCTAGAGCAGCACCAGCTGCTCTAGCTTGCATCATTGCAATTAGAACAGCTCAACCGCTGCTTCATCTGACTCAGGGTCGATAATACCCAATAGCTCAACTTCGAATACGAGCGTTGCGTGAGGTGGGATTTGGCCCCCTGCTGCACCTCGCTCGCCATAAGCTAAGTGAGGTGGAATCACAAAGCGGTATTTATCACCAACGCTCATCAACTGAACGCCTTCTACCCAACCGCCAATCACACGGTTCAGAGGAAACACAATCGGTTCACCACGCTCAACCGAGCTGTCAAAAACCTCACCATTAATTAAAGTACCATGATAATGGACTTCAACCAGGTCGGTTTCTTTTGGTTTTGGACCGTCTTCACCTTGTGCAAGAATTTCATACTGGAGACCTGACTCAGTTACGGTGACTTCTGCACGCTGTGCGTTTTGTGCTTGGTAAGCATCCCCTTCTGCTTGCGCTTGGCCACCGACCACACTCGCGTGTTGCTCAGCATATTGCATTTGCATCAAGGTAATCAGCTCTTCTGCTTCTGCTTGGGAAATTTTTGCTTCCCCTTTCAATGCATCAACAAAACCAGCAATGACTAAATCGCGCTCGAGCACCATTTCTGCTTGCTCTTGGCGGTCCAGCGTGTCACCCACAAATTCACCTAACGTTGAACCAACGGCATACGCCATCCGCTCTTGTTCACTTTCCGGAGCGGTTTCACTTACCGGATATTGCTCTTGTTGTTGTATACACCCTGCTACCGCAAACGCAATGACGGTCAACGCTAAGGGTTTTTTTAATTGTTTCATCAATTGTCTCCAGGATTGAATTATCTGTCAGAGTAAGTTGTAATTCGTCGCACTTCGTATACTACACACATTTAGGGGCATTTGCCTATGGCTGGACAGCATCAAGATGAATTATTACATCGTATCGCGGACCTAGAAAGTCGCTTCGCCTTTCAGGAAGATACCATCGAAACACTTAACCAATTGGTAACACAGCAGGCCGACGAACTTAGCAACATGCAACGTAAGATGCAGTTATTGATTGAAAAGTTCCAACAACTGAATGAACACCGTAGTGATTTGCCGATCAATCCTGCCGATGAGATTCCCCCTCATTACTAACTTGTTGGAAACTTGACCTGATTTCATTGACCCCGTATAACAGATGTTCAACATTTGTGAGGGAATCATGTCAATTCAACATCCTATCATCGCGGTAACGGGGTCATCTGGTGCAGGCACCACCACAACCAGCCAAGCGCTGCGGCATATTTTCCGCTCGCTTGAGGTCCAAGCCGCAACGGTCGAAGGGGACAGCTTTCACCGTTATTCGCGTCCTGAGATGGAAGTTGCGATCCGTAAAGCCCAGGAACAGGGGCGCCATATCAGCTATTTCGGCCCTGAGGCAAATGACTTTATTCGACTTGAAGCCTTATTTAAGCAATATGGCGCGACCGGAACAGGAGAAACGCGGCGCTACTTACACACCTTTGACGATGCTGTTCCCTACAACCAACTGCCAGGCACCTTCACGCCTTGGGAGCCATTACCCGATAACACGGATTTACTGTTTTATGAGGGGCTTCACGGTGGGGTCTGCGGCGATGATTATAATGTCGCCCAATACGTGGACTTGCTGATTGGCATGGTGCCTATTGTCAACTTAGAATGGATTCAGAAATTATTACGGGATACCTCAGAACGGGGGCATTCTCGAGAGGCAGTCACCCAAAGCATCATTCGGAGTATGGAAGACTATATCCATCATATCGTGCCACAGTTTTCTCGCACCCATATCAACTTTCAACGGGTGCCTACGGTGGATACATCCAACCCCTTTAGCGCTAAAGATATCCCTTCGCTGGATGAAAGCTTCGTGATCATTCGCTTCCGCGGGATTAAGAATGTGGATTTCCCCTATTATTTACGCATGATTGATGGCTCATTTATGTCACGCATGAATACCTTAGTCGTGCCCGGCGGGAAAATGGGGTTCGCCATGGAACTGATCCTCACCCCAGTAGTGGAAGAACTATTAGCCAAAAAACGCACCGCGCAAGCGCGTTAAAGCCACAGGCACTGATACTCTGCCCCTTGGTCTTGCGCTAACAACGGCGTCAAGTAATTCATGATGGTGGTAGCCTGTTCTGTGAGCCCATAGGGTGGATTAATAAACAACATCCCGCAGCCATTAAAACGGCTGGCGTCGGTGGCTGAACGCACCAGCAAGTCCATCACATACACCTGCTCAACCCCACGAATTACTTTCACTTTTTGGTGAAAATCACCGACCACTAAGGGATCTTTGATGGGATACCAAACAGCATAGGTTCCCGTTGCCCAACGCCGTACTCCCGCCGTTAGTGCAGCGACAATCTGTTCGAATTCATCACGTTGTTCAAACGGTGGATCAATCAACACCATGCCCCGCTTTTGAGGCGGCGGCACGAGAGCTTTGAGTGCAGCATAACCATCTGTCGCAGTCATTACTTTAATTTGGCGAGCAGCCGGGAATTCATTCGCATTTGCCGCCAGCAGCAAGCTGTCTTGCGGATGCTTTTCGCACAAAATAAGACTATCTTGCGGACGCAAATGGAGGGCACTTAACCACGGGGAGCCGGGATACCAACGCAATTCCCCATTCTCATTTAATTGCTTTACCGCCTCAACGTAGGGGGCAATAGCGGCCGGCACATCGGAACGTTCGAGTAAACGAGCGACACCCGCCATTGCTTCGCCAGTTTTAGTCGCTTCCTCGCCGGTTAAGTCATACATGCCGATGCCGGCGTGCGTATCGAGAACCCAAAATGGTTTTTCTTTGTTCTGCAAATAGCGCAACGCCACGCATTGAACAACATGCTTGAGAACATCGGCAAAATTGCCCGCGTGATAGCTGTGGCGATAATTCATTTACTCGGTCTCAATCGCGAAACTATGAGTGATCTGCACTGAGGATTCCAACATTTTGGCCACCGAACAGTACTTGTCGGCAGACAACGCCACCGCACGTTCAACATGATGTTCCGCAAGGTCGGTACCACGCACCAAAAAATGCAAATAAATGGTGGTAAATACCGCAGGAATCGCATCGGCGCGCTCCCCTTTGACATGGCATTGCACACCCGCAACCTGCTGCCGTGCTTTTTGTAAAATACTGACCACATCAACCGATGAGCATCCGCCGGCAGCCATTAACACCAATTCCATAGGGCTGGCGGCGACTGCTTTATCGCCGTCCATGACTACCGCATGCCCGGTTCCTGATTGGCCATCAAACACCAACCCATCACGCCAAGTGACTGTGGCTTCCATCGTTGCTGCCATCATTAACTCCTTACTCAGCTTGTTTCATTAGAATCGTAAACCCGGAGACAACTTATCCGGTAGGCTCACCGCTTCTGCTTCTACGGAGGCAACTGGGTAAGCACAGTAATCGGCCGCATAATAGGCGCTGGGTCGATGGTTACCACTGGCTCCTACGCCGCCAAATGGTGCCGCACTGCTTGCCCCGGTAATAGGTTTATTCCAATTCACAATGCCGGCACGAATGCGCTGATAGAAATAACGATAGGTTTCTTCACTGTCACACAAAATTCCAGCTGATAAACCGTATTTGGTGTTATTGGCTTCGGTAATTGCCGCATCAAAATCGGTGTAACGATAAACTTTCAGCAAGGGTCCGAAATGTTCCACGTCAGGCATATCCGTCATCGCCGTCACATCAAGAATACCTGGGGTAACAAAGCCCAAACTCTGATCTTTATGCAGCATTTTCAATAAGGTTTTTGCTCCCGCAGCAAGGAGATCATCCTGCGCTTGAACCATTGCCGCTGCCGCTTGGGCCGAAATCATTGAGCCCATGAAAGGTTGCGGATCGGCTTCATAGTCATCCACCAAAATATTCTCAGTGACTTCAATCAAGCGTTTGATAATGGCATCCCCTTGCGGGCTTTGCTCCACGAACAAACGACGCGCACAAGTACAGCGTTGGCCCGAAGTGATAAATGCAGACTGCACAATGTCATGAACTGCGGCATCAATGTCAGCCACATCTTTCACGATTAATGGGTTATTGCCGCCCATTTCTAAGGCTAAAATCTTATCGGGGTGCCCACCAAATAACTTATGCAGCACATGCCCCGTATTGGAGGACCCGGTAAAGAACAAGCCATCAATTTGTGGATGTGCGGACAGCGCTTTGCCGGTTTCAACCAAGCCTTGCACCAAGTTCAATACGCCCTTAGGTAAGCCTGCTTGCTCCCATAGTTTGACTGTGTATTCAGCAACTTTAGGGGTGAGCTCACTCGGCTTAAATACCACAGTGTTACCGGCTAATAGCGCAGGAACAATGTGGCCATTCGGCAAATGACCAGGGAAGTTATAAGGGCCATAAACTGCCACCACACCGTGCGGTTTGTGGCGAATAAAGGCTTTGGCACCTGGCATGGGGTTTTCTACCAATCCAGTACGTTCATGATAAGCACGCTCAGAAATTGCCACTTTGCCAATCATGGCTGCCACTTCGGTGAGGGTTTCCCAAATTGGCTTGCCGGTTTCTTCCGCAATTAAATGGGCAAAACGCTGTTTATTGTGTTCTAACAACGCCGCAAACTGTTGGCAAATTGCAAGGCGTTCGCTAAAAGGCGTTTCGGTCCATGCAACAAACGCACGACGCGCTGCCATCACAGCCGCATCAACTTGCTCATCATTTGCTGCTCGGGCTTCCCAGATCACTTCATTGCGAGCGGGGTTAATGGACTTAAATAACTCGCCGCCACCAGCCACCCAGTGGCCATCGATAAACAAATTTTGATCAGACATTAGTTTGCTCCTGTCAATGCGACAAATCGAACGTAGTCGCCTGCTTGCACCCGCAATGCGGCTGCGACTTCGGCGTCGATAATTACCTGCTCCGGCTCAGCCACGAGTGGTGCTTGCAATGCTCTAAAATCAGCAACGCGGGTGTTGCAGATAATGAATCTCGGGCTCGAGCTTGGTACCGCACCAATTTTAACGGGCAGTCGTTTACTTTCACGGACGCTGCGAATATTTTCTACTTCGGCTTCCACGGTCGGGCCCGCATCGAAAATATCCACATACCCACGGAAGCGGAATCCTTCACTTTGCAGCATGGTTAATGCTGGTCGCGTGTTTTCGTGAACTTTGCCAATCACGGCTTGCGCTTCGGGTGGCAATAAGTTCACGTAAATCGGTAGTTTCGGCATGAGTTCATAAACAAAAGTTTTTTCACCCACACCGGTCAGATAATCCGCTTGCGTAAAATCAATGGAAAAGAAATGCTCTTTTAACCACCCCCAAAACGGGGATTCTCCATGAGCATCAGATACACCACGCATTTCGGCAATGGTGATATCGCTAAAACGGTTGCGAAACTCCGCCATAAATAACATGCGAAAACGAGACAGTACGCGACCATTCATATTTTTACGAAATGGCTCACGTAGAAATAAAGTACATAGCTCACTCACCCCCGTGTAATCGTTACACAAGGTGAGGGTTTGCAAGGTATTGTAAACACCAAGCTCTCTAGAATGGTGGACCACGGTCCCGACATGATAATGGTAGAATGCGTCCGACAACCCAACGGCAGCCTCAATTGCACTGCAACCGACAATCTCTCCCGTGGCAGTGTCTTCCATCACAAACAAGTACCCTTCCTCACCCGGTTCGCTAACGCGTTCCCTTGCGAAGGCTTCCTGTGCGCGAGCAATTCGTCGCCGCAAGAGTCCTTCATCAATCGGTAATGAGGTGAAACCATGGCCGGATTCCACTGCACAGGTATATAACGCCGCATAATCCTGCGGCGTGATTGGGCGCACCACTAACATAACGAATCTCCGCTGAACTTATCCAGCCAGCTTCGCAACAGCTCGTTCAAAGCGCGCAAGACCTTCGACAATGTCTTGCTCTGGAATAATTAATGACGGGGTAAACCGAATCACATTCGGGCCCGCAACTAACACCATCACACCTTCATCAGCCGCAGCATTCAAGAAGTCACGTGACTTGCCGGCAAAAGCATCAGTGAGTTCAGCACCGATCAATAACCCTTGGCCGCGAATGTCTTTGAAGATGTTATAGCGCGCATTAATAGCAGCTAAAGCTTCTTTAAATTGTTGTTCACGTTGCTTCACGCCGGCCAACGTCTCCGGGGTATTCACCACATCGAACACAGCTTCGGCCACCGCACAAGCCAGCGGGTTGCCGCCGTAGGTGCTGCCGTGGGTACCTGGTTTTAAATGGCTCGCAATCGCTGCCGTTGTCAACATTGCACCAATAGGGAAACCGCCCCCTAAGGCTTTCGCCGTGGATAAAATATCTGGCGTTACGCCAAGAGCTTCATACGCATACAGATGACCTGTACGACCGAAACCTGTTTGAACTTCATCAAAAATGAGCAACGCATTGTGACGGTCACACAACTCACGCACGCCTTTCACGAACTCGGCAGAAGGCGTAATGACGCCACCTTCACCTTGCAGAGGTTCCATGATGACTGCGCAGGTTTTTTCGGACATCAACTGTTCTAAGGCAGCGAGATCGTTATAGTCAACGTGCTCGATGGCGCCAGGCTTAGGTCCGAACCCATCTGAGTAAGCCGCTTGGCCACCGACCGTTACGGTAAAAAACGTACGACCATGGAAGCTTTTGTTAAACGAGATAATTTGGTTTTTAGTTTCACCATAGTTATCCAATGCCCAGCGACGTGCCAATTTTAGCGCAGCTTCGTTCGCCTCAGCGCCCGAGTTAGCGAAATAGACGCGCTCAGCAAAAGTAGCAGAGGTCAATTTTTGGGCAAGGCGAATGGCCGGCTCGTTGGTAAAAACGTTACTTAAATGCCAGAGTTTATTCCCTTGCTCGGTCAGCGCTTTTACCATGGCTGGATGGCAATGCCCCAAACAGTTCACAGCAATCCCACCAGCAAAATCGACATATTCTTTGCCTTCTTGATCCCACACCCGCGAGCCTTCGCCTTTCACTGGAATCATATTGGCTGGATTATAGTTGGGTACCATCACCTCATCAAAATCCGCACGCTGAACGCTTAAATTCTTAGACATAACCATCCCCCATTGCCGTAATCATTGGTCACTATTAACCTGAATTTGGTTTTCAAAAAGTGGCTCTATTATTGCAGAAAAAACCAACGCTGTCGTGGGCTGGTGAGAGAATTAAGTGAATGTTTCGGAAGGCTTAGTTTGAATTGCATGAGGCCTGCATAACTATGCAGGATTAGCTCACCCGCTTGAATAATTAAGCTGGTTTTTGCGGATTTAAGGAAGCCTCAGAATAGCCACAGGCAAGCAGAAACTGGCGTAGCACCGCATGCCCGTAGTCAGTTTCAATCGCTTCAGGATGGTATTGCACTCCCCAAACTGGCCATTGCTGATGACGTATTGCCATCACTTCACGCCGCCCATCTGCTAAGGATATCCAGGCATCCACCACTAATTCTGCGGGAATGGTGTCGGCGTCGAGCAACAAGGAATGATAACGTGCCACCTTGAATGGCGATGGCAACCCGACGAACAACCCTTCTCCGTGATGTTCTAGGAGGGATGTTTTACCATGCATAACTTGCGCCGCACGTACTACTTGGGCACCAAAATATTGGCCAATGGCTTGATGCCCTAGGCACACTCCTAATATCGGCAGTTGTCCAGCAAAGGCACCGATAGCAGCCAGTGAAATCCCGGCATCGTCAGGAGTACCGGGACCAGGTGAAATCACTAGACCGCGTAGCGGCAATGCTTGGATTGCCGCCAGTTCAATTTCATCATGACGAACCACAACAACTTCTGCCCCCAACTCGCGCAAATAATGCACCACGTTGTGGGTAAAAGAATCGTAGTTATCAATCATTAACAACATAGTTTATGGCCGTGGCACAAAACCGATGGCGTCATAAACACGCTGTAACGTGACTTGTGCATGAGCCTGAGCCGCTTCAGCACCGCGCCGCATCACGTCATTCAAATAGCTCCGGTCATGTCGGTATTCTTGATAACGTTGCTGAATCGGCGCCAGCATTTCTACCACCGCAGCAGCCGTATCTGTTTTCAAGTGCCCATACATTTTATCTGCGTACTCAGGCACTAATTCCTCAATGGAACGCCCCGTTGCTGCCGACAAAATAGATAGTAAGTTAGAAACCCCTGCTTTTTCAGCAGGATCAAAATAGATACGCGCTTGCTCATCCGAGTCGGTCACCGCACGTTTCAGTTTTTTCGTGATAACTTTCGGATCTTCCAGCAAACCAATAAAATTATTCACGTTATCGTCAGATTTGGACATCTTTTTGGTGGGATCTTGAAGGCTCATGACCCGCGCGCCCACTTCTGGAATAAAGGGTTCTGGTACGGTGAAGACGTCCCCATAAATGTTATTGAAGCGAATCGCAACATCACGCGCCAGCTCCAAGTGTTGCTTCTGATCATTGCCTACCGGCACTTCATTCGCTTGGTAGAGCAGAATATCGGCAGCCATCAACGCTGGGTATGTAAAGAGTCCGGCATTCACGTTATTGGTGTGACGATCGGCTTTATCTTTAAACTGCGTCATCCGGTTTAATTCGCCCATTTGCGTGTAGCAATTCAGCACCCAGGCTAATTGGCTATGTTCAGCAACGTGCGACTGCACAAACACCACACTTTTATCGGGATCAAGCCCACAGGCAAGGTATAACGCCAACCCATCTAAAGTCGCTTCACGCAATTGCTCAGGATCTTGGCGCACGGTAATCGCGTGCAGATCCACCAGCATAAAACGGCAATCATGGGTTTCTTGCATGGTCACCCACTGCCGTAAAGCACCGATATAGTTACCAATGGAAAGTTGTCCAGAAGGCTGACAGCCACTTAGTACAATGGGTTTACTCATCATTCATCGATTCCGTTATTGTGCTACTTTGGCAAGTTCGTCACGCATGGCACGAATCACTTGCGCATAATCAGGTTGGTTAAAGATTGCAGAGCCCGCCACAAACATATCGGCGCCTGCCGCGGCTATCTCCGCGATATTTTCGACTTTCACGCCGCCATCAATTTCGAGTCGGATTGGCCGCCCACTTTGCTTAATGCGTTGCCGTGCCTCGCGTAATTTATCGAGCGTTGATGGAATAAACGACTGGCCACCGAAGCCTGGATTCACTGACATCAGTAAGATGACGTCCACTTTATCCATCACATAGTCGAGGTAATGCAAGGGCGTGGCTGGGTTAAAGACTAAACCTGCTTGACACCCAGCATCACGGATTTGCTGTAAGGAGCGATCGATATGGGTCGACGCTTCTGGGTGAAAGGTAATGATCGATGCCCCTGCGGCGGCAAAGTCAGCAATCATTCGATCCACCGGTTGGACCATTAAATGCACATCAATGGGTGCGGTGATGCCATAGTTACGCAACGCCTGACACACCATAGGGCCAATGGTCAGATTCGGTACAAAATGGTTATCCATGACGTCAAAATGAACGACATCAGCGCCTGCGGCTAATACTGCGGACACCTCCTCGCCTAAACGAGCGAAGTCTGCAGACAAAATGGATGGTGCAATTAAAAAATCGCGCATAGCTGCCCCTAGAGTCATTGAAGTGGCCCTAGTGTACCAAAGCTCAATCTGCTTGGCAGTTAAAAATCATCAACTAGGCATGGCAGTTGGGTAAAAAAACTGCTATTTTATGGGTTCTTGACTGCCGCGGAGATGCACATGAAACTGTCAACCTTGTCAGCAATTCTCGTGTTTAACCTAGTGCTTGCATGCGCTGTGGTCGCTGCTGCGTGGCAATCTCACCCCGACGCGCCAGTGGCTAATGCTTGCGTCGCATCGGTGCCGGCATCATCAACGCCTGAGCCCACCGCCGAAGCAGCCACCTGCGCTACGACAGACACCGACATTCGTCAAATCACCTGGAGCAATTGGCTATCAGGAAAAAGTCGTTCAGCTCAGTTTCACTTTTTAGATTTATTTGAATTGTTGTTTGGTTCAACCGATAAGAAACATGACTATCAACCCTTTTGACGAAACAACCTCAAAGCCTTCTTTTTGGGCGGTCATTTGCAGCATTCTTGCTGCTTTGTTTGGCGTACAATCAGAGCGCAACCGACAACGTGACTTTAAGCATGGGAGTCCCGCTGTATTCATCACCGTCGGTGCGATCTTTATTGTGCTATTTGTGCTTACCTTGATACTGATTGTGAACTGGGTGCTGCCGAGTTCATAATCCCCGAATGGCGAAGCAGAGCGTCAATTTGGGGCTCTCGACCACGAAATTGTTTAAACAATTCCATCGCATCCCGCGAACCGCCTTGCTCTAAAATGGCCTGCAAGAAGTCAGCCCCTGTGGTGCGGTTAAAAATTCCATCTTCTTCAAACTTCGCAAAGGCATCGGCCGATAGCACTTCCGCCCATTTGTAGCTGTAATAACCTGCTGCGTAGCCACCCGCAAAGATATGCGCAAAACTATGTTGGAAGCGGTTATATGCAGGTGGAAGTACGACGGCAACTTCTGCTCGCACTTGATCCAAAGTATCCTGAATAAAGCTCGCAGGAGCACCCGTTTGATAGTCACGATGAATCCGTAAATCAAATAAGCTGAACTCTAATTGACGTACCATTTGCATGGCCGACTGGAAATTACGGGCCGCTAGCATTTTCTCAAGCAAGGCTTGTGGCAGCGGCTCTCCGGTCTCGTAATGCCCTGAAATCAAGGCTAAGGCTTCAGGCTCCCAGCACCAGTTTTCAAGGAACTGCGACGGCAATTCCACGGCATCCCAAGCCACTCCATTAATCCCTGAAACACCCGCTACATCCACCTTCGTCAAAAGGTGGTGCAAGCCATGGCCGAACTCATGGAACAAGGTAATCACTTCATCATGAGTAAACAACGCAGGTTTGCCGTCAACCGGGCGATTAAAGTTACAGGTCAGATAAGCCACTGGGTGCTGCAAGGTTCGCTCCGCAGTGTTCCGCCGGACCGCGCATTCCGCCATCCACGCCCCGCCCCGTTTACCACTACGGGCATATAAATCCAGATAGAAGCTGCCGCGGAATTCATTGTGCTGATCGTGGATCTCAAAATAACGTACCTGAGGATGCCAAGTGACTGTGGGCTGTTCATTAATACGCAAGCCAAACAAGCGCTCGACGACCTTAAACAGACCTTGCACCACCTGATGCTCTGGGAAATACGGCCGTAACTGCTCATCAGAAATTGCATACTCTTGTTGCTTTAGTTTCTCACTATAATAAGCCACATCCCACGCGTTTAATTCGGTCACCCCATCTAATTCACGCGCAAATTGAACCACGTCTTGGTATTCCGCTTCTGCTTGTGCATGGGAACGTTGCGCAAGGTCAGCTAAAAACTGTTCCACTTGTTGGGTGGATTCTGCCATTTTGGTTGCAATCGACAACTCAGCGTAATTGGCAAATCCCAATAACTGCGCGAGCTCGTGGCGTAATGCTAAGATCTGCTGCATCAACTGAGTATTATCAAACTGCCCCGCTTGTGGCCCTTGATCTGACGCGCGCGTGGTGAATGCCTCATAGAGCTGACGCCGTAATGTAGCGTCATCGGCATAGGTCATCACGGCAAGATAACTCGGGAAGTCCAATCCAAAGCGCCACCCTTGCTGATCATGTTCTGTCGCAGCAGCGCGGGATGCCGCAATCGCGCTTTCGGGCAAGCCTGCCAGTTGTGCTTCATCAGTCACTAATAAATGCCAGCTATCCGTGGCATCCAATAAATGGTTGCTAAACTGCGAGGTTAACTCAGAAAGCTGCGCTTGAATTTCTGCGTACCGTTGCTTTTGCTCGGCCGGCAACGCAATGCCTGAAAGCTCAAAATCACGCAAAGTATGTGTGATCACTTGCTGCTGTGCGGTGGTTAACTGGGTGAACGCAGCGCTATCACGAAGGTTTTTAAACGCGCGATAAAGTCCCTCATGTTGCCCCACAAAGGTGCCGTATGCTGCCAATAATGGTAAGCACTGATCATGAGCTTCGCGCAGCTCAGGCTCACTCATCACCGCATTCAGATGGGACACTGGTGACCAGCTTCGTTCCAATAAATCATCGGCCTGTTCGAGTGGCGCGACCAACCCATCCCAGCTAAAATCCCCTTGTTCCAATACCTGCTCAATGGTCGTTTTGCAGTCAGCAATGCGCTGCTCAATCGCAGCCACGATATGAGACGGTTTTATTTGATCAAACGGGGGCAAATGATAATCGCTGAGTAAAGGGTTTTGACTCATGGAACGTCCTCTTTAATAATGCAGTTACTTCATCATACACTATAACATGCGGCTTCTTGAGTGATATTCAAGAGCACGCTTAACCACAGGGTTCACTATGACAGGCTTGTATCATTCCCGCCTACGCCATACCTTTACCGCGCTCATTGCCAGCGTGGCATTGGCTGGTTGTAGCACCACCATGACTTCAACTCCCACTGAGTCGACCCAGCATACAGGGCAATCCGGCCAGCAAGTACAGTTTGACGACTTATATGATCGGGGTTTGTATCATGCCTCAGGCGTGGGCCCCACCCGTTGGCTCAGTGATGGCTCCGGGTACACGGTATTAGAGCCTGCCTCTGCAGGAGGGCAGTCACTAGTCCGTTATCACCCCGCCACGCAACAACGGGACGTGCTCGTTGCTGCAGACAAACTGCGACCTAGCCCCAGCGAGGAGCCATTAACAATTGCCGATTACAGCTGGTCCGACGATGGGCAAAAGTTGCTGATTTTTACCAACACCAAACGCTCTTGGCGAACCCATACTTTGGGGGACTACTGGGTGTTTGACCTAGCGACCCAACAATTGCAAAAGCTGGGTGGTAGTGCTGAGCCATCGACGTTGCAATTTGCCAAATTCAACCCAGCGGCAACACGCGTTGCCTATGTGATGAAAAACAATATTTATGTTGAAGAGTTGGCGACCCGCCGTATTACTCAGCTCACCCACGATGGCAATGACACCATCGTTAACGGCACCTTTGACTGGGTGAACGAAGAAGAATTCATGTTGCGTGATGGTTTCCGTTGGAGCCCCGATGGCCAATACATCGCTTATTGGCAGCTTGATACAGAGGGAACACCTCTGTTCACGATGATCAACAACACCGACTCGCTGTATCCAACCGTGAAACAATTTCCTTATCCCAAAGTAGGGGAAACCAACGCAGCGATGCGGATTGGCGTATTGCCTGCGCAAGGTGGTAAAACCCGTTGGATGAAGATTCCAGGGGACCCGCGCCAACATTATCTAGTGCGCATGCAATGGGCAGGAAATAGTTCGCAACTACTGATCCAGCAACTCACTCGCTCACAAGCCGTCAACATTGCCTTTTTAGCAGATATTGCAACGGGCCAAGCGCGTCCACTGGTGACCGAAACCACCGACAGCTGGGCAGAATATGTCGATGACGTTGAGTTTATTCAGGGAGGCCAAGCCTTTACCTGGCTGAGCGAGCGCAGCGGCTACCGTCATCTTTATCGTGTACAGCGCGATTCTGGCCGAATCCAAGCCATCACACGTGGCCACTGGGATGTCATTGAAGTTCTGCAAATCAATGAAGCCAATGGCTGGGTCTATTTCATTGCTTCTCCTGAGAACCCACTGGAGCGCTACCTATTCCGTGCCAGCTTAGACGGCAGTGGGAAATTAGAGCGCCTTACTCCCGCGCAACCTGGCACTCATAGTTATCAACTCTCTGCAAATGCAAACTATGCCGTCCACACTTATTCCAACATTGCACAGGTTCCTGTGGTCGACATGATCAGTTTGCCTGATCATCGCAGTATTCGTGTCATCAAAGACAATGTTCGTGCTCAACAGGCATTTGACCAGCTGCAACGCGGTGAGTTTGAATTCTTCCAAGTCGAAGCTCGCGATGGTTTAGTGTTAGATGGTTATTTGATGAAACCCACCAACTTTGACCCCAACCAGCGCTACCCCATTGTCTTTTATGTGTACGGCGAACCTTGGGGGCAAACGGTGAGTAATAGTTGGGGTGGTGAACGCATGCTATTCCATACCTATTTAACTCAGCAGGGCTATATCGTGGCCTCGGTGGATAACCGTGGCACGCGCTCACCTCGTGGTTTTGAATGGCGTCGGTCCATTTATAAAAACCTGGGAGATATTACCGTTCGTGACCAATACGACGCCTTACAAGGTATGTTGCAACGTTGGTCGTTTATTGATGCCGATCGGGTCGGTATTTGGGGCCACAGTGGCGGCGGTTCACAAACCTTGAATGCCATGTTCCGTTATCCTAATGCTTATCATGTTGGCATCGCCTTAGCGCCCGTTCCAGACCTCACGCTCTATGACACGATTTACCAAGAACGGTATTCCGGTCTGTTGCCTGAGGCCGCTGAGCGCTACCGCGAAACGTCCGCAATTACTCATGCCAGCGCACTGGCAGGGCGCTTGTTGTTGGTGCATGGCACCGCGGATGACAACGTTCACTTTCAAGGCACCGAACGATTGGTGAATGAACTGATTAAACATGGGAAGCAATTCGATTATTTTGCATATCCAAACCGTACCCATGGAATTCACGAAGGGAAAGGCACAACTCGCCACCTGCGCACCATGATGGCAGACTTTTTACAACGTTATTTGCCGGTGAACGATTCCTCGACCTCACAATAATCTAAGTATTGGTTGCTCAGCACGGTCATCCCGTGCTGACGCAGCCATTGTTCAGCCGCTTGATAGTCGGCTGAATAACGCGCGACCAATTGCCAGAATGCAGCACTGTGGTTGAACTCTTGTAAATGACACAGTTCATGAATCACGACATTCCGTACCACCCATGACGGCGCCAGCCACAATTTCCAACTAAAGCGCAACGCTCCGCTCCGCGTACAGTGCCCCCACTTACTCGAAAAATCGCCCACGGACCACGTACGAGGCGTTAACTCAGCCACTTGCCAATGCTGGAAAAAGTCATCGAGCCATTGTTGCGCTTGTGCTTGATACCACCCGCGCACCAATTGATGGGCAGTGGTTGGTAATGGACTGCGGGCTGCCAACGTCAGTTGGAGTTCACTGCCCACTCGCTCGATTCGCTTACGCGTTCCCCGCGCGATCACGAGGGTTAACGGTTGCCCCAACCAGCGTATTTGCTCCCCCGTTTGCCACTGACGCAGTGGCAAATGACGCAACTGAGCTTGCTGACTTTCCAGATGTTTTCGAGCCCATGCAGCCTTCGCCTGTACCACCGCCGCAATGGTGTCATTGGATGCATCTGCAGGCGCTAACACATACAACTCTCCCCCACTAACTTTCAAAGCAATGTGGCGGCGGCGGGGACTGCGATTGATTTTATAGATTAGGCTCATCGGATTTTTCATGGCATTCAGCGTGAGTTCTCGGGTGGGTTACATTGCACCGAGCGTCCTTTTCAGCGATCATAGCCATTATTCATTTAAAAATCTGTAGCTATAAGCATGTCCAAGGAGTTATGCACATGAGTCGACATTATGATTATCTTGCCATTGGAGCGGGTAGCGGCGGTATCGCCTCAGCGAACCGAGCTGCAATTCGTGGTGCCAAAGCCGCGGTCATTGAGGCCAAAGCGGTGGGCGGGACTTGCGTTAACGTCGGCTGCGTTCCGAAAAAGGTCATGTGGTTTGGCGCGCATATTGCTGAGGCGATTAAGTACAGCTCAGCATACGGCTTCCAATTAGAGCAAAAAGGATTCGATTGGAGCACCTTGGTGCAAAACCGTGAAGCCTATATCGAACGAATCCATGGCGCTTATCATCGCGGTTTTGCTGGCAATGGTGTCGATTATATTGAAGGTTTTGCTCGCTTTGTTGATGCCAACACGGTTGAAGTGAATGGCGAACGTATTACAGCAGATCACATCACCATCGCCGTCGGTGGCCGCCCGTTGATTCCACAAATTCCTGGCGCCGAATATGGGATGGATTCAGACGGTTTCTTCGCACTGACCGAACAACCCAAAAAAGCGGTGGTTGTTGGAGCCGGTTACATCGCCGTAGAAATTGCTGGTGTCCTGCACGCACTTGGAACCGATGCTCATTTAATGGTGCGCGGCGACCGCCCTTTGCGCTATTTTGACCAGGATATCACCACTGCCTTGCTCGAACGCATGCAACAAGATGGTCCAACACTCCACACCAACTCTGTCGTTGCTCGAGTAGAAAAAGATGCCACCACGAACCTACTAACCCTGCATACCGAAGCTGGGGAAATAATTGATGGCATTGACTGTCTGATTTGGGCCATTGGCCGTGAACCTGCCACCGATGCCATCAACCTTGAAGCAGCGGGTGTGGTCACCGATGAGCAAGGGTTTATCCGCACCGATAAATACCAAAACACCAACGTCAAAGGAATTTACGCGGTAGGTGATATCACCGGCGAAGCACAATTAACACCGGTCGCGATCAAAGCAGGTCGGTTACTCGCGGAGCGCCTGTTTAACAAAGACCTTCCCGATGCACATATGGACTATAGTTTGATTCCAACCATCGTCTTTAGTCACCCGCCAATTGGTACCGTTGGCCTTACCGAGGCCGAAGCACGGGAGCAGTATGGCGATGCAGTCAAAGTGTATCGTTCACAGTTTGCGGCCATGTATAACGCGGTAACACCGCACCGTGCGCTGAGCACCTTTAAGCTGGTTTGCGTCGGTGCCGATGAAAAAGTGGTCGGCCTCCACGGTCTTGGTGAAGGCATGGACGAAATTCTGCAAGGTTTTGCTGTTGCGATTAAAATGGGCGCAACGAAAGCAGACTTTGATGCCACCGTCGCTCTGCACCCTACCAGTGCAGAAGAGTTTGTGACGATGAGGGGCTAAGGTAGTAAAACTGAAAGGCCAGGGCGAGATCGTGAACGTTTCTTATCCACCTGAGCGAAAGCTAAACGATCAGTTTGACGATCCAGTGTAGTCGTGATCTTATACTCTCTTTTCGGGGAGTAAAGCCATGTATATCGAAGCCTTCACCACACACTTTGGCGAATTATCTGACAATCATCAATTAGCAAAAGTGGCTTATCCGCTTGAGGATATTTTATTTATCACCTTGTGTGGTGTTGTCGTATTAACTGGATGCAGGCTGTGCACGAAAGCACCGAAGGGCAGCTCGCACCTACCATGTGTTAAGCGCTAATGACGTGAGCAAAGCGTTCCCGCAATGGCCTAAGCTAAAGACGCTCGGCATGAGCATGCGCTTCCGCCAACAACAAGGAAAGCCGCCCGAGCTGACATACCGTTACCATATCAGCTCAGCGTCATTGAGTGAGAAACAACTGGCCGAAGCGGTACGTTCTCATTGGGCTGTAGAGAACAGCCTTCATTGGGTTCTGGACGTCAGCATGGGTGAAGACGACTGTCAAATCCACCAGAACCACGGTGCCGAAAACTGGTCGATGCTGCGCCATCTGGCGCTCAACATGCTGCGTGCAGAGTCATCAAAAGGCAGCATACCAGCTAAGCAAAAACGGGCTTGGATGAAAGCCAGCTATCTGGAAGCTGTGCTAACAGCGGGCTTCAGCAGCATGATTAATTAATGAGCATTCATGCGGTTGCCCTGCTTGTTTTCCTGATTGGAATTGCAAATTAACGTTAATAGCTACCATCAATTATGTCTTGTTTTAGCGATAGTCTGAGGATCTATATCCAGCTTATGTAAGAACTTCAAGTACCATTCATAGTGGTCACTATTTAATTTTATTCCGGCATCACCAAACATTTTAAGTGTATCTACAGGTGAATTTCCCCATTTATCTTTTATTGTCAAATCAGCACCGTTATCCAATAAGTAATTGGCTATTTCAAAGTTTTTAATTGCAATTGCGCTATGAATCGGTGTTTTGCCATTTGGACCAACAGCGTTTATGTCAGCGCCATAGGACACAAGTAGTTTGACGTTGCTAGGTTTTGTAGCCACGACAGCTTGGAATAGAACCCCATATTTTAAATAGCTATCTAATGTATTTGGGTCTGCTCCTATCTCTAAGAGAATTTGCAAGAATCCTTCATTCTCTGAAATTGCAGCTTGCTCCATTACAACCAAGCGCTCTCTTGGATTTCCCTGCTCATTTCTAAAGTTGAAAGTGGCACCATTTTCTAATAAAAATTTAAAAATACGTAAGTCGTTATTCATTATTGCTAATAACAACAAAGAATTACCATTTTCATCTACTAGATTTGGATTCCCCCCATCTAGCACATACTTTTTTAAAGACCCTAAATCAGAGCTTTTTATATAGGAAAATGCTTTATTTTCGCTAGGAGCCACACTCTCAACTCCGCATGACACAATCAATAATGCAACCAACAAGACCTTTAAGTGCGTATAATTCATCTCAACTACCTTCCTGAAAACTGTGAAATTGAGTGTCTACCGAGAGGGCTATCATACCAGGGCGAGATCGTGAACAATTCTTAACCACCTGAGCGAAAGCTAAACGATCAGTTTGACGATCCAGTGTAGTCGTGATCTTATACTCTCTTTTCAGGGAGTAAAGCCATGTATATCGAAGCCTTCACCACACACTTTGGCGAATTATCTGACAATCGTCAATTAGCAAAAGTGACTTATCCGCTTGAGGATATTTTATTTATCACCTTGTGTGGTGTTATCGCTGGAGCCGAAGGCTGGAGCGAGATCCGAGATTATGCTGACGGCCACCTTGACTGGTTTCAACAGCATGGTTACCTGCGCGAGGGCGTCCCCGTTGATGACACCATTGCCCGTACCATTTCGCGTATCGACCCAGAGCAGTTCAGAGCCTGCTTTATTAACTGGATGAAGGCGGTGGAAGATGCGTTTGCTGAGACACGCAAAGCGCCCCTTGGTGGTTTAACCTTCGAGCAAAAACGGGGTCGCATAGAAGCCCGAACATACCATGTGTTAAGCGCTAATGACGTGAGCAAAGCGTTCCCGCAATGGCCTGAGCTAAAGACGCTTGGCATGAGCATGCGCTTCCGCCAACAGCAAGGAAAGCCGCCCGAGCTGACATACTGTTACTATATCAGCTCAGCGTCATTGAGTGAGAAACAACTGGCCGAAGCGGTACGTTCTCATTGGGCTGTAGAGAACAGCCTTCATTGGGTTCTGGACGTC
>NZ_FMXN01000028.1 GCF_900104245.1 Pseudidiomarina indica
TAACACCTATGAGCCTTCGTCCTGTCAATAGGCACTAGTTTTTATTGGCCGCCGCGTGAGCGGCCAATACCAAATCTCTGAGCCAGTGAGCCTGCTTCGTCTGTCATCGTTGGCTGTTGATGGCTTACAGCAAACACCTATTGAGGCTCTCTTAGTGTGGCGGTTATCCACTGCCAAACCGGATTGCTCCGTGCAGGTTGGTTTGGGGCACTAGACATTCATCGGTTAACCGGTATCTGTCCTAGTCAAAAAGCGGGTTACGATTTCGTCCCAGTTAGTTTCAGGTTCAGCACCGGTGTAAGCGCACTCGCTCAGAGTATTGATGCACGCCAGCAGAATGGATAATCAAAGCGACGGGCTTCGTAGTGGGTGTAGAAATTCGGTTTGGAGGGTTGTATACCCAGTCAGCAGACACCGGTTTTCAGCACACTCCGTCATGATCCAGTTAGACGTTGATCATCATCCTGCTGCGTGACTAACTAGTTAAGAAGCGTTTTTCATCGAATATTTTCTCGTTCTTTAACATGAAATAGACGGCACGGCCTAGCTTGTGAGCTAGGGCAGACAACGCTTTAGCTTTGCTCATGCGCTTTTGAAAGCGTTGCAATAGTTGTTGTGCGCCCGAATTACCTCTGAGGTATAAAACCGCCGCTTCAGAGAAGGCCCATTTTAGGTGCGCATTGCCAATTTTGTTGCCTTGAGTGCCATAGGTTTTACCAGCGGACTCAGCTTTGCATTTGATAAGTCGGGCGTAAGAAGCAAACTTTTGCACCGATTCGAAGCGTTGAATATCGCCGATTTCGTAAAGGATGGTCAGCGCGAGTATGCGACCAATGCCGGGGATTGTTTTTAGTAGATAGAAGTACGCGGGCTGGTGCTTTATGGCTTGTTTTTCCAGAAACCATTCCACCTGACTGAGCTCTCGGTGGTAGCACTCGAGAACCGCCATATCGAGGTTGATATTGCGTTGCACGACAGGATCATGAAAAGTGGTATTGAGTTGCTCTCGGGCACCGACGTTCTTTAGATTTACTTTGTTTGGCGGTAAGTTGTACTGGCTGGTGGTGTTAGCGACATGGGCTTTTAAGTCCGCGCCGTGTCGCACCAGGTTGGTTCTGCGACGCAACAAGTCGCGAGTTGCCCGCATGTTGCGCGGATAGACATAGGCCAGCGGGAAGTTTCCACCGCGCATTAGGGCCGCAATTTTAAACGAGTCCACGCGGTCGTTTTTAGTTTTGCCGCCGTGGATAGCTTTCATGTATAAGGCATGGCCGAGAATAAATTCAATATCATGGTCGTCGCAAAAGTCGGCGACCCAGTACCAACAGTGCATGCATTCAACGCCGAGGACAAGATCATCTAAATAGGGGCTGATAAGTTCAATCAGCGCGTCTGGATTCGCTGATATTTCCTTATGTAGGCGCGTTTCACCTTGTTGATTGATAATGCAAACATAGAGGCTGCGGGCGTGCAAATCGATTCCACAATAATGCTGATGGGTGCTATTGTAAAAGTTCATTGGGTCTTCTCCTTTTTGGTTTGGTTGCCTTTCAGTTTAGCCAAGCTGGCTAAATTGGGGAGAAGGCTCAATGAGTATCAA
>NZ_FMXN01000014.1 GCF_900104245.1 Pseudidiomarina indica
CTTGGCTGGCCTCATGAATGCTTTGCATCCAACCGACAAAACAAAGTCGAAACTGCTCGGGGTCAATGCGGGAGATGGTGCGAGCGATTGTGTCATCGACAGGAATACCGTGTTGCAAAAAACCGTGCTTCTCGAACCATGTTCGATGACCTTCAGCATACATCCGAATGTCACTCCAGCCCTCGGCTCCAGCCGTGACAGCACACAGCGTAATAAACAAGATATCCTCAAACGGATAGGTGACCTTTGCTGATTGACGTGCGTCTGTTAATGCGCCAAAGTGACTAGTGAAGGCTTCGATGTACATGAGTTATCTCCCGAAAAAGGGAGTATATGATCACAGGTAATTCAGATCGTCAAACCGATCGTTTGTTCGGGTCTTCAGCTGGTTAAAAAACGTTCACGATCTCGCCCTGAGTGGTACTGGGCTGATCCTCAGGTACATGCTAAAAACTTTGGTTCGGATTACCTTGCGCGTCAGACGGGTACGAATATGTCGGATTATATAGAGACTACAAAAGAAGAAGCAGCTACAGCTCTTGGTTATTTAGGAACTGGTCTTGCAACACTTGGTACAGGAGGTACCGTCTTCGCTGGCTGGTTAATTTTAGGTAGTGCCGCGGTGCTAGATCCTTCACTGCAAAACATAATCGGAGCTACCACAGGCCCACTAGGAAAAGCGATGAGGCCGGTAGATGATTTCTTTTTCCCAGGAGCAACGCCTTTGCAACAGACGATAGAGAATGTTGGTCACCTAAACACAGCTGTAACAGTAGCATGTGATATCCCCTTCAAGTGCTTATAGGATAGAAGTTATGAGAACAGAAGCAGACAGAGTCATTTCTTGTTATTTAGTATCTTTTGGGCTACCGATAGTGTTGGTACTAAGAGGCCAATGGTGGCTTGGGATTATAGGAGCGATTATTTTTTTTGCTGCTTATTTTCTACTACCTAAAATCAAATTACTGCGGCGAGAAGTGCCCTACTTGGATATATATGTATCATTGAGCTATTTTATTATATTCGTAGGGTGCTGGATTCTATATTCAAATGGTTACGATAATACCTATAGTATTTGGTTGTATATAGGTATTGGAATAATCGGAATCCCATTTTTTTATAAAGTTCTATCATATTTGAAGAGAAATTTACAAGATTGTTAATTCATCTTTTCCATATACTGATCCGCACCAGTACTTTTGGACACCTCGCTAAGTGAGTAAAATCACTTAACGAGGTGAATCATGAAAGCAAATAAAACACGCAAAGTCCACACGCAAGAATTTAAAGCAGAAGCTCTGAAATTAGCTGAAAGAATAGGCGTTGCAGCGGCTTCTTGTTAGAAGAAGATAAATTTGATTTTTTTCGAGCTTCTCTATTTGAGTTCGCTAACAAGCATGGCTTAAGCGTTAGTGATAGCTCTCGCAGCTATCCAACAGGTAAAAACCCCATATTAATAGAGTTCACAGATACTAATGGAAACCGAGTAATCAAAATTAACAATTTAATGGACGAAAAAAGATTTGTTATTTCCTTTTTTGATTGTAAGGAATGTGACTTAAAACTTTTGCATACGTCTCTCGTGGATCATATTAAGTCATCGTTTCCTTATTCAATTCAAAAAGAAAATTTTGAAGAGTTTTGAACACTCTCATGTGTAATCCTCCCGAAAAGTCGGAGCAATGAGACGTCGAAAATCTCAGTCATTAGCAAAATCCGCGTAAACCCTCGCCCAATCGGGCGGGGATACAAGCGGGAACCGCGCAGCGGTTCTATTCAGGGGTAACTTGGCTCTGCACATACTCACGCAAAAGCACACACCAAGTCGAATCGACAGCAGTATCGCGGAGTACAGCAGCGACATGCCCATGAAAAAAGCCCCTGCATGCAGGGGCTTTTGAATTCATTCAAGCAACGTAGTTTACATCATCGCTGAACGTAATTTTTTAATCGCGTTTGCTTCAAGTTGGCGCACGCGTTCTGCCGACACTTGATAGCGATCGGCTAATTCTTGCAAGGTTAGCTTATTATCTTCGTCTAACCAACGTGCCCGCACAATGTCTTGGCTGCGTTCATCCAATGTTTTAATCGCTGACAACAAGCGTTGTTGGGTATGGTTTTCCCATTGCTCATTTTCAACTTCTTCTGCCACATCGGAACGTTTATCTTCTAAATACTGTGCCGGTGAGAAGGTGTGACCTTCGCGAGCATCGTCGTCATCTGAACTGAGCTCAAACGCTTGGTCATACGCGCTCATGCGCGCTTCCATTTCCAACACATCTTTGGTGCTGACGCCTAACTCAGTCGCCACCGTATTGACTTCTTCTGGAGTAAACCAACCTAAACGTTTTTTCATCTTACGAAGGTTGAAGAACAGTTTGCGCTGAGCCTTGGTGGTCGCAACTTTGACCATCCGCCAATTTTTCAGCACATACTCGTGAATTTCAGCTTTAATCCAATGCACAGCAAATGAAACTAAGCGCACTCCTACCGTTGGGTCGAAGCGACGCACTGCCTTCATCAGGCCAATATTGCCTTCTTGGATTAAGTCTGCTTGAGGTAAGCCATAGCCTGAATAACTGCGGGCAACATGTACGACAAAGCGCAGGTGCGACATGATAAGCTGACGCGCAGCATCAAGGTCGTCCTGTTCTTGTAAGCGTGTTGCCAATTCGACTTCTTCCTCTGCAGAAAGCATTGGAATACGGTTCACAGTCGCAACATAGGCTTCTATGCTACCACTCGATAGAGGAACAGCTAATGCCATACTAGAAATTTCAGAGCTCATGCAACAACATCCTCTTTACTTAGGGTCTGCATATAATTATCCAGACACTGATTCAGACAAAAATTCCGCCTGAAAGTTCCCTCATTTTAGCAAATTTGACGCTGCTGACAATGACTACTTAGGGATAGTATTTAACCATCTACCCCTTAGATATAGGGACGATTTATTGAGGTTCAACCTCTTTGACATGTTTTCGAACTGCCAAGTACGAGCCCAGCAGCCCTAGTCCTATTGCCAACAACCACAGAATCATCATTTCTTGGCCGGTTAATCCCACCAGAGAAAACTGACTCTCATACAATTCACTAATTTGAGCAACAGCGCCAGCAATCCACGCCATCATTATCCAAGTGGCGATCCACGCGATCAAGCCACCCACCACGCCGTACCATACCCCCGTATAAAGGAAAGGGCGCTGAATAAAGCCGTCGGTTGCCCCGACCAACTTCATCACCATAATCTCCTCTCGTTTACTGAGAATATTCAGGCGAATTGTGTTCCCGACAATCAGCACCACCGACAAACACAGTAGGAGTGCTAACGCCAATAAGCCATCTCGAACCAAATTGATGAGCGCTTCCAGCCGCTGTAACCAATCTAAATCAAGCCGAACTTGTTCCACTTCTCGTTCTTGCCGTAGCTGTTGTGCTAATTGCTGCGCCTGCCCTGCACTGCGTTTATGGGCGGCAGGTAACACCACCAACACATCAGGGAGCGGGTTTTGGGCAAGACCTTTTAGCGCATCACCAAACCCCGAATGCACGCGAAATTCTGCTAACGCTTCGTCTTTATCAATCCATCGTACCGATTCAATATCGTTCGATAAGCTTAAGCGTTTATGCAAGGTTGAGATTTCCTGCTGACTCAATTCTTTCCGCAAAAATAGCGTCATTTCGGAGGCATGTTGCCAGGACGCCCCCACTGCCTCGGTATTTTTGACCACCACATAGAGTGTCGCAGGCAGTGTCAAACTTAGTCCTAGCACCGCCATCGTCATCAAGCTGGCAAAGGGGTAACGGGCTAATTCTCCAAGACTCGCTACAGCTTGCTGGAGATTATGCACCCAAAACATGACAAAACGACGAAAGCCTGAAATTTTTACTTGTTGTGCGCCTTGCTGACGTGAGCGAAACAATAAACTCATGGCCTACCCCTCCTGTAAACCATCATTTATCATGCGCCCCTCTTTGAGCGTCAAGGTGCGATAGCGCAGGCGAGCAATCAGGCCTAAATCATGGGTTGCTATCAGGACGGACACCCCAACCCGATTAAACTCTTCAAATAACCGAATGATTTCCATTGAGAGTTTTGGATCGAGGTTCCCCGTTGGCTCATCCGCTAATAGCAGGGGTGGCTTATTCACAATGGCGCGGGCAATTCCCACCCGCTGTTGTTCCCCACCGGAAAGCATCATGGGGTAATGGCGCAGCTTATCGCCTAAGCCAACTTTTTCGAGGGCTGCCGAAACTCGTTTACGAGCTTCTTGCATACTGTAGCCTTCAATTAACAGCGGCAGCGCGACATTATCTAAAACGGTTTTATCCATTAACAGCCGATGGTCTTGAAAAATCATGCCAATATCGCGGCGCACATAAGGAATTTGGCGATTACTAATCCGCTTCAAATCGTGGCCATTAATCAACACCCGGCCCGAACTAGGGCGCTCCATCATGCTAATCAGTTTCAGCAAGGTGCTCTTACCTGCTCCAGAGTGCCCGGTTAAAAATGCCATTTCCCCTGGCTCCAAGTGAAAACTCACCTGGTTTAACGCTTGAAAGCCTCCTGGATAGGTTTTGCTCACTTGCTCAAACTTAATCATACCGATTGGGTCTCTTTTAGTTCTCGTTGAAATAACGCATCGACGAATTCTTGAGCTTGGAACGGTCGCAGATCATCAATGCCTTCCCCCACCCCAATATACCGGATTGGAATTTTAAATTGATCCGCAATCGCAAAAATAACACCACCTTTCGCCGTACCATCCAATTTGGTGAGGGTAATCCCGCTCACACCGACGGCTTCGGCAAACAACTTCGCTTGGCTGATGGCGTTTTGGCCAGTTCCAGCATCAAGGGTGAGCATCACTTCATGCGGTGCATTGGCGTCTAACTTTTGGATCACGCGCACTACTTTTTTCAACTCATCCATTAAATGTGACTTATTCTGTAAGCGGCCAGCGGTGTCTGCGATCAGCACGTCAATATTTCGAGCTTTAGCAGCTTCTACCGCATCGTAGATGACTGAAGCGCTATCGGCACCAGTATGCTGGGCAATCACCGGAATATCATTGCGTTGGCCCCACACTTGCAGTTGCTCCACCGCCGCCGCACGGAAGGTGTCACCCGCTGCGAGCATCACGGACTTCCCTTGCTGCTTAAATTGCTGTGCCAGCTTGCCAATAGTGGTGGTTTTACCTACGCCATTGACGCCCACCATGAGAATCACAAAGGGTCCATCTTGCTGTTCTGGCAGCGTTAGCGGCTGTGCCACAGGTGCCAAGATGGCCGTTAAATCCTCTTGGAGCAACTGATACAACACCTCGGCGTCTTTTAATTGTTTGCGACTGGCTTGTTCAGTTAACCGCTCCACAATTTTCATAGTGGTAGGAACACCGATGTCGGCTGTTAACAATTGCGTTTCGAGCTCTTCAAAAAGCTCATCGTCAATTTTTTTATCCTTAAAGATCCCCCACAAACCGTCACCGATCGCTGATGACGTTTTCCGCAATCCAGCGGTTAGTCGATGCCATAAGCTTGGTTTTGCTTGCGTTTCAGGCTGTTCGTCAACGGGGGTAACAGAGGGCGACGTGTCCGTAGTTGCTGCGCTCGTGTTATTTTTACGGAATAACGAGAAAAAAGATCCTTTGGCCATACCTGCTTTACCTTTGGAAGTTCACTGCTGCTCGGTTTACAATGCGGCACAGTTTATCACGTCGATACAAAGAAGGCTTACTTTAGCATGCCGCGAAGCTCACACAAGCAGAAAAGAACGCGTTCGGCCCATTCACCAAAGGCGCCTCAACGCCCTGAAGGAATGGTGCGAATTATTGGTGGGCAATTACGGGGCCGTAAGCTCAGTGTGGCCGATGTTCCGGGATTACGCCCAACACCTGATCGGGTGCGTGAAACGGTCTTTAACTGGTTGCAGTTTGAAATTGCCGATACACGCTGCTTGGATTTATTTGCTGGCAGCGGAGCCTTAGCTTTTGAAGCGTTATCGCGCGGTGCGGTACAGGTCACGCTGATTGAAAAAGACGCTCCAGCCGCTCGTGTATTAGCGCAGCATGCACAGCAGCTCTCCGCTGTCACCAATGGAGTCGCTCAGGTACATCGCACTGATGCGATTCATTTTCTCCAGCAAGAGATGGTTCAGCCCTATGATATTGTCTTTATTGATCCACCTTTTGGGATGGGACTGGTTGAACAAGCAATCACGCTACTCGCTACTCGCGGCTGGCTAAAACCAACCAGTTGGGTGTATGTGGAAACAGAAGTGGAACTCACACCATCCGTGCCTGCGCACTGGCAGCTGCACCGCGAAAAGTTTGCTGGCCAAGTGGCCTATCGGCTTTATTCCATTCACGAGTAACTGAGTAAGGAAAGAAATCATGGGTATTGCGGTTTGGTTGGGGCGTGTCATATTTGCCATTATTTGGGGGGTGTTGGCCGCCAATATCGTTGCGCCTTTTCCAGGCAAATGGTTTGCATTTTTCCTTTTACTGACAGCTATTTTGGTGATCTTGCACGCCATTCAACTGTTGATGTTTGTCACCGTTTATAAGCCCCATTTACAATGGCGCGGCGGAGACTATTGGCAAGTGATCTTTTTTGGTGTGGTGGGTTGGATGGCCATTATGCGCGCCCAACCCCAACGAATCGCTAGCCAAGCAACAACTACCTCAGAGGACTAATTAGTCCTCTGCCAAACTCACGCCGATGTTCGAAATGCCCTCATCCGCCACCATTTCGCGGACTTGGGTCACCAATTGTTGAGTCGGGTGCGGTTGCTCGCTAGCAACCGCCTCTAAATAGTTGAGTAAGGCTTGCTGCACTTCAATTTCATAGTGAACCAACTCATGCTCTTGCAGCAGTTGCTTACGCTCTACTGCGCTCATGTCGGCGCCTTCCGACAACTCTAAGAACTTGGCCACACTGGCCTGCGATACTTTCGCCACACTGACGAGGTCGGCTGAGTTATTGTCCATGAACCCTTGAAGCATAGTACTGAGTGCTGTGCACGCATCCATGGCTGGGTAAACACCTAATAAATCATGCCCATATTCGCTGGGGGTCACGTCATCGACCTTCTCTTGCCAGCGGGCAAAATTCACTTTAACCGCACCCCCTTGCCACGCCCAATCCCAGCATGCATTGAGTGCGCCTTGCAGTGGCTTTGGGTCACCGAACCCAGTAACATGGTGAAATAACTCGTAGTTCGGCATCATCCGTTGGCATAAGTACAGAGCCATAACAGCCTGATAAGCAAAAGGAAGTGCTCGCATGCGCTCAAATGTATTCAAAACCATAACGTCCCCAGCGGTTATTTTTGGGTAGTATACGCATTATGAATCAACAACTCGACTATTCTCATATTCAACAAGCCGCGACTCTCATCGCCCCCATGGTCCGTCGCACCACCGTTTTAGTCAGCTTAAAATTAAATGAAGCATTGGGCGCTCATGTCTGGTTGAAATGCGAGCACTTACAACACACCCACGCCTTTAAATATCGCGGGGCCTGCCACGCTCTTTTGCAATTGACCGAAGCCGAACGGTCACAAGGTGTGGTCACGGTTTCATCAGGAAATCACGGCGCTGCATTAGCCGCAGCCGGGCAACAGCTAAAAATTCCAGTGCGGGTTGGAATTGCAGAAAATGCATCCTCCGTGAAACGCGCCAATATGGAACGTTATGGCGCCGAGCTTATTCCGATAGCACCAGGCATGGCAGCACGTGAAGCCTTCATTGAACAGCAACGCCCCATGGGCCGGGTTATTATTCCCCCTTACGATCATCCTCATATTATTGCAGGACAAGGCACTGCAGCTCATGAACTGTTGCTGGAACAACCTCAGTTAGATTGCCTGATTGCTCCCTTAGGTGGCGGTGGATTACTGAGTGGAACAGCAATCGCTGCCAAAGCCATGGGAGTCCCCAAAGTCTATGGGGTCGAACCCGAACTGGCCGCCGATGGTCAAGCGTCATTCCGCACTGGGAAACGTCAACCCGCGATGCCTCCATTAAGCATCTGTGATGGCTTACTCACCAGTTTAGGGGACCACACCTTCCCGCTCATTCAGCAGCACGTCGATGATATTTTGCTGGTTTCGGATGCAGAGGCCTTAGCCGCCCAACAATTAATCTTTCGCTTAACCGAGCAACTCATCGAGCCTTCGTCAGCAACTGTCATTGCTGCCATTCAACGTTATCCCAAACTCTTTAAAGACCAACGGATTGGCGTCATTATCAGCGGCGGCAACTGCTTACCGCTTGAATCATAATGAAAAAAGCCGATACTGAGTGTTCAGTATCGGCCTTCATTCGTCATTTAAACGTCGCTTTTATGCGTTCAATGCGCGATCAAGATCTGCCTTTAAATCGTCCAAATCTTCAATTCCCACTGAAATCCGCACGAAATTATCCCAAATACCGAGTTTTTCACGGGTTTCTTTTGGAATGGACGCGTGAGTCATAATCGCAGGGTGTTCAATGAGGCTTTCCACCCCACCTAGACTTTCTGCAAGCGCAAAAATTTCGACCGTTTCAAGGAAACGACGGGCTTTCTCTAAATCCCCTTTCAACAAGATCGAGATCATGCCCCCGAAACCGCTCATTTGACGTTTCGCTAACTCATGCTGCGGGTGGCTTGCTAAGCCAGGGTAAATGACCTTTTCAACCTGTGGATGCTGTTCTAACCATTGTGCCAGCTCAAGGGCAGCAGCATTATGATGACGCATCCGTAACGCCAAGGTTTTAACCCCACGTAACGCCAAGTAACTGTCAAACGGCCCAGCGACTGCGCCAATCGAGTTCTGCAAGAACTTCATTTTCTCAATCAATTCAGGGTTATCACCAACAACTGCAATGCCCCCGACCATATCTGAGTGACCGTTGAGGTACTTGGTCGCTGAGTGCATAACAATGTCAGCACCTTGCTCAAGTGGCCGTTGGTTATAAGGCGTTGCAAACGTATTATCCACGACCACTAAGATGTCATGCTGGCGTGCTACCGAGCAGATGGCCTCAATATCGACTAACTTCAGCATCGGGTTACTAGGAGTTTCAACCCAAATCATTCGCGTAGCAGGAGTGATTGCAGCAGCGACCGCATCAACATCGGTCATATCCACGTACGAGAACGTTAATCCAGCTGAACGCTGGCGAACTTTGTCAAATAGACGGAACGTTCCCCCATAGAGGTCATCCATGGCAATCACATGATCACCAGAATCCAATAACTCCATAATGGTTGAGGTTGCCGCCATTCCGGATGCAAAGGCGAACCCTTGCTGTCCGTTTTCCAAACTTGCGACCGCTCGCTCCCACGCAAATCGCGTTGGGTTTTGAGACCGCGAGTATTCAAACCCTTGGTGCACCCCAGGGCTTTCTTGGATATAAGTTGAACTGGTAAAAATTGGTGGCATCACCGCCCCAGTGGCTGGTTCAGGCGATTGCCCACCATGGATCGCTAAGGTTGCGAATTTTAATTTCTTTGCATCAGCCATGATCATTCTCCAGTAAATGATGAGCCGTCATCCACTCATCATTATATAATTTTGATAAATAGCGATTGCCGGTATCACAAGCCAGTGTCACCACGCGTTTCGGGGTTGTTTGCTCTCGACAATAGCGTAACGCAGCAGCCAATAAGGTACCGCTTGACGAGCCAACCATAATGCCTTCTTTCACCAACAATTCGCGCGCTGTTAAAAACGCTTCTTTGTCACTGATCGCGTATGCACGGTTCGCTAACTCAATCTCACAAATAGATGGGATAAAGTCTTCCCCAATGCCTTCAACTAACCAACTTCCCGCTTCAACCGTTTCGTTGCGATTAATGAGGGGCTCCAGAATCGAACCTTGAGGGTCCGCGAGCACCAAATCGATGGCCGGATTTTGTTCCCGCAAATAGCGGCCAATTCCGGTGAGCGTTCCACCCGATCCGACGCCACACACAAAAGCATCCAATTGACCTTCCATCTGTTGCCAAATTTCAGGGCCGGTTGTTTGATAATGCGCCGCAACGTTGGCTGGGTTGGAAAATTGGTTGACGTAGAAGTAGTCGTGTTCCTCAGCTAGCCGCTCTGCCATATCTTGATAATATTCAGGATGACCTTTTTGCACGTCGGAGCGTGTCTGAATCACTTCGGCCCCCATGGCTCTCAAGTTATTCACTTTTTCCGCCGACATTTTGTCAGGCATCACAATTTTTAGCGGGTAACCTTTACTCGCTGCCACCAATGCGAGACCTAAGCCAGTGTTACCTGCGGTTGCTTCAATAATGGTCATGCCTGGTTTCAAAGCACCTGACTGTTCTGCTGCTTCGATCATGCTCACAGCAATACGATCTTTAATCGAACCACCGGGATTCATCATCTCTAATTTGATGTACAGCTCACAAGGCCCTGTGTCGATAGAAGAGATTTTCACCATTGGCGTGTTGCCAATCATTGCTAATACATTTTGATAAACCTGCATGATCGTGGTATCCGTTACAGTCTAGTCTAGAAATAAATGGGCTCGTTGGCTGGCATTATCGCACGATGAGCGGTTTCATAGCAAAGTTACCTATGGCAAAGTATCAGTCCATTTTGGAATAACAAATAACAAGGAAACCCACAAAATGAGTCAGTTTAACCTCACGGCAATGATTCGCCCGTCATTACTCGCCGCAGTTAGTCTTTCAGTCTTGGCCGCGTGTCAGCCCGCAGAACAACCTCAAACAGGTCACCTGTCGGCGCAAACGGCGTTTATGGATGCCTTCAAACCTTATTGTGGCCAAGCATTCCCAGCTAAAATTGTTGCTGACAACCAACCCAGCCCTGCATGGGACTTCCCGCTTGTTGTTCATATTCGCGATTGTGAAGAAAATGTCGTCCGTATGCCACTTCACGTAGGCGATGACCGCTCGCGCACTTGGGTTCTCACCCAGCACGCCGGCTACATTGATTTTCAACATTATCATTTACAAGAAGATGGTACCCCAGATGCCGTTTCTCCGTACGGCGGGCAAACCATCGCAGCAGGCGAGGCAAGTGTTCAAGCGTTCCCAGTGGATGAAGCGAGTAAAGCATTATTCATTGAAAATGGTTTGGAAGTTTCCACAACCAACACGTGGACCATTCGCTTTGTCGATGAGCACACCATGAGCTACCAATTATCGCGCCCGGGTCGTCTGTTTGAAGTCCACGTGGATCTGAGCCAGCCGATTGATGTTCCACCACCAGCTTGGGGTTACAAAGGCTAATGATGATTGATTTGCGTAGCGATACCGTCACGCAACCTACTGCTGCCATGCGCGCCGCCATGGCAGCAGCACCTGTTGGTGATGATGTGTTTGGGGATGACCCCAGTGTCATTGCTCTCCAAGAGCGAGTGGCCGAACTCACTGGGAAAGAAGCAGCATTGATTGCTAGTAGTGGAACCCAGACCAACCTACTCGCCCTTTTGGCCCACTGCCAGCGTGGCGAAGAGTATCTTGTTGGACAGGAATACCATACCTATCGCTATGAAGCCGGCGGTGCGGCTGTTTTAGGAGGCATTGTTCCGCAACCCTTTGAAGTTGAAGCCGATGGAACCCTTGATTTGAATTTAGTCGATCGCCGGGTTAAACCCGACGACCCTCACTTCCCAATCACACGCTTGTTAGCGCTTGAAAACACCCACACCGGCAAAATAATTCCACAAAATTATATGTTGGCCGCTCGTCGTCTGTGCGATCGCCATGGACTAAATCTACACCTCGATGGCGCCCGACTCTTTAATGCCAGTGTTGCCACCAATACCTCAATCGCTGAGCTATGCGCTCCTTTTGATAGCGTTTCCATTTGCTTCTCCAAAGGTTTAGGCGCGCCCGTTGGTTCTATCCTGGTAGGATCTACCTCATTCATTCAACGCGCCCATCGTTGGCGGAAGATGTTAGGCGGTGGTATGCGACAAGCGGGTGTCATTGCAGCAGCAATGAATTACGCGCTCGATCACCATATTGCACGACTTGCGGAAGACCATGCTAATGCCTTACAGCTAGCTGAGGGCCTCAGTCAAATTGAAGGGATTTATGTGGAGCCAGCCCAAACCAACATGGTGTATGTTAACTTTGCCAGTGCGGAGCAAGCGCAGCATGTCAGCCAGCAACTGGCTCAACAAGGAATCTTAACCGCGAAAAGTCAGCGCATGCGCCTTGTTACCCACCTTGATATTAGCAGCGCCGACGTGACACGCGTGGTGGAAGCAATGGCACGACTGTTCTAAGACTTCACGAATCATGCAGTTGCTGTAACAAACGGTCGAGCGCACGATAACTCAACGCCTCGGCCAAATGCGTTCGACCGATATGTTCTTGCTCTGCTAAGTCCGCAATCGTCCGAGCTAACCGTAGTAAGCGATGATACGCCCGATGAGATAAATGAAACTGCTCGATGGCCGCCACCAAAAATTCATGGTCAGCGCTACTGAGCTCACACCATTCAGGAAGCTGCTGAGGTTCTAACTCACTATTCAGGCAACCCTGACGTGCCAGTTGTCGCTGTCGCGCCGCAACCACGGCTTGCCGCCATGCGGGGGTCCGTTGCTCGGCGGTACGCCGTTGTTGTTGCTGCAACACATCGGGCTGACGCAGTACTTCAACTTGCATATCAATCCGATCAAGCAAAGGACCCGATAACTTGCCAAGGTATTTAATGATCTGTTCTGGGGTGGCTCGGGCGCTAGCCAACGTGCCATCAAAAAAACCACAGGGAGATGGGTTTAACGCACACACTAATTGGAAATGAGCAGGGTAAGTAATTTGATGCCCAGCTCGACTAATAGTCACACACCTTGATTCAAGGGGCTCGCGAAGGGAATCCAGGACATGGCGCGCAAACTCCGGCAATTCATCAAGAAATAATAGTGAGCGGTGAGCCAACGAAATTTCGCCCGGCTGTGGAGGGGAACTGCCTCCTACCAGTGCCGCCACAGAACAGGAATGATGGGGAGCGCGCAGCACACGCTGTTGCCAGTGCGTTTGTTTGAAGGCACCATGAATGGAACGAATTGCTGCAACTTCAAGCCCTTCAGATTCAGATAAAGGGGGAAGCAGCCCCAACAAACGCTGTGCCAACATCGTTTTTCCCGTGCCCGGTGGCCCCACAAAGAGCAAGTGATGTCCTCCTGCGGCTGCTAATAGTAACGCACGCTTGGCATGCTCTTGTCCAATCACATCAGCGATATCGCCCGTTTCAGGCGGTGGCGGTTCAACGGTACTGGGCTTCAGGTAAGGGATGGGCGTGGGGCTTGTTAGGTGCTCAAAAACATCACGCAGACTTTCTGCCGCCACACATTGCTGTTTTGAGAGCAAGGCAGCTTCTGCAGCATTCCCTAACGGAATCACCGCTTCCCTCCCTTCATCTCTGCAATGGATCACCGCGGGTAACGCACCGGTGATATCTCGTAATTCACCATTTAAGGTCAACTCTCCATAGAACTCACGCCCCACCACGGCTCGTTCATTAATCTGCCCCGCTGCAACCATAATACCGATGGCTATCGCTAAATCATAACGAGCACCATGCTTTGGAAGGTCGGCCGGTGCGAGGTTCACCGTAATTTTGGTGCCTCGGGGAAACTCAAAGCCACTCGCGAGGATGGCTGACCGTACTCGGTCACGCGCTTCCCGAACCCCGGTTTGTGGTAATCCAACAATCGTAAATGCTGGAAGCCCGCTCGCCAAAGCAATTTCAACACACACCAATGGCGCATCTATCCCATACTGGGCACGGGTATAAACTCTTGCAATGGAGACCGTTTTGCTTGCCATCACTCCCTCCTTGGTGGTCATGGGTGCAAAAAAATCGATGGCTTGACGATAACAAATCAAGCCCCCTCGTAGAACTGGGAAATGTCGGATTCAGGCATCCGCTGTGCTGTAAGAAAGCTTTAGTGGAGCTTTAAGCGAGGACGTAAACGACGGTTAATCACTTGTGCCAACATGTATAGGAAAGTTTTGAAATACCCGTGAACCGCGACCTGATGCATTCGGTACAATGATTTATACATAATACGCGCGATTTTCCCTTCAATCATCATTGACCCACGCGCCAGATTCCCCATGAGGGTTCCCACCGCATTATAGTTTGAGAGCGACACCAACGACCCATGGTCTTTATACACAAAGGGTTTCATTGGCTTGCCTTTCATCGTTCGTAGCAGGTTATCATAAATGCATTCAGCCATTTGGTGAGCAGCTTGCGCTCGGGGCGGTACACGACGCCCATCAGGCATGGTAAAGGAAGCACAATCTCCTATCGCGAATATTTTAGGGTCTTCAGTGGTTTGTAGGGTGTCATTCACCACCAACTGATTCCCCCGAGCTGTTTCTAAACCGGCAAGATTTGCTAAAAAATCAGGCGCTCTAACACCAGCTGCCCAAACTTTAATGGCCGCCTCAATGAATTCACCTGATTGTGTGGTGAAGCCTTCCGCAGAGACACTCTTCACCGCAGTTTCTGTACGAATATCCACCCCTAATTTGGTTAGCTCATGGGCAGCAGCGGCAGCAATGCGTTCTTTTAGCGCAGGTAAAATACGAGGGCCTGCTTCAATCAGAATGACTTCTAGCTTGGCCGGATCAAAGTCATCGAAGCCGTACCCACGAATGAGCTCAGCCGACTTATGTAGCTCAGCCGCTAATTCAACACCGGTGGCTCCCGCACCAACAATCCCCACCCGTAAGGGCTTAGGATAACGCTGAGCCTGTGAAGCCAAAAACGTATTCATCAAGGTATGATGGAAACGTTTTGCTTGCTTGACACTATCAAGAAAATAACAGTGCTCTGCAGCACCTTCTGTGCCGAAATCATTGGTCACCGAACCAATGGCTAAAATGAGCTGATCATAATAGAGCTCACGGGCGGCAACGACCTCAACCCCTTGGTTATCGTAGATGGGAGCCAAAGTAATGGTTTGTTGTTCACGATCAAGTCCAATCAGCTCGCCCGGCTGAAAACGAAACCCAGACGCAGCTGCCTGAACCCGATAATCGACCCCGTCGATGTCGGAGTCGAGTGCTCCTGCTGCAACTTCATGCAACAAAGGTTTCCAAACGTGAGTTAAATTTCGGTCAACAAGAGTAATTTTGGTGGCTGGATCGGATTTGAACTTCCGTCCTAACTTGCTTGCAAGCTCTAAACCACCGGCACCGCCACCAACAATCACGATTTGATGCTCTGACATTTTCTGCCTTTCATCCAAATATTCAATAGGAATTGGATTAAATAATAAACCGAATCAATACGTTACCAGTAATGCTCGATGGTAACATTACCCGGTTTACGACGTAGGTTTTTCGGTAATCCCATTTCATTCAGCAAGGCTCGTGCATCGCGAATCATCTCTGGATTTCCGCATAGCATCACCTGAGCACGATGCGTCAACACATCCCCTACCGCTGTTTGCAGTTGGTTGCTTTCAATTAATTGAGGAATTCGCCCGCGCAATGCGCCTGGATAGTCTTCACGACTCACAATGGGCTGATAAGTTAATTGGTTAGGATGAGCTTTCACCCAGTTCATAATTTGTTGCTGATAGGCTAAATCAGCGCCATAACGTACGGCATGTACCAAATGAATCCGTTGAAACCGTTGCCAAGGCTCAGCGGTTGTTAGCATAGATAAGTAAGGACCAATGCCCGTTCCTGTAGCCATCAACCAAAGGCTGTCACCATCAGGGACTTCATTTAAGGTAAAAAAACCGCTGGCAGGCTGGGATACTTCAATGCGTTGCCCTGGTTGCAATTGATGCAGTAGCGGTGAGAACAAGCCATCGTGAACACGATTCACGAGAAAATCGAGAATGGGTTCTTCAGGACCATTCACTAACGAATAGGCTCGTTGAACTCGACCGTCGTCATGTTCTAAGCCTAACCGGACAAACTGACCAGCAATAAAATTAAAGGGTTCGGTGCGCACCCTCAGACTAAACAACTCCTGATTCCAAGCGTAATTTTCAATGACTTCACCGTTCAACCACTGTGCCATTGGAATCTCCTTGTCTTGCCTTGAAAGTCGCGCAATGGTACGCCTTTAAAATATTCTTTGCTACACACCCAATACTTTTTTGTACGAGTAGCTGTTAAACTCAGTGTACACCATTATTCAAACTGAGCTTCTTCATGGAACCAAGCAAAATACTCAGGGTTTACGTCCCGCTGAGAAAAAAGCAGGTCAAGCACTAAAGAGTGCGCTGCAAGGTAATGCGGCCAGCCTCGTTACCTAGCCCCATAGACGTTATCACCGCTACAACTTGGCTGCAGTGCCCGAGCTCGGCTCGAGAAAGCTGATTATTCTTGTTTAAGCTGTGCAAGTTCCTGCTCCAGTTGCTCAACGCGCTGGCGCAGGCGTAACAGCATTTGTTGCTGCACATCCAGCTCTTCACGAGTCACCACATCCAGTTTACTCAGCTGTTGCTGTAAAATGGTTTTCACGCGTTGCTCGAACTGACCCGCAAAGTCTTTAACACCAGCCGGAATGCTGTCGTTAATTTGACGAGCAATGTCTTCAATTTTTTTAGGGTCCATCATCATTCCATTTCAGAGTTATTAGCCAATCACAGCTATTCTAACGGATTCACGTTTAGCTTAGCAGGAGTTTAGGCTAAAATCCTGAGCAGATTCGATTCACCCACGCGTAGGCCTTTGTCGTTATGTCACTCAACCCACGTCAAAAAGAAGCAGTACACGCCATTCGAGGCCCTGTCCTCGTGCTCGCGGGGGCTGGAAGTGGTAAAACTCGGGTGATTACTGAGAAAATTGCTTATTTAATTCAACGGTGTGGCTACTCGGCCCGCCACATTGCTGCGGTCACCTTTACTAATAAAGCTGCGCGCGAAATGAAAGAGCGCGTTGGGCAAACCTTAGGGCGCCAGTACACCCGAGGCTTAACAGTGTCGACCTTCCACACCCTTGGGCTCACTATTATTCGCAAAGAAGTCCGCCAGTTACAGATGAAGTCCGGGTTTTCATTGTTTGATGAGCAAGACTCGTTCGCCCTGCTAAAAGCACTCACTGAACCCGAGCTGGATGGCGATAAAAATATCCTGAAGTTGTTGCAGCAACAAATCGGGACATGGAAAAACGCCATGCTGAGTCCCGAGCAAGCACTCCAGCAAGCCCAGCAACCCGATGAGCAGCTATTTGCAGAGTTTTATCGTCGTTATCAACAAAATATGAAAGCCTGCAATGCCATCGACTTTGATGATCTAATTTTATTGCCGACGCTTTTATTAAAAAATAACCCCGATGTACGTGCTCGATGGCAGGACAAGTATCGTTACTTGTTGGTTGATGAATACCAAGATACCAACACCAGTCAGTATGAATTGGTACGCCTTCTTGTTGGGGAGCAAGCTAACTTTACCGTGGTCGGTGACGACGATCAGTCCATCTATTCTTGGCGCGGCGCACAACCACAAAACCTTGCGTTACTACAGAATGATTTTCCCCAGTTGCAAGTGATTAAGCTGGAGCAAAATTACCGTTCCCATGGCCGCATTCTGAAAGCAGCGAACATTCTGATTGAGAATAATCCCCACGTGTTCGACAAAAAACTGTTTTCCGAAATGGAATACGGTGTGCCGTTACGAGTCATCTATGGCCGCAACGAGGAGCATGAAGCTGAACGGGTAGTGGCAGAAATAGTCAGGCGGCGTTTCTTAGAACGAACGCCCTATCATCACTTTGCAATTTTATACCGCGGCAACCACCAGTCTCGCGTTTTCGAAAAAGCTTTAATGGCGAACCGCATTCCATACCGCATGACGGGAGGCCAAAGTTTTTTCGCCCGAGCGGAAGTAAAAGATATCATGGCTTATCTGCGCCTGTTGGTGAACCCCAATGATGATACGGCCTTGATTCGAATCATCAACACCCCGAAACGAGGCATTGGACCACAAACCGTTGAACAAGTCGGCGAACTGGCACATGAGTTGAATCTGAGCTTGTTCGAAGCTGCGGCTCATCCCGCCTTAAAAACGCGGATTGGTACTCGCTCTTATCAGTCCATCAGTTACTTTGTTGACTTTATGCAACGTTGCGCACGGCGTTGTGAGCACCCCGATGAGATCACCGCGGCGTTGTTTGATTTGATTAAATTGATTGGTTACGAAGAGTGGCTTTATGAAACCAGTCCGAGCGTAAGCGCCGCTGAAATGCGCTGGAAAAATATCAGCGAACTCATGCGTTGGGTGACTGAAATGGTGAAGGGTGATGCCGAACACGAGCCTCTAGATTTAGAACAAGCGGTCGCCAAATTGTGTTTACGCGATATGCTTTCTCGTCAAGAAGAGGAAGAGCAAGGCGACCAAGTGCAACTCATGACGTTACATGCATCCAAAGGTCTCGAGTTTCCTCATGTGTTTATGGTCGGCATGGAAGAAGGCTTACTTCCGCACCAGTCGAGCATTGATGATGGGATGGTTGAGGAAGAACGCCGTTTGGCGTATGTAGGCATTACGCGCGCCCAACACTCATTGATCTTTACCCTGGCCAAGGAACGACGCCAATACGGTGACGTCAACCGCCCCGAGCCCAGTCGTTTTCTCTACGAGTTACCGCAAGACGATCTCGAATGGGAAGACCAACAACAGGCCAATGAAGAAAATCAGCAAGCCTCAAAACGCCAAGGGATTGAGCTGCTACGCCGCGCGTTAAAGTTTTAATTTAAAACGCTTCAGCGTTGACCGATAACGGAAGTTCAGCATGTTGTTGAGAGGGCGTGAGCACCTGTTCAGGTTCACCAAAGTAGCTCCCTTGCCCCATAAGTACGCCATTATTCAGCAACGCTTGCTGCTGTTCAATGCTATTCACGCCTGCCGCTAAAATTTGAATGTTCAAATCTCGGCATAACTGAACAACATGACGAACCATGACTTGCGCCCGCTCACTGACGGCAATATTTGCAACAAAACGCGGATCCAGTTTGACGTGGGTGAATGGATAATTCATCAAATATTGTAGCGCGCCAGCACTCCGTCCAAATTCATTGAGGGTTAGACCCACACCAAAGTCAGCAAGTTGGCGCAAACAGCTCAATTGACGTTTCGAATGATCATGGAGCTCAATTTCACTGAATTGAAAAACAATTCGTTCAGGAGCAACGTTGGCGGCAACAATGATCTCTTGCAGTGCCTTAACATCGGATAATTTGAATAAGTTCTTCGACGAAATACTCACATGCACAGGGAGAGCGTTCGCATCGGCAGCCAATAACTCACAGCACCGCGTCAGCATCCAGTGATCAAGCGCTGTCGTCATTCCGGCTTTATCCGCAATCACAGTAAAGCGATCGGGATGAAGCAGGCTATTGCCCCGTTGCCATCGAAGCACTAACTCTTGACCCATGGGGTGTTGCTCATCCATGGGGTGTTGCTCATCCATGGCAAGTAGCTGATTTCGTTGCAGAATAAAGTCCTGATCAAACTGGGCATGGCGTAACTCAGCTTCACGGTTCAGCGAAGCAACTAAATCCTTGTGAATGCTTTCGTCAAACACCACATAACGCCCACGCCCCATGCTTTTCGCTTGATACATGGCTGCGTCTGCATCGCGGAGCAAACGTTCTGCAGAGTCATTACGCGCCTGACACTCGGCAATGCCAATACTGGCACCGGAGTAATGTTCCGTTTCACCATAAACAAAAGGTAAACGCATTTTCTCGATGATGCGATTGGCGATATCACAGGCATCATCGATGGAACGAATCATTTCAAGTAAAATGACAAATTCATCGCCCCCCAAACGGGCGACGGTATCATTTTCACGAATACACTCACCAATACGGCGGCTAGCTTCCAACAAGAATTCATCACCCGCGGAATGCCCTAAGGTATCGTTAATGTCTTTAAACCGATCAAGGTCTACAAAGAGAACCGCAAAATTATGTTGTGGGTACCGGCGCTTGTGTTTCAATGTTTGCTGCAAGCGCTCGGTAAACATGGAGCGATTCGGCAAGCCAGTTAAAGCATCATGATGCGCATCATAAAACAGCTTTTCTTCAATTTTCTTACGCCGCTCAATTTCGTTCACTAACTCTTCGGTACGCTCTGCAACTTTCCGCTCGAGGTAAATATTCACTCGCTTAATTTCATCAGCGTTACGGCGACGCTCAATGGCCACCGCCACGTGTTGTGAAACAAAGTTCAATAATTCCAAATCGTCTTGTTTGTATTGAACTTTGTCGCTGTAGGTTTGCACCGATAACACGCCAATGACTTCATCATCCACCACGAGCGGCGAACCGAGCCATTGCGTTGGCTGGGTTCCGTAGTAACTGGTAGAGGCTTCAATATCACCGCTTGCCAGCAGTTCACGATATTTCTGCTGATCGATAAATACAGGGCGTTTGGTGCGAATGACATATTCGGTCATGCCTCGCCCTAACGGCCGCTGCTTGTGCATGTTGCTGTCGAAGGTGTCAACATAATAAGGGAAATGCAGGTGGGTGCATTCGTCATTTAATAACGCCACAAAAAAGTTATCGTTATTAATCAAGCGCCCAATGTGTTGATAAAGTTGCGCATAGAAGGATTGCATTGAATCCGAGGTGTTGGTGACCTCAGAAATCGCAAATAAAACAGAGCTGAGCTGCTGCGCCCGCTCACGTTCTGATATTTCTAATTTTAAATCATCGTTGATTTGTCGTAGCTTAGCGGTTTGGTGGTCAATTTCAGCCTGCATCATTTCACGCTGGCGAACACGTTCTAACGCATTCACGATATGTTGTGAAACGAACATCAACAATTCTTTTTCTGCTTCGGAGTAACGCACATCTTCGGTGTAACTTTGCACCACCATGGCACCAATTACTCGACTATCCGATAGCAAGGGGACCCCTAACCAGTCCACTGGTGCTGCCCCTAAATCTAGAATTTCACCACTCTCTAACAGCCGCTTAAATACCGATTCATCGTAAAGAAAGGGCTTTCCATTACGCATGACATAACCGGTTAAGCCTTTATCTAAAAGCTCAGCAGGAATGGACTCGAGCGAAGGGATGTCATCGTATTCATCAACAAAATAAACAAACTGAATGGTATCGCCACGTTGGTCATACAGGCAGATAAAGAAGTTTTTGGCGACCATGAGATCACCAATAATATTATGCACGGATTGGTAAAATTGCTGCATATCCGTGACCGATGACGCCAATTCAGAAATTTTAAATAACGCCTTCTGCACCACCTCAGATTGGCGGTATTTAGTGGCAAGATCTTGCAGGCGCACCACGGCCTTACGCAATCGCGCAATTTCTCGAAGGTGTCTATCAGTCTGATTGGATTGATGCATATTATGCTTGTTATTCTTATCAAGCACCGCGTATGAGCGGCGGCGTTTTCACTTCAAGGATGTAAAAAATTAGTAAAAACAACCAAGGAGTATAACTATCATCACGACAGTTGGAAAGAGCTCTGTTCAAATAAACAGCATTAAAAAACCGCCGAAGCGGTTTTTTTAATGTATTTTTGAAGAAGTTAAGCGCTGTTAATTACAAATCGCTAATCATGTAATCGATTGCTGCTTGCATTTCTTCATCACTGCAATCCATACAAGTTCCACGCGGTGGCATGGCATTGAAGCCATCAATCGCGTGTTTTAAAACAACGTCCATTCCTTGCGCTAAACGTGGTTCCCAATCGGCCGCGTCATTCAATTTTGGCGCACCCAGTACACCCGCAGCATGACACGCTAAGCAATAGCGATTGTAGATAGCATCGCCTGAGCGTGCTCCTGCCGCACCAGTATTGGCAGCAGTTTCACTAGCACCTGCTACCCGAACCTTGGCAACGGGAGCAATTCGATCTTTAATTTCTTCAGTAGATTGCTGTGGCAGCATTGCAGCGCTTGCGCCGCCAGCCACTAATGCTAAAGCAGCAACCCAAGTGCGGCTAGATTTTACGACTTTGAGTACGTTCACAGTGGACTCCTGTATTTGCTGATGAGCTTGCGAGCTCGGCTCGTAATTGCGATTATAGCGGGATTCCTTGCAAGGTTAAACATTTCTTGTCCATGTCTAAGCAACTCCGTGAGCAAGCACGCAAAATTGCACTCCTTGATTTAGATGCATTCTTCGCTAGCGCTGAAATATTGCGCCAACCGACGCTTGCAAAACGCCCCTTTGCCGTCGGTGGCGGCGGGGAACGCGGAGTAGTTGCAACTGCCAATTATCTGGCTCGACAATTTGGGGTACGCAGCGCCATGAGTGGCCTGCATGCTCGAAGGCTCTGTCCTGAGCTGATTTTTGTCCCTCCAGACCATGGCTATTATCGGCAGCTTTCCACCCAAGTACACCAGTTGCTATTAACTTATACCTCGCTGGTTGAGCCTGCCTCTATCGATGAGTTTTATCTTGACCTGACAGACAACACTCAATATCACGGCAGCGCCAGTATTACGATGGAAAGCATCCGCCATCAATTGCGCCATATGGGATTACCAGGCTCTGCCGGGATTTCGAATCAGAAAATGGTGGCAAAAATCGCCAGTGAGGAAAATAAACCTGATGGACAGTTTGTTGTCGCCCCTGAGCAAGTGCTCACTTACATAGCGGGGCTTCCGCTCAATCGAATCCCAGGCGTTGGCCCACGCAGTTTAGAGCGCCTTAATTACGCGGGGATTTTTATCGGTCACGATGTGCAGCAAGTGCCCGTGGAACATTTGCAAGAACTATTGGGTGAAAAAGCGGGCTGGTTATTGTGGCAACGCTGCCAAGGAATCGATCCACGTGCCGTTGTGACAGAACGCATTCGTAAAAGTGTTGGGGTGGAAGAAACACTTCCCCAAGACATGCAGCAGCTTCGTCATGTTGAGCAATTTATCCATGATGATTTATTGCCAAAGTTATTGCGACGACTGCGCGTTAGTCGGTGGCAACAAGCTCACATTAAGAGCCAAGCGACGAAGTTGAAGTTTAGCGACTTCCAACAAACGACCGCTTCTCGAGCCACCAGCACCGCTTCGCCCAGTCTTTTTTATCAGCTTGCTCGTGAAGCATGGGAGCGACGCCAACAACGAGGGGTCCGTTTAATTGGGATCAGTGTTCAATTGCCGGATCCTGATGATGCCCTGCAGCTCGAGCTTGACTTAGAATAATCGCCCCCCATCAGCGCTCGGTGATGTTGGGAATTTCCACAGCAAGGTGTCATAATCCTCGTCTATCGAACAAAAATTAAAACCAAACAAGGTTCACCCTATGCATTGGATGTCCGTATTACCACCGTTAGTCGCGATTCTCGTCGTGTTTTGGCGCAAAGAAGTGATCGGAGCCTTACTGCTTGCCATTGTCACCTCAGAGTTGCTCATCACACTGCAAATGGGTGATTCGGTAGCACTTACATTCACGGCAACCATCGAGCGCATCGTTGCGGTATTTGGCTCACCGAGCAACACACGCATCCTAATCTTCAGCTTATTAGTCGGCTCATTGTTAGCCTATATTCGTGAATCCGGTGGCGTTGCTGCCACTGTCGAAGCCTTACTCGCACGGGGCTTAGGAAGAACCAGACGCAGCGCAAGTCTGTTAACAGTCGGCACTGGTGTCATTATTTTTATTGAATCCAATTTAAGTGTGTTAACAGCCGGGATTTTATCGCGAGGATTGTTTGAAAAACTGGGCATGAGCCGTGCTCGGCTGGCCTACTTCATTGACAGCACCTGCGCCCCTGTTTGTATCTTAATCCTACTCAATGGCTGGGGAGCCTATGTATTAGGAATGATTGAACAACAAGGAATTCCTGGTTCATCGGTGGTGACCTTGTGGTCAACGGTTCCCTACAACTTTTACGCGTTAGTAACACTTTCCTTCGTGTTTTATACCGCAATTACCGGCAAAGTATATGGGCCATTAAAGGCGGTCGAACAACGGCCTCAAGGTCACCTCGACATTCCCGAGCATGTTCCCAGCAATAGTAAAGCGCGGTTTATGTTGGTGCCGTTAGCCGTGCTGGTGTTTGGCATGATCGCCTTTATGATTGGGACGGGCAACGGAGACTTAACTCAAGGGGATGGTTCTAAATCAGTTTTATATGCCACCGCCTTAGCTTGTGTGGTTGCGTATTTTATGTTGTTGCTAAGCCGCCGACAGAATCACCATCAGCTGGTAAAAGTTGGCTTCAAAGGGATGAGTGAATTGCTTCCGCTCGTCACCATTGTCCTGTTATCATTAGCACTAGGCAGTAGCTTACGTGAACTTGGTACTGGGCTGTTTTTAGCAAGCTTGGTGGGGGATTTTCTTCCTCTGTATCTCATTGCCCCGATGCTATTTTTAGTGGGTGCCATTGTATCTTTTACCACCGGAACATCGTGGGGAACCTTTGCCATTCTTATTCCCATCGCTGCGCCGATGATTATTGCTTTGGATCTACCCGTACCGCTTATTTTAGCCGCGGTATTGGGCGGAGGGGTGTTTGGCGATCACTGCTCGCCAATTTCTGACTCTACCGCTGTTTCAGCGTTAGCTTCAGGGTGTGACTTACTTGAACACGTGAAAACTCAACTCCCTTATGCACTGGTCGCCGGGGGTATCACGTTTATCCTATATATTATTGTTAGCTTGATTATGATTTAAGGAATTTGCTGTATGGCATTGTTCACCACCACCTCATCCTCCATGCAACTTTTAAGAGGCTACCATGGCTAACGGAGTTCATTTCCGCCCTACTCGTGCCGAAATTAGTAGCCAAGCGTTGCGTCACAATGCTCGAATCGCTCGCCAATTAGCAGGCGATGCCAAAATATTAGGCGTTATCAAAGCGGATGGTTATGGGCATGGAATGTGTGCTGTTGCTGAGGCTATCAGCAGTTATGTGGACGCGTTTGCGGTGGCGTTTATTGACGAGGCGATCACGATCCGTAATGCCGGTTTTCAACATCCCATAGTGATTTTAGAAGGCTGTTTTAGTAGCGCCGAATTGCCGATCTGCGCCCATCACAACTTTCAACCGGTGATCCACCACCAGCAACAACTCGATGACATTCTTATGCTGCGTTCGGTCCGTCCGCTTGGAGTGTGGGTGAAAGTGGATACCGGAATGCATCGGTTGGGATGGCATGTTGATGAAACCCAAGCGGTTTATGAGACATTAAAAAACTGTCCGAATGTTGCCAGTATTACCATGATGTCGCATTTTGCGAACGCCGAAAAAGCCGTGCACCCATTAAACACCCTTCAACAAGAGCGGTTTCTTAAGGCATGCGCAGTGACTGAAACCACCCTGCATACCAGTCTTGAAACCTCGGCCGCGTTATTAAGCTCGGCGTTGGATATGCCCCATCATGCCAGCCATTGGATTCGCACTGGTATCTTAATTTACGGCGATAACCCTGTGGAATTACCGACAGAGCTTGAACAGCCGTTGCAGCCAGCCATGCGTTTAATCGCCCCAGTGATTGCTCTTCATCAGGTGCCCGCTGGAGATACTGTGGGGTATGGCGGCACTTGGACGGCAAATCGCGACAGCCGCATTGCAACCATTGCCATTGGTTATGCCGATGGCTACCCACGTCATGCTAAAAATGGCACACCGGTTTGGATTAATGGGCATGAGGTGCCGCTGGTTGGCACCGTTTCAATGGACATGATTACCGTGGATATTACAGACTTCCCAACCATAGGTTTAGGGGATGAAGCAGAATTGTGGGGGCCTCACTTAAGTGTGACCCGCGTGGCGAAACACGCCGGTACCATTAGCTATGATTTACTGACTAATGTGACCGCACGTGTCCCACGAATTCACTGCTAGCGGCTTAACGATTGCCGCAGCGGAATTCACTTTCACGGGCAATTTTATCCAAATATCCCATGGCAAACGCTGAGCCAACAAAAGTTAAGTGGACAATGACATACCATTTGATGGTGTCATAATCGATATTTTCGGTATTCATGAACACTTTCAATAAGTGAATGGATGAAATCGCAACAATCGATGCTGCTACCTTGTTCTTCAGCCCGCCAGAGTCAATCTTACCCAGCCAGGCCAGCTTTTCGCTGGTCTCATTGATGTGGAGCGTTGACACGAAGTTCTCGTAACCACTCAGCATAACCATCACTAATAGTCCCCCAACTAGGGCGATATCGATCAACGTGAGCGTAATGAGAATTAAATCCACCTCTTTGATCGTTAAGATGTGGGGAATAACCACTGCTAGCTCGTGGAAGAACTTCACCCCGAGCAATAGTACCGCAACACTTAACCCCATATAAATTGGCGCCAAGATCCATCGCAGGTTGTAAATTATCGTCTCTAACAACCGCTGCATGACGACTCCTTCATAAAAAAGACGCGATAGCTTAACAAAGTAAATGCTATCGCGCCTGATTTAGATCACTAAATTAGTTCTTTCGGTAAAGTTTAAACCACGCCAATGTGTGTTCAATTTTTGCAATCATGTTTGATGGCCGCGCCGTCACCCCATGCGCTGCATCAGGAACGCGAACCATGGCCGTATCAATTTTGCGCAATTGCAATGCTTGGTAGAACTGTTCGATTTCAGACATTGGAACTCGACGATCATTCTCACCACTGAATAACAGCACCGGCGTATTCACCTGACCAACTTTGGATAGCGGTGAACGTTGCCAATAATGCTCATAGTCTTCCCACGGCATGGCTGGGAACTGGTTTTTAATCTGTCCCATATAGCTATCCGCCGTTAACGTTTTACTAATCCAGTTAATCACCGGGTTCGTCGCTGCTGCCGCATTGAAACGATCAGTAAGCCCAACTGCATAAGTGGTCGCGATACCGCCAGCTGAACCACCGGCAATAAAGAGGTTGTTGGTATCAACAATGCCTTTTTCGATTAACGCATCCACACCCGACATATGGTCTGCGTGGTCACGCTCGGACGCATAAAACCCATCCAGTTTTAATGCATGCTCAGCACCATACGAGGTACTGCCACGGTAGTTGTTGTAGAACACAATATAACCTTCCGCGGCATAACGCTGATGCTCGGCTGCAAACATCGGCCCATACGCCAAATGCGGTCCGCCGTGGATTTCTAGCAATAATGGATACTTTTTATTGGCATCATAATTAGGCGGAGTAATATACCAGCCGTGAATTTCGGTACCGTCATAGCTCGACTGATAGGTGAATTCATGAACTTTGCCTAATTCACGATAACCAAGAACATCCTCGTTCAAAGCAGTTAAATTCGTGACTTTCGGCGTACCACGACGTGGAATATCAAACACTGCAACATCCGCCGGACGGTAACTGCTGGCACGCGTGTAGGCCACTTTGTTAGCTTGCGGTGCAATGGAGTACATGCCACTTAAATAAGGACGGCTAACAGAAGTACCCCCAACATCGGACACCCACTCAACAAGTGTGCCATTGAGGCGAACTTCAGCCAATTTGTAAAGACCACGATCAGCAAACTGCACGGCAAGACGGTCGTTGCTCAGCCATAACGGTGATTCTAAGGAGCGATCAAAATCACTGAGGAGTTCTTGCTGTTGCTGAGACGCTAACTGCATGACGCGCAATTTAGTATTATGATAAGGGATGGTGTCGTTACCGCGGTGTAAAAACGCCAACTGCTTGCCATTTGGTGAAGTGACTGGCGAGAACTCTCGCCCTGGCAGATTGGTTAGCTGCGTTAATGTGCTGTCGGCCACCGCGACTTTCCAGATATCCGATTCATTAACATCGTATTCCCAATCTTCATTGCGGTTCGCACTGAAGGCAATGGCTTTTCCTTCATCAACCCACGCCAACGGACCACTGTGGCTATAAGGGCCTGAAGTAAGCTGACGGGCCGTTCCCCCATCACTTGGTACCACAAAAATTTGGCTATAGGTATCCGGTAAAATGCCGGCCCCATCCCGTTGATAATAGGTTCTTTCAACCACTACCGGTGGTTTAGCCCACGAGGCTCCTTTCGGTGCTTGTGGCTTTTTGATGGCTTTGGCGAATGCTGTTTTCTCAGCAGGAACGGGCATTAAAAACGCCAGCTGTTGATCATTCGGTGACCAAGAAAACTGACTGGGTGTCGCTTGCACCTCGGTGATTGCACTCGAGGTTTTCGTAGTGACGTGGTACACATGAATTTGACTGCGGCCGTCACGATTTGAGCTAAATGCTAATCGGGTGCCGTCATGGGACCACTTCGGGTTACCATAACTGTGAGCATCATCAAATAAAGGAGTATGAGCGCCAGTTTTTGTATCCACCAGCCACAAGCTACGCTTGGTATTATCCTTCATAATATCGAATCCATGACGGACATAAACGACGTAGCGCCCATCTGGTGAAATTTGCACACCATCAGCCCACTCCAATGCGAAGATATCTTCCGATTGGAGAAGTTGTGTAGATTGCTGCGCTGCGACAGGTGTCGCCCCCATGAAAGCCGAGATCGCAGACAGGCCAAGTAAAACAGGTACAAATAGTTTTCGCATAATGAACCCTTGTTGTGTTGCACGAAATACAGTGTACGAAAAAACGAATTAGGACAGACTAATCCATTTTACTTGGTTGGCGTGAACGAATCCGATTAGCACGATAGTTCATGCGACAAACAACAGAATTACAACGAGTACCAACAAAACGTACGAGGTGAGCATAATACAAAGCCATCAACGTCTGATTAAAGCGCGTGCAGGCCAGTATTTCAGTGATCATGAGAAATTTGGCACAATTAACCCTAATACTCGTACGGATTTTGTTTTATTGTATACCATTCCCCTGTATGACGCTGAAGCAGTGCGCCACAACGCAGGGGTTATGGTAGCGGGGCGTTGGTTCGATCGCGATACCATCCATGCGCAATTGCAGAAATCGTATCGGTCTATAACCCCATAAACCAAACGACAGAGTAACTTTGTCCGTAAGGAGGTCGATAATGCTTGACGGTTTATTCGCGCAAGCAGATGCCGTGTTCTTAGCACGCTTCCAGTTTGCTTTTACGATAGCATTCCACATTGTTTTTCCTGCATTTACTATCGGGTTAGCTAGTTATCTAGCTGTTCTTGAAGGTCTATTTCTTAAAACACGTAACCCCGTTTACCAAAAGCTATACCGTTATTGGGTAAAGATTTTTGCTGTCGCTTTTGGTATGGGCGTGGTTTCTGGAATTGTACTTAGTTATCAATTTGGAACGAACTGGGCCGTATTTTCAGACAAAGCAGGACCTGTCATTGGCCCGCTCATGGGGTATGAAGTACTTACCGCATTTTTCCTTGAAGCTGGTTTCCTTGGCATCATGCTGTTTGGGATGAACAAGGTGGGTGAGCGCTTACATTTTTTCGCGACCTTAATGGTTGCCTTCGGTACCGTGCTCAGTGCATTTTGGATCCTAGCGGCTAATAGCTGGATGCAAACACCGGCAGGATTCGCTCTCAACGAGCAAGGCCAATATATCGTCACCAGTTGGGTTGAGGCTATCTTTACACCGTCATTTCCCTACCGTTTTGTTCACATGCTACTTGCGGCTTATCTCACCACTGCGTTTGTTGTGGGCGCCGTTGGTGCATGGCACCTGCTCAAAGAAAAACGCTCGGAAGTAGCACAAAAAATGTTCTCCATGGCTATGTGGATGGCATTGATTGTGGCCCCCCTACAAGTATTTGTGGGTGACTTACATGGATTGAACACGCAGGAATATCAACCAGCTAAAGTAGCCGTAATGGAAGGCCATTTCACCAGTGAAACACAAGCGCCATTGTATTTGTTTGGCTGGCCCAATGAAGAAACTCAAAAAGTTGATTACGCGATAAAGGTACCAGGTTTAGCCAGCCTTATCCTAAAACACGATATAGATGCTGAAGTTACTGGTCTCGATGCCTTCCCACGCGATGAATGGCCTCCCGTTCCCATCGTATTTTGGTCATTCCGCATTATGGTTGCATTAGGCGTGCTGATGGTCGTACTGGGTATTTGGTCTGCTTGCTTACGTTGGTGTGGGCGCTTGTATGAGTCACGCGCCTTGTTGCGCGCTGCGGTCTGGATGGGACCATCTGGCTTCATCGCCGTGCTTGCAGGTTGGATTGTCACAGAGGTTGGCCGCCAACCATGGGTTGTGTATGGATTACTCCGAACCCAAGATGCAGTTTCACCCATTGATGCAGTTGGTGTCGCCGGCAGTCTTATTGCATTCATTGTGGTGTATTTCATCGTATTCGGAGCTGGTGCTGTATATATGATTAGAAAAATGGCCAGCAACCCAGAACACACACATATCCCTGAATACGCACGCGTTCCTATGGCCGCTGAGCGACTTTATCACGAGGAGGGTTAAGTGATGGATTATGCATTAATTTGGGCGGTGCTGATCTCAATTGCGGTATTCGCTTATGTTGCATTGGATGGTTTTGACTTGGGAGTTGGTATTCTGTTTCCTTGGTTCCGAGAAGAAAAATTCCGCGACCGCATGGTCAACAGTGTTGCCCCCGTCTGGGATGGTAATGAAACTTGGCTCGTACTTGGCGGTGGCGGATTACTCGCCGTGTTTCCCTTGGCCTATTCTGTCCTGATGCCCGCCCTCTACATGCCGGTAATAGCCATGCTTTTAGGGCTCATTTTCCGCGGTGTTGCGTTTGAGTTTCGGTTTAAAAGCCGCGCCAACAAACACTGGTGGGATATCGCCTTTATGGCTGGCTCAATGGTCGCAACTTTTTGCCAGGGCATAATGCTGGGCGCCATGTTGCAGGGTATCGCCGTGACCGACCGCGCCTATTCCGGAGGCTGGTTTGATTGGCTCAGCCCATTCACCATCTTTTCAGGATTAGCTGTCTGTGTTGGCTATGCCCTCCTTGGTGCCACTTGGTTGATTATGAAAACCGATGGACAGTTACAAGGTCGGGCTTATCGTATCGCAATAAACACGGCAGTCTTACTGATTATCGCTATTGCTGGTGTCAGCATGTTCCTTGTTTCTCACTTTGAAAACGTTGCCGACCGCTGGTTAAACTGGCCAACTTCAGCGGCACTATGGCTGATTCCATTTTTACTTGCAGGCATTGGTAGTGGTTTACTGAATGCTTTGGTGAAAAAACGTGAAGGACAACCTTATTGGTGGGCATTAGGGGTGTTCTTTATTGCGTACTTGGGCTTCTCAATTAGCATCTTCCCCTATCTGGTTCCATTTGAAATTACCCTGTGGGAAGCTGCAGGCCCCGATAATAGCCTCGCGTTCTTGTTAGCTGGCGCAGTAGTACTATTGCCAATAATCTTCTTCTACACTGGTTACGCTTATTGGGTGTTCCGTGGCAAAGTGCAAGAAGGTGATGGGTATCATGACTAAACCAGTTTGGCAGCGTTGGCTCTGGTTTATTGGTTTATGGGCCGCTGGGGTGATCACCGTCACCCTAGCGGGCCTTATTATTCGAGCGTTCTTAGTTTAGTTAGCTTGTGCTGAGTACAGTTTCACCCACTCAGTGAGTAACCGAACACCGTAGCCATTTGCACCTGCAGGATGAATGCCACGAGGTGACTCGCTGAACGCATTACCTGCCATATCGATATGGATCCATGGCGTGTCTTTCGCAAAGTGCTGTAAGAAAATGGCACCTGCTTGGGCACCCGGAGAACCGGTATTCTTAATGTCAGCCAAATTGCTGCTGATAATGCCTGGGTATGGACCTAATGGTAATTCCCAAACCAATTCTTGGGTTGCTTCACCTGCTTGCTTCATGCTTGCAAGAATATCGTCCTGATCACTAAAGACGGCCGCATAAACGTTGCCTAGTGCACCAACTTTAGACCCTGTGAGCGTCGCGATATCAGCAATTGCACGCGGCTTAAATTTGTCACGCGCATACCAGATACCATCCGCAAGAATTAAGCGACCTTCAGCGTCGGTGTTCGCCACTTCAATGGTGGTGCCATCACCAGCGGTCACCACGTCGCCAGGAAGTAATGCAGTTCCAGAAATCAAGTTGTGCGATAAAGGAACCACCGCAACCACGTTCACAGGCGCTTTTTGTGCAGCCAGGGCCATGACTGAACCTAATACTGCCGCACCACCTGCTTTATCCGTTTGCATTCTGACAATGGATGCAGATGAGGTTTTTAAGTTATAACCACCCGTATCAAAGGTGTTGCCTTTACCAACTAACGCAATCGGTTGATCTTTGCTGCCTTCCCACTGCGCGGCTAACAAGTAAGCTTTGTGCTCACTGCCTTGGCTCACGCCATAAAGCGCCCCCATGCCTGCTTTACGAACTTGGTTTGGCTTCAAAATCGTGACTTTGATTCCGTAGGGCTTCAACGCTTTGGCAGCCATTTCAGCAATAGCTTGTGGGTACCCATCACCGCCAGGTAGGTTGGTGATGTCACGTGCTAAAAATACCCCTTTAGCAATTGCTACATAGTCAGCATAGTGCTGCTGAACCGCTGCGCTATCAGCAACATGCCACTGGTAGGTGACCTGCTGACGTGCTTTTGCTTGACTCTTGTAGTTATCAAAGCGGTAGTTTTTCAAATCCATGCCATGGGCGATGGCAGCAACAGCGTTGGCGTCATTCACTGCAGTCGTAACCAAGGTCACTGCGCGCTCTTGTGGCAACACGCCTACCAAGTTTGCTCCGGCTAACTCAGCTTTAACACGAGTTAACTGATCAGCTTCACCTAAGCCCACCACAATAATGCGCTTGGCTGCAACGCCCGCGGGCGCCAACACGTCCACGCGCTCGCCATGCTTGCCAGTAAATTCATTGGCTTGTAACGCATCATTCAACAATTGCTGTGCTTCAGCCGACCAACCTGCAACCGTCACTGGCTGCCCTTGGTGTGCAAACACAACCAGCACGTCAGCTTGGGTAGGAGCGGTTTGGCCAAATTGATGATTAATTACAAACTGCGATGCAAATGCCTGCACCGACAGCAATAGCCCTGCAATTAACGCAACAAATCTCACTGCCTTCATAGTTATTCCTCTACTAGAAAATAAAGTCCGTTCGCCATTGTAACTAAATTTGAGCAGCAATGGCGACGGATTCGGGCAAGTTGCCTATTCCCTGCGACAAGGTTAGATTGGCAGTGATTTCAAATCCATTCAGGGAAAACATCATGCGTCGATTCGTCTCCATTGCCTTATTTGTCAGTAGCCTGATAACTGCTACGAATCCAACCGCCTTACACGCGCAACAAGCCGATGACATTCGTGCGACTGCCAACCAAGCGCTAACGGCCTTTAACATTCCCGGCCTTGCCGTTGTGGCCGTGAAAGATGGCAACATTATCCTCGCCGAAGGCTTTGGCGTGCGCGATATTCAATCCAACGAACCCGTGACTGCCACCACCTTATTTGGGGTGGCGTCACACACCAAGGCCTTTACTGCTACCGCCTTAGCGTTGCTGGTTGAACAGGGCAAATTGAACTGGGATGACAAAGTCATTCAACACCTGCCCGAATTTCGATTAGCCGACCCAGTGCGTACTGCTGACGTCACCATCCGCGATTTACTGAGTCACCGTACAGGTTTAGGGCTGGGCGCTGGGGATTTAATGATCTGGCCGAATACCGACAAAACGATGGCTGACATTCTGGCTGGTATTCCTCATTTGCCATTAGCCAACGGTCTGCGCGAAAAATATGCTTATAACAACATCATGTATGTTGTTGCAGGTGAAGTCGTAACCCGAGTGAGCGGCATGCCTTACCATGATTTTGTCCGCCAATTTCTACTCGAGCCCATGGGCATGAACGACACCGTGATTGGCTTTTCCAAGGTAGCTCCCACTGCGACCAACCTAGCGATTGGTACCATTGAAAAAGACGCTCAGTTACATCGGTTCCCCCTCGATTACCTCGAAGATTTTGCTGCCGCCGGTGCGATGCTTAGTAACGCGAATGATTTTGCTAAGTGGTTGTTGGTGCAAACAAACCAAGGTAAAACCACGGACGGAACGCCGATTTTTAGTGAAACCTCCCAGCAACAGTTGTGGCACACGGTAACCCCTTTAGTGGTGTCGGAAAGCGCCGCAGCAAATGGCACGCAATTTCGAGCCTACGGATTAGGGTGGGCCGTCAAAAATGAGTTTGGGGTGAAACAAATCTCTCACAGCGGCGGCATTCTGGGCATGTTATCGCTGACCACAATTATTCCTGAGCACCGCTTTGCCATTACTGTGATGAGCAATCAACAAGCCTTCGGTGCACTCACCGCCATCACCCAAGAAGCCATTGAGGATTTATTAGAACTACCAAACCGAGATTGGCTCGCCGAGGAACAAGCCAAATACCAGCAGGCCATGCAAAAAAAGGCTACTTTTGAACTCACCCGCCCTGCGCTCATCCGCGAGCCGTTGCCATTAGCAAGCTACGCCGGAAGTTATCGCGACAATTGGTATGGCGCGATTGAGATTACCGAGCAGCAAGGTGAACTGCGGATTCATTTTACCCATACTCCGCTGCTCCAAGGGCGACTCGAACACTATAACGGCGATACCTTTGTGGTGTATTGGGATGAGCCACTGCTAGAGGCTGATGCTTATATTGATTTCACCGTAACACGTGATAACCAAGTTACCGAAGCGCGGTTAAAAGCGATTGCTTCGTTTACCGACTTCAGTTTTGATTTCCATCATTTGCGGTTACAACGCCAGTAGTGCGACCGCTCGCCATTGATGATAAATTAGGTTCATTCGCTCAAAACCTTACAGGTGAAATGATGCACGGAGAATTTAAAGTTCCTGGTGGCAAGCTGGTTGTTGCCGACATTGAAGTCACTCATAACAAAATTAGCTCAGCCAGTATTTCTGGTGACTTTTTTCTTGAGCCTGATAGCGCTCTGAATGATATCAATCAGGCGCTGATTGGACTCCCAGAAGACGCCAGCCACCAAGCGATTACCCAAGCAGTGCAAGCCGTGTTAACCGATGATGTGATGCTGTTCGGCTTTTCCCCACCAGCAATTGCAACCGCAGTGCGTCGCGCGCTCGGGAAAGCCAGCAGTTGGTTTGATCATGAATTCACCATTATCCCACCGGTGACGTTACCCGCCGTAGAACATGTTGCTTTGGACGAAGTGATTGCCCAATCGGTCGCTAGTGGCCGACGTCAGCCCACCTTACGATTCTGGGATTGGGACGACTCAGTGGTCGTGATCGGTTGCTTCCAGTCGGTTAAAAATGAAGTGGATATGGCGGCGGCTGAACAGCATGGCGTGAGCGTGGTACGGCGTGTCACAGGTGGCGGAGCCATGTTTATGGAGCCCGGCAACTGCATTACCTATTCTCTGACCGTGCCGACTTCTTTAGTGGACGGCATGAGCATCGAAAAGTCGTATGAGTTTCTAGATACATGGGTATTAGCCGCGCTTGCGGAGGTTGGAATTAAGGCCCATTACGTTCCCCTTAATGACATTGCTTCGACCCAAGGGAAAATTGGCGGTGCCGCCCAAAAACGCTACGCCAATGGCGTTACTGTGCACCATGCGACCATGGCTTACGACATTGATGCAGACCGTATGCTCAAAGTATTACGCACCGGCCGAGAGAAACTTTCTGACAAAGGCACCACCAGCGCAAACAAACGCGTTGATCCCATGCGCAGTCAAACCGGACTCTCCCGCGACACCATTATCAATGCCTTTATTGAACATTTCTCAAAACGCTACAGCAGCCAGCTTGGGGATTACTTTGAAGACGAACTAACGACCGCTAAACAGCTCGTTGATGAAAAATTCCACACAAACGAATGGCTTTACAAAATCAGCTAACATTACTGGCCATCCTGCGCAAATTCCATCTGGACAGGCGCAGCGATGGTCACTATAATGCCCGCTCATTTCCGTTCTACCCATTCAGTATGCACCCGTAGCTCAGCTGGATAGAGCGCTGCCCTCCGGAGGCAGAGGTCAGAGGTTCAAATCCTCTCGGGTGCGCCATCTATCGAAAGACTATTCCATAGTACGTACCTCAGTATTATTTATGTGAACCCGGAAGGTGTGGACGGTAATCCTGATCCATTACGGACAGCGAAAGATGTGCGCGAAACCTTCAAGCGTATGGCGATGAATGACGAAGAAACCTGCGCTCTGACGGCGGGCGGGCACACCGTGGGTAAATGCCACGGTAATGGTAATGCTGAAGATTTAAGTGATGCTCCTGAAGGAGGAGAACTGGAAGATCAAGGTTTCGGTTGGAATAATCACAAGAGTCGCGGTATTGGTGCCAATACGGTGACCAGTGGTTTAGAAGGCGCTTGGACCACTAACCCAACGCAATGGGATAACGGTTACTTCCACTTATTGCTGAACTACGACTGGGAACTGAAGAAGAGCCCGGCCGGCGCGTGGCAGTGGGAGCCTATTAATATCAAAGAAGAAGATATGCCGGTTGATGCGGAAGACCCAAGCATCCGTCGGAACCCAATTATGACCGACGCCGATATGGCCATGAAGATGGACCCGGAATACCGCAAGATTTCCGAGAAGTTCTATAACAACCCGGAATACTTCGCCGACGTGTTCGCTCGTGCCTGGTTTAAACTAACGCACCGCGATTTAGGTCCGAAAAGCCGTTATTTGGGCCCGGACGTGCCGAGCGAAGATTTACTCTGGCAGGATCCTATTCCAACGGTTGATTACACGCTGTCTGACAGTGAAATCAGTGAATTGAAAGCCAAGATTCTGGCAACCAATTTAACGGTAGCGGAACTGATTGCAACGGCATGGGACAGCGCACGTACTTTCCGTGGTTCAGATAATCGCGGTGGTGCCAACGGTGGACGAATTCGTTTAGCCCCACAGAAAGACTGGGAAGGCAACGAGCCAGCCCGCTTACAGAAAGTACTTAACGTACTGGAAGGTATTCAAAGCGGTTTAGCGAAAAAAATAAGCTTAGCGGACTTAATTGTCCTTGGTGGCACCGCTGCGGTTGAAAAAGCCGCGAAAGACGGTGGCGTGCAAATTACTCTGCCCTTCACTCCGGGTCGGGGTGATGCAACTGCCGAGCAAACCGACATCGAGGGCTTTGAACCACTAGAGCCTGTGCATGATGCGTTCCGTAACTACTTAAAGCATGACTTTAAGTCGAAGCCGGAAGAGTTGATGCTGGATAAAGCACAGTTGATGGGCTTAACAGCAGCAGAAATGACCGTGCTCTTAGGTGGTATGCGGACTCTGGGTGTGAACTATGGTGGCAGCAAACATGGGGTCTTCACCGACCGTGTGGGCACGCTGTCGAATGACTTCTTCGTGCACTTAGTCGACATGGGCTACCAGTGGAAACCAACCGGCAAGAACTCGTATGAAATTGTCGAGCGTAACACCGGTAACGTCCGCTTCACCGCAACCCGCGTTGACTTGGTCTTTGGTTCATCGAAGCCGCCGGAGCATTGTTTGCTCCAGCGGCTTTTTTAATCCTCTTCAAAGCGTTGCAACTCGCTTAGTTGCAACTGTGCTTTGCGCAAACTGGAACCGGTGACGGAATCTTCCATATAGCGAGCTAGTTTTGGCCGTTTGCTGCTGCGTGACCAGCGGTGAAACAACGCCGTGCTAAGCAACCCGATGGCGCCCACTGCTATACCTGACCAGACTGTCCAGGGCGTATGGGCATACAAATCAACGCCCGTGAGACCTATCAGCACCATCAGCACGGGTACCCACATAAACCACCAGGGCAGACCGGCGATCATGCCGCTTATCACGTAGTAACGACGCACCTGCGCCAATTGCTTTTGAATGGCGAGTACGGGAGCCGCGTAATCGACTGACCGGAGTTTGCCCAACACCACCCCGGCGGTAATGATCACGATGACACCATAAGCATGCACCACAATGCCGGCAATCATAGTCGCAACAGGCTTTGCCGAGGTGTTCCACAACAGAACGGCCAGCAGAATAAAAACTATCCCAAATAGCATCTGCAGGCATTGGCCCATAATCAAAGGCCACAAACTGCTGCGTACCTTGTCGAGCCGTTGGTCGCGCAATAACTGCCAGGTTAAGCGATTTTCTCGCTCGAAGCGCTTATCGATAGCTTGCCAGGCCGCTTTTAGTTCATGAGTTTCCATGGTGATGTCCTTTGCTTAATTTGTTACTTACTTTGTTACTTCATTTGCCGCTTAAGTGCATGTTCACAGCTCATCGTGTAAGCGCTGTTTCAGCCGACCAATCTTGGTCGAAACATTGCTTTCCGTAATACCCAGAATGTCAGCAATTTCCCGCTGCGAATGCTCTTCCAGATAGAGCAACAGTAAGGCTTTGTCCAAAGCTGTCTGGCGCTCAATAAAGTTATGTAATAGCAGGCGGTGATGGGTCATCTCAGATGTTTGCTCAGCCGTTTGCGGATCTGCAACCAGGTGATGCTCTTCGCTCATTGACACCAGGTTCCGTCGATGCGGCGACTGGTTGCGCAAATAGCTAATGGCGACATTTAATGCAATGCGATACATCCAGGTCGAAAAAGTGCGAGTCGGGTCAAAGTCAGGCCATGCGCGCCATAACTGAGTCGCCATTTCCTGCAGCAGATCAGCTCGGTCATCCGGCTGCCAGCAGTATGTATTGGCGACTTTGAACAAAATACCGCGATGTGACTCGAGTAATTGCTCAAACGCTTCCGTGTTTTGGATCATTGGCTCTGTTCTGTCATTCATCGTTGATCGGCTCTGGTTCGTGTTACTTGCGACAGTGATTCGCTGATTTAATACTTATCTCACACTGTGAGTAAAATTTTTATTCAAACGAGTGAATCGCCACTGATTTGCTAGACACCTCGTAGCCATAGATAATGGCATACAAGAGGTGCTTATGACCAACAAACGATACCCCGACGAATTTAAAATCGAAGCAGTCCGCCAGATCACCGACCGAGGTCACTCGGTAGCTGATGTTTCCAAGCGGCTCGATGTTTCAACTCACAGCCTTTATGCCTGGGTTAAGAAATTTGGCCCGGATGCCGAGGCAAACAAGAGCCGTAATGAGGAACAGGCCGAGCTGAAGCGACTACGCAAAGAGCTCCAACGCGTCACAGAAGAGCGTGACATTTTAAAAAAAGCCGCGGCGTACTTCGCGAAGCAGTCCGACTAAGGTACGCCTTTATCAAAGAGCACAAGGACTGCTGGCCAGTACGAAAGCTGTGCCGACTTCTGGAAGTGAACCCTAGTGGGTTTTATGCGTGGCTCAAAAATCCCCGCTCAAAGCGCCAGAAGCGTGATACGCGTCAGGCTGGCCTGATCAAGCAATTCTGGCTCGAATCAGGTGGTGTATATGGCTATCGAAAAATATACAGCGATATGCGTGAGTACGGCGAAAACATTGGCGTCAATCGCGTTCATCGACTGATGAAGCTTAGCAAAATTAAGGCTCAGGTCGGTTACAATAAACCACGTCATCGCGGCGGTAGTGTTCATGTCGTCTCGCCGAACAGACTTAATCGTCAGTTCAGCACGGATAAACCAGACCAAGCTTGGGTGACTGATGTCACGTATATCAAAACTCACGAAGGCTGGCTTTATCTCGCGGTAGTAGTCGACCTATTCTCACGTCCCGTGGTTGGCTGGTCGATGCAACAGCGAATGACCAAAGAGTTGGTGCTTGATGCGCTACTCATGGCGGTATGGCGGAGAAATCCCCAACAAACCGTTACCGTTCACTCGGATCAAGGAAATCAGTACACGAGTCACGACTGGAGTACATTCCTTAAAAGCCATAATTTAGAAGGAAGCATGAGCCGTCGCGGAAACTGTCACGACAATGCGGTTGCTGAAAGCTTTTTCCAACTTCTAAAGCGTGAGCGTATTAAACGAAGGGTGTATTCAAATCGAGATGATGCACGTCGCGATATTTTTGATTACATCGAAATGTTTTACAACGTGAAACGCCGACATGGTTTTAACGATCAGCTTTCACCAGTAGAGTATGAAAAACGATTTAAAAACGAGGCTACTGAGTGTCTAGTGAACTAGTGGCGATTCACTCTATTCACAAGAGATTCTGTCAAACCATAGGCTTGGATTTATGTTATTTAGAAAGAAAAAAGGGAGATACTTAAGTATCTCCCTTCTGTCCATTGCTACTTGTAACCCTACAAACCTTGATATTTTTGCGGTTCTTCGGTTAACGCCACAAGCGCTTACGTGATTGATTATCATTGATGCATTGTGTAATGTCAAGCCTCTACATCAATCCGCACTAAAGGATTATATGGTAACTATTCGAGCTGCCAGACTATGAATAATTAGCCAAGGATAAAACATGAGGCCAACAAATTTACAAGAAACATTCTCGGCTTTATCCACACCGAGAATTAATGCGTATAAAGTTTTCTTTGGATCAACACTCTGCGATGACCAAATTTTTGGATGCTACCAGTGGAATGAGGCGCTTTCTCACTCTATGTTTAAACTCATCAGTTTAATTGAAATAATAATGAGAAATCGAATGCATTCGGCTCTAAGTGTCAGATACTTTAATCAACAAAAAAAGGTAGTCGAAAACTTCAAAGATCGCCAATGGACTAAGAGCGCTTCTGCTACCATTGGTCATCAATCTTCTTGTAATTGGTATAACTCAGAAATCAATAACAGTTTTATTTTGAACAAAAAAGGCCTTAACAACATTCATTCGGTAACTCATCATGGACGAAATGGTAGACCATTAGCCGGCTCAAGAAGCCCCTCCGCCGATGATGTTGTATCCAGCCTTACATTCGGATTTTGGTCTTCATTAGTCGAAAAATGCCCTGATATTGACTGGCCCAACACATTAAGCCAAATATATCCCAACCATCGTGTATCTAAAAGCAACCAATGGAACTCAAATATAGAACAGACAAAGTTATCTTATCGACTGGAACTAATTAGAAACTTCAGAAATCGTGTTGCACATCACGAACCGATTTGGAAGCTAGGTAACCTATTATCTGAACAGCCTCCGATGTCTAATGGTCAGCTAAATACGCACGGTTCTCGGACTATTCTTGATAGCAGTCCAAGTACACCTAAACAAAGTATAAGGCGTTTGCGAAGTATATACAGCAGGCACACTGAGTTACTTCGCTGGATGTCTCAAGAGATATACGACGATTACAACAACTCTTCTTTACATAAGCAAATTCTTTGGCTGTGCAGTGAGGACGGCCTTGAAGCACATCTCAACCGAGCCACCGAAGATTTCCCTTCGCTGAAAACAGCTAAATTTAAAAGAGAGTTGTCCTCGATAATTAAAACTAAAAAGTCAGCTTACTTATTCAAAAACGGAAGGAACTTGTTAGCCGTACATCACATTGCTTGAGCTAGACGGATCGATAAGTATTAAGTGCTAATTATCATAAATTAGATACTGCAATATTCTACTTTTAATGCTCGAGCCTATGAATTTATGTCACGCAAGTGAGTTCACCGAGGTGGAATTTTTTCCACCTAAAAACTCAGATTTTTCTGGAGATTCAGAATTTTTTGTCGCAAGGCAAAGGTCAAAAATTGAAATTTCGGAGTCGGTTTTCTGTGACCAATTTTGTCATTAAACGGTCTCAAAAGTGTCGATTTCGACGCAAAATAAAAAGCCACAACACCGCTTAACCCCTTACCACGCCTAGCTTTAACGATTTACCACCGAACCCGTGACTGCCCTCCGGAGGCAGAGGCCAGAGGTTCGAATCCTCTCGGGTGCGCCATCAAAGGCTTTCAGAGCATTTCCCCTGCAAATTCCATTACTTTTCTTTTTATGAGTTGAGGTCACCCTCAAATCACGCATGACCTTTGCCCAAATTCGCTAAAACTCGCCTAAAAAATGCATGTGGCAGATATGTGGCAAATCTGTGGCAGAATTTTTAGGTCGGATTTTTGAGGTATAATTTTTTGACCTTTACCCACCTTTTCGTTGGTACTACTTTACGCTGGCTAATATTTGCTCAAACCTAAGTAATCTTGTAATGTCGTGGAACCAATGGTACATAAAGTAGGGTAACTATTATAATGGCACTCTCAAAATTAGCGTTAAAAGTTTTTTTGATTTCATTAATGTCTGGTGTAGTTTGCAGTGCAAATTCTGCCTCGAACAACGGCCAGTTTTTCAGCAGCCATTCGGCCATTACGGAACAGACTGACTGCTTCGCGCCTCCTTATGATGATGCTAGCAATTTACGCACTATCATCGCTGATTTTACACAAATGGAGAGCAGAGCTATTAACCATGTCTTCAGCGAACAGCTATTTGATATGAGAAAGAATCGTTATGAGTGTCTGCGTTTCACTTATCAAGTAGACGGCACAGAAGTACCTGGGTTTATGTTTCGCTCTGTAAATGCAGGGAGCGACTCTCCAGTACTGGTCTACCATCGTGGAGGCAACGGCAAATATGGGCAAATCCGATGGGTCAACTTATATTTAAAATACCTAGATATGGCAGCTAATGGTTACACTATTATTGGTAGTAACTTGCGTGAGAATGATGAGTTTGGTGGTGCAGATGTAGACGACACCCGTGAACTTTTAAATATTGTGCATGGTATGGAGAATGTAGACCATAATCGTATCGCATTGTGGGGTGTCAGCCGGGGCGCGTCCCAAATGATGCAGGTTGCTAGAAACCGCAACGACATTCGCGCACTTGTTTTTGAAGCTGGCAATGCTGACCACCAACGTGCATTGCAAGACCGTCCTGAGATGATTGACGTTTATCTAAAGCGGGTACCTAACTTCGAAGATAATCGCGAAGAAGAACTCGCTAAACGTTCCGTCATATTCTGGGCTGATGAGCTGCCAGACGTCCCAGTTTTAATTCTGCATGGTGACGCTGATGATCGAGTAGATGTTGAGCAAGCACATCTATTAGCAAGAGCGCTTGACGAAAGCGGACACGAGTACGAGCTAAAAGTTTATAGCGGCGCAGGACATGCTCTGCCCGATAATGCTCGAGAAGATATGTTCCGCTGGCTGAATACAGTTTTAAACAATTAGCGTCTAGATTGTTAGTGAACACTTGCTAAATGTCCTAATTCGGAAATTTTAAGCTGGTGTTGATACTGCCCCAGAACTATGCCTATTCCTTGCGGTGGTACGAGAAATATATCGCCATGAGCACCACCGCAGCAGGGTCTTGTTGAACAAATAAGGGAACTTTCTCAGTTCGCGTTGAGCAGATCGCCGAACCCACGCCGATACAGAACATCGTAATGAGCAAAACCAAATACCGAGTTAAAAACTGGTCTGAATACAATAAAGCCCTAAAAATCAGAGGCTCAGTGACGTTCTGGTTCGACAATAAACCTATCACTCAGTGGTGGCATGATACGGCAAACGAGGCAGAGACCTGCATACCGCGACCAGGCTATCGTCATGTTCATGATGCTTCAGGCGGTGCATAAACTCAGCTTGCGCAGCACCGAAGGCTTTAAACTCCTTGTTTAAGTTGATGGATGTGCCGCTTAGGAGTCCCGACTACAGCATTGCCAGCAAACGGGCTCGTACGGTAAAGGTAAAAATACCACGCCCCGCAGGCCCTGTAGCGTACGTGGTGTTTAATGCCACAGGGCTGAAAATCTTCGGCGAATGGAAAGTCCGTAAGCATAGCCAAGAAAAGCGCCTTATTTGGCGTAAACTCCACTCTGGCGTAGACGTTTGTAGTGACATAGTTAATTTGGCCACCTGATTAGAGCTGTTATGATGACAGCATCGCAAAATTAGGTGACAAAATGACAAAGAAGAACCGTCCTAACTTCAGCCCGGAATTTAGACTGGAAACAGCACAGTTAGTCGTCGACCAAGGGTATTCTCACAAGGAAACCGCCGATGCCATGGGCGTTGGGTATTCAACGCTTGGTAAATGGGTAAAGCAGCTACGAGAAGAACGCGCCGGTAAGGCTCCAAAAGCCAGCCCGATGACGCCTGAGCAGGTTGAAATCCGTGAGTGTAATCCCCCCAAAAATAGGAGTAGTTATGCGTAGAAAGTGCTAGTACTGATTGAACTCTGCTCTTGTCTTCATGGCGCTCGAAAAAATATCGACAAGTGGCTGAAGATCGAGATTCACACCAGAAACATTGGCATAGACCCACTCTTGCTGCGATATTTCAGGCCACAATACATCATAACCAAGTGCAAATAGCATTTCTTCAAAAAAGAATCGTTGCGCACGCCCATTACCTTCCCGAAATGGATGTAATAAATTAATCTCGCAGTATAAATCAGCCACATCACGCACGAAAACTTCAGGTGTTTTTGCATGTTTTAGCAAAGGAATTTGGCGAAATAATCTATCAGCCTCAGTTTTTATTCTTGACGCCGTGCAGAATCGAGTTGCGCCTTTTGAAATATCAATTGTTCGTAACTCGCCAGCCCAATCGTATACATCCTGAAATAAATGCAGATGTAAACGCTGCAGATGCTCGAGTGTGAACTCTTGAATGTCTAATATCGTGGATGTGTAGGATTTATAACGTAGGGTAGTAAATTCTATTTCGGCAGCGGCTAGATTTTCCTCATCGCGAATATTGAGCTTGTTAACCAAAGCATCCGCGTCTGGGTAACAATACGGATCTTGCCCAACGCCGTACTTATCTCGCATATTTACGTTTTAAAGATGCGATAGACTGCTTTTCAGAAGACTCTTTCATTTTAAGGCCTTCATACCCAAGACTGGTTTTGAAGTTCTCAATATTTGGAACAAAGCGCTCTTGTTTATCTGGGCTGTTTTTTGTGCGTTTCATTATCATGTACCCTTATGATGAGTCGCATAAATTATAACCTATGCCACTCGTCTAAGCCATGTCCAATACGGTGGAATTTTTTCCACCTAAAAACTCAGGATTTTTCGGATGTTCAGAATTTTTTGTCGCGAGGCAAAGGTCAAAAATTGAAATTTCTACTTCGGTTTCCTGTGACCAATTTTGTCTTTAAACGGTCTCAAAAGTGTCGATTTCGACGCAAAATAAAAAGTTACAACACCGCTTAAACTCTTGCTATACCTAGCTTTAACGATTTACCACCGAACCCGTGACTGCCCTCCGGAGGCTGAGGTAGCTTTAATTTCTTCATCAAGCGCCCAGCGCGCTAACGTGTCAGCGTAATGCTGTGCGCATCATCATTGGTAATCATGTCAGCTAGTGTTCTGGCGCCGGCTGAGCCATTAGCGCTTTGCGCACCAGACTGCGGAGCCTGATCGCTTCTGGCGAAATACGTTTATCTCGTCGCTGCCAGTATTTAAATGTGCTGCGGTAGGCATCCAGTACCTCGCACAAATCTTTTACCGAATACCGGCGTGTATTACAGGTTTATAGTTTCCCTACTCTGTATTTCCCCTTTTTCATCCACACTGATGAGTTCGTACGTGTGCCCGGATCCGAGATATAGGGGGTAGTTCTCGCCAGCAAACAAAAGAACCTGATCGTAGGGCACGATGCTGTCTGATCGGGATTCTTTAAATGCACGAACCAGTCGGGTTTCCTCGGTATGGCGCAGAGATTCGGGTATGGACACTGCCTCACCCAAGGCCTGACGATAGAAGCCCGTGGATTTAGTCTCTCCGGATATCGTTGGCAGGTGTAACTGCGCATCAACCAGCGGACCGAATCGACCTTTTAATATAGGCGCCCCTTCGCTATCGAGCATCACTTTGCCGCGTTCAGGCCGGGCGACTTGGCTTGCGTGATACACACAGCTTACTAAATCAATCGAATAAGGCTCAATGTCGGTAAGCTGCATAAAGCGAGCCGCCATCCAAAGTTGTTCGTCATCGCCCACAGGATATTTTGCGATATGACCCCAGCCTGCGAAAATCAAAAAGCGGGAATCGGAGTCTGCGTCATCTATGGTGTCTGCAATATTCTGAGCCTGGGTTTGTTCGCGAACCTCAAGGGCAGAGGCCCCTTCAGGCACTTCCTTAGTCGATTCGTAACCAAATACCTCAAAACCCAGGTCATGAGCTCGCTCTACCATTGCGGCAAATGTCGGCTCATGGGTATAAAAGCCTTCATCGGGGTATTTATCGCCCGGCGCAAATGACTCAAAACCAATATGCGTGAAACCTTGATCTTTAAAGCTCTCTAACATACCCAGCAACCAGACTCTGGACGCCAGGTGGAAGTGGTTTTCGTTAATCATCACGATTTTATAGTCATTGAACGCGGTTTCTGCCCAGTGCTCTGCAGACGATAGTGAAGGGTCACCATCCTCTAAGCATTTATCAGGTAAAGGCAGCATTTCTTCGATGTCGTAAACTAAATCCTGGCGGCCTACAAAGGTATAGTAGGTAGCAAGCATCTGCGCTCGATAGCCCTCCGGCTCAAGCTCTTGCACCAACTTATAAGTCTCTCCAAAAGCACCGTACTCCAACAGCGGTTGCATCTCCCGAGCCTGGCTTGAAAGCGATAACCCGGCGAATAATGTGAGCAATAAGCACTGAGAAAGCTCCTTATAATTATTCATAGTATGTCCTTATCATGATCTTAATGGCAATGTATGCCCTCAAGGCGCAACTCAGACTAGCTGAATTCACTGGCGAGTTACTAATCTAAGTTATACATGTCAAAAATATTCGACACAAGGACTTAGATAATTTTGTCACAATCACAATTTTTTTGTTGGGTAATGGTCATTTTTCGAATTGAGTTATGTGACTAAGATAGACGGTTAACGATCTAAAAAGGCGTGCTTTTTGCGGGCTGCCCCAAATTAAAACCCCACTTAACTCTTTGTTTTAACGGTAAATATCAAACACACCCAGCAACGTGCGGCGGCCTCCGGAGGCAGAGGTCACAGGTTCAAATCCTGTCGGGTGCGCCATTTTTACTGGCCTGTAGCGCTCCCTGTTGTCTTTATATTTTTTGCGCGAGCTGTTGGTCTTCACGCTCCCGCTTACTGACTGGCGATTTAAGCCAGTCATAATAGCCACTGGGGTGAATGTCTAACGTTCGGCACAAAACTCTCACGGGATAACGTGAACTACGAGATTTTATGAACCGGTACCGCTCTTTGACTCGCCGGCAAGGAACATCATTGACACTGTAGCCATGCACTGCGACTTGATTTACGGCTTCTTGTTTGAACTCGTCCGAATATTGGATACCTTTACCCATGATTTACCTCTTATGGTTATCGTTACATTTTTACCATAAAAGGTGTCGGGAAATCTCAGGCCTTACCAATGGTTGGCAATTGCTAGTAATGCATTCAGATTGTGATTATTGTCCCACCGATCGATCGGTGGGAACAATTAGACAATTTAAAGTACTCTATTGCAGGTTTGTATCAGCCCGTCTTCTTTGGGTGGGTGAGAGGGAATCCAGCTATTAGACTAAATGGTAACGCTACCAACGCACCTAGTGCTGCGCCCCAAGCTAACACTTGAATAAGTGATCCACTTTCCATTGATGAATCAAGAAGTGCGGTAAATCCATATCCAAACACGTAATAGACCAGCATTCCCAATAGGACTCCACCGACGACCACATTCACAAGACTTAAAGAGTTTCTTTTCCTTAAAAATTTAACAAGCGGAAAGCCTAGTAACAGGCATGACAAGTAGCTTACCGATAATGAGAATAATAAAACCAATAAAATATCGTGTCGCCCTGTATATGATGAGCCTGACAAATACGGTATTGCCAACATATACAGTGCCGGAAATATTGGAGCTAAGATATATGCCAGCTTAGTTCTGTTTATTTTCACAACGATACCCATTTATTGTGTGGGAACAACTGGATGGAAAATGGTTTGTTTCCCATCCTTAGCTGTCGTTAATCTGGGTTTGTTAGGGTCATCTTGTTTGAGTGAATTATGTACCCTTTCAGCCCATCACTTGTTTCAACTTCATATGCCAAATAGTCCTTGCCATATTCCTTGGAAAGAATAACAACTTTAGTTCCCGTTGGTAGAATCGCAATTTGCTTATCGGGGTTGTCCAAATTCTGCAACCCCGGTTCCTTCAACATTACTGTAGCTTCATGAAGTTGAAGACTTTCTTTAGAAGAACCACATCCAGTCACCAGTCCAAGCACCCCTAGTAATAATAAGAAGAGTTTTATTTTGCCCATGGCGCAC
>NZ_FMXN01000029.1 GCF_900104245.1 Pseudidiomarina indica
GTCTTCAACAACCCTACAGGACAATTACATGTCAGTGAGAGCTTATCTTGAGGCTCGCTTCCCGCTTAGATGCTTTCAGCGGTTATCGATTCCGAACATAGCTACCGGGCAGTGCCACTGGCGTGACAACCCGAACACCAGAGGTTCGTTCACTCCGGTCCTCTCGTACTAGGAGCAACCCCTCTCAACTCTCAAACGCCCACGGCAGATAGGGACCGAACTGTCTCACGACGTTCTAAACCCAGCTCGCGTACCACTTTAAATGGCGAACAGCCATACCCTTGGGACCGACTACAGCCCCAGGATGTGATGAGCCGACATCGAGGTGCCAAACACCGCCGTCGATATGAACTCTTGGGCGGTATCAGCCTGTTATCCCCGGAGTACCTTTTATCCGTTGAGCGATGGCCCTTCCATTCAGAACCACCGGATCACTATGACCTGCTTTCGCACCTGCTCGACCTGTCCGTCTCGCAGTTAAGCTGGCTTGTGCCATTACACTAACCGTACGATGTCCAACCGTACTTAGCCAACCTTCGTGCTCCTCCGTTACTCTTTGGGAGGAGACCGCCCCAGTCAAACTACCCACCAGGCACTGTCTTCGAACCGGATAACGGTCCTGAGTTAGAACATCAAACATACAAGGGTGGTATTTCAAGGATGGCTCCACACCAACTGGCGCCGGTGTTTCATAGCCTCCCACCTATCCTACACATGCAGGTTCAATGTTCAGTGCCAAGCTGTAGTAAAGGTTCACGGGGTCTTTCCGTCTAGCCGCGGGTACACCGCATCTTCACGGCGATTTCAATTTCACTGAGTCTCGGGTGGAGACAGCGTGGCCATGGTTACACCATTCGTGCAGGTCGGAACTTACCCGACAAGGAATTTCGCTACCTTAGGACCGTTATAGTTACGGCCGCCGTTTACCGGGGCTTCGATCAAGAGCTTCGCTTACGCTAACCCCATCAATTAACCTTCCGGCACCGGGCAGGTGTCACACCCTATACGTCCTCTTTCGAGTTTGCAGAGTGCTGTGTTTTTAATAAACAGTCCCAGCCACCTGGTCACTGCGGCCAGCTCCAGCTCCATCCGCGAGGATTTCACCAGCTCTGGCGTACCTTCTCCCGAAGTTACGGTACTATTTTGCCTAGTTCCTTCACCCGAGTTCTCTCAAGCGCCTTAGTATTCTCTACCTGACCACCTGTGTCGGTTTCGGGTACGGTCAACATGTACCTGAAGCTTAGAGGATTTTCCTGGAAGCATGGCATCAACAACTTCGCACCCGT
>NZ_FMXN01000022.1 GCF_900104245.1 Pseudidiomarina indica
CTTCCTTGCGGATCTCAGCTTTAAGTCGCTCTTCGGCATACATTTTCTTGAGGCGTTTATTTTCGTCCTCAAGCTCTTTGAGACGCTTCATCATCGATGCGTCCATGCCGCCAAACTTGGCGCGCCATTTATAAAATTGAGCTGAGCTCATGCCGTGTTCACGGCAAAGCTCTGGAACCGGTATACCGTTCTCGTTTTGTTTCAGAATCGCTAAGATCTGACTATCTGTGTATCGTGATTTGCGCATAGAAAACTCCTTCGTTTTAGTTTAACGGAATTTTCTACTTATAACTGCTCCGATTTTTCGGGGGGATTACAAAGTGGCTTAATTTTAATCGAGAAAAATAACAGGATCTTTGCAGCTACTTTTGGCAGTCGGGGTAGTGCTTGGCTCAATAAAAAAGCTTTTGAGTCTGATTTTGGAATAATAGTGGCGATGAACCTTTGCGGCAATAGCGATGTCCGCCAAGCTAAAAGCGCCATACAAGCTTATACCACTCAAGTTATTGACCGCCAACAAAGTAGACCTTCAGATACATTTGAGTTCGGTATGTCGGAGGTTGAGCTTCTTAGGTTCATCTCGGCTCATTTGAAGGAAGATAGAAATATAACCCTCCAAGGCAAAGATTGTTTAACGGTGAAGATTATTGGTGAAGATAAGATTAGCTGGGAAAAGCTTTTTAAATTGATCGATAGCTTCGATGAATCTTATCAGTCTGATGACTATAAAGGGTTATTTCCAAACTATCCAAACCTATCTCCGGTTGATGATAAGACGGTAGATAAGCTCAACCAGGCCCTGATTAACAAACTGAAAAAGAAGAATTTAACTAAGATACACTTAGCGATTCCAGAGTTCATATCTGATGATCGTTACAGTTATGCATATAGAAATATGCAAAAAAGAGAGAATCGAATTTTTTCACACGTAACAATTGAAGATCTATACTCTGAAGTTTTTAAGTCGATCGATGACATAACCTTAAAAGCACTGAGTAACAAATGCATATTCGCGTATTCACATGATGAAGACAAGATCTTGGATTATTTGAAGTGGGAGATTTTTAATTGTTTGGTTGCTGAATTAAAATTGGGAGATGACTACTTTATTCTGTCGCTAGGGGAATGGCGTAAAGTTGATGACGACTTTTATCAGGCGATAGAAAGCTTTATAGAGAATGAACTTCGAGAGTCAAATATCGAAGAAAGATTTAATAATATTAACATAGCCTGCACCAATGCAAAGCAAAACCGAGAGAGCAAATTTAACGATGCTTATTGCGAACTTAATCCTAATACGATCAAGTTTGATACTGCTAAATTAAGAATTGGAAAGGCAAAAAAAGACAAAGAGTTTTGCGACATTTTGGAAGTTCATGACGACGGCGTCGATATTATACAGGTTAAAAAATATGCGGGTTGCAGTTCGATTAACTATCTATTTTCACAAACCCGATTTTATTGTGAGTTCTTTTTAACTGATGAAGTATTCTTATCCGAGATACGCACATTCATTGACCAGCAGGATAGAGATTGTAAAAATCTAGCTCTAGAATATATAAAGCCAAGCATCGAAGAAGTCTTTGGGTCAGACTATAGCGTTAAAATGTGGTTACTCTATGACCAATCAAAAAAAAAGCCGGATAAATGTGATTTACCTTTGATGGCAAAATATGAACTGAAACTCACCTATGAAAAACTGCGTAAGTACTTAAAGTTTAAACAAGTTACCTTATCGATGGTGCCCGTCAAAATGATTAAGTTCACAACTGCAAAGTAAGATTGAATCGCTTGTAATAGATGCGTAGCAAACGAGTGACGAAATGTATGACAAGTGACACGCTTGCTAACGATGCCTGCTTTTTGTACGGCTGCCTTCAATTGCTGGGATTAGGCGCGTGGGCAGTAGGCTGTTTCTGCTTTTCCCACCCTTACCGTCATGCACAGTGATGCAGCCATTATCAAAATCAAAATCTTTAACCCGCAAACGCAAGCATTCATTAATGCGCAAACCTGCACCATACAGCAGCGCAAAAATAACTTGGTTGCGAGTATCCATAACCTGCAAAATGCGTTGCACTTCATTTGCAGAGATAACAGAGGGTAGCCGTCTAGGCTTGCTTGCAGGGATATAATCAATATCGCCCAACGGCTGTTGTAAAAACCTGTTGTACAAAAAAGCTAGGGCATTTAAAGCGATTTTCTGCGTGTTTATGGCTACATGTCTGCTGTTTGCTAAGCTGGATAAAAACAGCCTGACCTCTTCACTGCCCATGGTCTGAGGATGACGTTTTTTGTGAAACAGAATAAAACGCTTAATCCAGTGCAGGTAAGTTTTTTCAGTTTTCAGCGCATAACCTTTTTGCCGCATATCCGTGCGTATAGAATTTAAAAATGGACTGTTAGACATAAAACGCTCCTTGTCTTGCAACTGTCTGCCTATACAGCCTATTCTAGCTGGGATTTAAAAAAGTGCCTGTTTTTTACGCCTAGAGATGCTTGTTTACCGGTAGAGTTTTAATTTAATGCTAAATAAATTAAAGTGTTATGAGTTCTTTGGGTGAGATAATGTGCATCGTGCAAGCAGGATAGACGGCATGCACGATTTGTAATAACAGAGTGTCTTATATTTTTAAAGAAAGTCTATTTAATACAAGTGATTATATTAATTAACGGTAAGCATCAGCGGGTGACAAAACGAGCATGCTTACTAATAAAATGTTAGAAGGTTCAGTTATACACTATTCGCCTGTTAACCACAGTTGACAGGGTAATATTCGTTAACTATAGTTCACATATGATTGAAATCCGAACAACAACAGCGTTCTCCAGATGGTTTAAGTCTCTCAAGGATCGCAGAGCGAAAGCGAGGATTCAGGCGCGTATCGATCGCGTGGAGATGGGACACTTTGGGGACGCAGCACCAGTAGGTGATGGTATAAGCGAGCTCCGTATCTTCTACGGGCCAGGATACCGAGTCTACTTTGTTCAAAAGGGGCCTGTTGTTGTGATTTTACTTTCAGGTGGTGATAAAAGCTCTCAACAAGCAGATATCGCTAAAGCCAAAGAAATTGCGAAGCAATTAGAGGTATAGGCTATGAACGTTAAAACTAAACGTTGGGACTCAGCAGAACATCTTAAAACCCAAGAAGATGTCCAGCTTTATCTTGAGGCATGCATTGAAGAGGCCGGTGACGATCCGGCATTTATTGTTCATGCTTTAAGTGTTGTCGCTCGCGCGCAAAATATGAGTCAGCTTGCGAGGGATGCAGGACTGACACGGGAAGGGCTGTATAAGGCATTATCACCAGAAGGTAACCCTACCTTTGCTACTGTAGCTAAAGTTGCTAAAGCGCTTGGTCTGCAGTTAACCATTCAGGCGCCTGCTAGTTCACCTTCTAACAATCAATTGCATGCGTCCTGTATAACCGGCGCATGAATTGGGCGTTAGACACCATGACCGACTCAGTGCCATCCGAAATTTCTGCGCAACTGTCACAGACACTCGACGTCATTCGGTCTCATCTGGCATCGACGATACTGGCCGTACATTTGTATGGATCGGCGTCGAGTGGCGGCCTGAAGCCATACAGCGACATTGATCTACTGGTTACGGTGAATGCACGACCTGATGAAGCTGTGCGGCAGGCTTTGATGCTCAACCTGCTGGAAGTCTCAGCTCCACCCGGCCAGAGCAAAGCTATCCGCGCCCTGGAGGTTACCGTTGTCGTACGCAATGATATCGTGCCCTGGAGTTATCCGGGCAGGCGGGAATTGCAATTTGGGGAATGGCTGCGCAAAGATCTTCTAGCGGGCATCTTTGAGCCCGCCGGTATTGATCCTGATCTGGCGATCCTGCTAACGAAAGCAAGGCAACACAGCATCGCCTTGGTAGGTCCATCGGCGGAGCAGTTTTTTGATCCTGTTCCTGAAGGCGATCTCCTGAAGGTGCTGGCCGACACTCTGAAGTTGTGGAACTCCCCGTCGGACTGGGCAGAGGATGAGCGAAATGTAGTGCTTACATTGGCTCGTATTTGGTACAGCGCAGCAACCGGCAAGATCGTACCGAAGCACGTCGCTGCCGATTGGGCAATGGCGCGTTTGCCGGCCACTCTTCAGTCAGTAATGCTGGAGGCCAGGCAGGCTTATCTTGGGTATAGTGAGGATCGTCTGGCCTCGCGCGGGGATCAGTTGACAGCGTTCGTTCAATACGTGAAGTGCGAAGCCACTCAATTGCTCAATGTCAGAACCAACAGTGTCTAACACCTATGAGCCTTCGTCCTGTCAATAGGCACTAGTTTTTATTGGCCGCCGCGTGAGCGGCCAATACCAAATCTCTGAGCCAGTGAGCCTGCTTCGTCTGTCATCGTTGGCTGTTGATGGCTTACAGCAAACACCTATTGAGGCTCTCTTAGTGTGGCGGTTATCCACTGCCAAACCGGATTGCTCCGTGCAGGTTGGTTTGGGGCACTAGACATTCATCGGTTAACCGGTATCTGTCCTAGTCAAAAAGCGGGTTACGATTTCGTCCCAGTTAGTTTCAGGTTCAGCACCGGTGTAAGCGCACTCGCTCAGAGTATTGATG
>NZ_FMXN01000016.1 GCF_900104245.1 Pseudidiomarina indica
AAGTAGCAAGCTACTCCCTGTTACCGCTCGACTTGCATGTGTTAGGCCTGCCGCCAGCGTTCAATCTGAGCCATGATCAAACTCTTCAATTTAAAGTGTTTAATCGACCCATTGAATCAATGACTTAATAAAGCTTTGTTTGTTAAGCACCTCTTCAATCAGTCAGGTGGTGTCTAAGACACCTATTTCTCTGCACTGAATTCTCGGAAGTGCCCACACAGTTTGCTTGGCTTGGTAAATTGTTAAAGAACGTTCGCTCGTTTCGAGCAAGGCTGCGCATTATAGAGCCTTGGCGGTTTTAGTCAAGCTCTTTCGAGCTTCTTTTTTCTGACGTTTGACCGCTGCTTGGAGGGGCCTTGTTGCTCACCTCAAGCGTGGTGCGCATTTTAGAGATTTCAGCGCCTGCGTCAAGGGGAATTTAGACTTTTTTTAAGGTTTTTTAACTGACTGCTGGTTTTGTGAACGAAGCGCTCTAAAATACAACGACAAAGGCTAAATTCGCTCGGGTTTATAGATTTTGATACGCTACACCCAAGGAACGAGCGAAGCACAAACCACCTTTCTTTTTGGCCATGTTCATGAGGTACAGGCAAATGAATCAAAATATTCGTAGTTATCGTGGCATCGAACCGCAATTAGGCGCTCATGTCTATATTGATCCAACCGCGGTGATTGTTGGCGATGTTCATATTGGGGACGAAAGTAGTATTTGGCCATTTGTTGCAGCCCGAGGGGATGTGAATTTTATCCGCATAGGAGCGCGTACCAATATCCAAGATAGCACCGTATTGCATGTAACACGTGTCAGTGAAAATAATGCCGCCGGGCACCCGTTAATCATTGGCGACGATGTCACCGTTGGCCATCATGTCATGCTGCATGGTTGCCAAGTAGGGAATCGCATTCTTATTGGTATGTCTGCCGTCGTCATGGACGGAGCTATTGTTGAAGATGATGTAATTATTGGTGCAGGTAGTTTAGTGCCGCCCGGTAAACGCTTACGCAGTGGCTATCTATATGTTGGCAGTCCCGTGAAAGAAGCTCGCCCGTTAACCGAAGAAGAGCTCGCTTTTTTACCACGCTCAGCGGCCAACTATGTCCGCTTAAAAGACGACTACCTCACACAAGTAAAGCCAGTCGGTCAATAAGGTCGTTGCCACTTAATGAAAATCTCGCGAGCGATTAGCCGACACCCCTAACTCGGCTAATTGCGGCGTCCCATCAATCAGGCTAGCTGCTACCACGTGCACCACCCCAGCTTCAATTTCCACTTTGCCTTTTACTTTTAATAGCTGCGCCGTTAAATAAGCAGAACGATAAGTATTGGCAGTAGTTGCCCAAACCACCACGTTCACCATTCCGGACTCATCTTCTAATGTAATAAAAGTAACACCAGCAGCAGTACTCGGACGCTGGCGACCTGTGACCAGCCCAGCCACTTGTACCCATTGACCCGGTCGACACCTGAGCAATTCACTGACTAACTTGTAGCCCCGCAATTGCTGCTGTTCACGTAACAAAGCTAACGGATGACGGCGCAACGAGACTGCCAGAGCTCGATAATCCCCTGCCACCTCTTGTGCTTCCGTCGGTGCTGACACAGGCTGACTCAGCTCAACCGGCTCAAGCACCCCTTTAAATAACGGCAATTGCTCCGTCCGCAGCGCTAAGCTATCCCATTGGCTTTGATGACGATGACCGGCCAAAGCCTGTAACGCATCTGCCGCTGCCAGACGATGCAATTCAGCTCCACTCATACCGCTATCACGTAGTTGCTGTAACGAACGAAAGCCCGAAGCAGGACGCTGCGCCAGCAATGTGTCGATGGACTGTTGTGATAACCCTTTGATTAACCGTAACCCCAACCGAATTTGCATGCTGCGCTCGCCCGGCTCAAGTTGGTGATCCCAATGACTGACTTGAATATCAACCGGCAACAAAGTGACATGATGTCGCCGGGCATCCTGTATTAATTGGCTGGCCGAATAAAACCCCATCGGTAAACTGTTCAATAAGGCACAGTAAAATGCCGCTGGATAATAATATTTCAACCAAGCCGAAGCATACGCTAAATTCGCAAAACTGGCAGAATGAGACTCTGGGAAGCCATATTCCCCAAAACCACATATTTGTGCATAGATCTGCTGGGCAAATTCGAGCGAATAGCCCCGCTTCAACATACCGCTGATTAATTTTTGTTCAAACTGCTGCAGTAGCCCTGTGCTTTTCCACGTAGCCATCGCCCGCCTTAGTTGATCGGCCTCGCCACCGCTAAAACCGGCTGCCACCATTGCCAACTTAATCACTTGCTCCTGAAAAATGGGCACCCCCAAGGTCCGCTCCAACACTTCTTTTGTTGCAGCACTGGGATAAGTCACGGGTTCCAGCCCAGCTCGGCGGCGTAAATAGGGGTGAACCATGTCACCCTGAATGGGGCCGGGGCGTACAATCGCTATCTGCACCACCAAATCATAAAAGGTTTGGGGCCGTAACCGTGGCAACATACTCATTTGTGCCCGCGATTCCACTTGAAACACGCCCACCGCATCAGCTTGCTGTAACATGCGATACACTTGGGGATCTTCTTGTGGGATATCAGCCAAGGTCAGTGAACGCTGATAATAGGTGGCAATGAGCTGCAACATTTTTCGTAGCGCTGTCAGCATTCCCAGCGCCAGCACATCCACTTTAATTAAATGCAGCGCTTCTAAATCATCTTTATCCCATTGAATAACGGTACGCTCAGGCATACTGGCTTGCTCAATGGGAACTAAATCGGTCAATTGCGTCGCTGCAATCACAAAACCGCCCACATGTTGCGATAAATGCCGAGGAAACCCAAGTATCGCTTCCGTAAGCTGCAACAAACAGCGACCACGGTGGGTGGCTCCCAGCCCGGGCACGCTCTCGATAAGTTGCTGCTGCCAACTGGTCTGCGGATCACGGCGATCAATTTTGCGCAGGTAATGGCGTAATTCATGCTCGTGGTACCCCAGCGCTTTGCCCACATCCCGTAACGCGCTCCGTAACCGATAACGGATCACCGTTGCCGCTAACGCTGCGCGCTGCCGTCCATATTTTTGATAAATGTACTGAATGACTTCTTCCCGGCGCTCATGTTCAAAGTCCACATCAATATCAGGGGGCTCATCCCGTTCAGCTGAAATAAAGCGCTCAAATAACACATCGATTTGTTCGGGGTTCACTGCGGTAATATGCAAGCAATAGCACACCACCGAGTTGGCAGCCGAGCCACGGCCCTGATACAAAATGCCACGCTGTTGCGCAAAAATGACTAAATCATGAATGGTCAAAAAGAAGTATTCGTACTTTAACTGGGCAATGAGTTGCAGTTCTTTTTCTAACTTTTCTTGCACCTGGGGCTGCAATCCGTGAGGGAAACGCTGCCGCGCTCCTGCGTAAGTGAGCTGCCGCAAGTAATCTGTTGCGGTAACACCCGAGGGAACTAATTCAGCTGGGTACTCATATTTAAGCTCGCTTAAACAAAACTGGCATTGTTGGGCAATAACACGACTCTGAGCCAACCAATCGGCTGGGTAACATTGCTGTTGTTGCTCCGCACTGCGCAAATAATGCTCTTGATTTTGCGGCAGTTGGGCAACCACCTCAGTTAACGGCTGCCGCAACCGAATACTAGTCATTACATCGTGTAACGCTTGACGTTGTGGCTGGTGGTAATACACCTCACACACTGCCGCCACAGGAATTTGGCAATGCTCACTCAACTGGCGATAACGTCGATAACGTTGAGCATCATCAGCATGATAATGACGGCTATAAGCCAACGCGAGAAACGATCCAAAACTGTTTTTCAGTTGGGCAGCATAACTTTCACACTGGGTTAGCGTCAGCTCGGGAGCAGGGCGCCAAAGTAATACGCAGTCATGCAGTGATTGCAAAAAGTCGGCTTCCGTGACGGCATAACTGCCTTTATGAGAACGTTGCCGCGCCCGCGTAATCAACTGGCATAATTGAGCATACCCTTGGCGGTTACGCACCAAGACAATAAATACTCCGGCCGTGGCCAATTTAAACTCACTGCCCACAATCAGTTGCAAGGGCTGCTGCCGTGCTGCGGTATAAGCACGGACAACCCCAGCCACAGAACACTCATCAGTAATGGCCAAGGCACCATAACCATGAGCGACCGCCTGTTTCACTAACTCGTGAGGGTGAGACGCCCCGCGTAAAAAGGAGTAATTGGTTAAACAATGCAAGGCGACTGGGGAAGATTCCAGCGCCTGTTGTTTAGCTGAACCAACCATGTAAAAACCACCCCTCTGCGCAATAATAAATCCACCCCTGACGTTGTTCTTTATCGATGGCAATGTAGTAATCGCGCGGCATGGAATCACCTTGCCACCAGCCACTCACAATTCGTTCTGGCCCCCACTGCAATTGCCACTCGTGACGCGTAATAGCTTGCGCTTGAGGCAATAACCAATAAGGCCGCTGTAAACTCACCACAGGTGTTACTGGCATTGCTTGCCACGCTTGCAACTGCCCTTGATATTCTGGGCGCCAGTCGGTGGTCGTACGCAGTTGCTGAACTTTCTGCTCTCCTAAGCGCGCTTGTAAACGACTGACCAAACCGGCGAGCTCATCGGGGGTTGAGGTTGATTTCCCAATCAAGGAAGGAGCCACAGCTTGACGTGGTTCGGGATGCAATACCCGAATACTGAGCGCTAATACCGGTTGCGGCAGCTGTTGGCGGGCTAAATGCAGCTGACTTAACTGAAATAATTCACTGTGTTGCCAAGTTGCTCGTACCAATCGCACGGCAACTTGCGTTGCTGGACCGTCGCGGTGATGCGCGCGAATCATCAACCCTCGAGTGCTCCACTGATGGGATTCCAAAAACCCTTCAACCTGCTGCAACAATCGTTTAAGTGGGAACATTAACTGGGCCCAACTTTGCGCCTCAGCAACCAACTCGATTTTTTCATCAAACCGTTCCGGAGGATGGTAGGGCGTTTGTGGGGGGATCACTTCCCCTGTAAGCGCGGCTAAATAATGCAGCAATGCTCGGCCAAACCGCTCACCCAATTCTGCCCGAGGGCGTTGCAAAACAGCCCCCAAGGTGGTGAGCCCCACGTCACGTAGTTTACTGATATGGGCTGCCGACAGCCCACTCATTTCAATTGGTAATTGCCACAAAGCTTGGTTCACTTCGTGCACGTTCTCACTCACCACTGGCTGCCCAGACAATGCCAGCAATTGCGCAGCCAATGGACTATTGCCGCTGCTCAATACATAGCGTAATGGCCATTGCTGCAAGCGGTGTTGCAAACAACCAAGTACCCCTTGATACCCTCCATGCAGCCGCAAAATACTCCGTATATCGCACATCAATCCATGGGGTGGTGCTAACACTAAGTGGGCGATGTCTTGATACAGCACCTGTGCCAGCTGGGTCAGTATTCTTTCTTCTTGCTCAGGCTGATAAGGTCGCAGCTGCAACTGTGGGCATAAGGTACTCGCCACAACTTCGGCCATGCCTACCTTTAACCCAAGCTGCAACGCCGCTTGATTGACTTGAATCACCGGGCGCTGGGTAGCCTGTTCTTGAATTAAAGCCACAGGTACAGCTGCAACTTCTGGTGGCTGCAGGGATTGTTGATAATCCAACAGTAAATGCGGGAAATGCAGATACAACCAAGCATTCATACAACACGTCGGCGTTGTGGTAGCAGCTTATCAGCCGTACAAGGAAAGGGAGGAAGAGGCCAGCCAAACCGGCGTTTCAACACCCTCACCTGTAATTGCTCTGAGCGAATCAGCTGCAAGCGATTGACATAAGCTCGTGCTTCTTCAGAACCCTGCCAAGGCGTGATCACAAAAGCTAATTTTTGGTGGGCTTGGGCGGCTTGCTGTAACCGCCGAACATGAGTCGCAGCCAGATGAGAAGACCACATTAAAAGTACCTGCACCGCCTCACTTTGCAAGGCCTGCTCTGCTGCCCATAGCGCTAATTGTGGCTCCGTTTCTTGCACCACCACTTGCTGCGCCAAGTTCACATGCTGGTAAAGCAGCCCCGGCGCATAAGGTTGGGCGGGGGGATTCAGCCACACCGTGGCATGGCGGGCTTGCTGCAATACTGGAAGAAGCAAGGCTAACTCGCCAACAAATGCATGCTGCACTTGCAGTTCATTCACGCTGCCCTGTAACCAGCCGCCACCAAGCTGTGCATCTAGCTCTGGCCAACCCGTGGCAGTAAATTGTGGTGCTGTGTGAGTTGGTGGTGGTGTTTGGCCTTGCCAAAGCCAACCTTTTTGCACCAATGCCTCAACTTGTGCAGGATATGCCATGACCGCTCCTGAAAAACCATCCAAAAACACTGTATAAACATACAGTATACTTTAGATAATTTTTCTTCCGCTGGCAAGTATTCCGCAAACACGTATTATAGAATTCATCATCCTAACAACCAGCATAGAACCACACGGTAGATGCATGCTTACGACATTACTGATTCCTTTTCGCTTTATCATCACTCTTACTTTTGCTTTATCGGCTACCGCAATCATTGGCGTTCTCGTTATCTTGGTTGGCTTGCCCAAACTACTCCTTCCCATTCCCAGTGTGCAGCGCATGTTTTCAACTTGGGCGAATGCCTTATTCCGCGTTTGGGGTTACGCCATGTCACTGGTTTTTCGACTGACGCAACCAATTCGTTGGCATATTGAGGGGGATAGTGAACTGCATCGTGATCGCTGGTACATGATCATGGCCAATCACCGCAGTTGGATTGATATTTTGGTGCTGATGCATCTGTCATGCCGAAATATGCCCATGCCACGTTTCTTTTTAAAACATCAGCTGATTTGGGTGCCGATTGTTGGCTTAGGTTGCTGGACTCTGGACATGCCATTTATGAAGCGCTATTCACGTGATGCCATTGCGAAAAACCCTTCATTGCAAGGCAAAGATATTGAAACCACGCGGCGCAAATGTCAGAAGTTTCGACATATTCCGACCACCGTCATTAACTTCTGCGAGGGCACGCGCTTTACTCCTGAAAAACACGCTCAGCGGGCGAGTCCATTTACTCATTTACTTCCCCCCAAAGCAGGTGGAACAGCTTTTGCCTTGCAAATGATGGGGGATCAGTTTGATGCCATTTTGGATATCACCATTGTCTATCCTGACGATAAAACATCGCCTGTGTGGCAACTATTGAGTGGGCGTTTGCGGGATATTTATGTGGATGTGGAGACCCTTCCGGTCACCCAAGATTTGATTGGAGATTACCTGGCTGACGCCACCTTTAAGGAACACTTTCAGCAGTGGATCAACCAACGTTGGCTGCGTAAAGATGAAATCATCACGCGCATTCGCAAGAAAATCGCAAACTAAACGCAGCCTATGGCAGAGGGGTTACTTCTCTAACAGGTAACCCGCTGCTTTCACAAAATCTGCCACAAAATCATCACTGTCTTGGAAACCTTCAATTCTTAAACGGTACTTACCATTCACGATGAAGGTTGGGGTGGCATTGATATTATATGCACGCATGTCGCGATCCATATCAAACACTTGCTTCTCTACCAATGGGTGCTTCATGGCCCGTTCAAACTTATCGGCGCTAATGCCATGCACAAAGAAAATTGCTTGCAACTCTTCAGTAGTCGCCACTTGTTTTTTCTGGTCATGAATGCGCTGATAAATCGCCATGCTAATAGGCTCTTCTTTCTTGAATAGTTTCGCAGCGGCAAGGCCTCGTGCCAGCAACTCTAGGTTTGGGTGAGACACGATATGAGATTTGCTGAATGCTTGTGGGTATTGCTCTTTCATTGCCGCCGCAACCGTTTCAAAACGATAGCAATGGATACAATAAAATGAAAAGAACTCTTTGATTTCTGGCTTCGCTGTGCCTTCTTTTGCAATCACTTCATAGTGAACATTTTCTTTAAACTCTTGAGCCGTAACAGGCGCCGCCATAAGGAGTGCAGCGAATACAAACAACAACTTTTTCATAAATCAAATATCCTAAGTTTGAACCGATGAAATCAGTACTGAGGCTGTAATTGCAGTGGCGGCTCTTGAAGCGCTGCATACTGCTCTTTTAAAGTCAGCACTTGTTGTTCCCAATAACGTTGTTCTGCGAACCATGGAAACGCTCGTTGGAAAGCACTATCGTTCCAACGCCGTGCTAACCACGCCATGTAGTATATGATTCTAAAACTGCGCAAGGGTTCAATTAATTGCACTTCACGCAGGTCAAAATCACAAAACTCTTGATAGCCTTCCAACAATACGTCCAGTTGCAGCGTACATTCAGCGCGGTCTTCGCCGGCTAACATCATCCACAAATCTTGAATTGCGGGGCCTGTGCGTGCGTCATCAAAGTCAACAAACATCAATTGCTCGTCACGCAGCAGCATATTGCCCAAATGACTGTCGCCATGCAATCGTTGCTGCGCAAAAACAGATAAATCCACCTGCTGTAACTGTGTCGTGATCAACTCAGCAATGGTGAAAAATGCGTCATGCAACCCAGCGGGCAATAACGGGGATGACCGTAACGCCGCTAAGGCAGCCTCCAAGTCAACGGGCAGATTCATGCTGGGACGGTGCTGAAATTGCCCCTGCTTGGCCACCGCATGTAAACGACCCAGTTGGCGGCCAATACGCTCCAGCTGATCTAAGTCACCCGGCTCAACCGCTCGCCCACCCACACTTGGGAATACCGCGAAACGATAACCTTGGTAACAATGAAGGGTTGTGCCGTGCAAGAGCAACGGTGCCACCGCCGGTATTTCCTCTTGGGCAAGCTCTAGCGTAAATTGATGTTCTTCTAGAATGGCTGCATCAGACCAACGGGCTGGGCGGTAAAACTTAGCCACGTAGCGACGCTGATCATCAGCAGTAAATTGATAAACTCGGTTTTCATAGCTATTTAACGCCAGTAAACCTGATTGAGGGTCAACCCCGACGGCCGCGAGCGCATCGACAATGCGCTCGGGTGTCAGATTTTGGAAACTAAAATCCTGTTCCGCATCAATCATATAAGAATCGACTGACATGGCTACTTTGAATGCTGCCATCAGCATTCGTCACGGTAAACGTCACATCTTGTACTCGTTCAACCACTTCATCCGGATGCACTTCTAACGTGATTGGTAAGGTACCAACCTCACCCGCACGAACGGTAATGACACTTTCACCCACAATACGACTTTGTGTAAAACCTTCCGACGTAATCGTATAGGTTTGCGTATGTTGTGATTTGTTCAATATTTTCAAGGTATAGACGTTTTGTACCCAACCTTCCATGCTGATGCTGTAGAGCTGGTTACGATCACGCAACACATCCACTTGCAACGGCACGCGTGTCGCAATATCCCACACTAACGCCACCGACATCACGATCATCAGCACAAAATAACCGACGGTTTTGAACCGGAGTTTACGAGTTTTCCCGCCTTGTAAGTTACGCTCCGTGGTATAGCTGATAAGACCGCGCGGATAATTCATTTTATCCATCACGTCATTACAAGCGTCCACACAAGCACCACAGTTGATGCACTCGTACTGCAAGCCGTTCCGAATATCGATACCCGTTGGACACACCTGCACACACATGTAGCAATCAATACAGTCGCCTAAGCCCAACTCTTTGGGATCTTTCTTCCGCGCGCGGCCGCCACGTGGCTCACCGCGGGTTGCGTCATAAGAAACGGTCACCGTATCTTGGTCAAACATGGCAGATTGGAAACGCGCATAAGGACACATATGCGTACACATAATCTCACGCATATAACCAGCGTTCCCATAGGTACAAAACGCAAAGAACAAGACCGATAAAGTGGCCCAGAACCCAGCGTCAAATGTCCAAAATGAGGTAAATAATTCACGGACATCGGTAAAGTAACCGACAAAAGTCATTGCTGTTAGCAATGCTAACATCACCCAAGACGTCTGTTTCGCTGCTTTGCGCCAGAATTTATCAAAGTCCCAAGCACGTCGATCGAGCGCAATCCGCTGGTTACGTGACCCTTCGAACTTTTTCTCAAACCACATGAACATAAAGGTCCAAGTGGTTTGCGGGCACATATAACCACACCAAACTCGCCCATAAAGGGTGGTGACAAAGAACAGCGCAAATGCGGAGACAATGAAAACCCAGGCAAGGATGGTGAAGTCTTGGGGCCACAACGTCAGGCCAAAAATACGGAACCGTTGTTCGGCAATATCCAGCAAAATGGCTTGCTCACCATTCCACTGCAACCAAGGTAATATGACAAAAAGCGCCAGCAGGATAAACCCGAAGCTGCGTCGAAACCATTCAAAGGTTCCTTTAACGTCACGCACATAAATACGACTACGAGGTTTGTAGTCGTTACTCCGCTTATCTGGATCAGGACGGTGAATTTTCACCTTATCCGCTGGTTGTACTTCGATTTTTTGTTCCATAGCCCTACCGCTTCTAGACTAGAAAGTAGCGCTAATTATACATGCTTTTTGTCTCTTTTTTGAGGTTATTTTCGCGCAGTCCAGCAAAGCCATATTGATCCAGCGCAATATCAACTGGATCAGCACACAAATTCCCACAACAAAAAAAAGCCCAACGTAAAACGTCGGGCTAAAACACAAGAGAACAACCAGGATCTCAGGGGAAATTGTTGTCACACTATAGTGCGTTAGTGTGACAACAACATGACATCAATTGAATTCGATTAAGCAATCCGCTTTGCAGTTGCTGCAGCATTTAAAACAGCTGCCATTTTAATCGAATGCTGAATCACTTGCGCTGACACATTGTGCTTTAATAACACACCAACGTGTGAGTCAATGCACATACCACAACCGTTCAGTGCAGATACGGCAAGTGAGTACAATTCAAAGTCGGCTTTATCAACGCCTGGGTTCGCCATGCCGTTCATACGTAAACCAGCTGGCATTTTGCTAAATTGCTTATCGCTGCTTAAGTGAACGAAGCGATAGTAAATGTTGTTCATTGCCATCAACGTGGCTGCTAATTTCGCGGCACCATCAACGTTGGCTTCGATTTTGCCTTCTGCTTCAGCTTGCACCGCAGCAATCAGTTCTTGGTCACCGATTGAATATGCAAGCGATAACGCTGTGCCATAAAATTGGGTGGCGGTCATCCCCGAAGTTTCAACGTTGCCGAATAAGTTCGACAAGTTCAACTTCGTATCTTTGCCATGCTCGCCTAAATTATTTCGATAATCTGTCATGTTCATCGTTATTCCTCCGCCTTAAAAAAGGTGCTGCTTGCGCAGCACCTAAAAACACCACACATAAAGTGGGGGATGTGGTGTCTGCTTACAGGGTGTCGCCGCCTACAGCACGGTTACAAGGACATAATTCGTCAGTTTGTAAACCGTCTAGGATGCGTAAAACTTCAGTTGGGTTACGACCAACGTTCAAGTTGTTGACTGACACGTGCTGGATAACACCGTGTGGGTCGATGATGAAAGTTGCACGTAACGCAACGTTCTCAACCGCATCACGAACACCTAACGCGTCAACTAATGATTTTTTACCGTTGTCAGCAAAAGACCACTGGTTTAAGCTTTTCAGATCTGGGTGCTCACGGCGCCATGCTAACTTAACGAACTCGTTATCGGTGCTGCCACCTAAAACGATGGTGTCACGGTCAGCGAAGTCTTCGTTTAATTTTGCAAACTCAACAATTTCTGTTGGGCAAACAAAGGTAAAATCTTTTGGATAGAAGAAAATAACTTTCCACTTACCTTCGAAGCTATCGTTGGTGATGGTTTCGAAAGCGCTTTCGCCATTTTCTTCTGGCATGTTGAAACCAGGTTTAACACCAACTACTTCAAATTCTGGTAATTTATCGCCTACTGTTAACATTAATGTCTCCTTGTTTGAACGTTCACTATATAACAACTAAAGGGATTGAGGGATGAGGTCTTGCCTCTGTTCACCAACTATAATAGGCGCACAAAACAAATTGTTAAAACGAATAAAAGGGATTACCATAATCGGAAATACCAATTAACCTTCGCTTAAGGTGGACGATTCAATGAAACCTGCAATCAATAAGCTTCCTAGCTTACGAAATCTAAGTTATTTGCTGGCGCTGCATCAGCACCAAAACTTTAACCGAGCTGCGCAGGCGTGTAATGTCAGTCAGTCGACATTAAGTAGTGGGATCCAAAATTTAGAAGAGCAATTGGGCTGTTTGCTCATTGAGCGTGACCATAAATCGTTCTTATTTACCTCCATGGGAGAGGAAATTGTTGAACAATCACGACAAATTCTGACCGCAACCGAAGAGTTGCTCAACTTTGCGCAAAGCCAAGGTAAAATTATGGAAGGCCCGTTGCGGATGGGCTGTATTCCAACCATTGCACCTTTTTTGTTGGGCACGTTAACGAAGCAGCTGCAGCAGGAATATCCAAAACTCAGCCTGAGCATTCGGGAAGACACCACCAATAACTTGTTGCTGCAATTACGGAACGGTGAGTTGGATGTTCTGATTCTGGCATTACCTGTTGATTTACAAGGGAACCAGAGCTACACCTTAGGGCGTGACCCTTTCAAACTCGTGATGCATAAGAGTTTAGCTGAGAACCTGAGTGAGCCTGTGCAATATCATAAGTTGCCGGACAACTCGATTTTCCTGCTGGAAAAAGAGCACTGTTTGACAGGCCATGCCGTGGCAGCTTGTGAATTGGCTGAATCCAGCAAAATCAATCCTTTTACCGCAACCAGTCTGCATAGTTTGGTACAAATGGCGGATGCCGGCTTAGGTGCGACATTTATTCCTAAATTGGCGATTGACCACGGAATTCTTAACAATACCGAATTGGTGGCGTTGCAACCGAAAGGTAAGCAATCGTTTCGTGAAATTGGGCTCATTTATCGCCCCACCACAACCCGACGCCAAACCTTTCGTCAGTTAGCAAAGTGCATTGCGCAATTACTTCCTGAGCCGACCTTAGACTAAGGCGCTCCTACCCGCGTTATGGGGCAGTCACTAACTGCTGCAAACGCGGGGCGATACTGGCTTGGTCAGGCGCAGTCTCAGGAGTGACTCGCGCTTGGCTCAAGTCCACCTCGGTACCTAATTCCGCCGAAACAATAGCCTGTAACTGGTCAGGCGTGAGAGGCCCTTCGGTTTTCACCACCCGTAACCCATCGTCCTGATCGGTCGCTGCCGAGCTTGGCAAATAGATGGTGCCATTCGAGAAATCAACAGCAAATGCGATTACCCCAGGAACCAAGAAAAACAATAAGCCAATCCCATTCAGTGCAGCGATGCCAGGGTCGATTTTCCCACTCACTTGCCCTTTACGTTCAGGGTACAAAATTGTCCCACATGCGGTAAGATGAAGCGTAATTAAAATCAGCACAACGGCTTTCAATGCATGGCGAGGTAGGTGCATGGTCATTGCCTCCTATATCAATACGATGCGTTTATTCATCAATAAACACGGGATATTGCTTTAACTATAGCCGTAAATTTAATAAAAATTAGCGACACCAACGCTGCTTTTAATCGATATTTACAAACAACGAACACCAGCGGAAGACAACCAAGGAGCCAGCATGACTCTTCAACGTACTGTCACGGGAATGATTATTGGTTTGGCGCTGACCACGGTCACGGCAGCAAATGCAGACCCTATTGTTACGGAACGTCATACCGTGACCCTAAACACCATCACTCAAGAACTCAACAAACCCTGGGGAATGGCCTTTTTACCTTCGGGCGATCTGCTTGTCACAGAAAAAGCAGGTACCCTGCGGCTGGTTAGTTTAACGGGCAGCATCAGCGAACCGCTGGCCGGTGTGCCTGCTGTGGTTGATAGTGGGCAAGGGGGGTTACTGGACGTTGCCATTGACCCTGACTTTGCCACCAACTCATGGGTTTACTTGAGCTATTCTGAAGCCGATCCGAACGGTGGAAAGGGTTCTAGCACCGCGGTGATGCGAGCGAAGTTAACCCCTACCGGGCTGACCGATGGCACAGTGATTTTCCGCGCTGCTCCCAAATACGAACGTGCTGCGCACTTTGGCTCACGCTTGGTATTTTCACCTGAAGGCCATTTATTCATTACCTTAGGCGATCGTTTTTCTGCCAAAGATGATGCCCAAACCCTAGATACGCACCACGGCAAAGTCGTGCGCATTATGCCCGATGGCAGCATTCCCGCAGATAACCCATTTGTCACCACCGTGGGTGCCTTAGCTGAAATTTGGTCGTATGGGCATCGCAACGTTCAAGGTGCGGCCATACATCCTGCCACCGGTGAACTTTGGACCGCAGAACACGGCCCCAAAGGGGGCGATGAAATCAATATCCCAGCAGCTGGCAAGAACTACGGGTGGCCAATTGCGACCTATGGGGTGAACTATGACGATACCATTATTAGCCCATTAACCCATGTGGATGGCACCGAACAACCCCACTATTATTGGGTGCCATCCATTGCGATATCGAACATGATTTTCTATACCGGTGACCAATTCCCGGCCTGGCACGGTGATTTATTAGTCGCTGCCTTGAAAGGCTCTCACGTTGCCCGACTTGATTTAGAAGGCGAGCGGGTAATGCACGAAGAAATTCTCTTTGCAGGGGGCATTGGCCAGCGGGTTCGTGATATTGAACAAGGCCCCGATGGCTATATTTACCTGCTGACCGATGATCGTTCAGGCCGACTCATTCAAATTAAACCTGCAGAATAAACGATGTTAGTAAGTAGTTACTTCCTTGCAATAACAACGCTGGCTTCGGCCAGCGTTGTTGCCGATGAAGTCATTGTTGTCAGCGAAAGCACCTCGCTGCGAGCCCAAGAAACCACCGCTGCCATCAGTAATTTTGATCTGGCTCACCAACCGGCAGGGTTGCGTATTGATGCGGCTGAACTGCTCCAGGGGTTTGCTGGCGTGCAAGCCGATTCACGAGCAAACTATGCCCAAGATACGCGCATTACTATGCGTGGCTTTGGCGCTCGCTCTGCCTTTGGCGTACGCGGTGTGGTGCTACAACTCGATGGCATTCCATTGACCATGCCCGATGGCCAAGCACAAACTTCGAGCATTTTCTTAGACGAACCGAACAATGTGCAGGTGATCCGCGGCCCATTAGCCAATATTTATGGCAACAGTGCGGGCGGGGTTATTCAGTGGTGGAGTCAACGCCCCTTCACCAATCAGTTGCAGCTGAATGCTGCTGTTGGTGACCATGCCACTCAGCGCCAGCTGGTGCACGCGGACTGGGTGGGTGAGGGTCAGGCACTCCGCGTCATGGGGGCACGTTTTCGTACCGATGGCCCGCGCGCTCATAATCGGGCGGAACGTGACCAACTTGCTGCACGCTGGTACTACAATGTCACGGACACGGTCGAGCTCACGGTCAGACTGGATGATAATAATGCCCCATTGCTCCAAGATCCTGGCTCATTGACACCCGATGCCTGGCAAGCGGACCCCACGCAAACCTTTGCCGGCGCAACACGCTTTAATACCCGTAAAAGCATTCATCATCAGCAAGTGTCGGTCTCCTTAGCCGAAGCCCAACGCTGGCGCATCAATGTGTGGCGCGGATGGCGTGATATGGAGCAATATTTACCCTTTCCCGGGACTGATATTCAAAGCTCTGGAGCCGTGGTGCAATTGCAGCGCCAATTTCATGGTGTCGATGCCAGTTATCGCACCCGTTGGTCAACCACCAGTCCCATCCATACCACCGTCGGTATTCATCATGCCAGCCAAGATGACCGACGCTGGGGATATAGCAACCAATTCGGTGAATTAGGCGAGCTACGGCGCGATGAGTTGGGCCAAGTAACCCAGCAAGCCGCCTACCTATTAACCGATTGGCAGCCAATACCTCATTTGACCTTCTTGATGGGTGCTCGGCATAGCCACATTGATTTTACCGTCAATGATTACTTCATTGTGCCGGGCAATCCCGATGATAGCGGCCAACAACAGCAGCATGCGTGGAGTTGGAACATAGGCGCAACTTATGCATTCACGCCTCATTGGCATGCCTTCATTGCCAATGGGGTTGGGTTCGAAACCGCCACCCTGACCGAAATGGCCTACAACAATGAACAATCAGGCTTAAATACCGACTTAGGGCCGGCCACCAATCGACAATGGGAAGTTGGGCTGCGCTGGCAACAGGCGACTCTCCAATCACAATGGTCCATGTTTCACATTGAAACCGTCAATGAAATTGTGGTGGATCGCAGCATTGACGGCCGTACCACCTACACCAACGCAGGTTTGACTCGACGCCGTGGCGTGGAATGGGAGCTTGGCTGGCAACTCACACCTCAGTGGCATTGGCGGATGGCGGCCACTTGGCTTAGCGCCGATTATGACCATGGCAACCGGCTACCCGGAGTGGCAGAGCAGCAACTTTATAGTCAACTGGATTGGGCTTATCGACCGGCGCAACAGTTAAGTTTAATCACTGAATATCGAGGCGATGTGGTGGCCCATGACGATCAATCCGTGGTTGCGCCAAGCCACACATTGTGGCATTTGAACTGGCAAGGGGACTATGAATGGGCACAGTGGCGCATTCACCCGTGGCTACGCTGGCATAATCTCACCGATGCCAAGTATGTCGGCTCGGTGGTGGTGAATCAAAGTAACGGACGAGCATTTGAACCTGGGGTAGGGCGTGAAATTCAGGTTGGGCTGCAATTCCGTCGCCGCTATTGAATGCCTTTTAAATTATCGCTATAACAACCAACACATTCATGATGAAGGATAAACAGCGAAATGAACCTGCTCTGGCAAGCGGTGGAACCCAGTTATAAAACCTATTTACAATTAGTCGTGCTCATCGACATGGTGTTCCTGGCCATTGCCGTGATCGTTATCTACGCACTTTTTCCTGAGTGGCAATGGCTGCCTGCACCGCTTTGGATAGGCATTCCTTGGGCCGTGCTCACCCTTATCATGGCCTTTATTTGGTCCGCTCGACGGCTGCAATTTACTGCTTACGCACGGTCACCAGAAGCGGTGTTACTCCGCCGCGGCGCCTTGTGGCAAAGTACTCGCGCGGTTCCCCTGAACCGTATTCAGCATGTGGAAGTGCGCCAAGGAGCGCTTGAGCGGCTGCTCGGGTTAGCGCACTTGGTGCTTTATACCGCCGGCAGTAGTGGCGCAGATTTGAGCATTCCTGGGCTGCAATTGGCCACTGCAGAAACCATCAAAAACGAACTAATTTTGACCATCGCCAAAGAGCCAACTGAACAGGAAAGCCATGAGTAATCTATCGTGGCAACGAACGCCACTGTTAACCATTGGTTTTTTTATTGCTAAAGAAGTGCGTGATTTGGTGCGCAATATCACCAATTTACTCCCGGCATTGGCGGCAATCGTGGTGACCGATAAACTTTGGATCCCGTATGCGGTGGGTGGGGCTTACCTGACCTATATCGTGGTTCGTGCGATATTAAATCAACGATTTTTTCTGTACGCCTTGGCGGAGGACGCAATCCATATCCGGTCAGGTATTTTCGGCAAAACCAACCTCACCTTAAAATACGAGCGTATCCAACAAGCAGAAATTGACCAAAGTTGGTATTTTCGCCCCTTTAGTTTGGTCACGTTACGGGTTGATAGTGCCGGCTCGGCGGGTAAAGAGGTTGAAATTCCCGGGTTAACCATCGCTCTGGCTCATCAGTTGCGTCAACGCATGCTAGCAGAATCAACCATGCCGCAAGAGGTGGAAATCGAAGTTTCCGCACCCCCCTCTCACACCAAAACAGTTTCGTTTCCCATTGGGGAAGTGTTCCGTGCAGGACTCATCGATAACAAGATTTTTGTTATCTTTGCGGTGCTCATGTATCCCATCACGCAGGGATCATTTTTTGAAGATACCGTCATTCCTTGGTTCAACGAACAATTAAGCTTCATTCAAGACAGTGCCTTATTAAGCATCAGCATTGTTGTCGTCACCCTGGCGGTTATTTTGTTCCTTGCTATCGGATTAACGATGCTGCGCTACTATGGCTTAGAGCTCACTGTTGCAGACCAACGCTATCAAGCACGAATGGGCCTATTTACCATCCGCACTCTCAGTTTTCGGTATGAAAAACTACAACGTGTTCTGTTCCAACAAAATATACGCAGCCGCTTGCTAAGGCGCTATTCGGCGCGCGTGAATCAACTGCAACCCGTGGCGCAGAGCCAGCAAGTAGAGGGCGGTGCTTTTGTCTTGCCCGTGTTAACTCACGAACAGCTGGCGCAACTCTGTGATTGGCTTGGCATTCCTCCTCGGCATGAATTGACGTGGCATAAAATCCATTTTATCGCTTTATTGAACCCATCGTTTTGGGTGGGCCTCACCGCGCCAGCCATCGCTTTGGTGTGTTATTTCAATGAGGTGAGCGCCAGCCTTAGTTTGATCGTCGGCGCCGGCAGTTGGCTGGTGCTACAAACCTATACGGTGGCTTGGTGGCATTGTTACCGTTTCACCCTAACGCAAGGGTGGTTAGCGAAGCGACAAGGAGTGTTAGGGCGCAGAGAAACTTGGTACCCATTATATAAAGCCCAGCAAATCACGGTGTATCAATCCCCGTGGTTGCGGTTGCTCGGCTATGCCAATTTAGTCATTCATAGTGCGGCTGGAACAGAAGTCATTAAATATCAGCCCTATGAGACAGCGGTTGCCCTACAAGCAGAGTGGATCCAGCGCATTGGCACTGACACTCGGCGGTGGATGTAACGGTTTAAAACCACCGCCGCACATGCTGGCGATAACGCAGAAATTCGTCCCCAAACTTTTGCGTTAGCCAACGTTCTTCAGGAATAATTTGAAACTGCGTGAGGTACAGCACGTAGCCAATTAACCACACCAGAGCGGGTAAATTTGCCAGCCATACGCCATACCCAGCCAGCATCAATAAAAAACCCAAATACATGGGGTTGCGAGTGAATCGATAGATTCCCGTCTGGACCAACACCCGACTGGTTTCCGGTTGCATGGGGTTCACCGTGGTGCGAGCACGGCGAAATCCAATCACGCCTGCCAGCGCAATGAGCAACCCCGCAATGAATAACCCCAACGCCAGTCCTGTTGCATCAGTAAAATGCCAAGGCCCCATCGGCATCAACCATGCGGTCAATGCCATCAGTCCAGCAATGATGGCCACCACCAGTAATGGGGGGATTTTTAATTCCAAGGATGCCACATGCTCACCCTATATGTTGAGTAGCAAAAATCCAAAGCCAATACGGTTTTGGCGGTGGTTATAATCTAGCAAGGTTTCACCATATCCTGAGAAAAACTGGATATAGAAACGCAACCCATCAGGCTTGTTCGAGTTTACAGGGTGTGTGAAATCAATCTGCCACGACCCCTTATCCCAAGAAAATTCCCGATTAATTCGAGTAATACTGTAAGTACTTAACGAATCATGCCACGCAAATCGGTTCTCAAAGTTACCACGGTAACGAATTAAATCAGGGTTATCGTCTTCCGTCGGCTCATTGATACGCTGTTTCCAAGTGGTTTCCCAGGTCAGCTTTCCCCATTCTGCCGCACCGCCAAAGTATAAATAGTTCCAACTCCGAGAATCTGGCTTCCGTTGACCGTTTGATTCATGAGCTAAGCCCACTTTCCCGAATCGAACCCGCGCATCGCCAGGCAGAAAATCCCATTCCTCTTGCCATGGCAACACATAAAACACTTCCGGACGATAGTTGGTACTCCGGAACGGCGATGAATCGTCTGAGTTCCACGCCTGCCAAAGTGATATTTGGGTGTAGGCGACCCACAGATCCCCTCCCAATATTAAATCTTCGAGCAGTTTGGTCCGCAACGAAATCTGAATTTTCATCTCGTTCGGTTTATGGCTTTCGAGCGGCACCCCATCCCCCAAGGTAGGCGAGGTTGGCTGCACGTTAATGTTCGAGCTATGGTGAACCGGAAGAATAAAGTTCGGATGGAAGGTGCGCAGTTGGAAAATACCACGTTTTTGATCCTCTCCTAACTCCCAGAATCGCCCTAATAAATCTGCCTCGTTAAAGTTCTCAGCATTTAAAGGTTCTTCCGCAGGAATCGGATCGCTCACTTCTTGGCTTAATGCCGATGTGATAAATCCGCCCCCAAGCAGGGTTAATACGGCCGTTAGCTTCCACATAAAGCTTCTCCATTGCTAAGGAACGAATCCAATATTATTTGTTACGCAGCTTTGCAACCGTATGACTGGCGTTCGACATACGAGCTGCTGCAGCAACTTCTTTGCTAACCACCGTTTTACCCACCGGTGAAATGGCGACCCCGGCTAATTTCAAATGTTGAATCGCAAAAGGAATGCCGATGATTGTAATGGCTTGCGCTACCGCTGAGAGTATATGCCCTAACATTAACCACCAACCGAACAGAACAAACCAAATAATATTTCCTAAACAGCCTAACCCACCGGTTCCCAAATCAGCACGCTGAGTCAATTCTTCCCGATCGATGGCTTCTTTGCCAAACGGGAAAAAGGAAAAGCGACCAATCATAAAGCAAGACCGTGCCCATGGAATGCCAATGATGGAGATAAACGCAATCACCCCTGCCAGCCACCATCCTAACCCCATGATGACTCCACCCAGCACGAACCATAAGATATTACCTAACGTCCGAATCATAATTTTCCTCAATCATAGTCACTTTACCAAAGTGCTCCACGATAAAACGCAAATTGTTTGTAAACCCACTCGTATTCGCAGCGAACTTTACTATGTTTAGATGGAACCAATTTAACAACCAGGAGGGTTCTTATGAAAACATTATTCACTGTGCTATTGGCCATTGCTACCATGATAGCGTTGCCTGCCTGTTCAAAACAAGAGCAAGAGGAGGCTCGAGAGCAAGCTCAGTCAACCATTGAGAAAGCCACAGAAGCCACGAAAGATGCGGCGGGTGATGCGGCTGATTATGCTCGTGATGTGGCCGAACGTGCTGGAGACTACCTCAGTGATAGTGCAATCACAACACGTATCAAAGCAGCGTTATTTAAAGCCGATCAAGTGAGTGCGGGTGACATTAATGTCGAAACAATTAACGGCCATGTGGTCCTGAGTGGTGTTGTAGCAACGGATGCTGAAGCTGACTTGGCGGAGCAGTTAGCCGAAGGCATTGAAGGCGTTAAATCTGTTGAAAATGACATCGAAGTTCGCGATTAATCCCGAACTTTTAGTAACAGAAAGCCCAGCCATAAGCGCTGGGCTTTTTTGTTCACCGTCAGTGATTTTGGTATAATAAGCCCCATCAACATTGATAGGAGAGGCTCATGTCTAAACCTTATGTTCCACCAAAAGTCTGGGAATGGAATCAAGAAAGTGGCGGCCGCTTTGCCTCCATTAACCGCCCTATTGCCGGAGCAACTCACGACAAAGAATTGCCTCAAGGCAAACATCCGTTGCAACTCTACTCACTCGCAACCCCCAACGGCGTCAAAGTCACCATTCTGTTGGAGGAATTACTTGCCTTAGGTATTGAGCAAGCAGAATACAACGCCCACTTAATTCAAATTATGGAAGGGGATCAATTTAGCAGCGGCTTCGTTGCTGTGAATCCCAACTCAAAAATTCCAGCACTGTTAGATACCAGTACCGAGCCACCCACACGCGTGTTTGAGTCAGGTTCCATCCTGCTGTATTTAGCTGAAAAGTTTCAAGCATTTTTACCCTCCGATCCCAAGCAGCGCACTGAAACCATGAACTGGTTGTTTTGGCAAATGGCGAGTGCACCCATTTTAGGGGGTGGATTTGGGCATTTTTATGCTTATGCACCTGAAAAATATGAATACGCGATTAACCGCTACACCATGGAAGCAAAACGTCAGCTTGATGTGTTAGACCAGCAATTGGCCAACCATACCTACATTGCTGGGGAGGAATACACCATTGCTGATATGGCCATTTGGCCGTGGTATGGTGCGTTAGTCTTAGGCAAGGTATATGACAATGCTGCAGAGTTTTTAGCGGCACACAGCTATAAAAATGTGCTTCGCTGGGCTGAGTTAATTGCAAAGCGACCTGCGGTGATTCGAGGTCAAATGGTGAATCGCACGTGGGGAGAACCCCATGAGCAGCTTCATGAACGTCATGATGCCACTGATTTTGAACAAAAAGCCGCCCGTTAAGGCGGCTTTTTTGTTTTCGTATTAAGCTTTCTTGATTGCTCGTACAATGACTAACAATACCACGGCGCCAACGGTTGCGACGACAATACTCCAAATCACACCACCGCCACCAACACCGAGTAGGCTAAATAAAAAGCCGCCAATCATGGCTCCAATAATACCAATCACGATATTACCAAGAAGACCAAAACCCCCACCTTTTACTAGCGTTCCCGCTAACCAACCTGCAATTAATCCAACAATGATAAACCAAAGGAAGCTCATACGATTCTCCTTAATCCCTCGTTAATAGGTTCAATTTAAGCATAGCAGGCTATTCCTACAAATAAAGACAACTTAATGTTTATCGTATGTAAATTCGTCACGACACGCTTCACCGGGCAGCTCTAACTCAATGGTTGTATGACTCAAGTCATAAGGCTCCAAAGCAGTATCAATCGCTAATTTCAATTCCCGCCGCTGCTCATTATCAATATCCGTGGCTAACACTAAATGAGCGGTTAACACATGATGTTCCCCATCAAGGGACCAAAAGTGTAAATGGTGGACTTCTGTCACATGCGGAAGGTTCTTTAAGGTCTGTTCCACTTGTTCCACAACGCGGCGATCAGGGGCCGCCTGAAAGAACAACCGCGCTGTTTCAAACAAATGGCGCAGCACGTTGTAGAGAATGAAAATCGTAAAGGCAATGGAAAGTAATGGGTCCAAAATCGGCCAATCGACAAACTGCAAGGCAATCCCCACAATCAGCACCGCCACCCAGCCCAAAACATCTTCCATTAAGTGCCAGTTGAGCACCCGTTCATTCAGGGTTTTACCTTTCGATAGTTTATAAGCAGCATAGCCATTCACTGCTATCCCAAAAATTGCCAATACCACCATGCCTTCGGCCATGGGCATTTCGGGAGCCCACAAGCGGGGAATTGCTTCAAAAAGAATCCAACCCGCCCCAATAATCAGCACCACCGCATTAATAAACGCGCCAGCTAAACTAAGCCGCCGATAACCGTAGGTATAACGACTATTTGCCTGTTTACCACTTAACTTATTCAACCACCACGCCATGCCCAGCGAAATGGTGTCCCCTAAATCATGAACGGCATCAGCAAGAATGGCCGTACTATTGGTAATAATGCCGCCAATAAACTCAATAATGGTAAAGCACAGGTTCAGAAGGAATACGAGCCCTAACCGTTCTGAGGCCATGTCCTTACTGTGATCATGATGATGTGCCATAGGTATTCCTTCACATGGTTAATTTTTTGCGTCTAATAGTTGTCGCAACGCTAACGGTAACAATAAGCGAGTTTTTTCAGTGATCACAGCGTGATGTCGTTGCCAAAGCACCCCCGACCACAAAATCAATAATCCAATGGCCGCTAAACTGACTGGAAATAACCAGCTATCGCTGAATAAATCATTTGCTAAATGGGATAAATAGAGGGTGCTCCCAATCGCTCCCACAATGATAAATACGCGCCGTACGAGCATGGCCCCAACGCCAATGAGGACAAGATTAATGATGAAGTAGATGAGACGCCGCCATTCATTCCCTGAATCCAGTAACGACATGCCGCCCCAAAATGTCAGAACTCCGACCATATAGAGCCAAAAAGCATAGTCGCCACGGTGATGCGTACGAATATCAGCCCACAACGCTACGACAATCAGGATCAACCCAAACACCATCGACGTCTGTTCGCGAAGCACCCAGCTACGGTCGTCGAGCAAAAATAAAGCGCCATCCATACTAAACTGCCACAACGCGAGTGCAAGGGGCAGCATAATAAATGGGTATTGATAGCGCCACAACGCGATTAGCCCAGCGATGATTGTGACCAGTTCTAAAGTTATCCACTGCGGACGGGACGCCAACGAATACTGCGTTTCTACGGACCACCACCCAAGCCAATGTAGCACTCCGTATGTCATCACCGGCATCAGACAAACGACAAAAACAATACAAATTGCAGCCGGAATATGCCGTTGTTGCTCCCTGAGTCGATGGGCGAGCAACCCGCCAATTATGGCATAAATAGCGCTAACGAGCAGAATACCCAGCCCACCAAAGCGCTCCCAACTGAACGACAAAAATAAGGTCATGGCGCCAATGGCAAGCAATCCACCAAGGTAATATAAGATGTGCTCAAAGGTAAAACGCGGTGCTGTTTCTGAGGGCTGTAAAAATTGGCCAAGCGCCGCAGCTTGCTCAGCAGAAATAATCTGTTGCTTAGCGGCTTCTTCTAGCTGTTTTTGTAACGATGTTGCTGCCATATTGCCTCCTTTAGGCATCAGCATAGCTATCTTTTCACGTTTAATCCTGCACCATCGGCGGAATTCCGCAAGATCTACTGCTTAAAATGGAGGGTTACAATAAATCGCTTTCGTTTTCGCGTTAGTCGTGGGGATCTTGAGTTTTATTCTAGGCAAGAAAAAACAACAAATCCTGTTCTATGTGGGATCGTTGGTTTTCTAACTGGTTTTATGCCTCCTTTAGGACTTATCTTCTTAGCTGTTCTCGTACTCAAAAATGATAAGCAGCGTTCTTACTTTACGGGAACGTTAAAAGTCTTCGGCGCTCCAGATAGAATCTTTCTTAAACCCCAGCAACTATACCTAAAAACCACTATTACGCATTTTGCTATTTTATATTTTTGAGGGGTAACCTCTTTGATTATCGAGGAGAGCTCGATTTCATTTAGTCCGCCTTTAACCCCGTTGTGTACAATATCTCTATTGACTTCAAAATCATTTCTTAGGGAGCTAATTTTTGCATTAAATTTTTCTGAAATGATGCTCATGCTTAAGAACCCTATTGGCGCTTTAGTGGTCAATTAATGAGGCTAACGCCGCCATAAAGCGCGTGCCATAAGCACGTCGCCTTTAATGGCTTTGTTATGAATTACTTTCCAGATACTTTTTGAATAAAGTATTTGTCATTTAGTAGATTATCAACCAAATTGTCTAATGATATTTTAAGGACAGATGCAACGCCTTCGTTACCTTTCGCTTCTCCACTACCGACGAAAGTATCCCTCCATATAATTTCACCAGACTGCTTGTCAACCAATTGCATTTTAACGCTCATTTTTCCAACATAAGAGCCAACCCAAGCGCCCATTTTAATATCACCATCAAACTCAAGTAACTCTGCGCTCAAGACCATATCCTGGGAGTTTTCGTTGAGAGTCACTCCAGACTTTTTTAACCCATCTATGACAGCATCTTTCACTATATCTATTAAAGGCTTTTCTGCTTGCCAGCCTCCAGTTGTTGTTTGCCCATATCCGTTTTTCTGATTCATTATCATTCGTGGATTATCGACATTCCTTGAGTCTTTGAACTCTCCGACGTCTAATGCAATTGAGCTTAAGTCTGTCTCAATTGGATTGTCATATTTATAATCGACATTCACATCGTATACACTGAATGCACACCCAGATAGCAACATTACTAAACTTAATGCTATTGGTAATCTCATTTTTTACTCCTTAGTTGGTTTAATTCATAACGCCGCCAGCATGCGCGGCTTTGTAGTGAAGGCGAAGCCGCAGCGGAAAAGGCGTCGCCGTGACTGGCCTTGTTATAAACCACTTTACCCACTTACTGCCTCCGATGTAGAACCTACATCTTTTTTAAGCACGAGCACCACCAGATAAACCAAGCCAAACGGTGGAATGATTGAAAGCACTAAACCGAGCAAACCAGCCAAAATCGGCGTTTGTGTTTTACGACGACCGAGGTAGTAACTTAATGCACCTACAACCAATATGAATACAATCATGATCTCGCCGAGCAGCGTAGCATTAATATTCAACTGAACTCTCCTTGTGGTTTATAACGCCTTACTAATGGGCGCAAAATGTAGCTTGGCTAAACTTAGCGACGAAGGAGCACAAGCCAAGCATTTTGCGTCCTTTTGAGTAACTTGTTATATGGCTATTTGCTGTCTAGCCAACACTTAGAAAATACTATGTTATTAGAGTTTGAAACAACAAGTTTATGCACATAGTTTAAACCATGGGCAGGTTCTGGGTCTTTACCAACCATATACACAGCATTAGATGAGGAAACCAATTTTTCATTAATACTTACCGATGCATCATTATTTAGTAATACTCCTTCGAATAATCCTTGGTAACCTGCCATAACATGAATTGCTTTATTTAATTCTTGCCCACGCAATCCTTCTGTCGGTATCCAAAGGCTTGAATGATCAACAAGTTTGTTTGGTGGCAATTCAGACAAGCTATTAATTATGAATGCTTTTGCATTTTTTAAATAAGGCTTATGAGTTGCCATATTTCTTTCAACAAAGTTTATTGCTTTTGAAACAGAAACAATAACTTTTGAGTTGTTAGTATTATAGAAAATAGCAGGTAGCTCGTAAGATTCGGGATGGCTTAAATTGGATTTCCATTTAACTGGATATTGATTTGACTCACAAGGATCGGTTTCAGCGTTCACAAAGCTAGAAACTAAAAATACTAATAAGACTAAAATTTTCTGCATACTTTCACTAGCCATATAACGCCGCAATAACCGAGCGGAGATAAGCGTGGCATTGTGAGCGAAGCGAGCCACGCTTAGCGGAGTCCGGTTGATTGCTTTGTTATAGCTTTGCATATTCTTTTGCGATTGTCTGGTTTATTTCAGTTGCGAGCGTTTGAGCCTGACGCATAGTATTTTGTACCGACTCCCAGTTTGCCCAATGCTGCGCCCATTTTTCTTTGCCGACCACCGCCTCAAAATCAACTTTAGTTGGCTCTAACCAAGCCTCGTATTTATGCAATTTATCGATGCGCTGGTTAAGGTCTGGCACCCCTCTAGATTGTGGCGATAACTTTGCTGAACTCGTGATCCAGGTATGCCAAGGCTTGTTGCCCTTTGATTGATTGCATTTTCCACAAGCTGGAACCAAATTATGGATTTCCGAAATATAGCCCGTTGGCTTTTTGTTAAGAACCAAAGGGCGCAAGTGATCCCACTCCGAAGCAGTGGCACCACAATAAGCGCATTGGAAACTATCGTGATCCATGCCAAGAATTTCCAAGGCTTCTTTCACTTGCTCATTTGTTGGAACAATTATTGGAATAATTGAGTTAATAAATGAGTTCGTGATGCTTGACGACCGCCCCGTGATTTTCATCGGAGTTGGCATTCTGAATAGTGATAAGTAATCCATAACTCTCTTTAGCTATAACGCTTGAGTTAAGCCGCGCCGCGAAGCGGCGTCGGCTTGAACGAATTGTTAGACATTATTTGCCGACTACCTTGGTGATCTCGCCTTTCACGTAGTGAACAAATTCTTCCAACTGATCTGCGCGCGAGGCCAAGCGATCTTCTTCTTGTCCAAGATAAGCCTGTCTAGCTTCAAGTATGACGGGCTGATACTGGGCCGGCAGGCGCTCCATTGCCCAGTCGGCAGCGACATCCTTCGGCGCGATTTTGCCGGTTACTGCGCTGTACCAAATGCGGGACAACGTAAGCACTACATTTCGCTCATCGCCAGCCCAGTCGGGCGGCGAGTTCCATAGCGTTAAGGTTTCATTTAGCGCCTCAAATAGATCCTGTTCAGGAACCGGATCAAAGAGTTCCTCCGCCGCTGGACCTACCAAGGCAACGCTATGTTCTCTTGCTTTTGTCAGCAAGATAGCCAGATCAATGTCGATCGTGGCTGGCTCGAAGATACCTGCAAGAATGTCATTGCGCTGCCATTCTCCAAATTGCAGTTCGCGCTTAGCTGGATAACGCCACGGAATGATGTCGTCGTGCACAACAATGGTGACTTCTACAGCGCGGAGAATCTCGCTCTCTCCAGGGGAAGCCGAAGTTTCCAAAAGGTCGTTGATCAAAGCTCGCCGCGTTGTTTCATCAAGCCTTACGGTCACCGTAACCAGCAAATCAATATCACTGTGTGGCTTCAGGCCGCCATCCACTGCGGAGCCGTACAAATGTACGGCCAGCAACGTCGGTTCGAGATGGCGCTCGATGACGCCAACTACCTCTGATAGTTGAGTCGATACTTCGGCGATCACCGCTTCCCTCATGATGTTTAACATTTGTGTAGTGTGCTGGCACATGTCGTAATCGTTCGTTTAAATTGGTAACTCACCAAAAACAATACAAAAACCATCTAAAAAGTCGCCTTTTACTGTCAGCAAAGTAAGCACGCACACTTTGCTGTTCGACTACGCTTGGTAACACTATTTTTGTTTAAATTATGTAATTGAAAATAGGACATATTTATCCTACATGCAAGCTTTAAGTGTGCGACTTTGAGCCGTGAAGCGTGCCGATTGATCGATTATGCTTAACTCACGATTATCAAAAATCATGGATGTTAATGATGGCGAGCCCTTTTATTGAAAAACTTCGCGCTGATATGCGATTACGTGGCTATAGCTTAAAAACTGAGAAATCTTATTTAGGTTGGATACGGCAGTTTATCTATTTTCATAAAAAACGACATCCTATTGATATGGGAGCGGAAGAGGTGAAGGCCTTTTTAAGTTGGTTGGCGAATGAGCGCCATGTTGCTGTTAATACGCAAAAAGTTGCTCTAAATGCTTT
>NZ_FMXN01000001.1 GCF_900104245.1 Pseudidiomarina indica
GTTAGGGGCCAAGCCTAGCTATCGGCAATATAACTTTTGGAGAAAAAAATGGCATATAGAAACGGAAATTACGCGGCCTTTTATGTTGCGGAACCTTTCAACGCAAGCGCACTAGGGGCACATGCCACAAAAGACTTTTGCTATTACAACATGCTACGAGCTTGGAAGGGTAAGGACTCTTCTTTCCCTTTCAATGACTCGCATGACAAAACATACAACGTCCGCGATAACAGTGACTGGGAATTAACGTTAAAACCAAGGCTAAGAGAACGACTTAGAAGTTCAAAAAACATCGTTCTTTTCCTTAGTTCCAATACAGTAAGTTCAAGGGCACTAAGGGAAGAAATTGATTATGGGATTAATGACCAAGGGCTGCCAGTCATTGTGATATATCCCGAATATGACTCCAAAGAGAGTCTTCTAACAAACGGAAACCTTAAAACAAGCGTTAAAAACCTATGGGATAAGCTTCCGATATTCAGAGATTCAATGGGTGAAGTTCCAACACTCCATGTGCCATTAAAACAAAGCCTCATTAAGAGCGCCCTGAATGACACGGACTTTATGCTAGCAACCAAAGTTGATCCAGGCATTTTTCGGTATAACCCTTAATTATCTGACGGGCACATAATCAAGTGATGACAAAAGTAAGCTTCTTTGACAAAAGGGTTTTTGAAAACTTTCTCAAGGTCACTTCATATATAAGTGTAACCTTGTCTCTCATTGTCTTATTCGTTGATATTCCGAAGGACTGTAAATCTTTATATGGATGGATTTTTGTAGGATTGTTGGTGGTAATTTATATTTTAATTTGGATTTGGGCCAATACCTTAAACAAGATTGATATCAAAGTTGAAGGAAGCGATGTAACAATTAAAGTTGGTGATATTTTTCAGCAGAAAGGTCTGAAAGCGATTGCATTTAACGAGTATTTTGACACGCAGGTAGACAATAAAATAATTGCCGAGAACTCGCTTAACGGCATATTTATCAATAACCATCTCGGTGTCCCAGTTTCTGATCTGGATGACTACATTAGAAACTATGCATTTGAAAGCGATGAATTTATTGAAAGCAACCCAAATAGAGCGCAGGGCAAGGTTGATCGTTACCAAATAGGAACCATTTGTATACATGGCGACTATCTATTAACTGCATTCTCCAAGTTCGATAAGAATAACAAAGCCTTGCTCACTATGCCTGAGTACTTAGAGTTCTTAATTAACTTTTGGGATAAGGTCAATAATGTATATGCCCAACAAAATGTGTCCACGCCAATATTTGGTTCAGGAATTACTCGAATAAAAGGCCATAAATCCATATGTGATGAGGACCTCTTGAAGATCATGCTTTGGACTTTCCGGATTAGCGAAATGCGATTCAAATATCCAGCACGGCTTACTATCATCATTCATAAAGACAAGATTAATCAGATAAATCTTCTCGATATTAAATCAGCAAGGAACGGGGTATGAATGCCCCTAACAAGCGCATGTTGTCGGACTGGTTTTCCGCTGCGCTCCAAACCAGCCGCAAATGCGGGCGTTAGGTGAACAGGGAACCCCTTGAAAATATTGAAATCTTTTATATTTGGTATTGCACTTGTTTTAGTTGGGTGTACTACAGGCCAACTTTATTACTTGGATAAAAATGGTGAAAGAAAGCTAGCTTGCGATGTGGAGTTTACAGGGCTCCCGTGGGTAGATAAGTATGCAGTAGAATACTCACTTAGTCTGTGCGCAAAAAGTGTCGTGAAAAAAGGTGGCACGGTTAAAGAGGTACATCTCTTAGAGATTGATACTTCAATTCCCAGTCCACCGTGTGGAGCCAAATGGAATCATGCCATTGCTAAACAAATGTACAGATCTGATGAATTGACTAAAAAGGAGTACGGCTACATAGTGGCACATATAGATTTGGGCTTGGCAAAAGCTAATAAATGTTCACCTAACAAGCCAAGTCAGTCGGATTCGTAACATTGGCGCGCTTTTTTCTCACCCGCTCCGCGGGCAAAAATCCCGCCAATGTTCCTCACCGCTGCTTGGGGCGTTAGCTGTAATCGAGAGAAATGTGTCACCCAAAAAAATTGGTTTAATCAACGGGCTATTTACTTTAATAACTTGGTCAGTAATAGGGATGTCGCTCGCTTCTTACTGGTGGGGGGCTTTACCTATTATTTTATTTATTTTGGTGCCTGTATCAGCGTTGGTATCTTATCGTACATCGGCACTAGCTCAGATATTGCTCCAGGGTAAAGCTACTGTATCTTTGTATGCAATAGACGGATTTAAGTGGGCTTTCATAGCTAGCTGTATCTTTTGGGGTTGGTCTATATCCTCTGAGGCGCTTGCTGCTGGCGGTCCGCTACTTGGTGCAAACGGGTGGCAAGTATTGGAGTACATTTTCACTATTGCAATACCTTCAAGTTTGGTTGCTGGACTTATTGGCAGTTTGCACGGTGTTGTATTTTATTATCTAAATCGGTGGCAAATTACAGCTAACAATCAACTAAAGCGGGACTTCTAACAGTTGGCTCGGTTCCGCTTCGCTTCACATTATAGCCAACTATTAAAAGCCCCTTAGTGTGGGCGTTAGATTGCTAGGGAGTACGAAGAACGAATGAGGTTTCGAAACTTAAAAAAATGGACCGCTCCCGATCAAAGCAAGGAGCTGATCTACTTCGCGCAACTTTTAGAAGAAATGCTGTTTGATTACTCTTTAGATACATACAAGCCGTCGGCATTAAATACAAGTCTTCTATGTAGAGAAGCCTTGTACGTAATTGAAGACATAGAGAGTGGGGTGATTAAAAGGCCGAATCTAGATCATGTTCTTGAAGAGCTAACGAGTAACTTGAAAAGTGATGAAGTGGCTCAGTCCTTAATGTTGCTTGATGTTTCGACAGTGCTCGCAACCCTTCAAAACAAAACCAAGCCACTGGCAGAGCATCGTGTGGTTCTGGAGCTACTTTGGTCGCAGATTGAAATGCCATCCTATCGTAGGCGAAATGAGGAGTTACTCATAGCGGCCATCAACGAGAAGCGTGACATCAAGGCGATCAGAGCTCTAGCCAGAACATATGTAACAACACTCAAGAATTTTGGTTTTAGCTCTAAATGGCTGCACGATACTACCCTAGACTTCTTCTACACTGGAAGAAATAAAATTACCGGAAACAGTGCAGTTAGCGAGTACATCGAAGCTTTTAATATTGATCGACGAGAGTATCTGGCAATTTTTAGGGCTTCGGGGCTGTTCCGAACGATTGCCGACTCTTGTGAGAAGCTGAATATTGAAGTGTCAGACAATCCCGAAGGGCATCAAGACCAGATCGCTGCTAACAATTTCGTTATTGGAGGCGATGAGACATACGTTGTCGTAAAGAAGCTGAGCGAAAAAGAACCACATTCAGCCCGCGAATCGGCCGACGCACGGATGGAGGTGATTCAAACACTCTTAACTCTCTTCCATCACAAAGAGCACCCAAGTTGGTCAGATGAGTGTTTGCTCATAAACGTGGAGAACAACGAAAGTAAGATCGTTAGCAAGCCAGTCAACCCCATGCACAAATGTATTGATCTGCGCGCCCAAAAAGCTTCAAAAAGGCTGAACAGCTTTATCTCAGAGTTTTCAATGGATCATCAATCTTTTCCAAAGTTTATTCGTAGCTCAGAGTTGCATTCGCTTGCGCTTAGTAGCGAGTCGGAAGAGAATCAGATGATAAATTTATGGATAGCGCTTGAATCGCTCGTGCCGCCATCGTCTGCAGATAGATCAACAATTGAGAATGTTATTGAATCCTGCACCCCGTTCTTCACACTGAATTATATAAATAGATTGCTGGATCGCTTTAGCGCAGACCTGCTTAACTGGAATAAGATTGAGCTGAATCGCTGCCTGCGTGGTATAGCTGGAGATAATATTCGAGCGAAGCTCGCAAAGTTTCTTGTGCTAGATGAGTACGCTGGTAGGCGTCAGGCTCTGGATATAGCGATTAGGGACTTCCACTTGCTGCGCTCAAGGTTATTCTATTTAAGCTATGTGCTGGCAGATCCCAAGAATATTCTTGATTTGTTATCCTCTCATAAGCAAAGAGTTGGTTGGCAGATGAGACGGATATATAGAGCGAGAAACGTAATTGTACATTCGGGAAGAACTCCTCCGTATACAGGGACCCTTATTGAGAACGTGCATGATTATCTAGATCTGGTTATGTCGACCTTGGTATCGCTCGCTTCAGAGAACGGCACAATAACCTCTGTTGAACAAGGCTTCAAATTTATTGAAATCAACTGTTCTGCTTTCGAGAAGTCGTTGAAGAACATGAGTCGCGAGACGTACGTAACCGATATTGATGCTGCCATCTTCAAGTTCGCAATCTAACAATGCCAAGCACAGCGACGCCTTTTTCGCTGCGGCTGCGCCTCCACTACAAAGCCGTGCGTGTTGGCGGCGTTAGTTTTTGTAGAGATGGAGCTTAGTATATGTTTAAGAAGTTTATTTTTGCACTAGGCATTATTGTGTCACTTACTGGTTGTAGCGCAACAGGACCTAAGTTTACTGAAACTGAAGCACCAGAGGTAAATAAGGCTAAAGTGTATTTTTATCGGCCTTGGGCTATGTTAGATGGTGCTGCATCGCCAGTAGTGCAGATAAATGGCGTAGATAGTTTTGAGATAGGTAATGGTGGCTTCCATGTAATAGACCTTAGTCCAGGCAATACAATAATTGCAGTTAAAGAGGGTGGCTTTATGTCCAATTGGCGTGCCGGTCCGTTACAGATATCTTTCGATGCACAAGCCAATAACACTTATTTTGTTCGCTTAACTGCGGCTCTTGATAACGCAGCTTATGTTGGTGGCGTAGCCAGTATTTCTGGTAACTACTCGCTTGGATTGGTTAATCCAGAAATCGCCAAGCAAGAACTGCGTGAAACTAAGAAAAACTAACAAGGCAAGTCAGCATCGCACCTTCGGTGCTGGACTCGCTAACGCTCGCCGCTGCTTGCGGCGTTATGTGAATAAAGCGAGATCGTAGAATGGATTTTTCACCAATCGTCAATCAAATAGTCAGTGCGCTTTGGTATCTTATACCAATTGCGATTCTCGCTGGAGTTCTTAAATCACCTTGGTTCAAAGGCGTTGTTGGCGAGTTTATCGTCAATTTATCAGCAAAGTTTTTACTGGATAAAGAAAAATACCAACTGATCAAGAACGTAACCCTGCCAACAGAAGATGGAAGCACACAGATAGATCACATCATCGTTTCTGAATTTGGCGTTTTCGTTGTTGAAACAAAAAATATGAAAGGCTGGATATTTGGGGGCCCCAACCAGAAAACATGGACTCAGAAGATTTATAAACATTCAAACAAATTTCAGAATCCATTGCGTCAGAACTATAAGCATGTAAAAACCCTTGAGTCATTGTTGGGCCTAAATGAGCAGCAAGTACATTCGGTGATTGTTTTTGTAGGTGACAGCACATTTAAAACAGAAATGCCTGAAAATGTGACCTATGGCAGAGGCTATGCGAGGTATATCAAATCAAAGAAAACGCCAGTTCTAAGCGAATCACAAGTAATAGAAATCGTGAAACAAATAGAACAGGGAAGGCTTACTCCATCATTTAGAACAAATCGCGAGCATGTTAGACACGTAAAGAATATCGTGTCCGAAAAAGAAAATAGAAATGTCCCGAGTTGCCCAAAATGCGGTAGTGAAATGGTTCTGCGAGAAACCAAGAAAGGTCAAAATATCGGTAAGAAATTCTGGGGTTGTACAATGTTTCCTCAATGCAGAGGAATCATGAATGTCACATAACAATCACATACACTCGGACAACCAAAAGCGCCGCTCGTTCCTCGCTCTGCTTTTGGTTGCAGGTGATGTGAAGCGTTATGCTCTTAAAAATCAGGGATACCAATGTCAAAACTTAATGTAGATCAGAAGGCCATTATCGACCCAGGGTGAGATCACGAACGTTTTTTGACCAGTTGGGCGAAAACTAAACGATCCGTTTGACGATCTAATTTAGTCGTGATCTTATACTCTCTTTTAGGAGAGTAAAGCCATGTACATCGAAGCCTTCACCACACACTTTGGCGAATTATCTGACACTCGTCAATCAGCTAAAGTAACCTATCCACTTGAGGATATCCTGTTTATTACCTTGTGTGGTGTTGTCGCCGGTGCCGAGGGCTGGAGCGAGATCCGTGACTACGCCGACGGCCACATTGAATGGTTTCAGCAACATGGTTACCTGCACCATGGCGTGCCAGTTGACGACACCATTGCTCGGGTTATCTCGCGTATCGACCCAGAGCAGTTCAGAGCCTGCTTTATCAACTGGATGCAGGCCGTTCACGAACGCACTGAAGGGCAACTGATTGCGATTGACGGTAAAACGTTGCGTAGTTCGTACCAGCGCGGTAACCGACAATCAACGATACATATGGTTAATGCGTTTGCGTGCGCTAATAAGGTGGTGCTTGGTCAGGTCAAAACCGCTGAGAAATCAAATGAAATCACGGCGATACCAGAGCTTATTCAGTTACTTGATATCCAGAATACGTTGATATCGATTGACGCCATGGGCTGTCAGACCAGCATTGCAGAGCAAATAGTCGAGCAAGGTGGTGATTACCTGTTCACGCTCAAAAGCAACCAAGGGAAGCTCTGCAAAGTGGTGGAAGATGCGTTTACTGAGACGCGCAAAGCCCCACTTGGCGGCTTGAGCTTCGAACAAAAACATGGTCGCATAGATGCCCGCACATACTATGTGTTGAATGCAGATGAAGTGAGCAAAGCGTTCCCGCAATGGCCACAACTTAAAACGCTCGGCATGAGTATGAGTTTTCGCCAACAACAAGGGAAAGCGCCAGAACTGACGTACCGATATCATATCAGCTCAGCGGCTCTGAGTGAGAAGCAACTCGCCGAAGCCGTACGTTCCCACTGGGCTGTAGAGAACAGCCTACATTGGGTGTTGGACGTCAGCATGGGTGAAGACGATTGCCAAATCCATCAGAATCACGGCGCGGAAAACTGGTCGATGTTGCGTCACTTGGCGTTAAACATGTTGCGCGCTGAGTCGTCAAAAGGCAGCATTCCAGCCAAGCAGAAACGTGCGTGGATGAAAGCGAGTTACTTGGAAGCTGTATTAATAGCGGGATTTAGCAGCGTGGTTAATTAATGAACACTCATGCGGTTGCCCTGGTTGCATATTGGGTGGGGGGATTTGAATAGGCGCCCATTTAGAGCGCCTATTCGATGACTAATAGTTTGACGGGCTATTAATCGAAACGTTCTTAATCCTTACTTGATTATTTTTACTGAATAATGACTCCGGTGCAAGTTAAGATGCCGCGAAAACAATAAAAATATAAGGGATAACATCATATGGAAAAGAAGGTATGGCAGGCTGGACTGGATGTTTTAATGGAGACTACTCCCATTCTGGGGCCTGCAATTGTTGCGATGACGCGAGCGTCTCGTCAGTTGGAAGTCGCTTCTGATTCAAACAATATTGTAACTTTAAATGATGAGGCAAACCGGCAGCGAGTTGAGTTGTCAATGGCAGAAATGCAAGCAAAAGTAGCTCAAGAAGTGGCAATCGCACGTCGTATTGAAGAAGCTGATGAAGTCGAAATTGAAGAGTATTATGAGGGAGAAGCCCAGGGCAATGCTGGCTTAGAAACGGATGGCTCGAGCGTTTTATTCGGAGTTAGCGGAAAAGGGAGCCGAGTAACCAAAAGAGTCTATCGTTTCAAGCGTTATCCGTCATAATTAATCAAGCTATCTAGCTAGCACTGATAAGAATTTCGATGCTTGCCGCACATAAGCTCCTAATCCATTGATTAAAACCCGCTCCCGGCACATCCTTGATATTATCAAAATGATTGCATAACCCCATTGTAAGCATTAGAGTACGACATAGAGTAAGAACATAAACACAACAACTATAAATAGAAGGGAATCGGGGTGCTTAACGAGTTGAGTCACGGGCAACGAGAGCGGCTATGTTACATAGATTTTTGCCTGCAATATTATGGAGATATTGCACGTAGTGATCTCATTCAACGCTTCCAAATGGGCTTGGCGTCAAGCTCCCGTGATTTTGCAACCTACAAAGAAATAGCGCCTGACAATCTGATATTAAAGCACGAAACGAAGCGCTATCACCGAACTCAAAAATTTAAGCCGTTGTTTGCTCACAGCAGTGATAAAGCACTGGCTGAATTTGCAGAGAATAACAACTTTGGTAACTCCCTTAATAGCGACCAAGTTGTCAGTTCAGTGAGTTTAATCAACGCGCAGCCAGAAATCATTGCGGCTATTACTCGAGCTATGTGCTCCTCAAGCGCATTAAAAATGAAATACGCTTCACTCAGCTCCGGGGTGAGCGAGCGAGAAATTGTCCCGCATGCATTTTTGAATACTGGGCACCGTTGGCATGTGCGGGCGTTTGATCGCAAATCACAAGAATTCCGAGATTTCGTGTGCACCCGCATAATAAAAACAAGCGAAGCGAAACAGAACCCGAAAGAAAACGAGCTTCAAACGCAAGATTTAGAATGGCAAAGCCAAGTAACGCTGCAATTAGTGCCACACCCAAACCACAAATTTCCCAAAGCCATTGAGCTGGATTACCAGATGCAGAATCAACAGCTTGAGCTGACATTAAGAGTTGCTGAAGCAAAGTATTTACTGCGGTTTTGGAATGTGGATGTGACTGCGGAGCATTCGAACTCTCCTGATTTACACCATTTGTGGCTTAAAAATACTGAGGAATTGCGCCACAACAATAGATTAGCTCAGGCGCTTAGCCTAGCACTACCGACCGAACAAGCAGTAAACCAACAAAGAAGTACCTCATGAACGTAAAAGAATATATCGGAGATATCATTGGTGGCAGTTTATTTGTTGCCGAGAGTCGCACCATAGCTGAATTGCTTCTAGAAAAACCAAGCGAAGCAGAGTTTAAGCGTGTGGTGGAAGACGACAATGTTATGCAAAAAAACTCCGCGAAAACGGCAATACGCTATGCACGTACTATTCGGTTGCGTATTGAGCCTATGGGCGAAAGTTTTCTTGAGTTTCTTGTTCGAGCTAATGAAACCTGCGCTAAGCAACTGCTCATGGCCGCCTTCTTGCGACAGTCACCGATAGCCATCGACTTCATGCGACACAAACTGTCGGATGCGCGGCGTATGTTTGATGAGCGATTGTCTGACTATGCGTGGAGTGACTTTGTTGATGAGCGGATAAGATCTATTCCAGAACTTGCTAAGTTCAGCGAATCAAGCATAAAGAAAATGGGTAACAACATGATCAAGGCGTTATCCGACGCTGGTTATCTTAATAGTGCGCGGCAAAAGCGGTTGCAGGCAGTCTATCTCGAACCCGACGTACATGCGTGGTTAGTACAAAATGGTTTCGACAAAATAGCTCAAGTGATGGAGATTTAGTCATGTCTGCATCCGTAAAAGTATTAAAAGAACGATTGAATCAAGTACTTGAACAAATTGAGAGTCCGCGGTTTTTAAGTAGCGACGGCCTAGGTAACGAAATTGGTTTCTGGATCTTTGATTATCCGGCAGAGCATGAGCTAATTGTTCGCGAAGAACTGCAACATATTACCAAACGTCTGCAGAAGCGTTATAAATTTGAGCACTTAAATATCTTTCAAGAGATCGTGGCGCTTCTGGATGAGCGGGGCTTATTTGAAAGGGCTTGCGCACGCGAAAAACAGGTTGGCTTAGAAGCTTTAAAGAAAAATCTGTCGGGGCCGCTGCAACAAGACAAAATTGCCCGTTATTTGGCTGATAAATATAACTTTGCCGAACTTGATTTCGTTATTTTATCTGGACTTGGCAATGCATGGCCGCTTATTCGCGGACATGAGCTACTGAGTGCCTTACAAGACGTGATGGGGCATACACCCTTGATATTATTTTACCCAGGAACCTACAGCGGATTGAACTTGCAGCCATTTGGCGAAGTTGAGTCGCGTAATTATTACCGTGCGTTCAAGCTTGTGCCGTAAGTAAGTCACATAAATAAGTCACAGGTAAACAAGCCGCACGCTTAACGAATAATAAATAAAGAATTCACGAGAGCAGGAAGCAAGCAATGAATATCGAGCAGATTTTTACCAAGAAACTTACACGCAACATTAACGGCGTCGTTAAAGCCGAACAAAAAGACGAAGAAAGCGTGTTCGTTGAATTGGATGAGTATGTTGTAACCCAAGAGCTCAACCGTCATATCACGGATTTTTTCGATGCTTACACGCCAGAAGCTGGTGGTAAACCAAACGAAGGTGCCCGCGGTGGCAAAGTTGCCGTTTGGATATCTGGTTTCTTTGGCTCAGGTAAATCGCATTTACTGAAAATTCTAGGTTATCTGCTTGAAAACAAAAAAGTCTCAAAAGATGGTGCTAAGCGCGAAGCCATCGATTTTTTCCGTGAAAAAATCCAAGATGCATTGTTACTTGGCAACATTCAACGCTCAGTAGCACAAGACACCGATGTTATTTTGTTTAACATCGACTCGCGCGCCAATACCGAAGACCGCGAGGACGCTATTTTAAAAGTATTCCTGCGTGTATTTAACGAGCGAGTTGGTTACTGCGCTGAATACCCATTTATTGCGCATTTAGAGCGTGAATTAGACAAACGTGGCCAGTACGACAAATTCAAAACTAAGTTTAACGAGCTTTCCGGCTCAACCTGGGAGCAAGAACGCGATGCCTTTGACTTTTATCGTGACGATATGGCAGAAGCACTCGCATTTGCCAGTGAACAAACCCTTGAAGCAACGCTCAAATGGGTGGATGGACTTGAGAAAAACTTCCCGCTAGACATTCGCAATTTCTGTCGTTGGATCAACGAGTACAGTGAAGCCAACAACAATCGCAATGTATTGTTCATGGTGGATGAAGTAGGGCAGTTCATTGGTAAAAACTCCAAGATGATGTTGAAGCTTCAAACCATCGCAGAAGATCTTGGCACCTATTGTGGTGGCCGCGCTTGGTTAGTTGTAACCGCTCAAGCCGATATCGATAAAGCCATTGGTCACCTCGATAAAATACAAGGACAAGATTTCTCAAAAATTCAAGGCCGCTTCGCCACGCGCATACAGCTTTCGAGCACGAACACTTCGGAAGTTATCCAAAAGCGTCTGTTAGAAAAAACACCTGAAGCACGCGCTGAACTTGAAAAAGTATTCGCACAAAAGGGCGACATACTTCGCAACCAACTAACCTTTGATGACACCACCACGGCGACACTTAAACGCTACGAAGATGCCGAAAGCTTCGTCATTAACTACCCCTTTGTGCCATATCACTACGAGCTGGTGCAAAAAGTATTTGAAGCGATTCGAACCAAAGGCGCAACAGGTAAGCATCTAGCTATGGGGGAGCGTTCGTTGCTTGATGCTTTCCAGCACGCTGCAAAACAAATCAAAGACAAAAACTTAGATGTTTTAGTACCTTTTTACAGTTTTTACTCACCGATTGAGAGTTTCTTAGAGCCAGCAGTGAAACGCACGATTGAACAAGCAGTAAACAACAGTGCGTTGACGGAATTCGACGGTAAAGTGCTTAAGGTACTGTTCTTAATTCGCTATGTTGATGTGGTGAAAAGCACACTCGATAACCTCGTAACGCTTTGTATTGATCAAATTGACGCAGATAAAATCACCCTGCGTAAAACCATCGAAGAAAGCTTAAACCGTTTAGAGCGGCAGGTGCTGATTGCGCGAAACGGTGACGAATTTGTGTTCTTAACCAATGAAGAAAAGGAAATAGAGAACGAAATTCGTCATACGGATATTGAAGGTGCGGAAGTTACTAACAAGCTGTCTGAGATCATTTTTGACGAAGTATTAAGACGTCAAAATAAATATCGTTATCCAGAAAACAAACAAGATTTTCCGATTGCTCGTTACTGCAATGGCCATCCGCGAGATGGTAGTTTGCAGGCTGACTTAATACTCAAAGTCATTTCGCCGCTCGATTTAAGCTATGACCAATATAGTCATGATCAAGCGTGCCGAACCGCGAGTAACAACGAGGGCGCAATTTTGGTGAAATTGCCCGCGCATGATCGGATTTACGATGAACTGCGCATGTTTATTCAAACGTCGCGTTTTATTAGCTTGACCGGTGGACAACGACCTGAGCAAGAGCACTTGCTGCGTGATAAGCAACTTGAAAACTCACAACGAGGCAAACGTTTAGTTAGTGAAATTGAAGAGTTGTTTAAAGAATCTGAAGTATTCGCGATTGGTGAAAAGCTACAAATTAAAGCCAATAGCCCACAGGGTATCGTCGAAGAAGCTTACAAGTATGTTATTGAGAATAGTTTCAGCAAACTACGCATGCTCAAACCAACACCAGGCGATGTATCGCACGAGTTAAGAGCGGTATTAACTTCTGATGATACGGCGCAAGAGTCACTAGACCTTGATGATGAGGGCATAAACCCAGAAGCGATTAAAGATATTGAGCAGTTTTTAACAATCAAGAATGATCGCAACGAGAAAATATTTTTAACTGACATTGAAAACCGATACACCCGTCGGCCTTACGGTTGGCCAACAATTGAAGTGTTGTTAATTATTGCGCGTTTGGGGTTAGCTGGGCGTATAACTTTGATGCGTCGCGGTGAAAATCTAAGATTGCGTGATGCCTTTGACCCCATGACCAGTGTGCGACAGCGCGCAGAAGTTCAAGTAGTTAAAGTACGCCAGCACAACGAAGCTCAATTACGCAAGGCCACGGCACTTGCTAAGCAAGTGTTTAATCGCAGCTTTACTGGTACGCAAGAAAAAGAACTTGCGACCTTTATTCGAGACAACTTAACCAAATATCAGACTGATTTAAACAAATTCAAATCGAAATCAGAAACCGGCAAGTTTCCGGGCAAAGACCTTATCGAAAGCTCACTCACTGTTGTAAACGAAGTGCTTTCGAACGACAACCCATATGCCGTGGTTGAAAGCTTTGTTGAGCAACAAAATGATTTACTGGATCTGGTTGAAGATTTTGAAGATCTCGATGATTTTTATAACGCGCAGTTCCATACATGGCAAAGCCTTGCAAAAGCACTCGGGCATGAGTTTCAGGTCAACGACACTATGTTACGTCGCGACGACCAAGCGGCTCAAGCGCTTGAAAAACTGCAATCAATTTATGACAACAGCCAACCATACAGCCAATTGAACCAAGTTCAACCGCTTATTGAACAAGTACGAGCTGTGAACGATAAACTTGTACAAGAGCAACGCGAAAAAGCATTGATTACTGTGGATGCATGCATTGATAGAGTGCAGAAGGTTTTAGATAACGCTGATGCTGATGCAGAATTCAAAAATAAAGCCCTGCGGCCATTGCAACTAACCAAGCAGCGCATGCAAGCAAGTCATTCTATTCCAAGCTTAATTGCCGCTATGGCTGAGTTGCCAGACCAAGAAGAAAACGCTTATGACAGCATTAATGATTTGATTGATAGTCGAGCAGCGCTGCTTGAGAAAGCTAATCAGCAAGTCAATCAAGCTCAACAAGATCAACAAGATCAATCAAATAGAGCTTCTGGTATACAAGAGGAAAGCCCAGTTGTACAACCTGAGCCAGCGAAGCCGCGCCCAGTCATCAAGAAAATTGTTACCGTAGAGCCAGGTAAGGAAGTGCCAACGGCACAATTTTTAGAGTCAGAAGATGACGTAAAGGAATATCTAGAGGCTTTAGAAACCAAGTTGCTTAACGAAATTCGCAGCGGCAACCGCGTGCGCTTGAAATAATAAGAGGGATTTTAAGACATGAATACCAAGCACGTAAAAAGCTATGCACCAAAAGCTCGCAACCAATTTAAAAAGGCAGTTGAGCAACGCTTGAATTTATTAGGTATTTTTGCGCCCGAGAAACCTGCTAAGGGGACAAAAGCGGAAGATGCACCCAAAGCCAAGGTAACTGAAGCCGTGCAACAAGGCTCTGTGCTAACAATTGGAAGTACCACGCTAGATGCAAAGCTGGCACCACAAAGAGAACGCCTCGCAAAACGCGCGTTGAATATCGGATTTGATACCTTATTAGAGAACGTAGCTTATACATGGTTTAACCGTTTCTCGGCCATTCGTTTTATGGAACTCAAAGAAGGCTACCTTGAGCATGGCTTGCGCGTGTTATCGCACCCAAACAAAGAGCAAGGCTATGAAATTCTTGACCATGCCATTGATGCAGCCGCTAGCTTAGGTCTCGATAGACAACAAATCGAAGAATTAAAGTTAGAAGGCGACCAAGACGAAGCTTTGTACCGCAAACTAATTCTTGGGCAGTGCCATCAGTTGCATGAGGCCATGCCGTTCTTATTTGAAAAGATCGACGATGAAACTGAGCTGTTATTACCAGATAACCTGACTCGCACCGATTCAGTGATTCGAGGCTTAGTCGACGACATTCCAGAAGAAGACTGGCAAGACGTCGAGATTATTGGCTGGTTATATCAATTTTATATTTCTGAAAAGAAAGACCAAGTGATTGGTAAAGTGGTTAAAAGCGAAGATATTCCGGCTGCCACTCAGTTATTTACTCCGAACTGGATCGTTCAGTACTTGGTACAGAACTCGCTGGGGCGTCATTGGTTATTAACTTATCCAGACTCACCACTTAAACAACAGATGCAGTATTACATTGAGCCAGGTGAACAACCTGAAGAAGTGATGGCTCAGTTGAAAGAAATAACACCAGCAAGCATTGAGCCGGAAAGTATAAAAGTACTCGACCCTGCGTGTGGTTCAGGCCATATCTTGGTTGAAGCCTACAAGGTGCTTAAAGCAATTTATGAAGAACGAGGCTATCGTACCCGTGATATTCCGCAGCTTATTCTCAAACATAATTTATACGGACTAGACATAGACGACCGAGCAGGGCAGTTGGCTGGGTTTACCCTAATGATGCTAGCCCGAGAAGATGATCGTCGGTTATTTAGTCGCGTTGCAACTGGTGATGTTCAATTGAACATTGCAGCGCTGCAAGAAACCAAACACTTAAACGTTGATAAATTATGGCAATCACTCAATTTGAGCGGCGATTGGCACAAGGGTACCTCACAAGGTTTGTTTGAGGATGACCAGCAGTCGCTAAGCAGTGCTAACGCTGACTCGCGTTATAAGTTACTTAAAGAAACACTTGCGCGTTTCCACGATGCTAAAACCTTTGGCTCATTGATTGAAGTACCAAGTGAGCAAACGAAAGACCTAGCAGATTTACTAACAGAGCTTACACGTTTAAGCACTGACGGCGATGCCATGCAACGCAGTGCTGCGAGCACGCTGTTGCCATATATCAAGCAAGCTTGGATTCTGGCACTACGCTACGATGCTGTGATCGCTAACCCACCGTATATGGGCAGCAAAGGAATGAATGCCGCGTTGAAAGACTTTGCTAAAAAAGAATACCCGAACAGTAAGTCGGATTTGTTTGCGATATTTATGGAGCGCGCGTTCAAGTTACTTAATGACCGTGGCTACAACGCACAAATCAATATGCAGTCATGGATGTTCCTCTCGAGTTACGAAAAGCTGCGTGGCTGGCTACTAAGTTCAACAACAATCCTTTCTATGGCTCATCTTGGTGCTCGAGCATTCGATAGCATTGGTGGAGAAGTTGTATCAACAACAGCTTTCGTAATAGAAAACCGTCATTTCCCTGGCTACCAGGGGGCGTTCTTGCGCTTAATTGATGGGCGCTCGGAAGCTGAGAAGCGAGAGATGTTCCTCAACGCCATTAAAGGCACAGCATGAAAAAGAAAATAAAAGTATTCGTTTCTTACGCCAAACGTAACAAAACTGCCAAGGAGCAGTTTATGGCCATGCTGAATGATTATGCTGGGGCGGATGCGCGCTTTGAATTTGAATTTTGGCAAGACAATCAAATAGCCATAGGCGCTGATTGGGATGAGAGTATTCACACTGCTATGGCACAGTGCGATGTTGGTTTATTGCTTTTATCGCCAGCGTTTTTGCAATCTCAGTACATCACCGAAAAAGAACTGCCAGTATTGGTGAAGAAGCCAATGCTGTTTCCTATCGCATTGGCACCTATCGACTTTAAACGACATGATTTGAAAGGGCTGCAGGCTAAGCAAATATTCCGCCTCGATGCAAAAGGACTGGAACAGCCCCGTGCATTCAGTGAGCTCAAATCCAAGCGTCGCCAAGAGTTTGTCATGCGCTTGTACGAGGCTGTGCATGATAAGCTGGTTGAGCAGTTAGGTGACAGCAAAAGCTCGGCAACGAAAAAGAACAAGGATTAAAGCCATGGATATCAGCTTCAGCAGATTGGTAACAGCCTACCGCAAGGCAAAAGTGGACTTGTATTACTCCAGTAACCCATCGTTGCTCGCGATCGCGGATTATGAAGATGATCTTGAAAACAACCTCAAGAGATTGCAGAAAAAGATTAATGGCAAATCTGTTGCTTGGACAAAAGAAGAAAGCTTTTTGGGTTCCTGGAGCTTAATTCCGAAAAGTTATTCAGTTAACCAAGCTAAGCAAGATTGCAAAAAGTGTAAAGATCGTAGTGAATGCAAGTGTGAATTTGTGGCGAAAGATGAATCTGGCATCGTATTCGCTTCGTCTGCACGTTCGCAGGGTAAATATAAGCAATGTGAGGGCGGATCAAAGGAGCACACCGCAACATTTCGTTTGATGGCCGAGTGTACGATGGATTTCCACGTGCTTGCGGCACTTTGGATTATGGAAGTTGGTGCCGAGTTTGATTCAAAGTTAAGTGATAGTGTTCGTGGTAGTCGCTTGCGTAGGCAAGAAAAAGGCGAGAAGAAGTTCAATGAGTTATCCCTTGGTTCCTTTAAGCCTTATCTTAAGCCATTCAAAGACTGGCGCGATGATGGCATTCAAGCGATGCAAGAGGGCTTAAAGGCAGATAAAAAACTAGTAGCTTTGACAGCTGATGTCACCAGCTATTACCACTGTCTTCAGCCGGACTTCATGCTCGATGAGAAGTTCCATAAAGTCATTGGTATTCAGTTAAGCCCAGATCAAAGTGCATTAAATAAGCTATTTATTGGTGCATTGAAAGCTTGGGCTCAACTGACCCCACTGGGGAAAGGCCTTCCAGTCGGCTTACCAGCCTCCGCCATTATCGCGAACATGGCGTTGTTTGAACTCGACCAAATCATTGAAGAACAGCTGCGGCCCATATACTACGGTCGATATGTCGATGACATTATGCTGGTGTTGGAGAACTCGACACAAATTACTAATCAAGCTGACCTTTGGAAGTTGATTGCAACTGCAGCGGCAGAAAAGTTAGAGCTTACGGACTATGAGACGAACGCAAGCTTCTCGGCCGGCTACTTGGGCGATTCAGAAATCATCTTCAAAAATGATAAAAATAAGGCCTTCGTGCTTGATGGCCTTGAAGGTAAAACGCTAATCAATGCAATCGCCGAACAGATTAATCATCGTGCGAGTGAATGGCGCTCGTTACCCAAGTTACCAATGAACACCATTGAAGTGGCTACTGACTTAATGAAAGCGACAAACAGCAATGGTGAGCATGCCGACAGCTTGCGAAAAACGGATGCGCTATCGCTTAACAGAGCCAGCTTTGCCTTAAAGTTACGTGATTTTGAAGCCTACGAACGTGACCTACCGCCAAATGCTTGGGAAGATATACGTCATGCTTTCTACGAAGCAGTCATTACCCATGTATTTGTGCCTGAAAAGTATTTTCAGTTGGCCGCTTATGTACCGCGCATTATTCGCTTGGCAGCAGTTTGTGAAGACTTTAAGTACCTCGGCAAAATGATGAAATCACTGCTCGATCTTATCGGTAGCGTGTCCGACCTCGATAAAATCAAAATTGCAGGTGTTGAGAACGACTCGGGCACTGACGACAAGAGCCAACGAATTAACCGGTGGAAGAATAAGCTGTTGAGTGAAGTGCTTGAGCACATCATTGCAGCATTTCCATTTAAGATAAGTGCTACCGCGAAGAAAGTTTGGTACGAAGAAATTAAATTCGATTGGTTTAAAGTTAACGAGCATCTATGGTTTTATTTTGGCTATAACGAGCACTTCATTACTTCAATAGTAGAGCTCCAGAAGCAAACGCTACGGTTATTCGCATACGACCTTGCTCACAATCCGCTTCGGTTTATTGGCTTGCCGCGAGAGCTTATTCAAGCTAGGCATGTGCCAGCAAAACGAAAGCTTAAAGAGTCCGTTGAGTTAACTTTTGCTCAACTAGATCATGAGCGCTTCGAACCTGTCAAAGCACTTGCGAACTGGATGAAAATGAAAGTTGTGCCTTCTGGGCTTGTATTCAGCACAAGACCGTATTCATTAAATGAACTCAGTCTGATTTGCCCAAATCCATTCGACAGCAAACAGACAGAAGAGCTGAAGCGCGTTATGCGGGCGCTACGCGGTTTTGATCTTGGTGAGAAGATGCCGACATTTAAGACTGAAAAAGGCAATCAAGTGCTGTCCGTTCCGGACGGTGAAATCAAGAGCAAACAAACCATTGCTGTGTCGAGCTGGAAAACCGAGGATGAAAGTTTAATTGCTGCGGTTACCAAGAATGTCGATCCGGACGCACTGGGTCGGTATCAGCGGTTGAACCGCATGCTGAACCATTTGCTTGATTATCCTGATGGCGCAGGCTATTTGGTTTTGCCTGAACTGGCCTTACCCGCGAAATGGTTTATTCGTGTTGCGGATAAGCTCAAAGGCAAAGGTATTTCTCTCATTACTGGTATCGAGTATTTGCACGACACTAAAAAGCGAGTCCAGAATCAGGTTTGGGTATCATTAACTTATGATGGCTTAGGCTTTCCTTCACAAATAATTTATCGCCAAGACAAGCAATCACCAGCGTTGCATGAGGAGCGTGAAATTTATCGGTTAAGTGGCGTGACCATGCAACCAAAGCAGACTTGGAAGACACCACCCATCATAGAGCACCGAGGCTTTCGCTTTGCATTGATGATTTGCAGCGAACTAACCAATATTCACTACCGAGCGGCGTTGCGCGGTAAAATTGATGCCTTGTTTGTACCTGAATGGAATTCTGATACAGAAACATTCAATTCATTGGTTGAAGCCACAGCGCTAGACGTTCATACCTATGTTATTCAGGCCAATGACCGCAAGTATGGTGATAGCCGAGTACGGTCACCTGCCAAAGAACGCTACCAGCGTGACGTATTACGAGTAAAAGGTGGCATTTACGATTACTGCGTAACCGGTGAAATTGATATTCAAGCATTGCGTGAATTCCAATCAAGCCACAGGTCACCATCGAAACCATTTAAACCTGTCCCCGACGGTTTCAATACCGATATGGCGCATGACCGCAAAGCATTACCCAAAGGAGAAGCATAATGAGCGAACAAACAAATACGGACATGAGCAAACACTTTTATCGCGCTTCTGCTGCGGATTTTATGAAGATACCGGGGAGTCCGGTGGCTTATTGGTTAACAGAGAAATGGCTTGAGATGTTTGAGTCAACGTCTGCAATTTCAGAGTACTCATATGCATCCGAGGGGATAAAAACTGGCAATAATGATCGATTTCTCAGATATTGGTTCGAAGTTAATTGGAATGATGTAGGGGCCTTAAATCAAGAGAATTCGAAGTGGGTATTTCACCACAAAGGTGGGGAATATAGGAAGTGGGCTGGTAATAGAGAGTTTGTAATCTATTGGCTGAATGATGGGAAGGCTGTACGAGAAATGCCAAACTCGGGAATTCAAGGTGAAAGACTATTCCGCCAAGACGCCGCTGTTTGGTCAGATATAACTTCCGGAGGATTTTCCGCCAGGTTAAAAAACAAAGAACATTTATTCGATAGCGCTTGTCCCGCAGCTGCATTTATAGACGGTCAATCTATCGAGGTATTGCTCGGATTCCTCAACTCCTGTGTAGTCAAATATTTAACACCGATAATTAATCCTACGCTACATTTTAAAGTAGGAAACTTTAGAGCTTTACCATATGTAAGGGCCCATGCGGACGTCGTTAATAAACTGATAGATATATCACTTTGTGATTGGAATTCAGCTGAAACATCTTGGGACTTTACATCACTTGATATTTCTAAGAATGTGTCAGATGACTATTCCATGATTGCGTCAGCATATGATGATTTTAAGAAGAAAGGTGATGCTACCATTCAAGAAATGAAACAATTAGAGGAGAGTAATAACAGGACATTAATCGAACTCTGTGGTTTACAAAAAGATCTAATTGCAGAGGTTCCAATTAATGAAATAACGATAAATTGTAATCCTTATTACCGATATGGGAATAAGCTTCGTGATATAGAACTTGAAAATCTTTATAGGTGCGACACTCTGAAGAGCCTTGTATCTTTTAGTGTTGGCTGCATGATGGGGCGTTATTCTCTCGACAAGCCTGGCTTAATTATCGCCAGTCAAGGCGAAACGATCCAAGATTACTTGGCGCAAATCCCATCACCGAAGTTTATGCCGGATGACGATGCAATTCTGCCATTAACAGATCAAGAATGGTTTGCGGATGACGTCACTAATCGTTTCCGTGAGTTTGTCAAAGTGGTGTGGGGTGAAGAAACCTTGCAAGAGAACTTAGATTTCGTCGCTGAGTCACTTTACTTGCATGCGATTAAGCCCAAAAAAGGCGAAACGTCAATGGAAGCCATTCGTCGTTATTTGTCGACGCAGTTCTACAAAGATCACATGAAAACCTACAAGAAGCGGCCGATTTATTGGTTGTTTAGCTCAGGTAAACAAAAAGCATTTGAGTGTTTGGTGTATTTGCATCGCTACAACGAAGGCACGCTTTCGCGTATGCGTACCGAGTATGTAACCCCGCTGATGGGCAAATACGAGAGCCAGATTCGTCATATCGAAGAGCAGCAAACGAGCGCAAGCGCCGTTGAAAAGACCAAACTCGACAAAGAACTCAAAGATTATCAAAGCAAACTCAATGAGCTGCGTGAATTCGACAGCAAACTCAAGCATTATGCGGATATGCGTATCTCGCTCGATTTAGACGATGGGGTGAAAGTGAATTACGGCAAGTTTGGTGATTTGCTTGCGAACGTGAAAGACATTACAGGAGAAAAGCCAAATGTTACCTGAGATTGATTTCACACCTGTTTGGGCTCTAGTGGGAACAAACCTTATTGCGATCCTTGCTGCGGTATTTTGGTTGCCTAAGCGAATTTTCGAACATCAGCTCGCCAAGCGTATGGCGGAGATAGAGCAAAAGCATGATGTTTTGATAAAACAATACGATCATTATGCAAGTTTTTCTCAATCAACATTTGAGCGGCTTTTTGAGAAGAAGGTAGCGACTTACGAAAAATTGATGAATTTACATCAAGAGCTTATAGGGATTCTGGAAGAGGGGAAGCGAGGAGACGAACCCGAGGACATTCAAGAAGGCGTTACTAGAGTGATGCTTGAGACTCGTTCTGTAATTGAAACATCGAGACTTTATATTTCATCATCACTAGCGAATGCTTATGAGACTTGGTACGAAGCTGGGAAAACTATTTTTGAATCAGCGAACATCGCTAGTATCGATGCATTTCGGTATTCATATGGTAATGCAGAAGATGAGATGAATGCTGCGATGGTTGAGGACATTACTCTGCAAGCGTTAGCAGATAAATCCATCGTCGAGTTTCTCGATCTCTTCAAGCAAGTTGATGAAGATGTACAAATGATTCGTAAAAACCTCGAACAATCGCTTATTCAGGAATAAAGGCTATCTGGCAATGCAATTAGAAAAACTCGCAGAAGGCATTAAAAAGAAGTTTGATCAGGGCCGTATCGTGTTTTGGCACGATCCAGAGCAAAGCTTTGTCGACGACTTGCCAGAACTCACTAACGTGCTGGAAAGTGGCATTGATAACTTAAGCGTGGTGAATTTAGCTGAAGTCTCAGTGTTTGGTACCAAAAAGCGTATGGAGCTAGACGAACCAACACAGAAGTTTCTGTTGTATTCACCAGAAGCCGCGCCCGCTGTCACTAACGATTGGCTGTTTGATATTCGTAAATACAGCCCTGAGTTTTACGCTGACCAAAGCTCGATATTGATCACCGAACTTGGGTTGCAACGCATGTCCTTGCGAAGCCACATTAGCCAGCGTAAAGAGTTCTTCGCTAGTAAAAAACGTACTAGCGACCTGCAGAAGCGTTTAGTCGGTGACGAAGACGAGTTACAGTTTGATTTGCGCATGATGGCCGTGCTGACTAAAGCTGAGGGCAATAGCTTTGAGTCAATCCTGTTTAGCTTATTTGCGCATTATGCCGAGGTGGTTGTTGCTCCTGAAGTTCAAGAAGAAAGCGCTGACAGTACCGATCAACGCCTACCAATGCTTAAGCAGCTCGCCCGTTTTGAGCTTGATGTGCCGCTGTTTGAGTTGTTGAATAAGCATTATGGCTACGAAAGTGATAAACCGAGTATCAAAGAGTTCGTGCTACGTTTATTTTGCACTGAATTTTATACCCAGCTGCAAGCTGCCGAATCAGAGAAATCGTGGCTAAAACATAATGTATTAAAAACACCGGCAGGGCGCGCAACGGCCAATGCTCTTATGAGCAGTTGGCGTGATAGTAAAAAGCACTCGAGCTCCTATGAAGTGATCGCTCATGAGTTACAGCGCATGTTAGAACTACCACGCCAGTTAGAACGCTATGAACCCACTGCGTTGTTAGAGTGCGAAACTTTTGAAGGCATTGAACAAGCGCTTATTCGGGGCTTAGTGCGCGTCTTGTTAACCGAAGGCGAGCGTTTAGAGCGGGTAGAATTTGAGGCTGTATTATCACGGCGTTTGATGGCCCATTGGCCGCAGAGCAAACCTGAGTACAGTTCGATTTACCAAGCATTGCGCTACGGTGAATTACTGCTTCATTTGCGTCATACCCACAATGATGGCTTTCATTATGATAGCGCCAAAGCCATGTATCGTGCCTATGAGCAAGACTTGTATCAGTTTGACCAAGCCTACCGCTTGTTTAACGAATACGCCCACCACGTGCAAAGCAAAGGCGCGGATATTCTTAGGGCCCTCGACGATGAGGTGGAGCGAATCTATTCCAACTGGTATTTGGCGCAATCAGCGATGGCATGGGATGGGTTGCTGGAAAAAGAACAATTGCTCAGCCATTGGAAAATTACTGGCATAAATAATCAGTATGACTTCTACCAAAACGAAGTGCGTGAGCGTTTAACCAACACCCAAATCAAACGCATGTTCGTGATTGTTTCCGATGCGCTGCGTTACGAAATTGCCGATGAGTTAGCGACAGCTATTAATGACGAAAAACGCTTTAAAGCAGCGCTTAACAGTCAATTAGGAGTACTGCCAAGTTACACCCAGCTGGGCATGGCCTCTTTGCTTCCGCGTCAAGCGGGCGGCACTGGCATTGCCTATGAAGAACGCGCAGGCTCTGCAGTTGTGACCGTTGACGGTATGTCCGCGCAGGGCTTAGACAACCGCGGTAAAATATTAGAGCGCGTAAACGGTATGGCGGTAAGCTTTAAGGAGCTTATGAGCTGGACCAATCAACAAGGTCGTGATGCCGTGCGAGACGCTGAGATTGTTTACATCTACCACGACACTATTGATGCAATCGGCGACAAAGCAGCCACTGAAGAACGTACTTTTCAAGCCTGTCGAGATGCCATTGGTGAGTTAAAAGACCTAGTTGGCCGAGTGATTAATCGTTTGAATGCTAGCCGTGTCGTGATTACCGCTGATCATGGCTTCTTGTTCCGTCAGCAATCGCTAGAAGAACACGAAAAAACCTCGCTGGATATTAAAAAGCCTGAAGGCGCGCGTGAAGCGAAGAAACGTTTTATCGTTGGTGAAGGCTTACCGGTTGCAGATGCAACTTGGACAGGCTTGCTGAAAAACACCGTCGGCGGTACTAGCGAAACCCAGTTTATGTTGCCTAAAGGCATGCAGCGTTTCCATTTTGTCGGTGGTGCAAAGTTTGTACACGGTGGTGTAGCGCTGCAAGAGATTTGTGTACCTGTGCTTGAAGTACGCGAGCTTGACAAAAAACAAGCTGAAAAGCACGAGCGTAAACCGGTAGATGTTATGGTGGTTGCAGCGCAGCAGCTTAAGCTAGTGAATAACATTGATTCGATACGCTTTATTCAAGCCGATGCCGTAAGCGAGCGCTTAAGTGCACGCCAGCTTAATATTTTTATTCGTGACCCAGACGGCAACGTCGTTTCCGCCATAGAAACGGTGAACTTTGACGGCACTGGTAGTAAAGTGGAAGAACGCACCAAGAACGTCATGATCAAGCTAAAAGGCTCGAACTTTGACCGCACTAAAACCTATACGTTGGTGCTACAGAACGATGATGCAGCGAAGACTGAATACAATACTTACGCTGTGCGCATAGATTTGGCAATTCAGGATGATTTTTTCTGAGAAGAATAAGAGACCAAGCATGGAACAAATCGAAACACATGATGAGCAAAGCGGCTTAGATCTCGATAAAAAGTTAAATAACTTTTTCAAAGGCCGAGTGGTTCGCAAAGATCTGACCAAACAACTCAAAGAAGGTGCAAATGTGCCCGTATATGTACTCGAGTATTTGCTCGGGATGTATTGTGCGTCTGATCACCCTGACATTGTCGAAGAAGGCCTTAAAAACGTCAAAAAAATACTCACTGACAATTATGTGCGCCCTGATGAAGCTGAGAAGATCAAGTCGCTTATTCGTGAACGCACGATTTATAAAGTAATTGATAAAGTCGGCGTGAAGTTAAATCAGAAAAAAGATATCTACGAGGCTCAGCTTTCAAACCTTGGCGTGAAAGACGCGGTAATTCCAGCTCGATTAGTAAAAGAGAACGAGAAGCTATTAACCGGCGGTATTTGGTGCATTATTACGGTGAAATACTTCTACGAAGAAGGCCAAAAGACGTCACCGTTTACGATTGAAAAACTCGTACCGATTCAAATGCCATCGATGGATATGGACGAGGTGTTTCAGGCTCGTTCGCAGTTTAATACTGACGAATGGATGGATGTGTTGTTGCGGTCAGTCGGTATGGAGCCAGCCAACCTTGAGCAGCGCGTAAAATGGCACTTGATTGCGCGCATGATCCCGTTTGTTGAGAATAACTACAACGTCTGTGAACTTGGACCGCGAGGCACGGGTAAATCTCACGTTTATAAAGAATGCTCACCGAATTCGATACTGGTTTCAGGTGGGCAAACCACCGTTGCAAACTTATTTTATAACATGAGCTCTCGCCAGGTCGGTCTGGTAGGTATGTGGGATATCGTAGCTTTTGATGAAGTAGCTGGTATTAACTTCAAAGACAAAGACGGCGTGCAAATCATGAAAGATTACATGGCATCGGGCTCGTTTGCTCGCGGCCGTGACTCCATTGAAGCTAAGGCTTCGATGGTATTTGTGGGGAATATCAACCAGAGCGTGGATACGCTGGTTAAAACCAGCCACTTGCTGGCCCCATTCCCTGAGGCCATGATTGATACGGCTTTCTTTGATCGTTTTCATGCCTATATTCCGGGTTGGGAAATTCCTAAAATGCGGCCAGAGTTTTTCACAAACCGCTATGGCTTGATCACCGATTACCTTGCTGAGTACATGCGCGAGATGCGCAAACGCGGCTTTGCCGATGCTATTGATAAATTCTTTAAGCTGGGTAACAACCTGAATCAGCGTGACGTGATTGCTGTGCGCCGGACAACGTCTGGCTTGTTAAAGTTGATGCATCCTGATGGCGCGTTTACTAAAGAAGATGTGCGCACCTGTTTAACGTATGCGCTTGAGGTTCGCCGCCGCATTAAAGAACAGTTGAAAAAGCTCGGTGGTATGGAATTCTTCGATGTTCACTTTAGCTACATAGATAACGAGTCATTAGAAGAGTTTTTCGTTAGCGTACCAGAGCAGGGCGGTAGCTCGTTAATACCTGAGGGAATGCCGAAGCCGGGCGTCGTACATGCTGTGGGTCGCGGTGGTCCAACCGACCAACTTGGCTTGTATCGTATTGAAACCCAAATGATGCCAGGCAATGGCAAACATTCAGTCTCTGGTGTTGGTTCAGGCGCTTATGCTTCGGCTGCTAAAGAAAGTATCCGTGTCGGTTATGAGTACTTTAAAGGCAACTTATCGCGTATTAGCGCTACGGCTAAATTTTCTGAATCTGAGTTTCATTTACATGCCGTTGAGCTACACCATACCGGGCCTACGGCGAGTTTAAGCATTGCAAGCCTGATTGCGTGCTGCTCGATGCTGTTGAAAAAGCCGATGCAAGAGCAAATGGTGGTGCTTGGCAATATGAGCTTGGGCGGTGTGATTTCACCGGTAGAGAGCCTAGCAGACACTTTACAGCTAGCCTTTGATAGCGGCGCTAAACGCGTGTTGCTGCCCATGGCTTCTGCTTCTGATATTCCAACGGTGCCAGCCGAGCTGTTTTCTAAGTTTCAGATTAGCTTTTATTCTGACCCTGTGGATGCGGTTTATAAGGCTTTGGGTGTGAGTTAATGATTGGGAGGGTATTAAGCGACAATTACGGTGACCGGTCTAGCGTCAATTACTTTGGCCGGCCACCGTAATTGTCGCTTAATAAGAGGGAATGATTATGACGAATACACAGGCAACATTGATGCTAATTGCTCCGTTGATAATGATTGTTGGCGATGTTTTATTGGTCGAGAAAAAATAAATAACATCAAGCCAACCAACACGGCTGCAAGTCAATAAAATTGAGGGATTTGAAACTTCAAGAAGATGGTGCGTCCGAGTAGACTCGAACTACCGACCCCTACCATGTCAAGGTAGTGCTCTAACCAACTGAGCTACGGACGCACTTTATTGATGGGTTCGTCTGGTGACGAACGGCCGCTATATTAGTCATTTGGTTGCGGGGGTGCAAGTACTTTTTGCGCCCCCGCGGTTCGACTGGGCAAGTTTTAGCCAGAATGGGTGAGAACTAGAAGCCGAGGGGAATTCCGAAGCTGAAGAACGTGACTAATAGGGCGCTCCACACGACTAAAAATGCGAGTGAGTAGGGCACCATCATGGCAATCATCTCACCGAATGTGAGTTGGGGGTTGTATTTGCGCATGAACGCTAAAATAATTCCTGCATAACTCATCATTGGGGTAATAATGTTGGTGGATGAGTCTGCCACGCGGAAGGCGGCGGCGACTAAATCTGGGGTCATTTGGTTGTTCACCAGGTACAACATTGGAATGAAGATGGGGCCTAGCAGCATCCATTTTGAGGTTAAACCGCCCACGAACAGGTTGATGATGGCGGTCACCAAAATAAAGCCAATGAGTAACAAAATGGGGTAGCTTTGAAGTCCTAAATGGGTCAGCAAGGTGGCTCCCAAATAGGTCACGTAGGCACCTAAGCCGCTATAACTCAGTATGCCTAAGAAGTTATAACAGAAGAACGTCAGCACTAAAATGTAGCCCATGGTATCCATTTGCTTCACCATGGCGGTGACTACGTCTTGCAGCGATTTAAAGTTACCGCTGGCCACTCCAAAAGCAACACCCATGGCAATAAAGACAAAGGTGATTAATAAGATCACGTTGTTTAGGTAGGGCGTTACCATCACCCCTTGGGCGTTTTCATAGGGCGCTAAGGGACCAACAGCAAGGCCGTAAACACCAATTAATGCAAGGACCAGTGCGATACCGGCGGCGCGTAATCCTCTTATTTCAGCCGCACTGACTTCAAAATCTGTCAGCTCTAACTCTTTAGGAATTATAAAAGGTTTTTGCTCTAAACGAGGCTGCACAAATTTTAGAGTTACCCAGGCACCAACGCCCCCTAAAACAAAGGTTGAAGCCAGGATGAAATAGTAGTTCATGGTGGCTGGGGTCAACGCTTCGCCGGCTGCGTTAACGAATGGAATGCCTTGCGCTTCGGCGAATACTTTCGCATTCACGCCTATAATCACATCAATGGGGGTGGCTGGAATTAAGTTGGCACTAAACCCTGCGGATACCCCAGCAAATGCGGCGGCCATCCCGATTAATGGGTTTTTGCCAAGCCCGGCATACAAGAGTCCGGCTAGGGGAATAAGAATGAGGTAGCCGGCGTCAGTCGCAATGGAGCTCATGATGCCAATAAAGACCAAAAATAGGGGCAACCAGTTTAACGGCAGGCTGCGTGATACTTTTTTGAGAACGGCAGAAAATAAGCCAGAGCTTTCTGCGACGCCAACCCCCAACATCACAATTAGAATGACGCCTAATACGCCCCCACCAAAACCGAGCCAGTTGGTAAGCAGTGCATTATCAAACAGCCAGACCACGTTTTCGCTGGCTAACATGTTCCGAATTTCGTATTGAATGGGTTGCCCATCGCCACCGTAAGTGGTGAATCCTAAGTCGCCGATGGCCCAAGTAAGAATGAGGGCTGCGGCTAAGAAGTAAATAAAGATAATGATGGGGTCGGGAATGCGCTTGCCAGCACGTTCAATAAATGCAATAAAGCCACCGGTTTCGGTGGCTGGCGTTGGTTTTGATGACACGGGAGTTTCCTATTATTGTTATCGAATCTGATTAAAATGTGGTTCGATAATATTAAAGATTCTTTGGGGTGTCGAGAACTGCAAAGCTGAATGCAACGTAATGAGTGCTGAATCATTAAATTATGAGGTGAAAGCATGGCATATGCTGGAGTGTGGTTCCGCGGCGATGTGCGGTTAGCGGCAAATCCTGCGGTGGCGGCAGCGAGTCAAGTTAATGGAGTTGAACGGCAAATTCCTGCGTTGCTGTTGTTGGCGCCGGGGCAAATGCGTGAGCACAATTGGGCGCCACGTAAGTGGGATTTATTACGGCGTCATTTGGATCATTTTGTGGTGGATGCGGCACAACATGGGGTTGCGCTCACAATCAGGGTCATCAATTCGTGGGCTGAGGCGCCCGCTGCTGTGGTGCAGTTTGCGCAAACCCATGGGTTAACGGAGGTTCACGTGAATGCTGAGTATCCGGTGGATGAGCAGCGTCGCGATCAGGCCGCCGAGCAAGGGCTCGCTGAGCAGCAGATTATCATGCGCTACCATCATGGGAGTGTGGTGGTTCCTCCTCGATTAACCACGGGGTCGGGCGGGATGTATCAAAAGTTCACCCCCTTTGCGCGGGCGTGGCGGGCAGAAGTAGCAGCCGTGGGCGTGCCGCGAGTACCGAGTTTGCCACAACGGTCGCCAGTGACCGTGGCCGATATACCTCCCATCGATTATCCACGTCAAGACTCCAGTGCTTGGGTGGTGGGGGAAGCTGCGGTACGGCAATTGTTGGCTGATTATGTGGCACAGCAGGTGGAGCGTTACGCGGCGGAGCGCGATTATCCAGGGCTGGAAAGCACCTCCAGACTTTCCCCTTATTGGGAGCTGGGTATTTTATCTCCTTGGCAAGCGACGCAAGAGTTAGCGCAATGGAGCCCGCACTTTCCCGCAGCGTTAGAGCAGGGCGCTGACGTGTGGCTCAACGAGCTGATCTGGCGTGAGTTTTATTTGCATTTAATGTGGCATGTACCGCGGTTGAGCTACGGCAAAGCCTTTTTAGAGCACACGGATCGCATGCGGTGGCGTCATGCTCCCGATGAGTTTGCAGCTTGGTGTCGGGGTGAAACCGGCTATCCCATTGTGGATGCGGGCATGCGGCAATTGGCAACCGAAGGGTGGATGCATAACCGCGTGCGTATGATTGTGGCTAGCTTTTTAGTCAAGGATTTGCTGATTGATTGGCGCTGGGGCGAGCGGTTTTTTATGCAGCATTTAATTGATGGCAGTTTTGCGGCCAACAATGGCGGCTGGCAGTGGAGCGCCTCAACAGGAACGGATGCGGTGCCGTACTTTCGCGTCTTTAATCCTACTCTGCAAAGTGAGAAATTTGATCCAGAGGGGCACTACATTCGCAAATGGATCCCTGAGTTGGCAACTTGCCCAAGCAAAGTGATTCATACGCCCGCAGCATGGCTGCAGGCGCACGGTCGCAGTGATTATCCGCCACCTATGGTGAATCATAAGTTGGCCCGTGAACGCTTTTTAGCCGCGTTTAAAGAGCTATAACGCCTTCGATTTAACCCCGTAACTCATGCTTCAACACTTTGCCGTTGGCGTTGTGGGGCAGGGAGTCACGAAATTCATAACTGCGCGGGCGTTTGTAATCCGCTAACCGAGTGGCCACATAATCTCTCAGGGCTTCCTCGGTGAGTGGTTCTTTGAGTACCACAAAGGCTTTGACTGATTCGCCCCATTGGTCGTGAGGCACGCCAATCACTGCGGCTTCAAGAATGGCTGGGTGGCTGGCTAACACGTCTTCAACTTCACGGGGGTAGACGTTGACGCCGCCGACAATGATTAAATCTTTCAAGCGATCTTTGATCCAGAAAAAGCCATCCGCATCTCGTACGCCAATATCACCGGTTTTAATCCAACCGTCATCGGTTAGGGTTGTGGTGGTGGCATCCTCGTTGCGCCAATAGCCGCGCATCATGCCTTCGCCCCGAATCTGAATTTCACCGGGTTCATCCACTGCGGCGATAACGCCGGCGTCGTTCACCACCCGCATTTCGGTAAACAGAGCGGCACGGCGTCCTACCGATCCGGCTTTTTCTGCGTGATCTTGAGGGGCCAAAAAGCTGCCGGTGGGGCCTGCTTCCGTTAATCCATAAACGCAGTAAAACTGGTCGCTGTTAAATGCTTTTTGGACCAGCTTGGCATGGTCAGCCGCCATGGGGCCGCCACCATAAATCCAATGGGTCATGCTGCTTAAATCGGCCTTTTGTATGGCTGGGTGTTGGGCCGTCAGTAAGTAGGCCACGGGCGCTCCGAAAAAGTGCGTGGTACGTTCTTGTTGGACCAGCTGTAAGAGTAAATCCGGTGTGAACGTTGGGGCGATTACGTGGGTTGACCCGACAATGCTGCCGCCCACTAAAGTAAGGTTCAAGGGAGCGGAGTGAGTCAATGGCATCAGTGACAGTAAACGGCTTGCTGGGGTGTACTGCATTTCGGTGGCAAACATCATGCCGACGAACAAAATCGCTTGATGATCAAACAAGACGCCTTTGGGGCGGCCGGTGGTACCCGAGGTGTAGAGCAGGGTGGCTGGGGTTTTTAAGGCGCTATCGCTCAGCTGATGAAATGAACGCCCTTGGCTATGGCTGGCTGCATAGGTGGGCATGTCATTGATAATGAGCAGGGGCAGCTCCAGTTGCTGGGCCGCGAGCTCGGCTTGTTGCTTGGTGAGGTCGCAGCTAATAATGAGCTTGGTTTCGGCGTCACTAAAGATATAGTGCAGCTCGTCGGCAGTTAATTTGACATTAATGGGGGCCACAATGGCACCAATGCGCTGCACCGCAAAATGGGCGACAATAAAGGTGTAGCTGTTAGGCAGAACTAAACAAACGCGATCACCGGCTTGAATGTGATGGTCACATGCTAAGTGCTCGGCAAACTGCTCCACATGGTCATTGAGCTGGCTCCAGTTGATGCGCAAGGTGCCGTCAATGACGGCTTCTTGTTGTGGGTATTTGCGTGCATTGCGAGCAATGTAAGCTGGAATAATCATAGTGCTTCCTTGATGTTTTTCTTCTTATAAGTGGTACGAAAAGCTACGTTCGATCATGGCATCGGCAGCAATACCGGTTGGTAAACAGCCGTAATTCGATGCGGTTTCTGGCGTTAATCGAGCGGTACAGAATGCATCAGCCACTTCGTTGGGTGCATGTTGTAACAGCAAGGCACCTTGCATGACTTTGGCTAAATGATCGGCTAAATAGCGCGCACGGTATTGATACTGATCCGCCAACGTCGCGCTGAACAAGGTTTTTAGCGCAATCACGGCTTGGTCAAATTGAGCATGGCTGCCCATGGCTTGTTCGACTTCGGCAAAATAAGCATCGAGCACAGCGGGCTCTTTTTCAATGGCGCGTAAAATATCAAGGCACTGTACGTTGCCGCTGCCTTCCCAAATAGCGTTGATGGGGGATTCGCGGAACAGCCGCGGCATAATGGTATTTTCCATCACACCCATGCCGCCAATCACTTCCATGGCTTCATAGGCGTGTTGCGGGGTGCGTTTGCAAATCCAGTACTTGCCAACTGGGGTCAGAATACGAGTGAGCAGCCGTTCATGCTCATTTTGTTGATGATCAAGGCTGCGCGCCACACGCATGGTGAGGGCGAGGGCGGCTTCACTTTCTAGCGCTAAGTCAGCCAACAGGTTTTGCATGAGTGGCTGGTCCACTAATTTCGCACCAAATGCATGGCGGTGGCGGGCGTGGTGAATGGCTTGAACCGTTGCTTGGCGCATGCCTGAGCTGGAGCCAATCATGCAGTCGTAGCGTGTCATGGCAACCATTTCGATAATGGTGCGGACGCCCCGTCCTTCTTGCCCCACCAACCACGCAAATGCGCCGCGTAATTCACATTCGCTGGAGGCATTGGCCACGTTCCCCATTTTATTTTTTAGCTGTTGGATCTGCATGGCATTTTTGCTGCCATCGGGTCGCCAGCGCGGCATTAAGAAGCAGGATAAGCCGCCCGGCGCTTGAGCGAGCACTAAAAATGCATCACACATGGGGGCAGACACGAACCATTTGTGCCCCACTAATTCATAAGCTTCGCCGGGACCATGGCGGCCGATAGGAATTGCCCGCGTGGTGTTGGTGCGCACATCCGAGCCACCTTGTTTTTCGGTCATGGCCATGCCGATGGTGAGGCCCCGCTTTAGCGTATCGGGAACGTTACGGCCATCGTAATGATTGGCCATAATTTTAGGGCCAAAGCAGTCCAACAGTTCGGGTTGATGTTGCAGGGCAGGAATGGCAGCAAAGGTCATGGTAATCGGACAACCGTGCGCAGCCTCCACTTGGGTATGCAAATAATATTTCGCCGCTCGCGCCACGTGTGCGCCTGGGTTGGGCTTGACCCAGGGGCTGGAATGCAGGCCTTCACTCAAGGCAATGTCCATTAGCTCGTGGTAGCTGGGGTGAAACTCAATGGCATCAATACGATGCCCAAAGCGGTCATGAGTATGCAACTGCGGGGCATTGGCATTGGCGGCAAACCCGAGAGCAATGCGTTCGGGTAGCCCGCACTCAGCGCCAAACCGTGCAATATCTTGTTCGGCGGCACTGGCACCTTCGCGATGAACGGCCTCTTGCAAGGCTTTATCTTCGGCATACAGGTTGTAATCTTCGAGTGCAGAAGGCTGATTTTCGACTGCGTGCGTTTGGGCATAGTATTTATCAAGGTTGCTCATGCTAACACTCCTGGTCTGGGAAAATGGTTGGGTAGGGCTTGGCGGTAATAGCTTGTAAGCAAAATTGCACCGCAGCGGCAATGGTTTGGTTGAGATGTTGCGGTTGTTGCTGTGCTAAGGGGCCAATCAATGCTTCAGCAATGGCTCCAACGAGCGCATGGCTGCTAAGGGTACTGTTCTGCGGAGGCAGGGACTGCTGGGCAATGCCGTCATCAATCGCGCGGCTAAATAAGGTTGCGTATTGTTCACGATAACGCAAGCGGGCATGGTTCACCGCGGGCTCCACCGGCTCGGCAATTAAGGCCCAAGCGGCAATGGGAGCACGGAGTGCGCGTTTGGCAAAGGTCGTGAGGGCGGCGGCAATGTGTTCAGGGGCAGTGAGCTGTGGCTGTTGCAGCTGGGCAGCAACACGGCCTATTTCGATATCGGTGGCATACTCAAACACCGCGGTGCAAAGCGCTTCTTTGGAGCTGAAATAGCGGTATAAGGTGCCGGTGGCGAGCTGACACTGACGTGCCAGCGCTGCCATTTGAAGGCCGCTGAATCCTGATTCATTCAGCATGCGTAAGGCATTGTTTAAAATGGCCTGCCGCGTTGCTTGTTTACGTTCACGAACCCGTGATGTTTCACGATATGCCATGGTAGTTCTCGGTAAAGGATCATCGCTTTACCAAGAAGTGAACCATGATTCAGTTCTTAAATCAATGGTTAAATAGTATCCATAATTGCTGATAACCCCCTCGAGGTGGTTGGGCTCTTACGGCATCCGTTGGGGCCATTTCAATGCGTTTAAATTGCTGTAATAAGGCATGGGTTATTTGGCAGAGTTCTTGTTGCGCCAGAGCTTTGCCGGGGCAATGATGAGGCCCAGAGCCGTACAGTAAATTTAGCTCAGGATCCCGCGTTAAAGAGAAGTGCTGGGCATGATCAAACACGGCTGGATCGGTATTCGCGGCTTGCCAATCAATCTGTAAGATCTGTTCCGCGGGCCATTCTTGATCAGCGAGTCGTACAGGACAGGTGGTGCGTCGCCGATTATGAAGCAACGGCGCATCGATGCGTAAGATTTCTTGTATGGCGGCATCAAGGAGCTTTGGCTGTTCGCGTAACGAGTTTTGAATTGCAGGGTGCTGGGCTAAAAACCCAATGATGGAGCCAACAGCAGCGGCAATGGTTCCCAGTTCACCCACGGTCCAGTTGCGAATAATGCTGACCAAATATGCGTTGGGCAGAGGTTCGCCATGCAAGCGCAGCTGCGTGAGTTGTTGGGTGATGGAGGGTGCCGCATCTGGAGCGGTAGTGGCCTGGTCTAATTGGGCGGTCACGAGGTCTGAGAACTCTTCCGCAAGTTGTTTGAGGCGAACTCGGTCCATCGCTAGGCTGGCTTCGTTTTGTGCCTGCATCCACTGCGTGAGCTGTTGTGCCATCTGCGCCGGCCACCCCATAAACGCGCATTGCGCTTGGACGGCAAAAGGGTGGGCGATAACGCTCATCACCTCAATGGGTTGGTTGGGTGTGAGCGGGGTTATCAGCCCTTCAATAAGCTGCTGCAGTCGCGGTTGAAAGGCAGCCACTTGGCTGGTGTCAAAAAACGGTTCGATCAAGTCCCGATACACGCGGTGTTCCTCACCATCCATGCCATTGGGAACATTGAGGTGTTGGGATACTACATTGCTAAATAGCTCGGGCGAATGCAGGGCTCTCAGTACATCGTGGTGACGACTTAATGTTGCGGACATAACTTCCTCCCATCGTGTGTCACTGCAGTATAACGCGATAGCGAGCAGAAACCTTGATGTTGGTCAAACCATTTGCCCAGCTTGGATTAATGAAGCGGTTGCCCGAGTTGGTTTTGGGCTATCAAACGCACCACATAGGCCAATTTAAAGAGTCCCGCGAGGAGAATTTGCAGAAAATGGAGAATGGCCGTGAGCAAGAGCGGAAGGTTCGCTTCCAGACCCCACGCACAATAGGCAACGATGAGAAACAAGGCGAGAAAGATCACCATGGCTCGGTTTGCACCCTTCAATAATTTATCGGCAAATTGTACTTCGATCATAACCCACATCTCCAATGTATGTTTATAAGACGCATTATGAATGTATGATTGATGGAGATCAAGGTTTCTTGTACTATAATGCGTAGAAAATGCATCTTTTGGATACTTTTATGCAGCTCAAAAAATACACGGATTATGGGTTACGAATATTAATGTATTTAGCCAGTCACGATGCGGATGAATCGCAGGAAGGGCCTAAATTGGCGACCATTCGCGAAATATGTGACACCTTCGATTTGTCTGCAAACCATGTGAATAAAGTGGTTCATCACTTGGGACGGCTTGAACTGATTGAAACGCGACGAGGCAAAAACGGTGGGTTTGTTCTCGCACAACGGCCAGAAGATATTTCGTTGGCGTTTGTGATTCGTCAGTTAGAAGGAGATGAGCGCTGGATTGAATGTGAAAATCCATACTGTGTGGCACTGCCAGCGTGTGAGTTACGCGGCATTGTCGCGCGTGGGAAAGAGTTGTTTTATGAGTATCTGGATCAATACACGCTGAAAAGCTTGATGGTTAAAGCCCCGCAGCTACGACAAATTTTTGCTGCAGGGCGCTAAGGATTACTTCAGACCTTTCACTAACTGGTTCGAGGCTTCGATGTATTTGGCGCCTTTCGCCTTCACTTTATCGAAGTCCATGCGCTCAGAACCTTTATGAACATCTTCAAGGTCATCTTGCATGTCATCGATTTCTTCTTCGATGCGCTCTAGCGCATTTTCCAGGGTGTAGGTGAGTTGATGAATTTCAGCCATTTTTTGTGGCGTTAATTCACCGTTTAAGATCTCAGCTAACTTTTGGTTGTACTCTTGTAAGTTGGCTAAGGCTTCAGCCAAGTTGGCTGCTGCTTTGCCTTCAAAGTGATCGTGACGATCGTCGTGACCTGCAGCGAAGCTAGGCATAGAAACGGCCATGGTTAAAGCGACTGCAGCAGAGAGGAAAGTCGGTTTCATAAATACTCCTTGTCTATCGTGATGACATTGTTAATGAGAATCGTTATCAACAAATTAGCACTTTTTCCAGCATTGTGCCAATCCTTTATTGTGAGCCTGGTGTAAAGCCACAATCGCTAAATAGCTGTTGCCAATAATGCACATGCTGCTTGGTGGTGGCGGTTAAGGTGTCATCAAGCTGCATGAGCTGCGTTAAATAATCATTCCAACTGGCAAAGTTCGGATAACTCTGTAGCACGCTTGACGGGGCGTGTAGCTCAGATAAATAGGGTTCAAGCTGCTGTGCTTGATGGGTCAACGTGCTGATATGGTGTTGCACGGGGCCGCCAAAGCGACTGACAAACACCTGCCGCAGTATTTGCGCACGTTCAGGAACGGCAACGGCCGTGCAGCCGGCCTGGACACTCAAGGTGCGCGCGCGGGGAGCCATTCGCGTGAGATATTGCTCGTTGTCGATTAACGCCCGCCACAATTGACCGGCATAAGGGCTTTTCTCAATCAGTTCGAGCGCTTGCAGTAATTCTTGTTCGTCAGGAAGCTCTTGTTGTGGGTCCAAGGTTTTTAAAATAGGAGGGAGGGCTGCCAGCAGCGGTGCGAGCACGGCCGCATCGGGGTTTGCTAAGGGGCGATCGCCAACCCGTAGCAACTGTTGCAAGCTGTTATCCGTGATAATGGCTTGCATGCGTAATAACGGTAATAACTCCGTTTTTGCATCAGCCTGCGCCAAAATGCGCTCAGCAAGCTCTGCTTGTTGACCATCCATTTCGGCCACACATTCATAGAGCGCCGCTAACAACTTACGATCGTGGTAGTGGCGTTGTACACCGCGCATTAAGCGGCCTAAACTGCTGTTGCGCTCGGCAATCAGAGCCCCGGCGGAGCAGGCATCGAGGCGCATTGAGTCGAGCAAAGAAATCTGAATGCTGGGTAATTCCATCCGAAATTGGCGCTGGGTGGGTGCTCGTAACGGGCTGACCGGAGTAAAGGTAATGGGTTCTTGTTCCAGCGTGTTGGAAACTCTGAGTTGGTAGTCATGCAAATCTTCTAAGCCCACCGGCGCGGGGTGACAGCCAGCTAAAGAAAGCGACGGTATCACGAGTAGTAACGCCTTTTTGGCATGGTCAAAGCACGCTTTAATCGGTACAATCGGTTGCATTGGTCAGCCTTGTCTCGAGTGATTATGTTTACAGGAATTGTGCAAACCCAGGGTACGGTCACCCAAATTCAAGAAGGCGAGTCGTTTCGCCAAATTACTGTTACGGTCGCACCTCGTCATTTGGAGCAGGTTGCGCTCGGTGCCAGTATAGCGATTAATGGTTGCTGTTTAACAGTCGTTGCCTTCGATGAAACGAGGGTTATCTTTGATATTATTGACGAAACTCTACGTTTAACCAATTTAGGAGAACTCAAAGAAGGGGACCTCGTCAATTTTGAGCGCTCCCTGAAGGTTGGTGATGAAATTGGCGGGCATTATGTCTCCGGGCATGTGCATTGCACCGGGCAGGTTGTTGAACGCATCGAAAGCACTGACAATTTAGCCTTATGGATTGAGTTTCCTGAGCAGTATCAAGCCTATGTGTTGGCAAAAGGGTTTATCAGTGTCAATGGGGCCAGCCTCACTATCGGCCAAGTGATAGGAAACCGCTTTAGCTTGCATCTGATTCCAGAAACCTTGCGGTTAACTAATTTGGAGCAAGCACAACGGGTGAATCTTGAGTTTGATCAACAAACGATCACTATTGTGGAAACCGTTGAGCGGGTGCTTGCGGCTCGTCAATAGTAGTTTTCATCATCGCTGGCAACCCGCACAAAAATCTTTTCGTTCACTTCATCGAGTCGAACTAGCAGGTGGATGTCGGCCCCACAGGCACGGCATTCATCTTGGTAGTCTTGGTCGCCCCCCGATGCGTCAATACTGATGTGAACATGGTGACCGCAATAGGGACATCGTAAGCTGGTATTATATAATTTGTCGGCGTTCATTTGAGCCTCCTCAACAATGCGAAAGAATTGCTATGAGTATGGCTCAAAATTCAAATATTGCGCACTGGTGAAGGGTTTTCATGGCCCGTGTCATGCGTTATAGTGTCGCCTTTCGTAAAGACAAGTGACACTTGGTAGGTGTCACCACTGTATTAAAGGATAAGCACTCATGCCCGTAGTAACACTCCCTGACGGTAGTAAACGTTCGTACGACAACCCGGTATCGGTATTGGATGTGGCGTTAGACATTGGTCCAGGCTTAGCGAAAGCCACCGTGGCAGGCCGCATCAATGGTCAATTGGTGGATGCTTGTGAGCTGATCACAGACAACGTTGACCTGCAAATTATCACCCCTAAAGATGACGATGGCTTACACATTATTCGTCACAGTTGCGCTCACTTGTTAGGTCATGCGCTCAAGCAACTGTTTCCGGATGTGAAAATGGCTATCGGCCCGGTTATCGACAATGGGTTTTACTACGACGTTGATATGGAGCACACGCTCACCGCTGACGATCTGGAGCGGTTAGAGCAACGGATGCTTGAGTTGGCGAAAACCGAATATGACGTGGTGAAAAAGAAAGTCAGCTGGGCTGAAGCGCGGGAAACCTTTGTGGCGCGGCATGAGCCTTATAAAGTGGAAATTTTAGATGACGACATCAGCAAGGATGATCGTCCTGGCTTGTATCATCACGAAGAATACGTGGATATGTGCCGTGGCCCGCATGTGCCGAATATGCGCTTTTGCCAACATTTGAAAATCATGAAAGTGGCGGGTGCCTACTGGCGTGGTGACTCGAAAAACAAAATGTTGCAGCGGATTTACGGCACCGCATGGGCTGATAAAAAGCAGTTAAAAGCATACCTGCAACGGTTGGCTGAAGCAGAAAAACGCGACCACCGTAAAATTGGAAAAACCCAAGATTTGTTCCATTGGCAAGAAGAAGCACCAGGCATGGTGTTTTGGCATCACAATGGCTGGACGGTATTCCTTGAGCTGGAACGTTTTGTCCGTGAAAAATTACGCGAGTATCAGTATCAAGAGGTGAAAGGCCCCTTGATGATGGACCGCGTGTTGTGGGAGCGTTCAGGGCACTGGGATAAATTCTCGGACTTGATGTTTACCACGGCATCCGAAAACCGCGAATATGCCATTAAACCAATGAACTGTCCTGGCCACGTGCAAATTTTCAATCAAGGGTTGAAGTCGTATCGTGATTTGCCGTTGCGGATGGCGGAATTTGGTTCGTGTCACCGAAATGAGCCGTCAGGTGCGTTACACGGATTAATGCGGGTGCGCGGCTTTACTCAAGATGACGCTCATATTTTCTGTACTGAAGAACAAGTGCAAGAAGAGGTGAGCGGCTGTATTCAGATGGTTTACGAAATCTACAAAACCTTTGGATTTGAAGATATCGTGGTGAAACTCTCAACCCGCCCTGAACAACGCTTGGGAGACGATGCTACGTGGGACCGTGCGGAGCAGGCGTTAGCGGAAGCTTTGAAGAATCACGACATTAAGTTTGAGTACTTGCCCGGTGAAGGGGCGTTCTACGGCCCGAAAATTGAATTTACCTTGCATGATTGCTTAGGCCGAGCGTGGCAATGTGGCACCGTGCAATTAGACTTTGCACTGCCAGGTCGTTTGGGCGCCACTTATGTGGGTGAAGATAACGAGCGTCACACGCCGGTGATGATCCACCGCGCGATTTTAGGTTCGCTCGAGCGTTTCATGGGAATTATTATTGAAGAATACGCTGGTTATTTCCCAACTTGGCTAGCACCGACGCAGGTGGTTGTCATGAATATTACGGATAATCAGCGTCAATATGCCATCGAAACTGTAAAAGAATTGAATAAACTTGGATTTAGAGCCATTGCCGACTTGAGAAATGAGAAGATAGGCTTTAAAATCCGTGAGCACACATTAAAGCGTGTTCCATACTTATTGGTGGTCGGCGACAAAGAAGTCGAGAACCAAGCCGTTGCGGTACGTACTCGTCGGGGTGAAGACTTGGGTGTCAAAACGCTGCAGCAATTTATTGCTGAGCTCACCGACGAAGTAAATACGCGCAAAATTACTTAATTGATTGGAGGAATGACCCATTAAAGGCGGAAAAAGAACTCAGAAAGCTAGTGACAAAAATCGGATTAACGAAGATATTCGCGTTGATGAGGTACGACTCATTGGCGTTGAAGGTGAACAGATTGGCGTCGTAACTATTCAAGAAGCTCTTACTGCAGCCGAAGAGGCTGGTGTCGATCTGGTGGAAATTAGCCCCAATGCGGAGCCACCAGTTTGTCGTCTGATGGATTATGGCAAGTTCCTCTACGAGAAAGCGAAAAACGCTAAAGAGCAAAAGAAAAACCAGAAACAGATCCAGGTGAAGGAAGTTAAATTCCGTCCTGGAACTGATGAAGGCGATTATCAGGTAAAACTGCGCAACCTGAGTCGTTTTCTGGAGGGAGGTGACAAAGCGAAAGTCACCGTCCGTTTCCGTGGCCGGGAAATGGCACACCAAGAGTTGGGAATTGAACTGCTAGAGCGCATTCAACAAGATCTAGCCGATATCTCAACTGTGGAATCGTTCCCAAAACGTGCTGAGGGTCGCCAGATGATTATGGTGCTGGCCCCTGGTAATAAGAAGTAACTGTGGTTTCAAGTAGGGCGGTACTTGGTACTTCTCTCACCCTGTTACACTTTTAATTGACAATGCGGAGTAATTTCATGGCTAAAATGAAATCCAAAAAAGGCGCGTCAAAGCGTTTTAAGAAAACCGCTTCAGGCGGCTTTAAATGTAAACAGTCTCATTTGCGTCACATCCTGACCAAAAAGAGTTCAAAGCGGAAGCGTCACTTACGTGCCAAGAGCATGGTTGCAGCTTCTGATGTTGGCTTAGTTCAGCGTATGTTACCGTTCGCCTAAGGGAAGGAGATAGCAAATGGCACGAGTTAAACGTGGTGTGATTGCGCGCGCGCGTCACAAGAAAGTCCTGAAGCAGGCGAAAGGTTATTATGGTGCTCGTTCACGCGTATTCCGCGTAGCGAAGCAAGCTGTTATCAAAGCAGGTCAATACGCATACCGTGACCGTCGTGCGAAGAAACGTCAATTCCGTCAATTGTGGATTGTACGTATCAACGCTGCAGCGCGTCAAAACGGTTTGTCATACAGCCGCTTTATCAATGGCTTGAAAAAAGCATCAGTAGAAATCGATCGTAAAATCCTTGCAGATATCGCAGTTCATGACCAATCTGGTTTTGCTGCGTTAGTAGAGAAAGCGAAAAGCGCTCTATAAGCAAGTTGAATGATTGAAAAAGGGAGCCTAAGCGCTCCCTTTTTTTATGCTTTTTCGGTATCATTGAACCCTTTATTAAATTTTGAAAATCTTCATCAATTCGCATGAGTCATATCTGAGGACGAACATGGCGTTATCTGACATCGTTACTGCTGCTGAAGCAGCTGTTGCAACAGCGACGACCGCGCAAGAACTTGAAAACGTTCGCGTGGAATTCATGGGTAAGAAAGGCCTTCTTACTGAACAACTGAAAAGTCTCGGTCAATTAAGCGCAGAAGAGCGTCCGGCGGCAGGGCAAGCTATCAACGAAGCCAAGCAAAAGGTGCAGGCGTTGATCCAAGCACGGACGCAGGAGTTGAAGCAAGCTGAGTTGCAGCAAAAGCTCGCCGCTGAACGTATCGATGTAAGCTTGCCGGGGCGCCGCAACCAAGTGGGTGGGTTCCACCCGGTCACCAAGACCATTCAACGCATTGAAGCGTTTTTTGGTGATTTAGGTTTCGCCGTGGTTGAAGGTCCTGAAGTTGAAGATGATTTTCATAATTTCGATGCATTAAATATTCCTGCTAATCATCCTGCGCGCGCGGATCATGATACCTTTTATTTTACGCCAACCACCATGTTGCGAACGCAAACCTCTGGGGTGCAAATTCGGACCATGCAAAAGCAGCAACCACCGCTACGGATTATTTCTCCTGGCCGCGTTTATCGAAATGACTACGATCAAACCCATACCCCGATGTTCCATCAGGTGGAAGGGTTGATGGTGGACACCGATGTAAGCTTCACCCAGTTGAAAGGTATTTTGGAAGATTTCTTGGTGAACTTCTTTGAAGAAGAGCTTGAAGTCCGTTTCCGTCCGTCTTACTTCCCATTTACCGAACCGTCTGCAGAAGTTGATGTGCGCCGTAATAATGGTGAGTGGTTGGAAGTATTAGGCTGCGGGATGGTGCATCCAAGCGTGCTGCAAGCAGTGGGTATCGATAGTGAAAAATACACTGGGTTTGCGTTCGGTATGGGCGTCGAGCGATTAACCATGCTCCGCTACGGCGTGAACGATTTACGTGCATTTTTCGAAAACGATGTTCGTTTCCTGAAACAATTTAACTAAGAAGCCGGGTAAGCAGATGAAATTTAGTGAACAGTGGTTACGTACCTGGGTCAATCCTGCATTAGATAGCGTGGCGTTGTCAGAGCAGCTTAGCATGGCGGGGTTAGAAGTGGATGGCATGGCGCCGGTGGCAGAAGCCTTTCATGGCGTTGTTATTGGTGAAGTGCTCAAGTGCTGGCAACACCCTGATGCAGATAAGTTGCAAGTCACCGAAGTGAATGTCGGTGCTGAGGAGCCAGTGACGATTGTTTGTGGTGCACCGAATTGCCGCACCGGTCTAAAAGTGGCTGTGGCGACCGTGGGTGCCGTGTTACCCGGTGACTTTAAAATTAAAAAAGCCAAGCTGCGGGGGCAACCGTCCCATGGCATGTTGTGTTCCAGTTCAGAGCTGGGCCTGAATGATGATCATGATGGCATCATTGAACTGCCTGCTGATGCACCCATTGGCATGGATTACCGCGACTACTTACAGCTGGATGACACGGTTCTCGACGTGGATTTGACGCCGAACCGCGCGGACTGCTTGGGGCTTCGTGGTATCGCCCGTGAAGTGGGAGTACTGAATCGGTTACCAGTCAATGCGCCAGAAATACTGCCTGTCGCGGCCCAGCATGACGAGCAGCGTGAGATTGTATTAGATGCACCGGCGGCGTGCCCGCGCTATTTGGGTCGGGTGATTCGCAATATCAATATTGCGGCGACTACGCCGTTGTGGATGCAAGAACGCTTACGTCGCAGTGGCATTCGTAGCATTGATCCCGTGGTGGATGTTACCAACTATGTGTTGCTAGAGTTAGGGCATCCAATGCATGCCTTTGACTTAGACCAGTTGCAAGGTGCCATTCATGTGCGTCATGCGGTTGCCAATGAAAAGCTTACCTTATTGGATGGCCAAGAAGTGACGTTGGCCGATGACGTGTTGGTGATTGCGGATGAACAAAAACCGCTGGCGATGGCCGGGGTATTTGGCGGTGAAGGCAGCGGTGTCACGGCAACCACTAAGCATGTGTTTTTAGAGAGTGCTTTCTTTAGTCCGGCGGCAATTGCGGGGCGTGCGCGCCGTTATGGCTTGCATACGGATGCTTCTCATCGCTATGAGCGCGGTGTGGACCCAGAGTTACAACGCACTGCCATGGAACGTGCCACTGCGTTATTGTTAGAAATCTGCGGGGGCGAAGCAGGGCCGATTACTGAAGCGAAAAGTGATGAGCACCTGCCGGTTGCACCGCGGGTATCCTTACGTGCAGAGCGTTTAAACAAAGTATTAGGCATTGAGATTGCGGCGGCAGAAGTCACTGAAATTTTCGAACGCTTAGACTTTACCGTCACAACCACCGAACAGGGATGGGATGTGGTGGTGCCTAGCTTCCGCTTTGACATTCAAATTGAAGAAGATTTAATTGAGGAAGTTGCTCGTATTTATGGGTATCACCGTATTCAAGCAGCCGCACCAGCAGCCCAGTTACGGATGATTCCGCGCCGTGAGGGCATGTTAACGCCAACGCAATTGAAGCGGGTGCTGATTGATCGCGGCTATCAAGAAGCAATTACCTATAGCTTTGTCGACCCCAAACACCAAGCCATGTTGTTCGACGAAGCGGCAGCATTGACCTTACCTTTTCCAATTTCGTTGGAAATGTCCTCCATGCGCGTCAGCTTGTGGCCAGGTTTAATTGGGGCCGTGGCTCACAACCAGAAGCGTCAGCAACAAAGCTTGGCTTTCTGTGAAACAGGATTACGTTTTATTCCTGATGAACAGGGTGAGAATGGCGTGATTCAGCAGCCAATGATTGCTGGTATTCGGGCCGGGAAAGCCTTCCCAGAGCACTGGCAAGAAGGGGAGCGAGCGGTCGATTTCTTTGATATCAAAGGGGATGTCGAAGCTTTATTGGCCTTAACAGGCAATGCGGCTGAGTTCCGTTTTGTGGCGGATCAACACTCCGCGTTGCACCCTGGCCAAAGCGCTGCCATTTTCCGTGGCGAACGCCGAGTGGGTTACGTGGGTGCGGTGCATCCCCAATTTGAGAAAGCGTTAGGCTTAAATGGGCGCACCTTTGTGTTTGAAATGGAGTTAGATGCCATCACCCAACGGTCGATTCCTGTGGCTCAACCGGTGTCGAAATACCCATCCATTCAACGTGACTTAGCAATTGTGGTGAAGGCCTCGATTCCGGCTGGGGAAATTTTTGCTGCCATTGAAAATATTGGCGTAAATCATTTAGTTGACCTACACTTATTCGATGTTTATCAAGGTGCTGGAGTGGCGGAAGGTTATCGGAGTTTAGCCTTATCCTTGACCCTGCAACATGCAGAACGCACCCTTGAAGACAATGAAATTAATGCAGCCGTTAAAATGGTTGTTGAGATGTTAACATCTGAATTTGGGGCAACCCTAAGGGAGTAAGCTATGGCGCTGACCAAAGCAGAACTAGCTGAGCACTTATTTATGAAAGTAGGAGTAAGTAAGCGCGACGCCAAAGATCTGGTCGAAAACTTCTTCGAAGAAATTAGACGTGCGCTAGAGAGTGGTGAAGAAGTCAAGTTATCGGGGTTTGGTAACTTTGAATTGCGTACAAAAAATGAACGACCAGGTCGCAACCCTAAAACGGGTGAAGACATTCCGATTTCTGCGCGCCGCGTGGTGACGTTCCGACCAGGACAAAAGCTGAAGCAGCGGGTCAGTAACGCAAAAATCTAATGGCCGTAACACCTTTTAAAAAGCCGCTTGATGCGGCTTTTTTTTCATTCGAACCTGGAACTAAAACCTAGAGGAGAGAGCTGCGTTGACGATTCAAGTAGGCATTAGTGCCTGTTTGCTCGGTGAACGGGTGCGCTATGATGGCGATCACAAACGCTCGAGTTTTTGTGCTGACGAACTGAGTCAGTGGGTGCAGTATGTGCGGATTTGTCCGGAAGTATCGGCTGGAATGTCGGTGCCACGGCCCACTATTCGACTTGAGCAACATCAGGATAGGGTGCTGGCTGTTATTCCATCCACGGGGGCGGATGTTACCGATGCGCTTATCGCGGTGGCGGATCGTCATCAACCTCAGCTAGCCGCGCTTAGTGGTTACATCTTATGTACCAAATCGCCAAGCTGTGGCATGGAGCGGGTTAAATTATTTGATCCTAAAACCAACGCTTATGAACGCGTTGCTCAAGGATTGTTTGCGCGCCGCTTGCAACAGCTCTTTCCTGCGCTTCCAGTGGAAGAAGATATTCGCTTAGAAGATGCCGTATTACGGGCCAATTTTATGTTGCGGCTGTTTATTTATGCGGGCTGGCAACGGCTTGAGCAGGGGCTGAGTGCGGCTCAATTGAGAGAATTTCACGCCTGCGTGCGCCCATTACTTACGGCTCAGCCACAGTCATTGGCAGCTTTGGATGAGCTCACAGAGAAGGCTGCGGCGATGACTCCAGCGCTGCGGGTGAATTATCTAGAGAGTTTGATGAAGGCGTTGTCGAATCCGGCGAACCTTCCTGCGGATTCGAGCAACGCCTTGGTGCCATTAAACGAGTACTTTGAACGGTATTTACCGCGTGAGCAAGCCGCTGAACTGGCGTGCCTTATTCGTGATTTTCTACCGGTGGCGTAATCCAGCGGAGCGCCACATCCCGTGCGTGAGAAAGATTTCGACAATAGGTCAAGCGCCCGGTCTGTTTTTTAATGCCAGCACGACTGAGTTTTACCATAAGCCGTGCTGGTAGCCCCACCATGATTAAGCCCACTCGATCGTGTTGTAACTTATTGACCAATGATTGCAGCGCCACAATGGCAGTCGCATCGATGGTCGGCACATCCTGCATATCAAGAATGACCGTTTGGACTTGTTGGTCAATGCCTTGAATGGTAGTGATGGCTTTTTCTGCAACACCAAAGAACAAAGGACCATTCACATCGTAGACCATCACTGAGCTAGGTAAACCTTGCGTGGCAGGGTGGGATTCATTACTGCGCGATTGTGAATTGGTAATGGCGGCCATGCGCTGAATAAAGAGCGCGCCGGCAAGACCAATCCCCACTGCCACGGCAACCACCATGTCAAACAACACGGTTAAGCCGAAACAGACCAATAAAATTGCCACATCACCACCGGGGGCGTTGCGTACCACTCGCACTACATGGCGTGCTTCACTCATATTCCAAGCGATGATAAAGAGCAGTGCAGCAAGGGCGGCCATTGGCACCATGCCCAGTAAGCCTGCGAGCGCAAGCACTGCACCCAGAACCACCAGCGAGTGAATTACGGCGGCAATGGGCGAGCGTGCTCCACTGCGAATGCTGGTGGCAGTTCGTGCCAACGCCGCCGTTGCGGTAATTCCTCCGAAGAAGGGGGCAACAATGTTCCCAAGCCCTTGGCCAACTAACTCCGCATTAGGGTCGTGCTTGGTTTTGGTTAAGCCGTCGGCAATCACGGCGCAGAGGAGTGATTCAATGGCCCCTAAAATGGCGATGGCAAAGGCCGGTCCTGCTAAGTCGACAATTAAGCTGAAATTAACCACGAGTGGCTGGCCATCCGGACCGGGTAAGGTCCAGGGGGCGGTAAAGCTGGGTGGGATTGGCGGGATCCCATAGCCAGTTACACCATCTACGCTCCAGGTGAAGCGCGAGGCAATGGTATCGATGAGTTGTCCATCAACACTTGAATTCAGCCAATACCCTAAAACTGCTGCCGCAACTAAGCCAATTAAGGGGGCGGGGATCGGCAGGTTTAATCGTGGCCAAAAAATCAATAGCGCCAAGGTCGCCACGCCAATGCCAAGCTCGTAATAATCGAGTGATGGCAGGGCGAAGACGAGATGAATCATGTTGGCTAAGAAGTGATCGCCATTTTCATCCACGGTTAATCCTAGAAAATCGGGGATCTGCATGCTGGCAATGACCACGGCAATCCCGGCGGTAAAACCGAGTACCACGGGGTAAGGCACAAACTGAATCAAGCGTCCCATGCGGGCGAGGCCTAAGATCACTAAGATGAGTCCTGCCATCATGGTGGCGATTAACAAACCGCCTAGGCCATATTGCTGCACAATGGGGAACAGGATCACCACGAAAGCCGCTGTGGGGCCTGACACGTTATAGCGTGAGCCACCGGTGATGGCGATAATGGCCCCCGCGACAATGGCGGTGTAAAGCCCGTGTTGGGGCGGCACACCGGTGGCGATAGCAAGAGCCATTGACAGGGGAAGTGCCACGGTCCCGATGGTCAACCCCGCGAGAATATCTTGACGCAAATCAGCGAGGCCGTAACCACTTTGCCAGGCTGCTCGAATCCCACTAAAGATTGGAATAGAAAATTTCGAACGACGTCGTTTTGCCATAGGGTGTGCTACTTCCTGTACCAGAATGAACGAAAATTGGGGTGAAAACAGAGTCTTATTATAGCAAATTCGACAAAAAAGCCGACCTCTTGCGGTCGGCTTTTGAACATCACGAGCACTGATCGGCCCGAGTTATTTTAAGAGTCATAGCCGCGCGGTAGGCGGGAAAGTGTCGGTTGTTCTTCGAGCCGTTGGAGCCATAGCTCTTTTGCCGTCAGCCCATCTTTGTTGCTGCTGACAATTTTGACGCTAGCCGGTGGCGTCGTTGCCACTGGTTTGGCGGCTGCTTTTTTAGCTGGAGCTGCTTTTGGCTTAGCTGTTTTAGTAGCAGCATTACCTGCCTCGGCGGATAAAGCACTCGCTTCTTCTGCTAATTGCGCTAGGCGCATATTTTTGCCACCATTGACGCTATACCATCCAGCATTGGCTTCGATGGTTGGCTTCGTGCCATGACGTTGTTGGTACGCTGCAGTATAATCAGCAAGTACTTGGTCCTTATCAAGTTTGCTCATGGATTTTATCCTATCGCTAAGTCAAGAATGAATGTGTAGCTTTTTTATACCGTGTTTTTAACGAATTGTCTAATTTACGCTCCTAAAATGTAGGAAATTAGCAAAAAATGTGGTGATCACCCACTAAAAGATGAGAAGAGGTCAACGTGCGACGTTCTGAATTGCAGGATTATCTCAATGAATTGCTCGACGTGGAGCGGATTCGTGATTATTGCCCCAATGGTTTACAAGTGGAAGGGCGGGACGAAATTCAAACCATCGTCACTGGCGTGACGGCGAGCCAAGCCTTGCTTGATCAGGCGGTGGTACTACAAGCTGACGCGGTGTTGGTTCACCATGGTTACTTTTGGAAAAGCGAACCTGCGGTGATTGTTGGCATGAAACAGCGCCGGATTAAAACCTTGCTGCAAGCTGACATCAACCTTTTTGCTTACCACTTGCCCTTAGATGTGCACAGCGATTTGGGCAACAACGCACAACTGGCGAAATTATTTGGTTGGGGAACCCCGCAACCTTTGCATACGGCCGATCCATTAGGGGTGGTGATGGGCAGCACCTTGCTGGACCCCATGAGTTCGGTGGAATTAGCGCAGCACATTGAACAGTGCTTGCAGCGTCCATTAACGGTACGTATTGATTGTGACCAGCCGATCCGTCGCATCGCCTGGTGCTCCGGAGGCGGGCAAAGCTACATTGACCATGCCGCTGCCGCAGGCTTTGATGCCTTTTTAAGTGGCGAAATCTCGGAACAAACCACCCATAGCGCGCGTGAGCAAGGGGTGGCGTATTTCGCGGCAGGTCACCATGCTACTGAGCGCTATGGCATTCGTGCGTTAGGGGAACATCTGGCCCAACGCTTTGGCTTGACCCATCACTTTATCGATATTGAGAACCCTGCTTAATGAAACAGCGTGATCAAAGTTTTGATGGGATCACTCAAAAGTTCTCCAAGAGTATCTATCACACCAATAAAGGCCGCCTTCGGTTGGCGGTCTTACAGCGTGACTTAGCGTCTTGGGTGCCTGCTGCAACTCAGGAACGCCTGCCCCGTGTACTTGATGTGGGCGGCGGCTTGGGGCAGCTATCCATGTTGTTTGCCGCAGCGGGCTGCGAAGTCACCCATACTGATATATCGGCAGAAATTGTGGCCCAAGCGCAGCAGCTGCATGCTGAACATGGCCTGAGCGAGCGTTATTGTTACGAAGTGGCGCCGCTGCAGCAATTGCCTGATTGTTTAACCGATCAGTATGACATTGTGTTGTGTCATGCGGTGCTTGAATGGTTGGCGGAGCCAGAGGCTGCAATTGCCACTTTAAAGCAGTTATTGGCACCCCAAGGGCGGCTGTCGCTTATGTTTTATAACCGCGATGCCAAGGTGTTAGCCAATATTATTTTCGGTAATTTCGATTACGTAAAAGCCGATTTAACGGTGAAGAAAACCGTGCGCATGAGTCCGCAGCAACCGCTGGAACCGGGAGCCGTGGCCGACTGGTTGGCTGTCCAGCAGCTGCAAGTGGTGGCGAAAACAGGTGTTCGCTGTTTTCATGATTATTTGCGCAACCAAGCCGATCAACAGCGGTTTGACGAATTATTAGAATTGGAATTGTGCTACAACCAACAACCGCCATTTGTTGATATCGGGCGTTATCTCCATTGGCAGATTATCCATGCCTGATCGGGTTGTCGTTATTTATACCAACCAACTCAGTGCCAAAGCGCGCCGCTATCGTCAACGTTACGATGACTTTTTTCGTGCTCAAGGCAATCGAGTTGTGCAGCTGGCGAGTACGGCTGATCGTGCCGTCGATCATGAGCAGCTGCTCACCTTGTTGTCGACTGCCCATGAGTGTGTTGCCATTGGTGGCGATGGCACGGTAAATATTGCGGTGAATGCGTTGTTGGCCAGTCAGCGCAGTGCCGCTGTCTCGTTAACGGTCATTGGGGTTGGTACGGGCAATGACTTTGCGCGCGATCACGGGTTGCAACACTGGCGGTGGCGGCTGGAACAGCCTGTGCCGAACTGCCGTTGGGAAGCGCTGGGCTTGGTTCAAACTCCACAAGGTTCACGGTACTTTGTCAATCATGTTGGTACTGGGTTGAGTGTGGATGTGATGAAGTTACAACCCCGCTGGATGAAATATCAGTTGGGGGCATTGAGTTACTTTGTCGCATTGCTGCGTTATTTGTTTGGGCCGCGAGCGAACCGTAGCCGAATTCCGCGCCAGTCGAGTTGGGACCAAGGCCAATTTGTTGCGCTAGGTCGCTACTTGGGTGGCGGATTTTGTGTGCATCCCACGGCGGATCGCACCCATGCCTCCTTGCGTGGCATTTTTATTCCTGAGCTCTCTCGTTGGCAATTATTCAAAGCGTTGCGCTGCGTATTGCAAGGGCGTTTGGAGCAAGCCGAAGCGATTGAGTTGCAGCATGCGGCGGATGGGGCTCATATTACTATTGGTGCCGCTGGGGCGCTGCTGGAACTGGATGGGGATAACTACGAACAAGGTCCTGCCCAAGTCACAGTGGTCCCGCAAGCAATCCAAGTGAATTATATCAATCAGAGGAGAGGCTAATGGCAATCACATGTGCGTTTATTGGATTGGGGGTGATGGGCTACCCGATGGCGGGACACCTCCAACAAAGTGGCTATGCCACCACGGTCTACAACCGTACTCAGGCCAAAGCAGAACAGTGGGTGCAAGAATATGGGGGCACGATGGCAGCAACCCCAGCCGCTGCAGCTGAAGGCAAGCAAGTGGTGATGCTCTGTGTGGGCAACGACGATGACGTGCGGAGTGTGGTTTATGGCGAGCAGGGCGTGCTGAGCAGCATGACCGCTGGTAGCATTTTGATTGACCATACCACCGCATCCGCTGAGTTGGCGCGTGAGTTGAGCCAGGCGGCAGCGGAGCGCGGCATCCTATTTTTAGATGCGCCCGTATCGGGTGGTCAACAAGGGGCGGTGAATGGGGTGCTGACTGCCATGATTGGCGGTGATGAAGCAGCCTTGGAGCAAGTTCGCGAGGTGTTGGCCTGTTACGCAAAAACAATGCAATACATGGGTAGTGCGGGAAATGGTCAATTGGCCAAAATGGTCAATCAGGTTTGCATTGCCGGGGTGGTGCAAGGGTTGGCGGAAGGGCTCCAACTGGCGCGTAAAGTCGGGCTCGACCCGGATGCGTTGATTCAAGCCATCAGTCAAGGTGCGGCTGGTTCTTGGCAAATGGTCAATCGTTATAAAACCATGTGGCAAGGCGAGTATGAGCATGGATTTGCCGTGGATTGGATGCGGAAAGATTTAAAAATTGTGCTCGAAGAAGCCGAACGCCAACGTATTAGTATGCCGCTCACAGCTTTGGTGGATCAGTTTTACGGCGAGGTGCAGAAAATGGGCGGCTCTCGTTGGGATACCTCAAGCTTATTAGCACGACTGGAAAAATAAGCATAAAAAAACCCCAGTTTAAACTGGGGTTTTTGTTTATCGTCAAGCGATGCTTAGCGGATACCCATCCGACGTAAAGCACCGGTCGAGAAGTCCGCACGGACTGGGCTGATATCGAAGTTCATGTATTCACGCTCTTCGTTCGCTAAACCGAGCAGGATGTAACGACCTGAGTTTAAGTCGTATAAGGCTTCGGCTGCCATCCACGGGGTATCGTGGTAGTAGAATTGCATATTGTACGCTTCTGCTACACGCCACAATTCGCCGCGACCGTCGTAGTGGTCAATGACGGTTGCCGTCCAAGTATCTTCATCAAAGAACATATGACGAGTTGCATAGATATGGCGCTCACCGTCTTTCAAGGTACCTTTTACTTCCCAAACACGGTGTTTTTCATAACGCACGTAGTCTTGATTCATGTGGCCAGGACCGATGATATCCGTGTACTTAAGATTGGTATCGAGCAGCTTGAAGTTGTTGTATGGAATCAACATTTCACGCTTGCCAACGAGTTCCCAGTTATATTTGTCTGGCGCACCGTTGAACATATCAAGACCGTCTGAGGTACGCAGACCGTCAGAAGCGGTACCTGGACCATCATAAGCAACCGAAGGTGCTTTACGTACACGACGTTGGCCAGCGTTATATAACCAGGCACGACGAGATTCTTTAACTTGGTCGATGGTATCGTGAACCAATAATACGGTACCTGTCATTCGTGCAGGCGCTAATACTTCTTGTAAGAAGTAGAACAGAACGTTGTCATCAGCTGCTTCACGACCGGTTTTTAAATACTCAGGGAATACCAGAGACTCACGTAATAAAACAGGAACAAATGATCCGTTTTCTAAGACAGGGAACTGGTTAACGAGGCGTTGTACCGCACCACCACGATAACGGGTTACGTGGTTCCAGATAACTTCTAAACCACTTTGCGGAATTGGGAATGGGATGTGCTTTTGGAAGTTTGCTAATCCGTTACCACCTGATACCAATTCTGCATTGACCGCGTTCTCTGCAATCACATCATAAACGTGTTGTGGGTACGCAGCAGTACGATGCGACGGATAAACGTGCATCTTATAGTTAGGGTACTTCTTAAACATTGCCACTTGGCCTGCTGAGAGCAGATCTTTATATTGGTCAACGTTAGCAGGAGTAATTGTGTAAAGAGGCTGTTCGTCGGCGAAGGGGTCAGCAGGGCGTGATGGGATTTCACCATCCGCTTTCATACTTAAGCCACCAGTCCACGCAGGGATTGACCCATCTGCGTTGCCAGCACGCTCAGCGCCAACCGGAGTTAAATCACTTCCCAAACGAGCCGCTTCTTCTGGGCTAACTTTCGCCATGACCGTAGCGGACACGACAGAAAGCGCGAAAATACCGGCTTTTAGCATCATTTTTTTCATTGTGCTTTTCCTTGTTATTCTGGATATGCTGACTTTACCGCAGTAAAACTACACCAAAACGAAACAAATTAAAATGGCCAACAGATACTAGCGTTCAATCAGCGTTCGTTGTAAGGTATCAGCTGGTTTGACCTCTAGTTATTTTCCCATAGCATGTATCGCTAATAGGAATTTTGCAACTATTACGACAGTTAAAATTAAGATTTGTTACGAGGTTTTCATGAATAAAGCGGCAGTTCATGTGAGTGCAGTAGTACTGACAGCCTTGCTTAGCACAGCAGTCATGGCGAACAGCGCCATCCATCGTGATTACGAAGTCATGCACGCTCCCGCCATGCTTGCTAAAAAAGCACCGCAAGCGGTATTGACAGAAATCACTCGCACGGACACTCGCACCATTGCTGTGGGAGATTATGGTCTGATTATTTTCCGCGATGCAGCGCAGTCAGCGTGGCAGCAAGCGGAAGTTCCTACCAGTATATTCTTTACCGGCATCGATTTTGCTGACGCCGATCATGGTTGGGCCGTGGGTCATCATGGGGTGATTGTTGCTACCATCGATGGTGGCAAAACGTGGCAATTACAACTCGATGGTTTTCAATATGTTGAGCAACAAAAGGCTCACTTCTCTCAGTTAGTCGCTGCACTCGAAGAACAACTCGAAAATTTTGATGGCAGTGAAGATGAAGAAGAAGAGCTCTTGTTTGCCCTAGATGATGCTTCGTTTCAATTAGAGAATGCTGAGCTTGCGCTCACAGAAGGTCCAACCAAACCCTTCTTAGATGTGCATGCGGTCTCGAATGACGACGTGTATGTGGTTGGCGCGTATGGCAGCATGCTGCGTAGCCAAGACGGCGGCAAGCATTGGGACATTCTGGATGAACGCATTGAGAATCCAGACGGCTACCATTTGAATACGGTGATCAGTGATGACCACTATTTGTATGTTGCCGGTGAAGCGGGGCAAGTGTTCCGTAGTGCTGACGCTGGAGAAAGCTGGGAGCTACTGGATTCTCCTTATAATGGTTCCTTCTTTGCGAGCTACGTCGATAAACAACAACAGCTATGGTTAGTGGGCTTACGTGGCAATATTTTTGTCAGCACCGATCAAGGCGACAGCTTTGAGCGCATTCGTTTAGAAGACAACGTAAATATCAATGCGGTGGTCGATGCTCCGCAGGGGGGTGTTTATTTAGTGGGTAACGCAGGTGTTATCGGCTGGGTGGACGCCAATCGTAACGTGATGCAAATGACCCATCCTTCAGCTGCTGCATTGAGTGGCGTCATGACCGATGCAGACGGGCGCCTGCTTGCAGTTGGACAGCGTGGTGTTATCGAAATTGATGACTTCCAGCGCGCAGTACACGAACAAGAATAACAAAGGAATTATTGCTGTATGTCGAAGCCATCTATCGCCACACAAAGCGTGTTCTTAGAGCGTCTGTTATTTAACGTTCGCCCGCTTTGGTTATTGATTTTTACTCTAATTACCATTTTTCTTGGCTGGCAGGCGAGCCAAGTAAGGCCTGAAGCAAGCTTTACCAAAATGATTCCGACGGAACATGAGTTCATTCAGAATTATTTTAAATACCAAAATGATTTAGCCAGTTTAGGAAACGTTGTTCGGATTGCGGTTGAAACAACCGATAACGATATTTTTACTGCTGAATTTCAACAAACACTGCAACAAATCACGGATGAAGTGTTCTTTATTCCTGGAGTGAACCGCAGCGGCTTGAAGAGTATCTGGACACCGAACGTGCGTTGGAGTGAGGTGACGGAAGAAGGCTTCGTCGGTGGACCTGTCATCCCTGACAATTGGGACGCATCAGCAGCATCACTTGAGCAATTACGTACGAACGTTTTACGTTCGGGCGAAGTCGGTAACTTAGTTGCCAACAACTTCAAATCCGCCTTAATCGTTGTGCCGTTGAATGAAGTGAATCCCGACACAGGTGAAGCACTGGACTATCAGCAATTTTCACAGCAACTCGAAGAGCGAATTCGCGATAAATACCAGTCAGATACGGTGAAAATTCATATCACGGGCTTTGCCAAAGTCATTGGTGATTTAATTGAAGGTGCCTACCAAGTCGGGATCTTCTTTGTAGTGGCTATTACCATCACGCTAATCATGTTGTTCTGGTATAGCCGCTGTTGGCGGAGCTCATTTGCTGTGCTGGCCTGTTCCTTTATTGCGGTGATTTGGCAGTTGGGGATTATCAAACTTATTGGCTCCGGCATTAACCCATACTCCATGTTGGTTCCTTTCTTGGTCTTTGCCATCGGGGTCAGTCATGGGGTGCAAATCATCAACGCAATTGGTAATAACAGCGTTGCTGGGCACAGTAAAATTGATGCCGCACGGATTGCCTTTCGGTCGTTGTATATTGCTGGTTTAACCGCATTGGTGTCAGATGCGATCGGCTTTACCACGCTCATGGTGATCAACATTGAGGTGATTCAAGAGCTGGCGATTGCGGCAAGTATTGGTGTAGCAGTGGTGGTGCTGACCAACTTAGGACTGTTACCCATTATTATGTCCTATGCGGGCGTTTCGAAGCGTGGTATTCGCCATACCGAAAAACAGCAAACCAAAAAACATCAATTACTGGGCTTTTTTGCGAACTTCACCAAACCGAAGTGGGCCTATACTGCAATTGCATTGGCTATCGTTGGTTTGGGCTGGGGTTTGGTGTACGGCCAACAAATGAAAATTGGTGACTTGGATGCGGGTGCGCCAGAATTACGCCCTGACAGTCGTTATAACTTGGATAACCAATTTATTGTCGACAACTATAGTTCCAGCACCGATATTTTTGTGGTCATGGCAGAAACAGCGCCAAGCCAGTGTATTGCGTATGACAACTTAGAGCTGCTCGATCGCTTTAGTTGGCATATGGAAAATACCCCAGGCGTACAAGACGTTAAATCGGTGGTGTATGTGGCCAAAATGGGTGCCTTTGGATTAAACGAAGGAAACCTGAAATGGTTCAGCCTGAACCGGAACCAATACGTGTTGAACGCCAACACCAGCCGAACCCCACCAGGGTTGGTGAATGCGGATTGTTCCATGGCGCCGGTGATCATTTACTTGAATGACCATAAAGCGGAAACCCTTGAGACTGTGGTTGCTGCCGTGGAAGAGTTTAATCAACAGTATCAACAAGACGGCTTAGAATTGTTGATGGCGGCGGGGAACTCAGGCATTGAAGCAGCAACCAACTCGGTGATTGAGTCTGCCCAAAACAAAATGATGATTTGGGTGTATAGCGTGGTCATTGGTCTCTGCTTGCTGACATTCCGCAGTGTGCGGACGGTCACCTGTATTATTCTGCCGCTTATGTTGACCACGGTGATGAGCCAAGGTCTGATGGGAGTTCTCGGTATCGGTACTAAGGTGGCGACGCTGCCAGTGATTGCCTTAGGCGTTGGGATTGGCGTGGACTACGGTATTTATATCTATGCGAAGCTCAAAGAGGGGTTAGCGGCTGGTATGAACTTGGATGAGAGTTACCAATATGCGTTATCTCATACGGGTAAAGCCGTTGGCTTCACCGGGTTAACCCTAGCAATTGGGGTCGCAACGTGGATTTTCTCACCGATTAAATTCCAAGCGGATATGGGAATATTGCTGACCTTTATGTTCTTATGGAACATGTTGGGGGCGATGATTCTTATCCCATCATTGGCACGGATGTTTGCGAACTTAAGTCGCAAACGTCACGCTTAGTCTGAACCATTGGCGTCGGCTAAAATAAAGTCGGCGCCAATATCTGCAATGACCATGGTTGGAGCGTTGGTGTTGCCGCTTAAAATAGTGGGCATGATTGACGCATCAATCACCCGCAACTGACTGACTCCATTCACGCGTAATTCTGCATCCACCACAGCGTTGGCATCATTGCCCATGCGACACGTACTTGTAGGGTGATAAATTAAGCCCACTTGCTGCTCAATCAGTTGCCACAGTTCTGCGTCCGAGGTTGTCGGGCCAGGCCAAGCTTCGCCACCATGATGTTGGCTGAGTGGTGCTTGAGCCATGATGGTGCGTACAATTTTGACGCCTCGTAGTAAGGTTTCACGGTCCGCCTCATTGTCTAAAAAGTTATAGTTGAAGCGGGGCGGTACCATCGGGTTGGCGCTGGCTAAGGTGAGTTCACCGCGAGCTTGTGGGCGTAAAATACAAACATGGCAAGCAAACCCATGATGAAATGCTGGGCGCAGGTCCCAGCCACTATCGTTAAAGCGACAGGACACAAAATGGAGCTGTAAATCGGGCTCAGCCACGCTCGGATCACTTTTAATAAACCCGCCTGTTTCGGACGGGGATACCGTAAGTGGGCCTTCGCGCTTCCATAGATACTGAATGAAGCCTTTGGTCATTTGAGCCAAGCCTCGAGGTGTGATGCTGATGCCGTCTTTTAAGCGGTTATGGCAATGCACCATGACATCAACATGCTCTTGAAGGTTTTGCCCTACCTCGGCGCGATTGGCTACCACCGGAATATTGAATTCTGCTAAGTGCTCAGCGGGGCCAACCCCTGACAACATCAGCAGTTGGGGGGAGTGAATGGCACCACAGGCCAGAATCACCTCACGGCGGGCGGTTGCTACCTGGGAGCGGCGCCGACGTTTAAATTGAACCCCCGTGGCACGAGCCGGAATGAGGGTTTGATCAAACAGCACCCGTTCGGCCTGACAGCCGGTCAACACCGTGAGATTGGGACGGGTTAAGGCAGGCTCTAAAAACGCTTTGCGCGCACTCCAACGTTGATGATCTTTGATCGTGAACTGGTAGGGGCCGACGCCTTCTAGCTGCGGGCCGTTAAAGTCAGGGTTGTAGGGAATACCAGCCGCCACCGCAGCTGCCACGAATTGACGTGCAACGGGAAAGTAGGTGGGCACATCGCTCACATGCAAAGGCCCCGCGGTGCCGTGGTATTCCGAGGCACCCCGCTGATTATTTTCCAATTGTTTAAACCGTGGCAGGACGTTGCGCCATGCCCACGCGTCGGAACTCACGCTCGCCCAATGATCGTAATCACTCGGCAAGCCGCGGGTATAGATCATGGCGTTAATCATACTACTCCCGCCTAAGCCCTTGCCGCGAGGGGTGTAGAAGCCTTGTCCTGCCCGTAACGGACCTGGGTCACTGCTGCGGAGTAACCAATTAAATTTACGACTGTGCATAAAGCGGATCACGCCACCGGGCATGGTACTAAAGAACGAGCGACCGGAGCCGCCTGCTTCAAGGAGCAACACCTGATAACGCCCACAGGCGCTCAGACGATTGGCGAGCACGCAGCCCGCGGTACCGCCGCCAACAATAATGTAATCGTAGGAAAGATTAGAGCTCTTGAACGTAGCGGTAGAGGTCATGGAGCACTCGCTGGGCGGATGGATTCTCAGGGTGTTGTAGCAATGCAGCTTCAAGCTCTTGCACGAACTGTTCGGCACCAAGCATGCGGCCTGGCGGGTCCATTAGACGTTGCTGGCAGAACTCTCGCCAGCGCAGCATTTCCTGCTCAGTGAGGGTGGCTGGATAGTTGCGCGCGCGATAACGAAACAACATTTCCGGCAAACGTGGGTCTTCAAAATTCAAGCTTAGGCCAGCTAGCTGCTCGGGCGGTGTGGCACGAATGATGTTCATACTGGAGCGATCTTGGTCACTAAAAAAGGAACCACTGTAAAGCATGAAATCAGGATCTTCTAACGCGTCATATTGCCGTTGGTAACTGGCGATTTGTAGAATACGGTCGCGTAATTGCGGTTGTTCCAACAATAATTGACGGTGCTGTTCGCATTGCTGTAAATCGATGTCCCAACGTTCTTGATTGGCGGCATCGAGCACATTTAAGGGGGCAATAAACGGGCATTTATTAAGCTGGAATTGTCCCCCTGCAAATGGCGGCAAGCCTTGTTCTGCGAGTTCAGCACGACGGGTAAAACGGTGTTCAATCAGGGCTTCATCCGAGTGGTTTGTCAGTTCACCAGGGTGATAGCGTAAGTCCCAATAGATGACGTTATTCGGTTGCTCAGGGTGGAAGCCTAGCGGCATGATCACACTGACATAGCCCTGCGCCGCACCGTAATACACGCTGACATGCACCAGTGGGGTAAACTGGATCAGGTTCACTTGGGCGGCCACGGCTTGTTTGCGGCGTAAATTCAGGGCGTATTGGAACAGCCGTGGTTGTGCTTGCTGAATTTTCTTCGCCAACTCGATGGTTGCATGCACATCGCTAAGGGCATCGTGAGCGCGGCCATGATCAATCTGGTTGGCCCGCGTTAAATCTTCCAACCGCAAGCTGACCCGTCCATCTTCGTGATAGGGCCATTCGATGCCTTCAGGGCGTAGGGCATAACAGGCTCGCACTAAGTCGATTAAATCCCAGCGGCTGGACTGGTTCTGCCACGTGTGGGCGTACGGGTCGATAAAGTTCCGATAAAATAAATGGCGGGTGACTTCATCGTCAAACTGAAGATTGTTATAACCAACGCTAATGGTTTCGGGCTGCTGCATTTCGGCGGCAATTTTTTCAGCAAAAGCCGCCTCACACATGCCTTGGTTTAACGCATGTTGGGGTGTAATGCCCGTTACCAGTGCCGCTTGTGGGTGCGGTAGAAAATCAGGGGTCGGCTGTGCATAAATGCTGAGCGGCCGCCCCACTGGTGCAAAATCGAGGGTGGTTCGCAGACCCGCAAACTGAGCCGGTCGATCAAACAGTGGATTCGCTCCCCAAGTTTCGTAATCATGCCAGTAGAAGGTTGGCTGTGTCATAGTAATACGAAGTTCTCTAAATAAATGAGTTTATTCACGTCAATTTACCTGAATTGAGCGGTAAAACAAAGGTTATCTCCTATCGGCACTGAGGGCTCTTTGCTATGATTCAATCACAGTTGATAACAATAACAGGGGGCAATATGAAACGAATCATTGGCGCAGGAGTGCTGGCAGGGCTAGTTGGGTTAACGGCAACCCCAGTGGCGGCTGAAGAACCATTTGCTATCGCAATTCACGGGGGCGCTGGAACCATTACACGCGCTACCATGACACCGGCGCGTGAAGCGGAATATCACGCCAAATTAAAAGAAGCGGTGGATGCCGGTTACGCCATTTTGGAACAAGGTGGAACCAGTCTTGATGCGGTCACTGTCGCGGTACAAGTGCTGGAAGATTCGCCGCTCTTTAATGCGGGGCGTGGGGCGGTGTATACCTGGGATGGGCATCATGAGTTGGATGCCTCCATTATGAATGGCGCCACGGCTGAAGCGGGTGCGGTAGCAAGCGTGACCACGGTGAAAAGCCCGATTGCATTGGCGCGTGAAGTGATGGAAAACTCCGTGCATGTGATGTTGACGGGGCCGGGAGCTGAAGCGTTTGCCAAGCAACAAGGGCTCGAATTGGTCGAGAATAGCTATTTTAATAGCAAATCACGTTACGAAGCCTTGCAACGCATGAAGAAACAGGTCGGTAACCCCCAAGATAAAACCGCGTGGCAGCAACTCCCTGCCGATTATAAGCATGGTACTGTGGGGGCGGTGGCTTTGGATAAAGACGGCAATTTGGCGGCGGCTACCTCCACCGGTGGGATGACCGGCAAGCGCTGGGGCCGGGTCGGGGATGCCCCTATTATTGGCGCTGGCACTTGGGCTGATAATGAAAGCTGTGCGATTTCAGCAACCGGACACGGGGAGTATTTTATTCGGTACCATGTGGCTGCGGATATTTGTGCTCGGGTGAAATACCTGAATCAGGATATTTTTACTGCCGGTGATGCCGTTATTTTTGATGTATTAGAACCCGTCGGTGGCACCGGTGGCGTGATTATTGTGGATCCGCAAGGTCAGGTGCATATGCCATTCAATACCGAGGGCATGTATCGTGCCAAACGGCAAGCAGGCCAAGCGGCGGAAGTTGCGATTTATAAAAATTGACTATACTGATGACTGTGTTACCCAACAACAAGGAGGGGGAATGCAGTCATTAAAAGTCAGTGATTACATGAATCCGCAGCCCGTTACCTTTGCCCCGGATATGTCCATTGAAAGTGCCGTAATGCGATTATTGCAGACCGGCCAACGAGGAGGCCCTGTGGTGGATCAACAGGGGCAGTTAGTCGGGTTTTTTTCGGAGCAAGATTGCTTAGCCACCTTGCTTCTTGAAACTTACCATAATGAGCAAGGCACAAAGGTGGGCGATTGCATGTATCAAGGGGCTGTGGTGACGGTCGCTGCTAATGCAAGCATTGCTGATTTAGCCCAACAGATGACCAATAATCGCCCTAAAATATATCCAGTGATGGATGACAGCGGCCAATTGCTTGGCGTGATTACGCGCACGGATATTTTACGCGCCATTAAAGATCACTGTCAGACACTGTCACCGGGTAAGGTCTCCGTCGCCTCGTAATGACAATCATTAACAAGCGAAGCTGGCACTGGTAAACTAGGGCCAGCTTTTTTTATTGTCTGAAGGATCGTTGTGCAGTCCATTTCATTTCCGAACGATTTACCCGTTGTTCAAGAAAAACAACAAATACAAGATGCTATCCGTCAACATCAGGTGGTGATTATTGCTGGTGAAACGGGCTCTGGTAAAACCACTCAGCTTCCCAAAATGCTGCTTGAAATGGGGTATGGCAGCCGTGAAAGCGGTCAACTCATTGGGCATACGCAACCTCGTCGGTTAGCCGCTCGTAGTGTGGCTGCGCGTATCGCGCAGGAGTTACAGAGCGAATTGGGGCAGTTGGTAGGCTATAAGGTTCGCTTTCAAGATCAAACCGCGCCCGGCACCCGCATCAAACTAGTGACTGACGGCATGCTGTTGGCCGAACTGCAAAATGACCCGTTGCTGCGTCAGTATGATGCGTTAATCATTGACGAAGCTCATGAACGCAGCCTCAATATCGATTTTTTATTGGGGGTATTGGCCACCATTTTACCGAAGCGGCCAGAGCTGAAACTGATTATTACGTCGGCCACCATCGAAACTGAACGCTTCGCTCAACATTTTAATCAAGCGCCCATTATTACCGTCACTGGCCGAACTTATCCGGTTGAAATCCGTTATCGACCGCTGCATGACGCGGAACAAGGGCAGGATGATTCCGATAACGACGTGATCAGTGGGGTGACGCAGGCGGTCACAGAATTGATGCAAGAGCCGCCGGGCGATATTCTGATTTTCGCCAGTGGCGAGCGTGAAATTCGAGATTTTGCTGAAGCGATTGGCGAGCTGGGGCTGCACCGAGTTGAGGTGTTGCCGTTGTACGCACGGTTGTCGGCGGCAGAACAAAATCGTATTTTCCAACCTCATCAGGCGGCGCGACGCATCGTGATTGCCACCAACGTGGCCGAAACCTCGTTAACGGTACCAGGAATCCGTTATGTGATTGACCCTGGTACTGCTCGGATCAGCCGCTACAGCTACCGCACCAAAGTGCAGCGGCTGCCCATTGAAAAAATATCTCAAGCAAGCGCCAATCAACGGGCAGGACGTTGTGGGCGGGTGGCACCTGGAATCTGTATTCGGTTGTACAGTGAAGAGGATTTCTTAGCCCGTCCTGAATACACGGATCCGGAGATTCTACGGACAAACTTGGCTGCTGTTATTTTACAAATGACTGCGGCTAACTTAGGCGATATACGACACTTTCCATTTATTGATCGTCCAGACGAACGCTTCATTAATGATGGCATTCAGTTATTACAAGAATTAAATGCCACCACCCATGGGCGAGGGCAGCGAGCACGCCGCGGCGGCAAGCGTAGTACTAAGCTTACCCGTATTGGTCGGCAGCTGGCTCAGTTACCCTTAGATCCGCGCTTGGCCCGGATGGTGCTTGCAGCCAATGAATTTGGTTGCATGCAAGAGGTGATGGTGATTACCGCTGCCATGAGTATTCAGGATCCGCGGGAACGCCCGCAACAACAGCGCCAAAAAGCGGACGAGTTGCATCAGCGGTTTCATGATAAAGATTCTGACTTTATTGCCTATTTGAAGTTATGGAATTACCTACGGGAATGCCAACAAGAACTCTCGAAAACCCAATTCAGAAAGCGGGTGAAGCAAGAGTTTTTACATTTTTTGAGGATTCGTGAGTGGCAAGATATTTACACTCAAATTCGGCAAACCGTGCGTGGGCTAGGGCTGCGGATTAACCAAGAGTCGGCCAGTTATGAAGCCATTCATCGCGCCTTACTCACTGGCATGTTGTCGCAAATTGGTCAGAAGCAAGAAGGGCATGAGTTTTTAGGTGCACGGAACCGAACGTTCTACATTTTCCCAGGGTCTGGCTTATTTAAAAAGTCACCGAAATGGATCATGTCAGCGGAAATGGTGGAAACATCGCGGCTGTTTGCCCGCGTTAACGCACGAATTGAACCCGAATGGATCGAACCTGCTGCGATGCATTTGGTGAAACGCCAGTATTTTGATCCTCACTTTTCACGCCGCCAAGGCTCTGTGGTTGCCGATGAACAAGTGACTTTGTATGGCCTGATTGTGGTGCCACGGCGCAAGGTGCAATACGGGCCGATTGATGGCAAAGCAGCGCGCGATATTTTTATTCGAGAAGGCTTGGTACAAGCGCAATTAAAGCGAAAATTGCCTTTTATTCAACACAACACCGCATTGATTGATGACGTTAAAGCGTTGGAAGAAAAATCCCGTCGGCGTGATATTTTAGTGGACGATGATGCCTTATTCGACGCCTATGATCGGGTGATTCCTGCAGATATCTATAATGAGCAATTGCTGGCTGGCTGGTGGCACAAAGCAGTGAAAGAGCAGCCGCAGTTGTTGTATTTCACCCGCGATGACTTGATGGCGCAAAGTGCCGAGCATGTCACTGCCGCAGACTACCCCGAGACGTGGCAACAGCACTCGTTACGGTTGCCGTTGCGCTATGTGTTTGAGCCAACAGCGGCGGATGATGGAGTGACGGTGATGATTCCGGTGGCGCTGCTGAATCAAGTGACTCCAAGCGGCTTCGATTGGTTAATCCCAGCACTGCGGCATGACTTAGTGGTCGCTTGGATTAAGTCGCTCCCAAAACCAATTCGCCGGAACTTTGTGCCTGCGCCAAACTACGCGGCGGCATTTTTGGCTGACTGTAGCGCAGAAACCATCGCCACCCAGCCGTTGTTAAAGGCTTTATCGGATAAATTGCGACGGATGACTGGGGTGACCATCGACCCTGACGCCTGGGATGCTGACCAGCTGCCTCATCATTTACGTATGAACTTTGAAGTGGTGGATGAACAAGGGAAATCCTTGGGCATGGGGCGCGATTTGGTGCACTTGCAGCAGCAGCTGCAAGGCACGGTAAAACAGGCCATTCAACGGGCTGTCGAGCAGCCTGAAGCCGCGCCTCAAAGTGTGAATGAATGGGCATTTGGCAGTTTGCCGACCACGTTAGAAAAAAATCAGCATGGCTATGCAATTAAGGCGTATCCTGCGATTACTCCGGCCAAAGACGGGGTCAAGCAGGAGTTATTTGATAGCGAACTGGAAGCCCAGCATGCCCATCAACAAGGGTTGCGGCAGTTATTATTGATTCAATTGCCATCCCCGATCCGTCATTTGCAGCAATCCTTGTCGAACAAAGCCAAGTTAGCGATGTATTACAACCCGTGGGGGCAAGTGAACGAGCTGATTCAAGATTGTGTTGTTGCGGCCTTGGATGAATTTATTCAAGCGAACCCAGCACGAGACGCCACGGCGTATCAGCAACTGTATGATACAGCTCGAGCGGAGTTGAATGAGCGGGTGACCGCCATTGCGACCTTGGTAGAACCCTGTTTGGTGCTAAGCCAAGCCATTCGTAAGCGCATTAAAGGCAAGGTGACGCTTGACCAAGTGCAAGCCCATGCTGATATTAAATCCCAACTGGATGGATTGATTTTTCCTGGCTTCGTTAGTGACATTGGTGCCCAACGTTTACCCGATGTGGTGCGTTACTTAACGGCCATTGAACGCCGGTTGGAGAAATTACCATTGGATCCCACCAAAGATCGCGCGCATTTGGTTGTGTTGACGCAATTGCAGCAAAATTATCGGGAATTGTTGCAAAAAGTACCGAAAGGGCAGCCGGTACCGAGTGAGTTAATCGAGGTGCGTTGGATGATTGAGGAATTACGGGTGAGCTTTTTTGCGCAAACCTTGGGCACCCGTTTCCCAATCTCTGAAAAACGGGTGCGGCAGGCGTTAGCTCGCGTACAACTCTAAGTTGGCGCGGGCGTACGCTTCAAAGTCATCACAGCCACCAATGTGTTTTTCATCGATGAAAATTTGTGGCACGGTCAGTACGGGCTTGCCGACTGTTTTTTCTAAATCAGCTTTGCTAATACCTTCGGCGTGCATATCGATATAACGGAATTCGAAATCATCGCGTTGTTCCGCTAGTTTTTCTGCGATTTGTTGGGCACGAACGCAATAAGGGCAACCTGGGCGACCAAAAATAACCGTAAACATGAAAACTCCTGTGTTGAATATAATACGTCGTCAATCTGTCTATTTTCCTATATTCCGTGGTGACTTGCCAATGTGTTTCATGAATATAGTTAATCGACAAAAACGATTTATTGCTTAATTTCAACGTCTGAGATGGGGGTACAGCAACAGGCCAAACAATCACCGGGACGAATGAAGGCTAAAGGATCGGTCAAGTAACTGACTTCCCCTTGAATGAGCTGCACCCGACAAGCGCCACAAAAGCCATTACGACAGTGGTAATGAGGCTTTAAACCAGCTTGCTCCATGACTTCAAGCAATGTGGTCTGTTCGGATGGTTCAACGGTCAGCTGATGCTGACCGTTGACTGTTACTTTGTAGGAATCAGCCATGGGGGATTACAGTTCAAAGTCTCCCAAATCAGCAACACTCACTTCACTATCAATTTGGCCGACCAGATAGGAGGTGATTTCAGCTTCTTGTGGAGCAACTTGAACGTTGTCCGATACCAAGTACTTATTCATCCAGGGTAACGGGTTGCTCCGCTGCTCAAAGGGAGCATCGAAACCAAGAGCTTCCATTCGCATGTTGGCAATGTACTCGACATACTGACACAGCATTTCTTCGTTCAAGCCAATCATGGAGCCGTTACGGAATAAGTAATGGGCCCATTCTTTTTCTTGTGCGACTGCGCTCATAAAGATATTGCGCGCTTCGTCACGGAGCTCTTCGGCAATTTCTTGCATTTCTGGGTCATCTTTGCCGTATTGCCAGAGGTTCAGAATCTGCTGCGTTGACACTAAGTGAAGGTTTTCATCGCGCGCAATCAAGCGAATGATTTTGGAGTTTCCTTCCATTAAATCACGCTCAGCAAAGGCAAAGGTACAGGCAAAACTAACGTAGAAGCGAATGGCTTCGAGCGCGTTGACTGAGTTCATGCATAAAAATAAGCGTTTTTTGAGCTCACGCAAATTGACGACGTGTTTTACCCCATCAATTTCCCATTCACCTTCGCCCAATGTTTGAGCTAACTGGGTGTAGAAAATCAGGTCGTCGTAATACTTTGAAATATCATTCGCTCGTTTTTGAATTTCAGTGTTGATCACAATGTCTTCAAAAACTTCACTGGGGTCGGTAAATAAGTTACGCAGAATATGCGTATACGACCGTGAGTGAATGGTTTCGAAAAACGACCAAGTCTCAATCCAAGTTTCGAGCTCTGGAATCGACACAATGGGTAAGAATGCTACGTTGGGACTCCGACCTTGCACGGAATCGAGTAAGGTTTGATACTTTAGGTTTGAAATGAAAATGTGCTTTTCACTGTCAGTCAAACCTTGGAAGTCGACGCGGTCACGACTGACGTCGACTTCTTCAGGACGCCAGAAGAAGCTGATTTGTTTTTCAATCAGCTTTTCAAAAATGGCGTGCTTCTGTTGGTCGTAACGGGCAACGTTAACTGGATTCCCAAAGAACATCGGTTCATGCAGGGGATTGACCTGATTCTGATTAAATGTTGAATATCTCATAAGTTAGCGCACCTCCATTCCTGCCAATCACATTAAATTTTACAAGCACCGCCGGCACAGTCATCATCTTCTTCAATGACAGCAACTGTGGCTTGTTGGTTTTCTTCAGCTTGTGTTTTGGCATCAGCTTTATCGCGAAGATCGACTTGGTTATCCGATGCTCCATCGCGGGTATTGTGGTAGTACAAGGTTTTCACACCCAGTTTGTACGCATACAACAAGTCTTGTAACAGCTGCGTCATGGGAACTTTACCACCCTCGAATTTACTTGGGTCGTAGTTGGTGTTCGCAGAAATGGTTTGGTCAACAAACTTTTGCATGATCCCAACCAACTGCAAGTACCCTTTGTTATTCGGAATTTGCCAGAGCAATTCATAAGCGTCTTTTAAGCGCTCGTACTCAGGCACCACTTGCTTGGTAATGCCATCTTTAGAAGCTTTAACACTAATGTGGCCCCGCGGCGGTTCGATGCCGTTGGTGGCGTTCGAAATTTGCGACGACGTTTCTGAAGGCATTAATGCCGACAGGGTCGAGTTCCGCATGCCGTATTTTTTAACATCCTCACGTAAGGCGTCCCAATCAAGCTGCAATGGCTCGCTACAAACAGCGTCAACATCGCGCTTGTAGGTATCAATGGGCATGATGCCTTTCGCATAGGTGGTTTCGTTAAACTTCGGACAGGCACCGAGCTCTTTGGCCAAGTTCATGGACGCCTTCATTAAGTAGTACTGAATGGCTTCAAAGGTACGGTGGGTGAGGGCATTGGCCGACCCATCGGAGTAACGTACCCCATTTTTTGCCAAATAGTAGGCGTAGTTGATCACACCAATACCTAACGTACGGCGGCCCATGGTTGCATTGTAGGCAGCTGGCACTGGGTATTCTTGGTAATCCAGTAAGCTATCTAAGGCACGCACCGCTAGATTCGCAAGTTCTTCAAGCTCATCCAGTGAATCAATGGCGCCAAGGTTAAAGGCTGATAAGGTACACAGCGCAATTTCACCTTCTTCATCGTTCACGTGTGATAACGGCTTGGTAGGCAAGGCGATTTCTAAGCACAAGTTGCTTTGACGAATTGGGGCAACGGCCGGGTCAAATGGACTGTGGGTGTTACAGTGGTCCACGTTTTGTAAGTAAATTCGGCCGGTGCTCGCACGCTCTTGCATGAATAAGCTAAATAGTTCGATAGCACGGATACGTTTTTTACGAATACTCTCATCCGCCTCGTATTGGGTGTACAAGCGCTCAAAGGTGTCTTGATCAGCAAAGAATGCATCGTATAAGCCAGGAACATCCGATGGGCTGAATAGGGTGATGTAATCGTCTTTGATTAAGCGCTGGTACATTAAGCGGTTAAATTGCACACCGTAATCCAAATGACGGACACGGTTTTCTTCCACCCCACGGTTATTTTTCAGCACTAATAAGCTTTCTACTTCTAAGTGCCAAATAGGGTAGAACAAGGTTGCTGCACCACCGCGCACACCGCCTTGTGAACAGCTTTTCACCGCTGTTTGGAAATACTTATAAAACGGAATACAGCCTGTATGGAATGCTTCACCACCGCGAATTGGGCTGCCTAAGGCGCGAATACGGCCGGCGTTGATCCCAATCCCTGCACGTTGTGAGACATACTTCACAATGGCACTGGCCGTGGCGTTAATAGAGTCGAGGCTGTCATCGGTTTCAATTAACACACAGGAGCTGAACTGTCGGGTGGGTGTCCGAACACCAGCCATGATGGGCGTCGGCAAAGAAATTTTAAACAGTGACGCGGCATCATAGAAACGCTGGATGTAATCCATCCGAGTTTCTTTGGGGTAGTTCGCAAACAAGCAGGCAGCCACAAGTACATACAGGAACTGCGCGCTTTCGTAAATTTCACCGGTCACCCGGTTTTGCACCAGGTATTTCCCTTCTAATTGTTTCACGGCAGCGTAGGAGAAGTTTAAATCGCGCCCGTGATCAATAAAGGCGTTCATTTGCTCGAATTCTTCACGGGTGTAATCCGTGAGCAAATGACGGTCATAACGGCCCGCTTCAACCATCTTGGTAACTTGGTCGTACAAGTGAGGTGCTTCAAACTGGCCGTAGGCTAATTTACGTAAATGGAAGATGGCAAGCCGAGCTGCCAAATATTGGTAGTCGGGTGCTTCTTCAGAAATGAGATCGGCCGCTGCTTTAATGATGGTTTCATGAATATCTTCAGTTTTAATGCCATCATAAAACTGAATGCGAGATTTAATTTCGACTTGAGAGACCGAAACATTATTCAGGCCTTCAGCGGCCCAGCTGATCACACGATGGATTTTGTCTAAATCGAGAGGTTCGCGTTGACCGCTGCGTTTGGTGACGAAGAGCTGTTGATTCATGAGGCACATCCATATTCTGTCGTTAATTATTCTGTAGAGAGCCACAAGATATGGTGGGACTTGGGGTTGTTCGTGTAATTTTCACACAATATCTTGGGGTGCTGCATTTATCAGTATCCTAGCAGTTATCGCCCTATGATCAAGCCCAATTATGTAAAAGGTAGGGTAGTTTTATGACAAAAAAGTACTTGCTTTCGCTGTAACGCTTATCAGCTGTGAGTCATAGAAATTTGCGGTCGCTAAAAAAATAAACCGTCAGCCTATGACCAGAGTTGAAGTAATTCGAGGGGGTGGTGAATGTGCTTGTCAGCTCCCCATTGTGCCGGTTGGTCGTCCTCACTGAGATACCCATAGGCGGCTAACACGGTGGTCATTTGAGCGCGTTGACCGGCTTCAATATCGCGTTGTGCATCGCCCACATACCAGCACTGTTGCGCTGGAATCGCGAGTTGCTCAGCGGCGAAGAGGAGAGGTTCAGGATGTGGTTTCGCCACCGCCAGGGTATCGCCACTAACCACCACCTCAATGGCCGCCAGTTGTGGGAAGTAGGGCAGCAATTGGTTGGTCAGCGCGCTGGGCTTGTTGGTGACAATGGCCACCGCAATCTGTTGTTCGACCAGCTTGTTGAGCAAGTGAGATACGCCATCGAACAGCCGCGTATGTTTCGCAATCGCCGTGGAGTACGCGGTTAAAAATGCGCGGCGCAGTTCTTCTTGGCGCGCGTCAAACTCTTCACCGAAAGCGTGCTTTAATAAGCGCACCGAACCATGGGACGCCAGCGGGGTGTATTCTTTTGCGGTCACTTCAGGACGTTGTTCCGCCCGCAGCACAGCATTCAGTGCCGCACCTAAGTCGGGGGCGGTATCCAATAAGGTGCCGTCCAGATCGAACAGAACGGCACGAGGTGGGGTTAAGCTGGTTTGCGTAAACATACGATATAGTTGACATCCACGTTGTTGGAATCAAGGTAGAAACCACGCCAAGGCAAGTAATGAATACCTGTCATTGCAAATGGCTCAAGCCCAGCCGCATCGGTCATCCGTAATAATTCGGCCGGTTGGATAAACTTTTGGTGTTGATGGGTACCTTTGGGAACCCAGCCCAGCACGTACTCAGCAGCCACAATCCCCAGTAACCATGATTTAATGTTGCGGTTCAGCGTCGAGAAAAAGACATAACCACCGGGTTTCACGGCATCCGCTGCGGCTTGTACAATGGCGTTTGGGTCAGGCACATGCTCAAGCATTTCTAAGCAGGTGACCAAATCAAACTGCGCCGGATGGGCCGCCGCAAACTGCTCGGCAGCAATCAGCTGATAGTCAATCGTCAGCTGGCTTTCGAGGGCGTGTAAGCGGGCAACTTGCAGGGCTTGCTCGGCTAAATCAATGCCGGTTACCTGAGCACCAGCCTGGGCTAAGCCTTCGCTGACCAAACCGCCACCACAGCCGATATCAAGGGCAACTTTACCGAACACACCGTCACATTGTTGGGCGATATAATCGAGTCGTAACGGGTTGATTAAGTGCAGGGGTTTAAACTCACCTTGCGGATCCCACCAACGGGATGCGATGACACTAAATTTCTCAATTTCAACAGGATCTACATTCGATTTATAAGTCATAGGGCTTCTGCTACGGCCAAAAAGTCGGTACAGTGTACTCAACCTCACAAGATAAAAAAAGATGCGAGAGTGGCCTGCTACGGGTACAATGCGCTATTAGACGATAATAAAGAAGACCAGAGCTTTTAGGGATATAACGATGATGAGTGATCTCGCTAGAGAAGTCGTTCCGGTAAATATTGAAGATGAACTGAAGAGTTCATACCTCGATTACGCCATGAGCGTAATTGTCGGGCGTGCATTACCGGACGTACGTGATGGGCTCAAACCTGTTCATCGCCGCGTATTGTTTGCGATGAACGAATTACGTAACGATTACAACAAGCCATACAAGAAATCAGCGCGGATTGTAGGTGACGTGATTGGTAAGTATCACCCTCATGGTGATATCGCGGTCTACGACACGATTGTCCGTATGGCCCAGCCGTTTTCATTGCGCTATATGCTTGTTGATGGCCAAGGTAACTTTGGTTCCGTTGACGGGGACTCTGCAGCAGCCATGCGTTATACCGAAATTCGGATGGCGAAAATTGCTGGCGAATTGCTGTCAGATCTAGAAAAGGAAACCGTCGACTTTGTTCCTAACTACGACGGCACAGAACAAATTCCAGAAGTCTTACCGACTCGGGTTCCCAACTTATTGGTGAACGGTTCATCCGGGATTGCAGTCGGTATGGCGACCAATATTCCTCCGCATAACTTAACTGAAGTCGTCAATGGCTGTTTAGCCATGATTGATAACCCAGCCATTGAGCTGGAAGAGTTAATGGAGTACATCCCAGGGCCTGACTTCCCAACTGCAGCCAGTATTTCAGGCCGTGCAGGCATTATTGAAGCCTACAAAACCGGCCGGGGCCGTATTCACTTACGTGCCAAAGCCGACATTGAAACCGATAGCAGTGGTCGCGAAGCCATTATCGTGACTGAAATTCCTTACCAGGTAAACAAAGCTCGACTGATTGAAAAAATTGCCGAGTTGGTGAAGGAAAAGCGTTTGGAAGGCATCAGCGGTCTACGCGATGAGTCTGACAAAGACGGCATGCGTATTGTGATTGAGCTGAAACGTGGCGAAGTTGCAGAAGTAGTGTTGAACCATTTGTATGCGAACACTCAAATGCAAGTGGTGTTTGGCATCAACATGGTGGCATTGGATAAAAACCAGCCGCGCTTGTTCAACTTACGTGACATGCTGGAATGCTTTATTCTGCACCGTCGTGAAGTGGTTACCCGCCGCTCGGTGTTTGAATTGCGCAAAGCGCGTGAACGCGCTCATATCCTAGAAGGTTTGGCCATTGCGTTAGCGAATATTGACGATGTGATTGAATTGATTCGTCGTTCACAAACAGCCGCGGAAGCCAAGCAGGCCTTATTGGGTCGCGCCTGGGTGCTGGGCAATGTTGCTGCCATGCTGGAACGCGCGGGTGTTGACGCTGCGCGGCCAGAGCATTTAAGTGCCGAATTTGGAATTCGCGACGGTCAATATTACCTGACTGAAGAACAAGCCCAAGCCATTCTTGACTTGCGTTTGCATCGCCTGACTGGCCTTGAGCATGAGAAGATTTTGGATGAGTACAAAAATCTTCTGCAACAAATTGAAGAATTACTGCATATTTTGAATAGTTCTGAGCGGTTGATGGAAGTCATTCGTGAAGAGCTTGAGCAAGTGAAAGCTGAATATGGCGATGCGCGGCGGACGGAAATTACCGCAGCTGCTCACGATATCAGCATGGAAGACTTGATCAATGAAGAAGACGTGGTGGTGACCCTGTCACACCACGGCTACGTGAAGTATCAGCCGCTGACCGAGTATGAAGCTCAGCGTCGTGGGGGCAAAGGAAAATCTGCGACCCGCATGAAGGATGAAGACTTCATTGAACGGTTATGGGTGGCCAACACGCACGATACCATTCTCTGTTTCTCAACCCGTGGCCGTATCTACTGGATGAAGGTGTACCAGTTGCCGTTAGCAACCCGTACTTCACGTGGACGCCCGATTGTGAACTTGCTGCCGCTGGAAGAAGGCGAGCGGATTACTGCTATTTTGCCAACCCGTGATTATCCAGAAGATAAATACGTGTTTATGGCAACCCGTCAAGGCGTGGTCAAGAAAACGCCAATGGAGGCTTATTCACGGCCACGTAATGGCGGGATTATTGCGCTGAACTTAAATGATGGCGATGAACTGATTGGGGTGGATGTGACCACCGAAGGCGACGAGATCATGTTGTTCTCTGATGCTGGTAAAGTGGTGCGCTTCAGCCAAGAACAAGTTCGTTCCATGGGGCGGACGGCCACTGGTGTCCGTGGTATTCGTTTGGATGAAGGCCAGCAAGTGGTGTCATTGGTGGTACCGCGTGGTAGCGAAACCGATGAAATGCCATGCATTTTGACCGTGACTGAAAATGGTTTCGGAAAACGCACGCCGATTGTTGATTATCCAGCGAAGAGCCGTGCAACCAAAGGTGTGGTTTCGATTAAAGTGAGCGAGCGTAATGGTGCCGTGGTCGGTGCCATGGAAGTTCTCGACGCCAACCAAATCATGCTGATTAGTGACAAAGGAACACTGGTTCGTACCCGTGTTAGCGAAGTCTCCGTTGTGGGTCGAAATACCCAAGGGGTACGGTTAATTCGTACCGGTGAGGACGAGCACGTGGTTGGCATGCAACGCATTGATGAGGTTGATGAAGACGACGAAACCGATGTGTTGCTCAACGAGCCCGTCGAAGGTGACGACAACCACGAGCCGCTTGATGATGAAGCGGATGAGGATGTGGTTGACGACGATAGCGAGGAATAACGCCATGAGTGCCCCGTTTAATTTTTCTGCGGGGCCGGCCATGTTGCCGGCAGAGGTCATGCAACAAGCCCAAGAGGAATTCCTCAATTGGAACCAATTGGGCATTTCCGTGATGGAAATTAGTCATCGGGACCCGGTGTTTGTACGAATGGCGGAGCAAGCCGAGCAAGATTTGCGTGAGCTGATGGCCATTCCAGAAAATTACCGAGTGTTGTTTATGCACGGTGGTGGGCGCGGACAGTTTACCGCTGTGCCGCAAAATATCGCCGGTCCAGAAGACACGGTTGATTATCTTGACAGTGGCATTTGGTCGGAATTTGCCATTCGTGAGGCGAAAAAGTACGTCAAGCACGTCAATGTGGTGGCGGGTGCGGTAACCACCGAACAAGGGAAAGCCATTGCTGCGGTCAACGATTGGCAGCTTTCGCCTCAAGCCGCTTATTTTCACTATTGTCCCAATGAAACTGTGGATGGGATTGCACTGCACGGTGTACCGGATGTGAACGTTCCCATCGTCGCAGATATGTCCTCTAATATCTTATCGGAGCCCCTCGATGTGAGCCGCTTTGGCGTGATTTACGCTGGTGCTCAAAAAAATATTGGGCCATCGGGATTTGCGATAGCGATTGTGCGTGATGATTTATTAGGTCGAGCCCAAGGGAATACCTCCACCATCATGGATTACACGGTGCAAGCCGCTGAAAACTCCATGTATAACACGCCCAATACCTTTGCTTGGTACTTGGCTGGGTTGGTCTTTCAATGGCTAAAACGTCAGGGTGGGGTTGCCGCTATGGGCCGTCTCAACCAGGCCAAAGCTGCGAAGTTATACGATTATATTGATCAATCATCGTTTTACCGTAATCCCGTTCATCCAGCATATCGTTCCATGATGAACGTACCGTTTTTGTTGGCTGATGAAGCACTGAATGATGCATTTTTGGCGCAAGCCGAAGCTGCGGGGTTGCTGGGCCTGAAAGGGCATCGTTTTGTGGGCGGGATGCGAGCTAGTATCTACAACGCGATGCCGATGGCTGGCATTGATGCCTTGATCGAGTTTATGCGTGAGTTTGAGCGAAACGCCTAACCATAAAAAATAATAATTATCCAGAACAACAAGTAGGTCATCATGAGTTCATTTAAAGCAGTTGATTTAGCGAACCCAGGTGTTCGTACCTTAAGCCCTTATCAAGCGGGCAAACCCATTGAAGAAGTTGAGCGGGAGCTGGGCATCAAAAATATCATTAAACTGGCGTCCAACGAAAATCCATTAGGCTTGAGTCGCCAAGTGAAAGCGGCCTTGCAAGAGACGCTGGCCGGGTTAGCTCGTTATCCTGATGCCAACGGCTTCTATTTAAAATCAAAATTAGCAGCCAAGCATCAGGTGGCAGCGAATCAAATCACCTTGGGTAATGGCTCCAATGATGTGTTGGAACTGGTCGCGCGCACCTACGTCAGCGCCGATCATGAAGTAATTTTTGCGCAGCACGCATTCGTAGTTTACCCTTTGGTCACGCAAGCCATTGGCGCAACCGGTGTGGCCGTACCAGCAAAAAATTATGGGCATGATTTGCCGGCCATGCTGCAAGCCATCACGCCGCGCACGCGGATGATCTTTATTGCCAACCCCAACAACCCAACAGGCACCTTTTTAACGGCCAGCGAGCTGTATGAATTCTTACAGCAAGTGCCAGCCAATGTGCTGGTGGTGTTGGATGAAGCCTATTATGAATACGTGGACGAAGCCGAGCGTGCCCCTTCCATTCAATGGATTGCGGAGTTCCCGAATTTAGTGGTGTGTCGCACGTTCTCGAAAGCCTACGGGTTAGCGGGGTTACGAGCGGGTTATGCGGTGACTCATGCGGATGTTGCCGATTATATGAACCGGGTACGACAGCCGTTTAATATGAATAGCTTGAGTTTGAAAGCTGCCGAAGTGGCGTTGGATGATGTCGAGTATTTGGCGGAATCCATTCGCTTGAACCAATTAGGGATGGCGCAACTGGTAGAGTTTTGTGAGAGCAAAGGGCTGCCTTATATTCCGTCCCATGGCAACTTTTTAACCATTGAAGTGGGCGATAACGCGGCAAAAATCTATCAGCAGCTGCTGCAAGCTGGCGTCATTGTTCGGCCGGTTGCGGGCTATGAATTACCGCGGCATTTACGCGTTAGTATTGGTTTGAAACATGAGAACCAAGCCTTTATCGATGCGATGTCAGCGCTGTTGTAACCCTGACAAGAAGGTGGCAGTGTGAATACCGAGTGGGCTGAAATTACCTTAAAAAACCTACGCCAATGCCAGGGAGAAGTGATTTTGCCTGGCTCTAAAAGCATTGCGAACCGCGCGTTGCTAATGGCTGCGTTGTGTGACCAAGGGCAACGAACCACGCTCACTAACGTTCTACGTAGCGATGACACCGACCGCATGATCGAAGCATTGCAAGCGCTCGGGGTTCGGTTAGAAGTTGAGTCGGCGACCAGCACCACCGTGCATGTGCATGGCTGTGGCGGACATTGGCCGCAGCAGCCGGCAGAACTTGATTTAGGCAATGCCGGAACGGCGATGCGGCCGTTGTTGGCGGTATTGAGTGCCACGTGGCAGGCCGACGCTCGAATCACCTTAACCGGCGACGCTCGTATGCAAGAACGTCCCGTTGCGGCATTGGTTGATGCCTTAGTGCAGGGCGGCGCGCCACTTCAATGTTCGTCTCAGTGGGGCTATCCACCGGTTCGTATCGCCGCTGGGTTACAAGGCGGCACCTTTACTATTGATGGCTCCGCATCAAGCCAATATATCTCTGCGTTACTCATGGCCCTACCATTATTGCCACAAGATTCCGTCCTACGGTTAGTTGGGGAAGTGGTATCGCGTCCATACATTGAATTGACCTTGGCCATGTTAGCCCGCTTTGGCATTGATATTATCGTGCAAAACGACCATCAATTCCTGATCGCTGGAGGCCAACGTTATCAAAGCCCAGGTCACTATTGGGTGGAAGGGGATGCCAGTGCTGCATCCTATTGGTTGGCTGCCGCTGCCATTGCGGGCGGACCGCTCACGATTCGTGGTGTGGGACGGTTAAGTATTCAAGGGGATGTGGCCTTTGCCGATTGCGTGGCACAGATGGGCGCCAAGGTTACTATCCATGACGAATACATTGAAGTGGAAGGGGCGGCCTTGTACGCTCTCGATGCCGACTATAATGCCATTCCCGATGCCGCCATGACCATGGCCACTTTAGGCTTGTTCGCGACTGGCACCACGCACATTCGTAACGTTGCCAACTGGCGGATTAAAGAAACCGACCGCTTGGCGGCAATGGCCACTGAGTTGCGCAAAGTGGGGGCGCAAGTCGAAGAAACTGCCAGTAGCATTCATATTACGCCCCCCGCCGAGCTTCGTCATGGCGTGATTGATACCTATCATGACCACCGCATGGCAATGTGCTTTGCCTTGTTGGGTTTCAGCAACGCTGGAGTGACCATTCGTGATCCGTTGTGCTGTGCTAAAACCTATCCGACATTCTTCGACGAATTACTGCGTTTAACCGCAGCTGAGTAAGCTTATTCACCTATCCTTAACCAAATTGAGATGCAATTTTTTACTAAAAACGTATAATTGCGGCGCTCATTCTTGGTAGGGGACCCCATGAATAAAAACATTCCAGTGATTACCATCGACGGACCTAGTGGTGCCGGTAAGGGAACTGTTTGTCGCTTGTTAGCCGAGCAGTTAGGCTGGCATCTGTTGGACAGCGGAGCGATTTATCGCGTGTTGGCATTAGCTGCAATTCACCATGGCTTTGCTGCGGATGACGAAGAAAGTTTAGCAGCCTTAGCAGGGACTCTGGATGTCAAATTTGATGTGGAAGAAAACCCAGCGCTAACGCACATTATTTTAGAAGGCGAAGATGTGACCATGGCCATTCGCACCCAAGAAGTAGCGAACATGGCGTCTAAAGTAGCTGCTTTACCGCGAGTTCGGGAAGCGTTGCTACGCCGCCAACGTGCCTTTAAAGAACTGCCAGGATTGGTGGCCGATGGGCGCGATATGGGAACCGTGGTGTTCCCGGATGCTGCGGCCAAAATTTTCTTAACGGCCAGTGCTGAAGAACGTGCCGAACGTCGCTTTAAGCAATTGCAGGAAAACGGAATCGATGCTAAAATTGACCAATTAATCACCGAGATTCGTGAGCGTGATGAACGTGACACGAATCGCTCTGTTGCTCCTTTGCGGGCGGCAGAAGGTGCACTTTACATTGATTCGACAGATTTAAGTGTCGAGCAAGTCATGGATCAAATTTTGCAGTTTGCCCACGGTAGACTGACACAAACTGAGACAGGCACCTAATTAACAAGGGGCCGGCTTCGGGGTCTGTAGCAAGGAAAGCTCACAGATTAACTTTAACAACCCCGCCAATCGGGACTGCTTGGTGGACGTACTTAACTTATAGTAGTTAAACTTTATGATCGAAAATTTTGCACAACTGTTTGAAGAAAGCCTCAAAGAGGTTGAAACCCGTCCAGGTTCTATCGTTAAAGGAACCATCGTAGCCATCAACCGTGATGTTGTTCTTGTTGATGCCGGCCTGAAGTCTGAAAGTGCTATCCCTGTTGAACAATTCCGTAACGCTGACGGCGAGTTGGAAGTTCAAGTAGGTGACGAAATTGATGTGGCTTTAGACGCGGTTGAAGACGGATTTGGTGAAACCATTCTGTCACGCGAGAAAGCGAAGCGCTACGAGGCTTGGTTAGTACTAGAAAAAGCTTACGAAGACCAAGAAACTGTTATCGGTTTAATTAGCGGTAAAGTGAAAGGCGGCTTCACAGTTGATTTAGGTGGTGTTCGTGCGTTCTTACCAGGTTCATTGGTAGACGTTCGTCCAGTGCGTGAAACCACACACTTAGAAAACAAAGAATTAGAGTTCAAAGTTATCAAGCTTGACCAGAAGCGCAACAACGTTGTTGTTTCACGTCGTGCAGTGATTGAAACTGAGAACAGTGCAGAGCGTGATGAACTGCTTGAGAACCTACAAGAAGGCCAAGAAGTTAAGGGTATCGTTAAGAACTTAACTGACTACGGCGCATTCGTAGACTTAGGCGGTGTTGACGGCTTGCTGCACATCACTGACATGGCTTGGAAGCGTGTGAAGCACCCAAGCGAAGTAGTGAACGTTGGTGATGAAATTAACGTTAAAGTATTGAAGTTCGATCGTGAGCGTACGCGTGTGTCTTTAGGTCTGAAGCAATTAGGCGCAGATCCATGGGCAGATATCGCTGCACGTTACCCAGAAGGCCACCGCTTGACGGGTCGTGTGACCAACTTAACAGACTACGGCTGTTTCGTTGAGATCGAAGAAGGCGTTGAAGGCTTAGTTCACGTTTCTGAAATGGATTGGACAAACAAAAACGTTCACCCATCTAAAGTTGTGAACTTAGACGACGTTGTTGAAGTGATGGTGCTTGAAATTGATGAAGAGCGTCGTCGTATTTCTCTGGGTCTGAAGCAGTGTAAACCAAACCCATGGGAAGAGTTTGCGAAAAACTTCAACAAAGGCGACAAAGTTTCTGGCAAAATCAAGTCAATCACTGATTTCGGTATCTTCATCGGTTTAGATGGTGGTATTGACGGTCTGGTTCATTTGTCAGATATCAGCTGGAACGCAACTGGCGAAGAAGCGGTACGTGACTTCAAAAAAGGCGAAGAAGTAACAGCAGTCGTTCTGCAAGTTGACGCAGAGCGTGAGCGTATTTCTTTAGGTATCAAGCAACTTGAAGAAGATCCGTTTAACAATTACCTAGCAGCGAATAAAAAAGGTGCTATTGTTAAAGGCAAGGTAATCGAAGTCGATGCCAAGGGTGCTAAAGTTGAGTTAGCTGATAGCGTTGAAGGTTACATTCGTGCTGCCGACATTTCACGTGACCGCGTTGAAGACGCGAGCACTGAATTGAAAGTAGGCGACGAAGTTGAAGCTCGTTTCATGGGCGTAGACCGTAAAAACCGTACCTTAAGCCTGTCAATTCGTGCTAAAGACGAAGTTGAAGAGAAAGAAGCGATTGAGTCAGTGAATAAGCAGCAAGACGAAGCTGACTTCACTAACGCAATGGCTGAAGCTTTCAAAGCGGCTAAAAACGACGAGTAATTCGACTAAACGTGGGCTTGATGCATTGACGCATAAACAAGGAGCAATGTGATGACAAAATCGGAACTGATTAACCAGTTGACGAAGTCGTACCCAGAGCTGTCTTCGCGTCAAGTAGAAGAGGCAGTGAAGGAAATTATCGAACAGATGGCCCAACAAATGGCCGCTGGTGGACGTATTGAGATACGTGGCTTCGGCAGTTTCTCTCTGCACTATCGGGCTCCACGCGAAGGGCGTAATCCGAAAACTGGTGAAAAAGTTCAATTGGACGCGAAATACGTGCCTCACTTTAAACCAGGAAAAGAACTGCGCGAGCGGGTCAACAATATCGGATAATTTAACGTCGAGATAATAAAAACGGCATGCTATATTAAGCATGCCGTTTTTTTATGAGCGCCAAACAGGAAAGGTTATGATCCGATTCATTTTTATAGGTCTTCCGCTACTTATCTTATTCTTTATTGCGTTAGCTTTTGGCGCGCTGAATAAGCAGGTGGTGGCGGTGGATTTTATTATCCTGCAGCAACAACTCAATTTGGCAACCGTCGCCGTGGCCTTTCTTATTTTAGGTTTTATTATTGGTTTGCTCAGCATGTTCGGGGCTTATTGGGTCGCTCGCCGCGAAGTCCGGCAATTAAAAAAACAGTGGGCGAAGGCTAAGAGCGCGAGTTAATGTTAGAGCTATTGTTTCTATTGCTACCTGTTGCCGCTGCCTATGGCTGGTTCATGGGGCGGAATAGTGTACGCAATGAGAATCGGAAAGAGCATGAGCAATTCTCTCGCCAATATGTGACTGGCTTACATCTTTTGCTTTCTGATCAGCCTGACAAAGCGGTTGATCTCTTTATTGAACTCCTTGATGTCGACTCTGACACCTTAGAAACCCATTGGGCCTTAGGAAAGCTGTTTCGCCGACGCGGTGAATTAGAACGGGCCATCAAAATCCATCAAAACCTTACCTCACGACCCACCATTTCGGACCACGAGCGGCGCCAAGCCATGTTCGAACTGGGGTTGGATTATCTTGCGGCAGGCATTTATGACCGGGCCGAAGAAATGCTGCTGGCATTGCAGCAAGACAAACAATTCAGCGAAGCCTGTTTACGCCACTTAGTAGAACTTTATGAGTCGACTCACGAGTGGGATAAAGCCATTCGCGTTGCGCTGAAACTACTCCGCTATGATGCCTCGGTGGGCGTAGTGGTGGCGCAGCTATATTGTGAATTGGCGGAACTCCAAAACGAGTCGGAACAAGCAGAAAAGTTCTATTTAAAAGCTCGTAAATACGATCCCCATTGTGTTCGAGCCGCATTGGCATTAGGGCGGATGTGGTATAATCAAGGCGCTTATCGGAAGGCTCAAGCTATCTTAATTGGCATCCTTGAAGATGATCCAGAATTCTTAAGTGAAGCCTTGCCGTTAATTAAGGCCTGTTATGAAGAAATGGATGATTTAGGCGGGCTTATTTGGTTCCTACAACGAGGAGTCAAAGAAGCAAAATCCACCACGGCTGCCATGATGCTGTCGGAAATGATTGCCCATGAGAATGGACTAGAAGCGGCAGAACAGTTTATTCAAGCCACTTTGCTGGAAAACCCGACCATGCGAGGTTTCCATAAGTTAATGGACTTTCATATCCGCACCGCGGATATGGGGAAAGCACGCGATAGTTTGAAAATGTTGCAACGAATGGTGCAACAACAAATTCAACAACGGCCGAAGTATCGTTGTCGTAACTGTGGATTTTCTGGGAGTACCTTGTATTGGCAGTGTCCCTCGTGTCGGACATGGGGTGATATCAAGCCCATCATCGGTTTAGACGGAGAATAAATGAGTCAGCAGCCCATCATTTGTATTGCTTTAGATTACCCCGATGCCGCCTCAGCGTGGCCACTTATCGATCAACTGGAACCGCAGCACTGTGCCTTAAAAGTCGGTAAAGAGTTATTTACCAGTGCGGGACCTGATTTTGTGCGAGAGTTGGTCGCGCGTGGGTTTAAGGTGTTTTTAGACCTGAAATTTCATGATATTCCAACCACGGTGCACAACGCCGTGCGGGCGGCGGCGGAACTCGGTGTCTGGATGGTGAACGTACATGCAAGTGGCGGACGCCGAATGTTGGAGGCGGCCGTTGCGGCGGTGGCCGATGTCAAACAGCGCCCCTATGTGATTGCGGTGACGGTATTGACCAGCATGACCGCAGAGGACTTGGCAGAAGTCGGCATTACGGCGGCACCAGCAACTCACGTGCTTGAACTTGCTAAACTCGCGCAAACTGCGGGCTTAGATGGGGTGGTCTGTTCAGCCCAGGAAGCAGCCGCTATTGCACAGCAATGTGGTGCAGGTTTCTTGCGGGTAACGCCTGGCATTCGCCCAGCCGGAGCGGCACAAGGCGACCAGCGGCGCATTATGACGCCACCTGAAGCGGCGGCCCTTGGTATCGAAGTATTAGTGATTGGCCGACCGATTACCCAAGCCGCTGACCCGGTCGCGGCATTACTGGAAATTAAGCAATCACTGATGGCTTAATCCGAGCTATTTATTCGTATTCAACACCATTCCTTCCTAAACTTTTAAGGTAGCTCACCGCGATATAGCGGTGGGCTACAGGCAACTAACAGGTCAACCCAATGCATAGGTTGATGAGCTTAAGGAGGAAGGAGTTTATGTTACGGATGACAACGCTTGCTGCGAGTCTTGGCCTCGCTTTGTTGTTAGCGATGAACCCCGCTCAGGCATCACCGTTGGTGGCCGGGGTGATTGCGCAACAGCTGGCAACGGTGAACATCAATACCGCCGATGCCGAGCAATTGGCGCAAGGTTTAACCGGAGTTGGTCTAAAACGGGCCCAAGATATCATTAAGTTACGTGATGAACTGGGGCAGTTCACTGATATCCATCAATTGATGCAAGTGAAAGGAATTGGGCCGCGGGTGATTGAACTCAACAAAGAACGAATTGTGCTTTAGTGAGGTGAACGCTGTGCTGGCTTCGATTGCTTGGCAATTGAAGCCAGATACCGACGGTGTAAGCGCCACGCAATTAATCCGCCCAGAATTCCCGCTGCATGAATATAGCCAAAGTCAGCGCCAGCATTAAGCAGCAAACTGCTCTGCATTAAACCGGCAATTTCCAACACGACTTTAACCACCAATAAGGCCAGTACCGTTGGGAGCAGCCATTGTGAACGATGGTATTGGTGACTGCCCCAGTCCAGTAATAGCCCCGTGACAAACAAGCCATGAATAACCCCAGACAAGCCAACAAAACGGCTGGGAGCGCCCCAGAGCCAGATAATGATGCTGGTACTAGCCGCAATGATGATGAAAGCATTGAGCCAGGTTCGGACGGTAAAGTGTCGTAAAAAAAATACGGTGGGTAAGAGAACCCCAATGGCATTGCTAATGGCATGTTGGGTATCAAGATGGAACAAATGAGCGCTGAATATCCGCCAGGGTTCAGCCCAGAGTACCGCCGCGTCAAAATCAAATTGATCCAGCAATGACTGAGTTTCTAACTGATAAAACTGGAGCCAAATGACGATGGCTGCAAGTAATAATGCCGTGATGAGTACTTGGATTCGCTCGAACATGGTGGACCTTTTGCTGATTGTTCTCCTGAAGCGGTGGCCGTATGATAGAGATTCGGGGAAAAGGGTGCAAACCCTTCTCATGCTGAATCCCTAGAAGGTAAGGACAGTGACTTATGCGTTATTCTATTCTAGCAGTGCTATTTACGCTAACGGCATGCCACAGTGCGCCCTCAACGCCACCGGCCAGCCCGCTCAATTACGATCCTGAAGCCGCCACGGGGCTGACCCAGAAAACCGGTGTATTCGCCCATCACTATATGGTCTCAGCGGCAACGCCAGCTGCTGCGCAAGCAGGGGCAGAAATTTTAGCACAAGGAGGCAGTGCGGCAGATGCGGCGGTAGCGGTCCAAGCCATGTTAACACTCACCGAGCCCCAATCTTCAGGAATTGGGGGCGGGGGCTTCATTTTGTACTGGGATGCGGCGACTAAGCAGTTGTACACCATTGATGCACGTGAAACTGCCCCACAAGCTGCGACACCAGATTTATTTCTTGATGAGAATGGCCAGCCACCGCAACATTTTATGGCGGCAGTCACGGGCGGTCGCTCGGTGGGAACGCCTGGTGCGTTGCGTGGCTTAGAGCTTGCCCAGCAGCGGTGGGGGAAGTTGCCATGGGAAGAGTTATTTACCACAACGATCACGAAAGCCGAGCAAGGTTTTGTGGTCTCCCCTCGGCTACAACGCTTGTTGGAAATTGAAATGAGCCCAGGGTTATTAGAGCTGTCACCGGGCAAAGAGTACTTTTATCCTGACGGGAAACCGTTACAAGCCGGTACCATCAAGCGAAACCCTGAACTGGCCCACACCCTAAGGCTCATTGCGAAAGGAGGCGCTGATGCGTTTTATCACGGGGAATTGGCTGAGCTGATAGCCCAGGCGGTGCAGCAGTCTCAGCTTCATCCAGGGCGTTTGCAAGCAGCGGATCTCGCCAATTATGAGGCCATTGTTCGCGCCCCCGTCTGCGTTGAATACCGAGTATATGATGTTTGTGGCATGCCACCGCCAAGTTCTGGTGGTATCACTATTTTGCAAATGCTCGGAATGTTAGAACACTTTCCAATGGCAGAGTTAGACGTTAACTCAGCCGCAGCCATTCATTACTTCACTCAGGCATCGCGGTTGGCGTTTGCGGATCGCGACCGCTATATTGGCGACCCTGCATTTACCGATGTGCCGGTGGCAGAGATGCTGGATCGGGACTACTTAAAACGTCGGGCAGCACTTATTAGCGAACAGGATATGGGGCGTGCAACGGCGGGTGAGTTTGCGGCCTATGCCTATGCTGACGGAGTCACGCCAGAATTACCAAGCACCACACATTTTTCGATTGTGGATGGTGAGGGAAATATTTTTGCCATGACGTCCAGTATCGAAATGGGCTTTGGCTCGGCGGTGATGGTCGGGGGCTTTTTACTGAATAACCAATTAACCGACTTTTCGCTGGTGCCTGAAGTGGATGGGGTGCCGGTAGCGAATCGGGTGGAGCCCGGAAAGCGGCCACGCAGTTCCATGGCTCCGGTGATGATTTTCAATGATCAAGGGCAGCCCATTCATGCCTTAGGGTCGCCCGGTGGCGCGCGGATCATCAACTATGTGGCGCAAACCATTATTGCTTTATTGGATTGGGACTTGGACATGCAAGCGGCGATTGACTTGCCTCATGTGACTAACCTGAATGGAGTGACGGCGTTGGAGCAGGGCACAACATTAGAAGCATTGGCGGATGATTTACGGCAGCGTGGGCATGAGATTCGCATTCAAGACCTTAATAGTGGCTTGCATGGGATCACAATTTTACCGGATGGTCGGTTGTTTGGCGGGGCAGATCCGCGGCGGGAAGGCCAAGTAATTGGCGACCCCGCACACTAAACCTGCATGGCTACAGGGACTTATTTAACGTATTTAATCCAGTCGCTGTAGCCGCGCTCGGCCATTTCTTCCAATGGAATAAACTCCACGGCGGCTGAGTTGACACAATGACGAGTGCCTAATGGAAGAGGGCCATCGTCGAACACATGGCCTAAATGAGAGTCGGCAGTCGCACTTCGAATTTCGGTTCGAATCATCCCGAACTTCAGATCTTTACGGGTGGTGAGTAGCTCATCGTCAATGGCTTTGGTAAAGCTGGGCCAGCCGCAGCTGGAAGCGAACTTGTCGGCCGACGAATATAAGGGTTCACCACTCACAATGTCCACGTAGATACCCGGGCGCGTTTCGTTCCAATAGGCGTTCTGAAACGGTGGTTCGGTGCCATCTTCTTGGGTGACATGATATTGCATGTCGGTGAGCCGCTGTTTCAGTTCTTCGGGGCTAGGCTTTTGAAATTTACTCATGGGCTTACCCAGCTGATTTTGGCTGATGGTTGGCAAACGGCGGCCAGCCCATGGTCACCCCAGCAAGCATGTGCAGATGCAGGTGGTAGACGGTTTGGCCACCATCTTGGTTGCAATTCATCACCACCCGATAGCCATCACTGGCGAAACCAAATTGTTGGGCCAACCGAGCGGCAACGACATAGAGATGCCCAACCACTTCACGATCCTCTTCTTGAATGTCGTTAATGGTTGCAATGCGCCGCTTCGGGATGATCAGAACATGAAACGGGGCCTGCGGGTTAATGTCTTTAAACGCTAGGCTTAATTCATCTTCATAGACAATGTCAGCGGGTATTTCTTTGGCAATAATTTTGTCAAATATCGTTGCGCTCATAATTTCCTCCGTTATTTGATTCGCATGCCAGGCTGTGCCCCCTCATGCGGATTCAGAATATAGAGCTCTTCACCACCAGGACCAGCCGCTAACACCATGCCTTCAGATAAGCCGAAGCGCATTTTCCGTGGTGCTAAGTTGGCGACCATGACGGTGTGTTGGCCAATCAATTTTTCTGGGGAATAGGCTGATTTGATGCCGGCAAACACAGTGCGGGTTTCGCCTCCTAAATCAAGGGTGAGCTTCAGCAGCTTATCGGCCCCTTCCACATGTTCAGCGTTGGCGATCAGAGCGACCCGCAAATCCACTTTGGCAAAGTCATCAAACTGGATTTCTGGGCTGATTGGATCCCGTTCTAATTCACCGTTACCGGTACTTACCGGTGCTTCATTTTGTTGCTTTGAATCTTCAATCATTGCGTTTACTTTTTCCATATCAATACGTTGTAATAATGCATTAAACGGACGAACTGTGTGGTTCGTTAAAATTGATTGATGACTCTCCCACTGGAATTCTTCATTCAGGAACTCTTGCACGCGCTGAGCCAAAGTTGGCACCACCGGAGTCAGATAAATCATCAGCAAGCGGAACAGGTTGATGCCGATAGAGCAGATTTCATGAACTTCTGCTGCCCTAGCAGGATCTTTAATAAGTTGCCAAGGCTCTTTCTCGGCAATGTAGAAATTGGCTTTGTCAGCTAAGGCCATAACTTCTCGCATGGCTTTGGCAAATTCACGTTTCTCAAAAGCATCGGCGATAGGCTCTGCGGCTGCTTGGAATTCATTCAGCAGGGAATGGTCATGAATTTCGGCGGCTAATTTGCCGTCAAATTTCTTGCTAATAAAGCTGGCACAGCGGCTTGCAATATTCACCACTTTCCCGACTAAGTCCGCGTTCACGCGTTGGGCGAAGTCGGTTAAGTTCAAATCTAAATCATCGATACGACTGGTGAGCTTGGCCGCAAAATAATAGCGCAAATAATCCGGATCTAAATGATCAAGATAGGTGCGCGCCATAATGAAAGTGCCTTTCGACTTCGACATTTTGGTGCCGTTCACGGTAATGAAACCGTGCGCCCACACGTTGGTCGGCTGGCGGAAATTTGCGCCCTTTAACATGGCCGGCCAAAAGAGGCTGTGGAAATAGATAATATCTTTGCCAATAAAGTGATACAGCTCAGCGTCGCTATCGAGCTGCCAGTACTGGTCAAAGTTGGCTTTTTGGGTGGTATCGCAGTAGTGCTTGAAGCTACTCATGTAACCAATAGGAGCATCGAGCCAAACATAGAAGTACTTACCCGGGGCATCGGGAATCTCGAAGCCAAAATAGGGCGCATCACGGCTGATATCCCACATTTGGAGGCCAGACTCAAACCATTCATTGAGTTTGTTGGCCATTTCTTCTTGCAAGGAACCTGAGCGCGTCCATTCTTTCAGCATGGACTCAAAGGCGGGCAAATCGAAAAAGTAATGTTCCGACTGGCGCAATTCCGGCGTTGCACCAGAAACGGCTGATTTCGGATTGAGTAACTCCGTCGGTGAATAGGTGGCACCACAGACGTCACAGTTGTCACCGTATTGCTCGGTTGCTCCACATTTAGGGCAATCACCTTTGACAAAGCGGTCTGGCAAAAACATTTGTTTTTGCGGATCATAGAGTTGTTCAATGGTTTTGGTATGAATGTAACCTTGCTCACGCAAGCGACCATAAATCAGCTCTGATAATTCACGGTTCTCGTCACTGTGCGTGGAGTGGTAATTATCAAATTCAATATGGAAGTCAGCAAAATCCGCTTGGTGTGCTTGTTTGACTTCTGCAATTAACTGTTCTGGCTCAATGCCTAATTGCTGCGCTTTGAGCATAATAGGCGTACCATGTGCGTCATCAGCACAAACATAGTGGCATTCATGACCACGGAATTTTTGAAAGCGAACCCATATATCCGCTTGGATATATCCCAACATATGGCCAATGTGGATCGGGCCATTGGCGTAGGGAAGCGCATTAGTGACCAGTATTTTACGAGTTGCTGTTGGCATGTAAGGTTCCATTCATTCAACGTTACTGAAAGCCTTGGAGTGTACCTGAATCGGCGCTGGCAATCCAGTTACACACACCGTATCATGCGGCTTTATGCCCGCATAGGGAGACAATCATGTTCGGTCGTTTTAGAACCTCAAAAAGCACAAAAAAGCAGTCCATGCCGACCCCGATGGTCGATGCCCTCGCGCAACTAACCAGTCCTTATTTTCCCCATGGCGTGCCGGCCGAATGGGTTCAGTTAGATGACGCCAAAACGGCTTGTTTAACGTTACCTTTTGCCGCCGATAATACCATTTTAGAGCCGTTTACCACGCATCCGGAATTAGGCCAGTATCAATGGCGCTTGGCCATCAACATTGCCAAATTACCCAATTCACAGCCGGAACTGCCGATGACCTTTGGTAATGTCATTATGGTGTCATCGGGAAAAGGCGGCGTTGGCAAGTCATCGGTGAGCGTGCAGTTAGCGATTGCGCTGCAGCAACTGGGGGCAACGGTGGGGCTGCTCGACGCCGATATTTATGGCCCCTCACTACCAACCATGCTGGGCGGGCAAGAGCAGAAACTTGAAATTAATGAGCAAAATAAAATGATTCCCCACCAGCGCCATGGGGTGTGGGTGAGTTCGTTAGGCTACTTAACCGAAGCAAAAGATGCGGCCATTTGGCGCGGTCCGATGGCCAGTGCAGCCCTGCAACAGCTGTTTCGTGATACCAAGTGGCCACGATTAGATTACTTGGTGGTGGACATGCCACCCGGCACCGGTGATATTCAACTCACCTTTGCACAAAAGCTACCAATTACCGGCGCTGTGATTGTGACCACGCCCCAAACCGTGGCCTTGGCGGATGCGGAAAAGGGCATTAGCATGTTCCGCAAAGTTAGCGTTCCCATTACCGGCTTGGTGGAAAATATGAGTTATTACCAATGTAGCCAGTGTGGGCATCAAGATGCTATCTTTGGGGACGGCGGTGGTGTGGCGGTTGCGGCACGTGAACAAGTACCAGTGTTAGGTCAATGGCCCTTGGATGCACGGTTGCGAGCAGCGCTGGATGAAGGACAGCCTTGGCTGGCACAACATCCCACCGATCCATTGAGTCAGCTCATGCGCACGAGTGCAATGCGACTTGCCAGCGAGTTGTATTGGCAAGTGCAAGCCAAGTCAAAGGAATCTTAAAATACAATGAGGGTAGCAGTGGCATGCGTTTAACCGATCGACAAATCGAACAATACTTAGATGATGGGCGCATTGTTTTAGAACCGCGGCCGAGCGTTGATGACATTAGTGGGGTGACGGTTGATATTCACCTGGGTAATGAGTTTCGTGTATTGCAAGATCACGCGGCGCCATTTATTGATATTAGTGGGCCGCGGGAAGAAATTGAACGCGCCATTCAGTCGGTCATGAGTGAACCGATTACGTTAACCCCTGAGCAAGCATTTTTTATTCATCCCGGTGAATTTGCATTGGCGGTCACCCATGAATCGGTCACCTTACCGGCCAATATGGTGGGCTGGTTGGACGGCCGTTCTTCTCTTGCACGATTGGGATTAATGGTCCACGTCACCGCACACCGGATTGATCCGGGCTGGTCAGGGCAGGTGGTGTTAGAGTTCTACAACAGTGGGAAATTACCCTTGGCGTTGCGACCGATGATGAAAATCGGTGCCTTAAGTTTCGAACTGTTGGAAGAAGACTGCTTGCGCCCTTATAGCAAGCGAAAAGACGCTAAGTATAAAGGGCAGCGTGGCGCCGTTGCGTCTCGCATTGGCGCCGATAAAACCGATTAAACCATTAGCGCAGTGGGGTGGCGTGTGCCGCCCCACCGAAAATCGCATTCAGGAGCAACACATTGAGCCCATCAAGATACGCCCGATAGGTCGGCTCTTGGGTGAAGCTGATCACCATTCCTTGGCGTCGTGGTTGCCACATTAAAAAAGGCTTATGGCGCAATTGCTGTTGATTTTCTGCCCACAGGTAGCCGCTGGCTAACACGTCATCACTATAGCTAACAATGTTACGACCATGCTGAATATTCAGCGGGCGATAGATCTTGTTGCCCACGGTGACATTGATGAGATGCGGTTTCACGCCTGCGCTCAACCAATGTTCTTGATCCACGTCAAGTTTGGCTAACACACCTGAAGTCCAATACGGGTCAACATCGGCCGGGGTGATGTAATGCTGCCATTGGGCTTTGGAATCAAACACCAAGGCATCAACATACTTCTCGTCACCATGGCGGTTGGCTGGTTCGCTGATAGCGCGTTCTAAGGCGCTGCTGAGCAAGTCTTCTTGAACTGCCCATTCCGTAGCATTGCCTAAGGTGATTAACACCCCTCCTTGTTCCACCCAGCGGGTGAGGCTCGCGGTGCCATGCTCGCCTAGTACCTGTGATAACGAGCCCGCGAGGGCGGGCAAGATCACCACTTGGTAATGGGCCAAGTTGGCGGCTCGTAATTGTTGGGCGCGCATCGCCGTCACTGGATAGCCGAACTGTTGCTCAATGACATAGCGGGTATGACCGGCGCTAAGGCTTTGCACGGGTTCATCCCACAACAGCAAAATATTGGGGGCATGAATTTTCTTGTTCTGGTTGGAACCAAAATTCGGGCCAGCGGTGACCCAACTGGTATCCACGCCATGAACTTGAGCGCCAGTTTGTGCCGCAAGGCTTTCAATCTGTTGACGCAGTTGCGGGTTGTCAGCATGGGTTAAAATTAAACTGCCGGCGGGGTAATTGGTGCCGTTTTTATGGGTGAAGCTTGCGCCTGCACGTTTAACCGTGAATCCAGCACGTAGGGCGGCCGTTAAGAAACGTCCGGCGTTCATATCTCCCCAAGGCACCAGGTAGCCGACCTTGGCATCCACGTGCTGCACTTGCCCCGGTTTGATGAAGTCGCGTGTGGCTGGCACGCTGGCAACTTTGGGAGCTTGGGCACAGGTTTGATAATCAAGATTAAACATCAGTGGCAAGGACCATGCCGTGACGTCATATATCTGATCAGGAAGGTTGTTGGCGCGGCGCCGCTCTTGCTCCGCTAAAAACTCGTCATCCATGGCAATATCACTATCTAAGAGCGTGCGCACCATATAGTGAGCGGGTTGCGCCGAGTCGACCCAGAAGGTGCCGGCAGGATAATTGACGCCACATAGCTTAAAGGCTTGTTTGGCTTGGTTCACTTGCACCCCATGGCGAGTGAGCAGTGCTGCTAACCGCTGGGCACCGGCGCGGTCATCCGTGCCCGGGAATAAATAGGTGCGTTGTTTGCTTTTTGCCCCGAGACGAATACCTTGCTGGCGATATTGCCAAAAGTTTTCTAGTAAGGCTTGGCGTTGCTGTGACACACTTTCAATGGTGGCCAAGGACGCAATAAAGTGCCGTTGGACACCGTCGCCGTAGGTCAAAATGGTACCATCTTTGGTACGGAAGTGGTGGCCACGCGCTGAGGCCATTTCATAAGTCATTGAAATGGAGCCGTGGTAAAGCGGCCAGCTGGCACCATAGCCTGGATAAAAGGCATCAAAAATTTCCCGCGTAAAGTAATCATACCCCTGGGCATCAAACCAGCGCGCATTGTTTTCACCAATATCCCATAACGACTGTCGCTGCTTGGGCGTGATCAAGGGGTTATAGGGATCGGCTTCAGGAGTGAAGTAGTAGCTGGTATCACCGCCCATTTCGTGCAGATCAACATACACGAGAGGCATGTTCACGAGCAAGGTATCCACCTGACCGCTAATTTCGGGTTGAGTTAATGCCAGCCAATCACGGTTTAAATCGAATAAGTAATGATTGGAGCGGCCACTGGGCCATGGCTCATTGTGCTCGGCAGAGAAGCGGTCGGCACTGTGCTCTAAGCCCGCGGTCATATAATAGCGACTGACGAAGCGTGCGCGCCCATCGGGGTTTTGCAAGGGATCAATAAATACGATGGTGTTGTTCAGATAGCCTTGCGTTTGTTCATCGGTTGCGGCCAACAGGTGATAAGCAGTGAGTAGCGCCGCTTCTGGGGATGAAATTTCATTCCCATGAACACCATAAGATAGCCAAATGCTGGCGGGCAGGGTGTTGATCAGTTGCTGGGCTTCACGCTCACTGGTGGTATCGGCGGCGCTGAGTTGCTGCATGCCGCGTTGAAAGGCTTCAAAATTGTTCATATTCGCGGCACTAGAAAGGGCGATCACGTACAAATTACGGCCTTCCCAGCTTTGCCCGTAATGAATCATGCGGACCTGTTCGGGAAACTGCGCTGCTAACTGATTAAAATAGTGTTCAATTGCGTCAGGGCTACTAATACGGCTGGCGATAGGGTAACCGAGTACCTCTGCTGGGCTTGGGGTAGAGGTTGAATAGGTGGTTGATGCCAGCCCAAGTTCTTGGGCGGATAACGCAGGATGCCATTGACTGACTGTTGCGACCAAGAATGACGCAACCAGATGTTTCAAACGCATACACATTCCTTAATAAAAATGACTGACCGCAGCGTTAATTGATGCGAGCAGTGCTTCTGGGTCGTGGTGATGAGGAGTGCTTAAATTGTTTGCCTGATACAGGAACACAGGAATTTCGAGCTGGGGTTGTGGGGACTGGCTGATGGCCGCATCCACAAGATCCAATTGGAACAGGTCGCGCATCCATTGCAAACGCTCGGCTAAGCTTAACTCTCCCGCAGGGCTGTGCTCAGGCACTAGGTTATCAATAAATAGTACGGGAGCCTTAGATTCTTTAATGGCTTGGGCAAAGTTTGCGACCAGCAGCGGTGGCATAATGGAGGTCAGAAAGCTGCCTGGCCCAAGAATAATTAAATCGCTGCGGCGAAGGTGATTCAGTGCCTCAGGGGGCGGTGTTACATGATGCGATAGGGTGAGTTTGCGTGGCATTTTTAAGAGCCGATCCACGTGCAGTTCTCCGAAACACTCCAACCCTTCATGGGTTGAAGCCACCAAATCAACCGGTGTTTCGGACATGGGGAGAATGCGCGTATTAATGTTTAAAAAGCGACTGAGCAGTTGAATGCTTTCTAACGGACGCGCACTGATCTTATCCAGGGTATACAGGATCAGGTTGCCGAGATTATGTCCTTTGAGTTCATGGTTGGAATCAAAGCGAAAATTGAGCACATCGGCCGCCAGTGGTTGCTGGGCAAGCTGGGTTAAACAATTGCGAATATCGCCCCATGCAATGCAATCGTGGTTGCGCCGCAATAAGCCGCTTGCCCCCCCATCATCGGTGGTTGCGACAATGCCAATTAAACGCCGTTCAAGAAATGAGAGCGTTGACAGTACACGCCCTAAACCATGTCCTCCACCAATGGCGGTGACGCATTTTAATTGCGAAATAGCATCGGTGGCAGGTAAGGCGGCAGTGACTGGCAGTGTGTTTAGGTTCATGTTAGGTTCGTGTTATTTTAATAAACTGCGCTACTTTAAGCGTTAATGCCGTTACAATCAATGATTGAGGGCCTTTACAGGGTTCATTTAGCGTCAAGTTTAGCTCATTATATAAGAAATACTTGGAGTTGCTTTTTTTCTCGAAGCAGACAAGCGATACTGACAGCGTACCAGCTCATCTAGGAATGGAAGTATGAAGAAGTTAATGTTTGCCGCACTCGGCTTAATGGCAACGCCAGCCATGGCGACGACGGTAGACCTTTGTGTGGCTGACCATCCACATCAAATTACGGTTGAAGTAGCGGATACCTTTGAGTCACGCGCGCGGGGCTTAATGGGCCGCGACCATTTACCTGAACATGCAGGGATGTGGTTTGTGTATGACGAACAACGACCTGGGGATGCAGGGTTTTGGATGTACAACACGTACATTCCGTTGGATATTGCTTATTTGAATGAGAACATGGAAATTGTTTCTATTATTACGATGGAGCCTTGTCCCAGTATTATTCCAGAGCAGTGTCCGGGATATCGACCGAATGTTCCTTATTATGGTGCCATCGAACTCAATAAAAACTATTTTAAACGCTACGGGATTGGTTTAGGTCGCCAATTTAAGCTTTGTGACATGGGGGAATAATCATGCATAAGTACCTGCCTTATTTGGCAATGACAGGGTTGCTGGTGGCTGCGTGCAGCCCAAATAAACCGACGCAACCCATCGAACCAGACACTGGGTCTGCGGCGGTGATGGTGGATCAATATTCGTTCAATGAGAACTTCTCAAGTTATCTTGAAACCTTGAGCTCGGATGAGTTTGAGGGGCGCGCGCCGGCTTCGGAAGGTGAGCGTAAAACGGTGGAGTTTGTTGAAGGAAAATTCCGCGAGTGGGGCTTGAAGCCGTACGATGCGGAGCAGGGTAACTACCAGCAGCAAGTACCACTGGTGCGTATTATGCCCACACAAGTTTCATCCATGACCTTTGATAGCGATGACTTGGGTGAATTTGAATACCGTTCACAAATGTACGCCTGGACACCTCGCGTCCAAGATTCGGTGTCCTTAGAAAATAGTGAATTAGTATTCGTCGGGTTTGGTATTGTCGCCCCAGAATACGGTTGGAATGATTACGAAGGGCTCGATGTGGAAGGTAAAACTGTGGTCATTTTAGTCAATGACCCGGGCTATGATACTCGTGATCCGGAAGTCTTTAATGGCTATGCCATGACCTACTATGGTCGTTGGACCTATAAGTTTGAAGAAGCCGCCCGTCAAGGCGCCGCTGGAGCCCTAGTCATTCATGACACCGGCCCAGCTGGTTATGGTTGGGGTGTGGTCGCAGGCGGTTCGCCGATGCGCTTTGACTTAGCCCGAGAAAACAAAAACATGGATCGGGCGCAGATTGAAGGCTGGTTAACCAAAGAAAGTGCTGATCAACTGTTCGCACGCCTTGGGGCCAGTTATGCTGAAATGCGTGAAGCAGCGTTAGCTCCTGATTTTAAACCCGTGCCATTAAACACCAGCATGTCGATTCAGGTGAACAACAAGTTCGATTACCTGAACTCACCGAACTTGATTGGTTATATTGAAGGTAAGTCTAAGCCTGAAGAACATGTGATTTACATGGCCCATTGGGACCACTTGGGCGTAGACCCGGTGAATCCAGATGATGGGATCTTTAACGGAGCACAAGACAACGCCAGTGGCACTGCTGGGGTCATGGCTTTGGCCGAGTTCTTTGTGAGTCAACCGCAACCAGAACGGACCATTGTGTTTGCGCTAGTTACCGCTGAAGAGCGTGGCTTATTGGGCTCAGATTGGTATGCCGATAATCCGATGTTGCCGTTAAGCAAAGCGGTGGGTGGCATTAACATGGATGTGCTCAACGTGTATGGTCCCATGCGTGATGTGGTGGTTGTAGGACGCGGAAACTCTGAATTAGAAGACTATTTAGAAAAGTATGCGGTATTACAAGATCGCTATTTAGCCGCCGAGCCAAACCCTGAAGTAGGCTCGTTCTATCGCTCAGATCATTTCAACTTAGCCAAACGTGGCGTGCCAATGTTGTACGCTAAAGGCGGTAACGATCATATCGAATTAGGCCGCGCTTATGGCGAAGAAATGCGAGCGATTTATACCCGCGACGCGTATCATAAACCGGCTGACGAATTTGATCCGAACTGGGATTTACGTGGTATTCAACAAGACCTATGGTTGTTCTATTCCATCGGTCATGAACTGGCAAACTCTGATGCTTGGCCCAATTGGCACGCAGGCAACGAATTCCGTGCAATTCGTGATGCCAGTGCCAGTGAGCGGCAGTAAGCGAGTCGTTAATGGAAGCGGTAGTGGGAAACCATTACCGCTTTTTTTATGGGTGATCTGTGATATCTACGGCTGAACTCTTTGGCCTTTGTGCCATTATTATTAACTTTATCGCGTATCGGCAAAGTAACGCCAATCGATATCGCTGGATCAGTGCTTTGGCGCTGGCGGCGTTGTCGATCCATTTTTTGTTGATGGGAGCGATAGCGGGTTGTGTGGTGACCGCCATTGCAGTGGCTCGTAATTTTATTGCCATACGCTGGCGCGGCTCGATCGTGCTCTGGACCTTTGTGGCAATTAATCTGGGCTTTTTAGCCTGGGAAATAACCACTCCCGCTACTTGGATTGCCTTGTTTTTCGCTTATAGTTCATCGCTCATTTTTACCGTCGGGGCCATTCGCCTGAATGATGCCCAGCAAATCAGACGCTGGTTTTTGTTAGCCGAATTGCTTGGCTTGTGTTACGCCATTTATGTTGGCAGTGTAAGCGGAACTGTTTTTAATCTGTTTAATCTAACCAGTATCATTTTAAAATTATTGCAAGATCGGCGAGGCTAACGCTTGTCTGCCGTCAAACCATCCCCATATCTAAGGGGACATTATTTTATGATGGAATAAGTGACTTCAATGTTGATATATATTCGCCACTGGCAAGAAAAGGTAAAACCACGTCCTAATGCCAATCTGTTGATGGTTATTGTCAGCTGGTTGTTATTCGGTTTATTGCTGCTTGTAGGGTTATTTATCGGCCTTATTGTTTTGCTATTTGGCTGGATTCTGATGTTACCGACCCTGTGGCGTCGCCGCCATGAGTTGAAGCAAATGTGGCAATTTACGAAAGCGGCTCGTGCGGCCCAACGTGATGCTCATCAATATGCTCGCAAACAACACGAATATCGGCAAAATCAAGCCGATGATTCAGTGATTGAAGGCGAGTTTAAAGTGAAAGATCGCGACCAGTAGGGCGATGCTTACGCCGTATGCGCCGTATGCGACGTATGACCATACGGCATCCTCCTGTTACGATATCCAGTAACAGCACCACCACTAGGGCAGCGACCACGCCGGTGATGACCGCGCGTTGGTTGAGTGGCACATTAAAACTATACATGCGCCAAGTATGTTCCCGTAGCTCTGGGCTGGCGGCGGTGGCAACAAACCATAGCTGCTGCAAATACCCTTGTTGCAGCTGAGATTGTTCATACTGGAACCGTTGCACGCGTTCCACTAATTGGCGTAGTGGTACGGCCTCATCTTGAAATACTGGGTTCTCACTCGTTTCATGCAGCGTGATGAGCGCCGTCATATCCCCGTCAAAATACTTATCTGCAATTCGTTGATACTCATTGTAGTACACCAGTGCCTCGGTGAGCTGAGCATCGAGCCGTTGTTGGTATTGCGTGAGGTAATTAGGAATTTGCACACCAATGAGTGCGGCGGCAATGGCGAGGGCAATGATGAAGTAGCGATAGAGCATAAAAAAAAGGTTGAGTGATGAAACACCACTCAACCTTAGCATGTCTTTAATTCAATTGACTAGTCTTCATAGGGCGGCTTCGGTGGGAAGAAGCGACGCACAATGTAGAACAATAATGGAACGAAGAAGATCGCCAGAATGGTACCACCGACCATGCCTCCAATGACCCCAGTACCGATGGCTTGACGGCTCACCGCACCGGCACCGCTTGACGTTGCAAGTGGGAGTACGCCGAAGGTAAAGGCCAGAGACGTCATCAGAATTGGGCGGAGACGTAACCGGACCGCTTCAAGCGTTGCTTGTAACAACTCTTTGCCTTGAGCTTGTAAATCTTTGGCAAACTCAACAATCAAAATAGCGTTACGCGCTGATACCCCGACGGTGGTCAACAAGCCAACCTGGAAGTACACGTCATTTTCAAGCCCACGCATGGTTGCTGCAATGACGGCACCTAGAATACCCAACGGTACCACTAACATGACTGAGAACGGAATCGACCAGCTCTCATACAGAGCCGAGAGACACAGGAACACAATCAGCAGCGACAGGGCATAAAGCAGTGGCGCTTGGTCACCCGAGGTACGTTCTTCCAAGGAGATTCCCGTCCATTCATATCCAATTCCCGTAGGCAATTGGCTGATCAGCTCTTCCATTTTCAGCATGGCATCACCCGATGAATACCCTGGGGCAGCTTCCCCTTGAATATTCATGGCTGGAACACCGTTATAACGCTCTAGACGCTGCGGGCCGAAATCCCAGTGGGTGGTAGCAAATGATGCAAAGGAGACCATTTCGCCGTTGTTGTTACGGACATACCACTTATTGAGATCTTCAGGGCTCATCCGAGCTTCTGGCACCCCTTGCAGGTAAACCTTTTTCACCCGGCCACGGTCAACGAAGTCGTTCACGTAGGTGGTTCCGAAAGCGTGGGTGAGCGTTGCGTTAATATCGCCAATGGACAAGCCGAGTGCTTTGGCTTTCTCATAATCGACATCAATCCGTAACTGTGCGGTATCTTCCATGCCGTTAGGGCGGACGCCGACCAACGTTGGTTCTTGAGCTGCCATACCAAGTAATTGGTTACGGGCTTCTAAGAGACCTGCGTGACCGAGACCTGCACGGTCCTGGATATACAAGTTAAAGCCACTGGCCGTTCCTAACTCAGGAATTGATGGCAAGTTAAACGCAAACACCATGGCTTCACGAATGGTCGAAAAGTATGCAAACGCATTGCCGATAATGGCATCAATTTGCAATTCAGGAGTCGTCCGCTCGCTCCAATCGTCCATCCGTACGAAGGCAACCCCGGCGTTTTGGCCTTGGCCACTGAAACTAAACCCAACCACACTAAAGATTGAGCTCACACCTTCGGCTTGATCCAAGAAGTAATCTTCGATTTTTGCCATGGTTTGCAGTGATTGCTCTTGGGTTGCTCCAGACGGAAGCTGCATTTGTGTTAGGAATACCCCTCGGTCCTCGTTCGGAATAAAGGAGCTGGGCATACGTGCAAACAAGAAGCCTAATACCACAATCAAGCCCAAATAGATCAACACAAAACGACCGCTGCGTTGAATGATATTTTGGACCGACGTGGTGTAGCGTTTGGTGCTGCGCTCAAGGGTGCGGTTAAACCAACCCAGTGGACCACGCTGTGCTTTTTCATGAGGTGTGGCCTTAAGAATGGTCGCACACAGTGACGGGGTAAAGATAATTGCCACCAAGACCGATAAGCCCATGGCGGAAATAATCGTAATTGAGAACTGACGATAAACCGCCCCTGTGGAACCACCAAAGAAGGCCATTGGGACGAATACTGCCGCCATGACCAAGCCGATTGCCACAAGCGCACCGGTGATTTGTTGCATGGACTTAATGGTTGCTTGACGAGGAGACAGTTTCTCTTCGGTCATTAAGCGTTCGACGTTCTCTACCACAACAATGGCGTCATCCACCAGTAGACCAATCGCTAACACCAAACCGAACATGGTGAGGGTGTTAATCGAAAAGCCTAAGGCCGACATAATACCGAAGGTCCCGAGGAGTACGACGGGAATGGCAAGGGTCGGGATAATGGTCGCGCGCAGGTTTTGCAGGAACAAGAACATCAATAAGAAGACCAAAATAATGGCTTCAAATAGAATCTTGACAACTTCTTGAATCGAAATCTCAACGAACGGGGTGGTGTCGTATGGAATCACCAGCTCAACGCCTTGCGGGAAGAACTGTTCCAACTCAGCCAAACGCTCTTTGACCAATTTCGCGGTATCCAGCGCGTTTGCGCCGGTGGCCAAGTTAATCGCTAACCCGGTGGATGGCTGACGGTTATAGCGCGCAACAATGTTGTAGTTTTGCCCGCCTAACTCAACGTAAGCAACATCACCCACAGTGACTTTTGAGCCATCTGCGTTGACCCGCAGTAAGATGTTTTCAAATTGCTCAACGGTTTCTAACCGTGTTTGAGCAATGATTGACGCGGTCAAACGTTGGTTTTCAATGGCTGGAGTACCACCGACTTGTCCTGCTGCAACTTGGTTGTTCTGCTCACGTAACGCCAGCACGACATCAGTTGTACTCATGTTAAACCGAACCAATTTGGCTGGGTCGAGCCAAATCCGCATGGAGTATGGAGCACCGAACAGTTGGACGTTACCAACGCCAGGGGTACGGCTAATGGGGTCTTGGATATTACTAGCGATGTAATCCCCAAGGTCAATTTGGCCCACCTCTGGGTTCTTTGATACCAGTGCCGCAACCATTAAGAACGAGTTGTTCGACTTGGCAACCACTAACCCTTGGTCTTGCACTTCTTGCGGGAGCAGGGGCAGGGCAAGTTGAAGCTTGTTCTGCACTTGTACCTGCGCAATATCGGCATCGGTGCCAGACTCGAAGGTCAGGGTGATACTGGCGTTACCCGCCGAATCACTGGTTGATGAAAAGTATTTGAGGTTATCAATACCGTTCATGTTTTGTTCAATCACCTGCGTCACGCTCTCTTCCAAGGTGGCCGCAGTGGCACCCGGATAGGTTGCGTTAATTTGCACCGATGGTGGCGCAATTTCAGGGTATTGCTCAACCGGGAGTTGGGTAATCGCCAACCCACCCGCTAGCATGATAACGATAGCGATAACCCACGCAAATATTGGGCGATCGATGAAAAATTTTGCCATGGTTTACTTCACTTCTTCAGTTTTGACAGTCATACCTGGTTGAATTTTTTGCAGTCCTTCGACCACGATTTTTTCGCCGGGCTGTAAGCCGCTGGTGACAACCCAGTTGCTACCCATGGTTTGATCGACCTCGATAAAGCGCTGTTCAATGACGTTGTCACCGTTCACCACAAAGACCATTGCACGGCCGCGCGGGTCACGAGTTACGCCTGACTGTGGCGCTAACAGGGCGTTCTGAAGGTTCCCAGTGTCCACCTCAGCGCGGACAAACATGCCAGGTAAAATCACATGATCTGGGTTTTCAAGACGCGCACGTAGGGTAATGGCACTGGTTAATGGATCCACGGTCACTTCATTAAATAACAGCTCACCGGTGGCAGCGTAACCTTCCGATTCGCCCAAGCGAACGGTCACTTGAGCCCGGTTATCCGCATCCGTGACGATTCGGCCTGACGCCATCAATTGCTGTAAACGCAGGTAATCGTTGGAGCTTTGTGAAATATCAATGTAAATCGGGTCCAATTGTGTGATGGTTGTTAGCGGCTGTGCTTGACCCACACTCAACAAGGCTCCTTCAGTTAACTGCGAACGACCAATGCGACCGGAAATAGGGGCTTTTACTTGTGTGTATTCAAGGTTTAATTCAGCACGGGCTAAATTTGCTTGCGCCACTTTTAGTTGAGCTTCGGCTTGCAAATAGCTGGCTTCAGCTTCGTCAAAGTCTTGCTGACTAATGGCATTGTCACTCAGCAACCCTTTGCTTCGTTCAAATCGTGATTTGGTTGCTTTCACCGCCGCATTGGCTCTGGCAATTTCTGCCTGAGCACTGGCAAGCTCCGCTTCGTACATGGACGCATCAATTTGATACAACTGCTCACCAGCAGTCACCATGGCGCCTTCATCGAATAACCGTTTTTCTAAGATCCCATTCACCTGTGGCCGTACTTCAGCGACACGATAGGCGCTTGCACGACCGGGTAGGGTGGTGGTTAAATCGATGTTCTGTGGTTGAATGGTAACAATACCGACCGTCATTAGTTGTTCTTGTCCAGCGGCAGGAGCAGCAGGCCCTGACTCACTGCAACTAGCAAGAAAAATACTAGTGGCTATCACCGATACGAACAACGGCTTACGGAAACGTTGTTGCATGAAACTACCTCATTTATTGTTAATGGTTTTATACTGCCCCAAATTATACATACATTGGTGTATGTTTGTAAGATACTCGGCGCATTAAGTTCACGTGTTAAAATACCAAAATTCACTTAGACGATGAGATTAAGAATATGCCAAAACCCTGGCGAAAGCCCATGCTTATTAGTATTTTCACCATTTTAGTTGTTGGTATTTTGGCTCTTCAATGGAATCGCGATGACGATCCTTACTCTGTAAAAAATCGTAACGATTTGTATCAAACGTTAATCGAACGCTCTGGCATCCTGAATCGAGACTTACCGAAACTCATCGATATGAATACCCGTTTCGAGCGTGCCGAGGTGGTTGATTATGGCATGCGCTACATTTATAGCTTGGTGAAAGTGGATCGTTACCAGCATGACATTCCATCGATTCAGGCACAAGTGGAGCCTGTTTTAACAGACTATTATTGCACCTTAGAGTCGATGGCCTTTTACCGGACCCAAGCTGACCATTTCACCGTGCGCTATTTGGACCGTCAAGGAGCCACTTTGTTCGAACTTCGGTTAACCCCAAGCCAATGCTAAGGCATCTGTGTTACTTTACAGCATCCGATTAGAAGTTAAGGATTGATTATGTTTCGTTGGTTTGAACAACGTCTGAACCCATTTCCAGATGAACAGCCACGGCAACCACCCTCCAGCTTAGTGGCATTTTGTTTGTATTACTCCAAAGGTGCTTGGCCATTTATTTTTGTTGCCGGGTTATTAATGACGCTTATTGCCATTACCGAAGTCTGGTTATTTAGCTTTATTGGGAACTTGGTGGATTGGTTGTCAGAGCAAAGTCGCACCACCTTTGTGGACGACCAGCTGTGGTACTTAATCGGGATGGCGGCGGTGGTGTTAATCGGGCTGCCGTTGCTGGTGATTGGTCATTCCTTTATTACCTACCAAAGCTTGCTGGGAAATTATCCCATGCGAATTCGTTGGTTAGTGCATCAATATTTACTGAATCAATCGGTCACCTTCTATCAGGATGAATTTGCCGGACGCATCGCAACGAAAGTCATGCAAACAGCATTGGCCGTACGCGAATGCGTGATCAAACTGTTTGATGTGTTGAACTACGTTTCCGTCTATTTCATTGGTACGGTCATCATTATTGGCACGGCGGATTGGCGACTGGCGATTCCGCTGGTGATTTGGCTGGTATTTTACATTGTGTTATTGCGCTACTTTGTGCCGCGATTAGGGCAGGTGGCAGCGCAGCAAGCGGACGCTCGCTCGGTGATGACTGGGCGAATTGTGGATAGCTATACCAATATCCAGACAGTAAAACTGTTTTCTCACGCGCAGCGAGAGCTCGATTTTGCCAAAGAAGGCATGGATGGCTTTTTAGGCACGGTTTACCGCCAAATGCGATTGGTCACAAAGCTCTATACCTGCTTGTACTTGTTGAACTCGCTGTTGCTGTTTAGCGTGGCGGCCACGGCAATTTATTTGTGGGTCGGCGATTTAATTTCGGTGGGCGCCATTGCGGTGGCACTCAGCTTAGTGCTGCGGTTATGGGGCATGAGCCAGTGGATTATGTGGGAAATCTCGGCCCTGTTTGAAAACATTGGGACGGTGCAAGACGGCATTAAAACCGTGGCGGTGCCGCAAGCAATTCAAGATGCGCCAAATGCTCAGCCGTTGGTTGTTAGGCAAGGAGCCATTGAATTCAAAGACATTAACTTTGCTTATCATGACGATCAGCCGATCCTTCGGCAATTAAATCTCACCATTCAACCGGGTGAAAAAATTGGGTTAGTGGGGCGCTCAGGGGCGGGTAAATCCACCTTAGTGAATTTGTTATTGCGGTTTTACGAATTAACGGATGGCAAAATCACCATTGACGGACAAGACATTGCGACGGTGACCCAAGACAGCCTGCGGCAGAATATTGGCATGGTGACGCAAGATACCTCACTGCTGCATCGTTCTGTGCGTGGTAATATTGCTTATGGTCGGCCGGATGCCACCCAAGCGATGATTGAGCAAGCGGCACGCCGAGCCGAAGCAGAAACCTTTATTGCACAATTAGAGGACGCAGAAGGAAGACGTGGCTATGATGTGCATGTGGGCGAGCGGGGCGTGAAACTTTCTGGGGGGCAGCGCCAGCGGATTGCGATTGCGCGCGTCATGTTAAAAGATGCGCCCATTCTCATTCTCGATGAGGCCACTTCGGCGTTGGACTCAGAAGTTGAAGCAGCGATTCAGGAAAACCTGTATCGGCTGATGGAAGGTAAAACCGTGATTGCAATTGCCCACCGATTGTCGACCATTGCTGCCATGGATCGCTTGGTGGTGATGGATCAGGGGCAAATTGTTGAGCAAGGCACTCACGACGAATTACTTGCCCAAGGTGGGCTCTATGCGCAGCTGTGGGCACGTCAGTCGGGTGGCTTTTTGGCGGAATAAGCATGACGAACTGGTTTCAGCGTTTTAATCGTGTTTGGTTAGTGGAAGTGGTGCGGCGCTATGAGTTAGAGCATGGCACCCTGCATGATGAGTCCATTAACCAGACCGCTTGGGCACCAACACAGCTGACCGAACGACTTGCCGTGCGCGCTGAACTGCTTGCGGAGAAACTGGGCCTTGCTCGCACCGCCCAACAGTGGCAACAGCTTTACCGGATGGTGTGGGGAGCTTTGTTGTTGCTGGCCGTGGTGAGTGCGGTGGCGATCGTGCGCAGCGCCTTGGTCATTCAGCAACCCATTTCATTAAGTTATGCGTTATTGGTGTTATTGGGATTGCAACTGGCGATGTTTGTGTTGTGGTTGCTGAGCCTTCCGTTTAAATCTCATCTTAGTGCGATCGGGCGGCTGCTGCTATGGCTCTATCGCCGCTTAGGACGTGATCCTTTGCGCCAGCAACGACAGAATACGTTTCTGAGTGTGCTGAACCAGCATGGTTTAACCACGCCGCTAGCCGCAGTGCTTTCTCATGGCTACTGGTTATTGGTGATGTTGGCCGTGTGGCTGCTATTGGCCTTGCACTTAAGTACCGATGCCTATCGATTCACCTGGGCCACCACCATTCTGGCACCCAGTACGTTGCAAACGATTGTGGATAGCATTCATTGGCTGCCGCAACAATTAGGTGTTACCGCACCTTCTATTACCGCATTATGGAATGAACCTGATGCCCGGTTGCAACTGACCGCAGGGCGTTGGTTGTTGAGTTGTGTGTTTTGGTATGGCGTGGCATGGCGCGGGCTATGGTGGTTAGGCTCCTTGCTGGTGCTGCTGTACAAACTGCGACGGCTGCGCATTGATGTGCAGTTGCCGGGCTTCGCCGCCGCGTTGCGCCAATTGCAAGATAGCTCATCCACAACAGTGGTCGATGCTGATACTGGTACTGACGCAAGGCATGAACAGAAAACTCCCACAACCTCCTTGATAGGCGCGGGCACTCGGGTGCTAAGTTTGGATTATGAGGCAGATAGCCAATGGTTGACTGCACACCAGCAGCACCCCAACTATTTGGGAGTGATTGCGAGCCATCACGACAAACAGCAGGTACTGGAACAGTTGCGGCATCAGCCGGTGACGCAATTAACCGTCCGGATCAACACGCAACTGTCACCGGATAGAGCTACGTTGCGTTATCTAAATCAGTTGCAGCAGTTCACGGAAGCGTTACAGGTGCATTTTGTGCAACCACAGGGCGGGGATATGACGCGACTGCAACACTGGCAGCAGCAACTCACCACGGAGGCGATTCCATGGCAACTTCAGCCCCATTAAAGCTTGCGGTGGTCGGTCATACCAATACCGGGAAAACATCGTTATTACGAACGCTTCTGCACGATGCACAATTTGGAGTGGTGGATTCGCGACCGAGCACCACCCGCGAGGTGATTCAAACGGATGTTAAAATTGCCCAGCAGGTGTTGCTGCAATTATTTGATACGCCTGGGCTGGAAGCGGGAACCGACTTATACGATGCGTTAAACCAATTGACGGAGCAGCATCGCCATGATGGCCCTGCGCAAGTACAGGTATTTTTATCCTCCCCAGCAGCCAGCGAAGCGTATGAGCAAGAAGCAAAAGTTTTACGCCAGCTATTGCAGTCGGATGCTGCTTTGTACGTGATTGATGTGCGTGATCCTGTATTACCTAAGTTTCAAGATGAATTAGCGGTATTGGCGCGTTGTGGCAAGCCCATTCTGCCAATTTTGAACTTCGTGGCGCAACAACCGAACCATCGCGCCGCCTGGCAGCAGGCATTGAATCACGTGCATCTGCATGTGCAAATTGAGTTCGATGCGGTGACCCCGCCCGTTGAAGGAGAAGAAATTCTCTGCCAGCGATTAATTGCCTTAGTGCCGGAATTTGAGCCGCAATTGCAGGCCTTCGCCCAGGCGCGCCAGCAGCAACGACAGCAACGATGGCTCGTCGGGTCGCAGCAGATTGCCGAATTATTAGTGGATGTCGCCGCGTACCAGTATCGGGTGCAAGGCCACGAAACGAGCGAAGAACATCACGAATTCCTGATGCGCCAAGTGCAGGAGCGGGTCAAACAGCGCGAGCAACAATGTGTGCAGGAATTGCTTGCCTTGTATGCGTTTGAATTAACCGCCGTTGAATTACCCCAATTGAATCGTCAAACCGGTCAATGGCGTGATGACTTATTTGCGGCGCAAACATTTGCTGATTTTGGGATCAAAACTGGGCTAGGGCTGGGCAGTGGCGCAGCGATGGGCGCAGGCGTCGACGTGCTTGTTGGGGGCCTGAGCTTAGGTGCCGGTACGGCGATCGGAGCCTTGGTGGGAGGCGTCTGGCAAGGCTGGAATCATTACGGCAAACGCTTAGTCGGCCACTTGAAAGGGGAACGTGAGCTCATTGTTGAGGATAAGGTGTTGCAGTTGCTGTGCTTGCGGCAATTGGCGCTGATCCAACAGCTGGCGCAACGAGGGCACGGAGCCCAACACATTGTGCAGGTGGCAGATGCCCAGCCGCTGCAGCAAGAATGGTTGCGGCAGGTGCTCCAACTGTTGCATAAAGCACGGAAAAAACCGTATTGGTCGAGCATGGTTCCTGCGCAATTTGTGGTCGGCAAAGAACGGCATCAATGCGTTACTAAACTCCAGCAGCTCCTGCAGGACAATGTAAAGTTTTTATTAATTCGCAATTGACAATGAGAATCATTCTCATTACGATCTGAGCCCTTATTACAAGGGGGGAATGATCGTGCTTAAAAAATCATTAATACAGTGGCTCATCATCGCAACCAGTGTGCTATTAGTGGCATGTGGGGGCAGTGATGAGGATGAGGTTGAACAGGTTGTATTGAATGTCACTCTTGCGCAGGGCAGCTCCTGGCAGCAAGATTTAGACTTAGGGAATTTTGCGGCGATTATCAGCGCACCAAAGCATGGGGTGTTATCGCTGAATAATAACCGTGTGAGTTATGTGCCTTATCAATCCTATCGCGGCACCGACCAAGCGCGGATTGAAGGCAGTCGTAATGTTTATACCATTCAATTTACGGTGACTGCGGTTAACCAGCCACCGATCCTACAAAATACCGAAATTGAAGTGGTCGCGAGTCGCGAAATTACCGGTCACTTGGTCGTCTATGATCAAGATAATGACCCCATTCAATTCGAGCTGGTTACCCCGCCTGAGAGTGGTGAGTTTGAGCTTCATCAGGACGGTCGCTTTCGTTATCTTTTGGATGATTTGATTTTACCCAACGCGACTTTTACCGTGAGCCTGAGCGATGGCGTGAATCAGCCCGTGATTGAAGACGTGCTACTGTTGCCGGCTTACACCACCAATGAAGAGAAAGCGGCGTACTACTACTTTTCAAACGCTTCACATTTATCGGCCAGTGAACGTCGGCTCGCTGAGATTCAGTCATCGTTGGATACGGAAACAGCGTATCAAAGTGTTGCCTTGGGCTATGTTGGCGCAAGCTTAGACGATGAAGTGCAGCGCATTCTAACCAATTACATTCAGTCGCAGGCGGAACAAGCGAATACCTTGAAAGCCTTAGCCAATGCCTATGACGAGCGCAATGAAAGTGATAAAGCAGCCCAATTTCGTCAGCTTGCGTTAGAAACCCACGTTCAAATGGTGCTGGATAATGGCATCGAGAACATGGTCAACGCAGATGGGCGTTATTATTTAGGCTTATTGCGGGATGCATTAGCGGCGCAGGATGATGTTCTTGCCAATCGTATTATTCACCAAGTGAACCTTTATTTGGATGCATTAGCTGGCGGCGTGTATAAAAATGCCATTGGGTTTATTGCCCAAACGGCTCGCACCAACTCCGTTGAATTGGCCTCGGCTTACTTGAAAAGTGGGGATCAAGAGCTGCTCGAGCAAGCCATCGAAAACCTCGATATTATGGCGCGTGCTGCCGCATCGGCAGGGTACCAAGAGTTTTCAAATCGCCCAACGCACTATCGGTTAGCGCCGTTATACTATGTTTGGGCGGCCGAGCAGTATTTCTACATTGGCGAAATTGACAAGGCGAAACACGCCTTAGCTGAAACTTTAGCGTACTACGGTCCGGTGGATTATGATCCAAACTTGGTGTTGCCAGCGAAAAACTTTGCTGAAAACACCGTGGATCAATATCGTGCGCCGCTGACCGAAGCATCGGCTCTGTTCTCAGCGTTATATCCGAACTCGGCAAACTATCCGCAGCAGATTTTAGCCACCTACGGAACCGCTCGAGAGCAGGAAAGTGCAGAGCGTAGCGTGCAAGCCATGACGTATTTTCTGCGGGTATTGAACGATGGCACGGGAACCAACGCCATCGAACAAGTATTGGCTGATATGGCGACCGCCTACGGCAGCAATCCGCGCACCTTCGTATCAGAAATTATTGAATCATCGGAGCAATTCCCGAAACTTGCCGCCTTGTTGTGGCGTTACAATCGTCAAGATGAAGCCCGAGTTGCTTACCAATATGCTCTCGACATAGTCGCTTCGGATGCCTATGCCCAACAAAACGCGAACACCCCAGCGTTCTACACCGGGAATAATGGCTGTTTTAGAATTGTGAACCGCATTTTGGGGAATAACGACGTGGCCTTTGCCCAGCAAGCAGCGAATCAATGTGCCGGCTTGTTGAATCATGTTTCTTCGAACCATTTCGCGCATTTAAGCAATGTGATCAAAATGCAACATGCGGTCGGCCAATCGAACTTAGCGGAACCATTGTTTATGCAGGCAAGTGCGGTGATTGAAACCGAACTCACTACCGAAATCAGTCAAGCCAATGCCTGGTTTGATCTTGCGAAGCTGAGCGCCAATGCGAAACGCTACCATGAAGTTTTAGCTTATGTGGAGCAGGGCTTTGCGCAGCTGAACGAAGCCCCAAGAGTGACAGTGAATGAGTTCAAAGGGGTGCTGACGGCGCTGGATAAAATCATGTCGATTAGCACGAGCACGACGGTTTATGAGCCGGCCGTTGCGGTGTTAACAGAATTACGCAGCCATGCGTATAACGACAGTCAATATCAGACCTTGCTGACGGATATTCAAGCACCTCTCAATACCTTGCTTACCACCTTAGATAGTGAGTTAAAGCAACGTCCAGTAGTGGAGCAGGGTGACTTGATTTTCGATTTAGTCGAAGCCTTGGCGCAAGTTCGCCACTACACCTTGGCGGAACAAACCATTCAAGCTCTGGATATCGGTACAGCCGAGAAGTTTGCAAGCCTTGCCGTGCTATCCGAGCTCCAAGCCTTGCAAGATGATTTCCCAGCGAGCCCTATTGCGACCGTGGATACGGACCAAGACGGCAAAGCGAACTTCTTTGCCATTGCAGCGACCCCAGAGCAGTTGGCAAATACCGATATTGAATTAGATGATGACGCAGATGGTGATGGAGTTGCTGATGAAGAAGATCCGCAGCCACTTGGCTCCCTATAATTATCTGCGAATGCTGATTCGTTTAAGCTTATCGTTACCGCTATTAGCGGTAGCGGCAAGTAGCCAGGCCTCCGTCTCCCTCGATAAGGAGACGGCGGCTGTTCGTGACGGGGCGGGCGAACAGGTCGAGCAAAAAGATGATGCAGAGAAAACTGCCAAGGGTAAAAAGAAGCACCGGGCAATGGAGCGTATCAGTGTTTATGGTCGGCGGTGGCTCCCACAAACGCATCGGGCGGAAGGCAGCTATACGTTGAATCGTGAGTTCATTGATAACGCATTAAAAGGCAATGGCAACATCACCGATATGTTGCTGTTTTTACCTGGTGTTCAGGGTTCTGAAGACGCATTGGACGTGAATCAGCAGGCTGAAATCCGAAGCAAACTCATTTCTATTTCTGGGGCGCAGCCTTGGCAGACCTCCTTTTTGTTAGATGGGGTGAGCAACAACTCCATGCTTGACCCGGGGAGTTTTAGTCGCTCAGTGACCGCTCAGAACGATGTGCAGGGGCACCCAGAAGCAAGCTTTATTAACCAAGAACTGATTGAATCAGTGACCGTGTATGACAGCAATATACCTGCTCGTTATGGTTCTTTTGGTGGCGGCGTGGTGGACATGCAACTCCGTGAACCCACGCGTAAACCACGTTTCAGCGTGAATTATCGGCGCTCCCACAGTGATTGGGGCAGCTATCGTTATCTCGATTTGCGTGAGTACAATGAGGATGCCGAAGCATCCGCAAAAGATGTGAATTGGCCCGAAGAACCCAACTTCACTAAAGAAACGATCAGTTTTACGGCCAGCGCGCCCATCACTAAGAAGCAGTCTGTGACGCTCTCCGTGGCGCGTACGACGTCCACTATTACGGATATCTCCTTACAAGATGCCGTCGAAACCGACCGCGAATCGATAAGTATGGCAGCAACCTATGTGATTGATGATTGGCTGGTGGACCGCATTCGGATTCAAGCCAGTCATGCGCCTTATACGGGGCGTCACATTCTATCGAACGTCTGGAACTCAAACTTTGAGCTAAAGGGCGGTGGGCAGCGTTTGTCCTTACAATTAGAGGACACCCTGTGGGGCGGGGAATGGAACGCAACCCTGGCCTATAACCGCAGCGAGAATAGCCGCAAGGCACCGGGGGTATTTCTACCTTGGATTCGGGCGAAAGGGAAAGAATGGGGCATCGATAGCGGCGAACCGCCATTAAGCGTGGAAGGTGGCTATGGTGACCTAGAGAAAACTCAGCAGAGCTGGTTAGCGCGAGGCCATTTGACGCTGCCATTAGGCATGAATTGGGGGGCCGAACATCAGTTAGAAGTTGGGGGAGCACTCCAGTATCTCGAGGTGCAACGTGAACGCCCAGAAGCGACCGCAATCTATTCATCGGCATTTCGTGATGCCAATTTAAACTGTCAGGGGCAATCGCTGGACTGTATTGAACAGCAGTACGCCATGCCGTTGGATGAGTTGGCTCTTGAGTTAGGGGGCACCATTGACTTTACCAACCCCGAGCATGTGCAAGCATACTTAGATAACTTGTTAGCGCGAGGGCAATTCTTCCGCTATCGTCGCATTTATCTGGAAGAGTTTATCGACGTTGGGCTGTATCAAACGGATCTCTACGCTGAATATAGCGCACAGTGGGACCGCGTTGATCTCAGTTTGGGGGCGCGGTTGGACTATGATGACTTTTTAGGAAATCTGAATCCTTCTTTTAGAAGTCGTATTAGTATTGATGTGTTTGGCGATGATCGCACTCGTATTCATAGTGGTCTTAATCGGTATTACGCGACCAATTTATTGACCTATAAGTTGCGTGAAGGGCAGCGACCCTATCTGACTCAGTACCGATTAATGCAGGACGGAAAGGTAGGGGATTGGGTTACTTCTTCCGCTGCTGCTCGTTTTACCTATCGTTTTGACGACGTTAAAACACCTTATTCGGATGAGGTGGTATTTGGGGTGAAACAGCGCGTGTTCGATCATGGCTTAGTGAGCTTGAACTATGTGTATCGCCAAAGTCACGATCAGATCACCCGGGGTGAGTCAGAACTCATTGATGGCATTACCCACCTTTATCAGACCAACGAAGGTGAAAGTAAGCATCAACGGGTGTCATTGTCATACACTCATGCATGGCGCAAACATGCCCTGAATTTTAATGTGAACTACACCGAAAATACCTCATCCGCGGAATCCTACGACAACACGGTGCTGAATGTGCCAGAGGATGAATTGGTGGTACTGCGTGACTTAAACGGCAATCACCGTTTAGTGAGCTATGACGATTTAACGCGTCGCCAACTCGATTTTAGTCGCCCACTTACCGCCAACTTGGTCTGGAATGCTCAATGGGGACGTCAATTAAATACAACGTTAACAGCTAATTATGTGAACCGATTTGATACGGTTGTTGACTTGGGCATGCAGTATGAAGTGGATCGTAGCGATTTAATTCTGTGCCCGCAGTGCGATATTAATCAATTAACCTACCCGCTTGTTCAGCGAAACAGAAAAACCGGGACGTGTGTTATTTGGTGGGCGAGTGGCGTATGAAATTCCAGTCTCCCAAAAGTTGGATTTAGGGGTCAACCTTGAAATCAGTAACCTCTTTAATCAACGGACGTATGCGGTCAGTGAAGGAATGGCCGGCATTGAAGTGGGTCGTGAGTTTTGGTTAGGTGTGCAATTAAAATGGTAAAACAATCACGCAGTTTTGTTGTCGCAGTGGTGGTTTTTTGTGTTGCGGCTGCCGCTAGCGTACAGGGTGCGCAGAATGTGGCAGAGAGCACTGTAAGCCAAGCGTATCTCCAGCCCGTGTCTGATTGGCCCGCGTTGCATCCCAATGCTGCGGGAGAACTTGCGGCATTACCTGAGCCACTTCCTGTGGATGAGACCTTAGTTCGCATTGGTGAACGTTTATTCCACGATCCAAAGCTCTCGAAAGACGGCACCATTAGTTGCGCAAGTTGCCATAAATCCAATCATCACTTTGCGGATAACGTGCGCATTTCTCCCGGCGTCGCGGGAAAAGAAGGCCGCCGTACCGCACAGATGCTGCGCTTGGTTGGGCATTGGGACAAGTTGTTTTGGGATGGCCGAGTTTCACAGTTAAAAGAACTGGTTGAGCAACCACTGACTGATCCGGTCGAAATGGCTAGTAGCATTGAGCATGTGATGGCGTACGTGATGGCAAAACCCGGTTATCATGATGCGCTGGCGGATTACTTTAAAGAGGACCTACAGTGGGAGCAGGTGGCATCAGCGATTGCTGAATACATTATGAGCTTGGATGCCCCCATGCGTCGGTTTGATTACTTTATGCAAGCCATCGCTGCCGGCGATATGGCGCAAGCAGCCAATTACCTGTCTGAGGAAGAACGTTGGGGCATGCATTTATTCCGCACCAAGGCGGGGTGTGTTCAATGTCACGCAGGGCCGCTGTTTTCTGATCAGCAACTGCATAACATCGGGCTTGCTTACTATGGTCGCCACTTTGAAGACTTGGGCCATTATCGGGTTAGTGGGCAAGCGGAACACGTCGGTGCTTTTCGGACGCCATCGCTCCGTTATGTCAGTGAACGTCCGCACCTGATGCACAATGGGTTATTCAACGATCTGAATGGCATTGTACGAATGTACCGTCATGGCGGGCCGCGTCCACGCCCCAAAGGCGATCAGGTCAACGATCCATTATTCCCAGAAACATCGCCCTTACTGGTGCCATTTGAGTTATCCCAAGAAGAAGAAAATGCCATCGTGAGTTTTCTGAAAACGCTGTAACAAAAAAGGGGCTTAGATTTTTGTCTAAGCCCCTTTCTTATTAAATTTGTTGGTCGGCGTGATAGGATTTGAACCTACGACCCCTGACACCCCATAGCTGCCACGTCGAATGGCTGAAAGCCGCATAAATAAAGGGTTTGACCAGTATTTATAAGGGCTGCAGCTTGATTGGTGATTGCTTTTAATGTTACCGTTTGTAGCTTGATGTAGCCATTTATTGCGTTATACTGGCTACATATCGGCTACACGGAATAAGGCGGCTACATGAAAACTTCAATCAGTACCACAGCAGCGAACCAGTTTGCTAAGACAGCAAGCGAGCGCCAGCAACTATCATGCAAAGTTATAAAAGGCTTTCACTTGCTACGCTTGAAATGCGTTTCATCGTGGCGTTATCGGTACACTGACGCGGCAGGAAAGCGCAAGACGCTAACTATTGGTGAATACCCAGCATTAAAGCCACAGGAAGCCGCGCAAATCGCCCTAGAATGGCGCGTAGGGATCACAAAGGGCGAAGCTGACCCGATTGCTAAGCGGCAAGCGATAGCAGCGCAGAAACGCGCACAGGAGCAGCTGCAAGCACAGAGAGAAAACCTAAAGCTAGGGCGCTTTTTTGAGCATTACAGCAAAGTGCTAAAAGACAGCCCGGACGTGCTAGGCAAAATTAGCCTTGCTTTTAGTTTTCTGTTTGAGCGTGACATGGACATGATAACGCCACACGACATAGATAAATGGTATCAAGAAAAACGCGAAGCTGGGCTAAAGCGTTCAACCCTTGTGGGCTACTTTGGTGCATTAAAAGCTATGCTCAATTATGCCGCTGGCACTAAAAAAGGCCAGTCAAACCATGAGCCAGTTTTAACGGTGAACCCATTAGCCGGGTACACGTTGCCACAGCTAACCAAAGAGGAACGCAAAGCACTGCGCCAAGAAGATAATAAAATGATGGCCATGCGCGACATATTCAGCCCCGAAGTAAAGGCCGCCATTCTCAAAGGGCTAGATAGCTACGCAGAGGAATTAAGAGCCAAGCGCCGCCGTAGTTTACGCCTTGCAAAAAACCAGCACTTACCCAGCCTTGATGATGTGGCTTTTCCGCATTGGTTTATACCATTCACGCAAATAGCCATGATGACAGGCATGCGCCCCGGTGATATTTACGCCCTTAGATGGGAAAACCTTGATCACAACCCTTTTAACGGCAAGTACACGCTAATTTATACGCCGAAGAAAACAGAGCATAAAGGTGATGACCCGATAAAGGTAATCTTTAATTTAGGCACACAGCACCCCCTTATTGATACGCTGACGACTTGGCGCAAACAGCAAGGCAACCCAAAGACCGGGCTTATATTCCCGTCCGAGCGCGTTAGCGGTGAGATGGATAGAAAAGCCCACCTAAAGCACTGGAAGCACGTTAAAGAGCTTGGCGGCGTTCCTGATGGGCTGCAGTTCTATTCATTCCGTCATAACTTTATCAGCGACTTAGTACGCAAAGGGAAATCACCAGAGCTTATTCGTAAGCTAGTAGGCCACGCTGACACCAGCATGATTACTAAAAACTACATGAGAACGGACGATCACGACATGGAAGCATTAACCGCGCTTGCAGCCGATAGCTGGGGCAATCATACAACAAGCCCGGCTAAGGCCGTGGGGGGCGAATGATGAATAACGAGCAGTTAAAGGAAAGCCTTTTACAGTTAAATTTAGAAGAAGCAATAAAAATGCTGACCCAGTATGGCGATAAACAGCCCCTAATCGATATTGGTAAAACCGATATGCTGCGAATAGCCAGCCACGACAAAGGCCATGAGCTTTTAATGAGGGCTTTAGATGGTCAAAGGCTAGGTAAAGAGGGGCGCGGAGCAGCCAAACAGCAGCCAACAGAAATAAAGCACCTAGAAATACTTTGCTATTTGTATTTTCTCAAAGGGCAAGGCGTACCTATTAAGGGAGAGTACAAAAACGGGAAAGAAACAGCTTTTCAGTTAGCCGCAGACAAGTTCCATAAGTCTGAAAGCCAAATCGGGGCTATATGGAAAAAGCGCAAAGAAACACTGAAACATATCGCGTTATTCAACCGCGAAAACAATTAGGGGTTACTAATTAGCTTAATTGATAACCCCACGAATAAGGTAGCCAAATTGAAAAACTAGCCATGTAACAACCAGCAACTAGAGGTTAAACATGGCTACTACCAACCCCACACCAGCAAGCGATTTATTGCGGCCTGAACAGGCCGCTAACTTTCTGAATATGCACCGGGTAACGCTTCACCGATTAAGTGAACGTGATCCAACATTCCCACGAAAAATAAAAGCCAGTGCGCGCCTTTGCTATTACCGCAAAAGCGAATTAGAAGCATGGCTAGCAAGTCGGGAGGTGTAACATGGAATTTACCGTTCCCGATAGCTACGACCTACGCCCAAGTCGCCGCAAGTGGCTTAAAGAAGCAATGAAGCTTAAGAACGCAAATTCAGCACTTTTGAGTTTTATTGTTTGTCGTTTAAGTGCTGGAAATTTGACGCTTAAAACAATCCTCAAACTTTGTTCAAAGCAGGGCTTTACACCTAGCGAAGCCCGACACGCTCTAGGGCGCTTAATGGAAGCTGGCTTGATCGAATACAGCCATATTGAGCCTGATATTTTCGTGAGCTTTAACGAAGCTGGCAAGAAGTTCGCGCAGGAGGTGGGTAATGAGTAACAGCACCGTAAAAGCCTTTCTAAAGCGAATCAATACTACTGATCACTTCTGCGACACCAAAGCAGCGCAAAGCACCCTAGATGCGCTTCTGAAGGCTCAACAGTCTTTCTACTGTCACAGCAACAGCGGCAACGCAAAAGCCGCACATGATGCTTGGAAGAACGTAGAAATGCTGGCGTATGAAGTGGAACAGCTTGTTCTCGGTGGCGTGATCGAATTGTACGAGGGGGACGAATAATGTACACACAAAAAAAAGCCCCGGCGGCAACCGAGGCTCAATGCAAAGAGGTAAACTTTGATAGTTCAAATATTAACCTATGTTCGGGCTTTGGGCAATTCCACAGCACCAATAATAAGCGCGAGCCAAAGCCCTACGTAGGGATCACACTTGCACAGGTGGCCGATATGCTCGCGACCCCACCAAGTACGGCTAAAGAGCATGGCCAATGGGCTATTTTCTCGAACCTTGCGAGCCGTGACGTTATCGAGCAGCGCAATAGTGGCGAGTTTTACGCGCTATGGGCTGACATTGACGATCCAGACGGTAAACCTTTCAAAGATATGTTTAGCCTTGCTTGTAAGGTGCTAGGCGTTGATTTGATGGGCTACACCAGCCGCAGTGCTACCGAGGATAAGCAGAAATGCCGCTTCATTGTTCCGCTGGCGCACCCGGTGAACGGTAACGACTTTGAGATCATGCAAAAGATACTCAATGACAAGTTAGAAGCCGCTGGAATAGCACCAGACCGCAAAACTGAAACCGCTAACCAGATTTGCTACCTACCGAACAAAGGCGAGTTTTACGACTTTATGGAAAACCCATTTAGCGGCCTGTTATCGGTTGATAGCTGGGGCGATGAGTTCCACGCAGAGCTAGAAGCCCTAGAAGCTGCAGAGCGCGAACGTAAGCAACGCTTAGAGCAAAGCAAGCGTAAGGCATACGAGCGTATGCAAAGCGGCGTAAAAAGCCCGATAGAAGCCTTTAATGCGGCCTATAGCGCCGTAGATTTACTACCCGGCTATGGTGGCAAGGTTAAAGGCAATCGAGCCGTATCGCCCTTGTCTGAAAGCGGCAACTACCAAATTCAGATACAGCCGGACGGTAAGCTATTAAGCCACCACGGTAGCGACATGGAAGCCGGAATAGGGAAGCTCACCCAAAGCAACAAAGCCCGGCTAATTGATGCTTGGGATTTATTCAAGTTCTTTGAGCATGGCAACGATGAAGCCGCAGCACTTAAAGCCGCTGGCGCTATGTTCAAGGACGAAAACGGCGTAAGTATTACCAAGCAAAACCAGCGCGACTACATGGCAAACCAGAGCGCAAGCCCAGAAGCTATTGCAGCGGTTAAGGCTATGTTTGATAAGGCCGAGGACGAACCAAGCGAACAGTTAGAACCACCTAGCCCAGCTGATGTTGATATAGACAATCCCCCGGGGCTTGCTGGCGATATATGCCGCTTAATGCAACTCGAAGCGCGGCGGCTACGCCCAGAGCTTTACCCCCTTGCGGCGCTTCACTTAATGGCGCTAATGGGGCGCAAGCGCAAAAGCGTTTACACAAGCAAGCTAAACCTAATAACGCTAGGCATAGCTGAAACTGCAGCCGGAAAGGAAACGGCGCAGAACGTTATTAAAAAGCTGGCTAACGATATGTACGCTTCACGCTATATTCACGGCAACGCTGGCAGCTTTAAGGATTTAATCGAAAACCTTATTGAGGGCGAAGGCACTAGCCTTTATATCGTTGACGAAATCCACAGCTTTCTAGACTCAATGAAAAGCCAAAAGGCGGCAACCTATGAAACCAAAATGGAAGCCGAAATATTGGTAATGAGCAGCACCGAGCTTTACACGTTCCGAGGTATGGAAAAGCGCCAAATACTCAAAACCAAAAGCAAGGACGTAAGCGAACTAGAAAACAAGCTAGATAAGCTGGGCGACAATGACAGCGAAGAAAAGCGCAAGCTAGAACGTGCGCTAGAAAAGACTAAGCTAGTTATTGAGTACCTGAAAAATGGCTGGCCTGATCCGTTTTTCTCAATCATGGGGCATAGCGTACCAGATCGGCTAGATAGCTTTGCAAGCCTTGAAAACATAGCCAGCGGCTTCATTGGTCGAACCATAATAAGACGTTGCCCAGAACGCCGCGAGAAGCTACGCAGAACGCAATTAAACAGCGCAGAAGTGGCTAGATTGCATGGCGCAATAATCTGGGGCTTTGAGCAAATGCAAGCCAGCCACGGCGTGGTAGACGTTACACCAGAAGCCGAAGCCTACTTAAATGCTTGCGTGGATTGGTACGACGACGACGACCAGCTAAACCATTCAATAGTAGGCGGCGTTTACGCCAGAGCGCCAGAGCAGCTATTTAAGGTGGCAAGCATACTAGGGCTGGACGGTGGCACGATCACGCTAGAACACGCCAAATACGCCCACGCTTTGGTAAAAAACTCGGTTGATGATGTTAAGTACCTTATTCTTAAGTCATACGCCGAACGTGCCGAAGCTGGCGAGGTCGAAATAATGGCAGCCGCTAAGCAAACCGTTCTACGCAACTGTAAAGGGCAAGGCCTAGCACCTAGCAAACTTAGGGAAAAGGTAAGCAAGCCCAAAAGCTGGCAGCAATTACAACAAGCGAACCAAAAGCGCGACTATTTCCAAGAGCTAATAGAACGCTTGTTACAATCCGGTGAGCTTGAGCTAATAGAAAACGGTCGGCGGCAGCGATACGTTTCAAGGGCGGTAGTTTAATCAAAGGGGGCGTAAAGCCCCTTTTTTTGTGTTTAACGTTCTACCGTTCCCCAACTTTCTACCAACTCGGGGGAACGTACAGCCCTTATCTAGCCTAGCTTTGGGGCTAACTTTCTACTTTCTACCAAAAACCTAAGACAAATAAAAAAGCACAAATAATTGGAAGAAAAAAATAGGAATTATCTATATTGGTAGAAAATAAGGCTTTACCCCTTTATTTATAAGGCTTTGACGTTCCCCCAAGACGGTAGAACGTGGTAGAAAATAAGCCCTAAAGCCTTATATGGCGCGGCCTTGACGTTCCCCCAACCAAGCTGGGCTAAAACAGAGCAGAACACCGAGCGAGTAAAGGGGGAAAATATCCAGCCTCAGAACCCGACTACCCCCTAAAAATGACCCAAAACACCCTGTAACTAGCGCCCCCTGTCTGTAAATGGCAGTTTGTAACGCTTTCAACCTATTGTATTTATTGTTTTTGTTGTTTCTGTTTGTAGTCGTGTAGCCAATATGTAGCCAATTAGCGCTAAAATATAAGGCATATACCAACCAAATAGGCGGCAATTATGAGCAAAGCAGACCTAAAAGAAGTAGCACTTCATTCATTCTTTGGCCTTGTCATTGGCGCGTCATTCGTTGCAATCACGACTGCAGCCGTTGTGGTGTTCAGCGCATGAGCAAGACCCGCACCCCACCAGAGAAGTTTACCGCTAACTGGCTGCAGTCATTGGACAAGCGCACCGCCGTTGCACAAGAGCTACAACAGCGCCATAAGTTGCTAACCGATGACTTAGGCGGCATCGACCAGTTGAGCTACCAGCAACGCGCATTAGTTGAACGTGCCTTGTGGCTTGAATATCACTTGCAACAGGAAGAACAAAAACTAGCCAGCGGCCAAGAGTTCGACAGCGGCAAGTGGACGCAATCATGCAACGCCTTGCAAGGTATTCTCACCAAGCTAGGGCTAAACCGAGTAGCCAAGACGATCCCAGCGCTGCAGACCTACGTTAAAGGCGGTGGCAAATGAATATCATCGAAGCCATGCACGATGAGAACTTATTTGCTCACCAGTTCAGCGGTGAAAGCTGGCGTGCTTGGCGCGTTCTGCTTAGCGCGTTCTATGGCTTGCCGATTGCTGATGATGACCTAGCACTATATCAAGAGCTAACCGGCCGCCAGAAGCCACCAGAAGCCCCTCACAACGAGTTATGGCTACCAGTTGGAAGAAGGGGCGGAAAATCGAATACAGCGGCTTTAATCGCCGTTTATGAAGCCTTTTTTAATGACTATTCAGACAAGCTGGCTGCAGGTGAAGTAGCCACGGTGATGGTAATTGCCGCCGACCGCAAGCAAGCGCGTTCAGTGATGCGTTACATTCGCGGCCTTGTGGACGGTAGCCCGATGTTAAAGCAAATGGTGCTGCGCGAAACAACAGAATCCATCGAGTTGGTAAACCGTTGCGTTATCGAGATCACAACCGCGAGCATGAGAGCAACGCGAGGTTATACGGCCAGTTGCATTATTGCCGATGAAATAGCGTTTTGGTTGACCGATGGGGCGAACCCTGACAAGGAAATCATCAACGCTTTGCGCCCCTCGCTGGCCACCTTGAACGGCAAGTTGATTGCGCTTAGCTCACCGTATGCGCGGCGCGGTGTACTTTGGGAAAATTACCGCCGTTACTTTGGCAAGGACAACCAGCGCGTGCTAGTTGCTCAAGCGCCCACGTTGACGATGAACCCCACGCTATCGCCTGAAATAGTTGCAGCGGCCTATGAGGAAGACGCGCAAGCAGCATCGGCAGAATACGGCGCACAGTTCCGTAGTGACGTTGAAAGCTATATCAGCCGCGAAGCCGTGGAAGCGGTAACAATCCCAGACCGCTACGAGTTAGCGCCAGCGAGTTCAAATCATTACTTTGCATTCGTTGATGCGGCTGGCGGCAGTGGCAAAGACGCTATGACGTGCGCGATTGCTCACCAAGATAAAGAAATCATCATAGTTGACGTGCTGCGCGTGATGAAACCGCCGTTCAGCCCTGAATATGTGGTTGAGCAGTTCTGCGACCTACTCAAGATGTACCGCATTAACTATGTAGTTGGCGACCGTTGGGGCGGTGACTTTGTGCGCGAACAGTTCACCAAGCGCGGCATTTACTACGAGTTAAGCGAAAAGAACAAATCAGAGATTTACGGCGAGATGTTGCCGCTTATCAATTCCAAGCGCGTGGAGTTGCCAGATCACAAACAGTTATTTGATGAGCTAGTCGGACTTGAGCGCAAGACTAGTTCAACAGGTAAAGACCGCATCGACCATGCACCGGGCATGCACGATGACGCAGTGAACGCCGTTGCTGGTGTTTGCGTGGTAGCCAGTCAATACAGACCCTACTGCGCCGCACCTAGAATCGGCTTTTAATTTTTAATGCAAAATGAGGTTATAACCATGAACAAACGCACCAGAGTAAAAAGCCCTGTATTCAGTGGCGACATTTTCGAGCGTAATTTAGGCGACTTTGCACAGCGTGACGAAATGCGCGACATAAAGCGCCAGATTGAACGCTTTGGCCAGTTGGTTGAGGGACTTGCTGAAATGCGCGAGAAGCCCGATCCATTTAAGACACAGGCACAAATTAACGTGGAGTATGGCAAGCGCTACGAAGAAGCACTTAGCGCGGCTAAACGAAGCGTTGAAAAGAGCATTGAACGGTTAGTTGACGCACAAGACAAAGCGCGGCGTAACATGATCGTAAAAACCAAACTCGATAGAGTCGTGCCAGACGCGCAAGAGATACGCGCACACTTGCGAGGTATGACGGACAAGCAGCGCCGCGAGTTTATTGCAAAGTCGATTGATCACGGCCGCTTTGAGGTTATTTCAGCCATCGTGAACACTAGCCTACCTGAATTGGCTGGCTTAACGCCTGAATTGGTCACACAGTATCAAATGGCATACGTTGAAAAGGTAGCGCCTGAATACTTGGAAGAAGAAAAAGCAATTCAGACCGCCGAGCAAATGCTAGGCATGGCTTTCGATAGTTTCCGCAAGCAAGCCGAAGAAATGCGCGATCCACACTTAGAGGTTGAAGCGATCAAAATGAAAGAGCAAGCAGACGCGGCAGACGCAGCCTTTAAGCAAGCGCTAAATGCTGATGCAAGAGCCGAGTAATGCACCGATAACGAGTGCAGACGTGCTACCAGAGATGAAGCTGGTACGCGCTGCGCTCGACCTTTTCATAAAAGACGCTATCGACTACCTGACAGCTTGTGAACGGCCACCAGCGAAGTTTAACGAGCTATTCCATGACCAGCAGCAAGCCTTTAACGACTTGTGCCGTTGTGGGCGGATCACGAAGCGCCTTGCTCACCTGAACGACCTAGACCCGCACTATATCAGTGAGCGCTTTCGTCGTTATGTTCGGCGGTACTATTCAGAACAACAGCCCGGCTAGTATGTAACGTAAAACGGCTACATATCGGCTACACGTTATAAAAAAATATTCTAAGAAATAAAAAAGGGGCTTGAACAATCGCTCAAACCCCTGATTTATATTGATTTTTTGGTCGGCGTGACTGGATTTGAACCAGCGACCCCTGACACCCCATGACAGTGCGCTACCAAGCTGCGCCACACGCCGACCGAGGGCGCTATATTACTGAATCTTGCCGATTTGGCAAGGGGTAATCGAATCAACTGCTGGTTTATTCGTCAACTGGGTTGATTTCTCGCTCTTGGCTAAAGCGTTTTAACTTCCGGATGCCATCAACCAACACGGGGGTTGCCGGAGTGACGCCAGGTAAGGGTGTCAAACTGGTAGTATCAAACGAGTGAATCACCGCATCAGCATGAATCACTGAGGTGATTTGCTGATCGTACACCACCAAATCATCCCCATAACTGGTCATGACGGGAAGTCGGCGGGGTTTGCTCGTCAAGTCCACTCCAATTGAATACGCTTTCGCATCATCCACACAGTTTAAGTAGCTGGCGAGTACGGTTGGCATGATATCGGTTAACAGTGCCAAGGGATGAGCTTGGAGCGGGATATATTCGCTATACAGCAGGTTCACTTGCATTGCTTGTTGGGCGTAACCTTGTTCACCTTTCGCCTGGTGGGGGGTTAAACCAACGACGAAAATTTGGTTACCACGTTCCAGTTGTTGCTGGATGAGCTGCTGGAGCTCGGGCGACCATTGGCCCGTAGTGATGATTTCAATGGTCGCGCTTGGATTGGGTCGTTGCTGAGTATCAAAGTCAGTTAACGCGGCGGGTGAACGCTCGGTGGGCAACTGTTGCGTGAGAATCACATCAATTTGGTAATCGCGTAATGCCTCGATGTAGACTGGCGGTAACTGGGCGTTAGCAATGGCCGGTAAATAGAGGTCAGGCAAGGCGTAGAGCAACTCAAACAAGGCACTCTCAAGGTTACGATGGCCGAGGATTGGTTGTTGATACGCTGTCAGCGTCGCGAATTCTTGTTGCACCGCACGCGCTGTTTGGTCGTCAAACTGTGCCAAGCCGACAATGAGGGTATTCGGCGCTTGTGGTACACGGGCGCACTGTAATTCCCGGGCTGGGTAGGTGAGGTGAATGTCGGTGCCATGGCGAATCAGATTCTCGGTGGCTTCTTGCCGTTGTTCTTCCAGCAAGCCATGTTTACTCATGAGAGTTTTCGCGGTGGTTGGATAGCTGAGAGGGAACATATCATCTTGTTTGGTAATGGGCGTATAGAACACTGCATCGGCCCAAATATGTAGGCTATGACTGCCTAAGAAGCAGGCAACAAACACCGCACTTAAACTGGGCCCCCAATACTTCGCTTGCAGCCGATCCAAGCGTTTCCAAGCAATATTGGCAAGCCCGAGCTCAAAAATCAGCAGGACGACAAAAACTAATAATAACCCGATAAGAATCACAAAACTGGCACCGGCAAAGACGGTTTCAGCATCCATGGCCAGCTGGGAAAGGGAATAGGTGTTGAGGTGATAACCATACTGGCGATAAAACAGCGCATCGGCAACTAATGCGATTAAGCCAAAGGATGCGACCAGGGTGCCGATACCGCGTAAGACACGGGTGTAGGGCAACACTAAACAAAACGGGAAAATAAGGATAATAAAGAACACAAAGGGCAAAAAGGCGAAGTGTCCCAGCCAATTGATGATGAGGTAAAGCACCCCTAATGCCGAGCCGGGGGCTTCGGTTGCTTCAATGTAGAGCGTACCGATGGCGAGGACCAGTAGGATGTTAAAGAAGGTGAACCAGTGGCCCCAACTGATTAAGCGCGCAATTTTATCGCGACGTTGTTTTAGCTGTTTCATGAAGGAGGCTTACCTTTTTCCTTATTTTCCAACGATTGTAGCAGGACTTTATCCGTTTGTTCAGTGATTTACTGTAACTCAATGAAGGCCTGCGATGCCATTGTATTTTTTTTTGCAGCGCATGGATTTCAACGCCAGCGTGGTAAACTATCGGATTCATCGTATCACAGCGAATCAAAGAGGACACCGAGTGACTATGCAAGCCGATGTGAAACATAGCATTATCCATCAGTTTTATACCAATGACGGGCAAATTGGGCTGCGGTTAGCGCCTGCTACCTTGGCCAATGATGAGGACGTTCATTTGCTCTTGTCAGAATTAACCGATGTCTATCACGCCAAACCCAGTAAAGGTTATGCGCGTTTCATAAACCCTGAGCACGATGATGTGGATACCGAGCAACTCAGTGAGTTTCCGCCGTTGTTACAGGCATGGCGGAAGGGAGAGGATGAGTTTGTGACGTTTTCGCAGCGCACCGCCCAAATTTTACATCAGCAGCTACAGCACTACGGCTTTTTGGAAAGTGGCTTTTTATTGATTGCTAGCTATTTAGAGCGCGGTCATGATCATTTGGTGGTGGCATTTCTTCCCAATAAAGAGGGTGTTGCCATTGCTCCCGATTTATCCGTGGACCGTTCTTCTCTGTTAGATATTAATCGGGTTTTCTTAGCCGCAACGATTAATTTATCGGAATGGCAAGAAGAGCCCGAATCCACCAGCTATATTTCATTCTTAAAAGGGCGAGTTGGGCGTAAGATTGCTGATTTCTTCCTCGACTTTTTAGGGTGCACCGAAGGCTACAACGTTAAAAAACAAACCCAGCAATTGGTTGAAACCGTTCAAAATTACGTGCAAGAGCATGACTTAGAGCCGGCGCAAGCTCAAGCGGTGCGGCAGTCCGTGTATGAAATCTGTGATACTTCATGGAAGAATGATGAGCCAGTACGGGTTGCCGATTTGTCTGAGCAGTTGGCTCAAGCGGTTACCACGGGGCAAAGTTTTGCCGACTATACCGCAAATTTAGCGCAACCATTGCCCGAGGAACTCCGTACAGATCGGAGCACCGTTCGTAAATTAGTGAAGTTTCAAGGGCAAGGCGGCGGCCTGAGCGTGGGCTTTGACCAGCAACTCCTCGGTGAGCGAGTGGAGTATCACCCGGCCACAGACACCTTGACGATTCGGGGCACGCCACCCAATTTGCGAGATCAATTGCGCCGCTATTTTGGGATTGATAGTTAGCTCTTTAAATACAAAAACGCCGACCTAAGTCGGCGTTTTACTACAAGTGTACGATGGTCGTACTATTTGTCATTTTGTACTGGGATAATGTTTGTCGCGTGGAGACCTTTAGGGCCTTCTTCTAGTTGAAACTCAACATTTTGTCCCGCTTTTAAGGTCCGATAACCTTCCATTTCAATGGTTGAGTAGTGTGCGAAGATATCTCCTTCGCGATCTTCTGCCTCGATAAAGCCAAAACCTTTCGAGTTGTTAAACCATTTCACTTTACCGGTAGCCATACTTCTACTTCCTTATTTGTTCTGCATAAACTATATCGTTATTGTTAGAATGATGAAAACGAATTTGCCGCGTGATTTGAGAGACTTGATACGGTAAATTGTTAACACCATGTTTTACTTTAGGTAACTTCTGCAGATAGTCAAGCTCTATTTGTGTGAATAGTGAACAGTCGTTGTTTTTCTGTAACTAAAATTGATGTAAAGCAGACAGAGTTAGAAGCCTTTTTATAATTTCAGACTATATTTTAAGGGTAGGTTGTTGATGACAATGCCAAGTAATCACCAACACGGGCAAGAACAACTGCTCGATAATAAACAAAAATTACAGCCACCACCGATGTACAAAGTGATCATCATGAATGATGACTACACGCCGATGGACTTTGTGATTGAGGTGTTGATGCGTTATTTTCTGATGGATCAAGAACGAGCAACGGATACGATGCTGACGGTCCATTTTAAAGGCAGTGCTGTTTGTGGTGTATACTCATATGAAGTAGCCGAAACCAAAGTTAGCCACGTTAATCATTATGCTCGCACCCATGAACACCCCTTATTGTGTATTATGGAGCGAGCCTAAAGGCGAACACCGAGCAAGCAACAAACTAAGTAGCAAAGGAGTCGCTCATGTTAAATAAAGCGCTAGAAATTACTTTGAATGATGCGTTTCGGCTTGCCCGCGACCATCATCATGAGTTGATGACGGTTGAACACTTATTACTTGCGCTACTCGATAACCCCGAAGCCGCTCAAGCTTTGCATGCCTGTGGTCTGAACTTCAACCAATTGAAACATGAACTATTAAGTTACTTAGAACGCAGCACGCCGACCTTTGAAGACGAAAGTACCGATGCCGATACCCAACCAACTTTAGGTTTTCAGCGGGTGCTCCAGCGGGCGGTATTTCATGTGCAATCGTCCGGGACTACTGAAGTCACGGGGGCAAATGTGTTGGTCGCGATTTTCGGTGAACAAGAATCCCAAGCGGTTTATCTGCTGAATAAGCACGACATTACTCGACTCGATGTGGTGCATTATCTCTCTCATGGAATGACGAAAATTGAGGATGAATCCCAACATGATGAGGCGATAGATGAGGATGTGTTGTCGACAGAACAACACAACGAGTCGCCCAATTACTTAAAACGGTTTTGTACTAATTTGAATGAACGTGCTCGAGCAGGGCGCATTGATCCCTTAATTGGGCGTGAAGCGGAAGTTGAACGTTGCATTCAAGTGTTATGTCGCCGCCGCAAGAACAATCCGCTATTAGTAGGAGAAGCCGGGGTCGGTAAAACAGCGATCGCCGAAGGCTTAGCCTATCGTATTGTCCGCAACGAAGTGCCCGAAGTAATGGCAGCGGCTGTGATTTATTCCCTCGATATGGGGGGGCTATTAGCGGGCACCAAATATCGGGGTGATTTCGAAAAGCGCTTTAAGCAACTATTGAAAGAACTGTGTGAGCAACCTGACGCGATATTATTCATTGATGAAATTCATACAATTATAGGCGCAGGCGCGGCCAGTGGAGGTGTGCTGGATGCTTCCAACTTGCTGAAACCTTTGCTTAGCAATGGGGAACTCAAATGCATTGGCTCCACAACCTATACAGAATATAAAAATATTTTTGAAAAAGATCGTGCCTTAGTGCGTCGGTTTCAAAATATCGATATCAGCGAGCCGTCCGTGGAAGATACGGCGCGGATTCTCATGGGCTTAAAGGAATATTACGAAGAGCATCACGGCATTCGTTATACGCAGCCAGCCCTTCGTGCTGCCGCAGAACTGTCAGCACGCTATATTAATGACCGCCACTTACCCGATAAAGCCATTGATGTGTTAGATGAAGCGGGCGCTAGCCAGCGGCTGTTGCCACCGTCGAAACGGAAGAAAACCATTGGCGTGCAAGACATCGAAGCGGTGATTGCAAAAATTGCTCGGATCCCAGAGCAGTCGGTGTCTCGCAGCGATCAGCATATACTGAAAAACCTCGATCGGAACTTGAAGTTGGTGGTGTTTGGTCAAGATCACGCCATTGATCAACTCACGGCGGCGATCCGTTTATCGCGTTCGGGCTTAGGCCATGAACATAAGCCGATTGGCTCGTTCTTATTTGCCGGCCCCACTGGTGTTGGGAAAACAGAGATCACCCAGCAATTGGCAAAGGCATTGGGCATTGAATTTATCCGCTTTGATATGTCCGAATACATGGAGCGCCATGCGGTCAGTCGATTAATCGGGGCGCCACCGGGGTATGTGGGTTACGAGCAAGGTGGTTTACTCACTGAAGCTGTCATCAAATCGCCTCATTGTGTGTTGCTATTGGACGAAATTGAGAAAGCCCACAGCGACATCTATAACATTTTGTTGCAGGTGATGGACCACGGCAGTTTAACGGATAACAACGGGCGCAAAGCAGATTTCCGCAATGTGATTGTGGTGATGACCACCAACGCAGGGGTGCAAGAAACCGTGCGCCAATCCATTGGTTTCCAGCAACAAGATCATGCACCAGATGCCATGGTTGAGATAAATCGCACGTTCTCACCGGAGTTCCGTAACCGTTTGGATGCTATTGTTTGGTTTAATCACTTAGAGAAACCAGTCATTGAACGGGTGGTGGACAAGTTTATTACTGAGTTACAAGCTCAGTTAGACAAGAAAAATGTGGTGATTGAGCTTAGCCCAGCTGCGTTACAATGGCTCGCGGAGAAAGGTTATGACCGGGCAATGGGCGCACGGCCGATGGCGCGAATCATTCAAGCGCATTTGAAAAAGCCGTTAGCCAATGAGATCCTGTTTGGTCGACTGATGCAGGGAGGTAGCGTAACAGTTGGGGTAACGAAAGGGGAGCTAAACTTGACGATTCATGAGCGCGAGGCGCGCGGCTCAATCAGCGATTGAGCCGCAAGAACGGCTTGAATTAACGAGCACGGAAGACGATACGACCTTTCGTTAAATCATAGGGAGTCAGTTGTACCGTAACGTTGTCGCCGGTCAAAATGCGAATGTAGTGCTTACGCATTTTGCCAGAGATATGCGCGATCACCACGTGACCGTTCTCCAACTCAACGCGAAACATTGTATTAGGTAAGGTTTCAAGAACCGTGCCTTGCATTTCAATACTGTCTTCTTTTGCCATTCAAGCCCTCGATAAGTTATCAATTTTAATAAAGTTCAATTTAAATTTGGGTCAACAGACCCACGCGTGTATCACGCAAAAATAAAAGTGGCAGAATTTTAGCCGCTTTTAGCCGTAAATGCCAATGATTCTGTGTGTTACTTTGGCAAGCTGTCCAGATAACGCTCTGCGTCGAGCGCCGCCATACAGCCGGTTCCTGCCGATGTGATTGCTTGACGATAGCTGTGATCCATCACGTCGCCGGCAGCAAAAACACCTGGTACACTGGTTGCCGTAGCGTTGCCATTCAGGCCAGATTGCACAATGATGTAGCCATCTTGCATGTCCAGTTGACCGGCAAAGAGGTCAGTATTTGGCTGGTGACCAATGGCAATAAAGCAACCCATGACATCGAGTTCACTCAGTTGCTCGTTTTGAGTGTCTTTCAAGCGCACGCCTGTCACACCGGCATCATCCCCAAGAACTTCGTCCAAGGTTTTGTTCAGATGCAGCACCATATTGCCGTTATTTACTTTATCCATGAGTCGGTCCACCAGAATTTTTTCTGCGCGGAAGCTGTCGCGGCGATGGATTAAATGCACTTCACTGGCAATGTTGGACAAGTATAAAGCTTCTTCAACAGCGGTATTGCCACCGCCGACTACGGCTACTTTTTGATTGCGATAAAAGAAGCCATCACAGGTTGCGCAGGCGGAAACGCCGCGGCCCATAAATGCCTGTTCGGAATCCAATCCTAAATACTTAGCCGACGCGCCAGTCGCGATGATAACCGCATCTGCAGTGTAGTGACCCGAATCACCGAACAATTTGAATGGACGGCTGGAAAAATCGACCTGATTAATGTGGTCAAAAATAATTTCCGTATTAAATTTTTCGGCGTGCTTTTGCATGCGCACCATTAAATCTGGACCAGTGAGTCCTTCTGGGTCACCGGGCCAGTTTTCAACATCCGTGGTGGTGGTCAACTGACCGCCTTGTTGCATGCCGGTAACCAATACTGGGTTTAAGTTTGCGCGTGCGGCGTATACTGCAGCTGTGTAGCCAGCAGGTCCAGAACCTAGAATTAATAAGCGGCAATGTTTAGCTTCGGCCATGAGTTAGTACTCCGTTGTTCTGATTTGGGTCACAGATAAGATGTATATGGGGACGATGCACAGAATTACAAGTGATTGAAACAAAAGACCCGCATCGGTTTCACGCGGCGGGTCTTGGGTTCTGGACATCGTCCTGATCGGTTAGCTGTTGATGGCGGCTAATGGATCCATGTACTCAAGCCCTAGTTGAGCACCTAATACATCGTGAATTGCTTTAAAGGTGATTTTACCACGATGCATGTTCAAACCATTGAGCAAGTGCGGGTCATTCGCCATTGCTTGCAAGCCTTGGTTCGCAATCGCTAAACCGAAGGGCAGGGTTGCGTTATTCAAGGCAATGGTTGAGGTGCGAGCAACGCCACCTGGCATGTTCGCAACACAGTAGTGAATCACATCATCAATGACAAACGTTGGCTCTTGATGAGTGGTTGGTTTTGAGGTTTCAAAACAACCGCCTTGGTCAATGGCAACGTCGACAATGACTGAACCTGGCTTCATGTTCTTAAGGTGCTCACGGGTTAATAATTTTGGTGCGGCTGCGCCTGGAATTAACACAGCACCCACAATTAAATCTGCTTCGCGTGAGTAAGTATCAACCGCATCCACGGTGGAGTAAATGGTTTTAACCCGACCACCGAAAATATCGTCCAACTGACGTAAACGAGGCAGTGAACGGTCAAGAATGGTGACATCGGCACCTAAGCCGACTGCCATTTTGGCTGCTTGCGTACCCACCACGCCACCACCAAGGATTAATACTTTCGCAGGGGCAACGCCAGGTACACCACCCAATAACACACCGCTGCCGCCATTGGCTTTCAATAAATGGTGTGCACCGGCTTGAATCGACATCCGCCCAGCAACTTCACTCATTGGAGCAAGCAATGGTAAGGCACCGTTACGGTCTGTGACGGTTTCATAAGCAATGGCCGTGACTCCAGCTTTCGCCAGCAATTCTGTTTGCACAGGGTCTGGAGCTAAGTGCAGGTAGGTATAGACAATTTGACCTTCGCGGAGCTGCTCACACTCGTGTGGCTGCGGCTCTTTGACCTTAATAATCATGTCTGCCTTAGCAAAAATTTCTTTGGGATCAGCGACGATAGTGGCCCCAGCTTGTTCGTAATCTTCGTTAGTAAAACCGATGGCTAAGCCGCCATTATGCTCAACCATCACTTGATGACCATGAGCAACATATTCACGCACGGCTGTTGGAGTTAGACCAATGCGGTATTCATGGTTTTTTATTTCTTTTGGTACACCAATTAACATGGATAGGATTCTCCAATAAATAAAGACGTGACTTCGTGGCCGCAATTATAGTTGATTTGAAAAATCTTTTTCGCACTTTTTTTACCCAGCCCAATAGTGTATAACAAGGTATTCACGCTATTTTATAGAGAAAAACAATGTTTACATCTGCGCCGGAAGATGAAATCACTATTGATCGCACCGACCGTAAAATTCTTCGGCTGCTGCAGGATCATGGCCGCATGAGTAATGTGAAGCTTGCCCAACATATTGGCTTGAGCCCAACTGCTTGTAACGAGCGTGTGCGGCGGCTGGAGCGAGAAGGAGTTATTACTGGATATCGGGCAACCATTGATGCGAGCAAATTAGGCAGTCAGCTAGTGGTATTTGTGGAAATTACCTTGTCGCGCACGTCCCCCGATGCCTTTGCTGAGTTTGGTGAAGCGGTGAAAGCCACGCCTGAAATTCTTGAGTGCCATTTGGTTGCCGGGGATTTTGATTTTTTGATCAAGGCACGAGTTCCCGATATGCCGGCCTATCGTAAATTATTAGGGGAAACGATTTTAACCATGCCTGGGGTGAACGAATCACGGACCTACGTGGTGATGGAAGCCGTGAAAGATGACGCTAAGATACTGATTAAAGGTTAAGAAAAGGTGAGATAAATAGCTGAATAAGCGCGGCATTCAAGCTACAATGAAGGCCATAACTCGAATCAAAATAGCAATGCACCACAGAATAGGTGGCAAATAAACATGAACAGTCGAACAATATGCTGGAGTCTGCAATGAGCGGCGTGCAACGAGTCCTGGAGGTCGGATTAATCCTATGCGGGGCATTTGCGATTTTCTTATTTTTGGCACTTGCTAGTTTTCATCCAGCCGACCCAAGCTGGTCACAAACAGGCTTTGAAGGCACCATTCAAAACGCAGCCGGAGCTATTGGAGCTTGGTTTGCGGATGCGTTGTTGTTCGCGTTCGGCTTTGTTGCTTATTTAATTCCGTTTGGGCTGGCAGGGCTCGGCTACGTTCTATTTCGTAAAACTCACAAGCTGCTCGAACTCGACTACTTGGCGGTGGGGCTGCGGCTCATTGGTTTGGTGCTAACCCTCATTGGCGCCTCAGCACTGGCCGCCCTGAACTTTAATGACATTTATTCATTCTCAGCGGGGGGCGTGGTCGGTGACGTCATTAGCTCTTCGTTGCTGCCGTATTTTAATCGCATTGGCACCACGTTATTGTTGCTCACCTTTTTATGTACGGGCTTGACACTGGTTACGGGGATTTCGTGGGTTTGGTTGGCCGAGAAAATTGGCGAATGGGCCATTGCTGGAACCTTATGGGTGATGAAAGGTACCCAATCATTGGTGGGCTACTTGCGTGACAAAGAGTGGGGCCGTTCAACCGCTGAAATGCCGCCAGCCAGTCCGAGCGAGCAAACAGCACCTGCAACTCAAATTCGTCAGGAGCCCGGCTTGGATATCGATTCGGACTTGTCCATGACGGCCACCGATGAACCGGTGTTCGTTGACTTGGATGAGCCGGTTGCAGTGGACGACGCGGAAGCAACAGATGACTACAGTCGCTTTAAGCCAAAAAAAGAAGCGGCGCAAACGCGTCAACCCACGCCAGCGCCAAGCGTTGAAAGTGAGGTTACGACGACAGAGTCGAAGCAGTTGGATCCATTGCCTTCCATTGCACTATTGGATCGTCCCAATAAAACGGGGAACCCATTAACCCCGGCAGAGTTGCAACAAATTAGTGAAACGGTCGAAGCTGTGTTGCAAGACTTTGGGGTTGAAGTGAAAGTTGCCAACGTGCAACCTGGGCCTGTCATTACACGTTTCGAGTTGGATTTGGCACCAGGGGTGAAGGTCTCCAAAATTTCAAACTTGGATAAAGATATTGCCCGTTCATTGAGTGCGATTTCGGTGCGGGTGGTGGAAGTGATTCCTGGCAAATCCTACGTTGGATTAGAGTTACCAAACAAAACCCGTGAAATGGTATTTTTCAGTGAAGTGGTTGCCTGCGAAGCGTTTCAGCAAAGCACGGCACCGTTGACCATGGTGCTTGGTAAAGATATTGCGGGTTTGCCGGTCATTGTCGATTTGGCGCGGATGCCGCACTTGCTCGTTGCAGGTACCACCGGGTCGGGTAAATCCGTTGGGGTGAACGTGATGATTTTGAGCTTGCTCTATAAAAGCTCACCGGAAGACGTTCGCCTCATTATGATTGACCCGAAAATGCTGGAGTTATCGGTGTATGAGGGCATTCCGCACTTGTTAACCGAAGTGGTCACGGATATGAAAGATGCCGCCAATGCGTTGCGTTGGTGTGTGGGTGAAATGGAGCGTCGGTACAAGCTGATGTCGGCGCTTGGCGTGCGGAACTTAAAAGGCTACAACCAAAAAATTCTCGACGCGCAAGAAAGTGGCGAACCATTACGTGACCCACTGTGGAAACCGAGTGACTCCATGGATGAGTTGCCACCGTATTTAGAAAAGCTGCCCAGCATCGTGGTGGTGATTGATGAATTTGCTGACATGATGATGATTGTTGGCAAAAAAGTAGAAGAGCTGATTGCCCGGATTGCCCAAAAAGCGCGGGCTGCCGGCATTCACTTGATCCTCGCAACGCAGCGGCCATCGGTGGATGTGATTACGGGGTTAATTAAAGCGAACATACCGACCCGAATCGCGTTCCAAGTGCAGTCAAAAATTGACTCACGTACTATTTTGGATCAGCCCGGAGCAGACCAGTTATTGGGGCAGGGCGACATGCTTTACTTGCCACCGGGCAGTGGCGTGCCAACCCGTGTGCATGGGGCCTTTGTGGATGACCATGAAGTGCATGCGGTGGTTGCGGACTGGAAAAAACGCGGCAAGCCGAATTACTTGGATGAAATTTTGAACGGTAGCTTGGACGAAGACAACTTGCTGCCGGGTGAACAGTTAGACTTCGGTGATGAAGAAAGCGATCCGCTGTACGATGAAGCCGTGGCCTTTGTCACCGAAACACGTCGAGTTTCGGTTTCCAGTGTCCAGCGTAAATTCAGAATTGGTTACAACCGCGCCGCACGAATTGTGGAACAAATGGAAGCAAGTGGTGTCGTTACTAGTGCAGGGAATAATGGTCAGCGTGAAGTACTTGCGCCGCGACCTCCAAGAGATTAATCAGCGGTAGGAACAGCTATGCAATTCCATCATTTAATCAAACACACAGGAATGGGCCTGACCTTGTTGGTCGGACTTACCATTGCGACACCAAGTGCTGCCAATAATCAGGCAGAACGGCAGGTGCTGCTGGAGCGGTTAAACCAGCTCACCACCTTTGAAGCTGACTTTGCGCAGCAGGTAACCGATGCGCAGGGTGATGTGGTGCAACAGCTCCACGGTCATTTAGCCTTGGCTCGTCCAAATTTATTGCACTGGCAAACGGATGCGCCGGATGAAATGTTGATGATCGCCGATGGGCAAAATCTGTGGTATTACAACCCCTTTGTTGAGCAAGTCACTATTTACCAGCAAGACAATGCGGTGGCGCAAAGCCCCTTGTTATTATTGCTAGACGGCGCCAACGAAGCATGGGCTCATTATCAGGTGAAAGTTGAGGGCAATAGCTTTGCCTTGCAACCCTTACCGAGCGCTCCTAGTGCCCAGAGTTTGCAGTTGGTGTTTGCTGAGAACGGTTCTGCAGCGGAGTTAACTCGGATTTTATTGGATGATGGACAAGGGCAATTGAGCACCATAACCTTGGAAAATGTGACACTGAATCAACCGCTCGACCCCCAGCTCTTCACCTTCAAGGTGCCGGAAGGAGTTGATGTGGATGACCAACGCTAACTTAGGGCTGGCACTGGAGCCGGATTTTCGGCCGTTAGCCGCGCGGATGCGACCGCGACAATTGCACGAATATATTGGGCAATCGCATTTATTAGCACCGGGCAAGCCGCTTTATGAAGCCATTGCGCGCGGTGTGTTGCACTCCATGATTTTATGGGGGCCGCCGGGCACCGGTAAAACCACGCTAGCGGAAATGGTTGCCCAAAGTGCGAATGCCCAGCTCGAGCGCATTAGTGCAGTCACCTCTGGGGTAAAAGAAATCCGTAGCGCGATAGAACGCGCCCAGCAACATGCACTCAGTCGGCAACAGCAAACCGTGTTATTTGTGGATGAAGTGCATCGCTTTAATAAAAGCCAACAAGATGCCTTTTTGCCCTACATTGAAGACGGCACCGTTATTTTTGTTGGGGCCACCACCGAAAACCCTGCGTTTGAACTCAATCATGCATTGTTATCTCGTACCCGCGCCTACCGTTTACAGCACCTCACTGAAGCCGAGCTTGAACAAGTGGTGGCTACTGCGCTTACCGACTCGGAGCGGGGATTAGGGCAGCGGCAATTAACCTTAGCCCCGGATGCGCTGAAGTTTTTAATTTATGCGGCAGCAGGTGATGCCCGCCGTGCCCTTAATTTTTTAGAGATTTGCGCCGATGCCGTGACTGGCAACACCATTGAGGTGCAGCTGGTACAAGAGGCGGTTGGTCAACGTCATGCGGGCTTTGATAAGCAAGGTGACTGGTATTACGAACTGTTATCCGCCTTGCATAAGTCAGTCCGTGGTTCATCACCGGACGGAGCGCTTTATTGGTATGCTCGTATTCTGCATGGTGGGGGCGACCCTTTGGTGGTGGCTCGGCGACTACTGGCCATTGCCTCTGAGGACATTGGCAATGCGGACCCTCGGGCCATTCAATTGGCGATGAACGCGTGGGATACGTTTACTCGGCTTGGCCCGGCAGAAGGGGAACGAGCCATTGCACAAGCGTTAATTTACTGTGCCATGGCACCGAAAAGTAATGCAGTTTATCAAGCCTTTAATCAAGCCAAGCAATTGGCTCAACAGTATCCAGACTTACCGGTGCCGAAACACCTAACCAATGCGCCCACGGCGCTTCATCGGGCCGAAGGTTACGGCGCAGATTATCGCTATGCTCATGATTATCCTCATGCATTTGTGGCCGGCGAGCGTTACTTACCCAGCGCGATCGCTAATGTAACCTTGTACCAGCCCAATAACCGCGGGTTAGAGAAACAATTGCTCGATAAATTGAATTGGATGAACGAGCAACATCGCGCAAGCCCTTGGCAGCGAGAAGATGATGAGTCGTAGTAACCCCATGAATTAATCGTGGGATGTGATTCCTTTTCTTGCTGTGAATCGTTAACATAACAGGCATTGTTTTACTGGCACTTTCGTTAAAGTCATCACTTTTGATTTGGGATAAATATGTTAGACGCTAAGTTATTTCGTAGTGAACTCCAAGAAACTGCGGCTCGGTTACAGCAAACTCGTGGTTTTATTCTCGATGTAGCAGCCTTAGAGGCGCTAGAAACACAACGAAAAGAGTTGCAGGTACGCACCGAGTCCTTGCAAGCAGAGCGTAACGCCCGATCAAAAGAAATCGGTCAAGCCAAAGCAAAAGGGCAAGATATTGCTCCGTTGTTGGCTGAAATGGATGATATTGGTGACCAACTAGAAGCCGCGAAACAATCCTTGAACCAAATTCAGGACGAGCTTCATCAAATTGTTGCTGGCGTACCGAATATTCCGGACGAGAGTGTTCCGTTCGGTGCCGATGAAGACGAAAACCTTGAGGTCAGTCGTTGGGGTGAACCGCGTCAGTTCGACTTTGAACCGAAAGACCATGTGGATGTCGCAGCGGCGATTCACAACGGCATGGACTTTGAAAGCGGGGCTAAACTCGCCGGCGCACGGTTTGTGGTGTTGCAAGGACAAGTGGCACGTTTGCATCGCGCGTTAGCGCAATTTATGCTGGATTTGCATAGTACCGAGCACGGTTATGAAGAAGCTTATGTGCCGTATTTGGTGAATCATGAAACCTTATTTGGTACGGGCCAATTGCCTAAATTTGGGGAAGATTTATTCCATGTGAAAGGGGCAACGGAACACCAAGTGCCCTTGTCACTGATCCCGACCGCAGAAGTCCCCTTGACGAACCTGTGGCGCGACGAAATTGCTGAAGAAGCGGTCTTGCCATTGCGCTACGTGGCTCACACACCGTGTTTTCGTAGTGAAGCCGGTTCTCATGGTCGGGATACGCGCGGCCTGATCCGGCAGCACCAGTTCGACAAAGTCGAGCTGGTGATGTTGGTGAAGCCGGAAGATTCGATGGCCGCCCTCGAAGAGCTCACTGGCCATGCTGAAAAAGTCCTACAACTGTTAGAGCTACCGTATCGCAAAGTTTTATTGTGCACCGGTGATATGGGCTTTTCGTCAGCAAAAACGTACGATTTAGAAGTGTGGGTGCCGACCCAGAATAAATACCGTGAAATCAGCTCATGTTCTAATATGTGGGATTTCCAGACGCGCCGGATGCAGGCTCGATTCCGCCGTAAAGGAGCGAAAAAGCCTGAACTCATGCACAGTTTAAATGGCTCTGGATTGGCAGTAGGCCGTACTTTGGTGGCGTTACTGGAAAACAATCAGCAGGCCGATGGTTCGGTCACTATTCCGAAAGTCTTGCAACCTTACATGGGTGGCTTAACCGCCATCGGCTTGAAGTAACAGGTTCTTAGATGCACTTTGCGGGCTTGGGCAAGCCCGCAATACGCGTTGCTTGTTTCGCTGGTCCTTTCGGAAATAACTGATACAAATAAAGGCTATTTCCTTTGTCGGCGCCCATACTCTGCGCCACTGCTTTCACCAGAACCCGCATGGCAGGGCTGGTATCATAAGTTTCGTAAAACTCCCGCACAAAATAAATCACTTCCCAATGGGCAGGGGTTAACTCAATCTGTTCCAGGCTTGCAATGTGCTCAGCTAATGCAGGGCTCCAATCCCCATAGTGAGCCAAATACTCGTGCTCATCGGTCGCAAAGCTTTGTCCATCTACGATAAACATGTGTGATCCCATACTTGGTAAGTGGTTGCTGTTAAAGTTAACTCCACCCAACGAGCAGCGCCGAGTTGAATCACCCCAGCAGGTAATGTTTGCAGGCCCAGCAAGGCAACTTCTTGTTGCAACGCATAAGCCGGAAAGGGGAGCTGCGCGAGTCGTTCAGGCTCCTCGCAAACCGCTAACAGTGCTTGTTCACTGAGAATCAGGGTTACTGATTGCTCAAGCCAGGGCATTAGCCATTGCGGCTCGGGCCACTGGCGTACGAATAGCACATGTTGGCTTGACGGTGTGGTGGTTGTCGAAGCAGTGTCAATCATAGGTTTAATAGACCAATACTTGATGAAACGCGGCGATGCGTTGGGCCCACTCTTGGGGCTCAATGATTTCGATTGGTAAGATGAAGTCCTCAGCGGTTAATTGCTGGTGGACCAGTTCATCCCGACGGACCCAAGGCTTAGGGCAATCGAATAGCTCCAACAGCCCATACCGCTTATGCAATGAACGCTGTTGTTGCTGTGCATCATAGCCGTAACAACAGTGCCGCAAACCCATCCCAGTCAAAATTAACTGTGGATTGAGATCATGACTGGCCAGGGCCAGCAGCAGGTCTTGGCCGAGCCAGGTGGAAACTGAGTCTTCTGTCTGGGTTTGAATAATCGCGATGGTCATAACAGCTCGATTAAAATTGAATCACTCGGTCCACCCGAGCGACTGCTTGCGAAAACTCTGTGAGTCCCCCCGCGGTAAATAGCGGTGGCAATTGCTCTGTATCCAATTGATAGTGAGTTTCAGCATAGGTTGGGCACACCACCAATGGAATTTGGTGTTGTTGAGCAAGGTGTTGCCATTGCTCGATTAACGTCGCCGCTTCCGGTGACTCAGGGGCTGCAGCGTGTAATACGGCTTCCCCATAAAAGAAAATCATTTCAATGCGATGGCCCGATACAAGCGCAGCCTGCGCGTAGTGATACGCTAACAGGCTGCGATAATGGGCGGGGGCGTCAGCAGCAGGTGCTGCATGCAGTGCTAAAACAAGGGTCGCCACCATGGTTCCTTATGAATTACTCGTCACCACCAAAGGCCATCAAAATGTTCAGTAAGCTGACAAAGATGTTGTAGATGGACACATACAAGGTGACTGTTGCCAGAATGTAGTTGCGCTCTCCACCGTTAATGATGGCACTGGTTTGCATTAAGATTGCGCCCGCAGAGAACAGCATAAACAAGGCAGATAAGGTTAAGTTTAGCGCCGGAATGTTGAGGAATAGGTTGGCAACAAAAGCAACCAGAACCACCACAAACAAGGCCATCATCATGCCACCTAAAAAGGACATATCTTTTTTAGTGGTGAGAACATAGGCAGAGAGGGCAAAGAAAATAAGCGCCGTTCCGCCTAAGGCAGTCATAATGATCTCGTTACCGGCAGGACCGATAGCGCTAATCATGCCTAAGATTGGGCCTAAGGTGTATCCCATAAAGCCGGTAAGAGCAAACACCGACAGTAGACCTGAGCTGCTGTTGGCCGTTTTATGAACTAAAAACAGTAAGCCGTAAAAACCCACTAAAGTTAGAATGAGCCCAGGGTGAGGCAAATTCATGCTCGCTGCTAAGAATGCGGTAAGAGCACTGAATGCCAGTGTCATGCCGAGCAGCATATAGGTATTACGTAATACTTTATTGGTTTGTAATACCGATTCAGCCTGGTGCGTTCTCGAAAGGTGAGTTTGGTGACTCATATAATTCTCCATTGTGTTCTATTGAACGTTTGGTTTTACTAATTGCTACCTTCAAGTGTACCTTATAAATAAGGGGGAAGGGTATTGTTTTCAAGTGATACAAGCTATTGATTGTACAAATTGTCTAAAATGCCAGCAAACAAACTCAAGATTGAAAATTTTGCTTTACAAGCGCGATTTAGCTCATTATCATTCGCTTCGTTGTTAAGGGGCACCCCTTAAGACCACGGAGAGATGGCAGAGTTCGGTTGAATGCACCTGACTTGAAATCAGGCGTGGGCGCAAGCTCACCGGGGGTTCGAATCCCTCTCTCTCCGCCACTTATTCCAAGAACCCGCTCCCATGAGCGGGTTTTTTCGTTTTGGTCTCGCCACAGTCAATGCTATCATCTGGTCATACCTGTTGTGCTTGGTAACAAGCAACCGAATCATTCTAATAAAAAAGGTGTGCCATGACTTTATTTAGTGACGTCCTCGCTTCGATCACGTCTTCCCCTGACCAAACCATTCAACTGCCCACTGGCTGGGGGCAGGGCCGCGCGTTATTTGGTGGAATTACTGCCGCCATTGCTTGGCAACATGCCCAGTATGGTGTCGCGCCAGAACAACACTTGCATAGTTTTACGGTCTCTTTTGTTGCCCCCGTGCAAGCTGGACCGGTTCAATTGCAACGGCGTGTGCTGCGTGAGGGGAGCAACGTGACCCAAATTAGCGTTGAGTTCATCCAAGCAGGAGCCGTCGTGTTAGCCGCTCTGGCTACTTATGGTAAGGCGCGGCCTTCAGCAGTGCAGGTACAGAATACGCCATCACCTCAAATTCCGCCGGTGGAACAAGCCCTCAAATTTCCTCCAATTGCAGCTTCGTTACTTCCCGAGTTTACGCAATTCTTTGATTATGCGATCACGGTGGGTGGATTACCGTTTAGTGGCGTGAAAAGTAACGAATTTGGCGGTTGGATGCGCTTTAAGCACGAACAGCACCCCATCACCATTGGTCTGTTGCTCGGTTTGGTGGATGCGTGGCCTCCGGCAGTACTCATGCATTTAACCACGCCTTGTCCGGCCAGCTCATTAACCTGGACCATTGAGTTCCCAGCGCCGTTACCAGAGACCGCGTCAAGTCATGACTGGTGGCAATATCGAGCCATAATCGACCATGCTGCTGATGGTTACGGACATACTCAAGCGCATATCTGGGATGCGAAAAATCGTTTGGTAGCAATAAGTCGACAAACCGTCACAGTGTTTGGCTAATTACCTCCTTACTTTGTAAGCATTATCGTAACTTAATGTATTTACTGAATTTCTTGTTGAATTAATTCGAGGGATGGGTCATACAATAGGCACTTAGTGAATGGTTCGCTAAGTGCTGTATACAAAATAGTGCAAGAAAAAGGAGTCGATATGACTGACTTTATCATTGCAGTACCGGGTGACATTTTGCGTGCCGGAATGGAAGCAACAGTGAGCTCGTTGAATGATAGCTACCAAATCGTAGCAAGTGTTGCCACGTTAAATCAGTTACGTGATGCAGTTAAACAACATCCCTTTGCAACCGTTGTATTACACAGTCGACTTGCAGGTGATGGAACAATTGACGGGTGGCGCAGGTTGAATCAGCGCTACAATGACCTCCAAGTCATCCTCTGGTGTGAAAGTTTCCAAGATGTTTTAGATTTTCAATATAACACCTCTCAAGTGGATGGCTTCTTAATGGCAAATGCCAGTTACAGTGAACTGGAACAAGCCTGCCGCAATATCAGCAAAGGGCGGATGTATGTCGCCTCAGGTGTGGCCGAGTATTTGGCAAAAAATCCGCGTTCTCAAACGTTTCGAGATCTATTAGGTGCGTTGAGTAAACGGGAGTTACAGGTTGCTCAAATGATTGGCCGCGGCGTTCGGGTTGCTGATATTGCCAAGCACCTAAACATTAGTAGTAAAACCGTCAATACCTTCAGGTATCGAATTTTTTACAAGCTTGGGATTAGTGGAGATGTCGCTTTGGCGCATCTTGCGATAAAATCAGGGCTGGTAGAACTCGAAACTGAATATAGGCATGGTCAATAAATCCCACTTTAATCCAAAACACTTTACAAAGCATTTGACTCATCAACCCGGCGTATACCGAATGTATGACGAGACAGGTGAGGTGATTTATGTGGGGAAGGCGAAGGACTTGAAACGGCGTGTCAGTAGTTATTTTCGTAAAAATATTGACACGCCGAAAACTCAAGCCTTAGTGAAACAAATTGCTGCTATGGATGTAACGGTGACCAATACGGAAGCCGAAGCCCTCATTCTTGAAAATAACTTCATCAAGAAATACCGTCCGCGATACAACGTGTTACTGCGAGACGATAAATCGTACCCCTATTTATTGATCAGTGATCATCCCCATCCAAGAATTGCCTTCCACCGCGGTGCTCGCCGCGAAAAAGGGGAGTATTTTGGGCCATTCCCGAACGGTGTCGCCGTGCGTGAAAGCTTACGGCTGCTGCAAAAGCTATTTCCGGTTCGCCAGTGTGAAGATTCGTATTATCGAGCCCGTAGTCGACCCTGTTTGCAGTATCAGCTAAAACGCTGTTTAGCGCCATGTGTTGAAGGGTTCTGCACACCAGCCGAATATCAAGAGCAAGTGGACTTAGCCAAAGCCTTCTTGCGAGGCAAAAACCAACAAGTGATTGATCAGTTGGTGGAGCGCATGGAGCAGGCCAGTCAAGCGTTGGATTTTGAACGGGCAGCCCGCTTCCGTGATCAAATTATTGCCATGCGCAAGGTGCAAGAACGGAATGCCGTGACCGGTAATCAACAAGAGCTGGATGTGATCGGATTTGCCCGCCAAGGTGGTGTTGCCGTGGTGCATATGCTGTTTATTCGAGACGGTGGCGTGCAGGGCAGTCGAAGTTATTATCCGAAAGTGCCGCACAATACCGACGATGGCGAAATCTTACAGGCGTTTATTTTCCAATATTACTTGAATGATCAGGTAGAGCGGCGATTGCCGCCGGAAATTATTTTACCGGAGCTCAATGATTTGAGCTTGTTCGATGCGGATCATGAACTCGCCGTGTTAGAACAAGCACTGGCGCAAAAAGTCCGCCTCACCAATCAAGTTCGAGGGGAACGCAAGCAATACCAAATATTGGCGCAAAAGAACGCATTGAACGCCTTAGAAGGGCGAATGAATCAAGAAAACATGATGTTGATGCGGTTTCAACACTTGGCCGAAGTGCTGGACCTTGATGCACCACCGCAGCGGCTCGAATGTTTCGATATTAGTCATACCATGGGGCAGGAGACTGTCGCTTCTTGTGTGGTGTTTGATCAGCAAGGGCCGAAAAAGTCCGATTATCGCCGATACAATATTAAAGGAATTACTCCTGGCGACGACTATGCCGCTATGGCCCAGGCATTACAGCGCCGCTTTGAGCCGCTGTTGGCACAAGACCCAACTCAGGTGGTGATGCCTGATATACTATTTATTGATGGTGGTAAGGGGCAATTAGCCCAAGCAGAAACCTTTTTCGCGCAGAGGGAAACAACCACCTCGCTGAAGGCACCGCTCTTAATTGGTGTGGCCAAAGGTGAATCACGCAAACCTGGCTTAGAAACCCTGATTTTAGCCGGGAACCATGCCACCTTGCCGTTGAGTGCCGATGCTCCGGCGTTGCATCTCATTCAACATATTCGAGATGAGTCGCATCGCTTTGCCATCACCGGGCATCGTCAGCGGCGCGCAAAAGTTAGACGAACGTCACGTTTGGAAGAAATTCCGGGCATTGGCGTGAAGCGGCGGCAAAAATTATTGCAAAATCTAGGTGGATTACAGGAAGTGAAACAGGCTAGTATTGAGCAACTTACTGCAGTACCAGGAATTAGTCGCGAGCTTGCTGAAAAAATTTACTACGCATTTCGTGACGAGTAGAGGACAGAGTACCTATGTGGAATATCCCCAACCTTTTAACGTGTTTCCGGATTTTATTAATTCCAGTTTTTTTATTAATTTATTATTTACCAGGGCCGGAAGCACATTTTTGGGCAGCTTTTGTGTTTGCAATCGCGGGGATCACCGACGCACTTGATGGTTGGGTGGCTCGTCGCTTTAATCAATTTACTAAATTTGGCGCCTTTCTTGACCCCGTCGCGGACAAAGTGATGGTGGCCGCATCATTGGTGGTGATTGTTGAACATTACGCTACCTGGTGGATTAGTATTCCTGCTTTAACCATTATTAGTCGTGAGCTGGTTATTTCAGCGTTACGTGAATGGATGGCACAAATTGGCCGCCAAGAACAAGTGAAGGTGTCGAACCTCGGAAAATATAAAACAATCGCTCAAATGGTGGCTATCGGGGGCTTAATTTGGGAAGCGAATACTTTTGTTATAGTGACTTCAACGGTTCTTCTGTATTTGGCATTCGTACTAACGGTTTGGTCCATGTGGGAATATTTGCGCGCGGCATGGGTAGATTTGAGTCAAGTTTAACCAATCTGGATTAAAAATAAGCAAACGAACGCTTTCTTGCAAAAAATCATTGACCTGAGCGAAATAGACAGTAGAATGCGCATGCACTGGATGCGGGAATAGCTCAGCTGGTAGAGCACAACCTTGCCAAGGTTGGGGTCGCGAGTTCGAATCTCGTTTCCCGCTCCAATCTTGAAGGCGGGTTGGCAGAATGGCTATGCAGCGGATTGCAAATCCGTGGATCTCGGTTCGACTCCGGGACCCGCCTCCACAAGATTGAAAAACCTCAGGCAATGCATTTCGATATGCCCGGGTGGTGAAATAGGTAGACACAAGGGATTTAAAATCCCTCGCTGGCAACAGCGTGCCGGTTCGAGTCCGGCCCCGGGCACCACTTCTTATACGAATAAAATCAACACGTTAACTAACCACAAGCACTCTAACCTTAAAAGAACGCTTACTTTTCATTAAGGTCGTCAATTTGCTTTTGGCGACGCACGCGGTAGACAGCAGCTCGCATGACCATCATGGCGCCAAGTGGGGCGGTTAGGAAAACAAATGCAGTGATTAATAGCTCATGAATCACGAGCCGCTGTGAGGTGCTAGTGAAGAGAATCATGGAAGCGAAGAGAATCGCTCCAGTACCTAAGGTAATGGTAATGGCAGGGCCATGGATGCGTTGAAAGAAATCACGCAGCCTGAGCAGGCCTAGGGTGCCGATCACAATGATGACACTGCCCAGCAAGAGAAAGAAGATAACTAGCGCTGCTGCCCAGTTTGGGATGTCGTTGGCCATGTTCATCATTCGATAATTTCTCCTCGCATTAAGAACTTTGCTAACCCCATGGTGGATACAAACCCGGTCAGGGCAATCAACAATGCCACCTCAAAATAGATGAGGCTGCCAAATAGCATGCCAAGCAATAAAATAAATATCATGATACACATCCACAGTGTGTCGAGTGCAAGTACGCGATCTTGCGCGGTAGGGCCTAGCAATAAGCGAATACCACAAAACACAATGGCCAGCATGGTGCTGAACAGTGCAATATAAAGCGAAATTTCTAATGCCAGTTTCATATCATGCCTTTACTCGAAGACTGCCATAATGGGTTTCTCATATTTGTTTTTAATGGTGTCAATCCACCAGTTTTCATCATGTAAATCAAATACGTGCAGCGATAATTCACGGCGGTCGCTGAAATATTCGACCCAAACTGTGCCTGGGGTGGAGTTAATTAAACAAGATAAAAGGGCGAGTCCTGCTGGGTTGTCCATATCCAACGGGATAATAATAAATTGTGAGTTCACATTTTTCGTTTTAGAAAACAGGATGATTTTACTCACGTTGAAGCTTGACCGCACAATTTCGACTAAAGCATAGCTTAACAAGCGAAACAGCGCGATAGGGCGCGTCACCGGTGAAAACTCAAGGCGCAAGGGGGCGGTTAGTAACGGAATCGCGATGGCCAGTAGCACGCCCAACAACACCTGTCCAAGCGCCAAGCTTTGGTTTAAGAGTAACCAAATGGCAAATAAGCACCCGGATAACCAGGGCGAAGGGAGCCACGATTTCAGCATGGTTCTCATTGAGATCCTCCTACGCTCGGTTGGTTTAAGACGCGCTCAATGTATTGTGTGGCATTGGTTGCCTCACCGCTGGTCCGCTCGAGTAAATCGAACATCGGGCCGGCAAAAATCACCAAGCCAACACAAATCATCAGCAGCACAATAATGGGAGCCACTTCAGTTAATTTTAAGCGGGGCGGTGCCTCCCGGTGGGATGCCCAGAAGCTGCGAATTCCAAATCGGACAAAGGTGATAATACTCCCCAAGCCCGCACTAATAATAAGGATCATAAAGAGCCAAGCGGTAGCGTTGAGGTGTTCCGTTTGTAACAGCTGATGCAGTATACCAAATTTAGCCACAAACCCTGACAAGGGCGGCAGACCGGCAATAATCAACGCACAGGCCATTCCTGAAAGGCCTAGAAATGCCATCGCAGCCGGGATCACATAACCGGACGAGACGTCGTGCTTTTCATCCACTTCAAAGGCTTCAAAAGTGATGGCAAGAACTTGGTTACGGGTTGGATAAATACGGCTAATCAACTCCGACAACAAAGCGAACGCTGCAACGGCTAGGGTGGAGCTGATTAAATAGAATAGAAGGCTGCTCAGCATGGCTGAATTGCCCATGCCGATGAGGGCTAACAAGGTGCCCGATGAAATAATCGCGCTGTAACTCGCAATGCGGTTGGATTCTTGGCTGGCAATCAAACCAATAATTCCGTATGCCATGGTCAGCAGTCCGCCAGTTAATAATAAGGGGGCACCAAACTCAGCCGACGCGCCTGCGTGTTCACCGAAGAACAGCAAATAAAGGCGTAATACCACATAGACGCCGATTTTAGTCAGCACCACAAGCAGGGCCGTGACTGGAGGGGCCGCTGCGGTATACGCGTTTGGTAGCCAGAAACTAAGTGGCCACATGGCGCTCTTGGTGAGAAACGCCACTGCTAAGACGGCCGCACCGGTATGAAACAAGGTGCGATTTCCCGCTTCCAGAAGGCTGGCCTGAGCAGCAATATCCGCCATATTCAAGCTGCCAACCCCCGCATATATCAATGCGATACCAATTAAAAAGAAGACTGAAGCGACTAGGTTAATGGTAATGTACTGAAGGCCCGCGCGCAGGCGAACGACGTTATATCCGTGCAGCAGTAGCCCGTAGGAAGCGGCCAACATCACTTCAAAAAATACGAATAAATTAAAAATATCGCCGGTTAGCAGTGCCCCGTGAATGCCCATAAGCAATAGTTGAAACAGGGTATGAAAGTGCACTCCGACTTGGGCCCAACGGCTATACGAAAAGATTAGCGCACCGGTCGCGATGACAGTGGTAAGAACCAACATAACCGCGCTGAGTCGATCGCCGACTAACACGATACCAAAGGGAGCTTCCCAGTTGGCGGCCAAATAGACCACTGCATTGAGCCCATCTTGCGGGTAGTCGGTGAGGTAGAGCAGAATCAAACTCACCGCTAGCAAACCCATGGTGCTAACCAAGTTGATGGCAAATTTTAATTGGTGATGACGCTCATTAATGAGGATCAACAGCGCGCCCACCACAAGCGGGATTAATATGGGTAAGGTAAGAATGTGACCGAACTCACTCATGGGTTACTTCTCGCTCTTTCCCATCAACATGGTCCGTTCCTGTTAATCCTCGAGAGCCAAGGAGTACAACAAGATAAAGTGCGGTGGTCGCGAAACCAATCACAATAGCTGTCAACACAAGTGCTTGAGGCAATGGATCAGTGAATAATTCAGTCGCCGCGGCCGCCTCTGAAAAGGTGAACGCCGGTTGATTGATAGCGAGCTTTCCAGTGATAAAAATAAATAAGTTGGTTGCATAGGACAGCAGCATCAAGCCAATAATAACTTGAAAACTACGCGGCCGTAGGACCAGCCAAATGCCGGAAGCAAATAAAATACCGATGGCAATTGCGAGAATAAATTCCATTATTGATCCTCTTGATAGGGGGGCGGAGGCGTCACCACACCGCTGGTCACAAAGCGGGTGCTCCGGAGTGCTTGGTGCGCCAATGCAGTAATGATGAGCATGGTGGTGCCCACGACTGCAACAAAAACCCCTAAATCAAACATAAAGGCACTCGGTAAATGAATCTCACCAATGCCAGGCAGGGTGACATGTGCCGTGTGAGAGGTGAGTAGCGGGTAGCCAACAAACCATGCTCCGATACCCGTTGCGGCTGCAATGAGTAAGCCCGCAGATACCCAGCGGTGAGGCTGTAAGCGTGATTTTAATTCCACCCAAGCAGTGCCTGATAACATGTATTGCATCATGAGGCCGACGGAGAAAATGAGCCCAGCGACAAAGCCTCCGCCAGGCAGGTTATGGCCCCGCATAAAGAAATAAACGGCGATTAAAAAGGTAATCGGTAGAATCGCACTAATATACACCGATGGGACCAGTAAATAGCCGTGTGAGACTTGGTCCGGGACTGTTTGGCGTGCCGCAGGATCGATCGGATCCAGTTGCTGCAATGGAGCTCCCACGCTTTCAGGCGCCGGGCGGAAACGCCGTAATAGGGCATACACAGTAATGGCGACCACGCCTAACACCGTGATTTCACCCAAGGTATCAAGGGCTCGGAAATCCACCAACAAGACGTTGACAACGTTGCTACCACCGCCTTCTGAGAGAGCGCGCTCTAAGAAGAAAGCACTGATTCGACTGGAGCTAGGGTTGAACATGACGACTAAACTGATAAGGGTCATGCCAAGCCCTGCAATGATGGCAATAATGAAGTCACGTGAACGTCGGGCAATTTTCCGCAAGGTGGGCTTCCCTTGCATTAAACGCGGCGGAAGCCAGCGTAGCCCAAGTAATAATAATAATGTCGTGACCGTTTCAACCATCAATTGGGTCAACGCTAAATCAGGCGCGGAGAACCATAAGAAGGTGAGGCAAACGACGATGCCTGTGCCGCCGGCTAATATTAATGATGCGAGCCGGTGATATTTTGCTAATGCCGCTGCGGCAATCGCACAAGCGCCGCCTACTAACCATAATAGCGCAAACGGAATTGTTAGTTCCGAGCTTGGCTGTGCAGCGTCAAGAGAGATGGGTGAGAAACCGATGACGGCAAAGGCTCCTAGCGCTGCTAACACTAAAATTAGGACTTGTCGTTGTACGCGTCGGGTTCCAAAAATACGTTCTAACCGCATCATGGCACCGGTCAGTGCCAACAATGCTTGTTCAAATAGCTGTTTACCGTTGGCCCACGTCGGTACGAGGGGCGTTCGGTCACGGGTGAATACACCCCGACGACGCATTTCTAAGTAGGTAAGAATACCACCCACCAGGGCAACGAAGCTCATCACTAATGGGATGTTGATGCCATGCCAAATGGCTAGGTTGTACTGGGGTAATTGATCTCCTAATACAGAGCCAGCCGCTGAAGATAGGAGCAAGCCAACACTTAGTTCAGGGAAGATTCCTACTACCAAACAACAGATCACTAAAAATTCGGCAGGGAACCGCATCCAGCGAGGCGGCTCTTGAGGGGTGATGCCAATGGTTGGATTAAAGGTGCCGAAGAATACTTTAATGAGGCGAAGGGAGTACACAACCCCAAAAATCCCCATTAAGACGGCTGCAACTGATAGCCAAATATTACGATCAGAGCCGACGGTGAGTGTTTCCGCAAAGAACATCTCTTTGGATAAAAATCCATTCAATAGAGGTACCCCGGCCATGGCGGCACCGGCAACAATAGCAAGGGTTGCGGTATAAGGCATGTAACGGCCAATACCACTGAGTTTGCGTAGATCTCGGGTGCCTGTTTCGTGGTCGATAATTCCTACGGCCATAAACAATGACGCTTTAAAGGTAGCGTGGTTGATGGTGTGGAAAATTGCAGCAACGACCGCCAACGGCGTGCCAATTCCAACTAAACAGGTAATTAAGCCTAAATGGCTAATGGTGGAATAGGCGAGTAAGCCTTTTAAGTCATGTTGAAACGCCGCAAAGTAGGCGCCAAGCAACATGGTAATGGCACCAGCGCCGGCAATGATCCACGTCCATTCTGGGGTACCCGCTAATACCGGCCACAACCGCATTAATAAGAAAATACCGGCCTTCACCATGGTCGCGGAATGCAAGTAGGCCGAGACGGGGGTGGGCGCGGCCATTGCATGCGGCAACCAAAAGTGGAATGGGAACTGGGCACTTTTGGTTAAGGCGCCCAAGGCTATCAGCAGAAAAATTGCAAGATACCAGTCGTGATTGACGACCAGTTCACGTGCTGCAAGCACTTTATCTAACTCATAACTACCGACTACTTGGCCCAAAAGAATGACGCCAGCAAGCAGACATAGCCCCCCTAATGCGGTGACGGTGAACGCCATGCGAGCGCCTCGACGAGCATCGGTTCGGTGGTGCCAATAACCAATCAATAAGAACGAGGTGAGGCTGGTGAGCTCCCAGAAAATAACAAGCTGAATCAGGTTCCCGGATAACACGACACCTAGCATGGCGCCCATAAAGGCTAATAAAAAAGAAAAGAACCGAGGAACCGGATCTTTGGGCGACATGTAGTAACGGGCGTATAAGATAACCAGTAAGCAAATGCCTTGAATCATCAAGGTAAACAGCCAGGCTAACCCGTCCATACGGAAACTTAGATTTAATCCGAATTGAGCAATCCATTCCAGCTGGAACGTGATGAGTTCGCCCTCTGCAATAACCGTATATTTTGATAAGGTAATGAGTAAGGACGTTAATGCAATGGCACCAGCAAACCATGCTTCTCGGTTGCGTGCGTGGGTGGGCATAAAGGCCGCTGCAATGGAGCCTAGAAAGGGGAGGACGATGAGAGTGAGTAGCAGCATAGTTTTCCTCGTTAATGCCCAGTATAACAACTTATGGCGACTTCATAACTTCACTAGCTCCTTTACCCGGTGGATAGGAACAGCACTATCTGCATCTAGCTTAGAGTATAAGTAGATGAAATAAAATTTTTTATTGTGTTATTCGTTTTAAAGATTATTTGACTGACTAGGGTTTTGTCAAACCAAAGTGGGCAAGCTGTCTATTTTTAAGGACAAGGCTTGTTTTGTGGACGAATCATCCTTATCTTTGTTTAATCTATCAAATTTAAAGTGGTACGTTTGTGGTTCGTTTCGGGTTCTTAGTCATCGCGTTATCGCTGCTGTGGTTTATGCCGCAGGGGCAGCCTAATGCTGTTGACGGTTACCAATTAGCATCACAAACAGTCAGTTGTTCCGTTGCCCCTGAATGGTTGAACTCTGACGAGCCAGATGATGCGGTTATCCTGCTGACGTCATTTGCCGCAACGACACTCCCAGAAACCAACTTCTCCCTTATCGTTAACAGCTTACGAACGCAAGAAGCTGTTTTTTATACCATTCGTGGACCGCCCTTGGTGTTTATTTAATTCAATTCTAAAAATTAAATAAACATTACATCGAGGTCGTTATGTCTGAATTTCATACGCTTCAGTGGAACCAAGTTTCTGCTGAGCAATGTTTATCTGTGGCAAAACCTAAGCCACCGTTATTGGATTGGCATCAAAGCGCTACCCATGTTATTGAACGGGTAGAAAGTTCCCAACTGCTAATGTTGCCCATGTCATTGGGCGTGGTTGAAGCGGAGAAAATTCTGAATCAATCAGAACGGCGCTATGCCATGGTGGTGGATGCTGAGCAGCAAATTGTTGGGGTGATTTTAACCCGAGAAATTCATGGCCGGCAGAGTCACGTTATTGCAAATCTTTTGCAAGTGTCCTGGCAAGAATTAACGGTGGGGTATTTAATGACTCCCATTCAACGGTTACCGGCCATTTCTTTACAGCAAACCATGACGGCTAAAATTGGCGATATTGCTGCCACGATTCAGGATGCGGGCAGTGATTTTTTACTCATTATGAACGAAACTGAGCTCTATGGTGTTGTGGTTTCGTTGAAAATTTTAGCCGTGACGGGTGAGTCGGTTCGTTTGTACCCAAAAGCAACCAGTTTTGCTGATGTTTTTAATGTGATTAAGCATTCAGAACGCTGAGAAATTTGGTAAACTATAGAGAGTGGTAAAAGGCCCTCGCCACCAGCGAGGGCTTTTTTTACAGGTGGTGGTTATAGGTATTAGCAGGTAGGAAAAAGCATGGCTATAACAGGCTGGATGGACAAGTTGTTAATGATCGCGCAGTGGTTGGCTGGTTTCTTTGTGTTAGCACTGATTTTTGGTGCTATCGCAGTCGTTGTCATGTACATCCAGGACAAGCGGCAAACCCAACATACAATTCGTCGAAACTTCCCGGTGATCGGACGGTTCCGCTATTTATTTGAACATTTAGGTGAGTTTTTTCGGCAATATTTCTATGCGATGGATCGTGAGGAGATGCCTTTTAACCGAGCTCAGCGGAGCTGGGTCTATCGAGCCTCCAAAAATGCGGATAAAAACGTGGCTTTTGGTTCGACACGCGACTTAACCAAAAACGGCACCATTATTTTTGCGAACTCAGCGTATCCACACCAAGAAGAAGATAAAACACATCCAGAACCACTCACGATTGGTGCGGACTGTCCGCACCCGTATTCACCATCCAGTTTTTTCCATATCTCTGGGATGAGTTACGGGGCTTTGTCTCCGGTTGCCGTACGAGCATTATCGAAAGGAGCTGGAATTGCGGGCTGTTGGCTTAACACTGGTGAGGGCGGCTTAAGCCCTTATCATTTGGAAGGCAACTGTGATCTCGTATTCCAAATTGGTACCGCCAAATATGGTGTGCGTACGCCATCGGGCCAGCTCAATGATTCGAAGTTGCGCGAATTAGCGGCGATGAATCAAGTAAAAATGTTTGAAATCAAACTGAGCCAAGGTGCTAAACCGGGCAAGGGTGGTATCTTGCCGGGTATTAAGGTGAACCAAGAGATTGCGAAAATTCGGGGAATCCCGGTTGGGAAAGATTCAATTTCACCGAACCGCCACCCGGAAATTTCAAATAATGAGGAGCTCCTCGATTTCATTGAGCGCGTGCGTACCGTCACCGGGAAACCTACCGGGTTTAAGTTTGTGATGGGTGATCCAAACTGGATTGATGAATTCGTTGCAGCGATTAAAAAGCGGGGCGATCAATCAGCACCCGATTTTATTACCCTAGATAGTGCTGACGGCGGTACGGGTTCATCACCAGAAGCGTTGATGGATTATGTCGGACTTAAGTTATCAGAAAGCTTGCCAAAGCTGGTGGATAGCTTAGCGGCAGCCGGCTTGAAAAATCGCGTGCGGGTGATTGCTTCTGGGAAAATGATCACCCCAGCTGACGTTGCTTGGGCACTCGCTATGGGAGCTGATTTTGTGGTGACCGCACGTGGATTTATGTTCTCGCTGGGTTGTATTCAGGCCATGCAGTGTCATAAAAACACCTGTCCAACGGGTATTACAACCAATAACAAGGATTTACAACGTGGCCTTGATCCGCGTGATAAAAGCCAACGCGTTGCGAACTACCACAAATATCTAGAATACGGCGTGAATATTATTGCGCACTCTTGCGGGGTATCCGACCCTCGTAAACTCAACCGCCGTCATGCGCGTATTGTCACCCATACAGGTGATAGCGTTAGCTTGGCGGAACGCTATCCACCAGCGCACTAGGTAATCGTGCCTGTAACCATTTGGTGAAGGCAACGTGTGCAACGGGTTGTTGTTGGTGGTGTTTCGTAGAAATCATCATGGCTTCTGGAAGTACCACCGCTAACTCCTCTTCGACTCGATAGTTCTGTAGTTGTGGGTGCGATAAAAATAAGCGATCAACCAACGTCACATCCGGTGTTCCTGCCAATACATCAATCGCGATATTGACCGGAGCAATAGGTCGCACTGTTAACGATCGGCTCCATGCACTGTGTTGTTTTTTGAAATGACTCCAGCAAGGTGACGCAAGGTCAAGCAACCAAGTGCGCTCGGCAAAAGGTTGCGTGGTGTTATCAGCGCTGACAGGAATATACTGGGGTGTATACAAGAGTGTTTGTTTGAGTGCAGAATCGCGTAGGCGCCCATAATGAACCGCAAGATCCAGCTGCCCATGTTGTAACGATGCACAAAGCTCCGCTTGCTCCGTCCGAGTGGGGAACAGAGGCACCCCATGCAGCAGCACTTGGATATGCGGATAAAGTGAGTCAAACTCATTTAAGCGAGCAGCTAACCACCAGCGGAGCATGCTTTCTGGTATCCCCACACGAAGGGTGGTCGCTTCTATATCGCCAATATCTCGGGTTCGTTCAATCGTTCGTTCCAGCTCTCGGAACAATCGCAATAAGTCAGGCGCGAGTGCGGCCCCTGCAGGAGTTAACGAATGAATCCGATTATCGCGATGAAAGAGGCGAGTTCCGAGTTGTTCCTCCAGGACCTGAATTTGACGGGTAATGTTGGATTGAGAGACACCAAGTTGCTGGGCTGCATGTTTAAAACTATCCGCATGAGCAGCCACAGAAAATACACGTAATGCATTGAGCGAAGGCATTTTATTGGCTTTCATCATCTTTACTCTTGGTTCATTGAAATTAACTTAAAGTAAATCAAAAAAGGTGTTATGGCAATTAATTGGAGTGAATTTTTAGCGGTCGCGAGTTTGCATTTGTTGGCAGTGGTGAGTCCGGGGCCAGATTTTGCCGTGACCACACGTTACAGCATGAGTTTTGGCCGTCGGGTGGGACGCTGGGTTGCACTAGGTATTGGTTGTGGCGTCCTCGTTCATGTCACCTATTCAGTATTAGGGGTGTCCTTATTGATTCACCGCTACGATACGTTGTACGGGGCGTTGTTATGGGTTGGGGCCGGCTATTTCTTGTGGCTGAGTTGGCAGGCGTTTCAGTCGCAACCTAAAACGGGAGCTCCGCCTCAGCATGATCGAACAACGCAGCTGGTGAGTTTTCGGAAAGCCTTTGGGGTGGGTTTTCTGACCAATGCGCTGAATGTGAAAGCCACGCTCTTTTTTCTTGCATTGTTTACCACCATTATTCACCCTCAGACTCTCACTAATGTGAAGATTGGCTATGGGGTATACATGGCCATTATTACCGTTATTTGGTTTACCTTGTTAGCCACTTTAATTACTTGGCAGCCATTTTATCGTCGGTTGTGGGTCTATAGCCACTGGGTTGACCGAGGCATGGGGCTGTTATTATTCGCGTTGGCAGCGAAGCTCATTATTGACGGGGTACTCGTGATTAACGATAGGGTATCCGTCGTGTCAATGGTATACTAACACGTAGTTTAATTGATAGATTTTAGAGACCATTATGCAGTTATTTGTAAACGATTTAACAGTCATTGATTTTTCCTATTTATGCCCCGAGCGTGGCATGGTTGGCGAAAGTTGGATTGTTGATATCGTCCTTGATGGCTCGCTGAATGAACAGTCCATGATTCTGGACTTTGGGCGGGTCAAAAAACAGATAAAGCGAATTATTGACGGTGCGGTAGACCATAAATTGGCAATTCCCGCTGAACATCCGTTTACCCAGGTGACTCGTCATGAGGATGGCAATAGCTATTGGGTTGACTTTATGCGCCCAGAGCAGCGTTCCATTCATCTATTTTGTCCCGCCGATGCTTTTGCGTTTATCGATGCTGACACAGTGACGATGGCGTCTGTGACAGAGTACCTGCGAGCGGTGATTAAGCGCGAGTTGCCCGAGAATGTGGAAGGCCTTGAGCTATTATTGCGAGCGGAAGAAATTCCAGGTGCTTTTTATCATTATACCCACGGTCTCAAAAAGCATGATGGCAATTGCCAGAGGATTGCGCATGGGCACCGTTCACGCCTGTATATTGCGGTTGATAATGAGCGTTCAGCAAGCCTTGAAGCCGAGTGGGCTGAAACCTGGCGAGATATCTATTTAGGCTCTGCAGAAGACGTGGTGCCGTTAGAACAGGTCAATCGCTCCGCAGCAGCGCGCGATGTGAGCGAACAAAGCCATGTTGCTTATAGTTATACCGCTGATCAAGGCTTATTCGAGTTGCTCGTTCCACGTTCTGAGAACTATATTATTCCAACGGACTCCACGGTTGAATGCATTGCTGCTTACCTTGCCACGACCATTAAGCAGCAACGGCCGCAATCAGCTATTCGAGTAACGGCCTTTGAGGGCGTTGGCAAAGGAGCGATTAGCGATGCTTAGAACAACGGTAATCAGCACCTTGTTAATCACCGCCAGCAGTGCGTTATTTGCTGCCCCGGCGGCATTGGGAACCGAGGTGAAGCTTTCGGGAGCATTAACTTCCGGTGGGTTGGTCCTAGCGGAATTTGACGATGCAGTACAAGTGCAACTGAATCAACAGGAGTTGTTGTTGACCGAACAACACAGAGCGGTGTTTGGTTTTGGTCGCGATCAACATGGCGAACAAGTGCTGACGTGGCGCGACAGCAACGGGAAAGAGCATCGCCACGAGTTCACGATTGCACCGCGAAAATACCAAATTGATCGGGTGGATGGGGTGCCCCAACAGACCGTCACGCCAAATCCAGCACAACAAGAACGTGCTCGCCGTGAGGCAGAGCAAGTGTGGTTGGCCCGAAATAATGCCGTAACGCAGCGGACAGAGTTTTTAGCCCCGATTATTATGCCGGCCAAAGGGCGAATTAGTGGCGTGTATGGCAGTCAGCGTATTTTTAATGGAACCCCGCGTAATCCTCATTATGGCCTTGATATAGCGGCCCCAACCGGAACACCTGTCATTGCTCCTTGGGCTGGGGAAGTGATTTTAGCCGAACCGGATTTGTTCTATTCTGGGGGAACGTTAATCATTGATCATGGCCACGGGGTGACCAGTACCTTTATTCATCTTAACAAGATTCATGTTGCCGTTGGTGACATGATTTCACAAGGGCAGTTAATTGCCGATATTGGGGCCACTGGCCGTGTCACAGGGCCCCATCTAGACTGGCGAATTAACTGGCGTCACTTGCGGTTAGATCCCGCGTTGGTGATGGAACATTTTTCGGCGGCAGCAACCAATCCTGTCCCGGCTGAAATGCGTTAATAGCTAATAGATAACTGGTTGGCTGTGCGGCTTGCCAAGTGAGCTTTAAGGTTAAGAGCTCATCCCGCCGAAAGGCATGCACAACGACCTCATCACCGGGTTGCGAGCGGTGTAAAATATCCTTAATACTGGCATCGTTTGCATGCAAATAATCAATCGCAATGATTCTATCATGAGCGCTGAGCCCAGCTTGATGGGCCGCTTCACCTTGAAACACCACTTGTAAATCGAGCCCCTGTGCAGTGGCTTGGTATTTTGCGCCTAATGCGACCGGTGCTGGTTGGGTGGCGGGGGTGCCGCCGTATTGATTGTCATCGCTACTCAACACCGGTGTCATCGTAACGCCAAACTCCGCCAATAGTTCCCGTAAAGGGAGGGGCGCGGTGGTATAAAGAGCTTGGTGTAGAAACTCACTCACATCAATGCCGTATTCACTTTGAATAAAGGTGGATACGGTATCATTGTCGGTACCAATTTGAGTTTTTCCATAGCACTGCCATAAATCATTCATAACACGCGCCAAGGTGACTTGCTGAGCTGATTTCTGCCGCAGCAGTAAGTCTAAGCACAGGGCGATTAACGCGCCTTGCGCATAGTAATTCACGATACTATTGGCGGCATTTTCATCCTGTTTATAAAACTTGGTCCAAGCATGAAAACTCGACTCTGTAATGGTCTGCTGTTGGCTGCCAACACCTCGTTTTACTCGAGCGAAGGTATCGCCGACTATACGTAGGTAGGTCGGGGCATCAATCAATCCTGCGCGATGTAATAAATAATCATCAAAATAGGAGGTCACGCCTTCATAAAACCACAGTTGCTCGGTGTATTGTTCACGATCGAGACGATAAGGAATAAAAGCTTTTGGCTTCAATGTCTTAATATTCCAGCTATGGAAATATTCGTGGCTGCAGAGGCTCAAAAAGGTGCGATATGCAGGGGTGATTTCGGACTGATTTTCACTGATAAGATCACGCCGACTGCAAACCAGTGCGGTGGAATTTCGGTGTTCCAATCCACCAAAACCTTGCCCCACTACCATGGTTAAAAACAGGTATTCAGTGAACGGGGCTGAGCCCCCAAATAACTGTATTTGCTGCTCACAAACGGCGGTCAAATCCTGACAAATACGTTGGGTATCGGCGTAATGGCGACCCGCTAATACCAAGGTGTGGGGGATGCCGTGTACCTTGAATTGCTGGATACTGAGATCACGCCCGAGTAATACCGGATAATCAATGAATTCATCATAATTACTGGCTTGGAACGTTCCCGAACTAAACGGTGCGCCGAGTTGACGTGGCATGCCTGTGGCAACTTGCCAATTATCGTAGGGAGCGATATGCAGCTGACAAGGTGATTCCGCTAAAGAGACCACCGCAAGACACAAGGCTGAGGGGTTAAAAAAGCCCCAGAACTGGTCGAGGTAAACACTGCGAACACTGAGATCAAAGGCATAAACATGATAGCTCACTTGCAGCGTACCCGTATGCTTGGGCAGAACTTCCCAGGTTTGTTTATCAATGGCCGTGATCGGCAGTTGTTGCTGATTTTGCGTCGCTTTCAACCCGTTCAAATTACGAGCAAAGTCACGGATCATGTAGCTGCCAGGTAACCAAGCCGGAAGGGTTAATTGCAGCGGTTTAGGGCCGACCTCATGCACTGGAATATCGATTGTCACAGCAAATAAATGTGCTTCAGCATCAAGTATTTGAACGTGGTACTGCACCATAACTCACCTCACTTTCATCAACCCTTCATAGCGTTGTGGTAGTTTACCATTAAATTGTCGGCATGTGGCGGCTAGGGTGCGATGAATAAGGTCTGATTCTACTTCATTTAGCGGTATAATGAATCAACGATGGTTGGCACAAACTGGAGCGTTATGCTGAGCAATTGGAAGCTGTTATTAGAGGACCGTAATCGCTTTTTCTGGGTCTTGCAAGTGGCCGGATGGAGTGGGTATGCGTTAGTCCACTATATTGGGTCACTGATGCATGAGATGCGTGACATCTATGCACTAATTTTGCTGCTGGGTGCTTATGCGGGCTTCTTACTAACGGTGCCGCTGCGCTATTTGTATCGCAAAATTTGGGACGTCAGCCCGTGGTTACTGATTCTGATTGTGTTAGCAGCCAGCTATCTCTCAGCCGCTTTATGGGCGGTGATTGATAACGCCACTTATTGGGAAATCTATAAGTTTGGTTTTACGCCCGATAGTAAATGGTTTTACTTCAAAAACACCATCGCCAAGTTTTATATCATGTTGAGCTGGAGTGGGTTGTATTTTGGCATTAAGTACTACCAAATGCTGCAGGATGAGAAGCAAAAAGCGCTCGTCGCAACTTCCATGGCGCATCAAGCGCAATTAAAAATGCTGCGCTATCAGCTTAATCCACACTTTTTATTCAATACGTTGAACGCCATTTCGACGTTAATTTTGGTGGAAGAAAACGAACTGGCAAACCGCATGATGTCGAAGCTCAGCCTGTTTTTGCGCTTTAGTTTAGATAATGAGCCCATCAAAAAAATTCCGTTGGAACGAGAAATCGATGCGTTGATGCTTTATCTCGACATTGAAAAGGTTCGATTTGACGACCGCCTCAAAGTAACGTTAGATATAGAAGAGGATGTAAAACAAGCGTTAGTTCCGAGTTTATTTCTTCAACCGTTGATTGAAAACTCAGTCAAATACGCCATAGCGAAGTTGGAAGAGGGCGGTGAAATTATCATTTCAGCGCAACGCAACGATGATGATTTGGTGATTGTCGTGGCTGACAACGGCCCCGGCAGTACTAAGCCGCTCGATAGCTTAAGCACACAAGGTGGCGTTGGTTTAGCCAACACCCGAGAACGTTTACAAGCCTTGTATGGGCGGAACTACTCATTTACATTAACCGCCAATACCCCGCGTGGGTTGCGTATCGAAATTCGAATTCCATTGGAGCAGGTAGAGCAGGCATGATAGAAAAAATTCGTACCCTTGTCGTTGATGATGAATCCTTAGCCCGTCGTGGACTGGTGGTGCGCCTGCAAGAATTTGACCAAATTGAATTGCTGCAAGAATGCCCCAGTGCGCGAGAAGCGCTGGAAGTGATCGGCAAAGAGCAGCCAGACCTTGTTTTCCTTGATATTCAAATGCCAGGAATGAATGGCTTTGAGCTGTTACGTGAAGTGCAAGCTCACGGTTATAAGATGCCGTTAGTGGTATTTGTTACGGCATATGACCAATATGCCATTAAAGCCTTTGAAGTTCGGGCCATTGATTACTTGTTGAAGCCCGTTGATCACGAACGCTTGGCGCAAAGTATTCAGCGGATTGAAAAGAGCATTGCAGCACGTGCACAAAAAGTTCAGCAAGACCGCATCGTTAACATGCTGGCCGAGGCGACGGGTGAAGATTGTGAAGCCATTCTGAAGCGCTTGGCCAGTGGTGAAGATGTGAGTGTTGCTCGTTATCCTGAACACATTGCGATTAAAGAAAGTGGCGAGATCACACGGGTTGCGATTCATTCCATCGAGTGGATTGATGCCGCCGGCGATTACATGTGTATTCATGCTGGCAGTGAAACCCATATTTTGCGCCGCACCATGAAAGAACTAGAAGAAGAACTGAATCCACAACGATTCCAGCGCATTCACCGCTCTGCCATTGTGAATATGGAGCATGTGGAGAAGTTATGCAGCCGCCAAAATGGCGAGTATCACTTGATTCTGCGTAATGGGAAAGAGCTCAAAGTGAGCCGAAGCTATAAAGATAGAATTAAAAAATTGATTTTAAATCAGTAGAACGAATAGGCGGCTTACCTTGAGTGAGCCGCCTTTATTTCACCGACCGTTAGGTTACTTCAATAATCTTGCAGGTATTGGTAGACCCCACCGTTTCCATGACATCACCATGGGTGAGAATAACCACATCACCTGGTGCCACGTGACCACGTAATTTGATTTCATTGATAGCATCTTGCACGAGCTCGTGCGGTTTGCTCTTGGTTGAATCAAACGCAATCGGGTAGACGCCACGATATAAAGCACAACGTGAACGGCTTTCATGGTGTCGCGAAAGCGAGAAAATGGGCAGGGCAGTGTTGATCCGTGACATCAATTTGGCCGTTGACCCTGATTCCGTGAGCGCAACAATGGCTTTTACTCCTGCTAAATGCGTTGCGGCAAACATCGCACTGATGGCGGTGGCTTCTTGAATGGAAGTAAAGGTTTCATCCATATCATGATTTTCAATGGTCACGCTGGGGTGCGTTTCAGCGCCTAAGCAGATTTCCGCCATGGCTTTGACCGTGGCGACTGGGTATTTCCCTGCGGCGGTTTCTGCGGATAACATCACTGCATCGGTGCCGTCTAACACTGCGTTGGCAACGTCCATGACCTCGGCACGAGTCGGCATGGGGTTATCAATCATGGATTCCATCATTTGAGTGGCGGTAATGACCACTTTATTGCACTGGCGAGCACGGCGAATAATTCGTTTTTGTTTCCCTACCAACTGCGCATCACCAATTTCAACGCCTAAATCACCGCGGGCAACCATGACCGCATCGGACGCACGAATAATATCGTCCAGAGCTTCATCGGTCGCGACGGCTTCAGCCCGTTCAATTTTGGCACAGATAGAACCACGGCCATTGGCCGCACGTAGTAAACGACGCGCTTCGTGAATATCCGCACTGCTACGAGGGAAACTAACGGCTAAATAATCGACGCCAATTTTAGCGGCAACATGAATATCGTGATGATCTTTTTCGGTCAGAGCAGCAGCTGATAACCCGCCTCCTAACCGGTTAATCCCTTTATTGTTTGAGAGTACCCCACCAATTAATACGGTCGTGGTAACTTGGCTATCGCTGACATCTTCTACTTTTAGGCGTAAGCGACCATCGTCTAGCAGTAAAATATCGCCTTCACGCACATCTTGGGGAAGTTCTTTATAATCGATTCCAACACGCTGGTGATTTCCCGCATTGGGATCGTAATTTGCGTCCAAGACAAAGACATCGCCAACATCCAATGTTACGGCACCACTTTCAAATTTGGCAATACGGATTTTGGGGCCTTGTAAATCCCCCAAAATCGCGACGTGAGTTCCCAGTCGTTCAGCTATTTCGCGGACGAGTTTCGCACGACGTTCATGATCGTCAGCGCTACCATGTGAAAAGTTGAGTCGGACGACATTAGCTCCGGCTTTAATAAGCGCTTCGAGTACCGCCGGGTCATCGGTCGCTGGCCCCAACGTGGTAACAATTTTTGTTCGCCGTAACATCACTTTACTCCTCTAGTTTTAAGCTAAATTATACCATGTATCATACTGAGTTACAGAGCATGTGGCGCTAGTCGTCGTATTTAAGTACAATATCGTCAGTTTTTTCATATAACCGTTAAATTCACGTAACAGAAAGGTAATCTCATGAGTGATCAGCAACAGGATCTGACCCTAGCGAGTTGGCAGGAGCGCCAAGAATATGCCGAGATGATGCAACCTCTCATTGGTCGGTTGTACCGCAATTACGGCGTTGAAGTTTTAGTTTATGGCCGTTCTCTGCTGAATGTCGATACCATTAACATCATTAAGGCGCACCGTCTTATTAGCCGCCATGAAGGGGTGAAGTTACGGTTACGTGAAAGCTTCCCTTTCATTGAAGCCCTGAGCAACATGAAGCTTGCTCCTGCGCGAGTTGATTTGGGTAAGTTAGCATTCAACTACCTGCATAAAGATGCCGGAAAAGGCGACAGCATTGAAACGTATTTAGCCCGTGAGTTGGCTGATATTGTTGATAAAGCAGACGAAATTCCAGTCCAAGATATCGTACTTTACGGTTTTGGTCGGATTGGCCGCTTACTTGCGCGTTTACTAATTGAGCGTAACGGCAGCAATAACAAGATGCGGTTACGAGCAATTGTGGTTCGTGGCGGCCGAGATGGCGATCTAGAGAAGCGTGCTAGCTTATTACGTCGTGATTCAATTCATGGTCCGTTTAACGGTTCAATTACAGTTGATCATGAAAATTCTGCGATTAAAGCGAATGGTACCAGCATTAAAGTGATCTACTCTGACGGTCCTGATCAGGTGGATTACACCCAGTACGGTATTCATAACGCCATTGTGATTGATAACACTGGTATTTGGAAAGACGAAGCAGGGCTTGGCTTGCACTTGAAAGCAAAAGGCGTCAAAAAGGTGCTATTAACCGCACCGTCAAAAGGCGACATCAAGAATATCGTTTACGGTGTGAACCATAAAGATATTCTGCCTGAAGATTTGATCGTCAGTGCTGCAAGCTGTACCACCAACGCCATTACCCCTGTGTTGAAAGTGATCAATGATGAGTTTGGTATCCGTAACGGGCACGTTGAAACAGTGCATTCCTATACCAACGACCAGAACTTGATTGATAACTATCACAAAGCAGAGCGTCGTGGACGTTCAGCCCCATTGAACATGGTCTTGACCTCAACCGGAGCTGCCAAAGCAGTAGCGAAAGCACTGCCTGAGTTGGCTGGGAAGTTGACAGGTAACGCGATTCGCGTGCCAACGCCAAACGTATCCATGGCCATTATGAACTTGAACTTAAATAAAGCGACCAACAAAGAAGAATTGAACGTATTCTTGTTGCATCAATCACTGCACTCTGAGTTGCAAGCACAAATCGACTATACCGCATCCACTGAAATCGTCTCGAGCGATTTGGTCGGCTCACGTTACGCAGGGGTCGTTGATTCGCAAGCGACCATTGTGGATGAAGACCGTGCGGTCCTTTATGTTTGGTACGATAACGAGTTCGGTTATAGCTGCCAAGTGATTCGTGTTGCGGAGCAAATGGCAGGTCAGCAACTGCTCAACTTCCCGAAATAATTAATCAGTATTTTAAAAGCGCCTAAAGCAGGCGCTTTTCTTTTTTAGGAGACATCATTTATGTATATCACGGCGCAATTTGATAGCGGTAACATCGAGGTTATTGCTGCCAATGAACCTCACGACATTCAGTTGGCCATTCGCAATGACAACGAATCTGAGTTCTTTCAATGGTTCCATTTCAAGCTATATGGTGAAGCGGGTGTGGAACACGTGATGACTATCACCAATGCCAGCAAAGCAGCGTATCCAGATGGTTGGAATGGCTACGAAGCAGTGGCATCTTATGACCGCGAAACTTGGTTCCGAGTACCGACCGAATACAATGGCACTGAGCTCATTATTCGTCACACGCCCGAACAAGAAAGTGTTTATTACGCTTACTTCACGCCTTATTCCTACGAACGCCACATGGATTTAATTCAGTGGGCGCAGCAATCATCGTTATGCCAACACATCTATCTTGGCCCGACCTTGGATGGTCGTGATATGAACCTATTGGTGATTGGTGAGCCGGATGAAAACAAAGCAAAAATTTGGGTCACTGCTCGCCAACATCCAGGTGAAACCATGGCAGAATGGTTCATTGAAGGTTTCTTATCGCGCTTGCTCGACGATGAAGATGGCGTGGCGCGCCACTTGCTTGAGCATTGCGTTTTTTATGTGGTGCCCAACATGAACCCGGACGGGAGTGTGCGTGGTCATTTACGGACCAACGCAGCAGGCGTTAACTTAAACCGCGAATGGGCAGCACCGACGTTAGAGAAAAGCCCAGAAGTCTATTATGTGTTGAACATGATGGCGGCCACGGGCGTTGATTTCTATTTGGATGTGCATGGCGATGAAGCTCTGCCATACAACTTTGTTGCCGGCAGTGAAGGGGTGCCTAGCTACAACGACAGCATTCACCAATTAGGGGAGCAGTTCAAACAACTGCTGATGTCGATGACGCCGGAATTCCAAGTCACCTATGGTTATGACGTTGACGAGCCAGGTACTGCCAATTTAACTGTGGCGAGTAACGCAGTAGGTGAGCGTTTCAACTGTTTAGCCTTTACTTTGGAAATGCCATTTAAGGACAATGCAAACCTACCTGATCTCGACTTTGGTTGGTCGGCACCACGGAGTCAGCAATTAGGAATGGACGTGCTAAGTGCACTTTATGGGGTTGCTAAAAACTTGCGCAGCTAAGCTGCGCAAGCTAGGTTATAACCCACAAAAATTAAATAATAAGAAGTATAAAATAACAACAAAACAACAAGGGGGTTACCTTGGACGCATTCAATAATTTTTTGTTGCTCCTTGATAGTTACCTAGGCTCGGCGGCATATTTTCCATTTGTGCTGTTGGGCGTAGGTGTTTTTTTCACTTTCTATTTGGGTTTTCCACAAATTCGTTACTTTAAGCATGCTCTTAAAGTCGTGAGTGGTAAATTTGATAAAAAGGGTACAGATGGTGATACCACGCACTTCCAAGCGTTAGCAACGGCGTTGTCTGGCACGGTAGGTACGGGGAATATTGGGGGCGTCGCATTGGCCATTTTCTTAGGTGGTCCGGCGGCGCTTTTTTGGATGTGGGTGACCGCATTCTTAGGGATGACCACCAAGTTTGTTGAGGTGACGTTATCTCATAAATATCGCGTAAAAACAGCTGACGGCACCATGGCAGGGGGCCCCATGTATTACATGGATCGTCGGTTGAACATGAAATGGCTGGCGGTGATTTTTGCGGTGGCAACAATTATCAGTTCCTTCGGAACTGGGAACATGCCGCAAATTAATAATATTGCCCAAAGTATGCAAGCCAGCTTCGGTTTCGAACCCATGCTGGTTGGTGGAATTCTTGCCATCATTTTGGCCTTAGTCATCATTGGTGGAATTACTCGAATTGCCGCCTTCACCTCACGCATTGTGCCGATCATGGCGATTATCTATATCATCGGCGCGCTGAGTGTCATTTTTTATAATGTCGACCAAATCATTCCTTCATTCGTTGCGGTGTTTGCCGATGCCTTTACCGGTTCCGCGGCTACTGGCGGCTTCTTAGGGGCAACCTTCGCGTATGCCTTTAACCGAGGAGTGAACCGAGGGCTATTTTCAAACGAAGCTGGGCAAGGTTCTGCCCCCATTGCCCATGCGGCAGCCAAAGCCGAAGAGCCGGTGTCTGAAGGAATTGTGTCGATCCTAGAGCCATTTATTGACACCATCATTATTTGTACGCTAACAGGTTTAGTGATTTTAGCGTCTGGGGCTTGGAATCAGAAATATGAAAACGTGTTCGCGCGCAGTGACATTGATATTATTTCCGGCCATTATTCCGACCAGAATGAGGCCGACCGCCAAACCCTTTATCATTATGTCAACGACACGCAAGACAACACCATCCTCAAATACGATGGCGTGATTGAAGTGCGTGATGGGCGTCCCATCAATGACGGGTTTACTATCCTTCATGCTCGTTCTGTGGCTGAGAATGTCCGTTTTATTGTGGCAGGGGAAGATCCTTACAACGGGGTGCTACGAGTTGAACAGGGGCAATTGAAAAAGCAAGATATTACGATTGTCGGAGAATCCTTATTACACTCTGCGGCATTGACAGTAAAAGCTTTTAGCATGGGCTTTTTGGGGCAAAAAGGGGAGTATATTGTGCCCATCAGTCTCATGCTGTTTGCGTTTTCAACGGCTATCGCATGGTCCTATTATGGGGATCGGGCGGTCGTTTATTTATTCGGCCAACGGGGAGTGATGCCGTATCGAATTTTGTATGTGGCAGGATTCTTCGTAGCTTCCTTCACGGATACCACCTTGGTGTGGACTCTATCGTATGTCGCAATCGTCCTGATGACCTTACCAAACCTATTTGGAATCATGTTGTTACGGCGAGAAATGAAAGATACGGTGAAAGCCTATTGGCAAGACTTTAATGCCGATAAAATCAAGAAAGATTAGAATTAAGGCTGAACCCTCGATGTGATAAACCCGCCATTGTTGCGGGTTTATCTTTATCGTCAGCGTGCATGAAGCTTGAATTTCAGCTTAATTTCTTTATATTGCGTCATTATAGTTGTGTTAAAAGAGGTCATCATGGCACTAATCCAATGCCCTGGATGTAATAAACGAATGTCTGACACAATGGCGGAATGCCCCCATTGTCATTTTAAAATCGCAGGGCTCGATGAAGAGGGTCGGCATGAAGAGATACGACGAATTGCGGCAGCTAAACGCGATAAATTGATGAGTCAATCAATGCTTGCGTTGTTAATTGCTATCGCTGCATTCACCTACTATTTTGTCCAGCAACCACTCCCGAAAAGCATGCCAGCAAACATTGCCTACGCATTGATGGTGATTGGTGTGGTCTGGTTTGTCGTGAATCGTATTCGTCTCATGTTGATTAAGCGAGATTTAAAACGATGAAATTTAATGAGTTGATTGATTCCATTACCCCTGAGGTGTTTGAGCGACTAGTACGTGCTGTCGAGTTGGGGAAATGGCCTGATGGGGTCAAACTCACCGAAGAACAACGCGCTAACAGCATTCAATTAGTCACTGCTTATCAAGCACGGCATTGTCCATCCGATGAAGTCTTTCGGGTTGGGGCAGATGGACAATTAGTGACACGTAGCAAGCGCGAGCTTAAAGCAGAGTTAAATCAAGAAGCAGCCATTGCTACTTTTCCTCTCAATAATCCCCATGAGGTTGATAAATAAACTTCTATGCATACCACTGATTATGATTTATTGATCGAACAGGCGCGCGCTATTACTGCGGGAGAGCCTGATCTGATTGCTAACTTAAGTAACCTATCAGCATTAGTCTATGAGGTTTTGGCAGATGTAAACTGGGTCGGATTCTATTTAACACGAGAGCCTGAAACATTGGTCTTGGGGCCGTTTCAAGGTAAAGTGGCCTGTTTGCGAATCCCATTTGGCCGAGGTGTTTGTGGAACTGCTGCGGTCACTCGCGAAACACAACGGGTGGTTGATGTCCATCAGTTTGAAGGCCACATTGCTTGTGATTCGGCGTCAAATTCAGAAGTGGTTGTTCCCCTAGTGGTGAATGACGAAGTGGTCGGGGTTTTTGATTTAGATAGCCCGAGCATTGGACGTTTTAGTGAAGCAGACGCAGAAGGCTTGAGCCGATTTGGTCGCTTTGTTGAACAGTTGAATTGGCGCTCTTTATAAAGCCGAGTGAGCTATGTATAGTGAATTTGACATTCAGACCTATTTGGTCAGTCAAAGTGATATGACCTTCTTCGAAGGTGAGGAAGAAGTGGCTGCCGATCAACTGAATGAAATGTTGCATTACATTGTTGACTACAGTGCAGCTGAGGATAGCCTTGAACAGCTTGAAGAAGTTGTTCGTCGCGTCTTGTTTGAGTGGATTGAAAATCCGGACTTACTTGAGCTAGACAGTGAAGAAATGCAGATTTTTATCCATGACCAATTAGCTGACGTACGTCAGCAGGAATTTAATGACGATGACGACTGATGTAGTAAAACTCAAAACCACGAAAGATATTATCACTTACCTCGCCAAGAAGTTTCCTCAGTGCTTTAGTGTGGAAGGGAATGCGAAACCCCTTAAAATTGGTATTTTTGAAGATCTCGCCAACCAATTAGCAGAGGATGAACACGTCAGTAAGACTCGAATTCGGACAGCGCTCCGTAACTACACCAACAGTTGGCGCTATCTGCATAGCGTCAAAGTAGGGACCCAGCGCGTTGATTTGGACGGCAATCCCTGTGGTGAAATCACGCAAGAACAACAACAGCATGCCGAGCAACAGTTAGCAGAATCGAAGGCCGCAGCGGCGGCCCGTGCCGCTGAACGTCGTCAGCAGCAAGGGGCCGACGAAGCGAAAGAGACGCGGCGTAAACGCTCGTCTGCTCGGACCAATGTTCCATCTCGCAAAAAACGTCCTGCGACCCCAGCAAAACAGACTCAAGAAAAGCGCGATAAACCTGCCACCGCACCGTTGACAGCAGTCTCAGCTCAACAATTGCAGGTGGGGCAACAAGTGAAAGTGAAAGCGGGCAAAGTTCCCGTGTCGGGCCTTGTGAAAGAAGTTGAACGGGATGAAGTTCATGTGCAACTTCAAAATGGCTTAACGGTCAAAGTGGGTATTGCCGCAGTATTTGTTGCGAAACAGGAGTAATCAATGATGACCATGCGTGTAAAACGGAAAGGGGGGTTAGCCCTAACGATAGCGCTATTGCTTTCAGTAAGTGCCTACGCGTTGCCCCCAGCACACTCGGTAGATGAATTACCGGCTCTTAAACCTGAACAGCAACATTCTGTTGCCAGTCACCGAGTCGCTCGTTTTTTCACTCGCGATCATTTTAAGCAAATGGAATTGGATAACGCCTTATCTGAAAAGATTCTAGCGCGTTATCTCGAAATGCTGGATTACAGCAAGATGTTTTTCCTAGCGGAAGACATTCAGCAAGCAGACGAATACAAACATTTGTTCGACGATATGATCTTAACCGGCAAACTGAATGGTGCTTATGCACTCTATCAGAAGTCGTTAGAACGTCGGTTTGAAATGTATTCGTATGCGTTAACCTTACTCGATGAAGAAAAACCTTTTGACTTTGCGGTGCCGGGTGACAAGTTCCACTATCAACGTAAAGATGCGGAGTGGGCGACCTCAAAAGAGGAATTGCATGAGTTATGGCGCCAGCGCGTGAAGTTTGACGCATTGAGTTTAAAATTAACGGAAAAAGAGTGGCCTGACATCGTTGAAACCTTGGGCAAACGATATAACAACGCACTCAAACGTCTTACCATGACCAATAGTGAAGATGTGTTCCAGACTGTGATGAATGCCTTTGCGCGCAGTGTTGAAGCTCATACCAGCTATTTATCCCCTAGTAATGCGGAGCGTTTCCAGCAGGACATGAACTTGTCGCTAGAAGGAATCGGGGCCGTTTTACAAGCCGATTACGACTACACCGTTATTCGTAGTTTAGTTCCTGGTGGGCCGGCTGATAAAAGCGGTCAATTAGCGGTTGACGATAAAGTCGTGGGAGTTGCGCAAGGCGACGATAGCGATGCTGAGTTTGTTGATGTCGTGGGCTGGCGTTTGGATGACGTGGTCGAACTCATTAAGGGCCCGAAAGGCTCCACCGTGCAACTGCAAGTGTTAAAAAGCAATCAGAGTGCGGGCAGTCCGCCCCAAGTTATTTCCATTGTTCGAGACAAAGTAAAATTAGAAGATCGTGCAGCAAAACTTGAAGTGATGTCCCCCGAAGAAGGGGCTCATACGGATCGCAAACTGGGTGTGATCGCTATCCCGAGCTTCTATAACGGGGTGACTCGAGACGTTGAAAAACTCTTGGCAGAAGCGCAACAGCAAGGGGTTGAAGGGGTTGTGATTGACCTGCGCAGCAATGGTGGCGGCTCACTACCGGAAGCCATCTCACTAACTGGGTTATTCATTAAGCAAGGCCCCGTGGTTCAAATTTTGGATAGTCGGAAACGCCGTGATGTTGGGAGTGATCAAGACGGTTACGTAGCATACGATGGCCCATTGTTTGTGATGGTTAATCGTTATAGTGCATCAGCGTCTGAGATTTTTGCAGCGGCCATGCAAGATTATGATCGTGCCATTATTGTGGGTGAAAACACCTATGGAAAAGGAACGGTTCAACATCATCGCTCGCTGCAAATGTATCCCTTTGATAATTACGACAATCCGTTAGGAAGCGTACAGTTTACAGTAGCCAAGTTCTATCGAATCAACGGCGGCAGCACTCAGATGGAAGGGGTGGTTCCTCATCTAAGTTTCCCTTCGGCCATCGATATGGAAGCTTTTGGAGAAAGCAGCCTTGAAAATGCGTTACCTTGGGATCAAATCCCGGCGTTAGATTACTCATCTTATAATGCGGTGGGTGCTGTTGATTGGACGGAATGGCAAGAACGGCTGAATCAGCAAATCCAAAGCAATTTAGAGTTTCAGTTTATTCTGGAAGACTTTGACCAGTACCTAGCGGAAAAAGATAATACGTGGGTCAGCTTAGTTTTAGCGGAACGAAAAGCGGAACAGGCAGAAGAGGAAGCTAAAAAGCTTGCCAGAGCCAATGCTCGATTAAAGCTGAAAGGCCTGGAGCCGGTAGAAAAAATTGAGGATATCCCTACGGATATCGAATTGGATGACCCGTATCTCAAAGAGTTGGTTCAGATTAGTTTTGCCCTGATTGATGCACAGCGAATTGCGATGAATCAGCGTTAATTAGCCCATGCACAAAAGAGTCGCAGTGAGCGGCTCTTTTAGTTTAAATAATAATTAGAACAATATAAGAACGGACAACACCTCATGCAAAACACTCCCTCCATTGCGAACCGTTGGTCGAGTCGCCTGCTATTTATCCTCGTGTCTACTGCAGCTGCCGTCGGGTTAGGGAATATTTGGAAGTTTCCTTATATAGCGGGTGAGAATGGTGGTGGGGCATTCGTGATTGTGTATTTAATCTGCATCGCCATCATTGGGATTCCCGTCATGATTGCTGAGGTGTTGATCGGACGGCGAGGACGGCATACTCCCGGCTATTCAACATTGAAACTAGCCAAAGAGTCAGGGCGCCATTCGGCCTGGCAAATTACCGGTTGGTTGGGGATGGCGACAGGTTTTTTGGTACTAAGCTTCTACACAGTCATCGCTGGATGGGCTTTGGCTTATATCTTTGAAGCTGCCCAGGGAGCATTCACCGGTGCTACGGTGGCCGAAATTAATCAATTATTTGAGCAATTGACGGGCTCAGTCGAACGGTTAACGTTTTGGCACGCACTCATTATGTTGGGCGTCGCAATTGTGGTCGGTAAGGGCTTGCGCGAGGGGTTAGAACGAACGGTTTCGTGGATGTTGCCCTTAATGGTGCTGCTACTTATCGTGCTCTCCATTTATGCTGGCTACATTGGTGATTTTGGTGCTGCTGTGGCATTTATGTTTGCCCCAGACTTTAGCAAACTGACCATTGACAGTGTGTTGGTTGCGCTCGGACATGCCTTCTTTTCGCTCGGATTAGCCTCGGGCGTCGTGATTATGTATGGTGCCTATTTATCCAAATCCACCTCAATTATCGGGACGTCAATTTGGGTGGCCATTGCGGATACTGTGGTGGCACTCCTTGCAGGAATGGCAATTTTTCCAATTGTTTTTGGCAGTCAACTGGAACCAGGAGCAGGTCCAGGACTCATCTTCCAAACCCTCCCCATTGCATTTAGCCATATGCCCGGCGGCGCATTTGTCGGGACCTTATTCTTTATCATGCTCGTGATAGCAGCCTTTACTTCTGCCATTGCAATGATTGAATCAAGTGTGGCGTTTTGTGAAGAATGTTTTGGCTTAACTCGTTGGCGCGCAACCTTCTTAGCTACGGGCACATTGTGGGCATTAGGCCAGCTTACTATTTACAGTTTCGGTGGTGCCAACTGGGCGCAATTGGGCTGGCAGATAGAAGGTAAAACTTTCGGCACTTTGTTTGACTTGATTGATTACGTGACCGGTTCGATTCTATTGCCTATTGGGGGCCTATTACTCGCCTTATTCGTCGGTTGGGTGATGAAAACACAGTATACGCAAGATGAACTGAATACCGCATCGGTTCGATTTAAGGTTTGGCATTTTATCGTGCGTTATATTGCACCGATAGCAATTATTCTGATTTTTTTACAACTGATCGGTATCATTCAGTTCTAATTTTTGGGTTTGAGAACAACTATGCAAAATAATTTCACGACTGAGCAACGAGCTCCTTCATTGTTACAGGCGGCTATTCCGCTCATCGCGCTGATCATGATGCTGGTTTTGTCGGTGTATCTTTATGGTGAAGATGCGTCCTATGGTCCGAACCAAATTGCGCTATGGCTTGCAGCAGGGGTCGCATTAGCTGTTGGTTTTTATAACAAATTCACGTGGGAGCAAATTGAGGAAGGTATCCGCGAAGGAATTTCCGTTGCTCTTGGCGCCATGCTCATTATTCTTGCAGTGGGCTCGCTCATTGGTACCTGGTTATTAGCAGGTACGGTTCCAAGTATGATTTACTATGGCTTGGAACTTCTTAATCCAGCGTGGTTTTACGCTGCTTCAGCATTAATTTGTGGCATTATTTCCTTATCCATCGGGAGTTCATGGACGACGGCTGCCACCATTGGGGTGGCGCTCATGGGGGTTGCAGTAGGGATGGACCTGTCGCCGGCTATTACCGCGGGTGCCGTCGTTTCTGGCGCATATTTCGGGGATAAAATGTCACCGCTGTCGGATACCACCAACTTAGCGCCAGCTGTTGCTGGCACTGACTTGTTTGCGCATATTCGCTACATGTTTTATACCGCCGGTCCTGCATTTATCATCACTCTTATTGTGTTTGTGTTGTTGGGCTTTAATGCAGAAGCCTCCGTCAGCTTGCTGGAGCTTGAGCGCATGCAATTAGAGCTTCGCAATACCTTCAACATTGGCTGGGAAATGTTAATCCCGCTGATTGTGTTGTTGTACTTGGCTGCATCAAAGCGTCCTGCCTTGCCGACCGTATTTTTTGGCGCCTTGTTGGGCGGCGTGTGGGCCGTAATTTTTCAACCTGATGTTATCGCTAAGCTTGCGGGGCAATCGTCGGCAGCGGATGCCGAAGCAACACTAAAAGTTGTCTGGAATGCGTTAACCGATGGGGTCGTCATTGAATCAGGTTCTGCGGAGCTCGATAAGTTGCTTAGTGGTGGCGGTATGTCCAGTATGCTCAATACCGTTTGGTTGATTCTAAGTGCCATGACATTTGGTGCCATTATGGAGAAATTAGGTCTCTTACAACGGCTAATTGAAGGGCTTTTAGGTTACATCAAAGGTGTTGGTGGATTAGTGACTGCAACCTTGTTTACCTGTTTTGGGGCGAACGTGTTAACCGCCGACCAATACATGGCCATTGTTTTACCGGGGCGGATGTTCCGTGAAGAATATGAACGACGAGGATTGGATCCCCGCTTACTGTCACGAACCTTAGAAGACAGCGCCACCTTAACGTCCGCCTTGATTCCTTGGAATACTTGTGGGGCGTTCATGATGGCAACCCTCGGTGTCAGCCCCTTGGTGTATTTACCATTTGCCATGTTTAACTGGTTAACACCGTTGATTGCAATGTTTTATGCGTACACTGGAATTCGTATTTTACGCTTACCCAATCACTCAACGAAAGAAGTCGCAGCATAAGTTCGAGGCGTCAGCATGGCAGTTCCTGAAACCAAATACCGGAGCGACTATCGCGCTCCGGAGTTCCTCATTGAAACCGTTGATTTAACCTTTATTCTGGATGACGTCGCTACCCGCGTTATCAATACCATGCAGGTCATTCCCCAGGGCGTCAATGCGCCATTGGTGCTTGATGGGCAAGGGTTAGAACTCATGCAGGTGAAGCTTGATGGCCGTGAGCTCAGTGCCAACGACTATGTCGTAACCGCTCATTCATTGATCATCGCTAAAGTGCCAGCAACCCCGTTTCAACTTCATCTTGAAACGCAAATTAATCCCTCTGCGAACAAAGCTTTGGAAGGCTTGTATCAATCAGGCGATGCATTTTGCAGTCAATGTGAGGCAGAAGGGTTCCGACGAATTACTTATTATTTAGATCGTCCCGATGTCTTGGCAGAATTTAAAACCACGTTGGTGGCCAATCAGCAACGTTATCCACACTTGCTCAGCAATGGAAATTGCATTGCACAAGGGGTGAATGAGGATGGCACCCATTGGGTGACGTGGCATGATCCTTTCCCGAAGCCAGCGTATCTCTTTGCTGTTGTCGCTGGTGATTTTGAATGCTTAGACGATCATTATGTGACTGCCAGTGGGCGTGTGGTTCAGTTGAAGTTTTTTGTCGAAAAAGGGCAGCGTGATCGAGCGCACTATGCCCTAGAGTCGCTGAAAAATGCCATGCGTTGGGATGAACAGCGGTTCGGCTTAGAGTATGACCTCGACATTTATATGGTGGTGGCAGTCGACTTCTTTAATATGGGAGCGATGGAAAATAAAGGCTTGAACGTGTTTAACTCGCGCTACGTGCTTGCCGATCAAACCACTGCCACCGATCAAGACTTTATGAATGTTGAAGCGGTTATCGGACACGAATACTTTCATAACTGGACGGGCAATCGCGTTACCTGCCGAGACTGGTTCCAATTGAGCCTGAAAGAAGGGCTGACGGTATTCCGCGAACAAGAGTTTAGCGCCGATATGGGATCCCGCGCGGTGCATCGGATTCAGGCTATCCAAACCATGCGAACCCAACAATTTAATGAGGATGCAAGCCCCATGGCGCATCCGATTCGCCCTGACAAAGTGATTGAAATGAATAACTTTTACACCGTCACGGTGTACGAGAAAGGGGCTGAAGTGGTGCGCATGTTGCACACATTATTAGGGGAGGAAAGGTTCCAACAAGGCCTGCGCTTATACTTTGAGCGGCATGATGGCCAAGCGGTTACCTGTGACGATTTTATTGCGGCGATGGCAACGGCCAATCAAGTCGATCTCACGCAATTTGAACGTTGGTACAGCCAAGCGGGTACCCCTCAAGTCACCATCGCATCGCATTATTCTGCGGCGACCCAACAATTACGAATTGATTTTTCACAGCAGACACCTGCAACCCCGGGGCAGCCCCATAAAGAGCCGCTCCATATTCCCGTGCTAATGAGCTTTTATACCCCCACTGGGGAGCCAATAGCAATTGTGCACCCGTTGCTGAAACTGCATGAGTCGGGCAGCTTATTATTTGAACTCACTGGCGCTGAGCAACAACTGGTGATTAATCATCTGCCGTGTCAACCGGTGGTTGCCGTATTAGAAAACTTCAGTGCACCGGTGCGGGTCCGAGAGCATTCATCGTTTGCGGATAAATTGGTGCTATTAGCTCATGCTCAGCAAGAAGTGACGCGTTGGGAGGCTGCTCAAAGTATTTATCAAACACTTATTCTGGATGCGGTGGCACAGCAGCAGCCGGTGGTGTTAGCCGAACCCGTCATTGTTGCATTCCAACAGGTTGCCCAAGCTGACATTGATCCGGCACTCAAAGCGCTCACCCTGACGCCACCCAGCTTGGCGGAGCTCACCGAACATTACGCCACAGAGATTCCTCTCGTTGCGTTGCAGCAAGCCCATGAGCAGCTAAAACAGCAGCTGGCGAATGGTTTAGCGCATATTTTTGCAGCGGTGTGGCAGCAACGCAAACAACAGCCTTATGCAGCAACTGCTGAAGCTATTGCGCTGCGTCGTTGGCAGCATACAGCCTTGGAATATTTAGCGCTGAGAACGCCTGAGGAATATAGCGGCGAAGTTGCCGACTATTACTATCAAGCGGATAACATGACCGCGCAGCATCATGCCTTGCAGCTGGCAGTGCATTTGGGGTTATCTTGTAAAGATGAGTTATTGCAGGCGTTTGAACGGCAGTGGCAACACGAGCCATTAGTCTTGGATAAGTGGTTTGCAATTCAAGCCAGCCAGCCGAAGGGGAATGTTGTTGCCGTAGTAAACCAGCTCCAGCAACACCCTGGATTTAATCGTGATAATCCTAATCGTCAATACGCTTTAATGGCCACCTTTGGGCGCAATCTACTGCAATTTCATCAGCCCGATGGTGCAGGGTATCGGTTGCTAAGTGACATGATTTGCTACCTCAACGATCATAACCCACAAGTGGCCGCGCGATTAATCACCCCACTGATGCAGTGGCGACGCTTTGATCAGCAGCGACAACAGCAGATGCAGAATGAGCTATTACGACTTCAACAGTTGCCTCAGCTTGCCCCAGACCTGATTGAGAAAATCAATCAAACTTTGGTCGCAACGGAGTAACGAGCAAAGGGACTCTTAGATAATTCGTGAGTCCCTTTAATGAAGTTTCGACACCGCAGGAACCCTGGTCTGAACACTCAATAATTGCTAATAATAAGCGTTGAATAAGCGGCCTAAATATCCGACAATAATAGTAATTATTTCGTAGGGTGATGGGGCATCGAGGCCACCATCATAACTTCGTTATATCTATCAGATAAGGACTCCATCATGAATGCGTTTGGCGAAGGCCAGATCCCCGTTGTACTGCAAAAGGTGGCTGAGATCATTCAGCAGCGAAACCCCGAACGAGCAGAATTGATTCAGGATTTTGCGTTAAGGTTGTTTCACAATGTCTCATCCGATGATTTGTCGCTGCGAATTGATAGCGATTTATATGGTGCAGTCATGGGCCTTTGGCATTCATTCAATGACTATCAACCTGGTGCCAAAGCACTTATTAAGGTGTACAACCCTGATGTCGAGCAACATGGTTGGAAGTCGGCTCATACCATTATCGAAATCATCCAATCAGACAGTCCCTTCATGGTTGATTCGATCCGGATGGCATTATCACGGTTAGGCATTACGTCTCACTTACTCCTGCACCTTCCAATTAGCCACAAACGTGACAGCAACAACCAAATCACTGAGCTGCTTAAAGCCGGTACCCGCCAGGCAGATAACGAAGTTGATACGGTGTTTTTGATTGAAGTCGACCGCCAAGCATCAGACGCTGCCATTAAAGCACTGAAAACTGAATTGGCCTCAGTGATGGCTGAAATCAGTTTAGCGGTAGGTGATTGGCAGGCCATGCGTGAGCGCATGGAAACCATTGCTGCAGAGCTTGGTAAGGTCAACTATCAAGGTCGCCCCCAAGAGCTTGAAGAAGCACAAAGGTTCCTCGCTTGGCTCGCAAAAGATAACTTTACTTTAATGGGGTACCGTCGCTATCACCTGGAAGCGATTGAAGGGGACCACATTATTTTGCAAGACCCTGAAAGCAGTTTAGGGTTGATGCGTCGAAGCATTAATAAAGAAGGGCGGTTGGTATCATCATTGCCTGAAGTCGCACAACAAATGACCTTTGATGATCATGTGTTATTGCTGACGAAAACCAACTCACGTTCGCGTGTCCACCGTCCTGCCTATTGCGATTACATCGGCATTAAACGGTTTGACAGCCAAGGCAATGTCATTGGTGAAGATCGCTTTATCGGCTTGTATTCAAGCAGCTTTTATAATGACAGCGTGCGCGAAATTCCATTGGTAGGAGACAAAGTAAACCGAGTGCTTGAAGCATCAGGGTTTGCGCCAGGTTCCCACGCCGCCAAAGCGTTAATGAACATTCTAGAAACCTATCCACGGGATGAAATTGCCCAAGCTTCCGAAGCTGATTTGCTGGAAGTTGGATTAGGTGTTTTACAAATGCGTGAACGGGACATTACCCGAGTATTTGTCCGCCGTGATATTTTCGGCCGCTTCGCATCGTGCATGGTCTACGTGCCGAAAGAACGGTACCACACGGTACTGCGGCAAAAAACGCAAGCAATTCTTAAACAAACGTTTGCCAGCAATAGCGACGTTGACTTCACCACTTATTTCTCGGAATCACCATTGGCGAGAACGCACTATACCGTTCGTTTAACCGCCACTGTACAGGATATTGACGTGAAAGAACTCGAATCAAACCTCATTGAAGCTGCGCGCAGCTGGGAAGATAATTTTGAACGTATTTTAAGCAGCACCTTTGGCGAAGCAAAAGCGAACGAATTAAATAAAAAATACGCGAATGCTTTCCCACGAGCTTACAAAGAAGAAGTGCTGCCTTCTGTTGCGATTGCCGATATTGAGCAACTTGAAGCGCTAGACGATGAGCACAAGTTGGGAATGTTGTTCTATCGCCCGCGGGAAGAAAACGAACAAAGCAAGAAGGTTCGTTTGAAATTATTCCATAAGGATGAACCGATTCACTTGTCAGATGTGCTGCCCATGTTGGAAAACTTTGGCCTGCGTATTGTTGGCGAGCGTCCATACCAAGTTAAAACCGCGGATGGCAATGTGTTCTGGATTCTCGAATTCTACATGTTGCACAATAACGAGGAACTGGATTTAGAAACCAGCCGCGAGTTGTTCCAAGATGGCTTTGCCAAGGTTTGGGACAAACACTATGAAGATGACGGTTTTAACCGTCTCGTGCTGGGGGCTGGTTTAACTGGGCGCCAAGTGATTATTTTGCGGATGTATGCCAAGTACATGCGCCAAACTGGCACCACATTTAGCCAAGCTTATATCGAGAGCACGTTCAGTAAGTATCCACTGCTCGCAAAATTGGTCGTGAAATTGTTCTATACCAAGTTTGATCCGAGTGAAAGCACGCGTGAGAAAAAGCTTGAAGCCATTGAAACACGCATTCATTCAGAACTTGAGAACGTTGCGAACCTTGATGATGACCGTATTATTCGCCGCTACGTGGAGCTAATTGGGGCAACCTTGCGCACCAACTTCTTCCAGCTTGATAGCCAAGGGAATGAAAAATCCTATATTTCGGTGAAGTTCTTGCCTGAACTTATTTCAGAAATGCCATTGCCATTACCGAAATACGAAATTTACGTGTATTCGCCGCGCGTGGAAGGCATCCACTTACGAGGCGGTAAGGTCGCCCGAGGCGGGTTGCGTTGGTCCGATCGTCGCGAAGATTTCCGGACCGAAGTGTTAGGCTTAGTAAAAGCTCAGCAAGTAAAAAATACCGTGATCGTTCCAGTGGGCGCGAAGGGTGGCTTTGTCTGTAAAAACCTACCGGAAGATCGTGAAGCCTTCTTTGAAGAAGGAAAAGAATGCTATCGCATGTTCATTCGTGCGTTGTTAGACATTACCGATAATATTGTTGACGGTGACATTGTTCCTCCTGCGAATGTGGTGCGTCACGATGATGACGATACCTACTTGGTGGTGGCAGCCGACAAAGGCACCGCAACCTTCTCTGACATAGCCAACGGCATTTCTGCCGAATACAACTTCTGGTTAGGCGACGCCTTTGCGTCGGGTGGCTCGGTTGGATACGACCACAAGAAAATGGGCATCACCGCACGCGGTGCATGGGAATCAGTTAAACGTCATTTCCGCGAAATTGGCATCGATTGTCAGACCACCGACTTCACTGCGGTAGGTATTGGTGACATGGGTGGCGACGTATTCGGGAACGGCATGCTGCGTTCAAAGCATACACGCTTGGTGGGTGCGTTCAACCACATGCATATTTTCGTTGACCCAAATCCAGATGCGGCCGCGACGTATGAAGAACGTAAGCGGTTATTCTACCTCCCACGTTCAACCTGGGATGATTTTGATAAATCATTGATTTCAAAGGGTGGCGGCGTGTTCTTGCGCAGCGCGAAAGCGATTGAATTGTCGCCTGAAATGAAAACCCTATTCAATACCCAAAAGAAATCCATGACGCCAACGGAAATGATCAAGGCGCTCTTGACGCTCGACGTGGATCTGGTGTGGAACGGCGGTATCGGAACTTACGTGAAATCATCGAAAGAAAGCGACAGCGATGTTGGTGATCGTGCCAACGATGCGGTTCGTGTGGATGGTAAAGATTTACGAGCGCGTATTGTCGGTGAGGGCGGAAACTTAGGCTTCACCCAATTGGGCCGTATCGAATATGCATTAACCGGTGGCCGAATTAACACCGACGCTATTGATAACGTTGGCGGTGTTAACTGTTCGGACAACGAAGTTAATATTAAGATTTTGCTCAATGGCTTGGTCGCTAATGGTGAATTAACCCGTGAGCAACGCGACAAATTACTGTACGACATGACCGACGAAGTGGCAGAAATTGTCTTACGAGACTGTTTCCGTCAGTCGCAATCAATTTCAGTGACGGCCATTCGTGGGGCAGAGCAAACGAAAGAGTTCCAACGTTTCATCCATCACCTTGAGCGTGAAGGCCAGTTGAACCGTGCTCTTGAGTTCTTACCTGATGACGATGTATTGGCAGAGCGTCAAGCGAATGGTAAAGGATTGACTCGTCCAGAATTAGCTGTGTTGACTGCCTATGGGAAAATGGTTCTGAAAGATCAGTTACTTGATGATGCGATCATGGCGGATCCTTTCCATGCCCGTTCCCTCATCAATGCGTTCCCGAAACCATTGCAAGAACACTATGCGGCAGCCATGGAAAACCATCCATTGCGCGCTCAGATTATTGCAACGCGGTTAGCGAACAATATTGTTAACGATATGGGGCCAAACTTTGTGTTCCGTAAAGCGGAGACCACGGGTGTTAGTGAAGCAGAAGTCGCCTCTGCGTATGTGATTGCACGTGAATGCTTCAACTTACGTGGTCTGATGGAACAAATCGAAGCAGGGAATAATCAATTCCCAGCCGAGGTACAGAACAATATGTTGTTCCAATTACGTCGTGTGGTGCGCCGTGCGACCCGTTGGTTCTTGCGCCACCGCACGCCAGGTTTAGTCACCATTCAAGACCACTTGGATTTCTACCGCGAAAGCTTTGATGAGTTACGTAAAAACGTGTTGAATTACGTGGTGGAAGAAGAGCGTCAAGAAATCCAAGCAGAGATCGATGAACTTGTGAGCCAAGGGGTTCCTGCTGACTTAGCTCACAACATTGGCATTCTCAGCACCTTATTCTCGGCGCTGGATATTGCGGACGTAAGCCATGAAACAGGTCTGAAAGTTGGGACCGTTGCGGAAGCATACTTTAATCTGGGTTCACGAGCAGCACTGCACTGGTTCCTTGAGCAAATCAATCAGCAGCCCGTTGATAACCATTGGCAAGCTCTGGCACGTGCAGCATTCCGCGAAGAGTTAGATTGGCAACAACGCTCATTAACCGCCATCATGCTGAAATCCGCCAGCGCAGAGCAGAATGCTACGGAAATCGTTGAGCAGTGGTTTACCACAAATAAAGTCTATATCGACCGTTGGTTAGATATGCTGTCGGACTTCAAAACCTCGAAAACCCATGAGTTTGCGAAGTTCTCTGTGGCCCTGCGTGAGTTGACGTTGCTGAACCACAACTGCACGTCGGTTGAGGCGTAAATGTACGGATTGTTACGCCAATGGCTGTTCCGCAAAGATGCGGAACAGTCCCATGAGTTCACACTCAAGTTATTGCGTCAATATGCAGGAACGCCTGTCGCCTTAGCGTGGCGGCAGCGGGTTCCTGCCAAACCCGTAACAGTGATGGGCATCGAATTTCCTAATCCAATTGGCTTAGCTGCGGGATTAGATAAAAACGGTGAGTGCATTCAAGCCTTTGGGCAAATGGGTTTTGGTTTTATTGAGATAGGGACAGTCACACCCGTGGCACAAGAGGGAAATCCCAAACCACGGCTGTTCCGGATTGTAGAAAAAGAAGCCATTATTAATCGCATGGGGTTTAATAATCTCGGTGTGGATTACCTTGTGGAGCAAGTCAAAGCGGCTAAGTTCCAAGGGGTACTGGGCATTAATATTGGGAAGAATAAACACACCCCTGATGCTGAAGCCATTCAGGATTATCAGTTTTGCATGCGTAAAGTTTATCCGCATGCGAACTATATTACGGTGAATATCTCCTCACCGAATACGCCAGGTTTGCGTGAGTTTCAGCATGGCAGTGTGCTGCACGATTTACTTCGCGCACTTAAAGAAGAGCAGCAAACCTTAGCTCAAGAACATGGCAACTACGTGCCGTTGGCGGTAAAAATTGCGCCGGATTTAACAGATGATGCAATTCGAGCCATTACCGACGCCCTTATCGAGCACAACATTGATGCCGTGATCGCAACCAACACCACGCTCAGTCGTGAGGCAGTATCTGGTTTGCCTCATGCCAATGAAGCAGGCGGTTTAAGCGGCGCGGTGTTATTTGAACAAAGTACCCATGTGGTACGCGTCATTGCCAAGCATGCCCAAGGGAAATTGCCGATCATCGCCGTTGGCGGGGTGGATAGTCCCGAGGCAGCACAGGCTAAATTAGCGGCCGGCGCCAGTTTAGTGCAACTGTATACTGGCTTTATTTATCATGGGCCACCGTTAATTCGACGCATCGTGGAAGCCTTGTAATTAAGGACAAATTCGGCTAGTTTAAAGCCCGTAAAACGTGAACGAACAACAGGGAAAGAACAGGGTGCACACAACATCGCAATGGCGTTGGCGCTATGACGCTGACAACGAACAACTCATGATTCAACTCAGTGAGGGAGTCGTTCATTGTGCACCTTATAAAGCCTCTCGTTTGATCCCACTGAAAGCGATGGATGAACCCTTTTCGCTGGATGATGCAACCACCTTTCAAACCTTGTTTGATGCCCTTGAAGCAAGTCAACGATTCAGCCCACAAGTTATCTTAGCTGCGGCATTGAACCATACGATTTATCAGCGTTTTGGGCGCCCCCAAATGCCACAAAGCTGGTATTTTCAAACCGCAGAAGAAAACCACCAAATTGCTGACAACACGACCTTAGAGATTGGTGAGTTAGTCCGCTTGAATTCAGGCTTGGCTGAAGCGATTTGCGCGGTCGTCAACTGCGAAGGCGAGTTTGTTGAATGTATGGTGTTGGCAGATTCGTTTCCTTTATCCGATATCAAACATTTGGCCCAGTATGAGGTGATTAAAGTGATGCTAAATCGCCTCCAGCCATTGCATGAACAACGCGACCTCAGCGCTGACTATTTGCGCCACGCATAGGAAATGATACCGTGTACCTTAGAACTCTCATGATGGGATGGTTAGCCATGTCCAGCTCTTTTGCCGTTGCCGAACCAGTGTTCATCCGGCTTTTAGCCACCAGTGACGTGCATGGTCATTTTACTGGGTACAACTATTTTACTCAGCAGCCGGAACAAAAAGGCTTAGTGCATACTGCCGTAGTGATCCACAACGAACGGCAGGGCGCTGATATCAGTGTGCTGATTGAAAACGGTGATTTAATTCAAGGCTCTCCTTTTACCGACGCCATGCTTGCTGCTGCTGCAGCAACCGAGCAAGAGTTGCCGTTGGCCCCTTTACTCAATGCGATTGCGTACGATGTGATTAACTTAGGGAACCATGAGTTTAATTACGGCCTCGATTATTTGGCAAAAGCCTACGCAGGGGTAAGCGCACCACTGATTTCAGCCAACCTGATCCCGCGCTCTGAATTTGCTCAGCAGCATTTAACTCACCAGCCTTATGTCATTTTAGAACGTGCTCTTCCTGCGCAGTATCAGCAGCAAGGGCGTTCCCATTTAAAGTTGGCTTTTATTGGCGTCGTGCCGCCCCAAATTATGCAATGGGATGGGCAGCATTTACGCGGTCACGTTGACGTGATCCCAATGGTCGATGCGGTTCAACAAAGCGTTCGTGAGGTCCAAAAGCAGGGGGCTGATTTGATTGTGCTGGTAGCACATGCAGGCATGCCGAAAGCAACCAGTGATGGCCATGACGATGAACAAGCCGTTTGGCAGTTAGCGCAAATTCCAGGCATTGACGCCATTGTATTCGGTCATCAGCATGAAACCTTTCCCGGAACCTCAGTGTATGATGAACTGACCGCCGTCGATTCCCAACAGGGCACCATTTTTGGCATTCCAGCGGTACAGCCAGGCCTTCATGGAGAACACTTGGGAGTGATTGAACTGAAGCTCAACTATGCCACCGATACACAGCAATGGCGGATTGTCACATCGGCCGCAAAAGTTGTGCCTATTACCGCGCAGCAGGACACTGCAGTGGCAGAATTGTTGCAACCGGCCCATGAGCAAACCGTGGCGTATATGGAACAGCCGATTGGTGCGACGCACGCAGAACTCAGCCATCAATGGTCGCGCTTGCAGCCGACCCTGGCAACTCAACTGATTCATGATGCCCAGTTATGGTATATCGACCGCTACGTTCGCGAACAACAGCCTGCCTGGGGCAAATTACCGCGGCTGAGTGCGGTGGCTCCTTTTCATGCCGCGAGCCAAGCCGATGATAGCTTTACCCATATTCCAGCGGGTGCACTCACCATGGGCGATATTGGTGATCTCTACCGTTATCCGAATACGTTGGATGTGGTGGTGATATCGGGCGCAACCTTGCAACAGTGGTTGGAAGGCGCCGCCGTAGGCGTACAGCAGGGACATTCTGCAGATCCTTGGAGTTGGGTGAATCCTGCGTATCCTGCCTATCAGTTTGATACCTTTAGTGGGCTTGATTACCTGATCGATCCAAGTCAGCCGAGTGGGGCACGCGTTACCACCAGTCCGGCACTGATTCCGTCCCAAGATTATGCCGTAATTACCAATAACTATCGTGCTCATGGCGGTGGTCAGTTGGGCGGCTTAAATGGTCAGCAAATTGTGTTTAGTAGCCCGGATCAAATCCAACATATTTTGTTGGCATATATTCAAAAACTAGGGACTCAAGGGTATCAAGAAGAATTAAGAAATAACTGGGAAATCAAGCAAGAAGAGACGAACTAGAGAATTGGTTGCGGGGGCAGGATTTGAACCTACGACCTTCGGGTTATGAGCCCGACGAGCTACCAGACTGCTCCACCCCGCGTCTGATGCTGTGCATGTTAAAGGGTCACAGAATGAAACGCAAGGGCAATGTAGTTCGTTCGCTTACTATTTATACGATTCTCGTTTGACTGCGTATTTATTCAGCAGTTCTGACAATACAGGCGCTCGCGACTCCGTTATAATAGCGCCATGTCTACTAACAAAGAAACCAGCATGAGCAATTCACCAAAGCAACATCGTCTATTCGCAACCTGCGCCAAAGGCTTAGAGCCGTTACTATTTGAAGAACTTCAGCAACTGGGAGCGGAAGACGTGCGCCAAACCATGGGAGGCTGCTGGTTCCAAGGCGATGTGCAGTTGGCATACCGCGTCTGTTTATGGACCCGTTTGGCCAACCGAGTCCTGCTCAGCTTAGGGGACACCTTCGTTAAACGCGTAGAAGATATTCCGCTGGCGGTAGCGCAGACTCCGTGGGAAGACGTGTTTACTGCTCAGCACACCTTTGTGGTGGACTTTAACGGGCGTAGTCAGGCTATCCGTCATACTCAATTTGGCGCACAACTAATTAAAGACGGGATTGTTGATCGCTTCCGCGATGCAGGGCTTCCGCGTCCCAATGTGGCCAAAGAAGGGGCTGATATTCGTATTCATGCCCATCTTCACAAAGACAAACTGACCTGGTACCTCGACTTTGCCGGAGATAGCCTCCATAAGCGCGGCTATCGCCAGCAGCAGGGCAGTGCCCCGTTAAAAGAAACCTTAGCTGCGGCGATTGCGATTCGCAGTGGCGTGTCAACGGCCACCGACTTAGTCTTTGACCCATTCTGTGGTTCGGGCACCTTATTGCTTGAAGCGGCCATGATCTGTTTGGATCGCGCACCGGGTTTAACCCGTACTGAGTGGGGCTTTCAACGTTGGTTAGGTCACCAAGAAACTGTATGGCAAACCTTGGTCAACGAGGCACAGCAACGGTTTACCGAAGCACAGTCGGAGCATCCGTTACGCTTGATCGGCCATGATCTTGATGCGCGTGTCTTGGCCATTGCGGAGCAAAACGCAATACGCCTTGGCATTCATGATCGCTGCCAGTGGGAGCGTCGCGATGCAGAAACAATGACTGCCCCCGCCTTAGAAGCGCCAGCGCAGCACCCGCACTTAATTTGTAACCCTCCTTATGGCGAGCGCCTGGGAGAAGAAGTTGAGACACTGCTTTTATATCGTCGATTTGGCAGTCAATTGCGGGAGCATTTTAGCGGTTGGCAGGTGAGTGTGTTAGCCGGCGATGACAGCCTATTGAAACGCTTAAAACTGCGTAGTGAACGAAAATATAAGCTGTTTAATGGCCCAATTGAGACCACTTTAGCCTTATTTGATTTAACGAAAGAGCAATTAGAGTTTACCAAAGAACAATCAACGGATATTGCGAATCGGCTCCGTAAGAACTATCACAAACTCGAAAAATGGTCAGCAAAAGAAGGGGTTAACGCATGGCGACTCTACGATGCGGACCTGCCGGATTACAATGCTGCGGTTGACGTTTATGATGATTGTCTGGTCATTCAAGAATATGCTGCTCCCAAAGACGTTCCACCAGCGGTTGCCAAGGAACGTTTATGGACGTTAGTGGATTCTTTAGCACAAGAACTCCCATTTGCTGCCGAAAATATGACCCTCAAAGTGAGACAGCGACAAACCGGGAAACAGCAGTATGAGAAACAAGCTCCTCGTGGTTTAACACGAATTGTGCACGAGTATGATGCGCTTTTTGAAGTGAATCTCAGCGACTATTTAGACACCGGATTATTCTTAGACCATCGTTGGGCACGCCGTGAGCTCGGTAAACTGAGCCAAAATAAAGCCGTACTAAACTTGTTTGCTTACACCTGTTCAGCCTCAGTACACGCAGCCTTAGGTGGCGCGCGAGAGGTGGTTTCCGTCGATTTATCAAAAACCTACCTTGCTTGGGGTCAGCGTAATTTTAAATTGAATCATTTGCATGGGCGGCAATATCAGTTTATTCAAGCGGATTGTCTCCAATGGTTAAAGGAACAACGGCCGCAACAACGGTTTGACGTGATCTTCCTTGATCCTCCCACGTTTTCTAACTCAAAACGAATGAGTGATGTGTTAGACACCGAACGGGATCATGTGATGCTGTTGAAACTTGCCGCGCGGTTGCTGAATGATAATGGTGTGATTCTATTTTCGACCAATAAGCGACGATTTAAATTGGACTATGAGCAATTAGCGGCATTCCAATTGGTCGCCGAGGACCTTACGGAACGTTCCATTCCAGTGGATTTTGCCCGTAATAAAGGCATTCATCATTTATTTAAGGTGCGTTTTAGTGGGTGAGTTCTATTTACTGACCAAACCTCATTGCCCCTTGTGTGATGTTGCGTTGGAACTGATTCAGCAGTGCCAGCCCGCAACCCCTATACAGTTGCACGTGGTAGATATTAGTCAGCAACCGGAATTAATTGACGAATATGGCTGGCTGATTCCGGTATTAATCCGCGCCCGTGATGACGCCGAATTGCGCTGGCCATTTTCAGAATCGTTAGAGGAATTTTTAAATTCATGAACCTTGTTCGTTTACAGCAAGCACAATTGGCTTTCGGCAATGCGCCCATTCTTGACCGCGCAGATATGGTCATTGAAGCAGGGGAGCGAGTTTGTATTGTCGGCCGCAATGGTGCGGGTAAATCGACCTTATTGAAAGTCATTGCCGGTGAAGTTTTATTAGATGACGGTGAAATACAAGTCATTGGTGAGGCGGTAGTGGCCCGACTCCCACAAGATCCACCCGCGCAGTCGAAACAATCCGTCTATGATTATGTTGCGGAAGGGTTGGCCCATGTCGGTGAGCTCCTGCAGCGTTATCACCAAGTCGTATTGCAGCTCAATGGCGCAGCTGATCAAACGCCACTCTTGCAGCAGATGGCAGAGCTGCAGGTAGCCATTGAGGCAGCGGATGGTTGGCAGGTTCAATCGCGCATTGAAACCATTTTAACTCAGCTGGAATTGCCCGAAGATGCGCCGTTGGATTCCTTATCGGGGGGCTGGCTGCGGCGCGTCGCCTTAGCTCGTGCGCTGGTGACAGCACCTGATTTGCTGCTGCTTGATGAGCCCACCAACCACTTAGACGTGGACATGGTAACCTGGCTTGAAAACCTGATTAAAGAATTTCAAGGGGCTGTGCTGTTTATCAGTCACGACCGGGCGTTTATTCGTCATCTTGCAACCCGCATTGTGGACTTGGATAGAGGGAAGCTGACCAGCTTTCCCGGCGATTACGAGCAGTATTTACAAGCAAAACAAGAGTTATTAGAGGTTGAAGCCACCCATAATGCAGAGTTTGATAAAAAATTAGCCCAAGAAGAAGCTTGGATCCGCCAAGGAATCAAGGCCCGTCGGACTCGAAATGAAGGGCGTGTCCGAGCGTTAGAAGCGTTACGCCGTGAACGTCAAGCCCGCCGTGAACAACAAGGGTCGGTTAAAATGGCGGTGCAGGAAGCGCAACGCTCTGGCAAGCTGGTGTTTGAAGGGCATCAACTCAACTTAAACTTTGCCGATAAACCTATTCTTAAAGATTTCAGTTTAACACTGCAACGGGGCGATAAAATTGCCTTGGTGGGCCCGAATGGGTGCGGTAAAAGTACCCTGATCCGAGTTATTTTAGGTGAGCAGACGGTGGATTCAGGAGAAATTAAGCTGGGCACAAATCTGGCCGTGGCTTATTTTGATCAACATCGTGCTCAGCTAGATCCGGAATTATCGGTGGCGGAAAATATCGGTGATGGCCGCCAAGATGTTGAATATAATGGCCGCACCCGCCATATTCTAAGCTATTTGCAAGACTTCTTGTTTACGCCCAAACAGGCACGGACCCCGGTGAAGGCGTTATCCGGCGGGGAGCGCAACCGGGCGCTGTTAGCGCGGCTGTTCTTACAACCCAGCAACTTTCTGATTCTGGACGAACCCACCAACGATTTAGATATTGAAACCTTGGAACTGCTCGAGCAAATTATTGCAGAATACCAAGGCACCGTTATTTTGGTGAGTCACGATCGGGAATTCGTTGATAACACGGCCACCAGCGCCTTGTTATTTGAAGGCGAGGGGGTGATTACAGAAATTGTCGGCGGGTTTACCGAAATTAACCATTATCTTGCACAACAGCAGGGAACTAAAGAGACGAACGTTCGGTCAGAAAGGCGGGAAAGTAAACCTCGGGCTTCTGCTGAGCGTAAGAAAAAGCTATCCTACAAATTACAACGGGAACTCGAGCAGTTACCCGAACGCATAGCGATGCTTGAAGAACAACAGAAGGCACTCGAACAACAAACGCTTGCGCCGGACTTTTATCGCCAGCCGCATACAGAAACGGCACCGATACTAGAACGGTTAGCAGAGTTAGAAAATGAACTTATGACGGCGCTTGAGCGTTGGGATGAGTTAGAAAATCTGCAACAAGAGAGTAGTTAAATCATTTATGAAACATTTTAAAACTCCGTTAATAGTGGCAGCAATCGCGGCTTCATTCAGTGGCGTTGCAGCAGCACAAAACTTTACGATTGTGCCGATTGAAACCCCAGCAAGCGTGCAACACGCCTATGGCGTTGCGCTGAACGATCAAGGGTTGGCTGCTTTACACATGCGGTTACCATACGCCGCCGAAATTGATTTTGACCATATCAGCTCATTTATGTTGAGCAATCTTGGGCTGCCTGAAGATTTCGATCCGGAAACCGATGAACTCACTTATCGGCAATATATTTCGTTGGTCATGCGCCTTGAAGACCGAGTGAACAGTGTCTTAAATACCCAGCGTTTGGCATTTAACTTTGCCGGTGATTATGACGGTCAAACGGTTCGCTTACCGGCCTTGTTAAACCCACAGGGCGACGGAGCTTCGAGTAATGATAACTCCGCCGATCACCAATTTTTAGGGTTAAACCAAAATAATGTGCGAGTCGGTATTGCGAGCGCGCCTTACACGCGGTTTGACCATACCTACCAGCCTCCCACACCCGAAGAAGGTGAAACCCCAGATCCAGTGACCATTAGCTATGCCAAACGGGACTTTACCAGTCGCGGAATTTGGTATGACGGCCAGGAACTAAAGCTGGTTGAGCCGCTGGCACAGGATATCTTGGGCGGGGAGTCGGCCATTTTTGATATTAACGAACATCATGTGGCGGTCGGTTTCCAAAGTGTTGCATTAACCCCTCGCTCAGCTGAAATCTGGGAAAAAGACTGCGAGAAGCTAGCGGATGACCCCAGCTCAACCATTACGCCTTATACCTGCATGTGGAATATTTGGCATGCTGAGCAACGGGCAAATGTGACCAATTTGCCTTCGTATATGGGCACGCCAGTGGCCAGTAATGGTTCGATTTATGACGTAGAAGCTACGGTTTGGCAGCTTGATGTGAACGGAAATGTCATTAGCGAAACTCGCTACGCACCGTTAATGGAGCGACTCGAAGACGATCCACAACATTTTTCAACCTATGCATTTGCGGTAAATAATAATGGGATTGCCGTCGGCCAAAGCTGGACCTATCACGATTCTGGTGAAGAAGACGAAGAACCAACACCTGCTTCGCGGATTCGGTTACCGGTGGTTTTCATTGATGGTGAAACTCGTGCCATGACCACGCACCCTGATTATTTATGGGGCAGTGCAGCCGATATTAATGATGACAATATTGCTGTTGGTTACGTGTTGCGCATGGTGCAGGGGCAACGTCGCGCCATTCCATTCCAATACGATGTTGATACCGAGACCTTTAGTGAATTGCCAGCCTTTTTTAAGGGCTCATCCACCTATCCAAAAGCCGTTAATAATCAAGGTATTGTGGTTGGAACAGCAGAAATCGATTACAGCCTAGATACCATTCGCCGCCAAGCTGGATTCTATTTAGATTTAAATAATCTAGAACAAGGCTTAATCAACCTGAACGATGTGGTGGGCTGTGAAACAACGCACTTTATTGTCTCCGCTGATGCCATTAACGAGCAAAACCAAATTTTGGTGACCTCGGTGATTGAACAGCGCACTGAAGACAGTGACGGTCTCATTGTTGGTGAGCAAGTTGCGCAAACCCTCTTATTAAATCCGTTCAATGGCGATTTTGAAGGCTGTGATGATAATGGCGGCGGTAGCGGCGGTGGTGGCTCAGTTGCTCCAATAGAGCGGCAGGGTGCCAGTATGCATTGGCCTACACTCTTAGGGATGTTCTTGTTAGGTGGGCTTATAACCATTCGACGTAAGATTCGCTCGTAGCTGGCAAAAATATTCTAAGATTGTGACAGTTCAATTAACGGCGCTATATCATTGACTTAAGCGGTCAATGGAATCAGCGCCGTTTTTTTGCATTGAACTCCGGCGGAAAGTTGTTATCTATTACTAAAGAGCAAGGATGAATTTCATTCTTCCGTTGATGCTCTGTCATTGTTAGATGAATACATCACAACTGGACGAGGAAGTGTATTATGAAGCGACAAAAACGCGATCGCCTAGAACGGGCCCATTCACAGGGGTATAAAGCTGGAATTGCTGGTCGTTCTAAAGAGCTATGTCCTTATCAGGCACACGACGTGCGTTCTCAATGGTTAGGTGGTTGGCGCGATGCGATGGAAGCGCGCGGAGAAGGGTTGTTCCGCTAAATCTTTATCAACAATAGAAATAAAAAAAGCCCGCCACACTGAGCGGGCTTTTAGGTATTTAAGGCTTTAGAAACTAGACGTATCAGTAAATAAGCCAACCTTTAAATCTTTTGCGGTATAAATCGTTTTCCCATCTACTTCAACACGACCGTCCGCAATTCCCATGAATAAAGAGCGTTTTAAAACACGCTTCATATCAATGAAGTAGCTGACTTTTTTAGCGGTTGGTAGAATTTGTCCAGTGAATTTCACTTCACCAACACCTAACGCACGGCCACGACCTGGGCCGCCCGCACAGGCTAAGAAAAAGCCTGTTAACTGCCACATGGCATCTAATCCGAGACAACCTGGCATGACGGGATCACCAATAAAGTGACAATCGAAGAACCACAAATCAGGGGTGATATCCAATTCAGCGTGGATAAATCCTTTGCCGTAAGCGCCACCATCTTCGGTGATTTCGACAATACGATCCATCATTAGCATATTAGGGGCGGGCAGTTGGCTGTTGCCAGGACCAAACATTTCGCCACGGCCACAGGCAAGTAATTCCTCACGAGTAAAGCTAGATTGTTTCATAATAACCTTGTTGTTAATTGCGTTTCACACATCTAACGCCTACCAAGCAGACGGAGATAGGCGCTAGATTAGCGAACACGTGTACGCTTAACAAGTCCGACAAGTTATTCTATTCAAACCAGCGACGCCACCATGGAACTTCTCGTTCTCCCTGCTGAAGCTCATTGAGTCGTTGCTCAATGCGTTCATATAATTGTTTTTGCTGAACTTGTGTCAGTAGCTCTAATGCTTCACTCACATCATTAATGGCATAAATATGGAATTCTTCGTCTGCGACAGCGGCAATCACATCATCATTTAAATTGAGCTGGCTCAAATTTGCTTGAGGAATAATTACCCCTTGGCTGCCGTTAAGGCCACGAGTTCGACAGAGTTCAAAATAGCCTTCAATCTTTTCGTTCACGGCGCCAATGGCTTGCACACGGCCAAATTGATCCACCGCACCGGTAATGGCAATCCCTTGTTGAATCGGCGCTTCGGCCAGTGCCGACAGTAAACAGCATAACTCCGCGAGGGATGCGCTATCGCCATCCACTTCATGATACGACTGCTCAAACACAATGGTGGCAGACAGCGCCATGGCTTCGTTTCGAGCGAATACATTGGCAATGTAAGCGCTTAAAATCATCACCCCTTTGGTGTGAATATTGCCGCTTAACTCGGACTTGCGATCAATATCGATAATATCGCCATCACCATAATGCACGGTGGCGGTAATACGGGTCGGCTCACCAAACTCATGGCCACCGGCCGTCACGACGGTAAGACCGTTGATTTGGCCAACGACAGCTTCCTCGGTTTGAATATAAACTTGGCCTTCTAAAATACTCCGCCGGCTAAGCTCTGCAATGTAACCGTTGCGCTGTTCTCGTTGCTGAATGGCTTGTTGAATATATCGCCCCTGAAGTGTTTGCGCTTGTTCAGCCCGCGCTAGGGCACAGGCTTCCCGCAACAATTGCATGATGGCAATGGTATCGAGGGATAATTCGGTGTGAAAATCGGTAATGCGCGTGACAAATTTCAGCAAGGCTGGGTACGCATCATCGGCCAGCGGCAAAATAGCGGCTTGTTCTTCCACATACTTTAAATAATCAAAGTAGGGGGTGAGGGGCTCTTTTTGCAGCGAATAGTGGGATGAAAAGTCCGCCAAAAATGGAAATAAATTATCAAAGTCACGATCATGTTCACGTAACTGTGCGTAAATATCACGCTCGCCGAGTAAGAAAATTTTGATCTGAACAGGAATGGCTTCCGGCTGATAGTAGGTTGCTATTTTGGCATCACCGGGCTGCGGCCAATGAAACTGGCTGGTCCGCAAAATATATTTTAATTTGCGCCATAAACCTGGCTGCAACAAGAGTTCTTCGGCATCGATGGCCAAAATGCCGCCATTTGCCTTCAAGATAGCGCCGGCTTCAATTAAGTGCAGCCCTGATGAAATGGTTCCTTCCACACTCTGCAAGCGAATGCTGCCAAACAGGCTGGCTTCGGTGACCCGATCACACAAAATAAAGGGCTCATCGCCATTGTGACTGACAATAATGTTGGCTAATTCATTGCCGGGTAACTCTTCAAAGGTATGATCAATCACTAAGTCTAAATAGTGCGCCACACGTTCAGTTGCGAAGGTTTCGACCATATGATCGCGCAACGGACCACGCACATTAATGTCAGTTTGGAAAAACGTGAGCAATTGCACCACAAAACTTTGGGCGCTCCCGGCCGGCAAATTGACCCATAAGGGCTCGAATGCGGAGTCGGGGTTCGCCACATACACCCAATCATACTTTTGCGCATGAACCCAATGGTGGCGCGCTTCGACTTCTTTAATGACGTCGTAAATGCGCATTCCGGCCGGGGTGACGACATAGCTGTGGGCATATCGTCCGCCAATATTTAAGGCTTGTTGTAATGCGGATAACGCTCGTTGTTGACCAACGAGCGCATTGGATGACACTGATTGTGGCCGCTGCGCGGCCCATTCTTGAATTGCTGGTTGTAATGCTGCTGCAGCAACGCGCATAGTAAGCTCTCCCATAATTGCGCCGATTCTACCACTGTCAGACGCAATTGGCATGAACTCAATGCTCAGTTTGTGCTTTAAAATCAACCGCGATGGGAGTTAATTGGTAACCTTGCTGTTGCAGTAACTGAATCAAGCCATCTTGACCACCTAAATGGCCAGCACCAACAGCAATAAAGGAGCTATGTTGAGGCAAGATTTCTTGCAGTTGCTCAACCCAGCGGTGGTTACGTTCAATTAATACGGCTTCTTCAAATTGTGGCGTTCCTTCAGATTCCGCGAGGATATGCCGATGCAGGGCTTCACTGTTATCACTTAAATACAGTTCTTCCAATGCCTTCAATTCGACCTTGGTTTGCTCTGGGTTGAGTGCGACTTCCAGTAAACTGGTGACTTGTTCCGCCAGCGGTAAGCTATCAAACACCTGCAGTTGTTGCAGTGCTGTTTCTAAACCAACCACGGTTTTTTGCGCCATTTTGGCCCGCGTAATAAAGGCCTCATCCATCAACAGCATGCTGTCTGGACAATCCATGTAATGTTGCATAAACAAGGCATTCAGCAGGAAAGGGCGGATTTCTTTCATCGCAGGGTATGGTGCCTGTAATACCTGTTCAACACGCTCAGACAGCTGGGTTTGCTGTTCTTCCGTTAAATGCTCGTCTAAATAATTCGTCGGCTGTTGTCTGATATTGGCTTGAATTTCACGAATCTGCTGAATATCCGTGAGATCAATTTCAACCACCAATTGCTGCGAATCAATAAAAGCTTGTTGTACGTTCGCTGGAATTTCCACCTCAGGACCACACAACATGTGCATCGTCCCGAACAAATACGAAGTCGGATACTCCGCATGTTCCAATTTAAAAAATACGTGCCCAACGCTGCTAAACGGTATGAAAAACATCAGCAGACTGACTAAATAACGCATCGTCATTTCCTCTCGTTAATTCTTCCTGAATCGATTTCTAACGACAGAATACCAAACCACACCAGAAAAGCGCGCAGATTCCGTGGCAAATCCCACAACATACAATTGCGCATAATGTATATTATGTTAAATTAGATAATATTATTGAGTTAGTCGCTATGTGATTACTTACACTTTTATCTGCAAGATTGCCTTCAACACCCTGCAGAAACTTCGAAAAAAAAGCGCCACACGAATCGCACGTGTGGCGCTTTGCATTTATCAGTTGCTCAAATATCAAAGCTGGTCGGCAGCTTCCATTTCCTCTTCCAAGCGCTTGGCTTCGTCAGCTCTTGGCTTGGTGAAGCGCGCAATAGCAAGATAAAGAACTGGCGTCAGGTATAAGGTAAATAACACGGCAAAGAGTAATCCACCAAACACCACCCAACCAATTGCGTTTCTTGATTCAGCGCCCGCTCCCATAGAAAGAATCAGTGGCAACGCACCCAGTAAGGTCGATACTAGCGTCATCATAATCGGTCGCAACCGAATTTCCGACGCCTTTTCAACCGCATCACGAAGTGCTAAACCTCGGTCACGTAGCTGGTCCGCAAACTCCACCAATAGAATCGAGTTCTTGGCTATCAGTCCAATCAACATCACCAGCCCAATCTGCGAATAAATGTTGATGGATGTTCCCGAAATATAGAGCGCAAAAAATGCCGCGGCAATACCAAATGGAACAGTGGCCATCACCACAATCGCTGAGTTCACACTTTCAAATTGTGCAGCCAATACCAGGAAGACAATAATCAGCGCTAGCACATAGGTGACTGTCACTTCACGTGACGCTTCCTCAAAGGCTTCAGCTTCACCGAGCAATAGCAAACCAATTCCCGGCGGTAATTCTTCCGCAGCAAATTGCCGCATTTTTACCACCACTTCTTCCAATGGCATGGAGGTGGGCATTTGAAAATCAATTTGAATCGCACGACGTTGTGCTCGTCGGGTTAACTCAGCAGGAACGCCCTCCTCGGTCATTGCCGTTAAGCTGGATAGCGGCACAAGTCCAGAACTGGTTCCGACATATAAGTTCATAATATCTGTCGGATCACGAATCAAATCCCGCTGCGCTTGAAGCATAATGGGTACCGCTTGGTCACCGATATTTAAATCAACCACGTCCAAGCCATTAATGGCAGCACGCAAGGTGGTTGAAATATCATTTAAGGGAACCCCTAATTCTTCCGCTCGTTTGCGATCAATATGAACACGCAATTGAGGTTGCGTCGGCTGATAGCCAATGCGCGGGAACCCGACATCGGGTATTTCAGCCTGTAACCGCGCTGAATACTTTTGAGCAGCACGGAATATTTCATCGTAATTTTCACCCGTCAAAGCCAACGATAAACCGCCACTTTGCCCACGTAGGTTCAAACTATTTGAGCCAAATGCACGCCCAGGAGCCCCCGGGATTAAGCTTAAGGGGCCATTAATTTCATTGATAATTTCCTGTTGGCTTTTGCTCCGCTGATCCCAATCAACAAGTCGGATCGTAATGAAGACAAGGTTTGGGTCCCATTGCCCTACCATGGTGTTAATGGAGTCGATGGAGCCATCATGAATATAAGGTTCAAGAATCGCTTCCATTTGCCGGGCTTGGCGATCCATAAACTCAATGCCCACACCATCCGGACCGCGGGCGAAAATATTGATGGTTCCTCTGTCTTCTGTAGGCATGAGCTCATTATCAACTTGGAAATACAGGTACGTTGAATAAGCGGCAATGCCCACACTAAATAACACCACCCAGACGCCTTTATCCAAGGCGAGTTTTAACGTGCGGACATAATAATCGCGAAGCTTCACCCCGACTCGTTGCAACCAATTGGTGCGTTTATTCTCTTGCAATGGCAAGCGCGCTGTTAATGCCGGCACCAGCGATAACGCGACAAAGGATGAAATAACAACTGCTGAGGCTAAGACCACCCCAAATTCACGGAATAAGCGCCCTGCTGTTGACGGCAAGAACGCAATCGGCACAAAAACTGCCGCTAACACAGCGGTGGTTGCGATGACCGCAAAAAATACTTCTCGGGTTCCCACCACGGCTGAAGCACGCGCCCCAAGGCCAAGCCCGCGCCGACGTTGGATATTTTCTGACACCACAATGGCGTCATCGACAATTAGGCCGGTCGCCAACACTAATGCCAGCAACGTGAGAATATTAATCGAAAAGCCAAACAGCCAAATGACTGCTAGCGACCCAATTAATGAAACTGGAATAGCAACGGAAGGTACAATGGTGGCTCGCCAAGAGCCAATAAATACCCAGAGCGTGCCTACAACCATTAAAATAGTAAGGGCTAAAGAAACAAAGACTTCTTCAACGGAGCTACGGATAAACTTGGCGTCATCAGAAGTAATCACAATATCCAACTCAGGGTATTGCAATTTCAAGCGCTCAACCAACGCGATGGTATTATCAGAAATTTCAATAGTGTTCGAACGGGCTTGGCGGATCACCCCTAAGCCAATGACGGACTTACCATCGAGCCGTGTAATGCCACTGGCGTCTGCTGGTGAGAAAAATACAGTGGCCACATCGCCGATCCGAGTCGTGCCACGCACCACAATATTCTCAACATCATCAACGGTGACAGAACTGGCATCGGCTCGAACAATGAGCTGTTGCTCCTGCGATTTCAAACTTCCAGCGGGCACATCAAACGGCGCCTGACGTAATACGTTAGCGACTTCAGACACCGTAATTTGATAACTTGCCAATCGGAGTGGGTCAAGAATAACCCGCATCACCCGTGGGCGTTCGCCATTGAGACGAACATCCGCAACCCCCGGAATACTTAAAAATTGCGGGGATAAATCGGTCCGCACTCGTTCTGTTAAGGTTTCCAAATCGAGTGTGCTGCTAGAAATGGCCAAAGAAATAACCGCTTGTGCGTTATTGTCGGCTTTGATAATTGCAACGTTTTCAACATCGTCGGGAAGTCGCCGTTGCACTTGGCTTACCGCTTCACGCATTTCATTCGCAGCGTTATCTAGGTCAATGCCTGGTCGGAACTCGACCATGACTCGCGAGCTGCCCTCTTCACTTGACGCTCGAATTTGTTTCACGCCACTAACGCGTGCTGCTGCGCCTTCCAAAATACTTGTCACTTCCGTATCAATGGTTTCAGGCGCAGCCCCTGGATATGAAGCGGTGACAGTAACGAAGGGACGATCCACATCCGGTAGCTCCCGTACTTCCACCCCCTTGATTGCAGCGTAACCGGCAATAATAATGAGTAAGTTTAAAACAATGATCAAAATTGGCCGACGAATCGCCAATGATGGAAGATCATTTAAATGCGGTGACAGTTTCATTAAGGTGTCTCCGAACCAATATCACGAATCAGCTGACCATCTCGCAAGCTTTGAATCCCTTCAGTAATAAGCGTATCCCCAAGTTGAATTGGACCTTCCACTAAAATGCGACCAGCGAGCCGTTGCTGAATGTTGATATTAACGCGCTGAGCTTTGCCTTCTTTCGCTAACCATATATAGGCTCCGTTGGAACTCCACATTAGGGCAGACTCCGGCACAACCACATAATTATCACCATAATAGGTAAGCCCCACGCGGAAACTCATGCCTGGACGATACATATCTTGGCTATTATCAATTGCTGCGCGTACTCGGATGGTTCTATTTTCCATATTGATTCGCGAGTCGACTTCAATAATTTCAGCAGGAATACGTTGCGTTCGAGCCGTCCAAGGCGTGACATGAAGCTCCCCGCCTTTCATAAGCAACTCAATCGCCGCTTCTGGAGCATTAAAATCAATGTACAATTGTTCCCGTTGATCGATGGTTGTAATCAAGGTTTGCGTCGTAATCCGATCCCCCGGCTCAACGTCAGTGATCCCAACGACACCATCAAACGGAGCGCGGACTTGGCGATCCTCATAAGCAACTTCAGCTTCACGCACCGCAACTTTCATGAGATCACGGGCGGTTATGGCGGCATCCAACTCACTTTGAGCAATTGCCCCTTGCTGCCGACTGGTCGTTAGCCGTTTGACGGTACGCTCTGCATCTTCAAGTTGAATACGGGCGCGTTGTAGATTTACTTGTTGCTGCCGATCATCTAACCGCACCAACACATCACCTTGCTTCACCTGCTGCCCAGGCTTAAAGTTCACTTCTAACACTAAGTCACTCACCGCTGGATACAAGGCCACAGAACGTTGAGCCTCCGCATATCCAACAGCTTCAACCTGACGTTGAATGCGTTCAAAACCGACCGATTGGGTGATGACGACTGCAGCGCGGTCAGCCCCTCCCCATTGTTGTGCAGTTGCGTTGGTAAACCCAACACTACAAATAAATATCCCTATGACTCCAACCCGATTTAACCACTGCATGCATGATCCCTATTACGGAAGAATGGACGAAAAAAATTTAAAATTAAGTGACTATATTGTCGCAAACTCGATCAAAAAAGGTCGATCATCTTCGATGAACGACCTTCATTTTACGCCAACCCGTTGAATCGAGGCATTTTAGGGCTTTTTCTTAATGATTTCGGTTAACCCTGCGACCGCACTTCCAATATCTGCAAGTTGAGCAGGTAAAATAAGTGTGTTCGCCTCTTTGGCTAAATTACCGAACTCTTTAACATATTGTTCCGCCACACGAAGACTAACGGCATCTTGACCACCCGGTAGTTGAATGGCTTCAGCAATTTGCCGTAATCCCGCGGCGGTAGCCGCTGCAATGAGCTCAATTTCTTGAGCGCGCCCTTCTGCTTCGTTGATCTGTTTCTGTTTTTCAGCTTCGGACAAATTAATGACTTCTTGTTTGTGCCCTTCCGACACGTTAATCATTGCTTGTCGTTCACCTTCTGATTTGGCGATTGCCGCGCGACGCTCGCGCTCAGCACGCATTTGCTGCTCTAACGCGTCTTTAATGCTCATCGGCAGTTCAATGTCCGAAATTTCATAACGGAGCACTTTAATCCCCCAAGGTGCAGCCGCTTCATCCAACGCCTGCACCACGACCTCATTAATCCGTGCGCGTTCTTCGAACGTTTTATCCAAATCTGTTTGTCCAATTACCGACCGCATCGTGGTTTGCGCCAACTGTGATGCCGCGTAACGATAATCATTGATGCCATAACTTGCTTTTTGTGCATCCACCACTTGGATATAGAGCACCCCATTAATCCCAACTTGAATATTATCGCGGGTGACACAGGCTTGCCGTTCCACATCGATGACTTCTTCTTTTAACGTATGCTGGTAGGCAACTTTATCGACAAATGGGATCAGAAAATGGAACCCTGAATCGAGCGTGCGATTGTATTTACCAAGTCGTTCAATCACATAATTTGAGCGTTGCGGTACAATGCGCGCTGATTTTAAAATGACAATGACAACAGCGACCGCAAATCCAATCGCTAACACTGTTTCGATGCTGATACTGTTCATAGCTAATCCTTGGTTGACGTGATCTGACGTTCTTTACGAACCGTCAGTTGGATGCCTTCATTGGCAATAACCCAAGCGGTATCACCCTCTTGCAAATCGTCCTCTGAGAAAGCGTCCCATTGCACCCCATTAAGTACCACTCGACCGGCACCATGTTGGAAGGTTTTCACCACTTTCACTCGCGCTCCAATATCGCGCTGAAAATTGGGCTTGGAGGGGTCGTTGTCTGCCGTATAACCTTTAAAAAGCGCTTTTAACTTACCGCGAGCCAGCACTAACAATACAGCACTAGAGATTCCGAAAACCGCAAACTGAGTTGATATTTCGTTAATTATCTCCCAATGTAGCAACAGCCCGGTGATAATGGCTCCAACGCCAATAAACACGGCCACGACGCTGGTTAATAACAGCTCTGAAATAAGCAGCAGAATACCGATAACAATCCAAATTAGCGCAACCGACATGGGAGCTCCCAAATAAAATAGTCATCGTCAAGCATATCACTCATGCCGCAACACCACCTCGATTAAGTTGTTTCAATTAGTTTCAGTCACGAACTCAAACTGATACTGCCCGCGCGTACCTGCTGTTGGATTCACCCAAGGAATCGTTGCTCGCCAGCGCATCTGTGGATCACTGCACGCGCCCAGCCAAAGCTCCGCCTGCCACTGAGTCTCGGAAACCGGTTCCACCACCAAGGGAATGGTACCCATGTACATCGATACCCCTTCGATAACACCACGTTGTAGCTCAATGTCGGGCGCAACAGTGAAGATAACGGTCATCGGTTGCTCCACCTTGGGTTGATCCGGATCAAAAATGTGGCGGATTTTTCCCGGTGAACTATTCTCGTAGGGAAGCGGCGCGGGTTTACATGATGTCAACAAAATTCCGCTCAACAGCGCATAAATAAAGACCCTAGGCTTCATATGGTTAATTTTTCCACCTTAAAATTGACTCGAGTAAATCGTTTAAAAAACCAACGATAGGCTTGAAAGCGTTTATTTTCCTGTTTTCAACCTGTTTTTCTTGGTTCAAAACTCGTAAAATAGGGACGTTTGTCAAACTACCGATAAGGGAACGGACAGGCAACCTATAATTTGTCACGTTACTCTGTCATTAACTTTCAGAGCATCAACGCGGAAATCAAAAATGAGCCAAACGAATCCACTACAAATAGAATACAACCTGAAAGTCGTCCGGCAATTTGCCATTGCGACTGTTATTTGGGGAATTATTGGCATGGCAGTTGGGGTTCTTATCGCCGCACAACTGGTCTGGCCAGAATTAAACTTTGAGACGCCATGGCTAACCTACTCTCGGTTACGTCCATTGCATACCAACGCGGTAATTTTTGCGTTTGGTACCTCAGCTCTTATGGGAACATCGTTTTACGTGGTCCAAAAAACCTGTAAAACCGCCCTGTTCTCTAACAAGCTTGCAAGCTTTGTGTTTTGGGGATGGCAAGCCGTTATTCTTGCGGCCGTTATTACCCTGCCACTCGGCATAACAAGCTCAAAAGAATACGCTGAACTGGAGTGGCCAATCGACATTCTGATTGCGCTGGTTTGGGTCGCGTATATCATTGTTTTCTTTGGTACGTTAGTGAAGCGCACCACCTCCCACATTTACGTGGCGAACTGGTTCTACGGCGGCTTTATTGTCACCATTGCCGTCTTGCATATTGTGAATAGCATGGCAGTACCAGTTTCCTTTACCAAGTCATACAGCCTCTATGCAGGTGCTACTGACGCCATGGTACAGTGGTGGTACGGTCACAACGCGGTAGGTTTCCTACTCACCGCCGGTTTCTTAGGTATGATGTACTACTTTGTTCCTAAACAAGCCGAGCGTCCGGTTTACTCCTATCGGTTATCAGTTGTTCACTTCTGGGCACTGATTTCTCTTTACATCTGGGCGGGGCCGCACCACCTTCACTACACTGCTCTGCCAGACTGGACACAGTCATTAGGCATGGTGATGTCAATCATTCTATTCGTCCCTTCATGGGGTGGAATGATCAACGGTATCATGACCTTGTCAGGCGCGTGGCATAAGCTAAGAACCGACCCAATCCTCCGTTTCTTGATTGTTTCTCTGTCGTTCTACGGCATGTCGACCTTTGAAGGTCCAATGATGTCAATCAAGTCGGTGAACGCCCTTTCGCACTACACGGACTGGACCGTTGGTCACGTTCACTCTGGTGCTTTAGGTTGGGTTGCTATGATCACCATCGGTGCAATGTATTACTTGATTCCACGCTTGTGGAGCCAAACACAAATGCATAATGTCCGCTGGATCAACATTCACTTCTGGTTGCACACAATTGGTGTTGTTCTATACATCGTTGCGCTGTGGATTTCAGGGGTTATGCAAGGTCTGATGTGGCGCGCAGTTAACGCAACAGACGGAACCTTAACCTATAGTTTCATCGAGAGTGTGTCCGAATCGTACCCGTTCTGGATTATCCGGGTTATCGGTGGCGTGTTTATTGTTGCAGGTATGATCTTGATGGCGGTGAACGTCTATCGGACTATCCGTGCCGGTAAACCAACCGTTGAGTATGTGAATGCGCCAGTGGCAGAAAATAACCCTGCCCCAGCCACAGCAACTCAGTCTGCTTAAGGAGTCGATGTAATGAGCAAGAAGCACATTAAGCATTCATTTGTTGAAAAACGTGTGGGTTGGTTAGCGGTATTTATGACGTTGGCCATCTCCATTGGTGGTCTCGTGGAAATCACCCCATTGTTATTCCAGAAGCAGACCAACGAGCCAGTGATTGGTTTACAACCCTACACTGCACTCGAAATGGAAGGGCGTGATATCTATATCCGTGAAGGCTGTAACAACTGTCACAGCCAAATGATTCGTCCATTCCGTTCTGAAACTGAGCGTTATGGCCACTACTCATTAGCGGGTGAGCACGTTTGGGAGCGTCCTTTCTTATGGGGCTCAAAGCGTACGGGTCCTGACTTGGCGCGCGTGGGTGGACGGTACAGTGACGAATGGCACTACGTTCACTTAATGAACCCTCGTGATGTCGTTGATAACTCAAACATGCCAGCGTTTCCATGGCTTGCAGAAAATGTCTTAGATGGGAAGTTGACCGCTAAGAAATTAGAGCTATTCCGTTCGTTTGGGGTGCCTTACACCGATGAAGATATCGCTGGTGCCCAAGCTGCAGTCGCAGGTAAAACCGAAATGGAAGCTTTAATTGCCTATCTGCAAGTTCTTGGAACTGGTTTAACGCAGGCTGAGTAAGATGGATTACATCACTTGGCGTAGTTTTTACACCGTATTAGTTTTCGTACTGTTCATCGGTGTGGTCTGGTGGGCGTACAGCAAAGGTCAGAAAAAGAACTTTGATGACGCCGCCAACTCCATTTTTGACGACGAGCAACCATCGTCAAAAACCAACGACAGTACTAAACAGGAGTCGAAGAATAATGAGTAGCTTCTGGAGTGCATGGATTATTGTCCTAACCTTAGCCTTCTTGGTGTTCATCATTTGGTTGTTACGTTGGAACATGACCAACTACACCGGCATCAAAGAAGGTGAATTAATGGACCACGAATACGATGGTATCGTGGAAATTAACAACCCAATGCCAAAATGGTGGACCATCTTATTCTGGATCACTATTGTGTGGGGGTTCATTTACCTGGCGTTGTATCCAGGTTTAGGAAACTTCAAAGGCCTCTTAGGCTGGAGCAGTTCCAACCAACAGGTTCGCTCACTTGAGGAGTCACGCTTAGCAACCGAACAAGCTCATGAAGCTGGTTTAATTGTTGAGTATGATCGTCAAATTGAGCAAGCAGATGAGAAGTTCGGCCCTATCTTTGCCGCGTTATCAGAGCGCTCGATTGAAGACTTAGCTTCAGATCAAACGGCGAAGGAAATCGGACAACGTCTGTTTATTCAGAACTGTGCGCAGTGCCACGGCTCAAACGCGATGGGTGGTAAAGGCTTCCCTAACCTCACGGATAGTGATTGGTTATACGGTGGCAGTGCAGAGCAAATCAAGCACTCCATCATGGAAGGTCGAGTTGGCTTAATGCCGCCGCAAAGCCAGTTTAATGATCAGGAGGTCGCTGAACTTGCGCATTACGTGATGAGCTTGAGTGGTCGTAAAGTTGACCCTGAACTTGCTAAAGCAGGTGAAAGTAACTTTATCGTCTGTGCTGCATGTCACGGAATGGATGGTAAAGGGAACTACGCACTGGGCGCCCCTAACTTAACCGATAACATCTGGTTATATGGTGGGTCACAAGAAGCCATTGAAGAAACTATTCGCAATGGCCGTAATGGTGTGATGCCAGCCTGGAAAGATATCCTCGGAGAGGATAAAATTCATGTCATTAGTTCGTACGTCTACGGGCTATCGCAGGAATAATCTAAAAAAACCCCGCTCCTGCGGGGTTTTTCTTTTTATACGAATCAAATAGAGGTTTCTAACCCATGGATAAGCCTTGGTATAAGCAGTTTTGGCCGTGGTTTCTAATGCTCATTCCCTTCTCTGTTGTCATTGCAATGGCAGTGACCTTAACCGTGGCCAGTCGCTACGGCGATAATCCAATGGTCGTGGACGATTATTATAAAAAAGGTCGTGGAATTAATGCCCAGGTCGAAAAAGTGCAAGCCGCGCAAGCCTTGAACATTGAGTTTGCCTTTAAACAAGTTGACCAACACTTTGAATTGTCATTTACCAATGGGACACCATCACAATTTACGGCGTTAACCGTGCAGTTCTATCACAGCACCTTAGGTGATAGAGATTTCAGTCTGGTATTGACCGCCGACGCGCAAGGCGTTTATCGCGGTGAATTGCCTGCTGAAGAACAAGGAAAATGGACCTTAACGATTACGCCCTTTGATAATAGTTGGCGTGTCAGCCAGCAAATTCAATTGCCGGCTTATCGTATCTTAACCATTAAACCGCTTACCTACGGCGTGTAGTCACTCATGAGTGCTCCTTTGCCTGCAGTCCCGGCGAACGTCTGTTACCATTGTCTCCAGCCGTTACCCGAGGATGGTGGTTATACCGTTGTTTTAGCTGAACAAGAGGTCCCAGTCTGTTGCTATGGCTGCCAAGCCGTTGCAGAAACCATTGCGCAGCAAAACCTCTTGCACTTCTATCGTTACCGCGACACCAGCAACCCATTGCAAGTGCCCTTGCTGCCTGAAGAATTACAACAACTCACCGCTTACGACGATGAACAGCTGCAACAACAGTTTACCCGTCATGATGAACATGGGCTGCGGAGCATTAATTTATCCGTGGAAGGAATGACCTGTTCTGCGTGTGCCTGGCTGATCGAACAGCATTTGGGACGCGTAGCCGGAGTACGCAAGGTGCAGGTGAATGCAACGACCGAGCGCGTATATATTCAGTGGCAACCGGAGCAGGCCAAACTGAGTGAATTACTACATGCGATGGCAGAACTTGGCTATCGCGCACTGCCCTTTCAGGCGGCCAATCAAGAACAAGAATTTAAACGTCGTCGTCGCTATTTCGTAAAGCGTTTGGGAGTCGCCGGCATTGGTATGATGCAGGTTATGATGATCGCGGTCGGCCTTTATTTTGGCGTGGTCAGTGATCTTACTCCTGATTTACAACAATTTATGTGGTGGGTCAGTTTTTTAATGACGACCCCAGTGCTGTTTTATAGCGCACAACCTTTTTTCGCTAGCGCCATCCGTAGCTTACAAGCTGGCCGTCCGAACATGGATGTGCCCGTTACTTTTGCCCTCATTTCAACCTATGGCGCCAGTGCTTACGCAACCATCATGAACCGTGGTGAGGTTTATTTCGAATCCGTCACCATGTTTACGTTTTTCTTATTGGTTGGGCGTTACTTTGAGCTCCTTGCGCGGCAAAAAGCCGTTGCCGCCGCCTCCAACTCAATCAAGCTACTCCCAGCAGTTGCCCAGCGTGTATTACCGTCGGGTGAACTGGAGTCGGTCTCGGTGAGCCAATTGCAGCTTGGCGATATCGTGCAGGTGTTACCCGGCACCACGGTACCTGCCGATGGTGCCTTACTCAGTGATACCGCCCATGTGAATGAAAGTATTCTGACCGGTGAAAGTCGCCTGATTCAAAAACGACAACAAGAGACAGTATTGGCTGGCAGCGTAAACCAACAACAACCGATTCGGTTGCGGGTCACAGCCACCCAGCAAGAAACGGTCTTGGCGAGTATTATCGAGCTGCAAGATTTGGCCCTGTCACGGAAGCCGAAACTGGCCTTAATGGCAGAAACCATGGCCGATAAATTTGTTTCGCGAATTCTTATGTTGTCGGGGTTAACCTTCCTTATTTGGACCTTTATCGAGCCCAATGAGGCATTTTGGGTTGCGCTTTCTGTATTAGTCGCCACCTGCCCCTGTGCGTTATCGCTAGCGGCGCCAACCGCCGTCACGGGAGCCATCCATAAACTGAATAAATCCGGCATTTTGCTCCGTAACGCGGACATGCTGCAAGTCCTTCCGGACATTAAAACCATATTTGTGGACAAAACCGGCACCTTAACCACCGGTGAATTTAAGTTACAGCAACTCCATTGCTATGCCCATGAGCACATCGATGAGCAAGCTGTGCGAGCCGTGGTGCAGGCCATTGAAAGCTATTCCGAGCATCCCCTCGCTGCGGCCCTCACGCAGCTCACGAAAAAATCAGTAAACGTCACTGAAGTGCAGACTGTCATCGGTTATGGCTTACAAGCGGTTTGGACACCACCGGGGACTGCAGACGCTGAACCTATCCGCGTGGGGAGTTTACGTTTTGTGCGCGAATGGCACCCCCAGTTTCAGCCACAGCTCACCGCGGCCCAAGTCTTCGTGGCAACGCCAGAAACGGTGTTAGCAGAATTGCACGTGGGCGATCGGATTCGCCCGGATACCCCAGCAACCATTGCTGCGTTACAAGCACAAGGCATTGAAGTCATTATGCTCACGGGTGATCGCCAAGATCTCGCCGAGCAAGTGGCACAGGAATTAGCGATTCAGCAAGTGTATGGGGATTTACTCCCCGCGGACAAACTAGCCAAAGTCACCGCCGCCCAAGAACAGGGGCCGGTCGCTATGATTGGCGATGGCTTAAATGATGGCCCTGTGCTGGCCCAAGCCGATGTATCCATTACCTTTGGCCATGCCGCAGACCTTGCCCGAACCGCGGCTGATGTGATTTTGTTACGCAATGAATTCAGTGCCCTCACCCACTGCCGTGATATCACCCTAACCGCCCAGCAAATTCTCAAACAGAACATTCGTTGGGCACTGATCTATAATGTTGGTATTATTCCAGTGGCAATGGCAGGCTTTGTGACCCCTTATATTGCCGCAATCGGGATGTCGTTAAGCTCCCTGATTGTCCTGTTGAATTCATTGAGGCTGTATCGCTAATGGAAAGTTTATATGTGTTAATTCCGATCGCGTTGCTCTTTGTAGCCATCGCGATTGGGGTATTTTTCTTTGCGGTAAAAAGTGATCAGTTTGAAGATCTTGAACGTCAAGGCATGAACATCTTACTTGACGATCAACCTCAGCCGCCGTCAACGCCGCCCAAGGCTACTCCGACCAAAGAGTCGAACACTGATCATGATGCATGATTGGCTTCCTGCATTATTCATGGGGTTAGCCGGCGCAGGTCATTGCCTAATGATGTGCGGTGGCATTGCTGCAGCAGTCACCGGCACCACCCGTCCTTGGCAGGTGGTGGTCTATAACTTAGGACGAATTACCTCCTATGCCATTGCCGGCGCTATCATTGCCGCTACCTTAGGTGGCCTCGCCAACGTAGCGCCTCATGGGCTGATCGTATTACGCATTTTAGCTGCCTTCGTGCTGGTCGCTTTTGGTCTTTACTTAGGCCAATGGTGGTTTGGTCTACGTCATCTGGAGCGATTAGGGCTTCCTTGGTGGCGCAAATTACAACCTTGGGCAGCGCGCTTGCGACAAGGCCAAGTCACCACCCCCGGCTTGTTCTTAGCAGGCATGCTATGGGGCTGGTTGCCCTGCGGTTTAGTTTATAGCGCCCTTAGTTGGGCCGCCCTTTCTGGCTCCGCAACGTCCGGCGCATTCTATATGTTGTTATTTGGGCTCGGCACCTTCCCCGCAATGGTGGGCTTTGGCTGGTTCAGTCGCAGCGTGCAACAATTGCTCCAAGCTCATGGCTTTCGCCAACTCATGGGCGGACTCATGATCCTATACGGGTTATGGACTCTGATCATCGCACTCAAGCAGTTACAGGTGCTATAAGTCACATAGCTGTTTCGCTAAATTTTAGCTAGACTTTAAGTGATTCAAGGGAACAGTGCGAGGTGACAAATGACCCAATTAACTCGAATTCTAGCCGTCCTGGACGCTGACCGGCAGCAGCAAAAAGCGCTTGAACGCGCACTGCAATTAGCACGGATCAGCCATGCTCATGTCACATTTATGGTGTCGATTTACGATTTTTCGTACGAAATGACCACCATGCTGGCCGCTGACGAACGCAACAGCATGCGCGATAGCTTAATTAATGATCGGCGTATTTGGATTGAGGACGTGTTAGAAGGCCATAACATGCGTGATATCCAATACGATATTGTGGTTCGTTGGCATAATCGCCCGTTTGAATCCATTATCGAAACTGCTATTAGCGGTGAGTATGATCTCATTATTAAAGCCACCCATGAACGCGAAGGGTTAGCGGCGTTATTATTTACCCCCACGGATTGGCATTTATTACGTAAAGCGCCCTGCTACGTGCTGCTTGTTAAAGAAAGTCATTGGCCAGAGCATGGTCAGATTTTGGCCGGCATTCATACCACAGGCGAACACGAACACCATCGCTCGTTAAACCATCGAGTGACAGAAGCAGCGTTTTTATTAGCGCGGTACATGAATACCACTCCCCATTTGGTGAACGCATTCCCCGGCGCTCCGGTCACTATTGCAGCAGAAATACCAGAATTTGATACCACTAACTATCGGGGCAGTATTGCCGAAAGCCATCAACAAGCCCTGCAAGAGCATGCGCAGCATTATCAAATTCCTTCCTCGCAGCTTCATGTTCTTGAAGGGTTGCCTGAACAAGTGATTCCACGTTTAGCCGAGGATCTCAACGCGGGGATGGTGGTGTTAGGTACCATTGGTCGCACTGGCTTTTCCGCGGCGCTATTAGGCAATACCGCAGAACATGTGTTAGACGCAATAAATTGTGACGTGTTAGCAGTAAAACCTGAGGGATTTGTGTCGCCAATTAAGGTATAATCGCCGCCATTTTTTGGTCAACAGCTGTGACAACAGAGGGTTCATGAGTATCGAAATCAGCGCGACACAAGCCAAAAAGCAACAGTACAACTTTAACAAGTTGCAGAAACGTATTCGTCGTTCGGTCGGAGAAGCCATCCAGCATTATCAAATGATTGAGGATGGCGATAAAGTGATGGTGTGTTTATCAGGCGGGAAAGACAGTTATACCCTGCTTGATGTGTTGCGTTACTTCCAGCGCATCGCGCCGATTCGCTTTGAACTGGTGGCGGTCAACTTAGATCAGAAGCAACCGGGGTTTCCCGAGCATATCTTACCCGAGTATTTGACAGCTGAAGGGGTCGACTTCCGTATTATCGAGGAAGACACCTATAGTATTGTGAAAGAAAAAGTCCCAGCAGGCAAAACCACCTGCTCCTTGTGTTCACGGTTGCGGCGTGGGATTTTATATCGGGTCGCCAGCGAACTGGGCGCCACTAAAATTGCTCTAGGCCATCACCGTGATGACTTGCTTGAAACCTTAATGCTGAACATGTTCTACGGGGGCAAGATGAAATCTATGCCGCCCAAACTAGTCAGTGATAATGGCAAGCATGTGGTCATTCGCCCGCTCGTTTACTGTCGCGAAAAAGACATCGCAAAATATTCAGAACACATGCAATTTCCGATTATTCCCTGCAACTTATGTGGGTCACAGGAAAACCTTCAACGTCAGACCATCAAAGCCATGTTGCAACAATGGGATCGACAATTCCCGGGCCGTATTGAAAGCATGTTTAGCGCACTGCGCGACGTGGTGCCTTCTCATTTGGCCGATCCAGAATTGTTTGATTTCAAAACTATTCAAGCAACCGGCGAAAGCAATCCCGATGGCGACCAAGCGTTTGATCACAGCACGCCTACTGAGTTCTTAAATTATCGGGATGAAGACGATGAGGATGAAGCCGATGGCAATGCCACCGGCAAGCATGGGGTTATTCGGGTGCTGAATCTGAGTTAGGTGGCTGTAACATATCCACAATGATGGGGCGATTCACACGGATCATTAAATTTAATTCATTCATGTAATCTTCGCCCCGTTCTGAATAGCTTAATAATCCAGGCGTCAGATCGAGTGCCCGTAACTCTTTGTTTGAGGCTCGTTGGGCTTCACGTAATCGACGCAACTCAAAATAAGCCGGATGGGTATTGATATTGCGCAAATAGCTCCGCACCGAAGCATTTACCGAAGCAAACTTGCGCACTTCGTGCGTCATCCCTTCCACTCGCGCATCAGGAACCAAGCCACAGCCCTTCGAAAAACACCATTGCCCGAAAAAGTTAAGGCCTTCACGGGCAAAACGTGACGTCCCCCACCCGGATTCATTCGCCGCCTGCACTAATACCAAGGTAACCGGCACCACATCAATGCGGCGTAGTAATACGGTAAAGGTACCCGCCATATTGTTGCGATCCAAGTCAACCTGATAGCGTTGTGCAATGGTTTGGAATTGTTTTCTTTGTTTCGGAGTCAGCGACTCACCTTTCTGGATTTTATCCTGAATGAACAACACATAACGCCGTTCCAATTCAATAATGGAGTTTTCCACCTGCACCAATGGCGCTAAAAAACGAAAGAACGCTTCTTTTTTCTCACGAACGTCGGTATAAATCGAGAAATCGGGAACGTCTGTCACCAGCGGCACCTGAGGCACCTCCCAGGATACCTGCGCCGTGGTATCGGTTAACTCCAACTCCGGTTGATGAACCCGAGTCGGTAACCAAACCGCGAGCCCTACTAACAGTAGGGCCAATAGCCAGACTAACCAACGCATTAACGAACACCCTCAGTTTGCAATGCCGGATGTTCTGCGATGGTGCTTCCCACCAGCGCGTGGTAAATAACGGCAATTAGGTTCGCCATCATCGGCAACGTGAAAATCAGCCCCAACCCTAGTGGAATCACACTGATCAGAATAATAATGAACATGAGGATCATCAGCATTAATACCGGAAACATGGCTTTGTTCACGATAATGAATGAGCCAAATACTGCCTGCTTAACACCCAATCGGCGATCAAGAATCAACGGAATCGCTAAAATAAGGCTCAGTTGGATATATCCCCCAAAGCCCACCAACAACGCCATGGCCAAGGTGGTGTTAAGGAAGAACAACCACGACAACAGTACGCCGCTTACCAGTATCATCACCATTTTAACGAGCAGTAATAACACCAGTGATTTCCATTGTGCCAACCCAGCACGTAACAGCGCCATGTTTGGTTTATGATTCGCTACGTTTGCCAGGGCCACCATGATAAATAACGCGGTAAAGGGAGCCATGATGAGCTCATTCAATAGCGTCACTGTGATCATCGAGCCGATCATGTTGCTTTCCATGATCAGTGCCGCTTGCTGCTCAGGTGTCAGATCAGTCGAGTAAGTTGGTATAAAAACAGCATATATTTCCTGCAGCACGAAACTCAACGCAACTACACCAATAAATAGACCGATCATCCACAACAAAATTCGTGGGGTAATATCCCATGCATGTTTTAGCAGCGGCCCCACGTTAATTTTGATGTCCCCTTTCAATGCTCGGGAAAAGTCCCCGGCTGGCAGTTCCTGTACCTTCTGATTCAAATTATTCGACACAATCGCGTCTCCTTTAATAATAGTTATCTGCGGGATTATAAATCACAGTGGGCAAGACTACCAATGCGATTCACCCGATGATATGCGATACTAGTAAGCTTAACTCACTGATTCATTGGAGCTATCGTGATGTCACAACGTCCCTTTCGTCATTCCTTTCAAGGTCGTCGGTCACAATCACGCCCGCGCCCTGCCCAGCCACGACTGATTGCCTTGAATAAACCCTTTGGGGTATTAAGCCAATTCACCGGCTCGGCCGATGAGCGAACCCTGAAAGAATGGATTCAGGAACCGAATTTTTATCCAGCCGGTCGACTCGATAAGGATAGTGAAGGGTTATTGCTATTAACCAATGACGGTGTGTTACAGCATCGTATCAGTCATCCCAGCCAACAGATGGAGAAAACCTATTGGGCACAGGTGGAAGGCACCCCCTCCAGCGCCGCTCTCGAAGCCCTACGCCAAGGCGTTGAACTCAAGGATGGCATGACTCTGCCGGCCACCGTGCAGGTGATTGAAGAACCCCTTGGGTTATGGACACGCGTCCCTCCAGTTCGAGAACGAAAAACCGTGCCTGACAGCTGGCTGCAATTAACCATTACCGAAGGTCGTAATCGTCAAGTGCGTCGCATGACGGCGGCCGTGGGCTTACCGACTCTTCGACTCATTCGCGCAAGCATTGGTCCATGGAAGTTGGAGGACTTACAGCCAGGTGAGTGGCGCGAGCTCTCCCCCTTGTGGTAAAATTAGCCGCTATGTTCCTCGTCTTTCGTTAAGTGAAGTAAATGACTCAACAACAACACAACCCCGCATCAAAAAAAGTCATTGTCGGCATGTCCGGCGGTGTGGATTCGTCCGTTTCAGCCTACCTGTTGCTGCAGCAAGGGTATCAGGTTGAAGGGTTGTTTATGAAAAATTGGGAAGAAGACGACTCCGATGAATACTGTGCTGCTGCCAGTGACTTAGCAGATGCCGAGGCAGTCTGTGAAAAGCTTGGTATTCCACTGCATACGGTGAATTTTGCCGCCGAGTATTGGGACAACGTGTTCGAGTATTTCCTGGCAGAATATCGGGCTGGGCGTACCCCAAACCCTGATATTATGTGCAATAAAGAAATTAAATTTAAAGCCTTTCTTGAGTTTGCAGCCGTTGCGTTAGGGGCCGATTATATTGCCACCGGACACTATGTGCGCCGTCGCGAACAGCAGGGGCAATTTCAGCTGTTGCGTGGTGTTGATAGCAATAAAGACCAAAGCTATTTTCTCTACACTCTCGCTCATTCTCACGTGGCGCAAACCTTGTTCCCGGTGGGTGAGCTCGAAAAGCCCGAAGTTCGTAAAATTGCGGAACAGCAAGGTTTTGTCACCGCAGATAAAAAGGACTCCACGGGCATTTGCTTTATTGGTGAGCGCAAATTCAAAGATTTCTTACAGCGGTACTTGCCGGCTCAACCGGGTCCGATTCACTCTGTGGATGGGGTTGAACTCGGCCGTCATGAAGGCTTGATGTACCACACTCTAGGGCAACGTAAAGGCTTGCATATTGGCGGTTTAGCGGACGCTGGCGATGAACCATGGTATGTGGTTGATAAAGATGTTGCGAACAATATTCTGATTGTTGCCCAAGGCAAACATCATCCCCGCTTGTATTCGAATGGATTGATTGCGGGGCAATTGCATTGGGTGAATCGTCAAGCCATCACTGAGCCTTTCCAGTGCACCGTTAAAACCCGTTACCGTCAGGAAGACATTCCCTGTACGGTCACCCCACTAGCGGATGGCCGCGTACAGGTTGAGTTTGAGCAACCCGTAGCTGCGGTAACCCCAGGGCAATCAGCGGTCTTTTATCAAGCCGAGGAGTGCTTAGGCGGTGGCATCATCGAACAGCGCCTTACCGACCAGGAAGTGTTGTTATGAGCGCCCGCCCGTTAGCGGACGTTTGGCAAGAGCGCATGATCGCTCTTGGCGCCACCGTGCAAGCCGCCGCGGTGGTGAAGCAAGTGGCGCGGTTAGGTTTGGTGCGTGAACCAGCCACCAGTAACGTATTATTGGCTAGCGTGCTTGAGCTGAATCCAGCCAGTGTGGATGCCATGTACCCGAACCGCGAAGAGTTGCGATTCGGCTTAGAAAATCTTTTATTGCAAGTTGGCCCATCGAAAAATAAAGATATGGAAGTCACCCGCTATGTGGTTGGGATCCTCGCGTTAGAGCGCCGACTTAGTCGTTCTGCATCTCAGATGCAGCAACTCGGCCAGCGTTTGCAACAACTGCATCGGCAGAAATATCAATTTAACTTTGCCGATGACACCATCGTTGCCACCATGGCCGGTATCTATAGTGATCTTATTTCACCCTTAGCCAAACCCCTTAAAATTAACGGCCACCCAGCAATTCTGCAGCAACCGAGTCAACAGAATTTAATCCGCGCCCTGCTCTTAAGTGGGGTTCGTAATGCCGTGTTATGGCGTCAACTGGGCGGTCGCCGCCGCCATTTTATTTGGTACCAAAGTCGTATCGTGCGTACCGTTCAACAACTATTAAAAGAATTACCTCTGCCTTCGGAGCCTTTATCATGATGAATCTTTCTGCCTTAACCGCCCTTTCTCCTGTCGATGGACGTTATGGGAGCAAAGCAGCCGCATTACGCCCCATGTTTAGTGAATACGGCCTTATTCGGAATCGGGTGATTGTTGAGATTCGTTGGTTGCAGCTGTTAGCACAAGTTCCTGAAATCAAGGAAGTCCCTCCGTTATCAGAGGCTGCGGTGCAATTCCTTGACGCGATCATTGATAATTTTTCAGAGCAAGACGCACAGCGGGTTAAAACCATTGAGCAAACCACCAACCATGATGTGAAAGCCGTCGAGTACTTTCTCAAAGAACGGGTTGCCGACCATGCTGAACTGCACCAAGTGAGTGAGTTTATTCACTTTGCCTGTACCTCAGAAGATATCAACAACCTGTCCCACGCGCTGATGCTTCGTGATGCATTGGATAACGTCATGGTGCCTACCATGCGCGAACTGAGTGACGCGATTAAAGCCTTAGCTAAGAGTCACAAAACGGTGCCGATGATGGCGCGGACGCACGGGCAGCCGGCGACACCGACCACGCTAGGGAAAGAAATGGCGAACGTTTATGTGCGCCTGCAACGCCAGCTGGAGCAACTGCAAGCGATTCCTTTATTAGGCAAAATCAATGGCGCGGTCGGCAACTACAACGCGCATTTAGCCGCATACCCTGAAGTCGACTGGCATCAACTTGCACAACAGTTTGTCACCTCACTCGGGTTAACCTGGAATGCTTATACCACCCAGATTGAACCCCATGATTACATTGCTGAATTGTTTGACGCCGTCGCGCGCTTCAATACCATCGTGATTGATTTTAACCGTGACGTATGGGGTTATATTGCGCTCAACCACTTTAAACAACGGACGGTGGCCGGCGAAGTGGGCTCTTCCACCATGCCACATAAAGTGAACCCAATTGATTTCGAAAACTCTGAGGGCAACTTAGGATTGGCCAACGCGATCATGGCCCACCTTGCACAAAAGCTTCCCATCAGCCGCTGGCAGCGTGATTTAACCGACTCCACCGTGCTACGGAACTTAGGCGTTGGCTTTGCTTATGCACTCATTGCCTATCAAGCCACCTTAAAAGGAATTAGCAAGCTGGAAGTGAACGAAGAAAACCTGTTGCAGGAACTGGATAGCAATTGGGAACTGTTGGCCGAGCCAGTACAAACCGTAATGCGGCGTTACGGCATTGAACAGCCGTACGAAAAGCTGAAAGAATTAACCCGCGGTAAGCGCGTGGACCAAGCGGCAATGGCTGACTTCATTCAAGGGTTAGAGCTCCCTGCCGAAGCCAAAGAACGCCTATTAGCACTCACTCCGGCTGCTTATATTGGCCGTGCGATTGCCTTTGTGGATGAGCTAGACGCATGAGTTTAACCCTGAACCTTGATCAGAAAGAATTTCTCGAACAAGCGTGGCAACAACAGCCACGCTTAATTCGTGGTGCTTTCCCGCAGTTTACCGATTTAATTGAACCAGAAATTTTGGCCGGACTCGCCTTGGAACAGGAAGTCGATTCACGGGTAATCATTCAACGAGCAGATGGCTGGGATGTTCATCACGGTCCGTTTGAGTCCTATGAAGAATTCGGTGAAAGCGGCTGGACCTTATTGGTGCAATCGGTGAATGAATGGCTGCCCGAAGTCCAACAATTGCTCGCCCCTTTCCGCTTTCTACCCGATTGGCGACTCGATGATGTGATGATCAGTTTCGCCACCGAAGATGGCGGGGTCGGTCCTCACTTGGATCAGTATGATGTGTTTATCATTCAAGGGTTGGGCCGTCGCCATTGGCAAGTGGGTGCTCGTCTTCCCCAAGCCGAAGAGCATTGCCCGCACCCTGATTTGAAACAGCTGGTCGAACCTTTTGAGGCCATCATTGATGCCGTGCTCGAGCCGGGTGATATGCTTTATATCCCTGCTGGCTGTCCTCATAACGGGGTTGCGCTCGAGCCAAGCTTAAACTATTCGGTCGGCTTCCGCGCCCCGAATATGGCCGAGCTTGGAGCCGCCGTGGCAGATATGCTCAGCCATACAGAATCAACGCCACTGCCCCGCTTTCGTGATGCCCGACAAAACGATTACGGCCCAGCGTATCAGGTCAGCACCTCCCAGTTAACTCAATTGCGTTCATTTTTACTGGAAACCTGGCAGGCCCATGAATTGGACCACGCCTTGCTGCTGGTCTTGTCGCAGAGCAAGCGGCCGTTACCGACCTTGCTGGACCCGATTCATCCTGAAGAATTACAGCACTACCTCGAACACGAGCCAGAGCTCTTGCTGGCGCGCGTGCCAGGGGCCCGTATCTTGCTGAATCCGGCGCAAACTCGATTGTACGCGAACGCTGAAGATTGGCCGCTGAATGAAGAGTTACTTGCGGTGGCACAGTGGTTCGGGGAAATGTGGGAGCCCACGCCATTGCATGCGCAAGCTTCCCTGTTGCAATCGAACGCAGCCCAGCAACTTTGCTGTGATTTAATTAATTGTGGGGTATTAGAAGTGTATCAACAGCACGATTAAGCGTGCTGTTGTTCCCATAATTCCTCCTGCTCAGCAAGCTCATATAGGCCTTCTGCCCGACCAATCAAATACTGGGCTTGCTGGCGAAGTTGTGCTGTTCCCTGTTCTGCTTGCAAGATAGTTTCAGCTTTCATTTGCCAGCGCAGCGCAAAATAACGCACCGCTTCGCGGGCATCTTTAGCGGCACTCTCTTCGACCATATCCATCGGGACATCGCCATTAATAACCCAGACTGGGCCTTTTTTACCTTGCGTGGTAAATTTCCACACCGCCATATACGGAATCAAGTATCGGCTTTCCCGCATAATGATTTTATCGGTAATAAAACCTAGCTGTGCTAAATACTTGTTGGCCAGTTCAAAATGTTCCCGCACCCAGGCTGATGCTTGTTCTTCTGTAAGTTCCGTTGATTGTTCTGTCATGATGACTTCTCGCTAATGACGTCTGTTAGTTTTGTTTTATAGTACTGCTTTCAAAAGCAAACGCAATGCTTTTACAGGCTGTAAACCTAGCTTGCAACAGTTAACGTAAACGTTAACAGTTTATTTGGTTGAATCACTAGCGAAAAACACGCTGAAATGATAATGTTCGCGCAATTTTTAGGATGAACGAGGAATACCTGAATGTCTTTATTCGAACACAACGAGTTCGACCAGCACGAACAAATCGTGTTTTGTCACGACAAAGAAACTGGTTTAAAAGCAATTATCGCCATCCATGATACGACGCTTGGCCCATCCTTGGGCGGTACGCGCATGTGGAATTACAGCTCCTCTGCTGAGGCATTGACTGACGTGCTTCGCTTATCAAAAGGCATGACCTACAAAAGCGCCCTTGCCGGGCTGCCATTAGGCGGTGGTAAAGCGGTGATCATCGGGGACGCAAAAACCATGAAAACCCCTGAGTTACTCCGTGCCTACGGCCGTTTTGTGAACTCACTCAGTGGCCGTTATATTACCGCGGAAGACGTCAACATCCGCACCACGGACATCGCCCACATTGCTGAAGAAACCAGCTATGTTGCTGGGACTGCTGAAAAAGCAGGTGACCCTTCTCCGCATACGGCCCTGGGAACCTATTTAGGTTTGAAAGCAGCTGCCAAGCACAAATTTGGCAGTGATAATCTGAATGGGTTGAAAATTGCAATTCAAGGGTTAGGCTCGGTTGGTTATGATTTCGCCAAACACTGCCACGCAGAAGGCGCACAGTTATTTGTGACTGACATCAATGAAGAAGCGTGCCAACGTGCAGCGACTGAATTGAACGCCACAGTAGTAGGCTTGGATGAAATTTACGGACTGGACGTGGATGTGTATTCACCTTGTGCCTTAGGTGCTACCATCAATGATGACACCATTGCCCAACTCAAAGCCAAGGTGATTGCAGGCAGTGCCAACAACCAGTTAGCCACCCCTGCCCACGACAAAATTGTCATGGATAAAGGCATTTTATACACCCCGGATTATGTCATTAACGCGGGCGGTGTTATCCATGTGTGTAGTGAAGCGACCAACATGAGCTTAGCGGAAACCGAGCAACGTGTTCGTAGTATCTACGACACCTTGGATCAAATTTTCACCCGTTCTGCAGCAGAGCAACGCCCTACCGGTGAAATTGCTGACGAATTGGCTCGTGAAATTATTGCGAAGGCAAAAACTGCACGTTAATTACGTGCGGTTCTCTGCTAACCATTGCAGCGGGTGTAATGCCCGCTGTTCTGAACTGAGTCGCGCCACTTGCGAGCGACAAGAAAATCCCGTCACCAACGAAATTGCTTCCCGCTCAACCTTATTTTTCCAACTCATGGCATACAGCTGACGACTTTGGGTTTGATGCTCCTGTTCATGCCCATAGGTGCCGGCCATGCCACAACACCCTGTTTGCTCTAATTGCACTGGGATTTTCCAATAAGCAAAGATGTCTTGCCAGGTTTGTGCCGCTGCGGGCCGTTGTGTTTGCTCGGTACAATGAGTGAATAATTGCAACGGTTGCGCTGGGATCCTTAACGCCATACGGGCTGCCCGCTCGGGGAGTACCTTGACTAACCATTCCTGACTCAATTGGACTTGGTAGTCCAAGGGGCCATCCACATAGTCACGATATTCATCCTGCAGACAGAAGGTCGTTGATGCATCCAACCCAACCAGCGGCAATCCAAGCTGTGCGAGCTGATTTAGCTCTTGAGCCACACGCGTTGCGGTGGCTTTAAACTCGCCTAGAAATCCTTTTACATGCAAGCCTTTGCCGTTGCCAAGATAACGCAACAATACCGGCTCATACCCCAAGCGCTTGGCGACGATCCCAAAAGCTTCCACCACCTCTGCATCATAAAAACTGGTAAAAGGATCTTGCACAATCACGACCATCGACTGCCGTTGTTCTGGTGTCAGTTGCTGCAATTGCTCCACCGACAGGTGGGGCCATTGGTGTCGTTGCCAACGTTGATGAACGGCCGGAACCGACAATCGAGGCGCATCGTGATAACCAATCCCCCGACTGATGAACCACTGGCTCACTGGGTTATGACTGAGTCCGTTACTCAAGCGCGGCAGTTTTGCCAAATACGGAGCTAACCATTCTATGTGCTTGACCAGGTAATCTTTTACAGGACGCCGATAGCGTTGATGGTACCACGCTAAAAATCGGGAACGAAACCGCGGCACATCCACTTTTACCGGACATTGACTGGCACAGGCTTTACAGGCCAAGCAGGTATCCATGGCGGCTTTCACTTCATGGTTAAAATCATCGCTGACGGCGTTCGGCGACTGTTGTAACCAGCGTTGAGCAGATTGTTTCGGTAAAGTCTCAACGGGCACTCCGTGTACTTGGCTTAATCGTAGCCATTCTCGCAACAATGTCGCACGCCCTTTCGGCGATTGACGCCGATCGCCGCTGACTTTGTAGGACGGACACATGGCTGAATCCCGTTCATAGTTAAAACACAGGCCGTTGCCGTTACAATCCATGGCTGATTGATAGCTGGTGCGAACATGAAGCGGAATCTGCCGATCAAAATAGCCACGCTTGATGGCATCCACCGACACCAGTTGCACTTGGCTTTGCCACGGTGTACAAATTTTTCCAGGGTTCAACCGGTTATCAGGATCAAACACGGCTTTAATTTTTTGCAGTTCGGCATACAGTTGCTCACCAAAAAACTGCGGGGCATATTCAGACCGGTAGCCTTTGCCATGTTCTCCCCACATGAGTCCGCCATATTTGGCCGTGAGTGCTGCCACTTGGTCGCTGATAATTCGCAGTAAGCGCTCATCATCGGGCTCCGTCATATCCAACGCTGGGCGGACATGGAGTACGCCCGCATCCACATGCCCAAACATGCCATAATGCAAGCCATGCTCATCCAATAGCGCTCGAAACTCGGCAATAAAGGCGGCCAAATGTTCGGGCGGAACCGCCGTATCTTCGGCAAATGCGATGGGTTTGCGCCGTCCTTTCGTCGCTCCTAATAAGCCGACTGATTTCTTGCGCATGGCATAAATGGTGCTAATGCTCGCTGCATCGGAGCATATTTGATAACCAATGACCCCACTCTGTGGATCTGCGTTTATAACATGATCAAGAGTGTCACACAGTCTGTCCACTTTCTGCTCAAGCTCTTGGGAGTCCAGCGCCGTAAACTCGACCATATTAATGCCCTTCATCGGGCGCTCAGGCACGTCTTGTAACTGTTCCGCGACCTGATGCCAAATAATATCTTGGCGGGCTAACTCCAACACATGGCTATCAATGGTTTCCACCGAGGTCGCCTGCGCTTTTACCAAGGCTGGCGCGTGCCGTAAGGCGGCAAAAAAGTCATCGTACTTCACGTTGACTAATACCTTATGGGCGGGAATTTTGGTTAGATTTAATTTTGCTTCACAAACAAAGGCTAAGGTTCCTTCCGAGCCCGCCAGCAAACGAGATAAATCGATGGTATCGGCATCGGGATCATAGCAATGCTTTAAATCGTAGCCGGTTAAGAATCGATTGAGTGGTGGGAATTTCGCTACAATGGCCTCTCGACAGCCCACACAGGTCGCCAACACTTGCCGATAGATGGCTGCAGTCAGGCTCTCTCCTTGTGCCAAGCGTTCAGCTTCACGGCGCGGGATTGGTCGGGCGTGCAACAGCTCACCGTTATAAAGCACCGCCGTCAGCTCCAGTAAATGATCACTGGTTTTACCATACACTAACGACCCTTGCCCGGATGCGTCCGTATTGATCATGCCACCAATTGTGGCTCGATTACTGGTCGATAAATCAGGCGAGAAAAACAAACCATGGGGGCGTACCGCGTCATTTAACGCATCTTTCACCACGCCAGCTTGGCAATGCACCCATTGCTCCCCTGCGTTTACCGCTATGATTTGTTGGAAATGACGGCTCAGATCGATGACCACGCCTTGGGTCAAAGATTGGCCATTGGTGCCCGTACCGCCGCCTCGAGGGCTAAAGGTTACGCTGCGGTAGTCACCCGATTGCGCAAGTCGTAAGGCTTGTTGCAAGGCCGCTACGGTTCTTGGATAAAGCACCGCCTGCGGCATTTGTTGATAGACGCTGTTATCGGTGGCAGCCACCAAACGACCGCTGTAGGAATCATCAATTTCCCCATCAAACTGCTGCTGACTAAGGGAATGCAGGTAGCGCTTGGTGACTGAGTCTAGGTTGAATTCACGACGCTCATGGGCTGAAAAAACAGGTAATTCAAAATTTTTTAGCGACATAAAGCGTCGTGTCCTCATTCCTTAATGATATTGTTTTGCTAAATACAACCAAGTTTCCACAACGGTATCTGGGTTCAGCGACACCGAATCAATGCCTTCATCGACCAGCCAAGCTGCAAAATCAGCATGATCGGACGGACCTTGACCACAAATACCGACATATTTGCCACGCTTCTTCGCCGCTTGAATGGCCATCGATAACATGGCTTTCACTGCGTCGTTGCGCTCGTCAAATAAATGGGCAATAACTCCAGAATCTCGGTCTAAACCTAAGGTTAATTGCGTTAAGTCATTGGAACCAATTGAAAACCCGTCAAAGATATCAAGGAATTGATCAGCCAATAATGCGTTCGATGGCAGTTCACACATCATAATGACGCGTAAGCCATTTTCACCTTGCACCAGCCCGCGCTCAGCCAGCAATTCGATGACTTTGCGCCCTTCTTCTAAGGTGCGAACGAACGGAATCATGACTTCGACGTTGGTCAGCCCCATTTCATCACGAACACGCTTAATCGCTTCACATTCCATGGCAAAACATTCACGGAAATCTTCAGAAACATAACGTGCTGCGCCACGGAAACCTAACATTGGGTTTTCTTCGTAAGGCTCGTACTGACGTCCGCCCACTAAGTTTGCGTACTCGTTGGATTTAAAGTCTGACATCCGCACAATCACTCGTTCAGGAGCAAATGCGGCTGCTAAGGTGGCAATCCCTTCGGTTAACTTGGCGACATAGAACTCACGTGGGTTAGCATAACCCGCCATTAACGTGCGGATTTGTTGCTGCAATTCCGCGGGTTGCTCGTCAAAATTCAAGAGTGCTTTTGGATGCACCCCAATCATGCGGTTGATGACGAACTCGATGCGCGCCAAACCGACCCCAGCGTGGGGCAACTGCGCAAAGTCAAACGCGCGGTCTGGGTTACCGACGTTCATCATAATCTTTAATGGCAATTCTGGCATGGTGTCGACATCCGAGGTAGTAATTTCGTACTCCAGTTCCCCTTCGTAGATGTACCCTGTATCTCCTTCCGCACACGACACTGTGATGGTGCTGCCAGCGGTAATTTTATCCGTGGCATCCCCACAACCCACCACCGCTGGAATTCCTAATTCACGGGCAATAATGGCCGCGTGACAGGTACGCCCACCACGGTTGGTGACAATGGCTGATGCCCGTTTCATGATCGGTTCCCAATCCGGATCCGTCATGTCGGTCACCAACACATCGCCCGGTTGCACCTGATCCATTTCGCTAATGCTACTGAGCACGCGGGCCACACCGGTACCAATTTTCTGACCAATGGCGCGTCCTTCAACCACCACTTGGCTTTTGTCTTTTAACGCATAACGTTCTAGAGCTTGGCCAGTCCGATTCGATTGCACCGTTTCAGGGCGTGCTTGAACAATGTATAGCTTGCCATCGATTCCGTCTTTCGCCCATTCAATATCCATTGGACGACCGTAATGCTGCTCAATAATAACCGCTTGACGCGCTAAGGCTTCCACTTCTTCATCAGTCAGTGAGAACTGCTGCGTCAATTCAGCGGGGGTATCAACAATCAACGTCTGCTTGCCATGCTCAGTTACATCTGAGTAGATCATTTGGATCTTCTTGCTCCCCAAATTACGGCGCAGAACGGCAGGACGATTTGCCGCTAAGGTTGGCTTGTGCACATAAAACTCATCAGGGTTTACGGCCCCCTGCACCACCATTTCACCGAGACCGTACGACGAGGTGATAAACACCACCTGATCAAAACCCGATTCAGTGTCGATCGAGAACATGACGCCTGAAGCGGCAATGTCGCTGCGCACCATCCGTTGAATACCGGCTGACAATGCCACGCCACGATGGTCATAGCCTTGGTGAACGCGATACGAAATGGCACGATCATTAAACAAGGAAGCAAACACATGCTTAATAGCTTCCATGATGGCATCAATGCCACGGACGTTTAAGAAGGTTTCTTGCTGGCCGGCAAAAGATGCGTCAGGCATGTCTTCGGCCGTCGCGGAACTACGCACCGCAAAACTCACCTCGTGGTTACCGCCACTCAGCTTTGCATAGGCATCGTGAATGGCTTGCTCAAGTTGCGGCTGGAATGGGGTTTCAATCACCCATTGGCGAATCTGCTGGCCGGCTTGCGTCAACGCTTGGATATTGTTGGTATCCAAGGTATCCAAAATACTGTGAATGCGCTCGTTTAGGCCACTTTGCTCTAAAAATTCATTAAATGCTTCTGCCGTGGTGGCAAAGCCGTTAGGAACTTCAACTCCAGCGCCAGCCAAATGGCTAATCATTTCACCTAATGAGGCGTTTTTACCGCCTACTCGGCCGACGTCATTCATCCCTAATTGATCATACCAAAGTATGTAGTCGTGTCTGTTATTTTGCACGTTGTTTTCCTCGTGGAGTTTTAGCTTCATACAGTCGAATCACCTCGACTGCCCGAAATTGATATTATTTTACACCGAGCGCACTCACAAGTTAACATCTTATCTACTTTTAATAACAAGGATATGTACTTCAATGCGTACAATTTTCTATATTTCGGACGGGACTGCGTTAACGGCCGAAGCATTTGGTAAAGCCATGCTGTCAATGTTCCCAGTACAAGTGGTGCATAAAACACTGGCTTTTATTGATACCCCAGAGAAAGCTAAAGAGGCCGTGAATAAAATTAATCAGGCCTACGACGCGTCCGGTGAACGCCCCATTATTTTTCATACCTTTGTGAGCATTGACATCAAACGAATCATCATGTCATCGCGAGGTGCTTGCTATGACTTCCTCGACTACTTTATCGCTCCTATTAGTCAAGAGTTAGGCATTCCAGCCCAACCCAAAACCCATCGCACCCATGGAATTCAAGAAAGTATGGTGGATCGGGAAAAGTACGACTTTCGAATTGAAGCGGTGAACTACACCTTGGACAACGATGATGGCAGTAATATCTCCGATTACGACGAAGCCGACATTATTTTGCTCGGCGTTTCCCGTACCGGGAAAACTCCCACCAGCCTTTATTTGGCCTTGCAATATGGTATCAAAGCGGCGAATTACCCATTAACTGAAGATGATGACATTGAACATTTGCAGTTACCTAAGGTGCTCCGCCCTCATGTGCGCAAAATTTATGGATTAACTTTGGAACCGCAGCGGTTGCATGAAATTCGTAGTAAACGGCGTGAAGGCAGTCGGTATGCTTCCTTAGCCCAGTGTCGGTTTGAAGTGCAGCAAGTGGAAAATATGTATCGCCGAGAAGGCATCCCTTTCCTCGACTCAACTCACTTTTCGGTGGAAGAAATTGCGGCTAAAATTTTGGCAGAAACCAATTTGGAACGGCATCGGTTTTAACCGATGCCGCTGTCCAAAACTATTCAGGCTTAGCGCTTGATTCGGTTGAATGAACGTTGGTGCTTTCAAAAATCTTATCTGCAGAGGCAGCCACGAATCCGGTATATAACTCATTCGGACGAATTTCGTAGCGCTTCGCAAACTCGTAAAAACAACCTGGAATCACTTTTTCAACATCACTAAACCGTACCGTCACCTGGTCGGCCATGGTCGATGATTGCTCTAAATAAACTGCGGCTGAGCCTTTAATTTCGCCACCCGCGCTATTTAAACGGAACCCGGCTTGCTTCAAGGTTTCGTTGACGGCTTCTAACGACTCGAAATCAGGCAATTCATTCACATTCACGGTGAAATGGTTGGCACGGAAACCAAAGGCAGCCAACCAAGCGGCGTATTCACTTTCCGCCAATAGCTTTTCGTAATCCGTGCTGCTTAATTGCCAATGCACGCCCGAGTACATAAAATCAGGCCGCTCCACTGCTGCCGGGTCAATCTGACTCACACATGAGCGCACAATTTGCTGTAATTCTGGAGAGAATTCTTCTACCAGCAATTCTGAAATAAAAATCTTCGGCAAGTTTGGATCAGTGTGCTCATAGTGTTTCGCAACCAACTTTTTGGCCTCGAATACATAATTTCCGCAAGCTTGATAGCCCATCGCCTCAAAATGTTGGGCTAAGGTCGCAAGACGGACAGGCGCAATGTTATAGGTACGAAACGCCACATGATCATTAATGATCGGACGCCCTTTCCCTAACACTTGATGCACTTTCGCTGCGGATGGTGCTAATTGAATGTAATCATTCCATAATTCTTCAAAAAACTGCTCAACACTCTGTGACATATACAACGACAACCTCAACAATGTCTTAAAGGGGATGGGTTAACCTCGTCCTTGCCGAGCTTCCTTGAGTGAATCGGCAACCAGGAATGCCAATTCTAACACTTGATCCGCGTTCAAGCGAGGGTCACATTGGGTGCGGTAACGTTGGGTAAGATCATGCTCACTAATCTGATAAGCCCCCCCCGTACACTCCGTCACATCTTCTCCAGTCATTTCCAAATGAACCCCACCTGGATAAGTTCCTTCGGCTTGGTGAACGGCAAAAAACTGACATAACTCTCGATGAATATCGTCGAAATTACGGGTTTTTAAGCCATTTTCAGCTTTCACGGTATTGCCGTGCATCGGGTCGCTGGACCAGACCACCTGACGACCTTCCGCTTTCACTCGACGAACTAAAGTTGGTAATTTATCTGCTAAGGTATTAGCCCCCATACGCGTAATCAGCGTAATCCGCCCTGCTTCATTATCTGGGTTGAGCACATCGAGCAACTGAATCAGCTCATCTGCAGGGATGTTTGGCCCAATTTTAATTCCCAACGGGTTGTGAATGCCGCGCATGAATTCAACATGGGCGTGATCCAATTGCCGTGTCCGTTCACCGATCCACACCATGTGCGCGGAACAATCATAGGGCAACCCCGTTAGCGTATCGATGCGTGTTAAGGCTTCTTCATAGGGCAATAGCAGCGCCTCATGGGAGGTAAACAACTGGGTTTCTGAAATGGTCGCGTTGCTCTGCCCATTAATGCCCAGCACTTCCATAAACTTCAATGCCGACTGAATTTGTTCCGCCACCTGCAAATATTTTTCTTTGAGCGGGTTGGCTTGCACAAAGCTCATGTTCCATTTATGCACCTTATGCAGATCAGCCAAACCACCTTGGGCAAAAGCACGCAGTAAATTCAACGTAGCTGCCGAGTGATGATAGGCTTGAATCATACGCTCAGGATCGGGCTCACGAGCCGCGGCAGTGAACTCAGCGCCGTTAATAATATCGCCCCGATAACTGGGCAAGCGCACCCCATCAATGATTTCTGTCTCACTGGAGCGTGGCTTCGCATACTGCCCCGCCATGCGCGCGACTTTGGTCACCGGACATGACCCAGCAAAGGTTAAGACCACCGCCATCTGTAAAATGACTTTAAAGGTGTCGCGAATTTTGGGGGCGGTGAAATCCGTAAAGGTTTCAGCACAATCGCCCCCTTGCAACAAGAACCCGTGGCCTTGACTCACCCGCCCCAGTTGCGAACGTAACGCGCGGGTTTCTTCCGCAAACACCAAGGGTGGGAACGACTTTAATTGCCGTTCCACCTGCTGTAATTGGGCTTCAGAAGAATACTGAGGTTGCTGCTGGATAGGTTTCTCCCGCCAGCTGCGGGTACTCCAATTGATCATGAGGGTCCTTACTTACTAATTCATTTACAGATTTTCGAGTGCACGAATACGTTTGCTTAACGGCGGGTGACTCATAAATAACTCACTGATGCTGCGCTTGCTTTGAATTCCGAACGCCATCATGGAGCCATCCAGGGTGGATTCATCTGCATTCTGCAAACGCTTTAACGCGGCAATCATTTTCTGTTTACCGACTAATTTAGCGGAGCCTGCATCGGCTCGGAACTCACGTTGCCGTGAGAACCACATCACTATCATACTAGCTAAAATACCAAACACCATTTCTAACACAATCACAATGGCGAAGTAAGCCATGCCACCCAACCCTTGCCCGTTTTGTGAATTGCTGCGGGTGGCGTTATCAATCACGGTGGCAATCACGCGCGCAAAGAAAATCACGAAGGTATTCACCACGCCCTGAATCAGGGTCAAAGTCACCATATCGCCGTTGGCAATATGACTCACCTCGTGAGCTAGCACGGCTTCCACTTCATCTTGCGTCATATTCCGCATCAAGCCGGTGCTGACTGCAACCAATGAGTTATTTTTGCTCGCTCCGGTGGCAAACGCATTGGGTTCCGGGGACTGATAAATCGCCACTTCAGGCATCGGAATACCTGCTTGTTGTGCTTGTCGTGCAACGGTATTCAATAACCATTGCTCGGTTTGGTTGCGAGGCTGATGGATCACCTCTGCCCCAACGGTTCGCTTTGCTAACCACTTTGACATCAGCAATGAAATAAACGCGCCACCAAACCCAAATAAGGCAGCAAAAATAAACAGCCCTTGGTACTGTCCAGGTTCTACTCCGAACGCCGGCATGAGAATATTCATGACCACACTAAGGACCAGCAAAATTGCTAAGTTCGTTGCTAAAAACAGCACAATTCGCAACATCTAATAAAACCTCTTGTTAACTAGGGAAGACACCTTGATTTATAAGGGTGTTAGCCGTTAATTACAAGACATCATCCTGTTTTTTTCAGGTTAATTTGATACGCTTGCGCGATACCACGTCCTTTTCGAATTCACTAAGGAGTTCTCATCATGACATCCCCGACTTTGCTGCTTATGAGTAGCTCACGTGCCGGCGATAGCGATTATTTAGCCCCCTGTTTAGAACCAATACGGACAATCTGCCAGGAGCGGACCATTCTTTTTATTCCTTATGCCGGCGTAGGAATGACCGCCGCTGACTATACGGCTCGTGTGCAAGCTGCATTGGCACCCGCTGGTCTAACCGTGATGGGAATTGAAGAAGCAACAGATCCAGTCGCAGCCGTGCAAACGGCAGAAGCTATTTTAGTCGGCGGTGGTAATACCTTCCGCTTGCTCGAACAGTTGTATCACCACCAGTTGCTTGAGCCGATTCGCCAAGCGGTTGCTGCCGGCACGCCCTATCTAGGCTGGAGCGCCGGTGCGAATATTGCAGGGTTAAGCATTCGTACCACCAATGACATGCCCATTGTCGAGCCGCCATCGTTTACTGCGCTGGGGTTAGTCCCGTTTCAGCTCAATCCCCACTATACGGATTTCAAACCCGCTGGGTTCCATGGTGAAACGCGCGATCAACGCTTGCAAGAGTTTATGGTCGTGGCCCCCCAGACGCCTATTTTCGCGATTCCCGAAGGCACTTTCTTGCAGGTATCTGGCCAACAAATGCATTATCAAGGTAACGCGCCCGCCTATCTCTTCCTTAAGGGTGAGAAGCAGGTGGTAGCGCCGCAGCAGGATTGTTCCCAGTGGCTAACCGCTGCGCCAGTGGCAGCAACAGCCGAGTAAGTGTTTCAGGTTCGGGCGAAAAAGGAATTTTCGCCCAGCACGGCGCCGGAATCATCCGCGCTAATGTATCATAATTTTCTGCACAGCAGACCATCGGCTCTGGAGTTAATTGATTGCCGACCCAACCGACAAGCGTTAATCCGCGCCGCTGGATATCCGCCACGGTTAACAACGCATGATTGATGCAGCCTAATTGCATGCCAATCACTAAGATCACCTCTGCATTCAGTGCTGTTGCCACATCAGCCATGGTCTCTTCCATGGATAAGGGCACTAACCAGCCGCCGGCTCCCTCAATCACTAATAATTCCTCGGTGTCGATACTCGCGTGAATGTGCGCCGCTATCCTGTTGGTGGAGAGCGATTGTTGCTGATGCGCTGCCGCGATATGAGGGGCGATGGCCGGCGCATAACAAAATGGGTTCACCCGCTGATAATTCTCAGGCGTCACAGGCATCCCTACAGCATCCATTAACGCTAATGCATCCTCATTACGTAATTGCCTTTGTTGATAGCATGCGCCTGAAGACACCGGTTTACGCACCCCCACACGCACCTCTAATTGTTGCAAGGCGCGACATAATGCTTGGGTCACCGTGGTTTTACCAACGCCAGTATCGGTGCCTGTTACAAACACTTTGGCAGGCCCCTCCACCAATGCCTTTTGGTTAATTATCATTGCGTTTTTCTCAATGTGATAAAGGCAATTTCCCAATGCAAAGGAAGCAATCCTTGTGGATCTCGATGGATTTCCATGGCTGTTGCAACTCGTTGAAGCTGCCCTTTGGTCAACCCGGGGCGCGCTTGATATTGATAGTTCGCACCAATGCCTTTTAGTTGGTGCAACATGGCCAATACCGTTGGATAACGAACCGTGATGGTTTGCTGCTCAACGGTGACCGACACTCCCTCAAGTAGAGCTAATTGCTGCTGCAATTCAGGGTAAGTCAGAAATGAGTTATGGCGACGATGACCGGTATACCGCAATAAATACCCACTCAATGGCTGCAACGACCCTTGCAACACAGTACTCGCCACGATTCTCCCCTGTGGTTTCACGCAGGCAACCCATTGCCGCAAAGCAGCCAATGGCTGATCTGCCCATTGCAGCACTAAATTCGCGTACAACGTATGAACGGACGCAGGGGCAAACGGAAGCTGTTCCATATCTGCCCGCACCCAATTGAGTGCTGGCAACCGCTGCTGGGCTTGCTGTAACATGCCCACAGCCAAGTCCAACCCCACGTAATGACTAGCGCGCTGCTGCAGTGCCTCACTATTCACCCCAGGACCACACCCAATATCCAGCGTCACACCGAGTTCTTCCGCAGGCAATTGCGCCAATAGATAAGCAGCACACTGGCGCTGTAATTCATTATGTTGGGTGTAACCGACAGCTGCTCGACTAAAGTGTTGGGAAATTTCTAATTTGTGAGACATTGTTTCAATCCTTCCACGAGCCTCACAATCGCCGCTTCAGTATGATTCGCCGTAATGGTGATCCGCAACCGCGCACTACCAGCGGGAACCGTGGGTGGACGGATCACGCCACAATCAAGCTGCTGGTCAGCTAAACGTTGGCCCCATGCAAGCGCCAGCTGTTCAGCTCCGAGCCAGATGGTTTGAATCGGATGTTCGCTGGGGTGTAATGCGATTCCCGCTGCTCGACATAGTTCTCTAAACCGCGCAATACGTTCTCGCAAGCGTTGCCGTATTTGCTCGCCTTCAGGGCTTTGAATCACGGTGATGGCAGCACTAATCGCTGCGGCTTGGGCTGCGGGCATCGCGGTCGAATAAATAAACTCACGCCCCTCGTTCACTAAATACTCCAGCTCAGCCGTGCCACCCACCAGAGCGGCTCCCATCACACCAATGGCTTTACCAAATGGAATCGTTAATAGCGCATGGGAATCCGGGAGCAACGCTGCAGCACCCCGTCCCCCCTTGCCGATCACGCCAATTCCATGGGCATCGTCCACCCATAAATCAGCAGGCAATGCCGCAAACTCTGCTAAAGGAGCTTGGTCGCCATCCATGCTAAACACACTTTCAGTGATGATTGAATTGGTTCCTTCACCTAGCCATTGCCGTGCTGTAGCAACAGATTGATGAGGGAAACGACGCCATTTGCGCGGCGGCAAACCAGCCAATAACGAGGCATGGCATAACCGATCCAGCAGTAATTGATCGTAATAGGCGTGGAATCCTTTGAGAGCGCACTGGTTGGCGGCGAACCCACTGCTAAATAAGAGTGCGCTATCACGTTCTAACCATTCTGCTAATTGCTGGGTTAAGCGCTGATGAGGTGCTTGGTAACCACAGATTAAGGGCGAGCCAGCACTCCCACAGCCATAATCGCTCAAGCCTTGTTGAAACGCAGCAATCACCTGTGGATGCTGAGCTAACCCCAAGTAATCATTACGATTGAAAGCGTCCCTTGTTGGAACCTGAGCAACTCGTAAAGAGCGCCAACGAAGCGCTGCTTGGCGCTGCTGTCGGTGCTGCGCCAAGGAAAGAGTGAGGCGTTCCATGGGCTAACGCACTTCGTAATAAAGAGGCGCCTGTTGTTGCTCGGTCACGGCATCTTGCAGCGCCGCGGTATGTACCTCATCATCATAATCTTGATGTGCCAATACCTTTAAGCCCAATCGCTCAAATAGCGCACGATCGTGATCCACGTCTGGGTTGGCCGTGGTTAACAGTCGTTCGCCATAGAAGATCGAGTTCGCCCCCGCTAAAAAACACAAGGCTTGCATCTGATCGTTCATGGTTTCGCGCCCGGCAGACAATCGGACATAAGAGGTTGGCATTAAAATTCGCGCCACGGCAATGGTGCGGATAAATTCAAAGGGGTCCAAATCGTCTAAGTCCGCCATCGGCGTGCCCTTTACTTTGACCAGCATATTAATAGGCACACTCTCAGGATGGACCGGCAAATTTGCCAATTGCATGAGTAACCCGACCCGATCATGACGACGTTCCCCCATGCCGACAATTCCGCCCGCACACACTTTCATTCCAGCGTCACGCACGTGCGCTAAGGTTGCCAACCGATCGGCATAAGTTCGAGTGGTAATCACTTCGCCATAATAGTCAGGCGACGTATCCAAGTTATGATTGTAATAATCGAGTCCTGCTTGTTTCAGCGCGTGTGCTTGGTGCTCATTGAGCATGCCCAGCGTCATGCAGGTTTCCAAACCCAAGGCTTTCACGCGCTTTACCATATCAATGACATAGGGCATGTCACGGTCATTTGGATGCCGCCATGCTGCGCCCATACAGAACCGCGAAGCACCTTGTGCTTTAGCAGCTGCTGCTTTCTCAACCACCTGTTCTACTGCCAATAAGCGTTCCCGCTCAACATCGGTGCGATAATGCGCACTTTGCGGACAATATTTGCAGTCCTCTGGACAGGCCCCTGTCTTAATCGACAATAAGGTGCTCACTTGCACCTCGTTGGGATCAAAATGCTGGCGATGCACTTGCTGAGCTTGAAACAAGAGATCATTAAAAGGTAACGCAAAGAGCGCTTCTACTGCTGGACGCTGCCACTGCTGGCGATGAGAACTCGACATAAAACAACCTAATTGAATCAATAACCATGAACGTAATTTTGTTTGCACAGGGTACGTCGTTTTCTTAAACTGTCAACTTTTATATCGCCCCACATATTACAACTGGCTATTATTTAATCATGTTATCATCTTCTGATTTAGCTTTTGACCGTCATCATATCTGGCACCCATACACATCATTACAGCAACCGCTGCCGGTTTACCCCGTGGCCAGCGCTCAAGGATGCGTCATTACCCTTACCGATGGGACTCAACTCATCGATGGCATGGCCTCCTGGTGGGCAGCCATTCATGGCTATAACCACCCAACCTTAAATCAAGCCATGACTGAGCAACTTCACCACATGAGTCACGTGATGTTTGGTGGCTTGACTCACGCGCCCGCCGTGCAGTTATGTCGACAGCTGGTGGCCATGACACCCTCGGCATTGCAGCATGTTTTCTTAGCGGATTCAGGCTCGGTCGCGGTCGAAGTCGCCATTAAAATGGCGTTGCAGTATTGGGCCAGTCGTGATCAACCGCAGAAAAATCGTTTAGTCACCATTCGAGGCGGCTACCATGGAGATACCTTTGCAGCGATGTCAGTCTGTGATCCGGTCACGGGAATGCACCATTTATTCCACGGCAGCTTGGCACAACAACTCTTTGCACCAACCCCTACCATCCGCCCCCACGAACCTTGGCATGCCGCTGCCATCGAACCTTTGGCACAATTGCTAGAGCAGCATCATCACGAACTGGCAGCTCTTATTTTGGAGCCCCTAGTACAGGGTGCGGGAGGCATGCGATTTTATCATCCGCAATATCTCACCGAAGCGAAACGCTTATGCGAGCACTATCAGGTGCTCTTTATTGCCGATGAAATTGCCACTGGGTTTGGCCGCACAGGCTCCCTCTTTGCCTGTGAACAAGCGCAAGTGACACCTGACATTTTGTGTCTCGGTAAAGCGCTCACCGGTGGCTATCTCACCTTAGCAGCGGTGCTATGCACCCAGGATGTTGCGCACACCATCAGTCACGGGCCAGCCGGTGGTGCACTGATGCATGGCCCCACCTTTATGGGCAACCCCTTAGCCTGTGCCGTGGCCTCAGCCAGTCTCCAGCTGTTACAAGAGAGCCCATGGCAAACGCAAGTGCAGCATATTGAACAGCAGTTGCAGCAAGAACTTGCGGCGGCTAAAGAACTGCCGGGTGTCGTGGATGTACGGGTATTGGGGGCAATTGGTGTGATTGAACTGGATCACCCCGTGGATGTTGCTGCTGCCCAGCGCATTTGTGTTGAACAAGGGGTCTGGATCCGTCCCTTTGGCCGACTGATTTATGTGATGCCGCCCTACCTCATCAGTGCTGCGCAATTGAGCAAACTTACCCATACCATGTGCTATCTAGCGAAAACCCTATGATTTTCGCTTGAGTCTGACGGAAAGCAAGGTAACATATCAGCCTATTTTACTTTTAACCTAACTAACGGAGTTTGTAGGCCATGTCCTTCGCAACAATTGTCGATGTCTTATCGGGAAAAATTGCCGTTGGTGATGAAGTTACTGTGCGCGGTTGGGTTCGTACCCGACGGGATTCTAAGGCAGGCATTTCATTTATCAATGTGCATGATGGTTCGTGTTTTGATGCTATTCAAGCAGTCGTCCCTAATCATCTCGACAATTATGACAATGAAGTGCTCAAGCTAACCACCGGGTGCAGTGTTGCAATCACGGGAACAGTCAGTGAGTCCGCAGGTCAAGGCCAGAATTACGAAATTCAAGCGACTGCCGTAAAGGTTTATGGGTTTATTGACGATCCTGATACCTACCCGATGTCGCCGAAGCCTCACTCCATGGAATATTTGCGTGAATACGCGCACCTCCGCCCACGGACCAATATTACCGGGGCGGTCATGCGCGTGCGGAACTGCCTCGCACAAGCATTGCATCGATTCTTCCACGAACGCGGTTATTTGTGGGTCGCAACCCCAATTATCACAGCTTCTGATGCAGAAGGTGCCGGTGAAATGTTCCGCGTATCAACGCTCGACCTGATGAACTTGCCGCACACAGCCGCCGGTGAGGTTGATTTCAGCAAGGACTTTTTCGGTAAAGAAGCGTTCCTTACCGTATCGGGCCAACTGAATGGGGAAGCCTATGCGTGCGCCCTCTCCAAAATTTATACCTTTGGGCCAACCTTCCGCGCCGAGAACTCCAACACCAGCCGCCATCTGGCTGAGTTTTGGATGGTTGAACCTGAAGTGGCTTTTGCCAACCTCGATGATATCGCCTACCTCGCGGAAGACATGCTGAAGTATTGTATCCGCGCCGTGCTTGAAGAGCGTGCCGATGATATGGCGTTCTTCCAGAAACGAGTGGACAGTCAAGTCATCGAGCGTTTGAATCATGTCCTCGAACATAAATTTGTTCACATGGATTACACTGAAGCCGTTGAGATCCTGAAAAACTGCGGCAAGAAATTCCAGTATCCAGTGGAATGGGGCACCGATTTGCAATCCGAGCACGAACGTTACTTGGCAGAAGAACACGTTGGTGCACCGATTGTTCTGAAAAACTACCCGAAAGATATCAAAGCGTTTTATATGCGCCAGAACGAGGACGGCAAAACCGTTGCGGCAATGGACGTACTCGCCCCAGGAATTGGTGAAATTATCGGTGGCAGTGCCCGTGAAGAACGCTTAGATCGTTTGGATGCACGCATGCTAGAGCTGGGCATGGAACTGGACCAATACAGTTGGTATCGTGACCTACGCCGCTACGGAACCGTGCCACATGCAGGCTTTGGCTTAGGTTTCGAGCGTTTGGTGACTTATGTGACGGGCATGAGCAACATCCGTGATGTTATCCCCTTCCCGCGGGCGCCGAAATCAGCAGAGTTCTAATCTTGGAACTGATACAGAACAAAACCAGCGCAAGCTGGTTTTGTTCTTTTTGTCTTCCTATAAAGGCGACGCTTGGCCCCAGTAACGAACCTTCTCGGTCATGTCTTTATGTGGCTTAATGGGCGTATCAACGACAGGTGTTCCAACATACATAAAGCCGACAATGGCATCTTTATTGGTCAACCCTAACGCCTGTTTGACGCCCTCGTCTTCGGCAAACCAGCCCGTTCTCCAGACCGCTCCAAGACCTTGAACAAACGCCGCTTGTTGCAACAGCAAGGCCGCACACGCAGCGCTTGCAAATTGTTCATCCCGCGGTACTTTGTCATGCTCTTGATACGTCATGGCCACGACAATCACCATCGGCGCTCGCAATGGTAGTTCTTTGGCGCGCTCAACCTGAGCTTCGGGCTCTCCCTTCGCCGCTGCGGCTTTCGCAAAAATGGTTCCTAATTCAGCCAATTGTTCGCCCTGAAAAATGGTTATTTGATATGGCTGCAACGCCATATGGTCGGGAGCACGAGCGGCCGCAGTAATCATGAGATCAAGTTGTTCGTCCGTAGGTCCTGGCGCAACCACGCGCGGCATGGACGAACGCGTGGTGAGCAATTCGAGTGCGTTCATAAAAACCTCATCTAATGAACTAGCTAGAAGAATCCCAACGGGGATCGTGGAAATGCATCCTAGCATAACAAATGATCACTCTCTGTTACATTGTCTGACTGGTTTATGCGTTATTTCTAGGTTACTCTTGAAGCGGGTATGGATTCCACTAGAGATGACAACTATGAGCGATATTGCAAGCGTATTTAGAAAGCTTTTTGGTTTAATCAACATCATCCGAAAGGTGATTCTCAACATTATCTTTTTTGTGCTGTTGATTTTGGTGATCGGGTTATTTTCTGCTGAAGAACAGCCGATCGTTGTTCCCAACAATAGCCTCCTCACCCTTAATCTATCGGGCGTATTGGTCGAAGAAAAAACCTGGGTGCATCCATTGGATGCCTTTGTGAATGAATTGGCGGGCAGCCATAATCAAATCCCCGAAGTCGTGTTAAGTGATGTCATCAACGCAATTGATGAGGCAGCCACCGACGATCGTATTAGCGGTTTGAACCTCGAGTTGTCGCTATTTATGGGCGGTGGTCTCAATAAAATGAAAACCGTTGGAGCAGCCATTGAGCGCTTCCGAGCCACCGGTAAACCAGTCATGACCTATGCGGATCATTACACCCAATCGCAATACTATCTTGCCGCGCACGCCGACCGGGTTTATTTAAATCCACTGGGCATGGTTGCTTTTGAAGGTTTCGGCTCCTACCGTTTGTACTTCAAGGATCTGCTCGAAAAGCTCAAAATCAATGCGCATGTGTTTAAGGTTGGCGCCTACAAGTCAGCGGTTGAGCCCTACACTCGAAACGATATGTCTGACGAAGCACGGGAAGCAAACCAGTTACTTTATGATGAGCTTTGGGACATTTATGTGGCTGATTTAGCACAATTACGAGAAATCGACCCACGTATCCTGTCTGGCAAAATGGAAGATTTTATTGCTGCCGTTGCTGAGCACGACAATGATATTGCAGCCATGGCCGTGACGACCGGCCTGGTCACCGCTCTATACTCACGCGAGCAATTCCGGCAAGAAATGATCGATTTAACCGGTCTCGACGACGATAAGAAAAGCTGGAAAAAAATTGGTCATGAGGAATATTTAGCCGCGCTGAATGGTCCAGCTAAGGCGGATAGTGAGCAATCAGCAGATGATAAAGTTGCGATTGTTATTGCCCGCGGTACCATTGTCGATGGTCACCAAAAAGCAGGCATGATTGGCGGTGATAGTACCGCTGCATTGTTACGCAAGGCACGTTTAGACGATGATGTAAAAGCAGTTGTTCTACGCGTTGATAGCCCAGGCGGAAGTGGTTTTGCCTCAGAAATTATTCGCCAGGAAGTATTGGAATTGAAAAAAGCTGGGAAACCAGTCATTGCATCCATGAGCAGCGTTGCGGCATCAGGTGGTTACTGGATTTCCGCAAGCGCTGACGAAATCTGGGCAACCCCTGAAACCATCACGGGTTCAATTGGGGTCTTTGGCATGTTTTTCACCGTCGAGAATTCTCTTGCACACATCGGTGTCTACAACGATGGGTACCACACCACGAACATGCCAGTACTAGATGTCACGCGTGGCCTTGATGAGCATGGTAAATATCTCATCCAAATTTCCATCGAGAAATTCTATCGTGATTTTGTGAGCATGGTGGCAGAAAGTCGCGACATGACTTACGACGCTGTTCATGAAGTGGCTCAAGGCCGTATTTGGACCGGCCAACAAGCCCTGCAACTGGGTCTGGTTGATGCGCTGGGAGAGCTCGATGACGCGATAGCTGCTGCCGCCCAACGTGCAGAGCTCGAGAACTATGAGGTTATGGTGGTGGAGCCTGATTTGTCTGCCAAAGAGAAGTTCTTGCAGGAAATGTTCGGACAAGCCACGGCACTGGTTCCTGCGTCATGGACAGCCCCCACCTATTCGCCGTTAGAGATTCAATTGCAGCGCATCTTTAAAGAGGTTAAATTACTGAACCAATTTAATGACCCCAATGGCGTTTATGCCCTTTGTGAAATCTGTCCTTTGCCGTAAATCATGACAAAAAAACGTATCTATATCGCCTACACAGGCGGCACCATTGGAATGCAAAAATCGACACAGGGGTACATCCCTGTGTCGGGATTTTTAACCGAATGTGTGCAACGCATGCCAGAGTTTTATCGAGATGAGATGCCGGAATTCACCATCCATGAATACTCTCCTCTGATGGACTCATCGGATATGGCACCGGCCGACTGGCAACTCATTGCCGAAGATATTCAGCGACACTACAACGACTATGATGGGTTTGTGATCTTGCATGGCACTGACACCATGGCGTACACCGCCTCTGCACTGTCGTTCATGTTTGAGAACTTGGCCAAGCCAGTCATTATTACAGGCTCCCAAATTCCGTTAGCAGCGCTCCGCTCCGACGGTCAACAAAATTTACTGAATGCGCTTTATCTGGCAGCCAATTACCCCATTCACGAAGTGAGTTTGTTTTTTAATAACACGCTGTTTCGTGGCAACCGAGCCACCAAAGCCGATGCGAATGGGTTTCATGCGTTCGCCTCCCCCAATTTTGCCCCGCTGTTAAAAGCTGGCATTCAAATTACTGTTGAAGCAGGGACAGTCCAACCCATTGGACAAACGCCATTGCGGTTAACCCCAGTTACCCCACAAGCGATTGGGGTCGTAACCCTATATCCGGGGATTTCTGCCGCCATTTTGGACAACATGCTCCAGCAACCTGTCAAAGCGCTCATTATGCTCAGTTATGGGGTCGGTAATGCACCGCAAAACCCCCAATTGCTGAACAGTTTGCAACGCGCCATAGAACAAGGTACCGTGGTGTTGAACTGTACCCAGTGCTTTAAAGGTAAAGTGAATATGGGCGGCTATGCGACAGGAAGTGCCCTCGCTCAAATTGGTGTGGTCAGCGGTCATGATATGACCATTGAGGCTGCTCTCACAAAACTGCATTATTTGCTTTCACAGAACTTACCTCAACACGAGATACAACAACGATTGCAAACTAACTTGCGCGGTGAACTCACTGCGTAATCTCCTGAACAATTAATAAGAACATTATTTTATGGCACTTAAATCTCCTGCTTTCTCCTCCCGCATTGGTTTCATTCTTGCTGCTGCTGGCTCTGCCGTTGGCGTCGGTAATATTTGGGGGTTCCCAACCCAAGCTGCACAGAATGGTGGTGGAGCATTTTTACTGGTTTACCTCTTGATGGTCGCCCTGCTCGCCTACCCCATGTTGGTGGCCGAACTGACCATTGGTCGAATGCGGCAACGTAACCCGATTGAAGCCCTCCGTTCTATCGATGATAAACCACTGTGGCGCCGCTTCGGAACCTTTTCAGGTATTCTAGGGTTGATTGTGCTCTCGCTTATCTTAAGCTTCTACGGCATTGTTTCAGGGTGGTTATTAGCTCACATGCTGGCCCCCATTGCTGAGTTGTTCGGTTGGGAAAAAGCTGCTCGTTGGCTCACTGACTTCAATACCGAACGCAACTTATTAATGATGGCGGTTTTCCTTATCGTGACAATTCATGTGGTCCGCTCGGGAGTGAATGATGGCATTGAGCGTTGGTCGCGACGGTTGATGCCGCTATTATTTGTGTTACTGGTTGGGATGGCCGCATACATTCTCACCTTGCCCGGTGCAACAAGCGGTTTAAAAATGTACCTAAGCCCCGACTTTTCACAAGTGACCAATCCGAATTTGCTGATTCGCGCCATGGGTCAAGCCTTTTTCTCATTATCCATTGGGGTCTGCTGTATGATGACCTACGGTGCCTATCTGTCCAAAGATGAGCACCTCCCAAAAACAGCTGGCTGGGTGGCCGTGCTCGATACGTCGGTTGCCTTTTTAGCGGGGTTATTGATCCTACCAGCCATGTTTGTCGCACAAGAATTGGGCGTGGTCATTTATAATGATGCGGGCCAATTGTTATCCAGTGATACCCTTGTTTTTCAAGTGTTACCCGCTATGTTTGACTCCATGGGGGCCGCCGGGATTTGGGTCAGTATTGCCTTTTTTGCACTCATGATGATTGCCGCTATCACATCATCCATTTCAATGCTTGAAGCACCGGTCAATACTTTGGTGGAAGAAACCGGGCAATCCCGTTCACAAATGTCATGGGTTGTGGGCCTTTCTATCGGCCTTGTGGCTGCCATTATTATTTATAATTTTGAGCTACTTTTTGGCGCTGTGATTACCTTCACCACCGTGTACATGCAGCCGCTATTGGGCATTACCTTTGCCGTTATGCTGACGTGGGTGTTGCGCCAAAATAAATTGCTGCGCGAACTACAGCAAGGTGCGCCAGACATTGAGCGGTCACTGTTCTGGAAAATTTGGCCGTGGTATGTGAAGTTTGTCTGCCCTGTGTTGATTCTTTTAGTTATCTGGCAAGGGCAATAAGAAATAACAGACAAAAAAATGCTCGGGACCAATTTGGAGGGAGTCCCGAGCTTAGGGGAATGGCTCAAGGGTTTGAGCCGTGCGCTAACTCTACTCATTAAAACTCTTTAACGATTACTATTGAGTCTAGCGCGCAAATTTAAAATTGCTAATTTTACCTTGTAAAGAATCGTTAAATAGTTATTGCAGCCCGCTGAAACAACTGATAAAAATTTTCTGTGGTGACGGCCGCAACTTCCTCCACTGAAATTCCTTTCACCTCAGCCACACAACGAGCCACGTCTGCCACAAATGCCGGCTGATTTTCTTTCCCTCGATGAGGGACAGGCGCTAACCACGGGCTGTCTGTTTCAATCAATAACTTTTCTAACGGCAACTTACGCACCACCTCGCGTAATTCCGTTGCATTGCGAAACGAAACAATTCCAGAAATTGAGATATAAAAATCTAAATCATCAATGGCTTGCTTGGCCATTTCATAGGTTTCCGTAAAACAATGAAGGACCCCACCACAGCGCTCAGCGCGACCTTCGCGCAACATTGCTAAGGTATCGTCGCGGGCATCGCGGGTATGAATAATAAGGGGTTTATCTAATTCATTGGCTAATTGAATATGATAAGCAAAACTTTCTTGTTGCACCGGGTGACTTTCAGGATCGTAATAATAATCCAGCCCAGTTTCGCCAATCGCAACCACTTCGGGAGCCGCTGCCATCGCTTTTAACTGCTGAGGATCATAAGGGTTTTTAGCCACATATAGCGGGTGCATGCCACAGCTCATGCTCACTTCAGGGAACTCTGCTACCAACTCACGCATGGCAGGAAAGGCATCCAGCGTCACCCCCACGCACAACATATGTTTCACTTGTGCGGCCTGGGCAGCCCGAATCACGTTTTCTAATTTGCCATCAAACGGCGCCAGATCAATCCGATCTAGGTGACAATGAGAATCAACAAACACAACAACTCCAACTGATGAAATCTAACGGTGCGGCTGCCATTGCAACCACAAGTTTTGTAGCAACAAGGGCAAGTTTAAGCCGCTTTGCTCGCGGGTCATATGGCGCAGATTATAACACAGAGAAAGCCGATGACTGAGGGTCGTCACCGGATGACTGGGTTGCTGTTGCAACCAAGTCTGTGCCCATTCTTGCAACTGCGGATAATGGCACCGATGCGGGGGTAACTGTTGCTGCACACGAAGCAGCTCTTGCAACCACGCAATGCTCGCCATGAGCCAATGGTTGGCATCGTCTTTGGTCGGTTGCGGCCAAACCGCGGCTCCCACCGCAGCGCGGGCAATCAATGCAACCCGCTCCACCTCATCCTGTTCGCCTCGTAACGCGGCTAAAGCCGTCAACGGCGCCCCTTGGTAGGAGGTCACTAAATGGCGTTCTGCTGATGTTAACGAGCGTTTTAATTGCTGGGTTAACCAATGTTCGAGGGCCGCTTGATCGGGTTCGACAAAGCGATGAAGTTGCATCCGGCTACGTAACGTCGGCAATAAATCAGCGGTCCGTTCAGGGCTCAAAATCAAATAAGTATTCGGGCTCGGCTCTTCCAAGGTTTTTAATAGCGCATTGGCCGCTTCCGTGGTCAGCCGATGGGCCTCTTTAATCCACGCAACCTTGGCGCCCTGCTGACTTGCTGTTTGCTGTAATTGATGCGTCAGTTCGCGAATCTTATCAACACCAATGGCCCGCCCATCATCACTTTTCAATTCGTAATAATCGGGGTGGGTCTCCGCAGCCCACAATAAGCAACTTTTACACTGACCGCAGGCTTGCTGTGTCGGATTTTGGCATAGCAAAAAACGGACAAAGTTTTCTGTAAACACACTGGCACCAAGCTCTTCCCGTGCAGGAATGCAATGAGCATGGCTTAAACGGTGCTGTTGCGCCTCACCAATCAATTGACGCCAGGGTTCTCGTAACCAGGGTAAATGCATCGGTTAATTGAGCTCCTGTGCCATAAAACGCTGCAATTGTTGTAACAAATCTCGATGGACGGCCGCCATGTCTTGATTCGCATCAATCACTTGGATGGTTGGATCGGTGGCTGCGATACTTAAATAGCGTTGCCGTGTCCGTTTAAAAAAAGCCAGCTCCTCTTGTTCAATTCGGTCTAAATCACCGCGCGCTTGAGCACGAGCTAATCCTCGCTGAGGTTCAATATCCAGCAATAAGGTTAAATCCGGTTGAAACTCCCCCAAGACCAACTGACGTAAACTGGCCAACTTCTCATCGGCAATGCCCCGCCCACCGCCTTGATACGCGCGTGATGATAAATCGTGCCGATCCCCAATCACCCATTCTCCTTGGGCTAAGCTCGGCTCAATCACATTGGCAACCAGTTGTGCTCGGCTGGCATACATTAATAAGAGTTCAGTTTCTGCCGTGACGGTTTCCATCCATGGCTGCTTTACCAAAGCACGGATCGCTTCCGCCATTGGCGTCCCACCGGGCTCGCGCACTTGGCGATGGGGAATTGCGTGCTCGGTTAAAAAGTTCTTCACACACGCCATGGCGGAGCTTTTACCCGCTCCTTCCAGCCCTTCAATGACAATGAATTTACCTCGTGGCATTAGCGTTGGTTCCTTTGATAACGATTCACAGCACGGTTGTGTTCGGCCAAGGTTCGTGAAAATACGTGCTTGCCGGTACCATCCGCAACAAAGTAAAAATAATCCGTCTGTTCTGGATGGGCAGCAGCCACTAAACTTTGGCGACTCGGCATGGCAATTGGCGTGGGCGGTAACCCATCAATGCGATAAGTATTGTACGCGGTTAACTCACGCAAATGGGCACGAGTTAAGTTGCCATCAAAGTTTGGGATGCCATAAATGGTTGTTGGATCTGACTGCAATCGCATACCAGTCCGTAAGCGGTTTACGAACACGGAGCTCACTTTTCCACGCTCACCGTCAAGCCCAGTTTCTTTTTCAATAATGGATGCCATTATCAATAATTCATAAGACGTTGCATAGGGCAAATCAGCCTCTCGCTGCTGCCAAATTTGTTCCAACTCTTGATTCATGCGGCGATACGCCGTCACCAGCAAATCCAGACCTTGGGTGTTAGCCGTATAGCCATAGGTATCAGGGTATAACAATCCTTCAAAAGAAGCATGTTGGGTGCCTAGTCGTTCATTCAATCGCTGTTGCAGTTGCGCGGTATTTCCTCGTAATTCATCAGGCCAGAGCAAATGGTCGCTGTTTTCTAACACCTCCACCCATTCCGCCAGCGTCCGCCCTTCAATCAGCGCCACCCGAAACACATACTGCTCGCCATGACGCAGCTTGCGCCACAAGTCTGCCACGGTGTCGCTAGGGGTGAGTTCATAAACGCCGGCTTGGATCCGCTGGGGATTCGCTAACACGCGGCTGGCTAGGTAAACCGACGTAACGTTGAGTGTTGCCCCTTGTTGATTAAGGTGATGCAAAATCGTGCGAGCATGCATGCCTCGCTGTACTTCGATTTGAATCGGTGCGGTAAAACCAAGTGACTGGTGTAATTGCTGAGAGCCATACCAAAACAGACCAAATGTGAGTAAGGTCAGCAGTAATATCAACCCGGCAATGAATTGGATAATACGTTTAAATACCACTGTTGAACGGCCTCTGGTAGTCCTTGTTGATGGAGTTTTTTATGTCCTAATTGGCCAATGGGGCGCGGCCCCAGCACGGTATTGCAAATAAATGCTTGTTCTGCCATGAGTAAATCAGACCAAGTTGCGTACGTTGGTAACGCGTGCGGCAATACCTGGGCCTGAATTTCGGCTTGCATGATACCGGCTATCCCCGCTTGTTTTAAACAGGGAAAGCGCCACTGCTGCCCATCATACCAAAATAAATTACTACTCGTCGCCTCCACCAATTGTTGTTCGGTATCCGTCACCAGCAACTCATCCACACCTCGTTGTTGGCGTTCATGCGAAAGCAAGACTTGGTCCAGTCGATTGAGGGTCTTGAGCCCGGCCAGAGCAGGCTGTCGAGCCAATTGATACTGCGCAAGCTCCACGGTGAGTGGGCGTGGATCCCATTGGGGCAAGGGTGCGGTGGTGACGTACCAATGGGTCTGTGGTTGAGTGGGCGGCGCATAACCACGTTCACCAAGGCCGCGCGTGACAATGATTTTTACCACACAATCCGGCGTTTCTGTCGCGATAGCAGTCAGCACTGCAAGGACATCGGCAAGCGGTGGTAGCTCAAGATATAAACGCTGACTCGCGGTGCGTAAACGTTGCCAATGGCGTTCCCAGAATTGCAAACGTCCCGCTCGAATAACGAGTGTTGTGAAGTGGCCGTCGCCAAATTGCAAGCCACGGTCGAGTTGAGTTGGTGAAAGGCGTTGACCGTTAAACCACATATAAAAAAGGCGGAATCAACGTTCCGCCCTTCTCTTCAGCATAACTTATTCGCCAGAGTGGCTTTTTACGTACTCGATTGCAGCTTCAACGGTACGGATTTTTTCAGCTTCTTCGTCTGGAATCTCAGTGTCAAACTCTTCCTCAAGAGCCATCACTAATTCAACGATGTCCAACGAGTCTGCGCCCAGGTCGTTTTCGAAAGAAGCTTCTGGTTTAACTTCTTCTTCTTTAACGCCTAATTGCTCAACAATGATTTTTTTAACGCGTTCTTCAATAGTACTCATTTTGTATATATCCCTTCAATCTATCGGTCTTAAATTCAAGAATTGCGCTTAGTGTAGTGAAACCGAGCCCAATAATAAAGTAAAACTTGCTCGACCCCTAAGAGGTCATACCCCTTTGGCGTATTTCCAACCGGGTTTCCCCAGCACGCGGCGATTATACCATCGCCATGCCACCATTCACATGAATGGTTTCGCCCGTAATATAGGCCGCGCCAGGTGACGCTAAAAATACCACAGCCGCAGCAATTTCTTCAGGTTGCCCTAAGCGCGCCGCTGGAATATTGGTAAAAATCGCTTGTTTTTGATCGTCCGTCAAGGCTTTCGTCATATCGGTGTCAATAAAACCGGGAGCGACACAGTTCACAGTGATACCGCGGGCCGCGATTTCTTTCGCCAACGCTTTGGTAAAGCCCACCAGCCCTGCTTTTGCAGCGCAGTAGTTGGTTTGGCCTGGGTTCCCGGTGGTTCCTACCACTGAAGAAATATTGATGATACGCCCTTGACGACGTTTCATCATGCCACGCATAACGCCTTTGCACAGACGATAAACGGACGTGAGGTTGGTGTCCATGACACTGTTCCATTCGTCATCTTTCATGCGCATTAATAAGTTATCACGGGTAATGCCCGCGTTGTTAACCAGAATATCAAGCTGACCATATTTTTCATCGATGTATTGCAACACCGCGGTAATGCTGTCTGGATCGGTCACGTTGAGGGCGTAACCTTCGCCTTGTTCACCGAGGTATGCGCTGATTGCTTCCGCACCACTAGCCGTTGTAGCGGTTCCGATTACGGTGACACCGCGAGCCACCAGTTGTTGCGCAATGGCTTTGCCAATCCCGCGACTGGCACCAGTGACCAAGGCAACTTGCCCGGTTAAATTCATCAGATCTGTCATGTTAGCTCCTTGCGACGATAGCATCGACGGTATTGATTGCTTCGCCATTCAAGTTTTTGTCTATCCGTTTCATCAACCCGGTTAACACTTTACCGGGACCAATTTCATCCAATGTTGTCACCCCTTGAGCGGCTAAAAACTGGACTGTTTCGGTCCAGCGCACGGGGGAATACAGCTGACGAATCAGCGCATCACGAATTGCATCCGCATCCATTGGCATTGCCACATCAACGTTATTGACCACAGGAATGCGCGGTGCTTGCATCGGAATCTGCTGTAATTCGGTTGCCAGTTGTTCGGCAGCAGGCTGCATCAACGCACAGTGCGATGGCACACTGACCGATAACGGCAGAGCCCGCTTCGCCCCAGCCGCAAGACAAGCTTCGCCAGCACGTTGCACGGCTGCTTGGTGACCAGCAATCACCACTTGCCCGGGTGAGTTAAAGTTCACTGCAGCGACCACGTCGTCACCCGCCGCTGAGGCGCACGCAGCTACCACCGCTGCATCATCTAATCCGATAATTGCCGCCATCGAGCCCACCCCTGCAGGCACCGCTTGCTGCATATATTCGCCGCGCTTGGCGACTAAATGCACGGCATCAGTAAAGGCCATGGCGCCTGCACATACCAAGGCTGAATATTCACCTAAACTATGGCCAGCCATAAAATCAGGTGCTGGTACTCCTGCTTGTTCTAGAACGCGATACAAAGCAACACTTGCCGTTAATAATGCCGGTTGCGTCCGTTGCGTTTCATTCAACTGTTCGGCTGGGCCTTCTTGAACCAGCTGCCATAAATCATAACCTAATACTGAGCTTGCTTCAGCAAAGGTTTCACCGACCACCGGGTACGCGGCAGCAACATCTGCCAACATTCCGACCGATTGCGATCCTTGTCCAGGAAATACATAAGCTCGCATGACAATGTCCTTTCGTTAATAATCGATTAATGCAGAGCCCCAAGCGAAACCACCGCCAAAGGCCTCTAACAAGAGTTTTTGTCCCCGTTGAATCCGGCCATCACGAATCGCCGTATCCAGCGCAATGGGCACGGACGCAGCCGACGTGTTCCCCGTATAAGATAACGTGGTCACGACCTGAGCCAAAGGCAAATCTAGTTTTTTTGCAGTTGCAGTAATAATGCGCATATTGGCTTGGTGGGGTACCAGCCAGTCAATCGCCGCAGGCGTTAATTGATGGGCGGCTAAGGTTTCAATAACCAACTCACTAAGTTTTGTCACGGCAACTTTAAAGACTTCGCGGCCTTGCATAAACATCCATGCTTCCGCCAGCGGTTCCGCCGCCTGACGGGCTGCATGTTTTACCCCTAATAGTTGTGCAAATTCGCCCGCACTGTGTAAATGGGTGGATAGAATTCCTCCCTGCTCACCTGCGGTTAACACAACAGCACCAGCTCCATCGCCAAACAACACCAAAGTATTGCGATCATCGGGGTGGCAGAAGCGCGATAATACATCGCTCCCAATCACCAACACATTGCGATAGGTCCCCGCGCGAATATATTGATCAGCAACGCTCAGCGCAAAAATAAAGCCGGCACATGCAGCGCCAACATCAAACGCGGGAATGGGACGGGAGGTTAGTTGCGCTTGGATTTCACAAGCAACGCTCGGGAAAGCGTAATCACCGGAGGTGGTGGCCACAATAATTAAATCAAGATCAGCCGCATCTAATAAAGCTGCTTGCAGTGCCTGACGTGCCGCAGCGACCCCCATGGTGACGTTATTCTCTGTGGGGCCAGCAATGCGCCGTTCATGAATTCCAGTACGTTCTACAATCCACTCGTGGCTAGTGTCGACACGCTGTTCAAGCATGGCGTTGGTCAGGCACTGAACGGGCAAATAATGCCCTGTGCCTGCAATAACGGATGGCATAATAACTTCTATTCCTGCTCTAACAGAACCTGTTCTACTCGATCACGAATACGTGCGGGTAGATCGCGTTGGGTTGCTGCCACAGCCTGCTCAATCGCACTATAAAAAGCGCGAGCATTCGCATCACCATGACTTTTGATAACCACTCCGCGCAATCCTATCAGACTCGCTCCATTATAGTGGTCGGGCTTCAACCACTCCCAAGAGCTTTTTAGCCGACGATAAAATAGTTTCACAAACCAGCGGGTCAGCCAATGCTTATGAATATTCTCATTAATATTACTCAGCAGCAGATCGGCTAAACCTTCACAACTTTTCAGGGCTATATTACCGACAAACCCATCACAAACAATCACATCCGCCTGATTCGAAAATAAATCGTCCCCTTCAATGAAACCAATGTAGTTCAATTGGGACGATTGCTGGAACAACGCGGCCGCAGCTTTCACGACATCATTCCCTTTGGTGTCTTCCTCGCCCACATTCAGCAAGGCAATCCGCGGCCGCTCAATACCTAGTACGGCTTGCGCCGCAACGGCTCCCATTACGCCAAATTGAAACAGCGTTTCTGAGTCACACACAGTGTTAGCGCCGAGATCCAGCATCAATGAAAATTTTTCTTGCTGTTGAGGTATGGCAGAGACTAAAGCGGGACGTAACACACCAGGTAAGGTTTTCAACGTGAAGTAGGCATTCGTCATTAACGCGCCTGTGTTCCCCGCACTCACACAAGCCATGGCTTGTTCGGTCGCCACCAATTCAAGCGCGACACGCATGGATGAGTCGGGTTTAGCTCGTAATGAATAGCCGGGCTTATCCGTCATGGTCACGGTTTGGCTGGCATGTTTGACTACGACACGAGGATTGCCAAGCAATTGAGCTTGGTCTAAGAGCGGCTGAAGCTCCGTGTCATCGCCTACGACAATGAATTGGACCTCAGGAAATGTGGATAACGCTTGCGTTAAAGCGTCGATAACAATAGAGGGGCCATGATCGCCCCCCATTGCATCAAGAGCCAAAGTTGTCAGTGTGGCCATTGCCTCACTTTCCAAACGTCGGTTACTTGTTAATTACTTTACGACCTTTATAGAAACCATCAGCTGTTACATGGTGACGACGATGTGTTTCACCAGAGGTAGAGTCAACCGACAGTGTAGGGCCGCTCAGCGCATCGTGTGCACGACGCATGTCGCGTTTAGAACGACTTTTCCGATTCTGTTGTACAGCCATTTACGCTATCTCCTAAGTTTATTTACGCTTTAATTCTTGCAACACAGCAAACGGGTTATCACTGACATCAGGTGTTTCGTCAATGTCCCCCCATTGCATTGCATGAGTATCTACACGACATTCGCGTTCGTCATGCTTGACCACGACTGGCATCGCCAATATCAGTTCATCTTCGACTAGGGTATGCAGATTAACTTCACCCATTTCGTCAACTTCAAAGGGCTCGTACTCTTCAGGCATTTCGGTGGCCGTTTGTCGACGTGTTATCGGTGCATAAATAAAGTCGCTCGCTAATGCTAACGCCATTTTTTCACCGCAGCGTTCACACGCCGCCTGAACCGTCACTTGGCCACTGCCCAGAATGCGCTTGATTCCCTGCTCGTCAGTATCAAAGGATAATGATACCTCAACATCCGCACAGGGCTCAATGAGCATCTCTTGTAAACGGGCAAGCGACTTCCCTGGAACGATCCCTAGATAAGTCAACTGTTTGCCGGCACTTTTGACCGGATCTACCGAAATCGGTACACGAACCTTCTGCATAGGGCGCGAATCTTAATGGATTAAGCTGCTGAACACAAGTGCTTTATCGGCGTTCAGCGGCAAATTAACGGACCACTGAATTCATCAGTAATGGATTATATTCCCAGCGGGCAAGCATTCGGACCAGCTGGATTAAAGGTAACCCCACCAAGGCGTTGGGATCATCGCCACGTAAGTGTTCAAACAAACAAATACCCAGCCCTTCACTTTTAAAACTTCCCGCACAATTCAAGGGTTGCTCAAGTGCAACATAAGTGGCTATTTCCGCATCCGTCAAATCCCTGAGGGTGACGGCAAATGGCTCGACCACACTTTGGATGCGATTTTGCGCGCTGTCATACAACGCCAATCCGGTTAAAAACGTCACCGTTTTACCCCGCATTTGTTGCAACTGCTGGATGGCGTTTTCTGTGGTACCAGGCTTTCCTAAAATCTGCTCCCCTACCACCGCTACTTGGTCGCTCCCAATAATATAGTGCTGCGGAAAAGCTGCGCCAACAGCACGAGCTTTAGCCTGTGCTAATCGCTCCACTAATTGTTGCGGGGACTCGTTTGGCTGCGCTGTTTCATCCACCTCCGGCGCTGCCACAGCAAACTCTGGGATGACCTTCTGCAGTAACGCGCGACGATAAGGTGAAGTGGACGCTAAGACGATATTGGGTGTTTTCATTCAAGCAAACCTTTATTTATGTTCCGGCTTACACTCGCTTAAGCTGACTTAAGACCTCTTGCAACTGTTCATCAAGGGGCGCCTCAATGGTAAGGGTTTGCCCCGTTTGCGGATGCTGAAACGACACGCGATGGGCATGTAAAAACAATCGTTGCAAGCCCAGCTCACGCAGACTTTGGTCAAAGTCTGCATCTCCATATTTTGGATCCCCAGCAATGGGATGCCCGGCATGCAACGTATGCACACGAATTTGATGCGTACGGCCGGTAATGGGAGATGCTTCGACTAAAGTCGCGGTGGCGTATTTTTGCACAATCCGAAATTTAGTTTCCGACGGTTTCCCTTGCACATCAACCCGCACCACTCGCTCGCCCGACTTCAAGGTATTCTTCAGTAGCGGCGCTGTCACCCGCTTTACATGTGGCTGCCACTGGCCTCGGACTAACGCGAGATAATATTTATCCATGATCTTATTGCGCAGTTGCTCGTGCAAATGACGCAACGCAGAACGCCGCTTCGCAATCAAGATACACCCACTGGTATCGCGGTCAAGACGGTGCACGAGTTCTAGGTGCTTTGCTTCCGGTCGCAACGCGCGCAGGCTTTCAATCAAGCCAAACTGCAACCCTGACCCGCCATGAACTGCTAGCCCTGCCGGCTTATTCAGCACCAGCAATAATCCATCTTCATACAAAATGAGATCTTTGAGGGCCTGAACTTGAGCAAGGTTCGCCGATGGTAACGGGTTTTCTGCCGCCACTCGAACCGGGGGGATACGCACCACATCACCGGCTTGTAACTTATACTCCGGTTTTACCCGCTTCTTATTAACGCGCACTTCGCCTTTACGAAGGATTCGATAAACCAATGACTTAGGGACCCCTTTTAGCTGTGCTAAGAGGTAATTATCGATGCGTTGGTCCTGATAGTCAGCTTCGACTGTCTGGAATTGTACGCCTTGTGAAGTGGGGGTGGAGTCGCTCATAGGGGGCGGATTTTAGCATGAGCTTTCACCAAGATACATCTTGTATTTACACTAAAATTCATGGGATAATGGGCCGCCGGAAAAATCCGCACCGGTTCAGAGAGAGCGGTACACCATAATCAGTGCATTTGCGGGTTATGGTTGAAGCAACGAAACAAATAATACCTTGAGGTTTGAGTCGAGCGCAGTTATGCCAATTCATCCACCTCAGCTTACGATAGCCCTGTTGTTGAAACATTGAAGGCATCGAGAAGTTGACGGCATGGAATTTTTATATTGGCCTTCTTCACTGTTGAATTATTGAAGATTGATTGAATGCGCCGAAAAGTCACTCAAACCAAATTTGAAGAACCAATGCTGCAACGCAGTATGGCCTTTAACAAGCGCATTTCGGCTTGGTAACAAATTTCATGTCTCACGTTTAAGCAGAGTCGTACAACGGGGGATGTTAGGGTTGGCTGAATGAGCCCCTTAACCGAAAACAATTCAATCTCGAAATAGCGATGGCGAATGCCAGTCGTACTGTGTTGTGGCCTGATGATATGAGTCACAACCATGAAAAGAATGTTAATTAACGCAACCCAGCAAGAAGAGCTGCGCGTTGCGCTTGTTGATGGTCAACGTTTGTATGACCTCGACATTGAAAGCCCGGGCCATGAGCAAAAGAAAGCAAATATCTATAAAGGCAAAATCACTCGGATTGAGCCAAGTTTAGAAGCTGCTTTCGTTGATTACGGTGCCGAACGGCACGGGTTCCTTCCCTTAAAAGAAATTGCCAAAACTTACTTCCCTGACGGTTATTCGTTTTCCGGCCGCCCCAACATTAAAGAAGTTATTTCTGAAGGCCAGGAAGTTATCGTTCAGATTGATAAAGAAGAGCGTGGCCAAAAAGGTGCTGCCCTTACTACCTTCATTTCGTTGGCTGGCAGCTACTTAGTTCTAATGCCCAACAACCCTCGTGCGGGTGGTATTTCACGCCGGATTGAAGGCGAAGAGCGAAGCGAATTAAAAGCAACCCTCGATGCACTTAATCTCCCGAATAATATGGGATTGATTGTACGCACTGCTGGGGTTGGTAAATCCCAAGAAGAACTCGAATGGGACTTAAACGTTTTATTACATCACTGGGACGCGATCGAAAAAGCATCGCAAACCCGCCCTGCTCCATTTTTAATTCACCAAGAAAGCAACGTGGTCTTCCGTGCTATCCGCGATTATTTGCGTCGTGATATTGGTGAAGTATTAATTGACAATGAACAGGTGTACGCGCAAGTTCGTGATCACGTCAAACTGATTCGCCCGGATTTTGTGAATCGCGTGAAAATGTATCAAGGCGACGTCCCACTGTTTAACCATTTCCAAATCGAAAGCCAAATCGAATCCGCGTTCCAACGCGAAGTTCGGTTGCCTTCTGGCGGCTCCATTGTCATTGATCCGACTGAAGCGCTCACCTCTATCGATATCAACTCGGCCCGTGCCACCAAAGGCGGTGATATTGAAGAAACGGCATTCCAAACAAACCTTGAAGCGGCCGAAGAAATCGCCCGTCAACTGCGCTTACGTGACGTGGGTGGCTTAGTAGTCATCGACTTTATCGATATGACCCCGCCACGGCATCAGCGTGAAGTGGAAAACCGCTTACGTGATTGTTTAAAGCAAGATCGGGCACGTATCCAAGTGACTCGAATTTCGCGGTTTGGTTTGTTAGAGATGTCGCGGCAACGCTTACGCCCATCGCTTGGTGAAGCGGCAAACCACGTTTGTCCTCGTTGTCATGGGCAAGGCACCATTCGTTCGGTGGAATCATTAGCTCTGTCTATTCTGCGTTTAATCGAAGAAGAAGCACTGAAAGACAATACGGTTCAAGTGCAAGCACAAGTGCCTATTTTGGTCGCAACGTATTTATTGAATGAAAAACGCCAGTTTATTTTTGATATCGAAAAACGATACAAAGTGTCGGTGTTAATTATTCCTAATCCGCATCTTGAAACGCCGCATTTTGACGTGCGCCGTTTCCGCACCGATGAAGTTGCTGAAACCAACAGTTTCCAACTGATCATGCAACCGCAAGCGGACGAAGTAGAAATTGTGCTAAATAAAGACAAACCGAGCTTTGAAGAGCCTGCGATTAAAGGAATTCAAGCACCGGTGACGCCTGCGCCTACTCCAGCACCAACGCCAGCAGCAAAACCAGCCACGAAAAAAGTGGAAGGTCCTGGTTTATTAGCACGACTTGGCAAATGGCTCGCTGGTTTGTTTAGTAGCGACGAAGCTGCTGCTGAAAAGACTCAAAAACAGCCGGCTAACCAACGTCGCCAAGGTCAACAGCGCCGTAATAACCGTAATAATCAACGTCGTCATAATAACCGCAATCAACGTCACCGTGATCGGAACAACGACGATGTCGAGAATCAACCGACTGCTGCCACCAATGAGCAAGTGGAAGCGAAGAAGTCAACGCGCCCAGAACGCAATGGACGCCGTCGCGGTTCTCGTGGCAAAGGAAAGTCGCAAGCCTCGCAAGAGCAAGTACTGCAAACGACTCCAGCAGCAGAAGCGCAAGCTGCGCCAGACAACGTTGAAGCAAAAGAAAAAGTACAGGCGCCTAAACCGCGTCGTCAACGTCGTCAGCTCGAACAATCAGTACGGGTGACTCAAGCCGCTGCGATGGCTGAAAGCGATGATGTAACAGCAAGTAAGGTAGAGCAACCCGTACCAGCAACAGAAAAAGTTGTTGAGAGCGTTGTTGTTGAGCAAACTGAAGAAACCGCTGTGACAAGCCCTGAAGCAGCAGAAGATGCCAATGCACCACGAAGCCGAAATCGTAGCCGTCGTTCACCGCGTCATCAGCGTGCGGCCGGTCAACGTCGTAAGGCCGAACTTGAAGTTCAACAACAAGATAGCCAAACCCCGGCGGCGGAAGAAGGAACTGTAGTAGAAGAAGGAGCTGTTGCAGAACCAGCTGCGGTAACCGCAGCAACGGTTGCGACCGAAAACGAGCAGGCAGCACCAGTGACTGAGCCAGCAGTTGCTGAAGCTCCAGTCACCGCTGCGGCTCCAGTTGCCGCAGAAGTACCGGCCACAGCCAGCGAAGCTGAGAACGTACAAGCTGAGGTTAAGGCTGAGGCTGAGGTTAAGGCTGAGGCTGAGGCTGAGGTTGAAACAACCGAAGTGGAATCGGCTGCAGCGGAAGCGGCTGAAGTTGTCGTGGTTGAAGAGACGCAAGAAGCGGAAACGCCTGTTGCTGAAACCACAACCCAAGAGGAAACCACAGCAGCTCCGATTGCGGTAGCCGCAACCTCTGAAGAACATTCAGCTAATGTTTCCAGCAATTCATCAGCGCAACAGCCAAACCGCAGCAATGGGCGTGCCCATGGCAGCAGTTATGCGCCTATGACCAAAGCCAGTGCGGCAATTCGGGATGATGAGTTTACGCCTTTAGCAGCCGCGACTCATGCAGAACGCCTCCCCTTTACCAAGGACGAGCGCGTAGCCAGCTTCCACGAAGCGCGTGCGACAGCCTCTGCGGCGATGACGAAAACACAATAACCCCGTTGTGATAACAGGGTAAGAAATAAAAATCCCGGCCTAAGCCGGGATTTTTTTATGCGTGCGATTTATGCCGCTATTTTAAGTTTTCTTCGAACAGCTTGAAGATACGACGGTATTCATCCAACCAGCTTGATGGCTGACGGAAACCGTGCGGCTCCACTGGGAAAATTGCCGTTTCAAAGTTCTCTTTTTCTTGTTCAATCAACCGTTGCACCAAGCGCACACTGTCTTGGAAGAACACGTTATCATCCACCATCGGTGAGTTGATCAAGAGTGCGTCTTGAAGCCCTTCGGTAAAGTAAATGGGCGAACTGCGACGATAAGCAATCGGGTCATCATCAGGTAAGTTCAAGATATTTGACGTATACCCAGTATTGTAATGCGCCCAATCACTGACCGGTCGTAACGCCGACCCGGCTTTAAATAACCCTGGCTCTTTGAATAACGCCATAAAGGTTAGGAAGCCACCGTAAGAACCGCCATAGGTTCCCATCCGCTCGGTATCGACATGCGCGTGTTCACCCGCCCATTTTACCACGTCAACCAAGTCTTCTACTTCCGGGGTTCCCATTTGACGATAAATGGCCGTGCGCCAATCCCGCCCATAACCTTTCGAACCGCGATAGTCGAGGTCAAGAACCACATAACCTTGTTCCGTTAAGAAGGTATGGAACATGAATTCGCGTTGGTAATTGGACCAACCCGCATGAGCGTTCTGCAAATACCCTGCCCCGTGAATAAAGACCACCGCTGGATATTTTTCCGCACGGTTTGGATCATAATCCTTCGGATAGTAAACTCGGGTATAAATCGGATCATCCACATGGCTTGATGGAATGGCCACAATTTCTGGTGCCACCCAATCAAAACTCATAAACTCTTCCGTTGCGGTGTACGTCAAGCGCTGCGTATCTTGTTGGCCGATGGTTTGAACATACAACTCTTCTGGCTGTAAAGCCGATGAGTGTTTGATTAACAAACGGTCTTCTTGTGGACTCAGTTCGTAATGGTTCATCCCACCCAGAGCAGTTAATTGCTCCAGTTTCGCGGTACCAGTGTGCACGCGATAGACTTCATATTGCCCTGGGTGAATCACGTTGGCAGAGAAATAAATATAACTGCCATCCGCACTCACCGACGGGTTTTCCGTCACAAACTTGCCCTTGGTTAATTGTTTGGCTTTGCCGGTTAATGGCTTCACATAAAGGTGAGCGTACCCGTCTGCCTCAGATTGGAACCATAATGTATCGCTGTGCGGTAAGAATCCGAATTCATTATGGGTGTAATTGATCCAAGCCGGATCATGTAAGCGTTCGTGGTTCACCAACTGTTTGCCGGCAAAGTCCACGGTCGCAATCCAGCGGTCTTTATTATCCCAAGCTTCCAACATTAAGGCGGCTTGCGAACCATCGTGGGTCCAGCGAATCGCACCTGCTTGCCATCCCCAGTCTTGCATCAAGGTGATGGGACGAGGCTTCTTCTCTGAACGATACGTTTTCCCTTCGGCGGCGTAGTTCTCGCGACGGACGTCTGCAAGAACATCTTCATCCCAGCCTGGCAAGGTGTTGTAAGTTAGCTTGGTGGCATCGCCTTGGGTTAAATCAAGCAAATAGATTTCATGATCAACCGGCTTGGCATCTGCCACTCGTGCACGAACTGGCTCCGCTGCAATACGTCCATCTTCGGTCACATAATTCGGCATAATATCGCCATCATCACGCCACTTCTGCGGGGCGCTCACTGCCACCAGTAACTTGTCGCCCGCAGGGGATAGGCTAGTGGCAACAATTTGTTTGCCGCTTCCTAAATAGAAAGGCTCAGGAGCTAACGAACTGTTTTGGCGCTGTAATTGCTGACGGTAATCAAACCGCTCCGCTTTATTTTTCCGCTCCACCTGCACAAACTCAATGAGTTGCTGTTGCTCACGGGCAATGAAATCTTTGGGCTCCGTGTTGGCGGCCGGTTTGTCACGTAAGGCTAATGCGGCAATCTGCTGCGTTAATCCAGTTTGTGGGTCAACCGTGTAAAACTCGTTCCCTTGACGATAGGCAAGTAAGCCATTGGTCAAAAACACCAGCTGTGATTGGCGGGCATCATTACGTGTCAATTGGCGTGTTTCTTGGGTGCTTAAGTCGCGAACAAAGACGTTGCCTTCAAAGGTGTATGCCAGCATGCTGCGATCACCGTTATAGACACCACTTTGGTAGGCATAAAGATGCAGTTTCTCTAACGGAACTAAATGAGCCGCTTCATTCAAGGGCTGGTGATACCAATCACTGACTTGTGAGCCGAGACGTTTTTGCTGATACAAAACGCCACTGCCATCCAACATCCAATAGGCATTGCTCGGTGACCGTGCCACCCAGTCTTGATCAGCCATAATTTGCTTTAAGGTCAATGACTGACCCGCCACCGCTTGTGGGTTTTCGGCAGTGGCTAGTACAGCTACTGGTGCATTCACTTGTTGTGGTGCTGCGGGTGCCTGCGTTGTGGTGCAAGACACGGTAAATAACGCTGCAGCTATGGCAATCGCTAATTTGCTTTTCATGCTTATAATCCTTGGTTGCTATGCGTGAGGCTATTAAAGCAAAATGCCTAGCAAGATACGAGCTAGGCATTCGGTTTGTGCGATGAAACTCAAAGTAAATGCGGTTAGTTTTCAGCGTCTGGTTGTTTGCTCGGGTGAGCTGCTGCCACCCAAGGTAACTCGCTTAAACGCCCATAAACAGACCGCAATAAGGGATAAGGTGTTAAATCAATCCCAAAGCGTTCAGCACTATAAACTTGGGGGACTAAACACACATCAGCCATGGAGAACTGGTTCCCCACACAGTAGTTACCCGCCACCTCTTCTAAGTTGCGTTCTAAGGCAGTGAAACTATGTCGAAACCAATGCTGCAACCAAGCTTGTTTTTGCTCATCCACAAGGTTGAGCTCCCGCATTAAGTACTGCTGTACACGCAAATTAATCAGCGGTTGCAGTTCACTGGCAATATCCAAGGAAATCGCCCGAATCGCGCCACGCTGTTGCGCTGTTCCCGGCAGCAACGACGGATGCGGATAGGTTTCATCCAGATATTCCATAATCGCGAGGGATTGATGCAAGATCACCGTGCCGTCCACAAAGGTTGGCACCAGTCCATTGGGGTTCAACTGTCGATACGACTGTTTGTGTTGTTCGCCACCATCTTTAATCAGGTGAACAGGAATATAATTGTATTCGAGTTGTTTGTATTTGAGCGCAATACGCACTCGGTAACTGGCGCTTGAGCGCCAGTAGCCATAGAGTTCCATATTCAACTCCGCGAGTGAATGTTAACCACCGTGATATGGCACAACCTGTTGCTCAATGCTGCCAAAAATACTTGCGCCAGTGGTGTCCAGCATTTCAATTTTAATGGTGTCACCAAATTGCATAAACCCGGTCGAAGGCTGACCATCACGGATGGTTTCAATCATGCGAACTTCTGCGATACAACTATACCCCACCCCTCCTTCATCAATGGCGCTTCCGTACTCCGTTCCTTGCTTATTGGAAACGGTCCCAGAACCAATGATAGCGCCAGCACCTAACCTGCGTGTTTTTGCCGCATGAGCAATTAACTGGGCAAAATTAAACGTCATATCCTGCCCCGCATTAGGTTTACCAAAAGGCTTATCGTTATAGTAGCTCAATAATGGCAAATGCACCTTATAATCGTGCCATTGTTCCCCTAATTCATCCGGGGTCACCGCCACTGGAGAAAACGCTGAGGATGGCTTCGATTGGAAGAAGCCAAAGCCTTTGCCAAGCTCACCCGGAATTAACCCGCGTAACGAAACATCATTCACTAACATCAGCAGACGAATGTGTTGTCCTGCGTCAGCAACCGATACTCCCATTGGCACATCGCTGGTAATGACTGCGACTTCGCCTTCAAAATCGATGCCCCAAGCAGGATCAGCCATAGCGATATCTTCTTTTGGCCCTAAGAAATCGTCTGAGCCCCCTTGGTACATCAAGGGATCCGTCCAAAAACTTTCCGGCATTTCTGCGTTGCGCGCTTTGCGAACCAACTCCACATGATTCACATAAGCACTGCCATCCGCCCATTGATAAGCTCGCGGCAGTGGTGATTCACAGCGACTTTCATCAAATGCTACGGCAGCAGCCAACTCACCTTGATTCAGTGCTTGATAGGTCTGTTTCAACTGCGGCGCAAGTGTATCCCAGTTATCCAGAGCTTCTTGTAAGGTTGCGGCAATGGCTGGTACCGCAACTGCCTGACGCAAATCGCGACTCACAACCATCAGTTGTCCGTCGCGCGTTCCGTTTCGATAAGTAGCAAACTTCATATTTTGTGATGCCTTATTCTTTAAGGTTTGGCTTTCCAACTATTCACATAGTCATGATTTTCGACCGTGGCACAGACGTCGCCCATGGTAAGCGCATGACGCGTATCCAGCATCACCGCCACCTCATCGGTAAATTTTTTCCGATATTCTAATCCGGCCTGGAAAGCTTTTGGATGAGGGCCATGGGTAAACCCAGCAGGATGGAAGGTCACCATGCCGCGATCAATGTTGTCGCGACTAAAGAAGTCACCCTCGTGATAGAACAGCACCTCGTCGTAATCGTCATTGTTGTGATAAAAAGGTACTTTCAAGGCTCCCGGATCGGATTCAATTGGGCGCGGCACAAAGGTACAGACCACAAAACCATCGGCCACAAAGGTGGTATGGGCAGAAGGAGGCAAGTGATAGCGGTGACTCATCAACGGACGAATATCACGCCAATTAATTCGCACCGGCGCCAAATCGCCATGCCAACCGATCGCATCCAATGGGTTGAATGGATAGGTAATACAGGATATCTCACCATGACGCTTGACCAGAACCTGCCACGGTTCTTCACTGTATTGGGCCTTGAAAGCATCATCAATCAGCGGTGTTTCTAAACAGGCAGGGTCAAAAATCGCATGATTCCCAACAATGCCTTTCTCTGGCAATTGATAGGCACTATTGGTGGCTTCAATCATCAGAATCTGCATGGGTTCAAGCGGTTCTAAGCGCCACGAAGTCGAGCGCGGCACCACAAAGTAATCCCCTTTTTCCAAGGTGATGTGGCCATAGTCACAGAATAGTTCACCTCGGCCCTCATGAATAAACAGGAGATCGTCGCCATCCGCATTGCGCACTAAAAACGTCATCGCTTCGTGGCAATGCCACATACGGAACTTACACTGAGCATTATGGAGCAACAGCGGCACTTGCCACGGTGATTCCGTGGCAAGCTCAGTCAGTTGGTTGAGGTCAAAATTACGCGGCCGTAACTCGCCCTCCCAAGAACTCCAATCGGTTGGAGCATGGCGATGATGAAAGTGCGTCGCAGGTCCAAAAAAACCACTCCGCCCTACTTCGCGCTCATAGATCGCTTGCTCCGGAAAGTCGGCATGCGCCTGCTTTGAGGCAATCCCAACTTGTTTCGGAAAGCTGATCCATCTACGCATCGCTCAATACTCCCCGACGAATTTGATCTTCTTCGATGGATTCAAACAGCGCTTTGAAGTTGCCTTCACCGAAGCCTTCGTTACCTTTCCGCTGAATGATTTCGAAGAACACCGGACCAATCACAGTTTGGGTGAAAATCTGCAGCAAAATACCATCTTTCATCGGCGCACCATCAATCAGAATTTGCAGCTCACGCAAGGCGTCGACGTCTTCTTCATGGCCTTCAACGCGGTCATTCACGCGGTCATAGTAGGTATCTGGGGTTGGCATAAAGTCCATGCCGATCGAACGCAGATAACGAACCGTCTCATAAATGTTATCGCTGGTTAGTGCAATGTGCTGAATTCCTTCACCATTGTATTCACGCAAATACTCTTCAATTTGCGATTTATCATCCAATGACTCATTAATTGGAATGCGAATCTTGCCACAAGGACCGGTCATTGCACGGCTCAGTAAGCCCGTGAGTTTGCCTTCAATATCGAAATAGCGAATTTCACGGAAGTTCGCAATGCGCTCATAGAAGCCAGCCCAAGTATCCATGTTGCCGCGATGGACGTTATGGGTTAAGTGGTCAATTTCATAGAGGCCCGCACCATGGGCTTTCATGTTTTCTTCCCAATTCTCATGGAATTCAAAATCCACGGCATAAATGTCACTGTCCACGAACGACAGCACGCTTTCGCCAATGCCATACACCGCTGGAAATTCAGCTTCACCAGCATTTACTTGGCGCTGGAAAGGTTTAGCTCCTTTGGCTACCGCATGTTCAAATGCTTGCTTGGCATCCGCCACTCGCCACGCCATGCCACAAACACTCGCACCATGAGCTTTGGCAAAGGCTTCTGCTTGACCGCCTACGTCGGCATTAATAATGAAGTTAATGTCGTTTTGCTTATACAACCAAACGTCTTTGGATTTATGCTTGGCCACTTCAGTAAAGCCAAGCTTCACGAACAAGTCTTTTAATGCGGCAATGCCTTGAGCATCCGGAGCCGTGTATTCGACAAACTCAAAGCCGATGGTTTGTAATGGGTTGTAATGAATATCAGACATAATGACCTCGTTGTTCCACTAAAAATGACTCCCTTAATTGTTATGTGGTGGGAGTCTCGATAAATGCTATCTGTATTACTATGCGCAGAGATGGGCATTCACGCCAGAGGGCACCAATGAAAGGTGGTGTTTTAGTAAAAGTAAGAGCCTGTAAAGATAAACTTACACTTTAGGAGTAAGGCCAGCAGACAAGGGGGCGTGTAAAAATTCCGTTACAAAGCTGCGTCAGCCTGTAAAGATTCATTTACGCAGACTGTTTTCTAGAATGGATTGCTTGGGAAACCAGTTACTTGCGGCGACTTTTGCCAATCCCGTATTCACGGAGTTTGTTCGCAACAGCAGTATGAGAAAGGCCTAGTTTCTTCGCTAATTGTCGGGTGCTTGGGTAGCTGGGATACAGTCGTCTTAGAATGGTAGCTTCGAATTTTTTCACCGCTTCTTCCAAGCTGCCTTCTTCCAAATCCACTGCGACATTTTCGTGCAAGCGTTCGCTATCCGGTAAGTGAATGTCAGCGAGATTCAAGGTATCGCCTTCCGCCATCGAGATAGAGCGGAACAGCACATTCTCTAATTGACGAACATTTCCTGGCCATTGATAACGTTGCAAGGCTTCGCGGGCAGCTCGGGTCATTAACATCATACTACGCCCCAAGCGCTGGCACGATTGCACCATAAAATGATCGGCTAATAGGTTGATATCTGACTTTCGCTCCCGCAACGGTGGAATGTGTAGTGTCAGCACATTCAGGCGATAAAATAAATCCTCACGGAACGTGCCTGCCTCGACGCGTTCGAGTAAATCATCTTGCGTGGAGCAAATAATTCGTACATCCACGGTAACTTCTTGCTCCTCGCCAATCCGACGAAACCGGCCATCCTGAATAAACCGCAGGAGTTTGGCTTGCAAACCATTGGACATTTCACCCACAGCATCCAGTAATACGGTGCCACCATTCGCCTGCTCAAAAATTCCTTTTTTCCCTTCCGTGTATGGCCCTAAGCTCCCCTTACCATGGCCAAATAACTCGCTCTCAGCCACGTTATCGGGCAAGGCGGCGCAATTAATCGCAAGAAATGGTTTTGCTGACCGTGAACTGGCTTGATGACAAGCTCGGGCCATGAGCTCTTTACCCACCCCCGTTTCACCTTGAATGAGCAAGGGAACGTTCAACTCTGCCATGCGTGCTGCTTCTTTAAGCAGCTTTTTCATGCTGCTGTGCTCGCCTAAAATTTGTTTAAACGCATCATGATGCCCGCCCCGTTGCCACTGTTGCACCAGCGGTTGCGGCTTACAGGTAATGACCGCTCCAGCAAACTGGCTGGTGCCATCATTATCACGCACCCAGGTTGGAAGTATGTCAGCAAAGTATTTTGAACCGCCCGCACTAATTTGTTGGGTGGTGGGTTCTTCGGGTTGTTTTTCTAACCAACGAACCACCGAAAAACCTGTCAGCCATTGGCTAATCGAGGTGCCTGACAGTGGCGTACAGTGATCGCTAAACACCAACTGGGCAGCTTCATTAGCAATATCAATGACCCCGCGACTATCAACGGTGAGAACGGGATCAGGAAGCTTATTCAGCAGGAGTTTAAATTCGAAGTGCTCTCGCTCTGAGGGCATAATTGAAATGGTTTTAACGTCTTTGACGTTAGGAATGCGACGTATTTCTGGCATTAAATGTTGAAAATCTTCAAACTCCAATTCTGGAAAATTTAGGAATATTTTCCCTTTGGGGTCCACTTCAATACCACGCAAGTCGATCTCATGATCACGCAATATCTGTAAGACATCTTGAGCGATGCCCAATCGATCATCACATGTAATCTCTAGCCGCATACGTTGCCATCAAATTAACTGAACTGTAAAGCAAAGTATACATTAAAAAAGCCCGTGAGATAAGTCATCTCACAGGCTTTTTCATTCTCGTTTCTAAAGCTCTGTTAATCGGTCGTTAACACTGCATCCGTACGGGCTGCCATAATAAAGTCGTTTTTATGCAACCCTTGGATGGCGTGCGTCCACCAGACCACGGTGACTTGACCCCATTCAGTAATTAATGTCGGATGATGGAACTCTTCCTCAGCAATCTCTGCGACCTGATTGGTAAACGCCAACGCTTGTTTAAAGTTTTTAAACTTAAACACCCGTTCCAATTGCATCACTCCATCACGAACCACCGGGGTCCAATCGGGAATTTGGCGAATCAACTCAGCCAACTCGGCGTCGGAAACTTTAGGCGCATCCGCTCGACAGGCTTCACAGCGTTGGTTTTTTAAGTCTGACATGAACTTCCTCTTTATTTTAATCGTTAATTAAGCTGCGCTGGTTTTATTCTTTGGTGGAAACTTGGGTTCAAACAGCCCCAACGTCATGGCTTCATGCACCAAAGCCATAATATCCATTTCAGCAATTTCAAAGAGTTCTTCGGTGCTACCCAAGGTGTAATAGATGGGTTGCATAATATCGATCCGATATGGGGTCCGCAATGCGTCAAGCGGCTTTAACGGCTTACGCTCTGGCTTATCACTGAACATGGCGTACTCCGTTTCACCCGGTGAGGACAAAATCCCGCCGCCATAAATACGCAATCCTTCGGCGGTTTGAAGTAACCCAAATTCCACGGTAAACCAATACAAACGCGCTAAATAAACACGCTCTTTAGGCGTCGCATTTAATCCCAACTTACCGTACTGATGGGTAAAGTGAGCAAATGCCGGATTCGTCAATAACGGACAATGGCCAAATATTTCATGGAAAATATCCGGCTCTTGTAAGTAGTCAAATTCCTCACGGGTACGGATAAAGGTTGCGACCGGGAACTGTTTATTAGCTAGCAGTCGGAAAAACTCATCAAATGGAATTAACGCAGGAACCTGAGCCACTTGCCAGCCCGTTGTTGCTTCCAATACGCGATTAATTTCATGCAATTGCGGAATGCGATCGCGAGGCAGGTCAAGCAGCTCGAGGCCATGTAAATACTCATCACAAGCTTTACCAGGAACAATGCTCAACTGACGAGTGATCAGATCACGCCAGATAGCATTTTCTTCATCGCTCCAGGCAATAATGCCGTTCGCGTCGGGTTGATGTGACACGTATTGACTTGACTTACTCATGGCTCACCAGCTCCTTATTCGTCTGCTGTGAAAGTGATTGGCAATTCATCAGCGCTTGCTCAAGGTCGGCAAGAATATCTTCGACCGCTTCCAGCCCTACCGACATGCGAATTAGGGTATCGCTAATGCCCGCAATGGCACGTGCTTCGGGCGTATACGGCGAGTGAGTCATGGAAGCCGGATGCTGGATCAAAGTTTCAGCATCCCCCAAACTCACCGCCAAGGTAATTAATTGCAAACTATCCAACACCTGCCGCGCGGTTGCCAAGTCGCCATGCAATTCAAAGGCGATCACTGCGCCAGCACCATACATTTGTGTGCCCATCAAGGCTTGGGCAGGATGGTCGGCAAACCCTGGGAAGTAGACTTGTTTCACCGCCGGATGCGCACGCAAGTACTCAGCGACTTTGACGGCATTATGACAATGCCGTTCCATGCGTACATCCAAGGTCTTCAATCCACGTAAAATTAACCAGGCATCATGAGGGCTCATAGTTGCGCCCATATCTTTTAACGTGGTTAATTTAATCAGCTCAATATCTTCTTCGCTGCCACAGACAATGCCCGCCACCACATCGCCATGGCCATTCAAATACTTGGTGGCACTGTGTAATACCAAGTCGGCCCCTTGGCGTTTCGGCTGCTGCAATAAGGGGGTCATGAACGTGTTGTCGACCACGACGCGCGCACCAACCTCATGGGCAATGGCCGCGATGGCGGCAATATCTAGCACCTTTAAATGTGGGTTCACTGGCGATTCAAGAAATACCAAGCGGGTATTGGAGCGAATGGCCGCCCGCGTTTTTTCTAAATCAGCCATATCCACAAAATCGACGGCAATGCCAAAGCGAGTAAATAGCTCCGAAAATAACGCAAAGCTACAACCATAAATGGCATCAGAGACCAAAACGTGGTCACCCTGCTGCACAAACGCCAGCATGGTCGCCGATACGGCCCCCATACCAGTCGCTGCTGCCGCCGCTGCAGGAAACCCTTCCAACGCGGCAACTCGAGCTTCGAGTTCCGTCACTGTGGGGTTTCCTAATCGGGTGTAGATATAACCGGATTCTTCCCCGGCGAAACGGGCTGAACCTTGCGCCGTATTCGCAAAGGAAAACGTCGCGGTTTGATAGAGAGGTGCAACCAATGACCCAAACTCATCCCGACGACGACCGCCGTGAATGGTAAGAGTTGCTGGCTGCCACTGCTGCGATTTATCTTTATCGTTATTGCGCATGGGCAGAAAATCTCCTTGTTGTCTGCCTTCAGCTTGCATAGTGAATGAAGAATAGGCAACTGCACAGAAACAGAACAACACCTATTCGCTGTAACGTAAATTTTCCACTTCAACAAAAAAACCCCGCTGCTAGCCATGCTAAACAACGGGGTTGTTCACGAGTGAGTTGATGCGCTGTGATAAAAAATTATAACTGATTCAATTCTCGATCAATTTTGTACGAATTCGACGTCACATAATGTTCCATGCGTTGCAGTGATTTCTCCATTGCTTGAAACTCCTGCTGAATCTCTTGCAATGCTCGCGTCGGTGCTTCACCCGCTTCCCACACTTTCGTTTTAACGCCAATCTGTGACGTATTTAGTGCTGCGGGCTCGGGCTTTTTTTCGTCGAGAATAAACCACAATGCAATATAGATGACAGTGACAAAACTCGAGCTAAAAATCAGTGCCGTGACTGCAATAATGCGCACTAACCACACTTCAATATGATAATGCTCGGCAATGCCAGCACAGACTCCAGCAATTTTCCCTTTCGCTTTATCGCGCATCAATGTGCGACGTGTTCCACTGGACTGACTCATACTCGGTCCCTCCACTTCGGTGACTCTGCATCAAGAATCGATTCTAAGGTTGCAATGCGGTCACGCATCCGTTCTGCCTGCTGCGCTAACTCTTGCAGTTGTACTAATTCTTCTTCACTGAGCCCTTGACTGATTTTACGCTGACTGCGGTAATGCATAATGACCCAAAGGGGTGCCACAAAGATCATAAATAAAATAATGGGGGCACCAATGATCGCTGCGATACTTTCCATATTAATGTCTCTTGTCATTCAACTTAATCGGCGGGGGATTGATTCCCCCATCCGTTCGTACTGGCTTCGAAGTTAAGCATTATCCTCTGCTTTTCCCTTCTGAATCCGCGCTTTCAAAGCGGCTAATTCATCATCGATCTTTTCATCAGTTTCGAGTTGAGCAAATTCATCACGAAGGGTTTTCTTGCCGAGATCATAGGCTTCAACTTGTGACTCAAGATCATCAATTTTTGATTCAAATCGTTCGAAGCGCAACATTGCATCATCAATTTTTCCACTATCAATGCGTTTTTTCACTTCCAACCGACTGCTGGCAGCTCGTTGACGCATGATGATGGCTTTTTGACGCGCTTTCGCATCCGCCAATTTTTCTTGTAACTGCCCCACTTCTTCACTTAAACGATTTAAGTGTTCATCCAAGCGACCTAGTTCTGCCTGCAAAGATTCTGCATCCGTCATCGCTTTTTGCTTTTCAATCAGAGCCAAGCGCGCTAAATCTTCGCGATCTTTACTGAGCGCGAGTGTTGCTTTCGCTTCCCACTCAGCTGCTTCTTTCTCAAAGCGTCCCAGTTGGCGTTCCGTGTCTTTCTTCTCTGCAATTAAGCGAGCCGACGTTGAACGGACTTCAACCAGGGTGTCTTCCATCTCTTGGATAATCAGACGAACCATTTTTTCTGGATCTTCCGCTTTATCCAATAAGGCATTGATGTTTGAATTTACGATATCTGTAAAACGTGTAAAGATACCCATTGTGTGTTCCTCATTTAAACTCTATGAAACATAAATTAACTTTCGCTTGGTTTTAATGCAGATACCATGCCAACTTTTTCATCACGACGAAATCCCTTTAATTTCAATCGTTTTAGCGTATTATCAAAAAATCATTTGACGCAGTCCACTTATGAAATACACTAATATTTAGTGAAATTCACTAATAACAACAATGAATGTGTGGTACTTCCTATGAGTCGCTTTGGCGCCGCTGAAAATTTAATTGGGGAAGCAAATAGCTTTCTGTCTGTTTTAGAGCAAGTTTCCCAAATCGCCCCGTTGCACAAACCCGTCCTTATTATCGGTGAACGTGGCACCGGTAAAGAGTTGATTGCGGCGCGGATACACTACTTATCCAAGCGCTGGGAACAAAACTATGTCAAGCTTAACTGTGCAGCACTCAGCGAAAGCTTATTAGAGAGCGAATTGTTTGGCCATGAAGCCGGGGCGTTTACCGGAGCACAAAAACGTCATGAAGGTCGCTTTGAACGCGCGGATGGGGGAACTCTCTTTCTCGATGAGCTTGCCAACACCTCAGCGTTGGTGCAAGAAAAAATACTGCGTGTGATTGAATACGGTGAGTTTGAGCGGGTGGGCGGCGCTAAAACCATTCGCGTCGATACCCGTCTTATTGCCGCCACCAATGAAGACTTGCCCAGCCTTGCTGAAGCTGGAAAGTTTCGGGCGGACCTATTGGATCGGCTGGCCTTTGACGTGATTACCCTGCCCCCATTACGAGAACGGCGGGAAGATATTCTGATTTTAGCCGAACACTTTGCCATTCAAATGGCGCGTGAGCTGGACTATGAACTATTTAGCGGCTTCACCGAACAGGCCAAGCAAACCTTATTGGACTACCATTGGCCAGGCAATGTGCGGGAATTGAAAAACGTGATTGAACGTTCCGTGTATCGCTTAGGCAGCGGTCATTTGGCCTTGCATGACATTATTCTTGACCCCTTTGCGAGCCCTTATCGCCCGCAACCAGCGGCACATCGTCAACAATCGAGTAAGCCACAGGCAACCCCGATAACTCTGGAAGCAACACCAGCATCGCCGACTGCCGCCAAGCCCGCGCAATCATTTCAACTCGATTTCGACCAACAGCCAGTGGATTTTAAAACCCTCACGGCCGATTTCGAAATTGATGTGTTACAACGCGCCTTGCAACATGCGCAATTTAACCAAAAGAAAACGGCAGATATCTTGGGGTTAACCTATCATCAGCTACGCGGTTATTTGAAAAAATATCAACTACTAGAAGGCCAAGGATAGCTCATGACACGCTGGCTGCTTGCCGCAGTATGCTTATCCTTGGCTGGCTGCGGTCCACTCAAAACCCATGAGCAGATCATTCATGATGGACTGGTGTATTGCTCAGAGGGAAACCCAGAGAGTTTTAACCCACAGTTAGATACCTCAGGAACAACGGTTGATGCCACCTCGGCGCAACTTTATAACCGTCTCATTGATTACGATGCCGAACAACAGATCTTTGTGCCAGGCCTTGCTCACCGGTGGGAAACGCTCGATCAGGGACAACGCTATCGCTTCCATTTACGGCAGCAGGTGAACTTCCACCACACGCCTTGGTTCAGTCCAACGCGCCCTTTTCAAGCTGAAGATGTTCTATTTAGTTTTCAGCGGTGGTTGGATCCGCAGCATCCCTATCACACCATCAATGGCGGCCAATACCCCTTTTTCCGTGCCAGTGGCTTAATGCAGTTAATTGCCCGGATCGAAATAATTGATCCCTGGACCGTTGATTTTGTTCTCACGCGAATTGATAGCTCTTTTCTTGCTAATTTAGCCACTGATTTTGCGGTGATTCTATCCGCAGAATATGCGCAGCAACTCACTGAGCAAGGCACTCCTGAATTACTCGATCGCCAACCGGTGGGAACGGGACCGTTCCAATTTATTGAATTTCGGAAAGATTCATTTATTCGTTATGCAGCGAATCCTAGTTATTGGCAAGGAAAACCAGCTGTGAACCATTTAGTCTATGCCATTACTCCTAATGCCAATAAACGTATGCTGAAATTGCTTACGGGAGAATGTGATGTCATTGCTTACCCTCTGGTACAAGAGCTAGAGCAGCTCGATGATAATACGACGATTAAGGTGACGCGTTCAGCCAGTCCTAACCGCGCATTTTGGGCATTTAATACCGCCCGCCCACCTTTTGATCAGACGTTGGTACGGCAAGCGCTCGCGCATGCGATTAATCGACCTGCAATGATTCAGACCATCTACCATGGGCAAGCACAACTGGCGGCTGGCATCTTGCCGAGTACTTCTTGGGCCTACCAAGCGAATGCGACGGGTTATCCTTATGATCCTCAACGCGCGAAAGAATTGCTCAAGCAAGCGGGGTTTCCAAATGGATTCACCATGTCAATTTGGGCCCCCGCCATTCAACGGGTCTATAACCCAAACGCCTTGCGCATGGCGGAATTAATGCAAGCAGACTTAGCCCAAGTTGGTATTGAAGCTCAAATTATCAGCTATGAATGGAATACCTTTCGGCAACGTATGGCGCGCGGTGAACACGACACCGCACTCATCGGTTGGGTTGCAGACAATGCCGACCCTGACAACTTTTTACGCCCCCTCCTTAGTTGTGAAGCAGTCCGTTCGGGCGCCAATCGGACGAATTGGTGTGACCCGGACTTTGACCAGCAACTCTTAGCGGCAATTCAGTTGACCGACAAGGAACAGCGCCAGCAGTTATACCAACGCATTGAAACCCATGTAATGCACCAAGTTCCGTTGCTCCCCATTGCCAGTTCGCTGCGCTTTGAAGCTCACCGACAAAATATTACTGGGGTTGAACTTCCTCCTTACGGCGGTATTCGCTTTGGCAACGCGCGGAGGTTAACCCATGTTCCGCTTTAGTCTACGGCGCATTCTATTATTCAGCATCACCCTCTGGCTGCTTTCCATTTTTACCTTCTCGTTAAATTACTGGTATCCAGGGAATACCCTCACCAACATGAGTGGTGTGACTCCCGCAATGGATACCTATCACGATGAAGCCAACGCGCGCGCGATGGATAGCACAATTTTTCGTCAGTATGGCCAATATATTGCCCATCTAACACGCGGTGATTGGGGGCTTTCATTAACCAGCCAAGAACCTGTTTTCCCCCGTCTGATGCAGCAGTTAGGTGCTACCGTAGAACTCATGATTCTAGGAGCCTTGTTGGCCGTGTTAGTTGGTGTCCCGCTCGGTGTCTATGCTGCCTTACAACAACGCCAATGGCAGGATCGACTCATTCTCAGCTTGAGTCTCAGCACCTATTCCATTCCAGTATTTTGGTTCGCACAGTTGGCCATTCTGCTCTTTGCAATTCAGTTAGACTGGAGTCCTGTCACGGGTCAAATTCACCCGTTATACGCCATTGACACCCAAACTGGCTCAATTCTTGTTGATATTTGGCTGAGCGATATACCGTACCGAGCTTCCGCGTGGGTCAATGCACTCAAGCATCTTTGGCTGCCAACCTTAGTCGTCGCGTTGATCCCATTAACCATGTTAGTTCGCATGATCCGCAGTGCGGTGCTCGATACCTTGCAGCTCAACCACATTAAAGCAGCCCGAGTTCGCGGGCTCAGCGATCGCACCATTTTAGTAAAACATGTCTTACCCACCTCCATTCAACCGGTGCTGCGCGAAGCCGGGTTACAATTTAGTGTGTTAGTGACAAACATCATGATTGTTGAAGTAATTTTTAATTGGCCGGGTATTGGCAGTGCGTTAGTCAAAAGTATTTTTGAACGTGATTACCCTGTGTTGCAGGGCGGAGTAATTTGTTTAGCGATGCTTATCCTAGCGGTTAACTTTGCCGTTGATTTAATTCATGCATGGCGTTTTCCACAAGTGCGAGATGTCATTGATGAAGACTAAACATGGAATTTATTATCAGTTTAAAGCCCCCTCGCCATTACTGATGATTTGGCGAGAGTTTCATGCCAACCCGATCTCGGTTGCCGCCTACTACCTGTTAGCAGTGATTGTTCTTGCCATGCTATTGGCGCCCATCCTAGCCCCCTACTCGCCTGAATGGCAGTTTACCGATGTGATCTATCTTCCGCCGGCCTGGCATCCTGAAGGTGAAATGCGCTTTGTTTTTGGTACCGATGATCTCGGCCGCGATATTCTGTCGCGAGTCCTGTACGGGGCGTGGTACAGCCTTGGCTACCCATTGATTGCGACATTTATTGCTGCCTTTATCGGCACCACAATTGGCGCATGGGCGGGCATGAGTCGTGGCGTTCAATCATCAACGCTCACCCATTTTTTGGATGTGGTCTTAACCATACCGTCGTTATTATTAGCATTGGTGATTGTGGCGATTTTTGGTCCATCGCTCCATACAGTCATGATCGCCATTACGCTCGTGTTAATTCCACAATTCATTCATAGTGTCCAGAATGCGGTCTACACCCAACGAGCCAAAGAATATGTCATTGCTGCTCGGCTCAATGGTTGCTCGCGCAGTTACATACTTAGACGTGTCATCTTTCCGAATATCACCTCGGTGATTGTGGTGCAGCTGACCTTTGCTTTGTCGACCGCCATTCTTGATATTGCCGCACTCGGTTTTCTTGGCTTGGGTGTGCAATCACCGGCTCCCGAGTGGGGCACCATGCTAGCGCGCAGTCTCGACCATATGTACCTAAACCCATGGTCCATGCTCCTGCCCGGACTGATGTTATTTGTGACCGTTCTCTCGATTAATATACTCGGAGATAATTTGCACCGCGCCATTCAACAACAGGAACGTTTGTCGTGAATCCCATTCTAGATATCCGTAACCTCACCATTGCTTTGGAAAGCCCCGAAGGTCCCGTCAAGGTACTTGACGGGTTTAATTTGCAATTAGCCGAGGGGGAAATCCATACCCTTGTGGGTGAGTCGGGATCTGGTAAAAGCTTATTAGCGAAAGCGATTCTTGGTTTTATTCAACCTAAGTGGCGAATCACCGCCGATCGCCTGTGGTGGCGGCAACAAGATTTACTTGCCATGACAACCTCACAACGCCGGGCAATTACAAGCCAAGACATGGCGATGATTTTTCAAAATCCAGCCAGTTACCTCGACCCCTATGTGCGTGTTGGTCACCAATTAGAAGAAGTCATGATGCGGCGGCAGTCCACCAGATTGTTTCGCCGTAAACGGGAGCAACGCGAACAACTGAGCCAGCTCCTTCAACAAGTTGAAATCGATGATATAGATGCCATCTACACCAGCTACCCGTCCCAGCTATCCGATGGCGTGGCACAAAAAATTGGGGTCGCAATGGCATTGGCCCATCGCCCTAAGTTCTTAGTTGCCGATGAACCTACATCGGCTATGGGCCCGTATACGCGTCACCAAATCTACCAGCAATTAGCGCGGTTGAATCGCGATGATGGCATGAGCATTTTATTGATCACCCAAGATCTCACCAGCATGATGCCACAAACCGAACGCTTAAGTTTTATCTACTGTGGGCAGCTCATGGAAGTGGGGCCGAAAGACGAGTTACTATCCAGACCACGGCATCCTTATACCGATGCCATGTGTAAAATGAGCTTTCTGGATCAGTCCTACCCCGCAAAAACCAAGCTCCCCACTCTTCCCGGAGCAATACCAACCAGCCAAAATCTACCCATTGGTTGTCGGCTTGGCCCACGCTGCCCCAATGCCCAACGTATTTGTGTTCAACGTCCTGAGCTCCGGATGTCTAATAAACGTCAATTCGCCTGCCATTATCCCTTAGGTGACGGAGATGATAATGAGTAACCTGTTACAGATTCATAATCTGACCAAGTATTACGTCAAACAAGTGGGTTGGCTGAAACAACAACGGATTTGTGCGCTGGATGCAGTGAGCTTTACAGTGCGGCAAGGAGAAACCGTTGCGATTATCGGCGAAACAGGGTCTGGTAAATCGACTCTGATTAAGTTAATTGCAGGCATTGATACGCCCCATGCGGGTTCCATCGCATTGAATGGCACCCTACTAAAACCTTATGACTACAAATCACGTTGTCAGCAAATCCGTATGATTTTTCAAGATGGTTTGGCCTCACTCGATCCACAACGCAATATTGGCCAACAATTATTAGAGCCATTACGGTTCAACACCGATTGGCCTTTGGCGAAACAGCATCAGCATGTTCTCGCAACTCTAGAACGGGTCGGATTACTCGCTGAACATTTTGATTTTTATCCGCATATGCTCGCCAGTGGCCAGTTAGCACGGGTTTGTATCGCGCGTGCCATCCTTTTAAACCCGCTAGTTATCGTGGCAGATGAGGCACTCAGCGCATTGGATCCGTCCATCCGTGCGCAGATTATAAACTTACTTATTGATTTAAAAAAAGAAATGGGCGTGTCGTTTATTTTTTCATCCCATTCTCCGGAGCTCGTGCGCCACCTTGCAGACAAGATATTAGTATTACACCATGGTAAAATGCTCGAGTTTGATACAACAGTAACGCTGATAACAAAGCCTAAGCAGCCGCTTACTCAAGCCTTGCTGCATATGGAAAACTTAAGAAAAAGCGTCTAAATACACAACAACATAGGAGTTTTAACTTGGAAACAGGTACGCTCTTCTCGCTTGCCGCCTACTTTATTGCGATGTTAGCAATTGGCTATTATGCGTATAAAAAAACAACCAATGACGTATCTGGCTATATGCTTGGTGGACGTTCACTAAGTCCCAGCATTACAGCTCTTTCCGCAGGTGCATCCGACATGAGTGGTTGGATGCTCATGGGGTTACCAGGTGCGATTTACGTGTCCGGGGTATCGCAAATTTGGATTGCAGTGGGCTTACTCATTGGTGCCTATCTGAACTACATCATTGTTGCACCACGGCTAAGAACCTATACCGTCGTCGCCAACGACTCCATCACCATCCCTGATTATTTTGCGAATCGTTTTGATGATAAAGCACGAGTCCTCCGCGTCTTCTCATCATTGGTTATTATTATCTTTTTTACCTTGTATACCTCGGCCAGCTTAGTGGCTGGTGGTAAATTGTTCGCCAGTGAAGCTTTTGGCATGGATTACCATTTGGGCTTGTGGGTGACCGCAGGGGTCGTTTGTGCCTATACCCTATTTGGTGGCTTTCTAGCAGTATCCATGACCGACTTTGTCCAAGGGGTGATTATGTTCGTCGCCTTGGTCTTAGTTCCCGCTGTCGCATTCTATGAATTAGGTGGCATTGTAGAAACCACAACTATGGTGCAATCCATTAACCCTAACTTCACTGAGCTTTTCCGTGACGCCGCTATTGCGGACCCACTCTTGAATCAATTGAGTATTCTGGGAATTATCTCCCTGCTCGCATGGGGGTTAGGATATTTTGGTCAGCCTCATATTATTGTTCGATTCATGGCGATTCGTTCGCTGAAGGATATTCCAACGGCACGTCGTATCGGTATTGGTTGGATGCTGATTTCGATACTCGGCGCATTAGCAACCGGGTTTGTCGGTATCGCTTACGTTGCCCAGACGCAAATGACATTGAGTGATCCTGAAACTGTTTTTATTATTTTCTCACAGTTTTTATTTCACCCTCTCATTACCGGCTTCCTGCTCGCAGCTATCTTGGCCGCCATAATGAGTACCATTTCATCTCAATTATTGGTCACCTCGAGCTCACTCACAGAAGATCTGTATAAGGCCTTTTTACGTCGGAATGCCAGCGATGCTGAACTCGTGATGATTGGACGAATCTGCGTTCTCTTAGTTTCCGTGGTGGCGATTATTCTTGCCTGGAACCCAGATAACACCATTCTTGGCTTAGTTGCGAATGCCTGGGCTGGTTTTGGAGCAGCCTTTGGGCCGGTCGTTATCTTAAGTTTGTTCTGGAAGCGAATGAACAAGCACGGTGCACTTGCTGGAATGGTCGTGGGGGCTGCTACCGTATTGTTCTGGATTTACATGCCAGTACTGGAGAATGGCGCAACCCTTAGCAGCTGGATGTACGAAATTATCCCTGGCTTTGTGTTATCCACGATTGCGGTGGTTGTTGTAAGCTTAATGACCAAGCAACCCTCTGAAGAATTACAAGCAACTTTTGATGCCATGGAGCAGCAATTGCGTCAATAGTAAGGCCAATTAAAGCAAATAAAAAAGGCGCCAATCGGCGCCTTTTTTGAAAGTGTCAGTTGTTTTTTTGCGCTAACTACCGCGCCGTTCTTTATACAGTTCTAATTCCGCCAGAATAAAATCTTTCATTCGAATCGTTGTTTCATATCCCACTGCAATGGCTTCATTCCCCCGCTCAAACTCCATGAGACTAATCTGTCCCAATTTTGGTTGAATTAAGATATCAGGCGGGTCACCAGCCAATCGCGCTTTGGTAATACGTTCTTGCATGATATCAATTGAACCTGACATCACGCCAAGCATGCCCGGTGCTTTATGAAGATTACCGTTCATTTTTTCCATCATCGCATCCCAATATTGCTGGCTATGGGAGAGGAAGTTATGAAAGAACCCAGGTTCAGATTGATCCCCTTCGTCCGTCTTTTGCGGGTCGACCGTGGTCTCTGAGGGCGGCGTATTATGCCCGTATACATCGACCTGTGGTTGATCTTTGGCTGTCACATCATGGGTTGGTTCTTTGGGAGCAACATATTTGCTCCGCGCTTCAATGGCCGAGGTATTGAGTTGAGAGTTCAAGTTCACGGCAATCACAAAATCAGAGCCTAGCGCTCGGCACAAGGAAACAGGGACAGGATTCACCAGAGCGCCATCAACTAACCAGCGCCCGTTCAGTGCTGTTGGAGCCAACAACCCCGGCATGGAGCAAGATGCACGGGCAGCTTCATAGACATCCCCTTTGCGTAGCCAAATTTCACGGCCGCTATAGAGATCGGTCGCCACTGCGCCATACACCAAAGGCATGTCTTCAATATCAATCGAGCCAATCACTTCACGTGCGCGACTGAAAACCTTTTCACCATGGATAAGCCCCCCATGGTTAAATCCGAAATCTAACAGATTGAAAACTTCCCAGCGATCCATGCCTCGGACCCAGCTTTCAAGATCACTGAGTCGGCCTGCCGCGAAGGCAGCGCCGACCAAGGAGCCAATCGAGGTTCCAGCCACGAGGTGAACATGAACCCCCATTTCTTGCAACGCTTGGATAACACCAATATGCGCCCACCCGCGCGCCGCTCCTGAACCAAGTGCTAATGCCACTTGAACATTGGGGGTCATCATGTTCTTACCTCTCAACTCATTCGATTAAATCGTCATCCAATAAAGTTTTATCAACGACCAATTCGCCCCCTTCAGCTTTGCCTTCTGGAATTGGCTTCGCTAAAAGCTGTTCACGAATTTGTTGTTCTATCTCAGCGGCAATCTCAACATTCTCTTGCATAAAACGCATTGCATTCGCTTTACCTTGACCAATTTTATTGCCTTTATAACTATACCAAGCGCCCGCTTTATCAATGATTTTCTGTTTTACACCCAGATCGATGAGCTCGCCTTCTTTTGAAATACCTGTGCCATACAATATCTGGAATTCTGCTTGTTTGAACGGGGGAGCGACTTTGTTTTTCACAACTTTAACACGCGTTTCGTTCCCGACCACTTCTTCCCCTTCTTTCACCGCACCAATTCGGCGAATATCAAGACGTACAGAAGAGTAGAACTTCAGCGCGTTTCCACCAGTCGTCGTTTCTGGGTTACCAAACATAACCCCAATTTTCATCCGGATCTGGTTGATGAAGATACACAAACTATTTGATTTTTTAATGTTGGCAGTTAGCTTACGCAACGCCTGAGACATTAAACGTGCTTGCAAACCAACGTGGCTATCGCCCATTTCCCCTTCAATTTCTGCTTTCGGGGTTAATGCAGCTACTGAGTCAACGACCACCACATCGACCGCACCGGAACGAACTAACATATCGCAGATTTCTAACGCTTGCTCACCGGTATCGGGTTGTGAGACCAAGAGCTCATCAACATTCACCCCAAGCTTTTCTGCATACACAGGATCAAGCGCATGCTCCGCGTCAACGAAAGCACAGGTCTTGCCCATTTTCTGTGCTTCAGCAATCACCTGTAACGTGAGTGTTGTTTTACCGCTGGATTCTGGTCCATAAATTTCAACCACTCGGCCAAAAGGTAATCCGCCAATCCCTAAGGCAATATCAAGAGTTAATGAACCGGTCGAAACAGATTCGATATCCATGGCTTGGTTATCACCAAGACGCATGATAGAACCTTTACCAAATTGGCGTTCAATTTGACCTAACGCCGCGTCAAGTGCTTTTTGTTTATCGTTGCTCATGATAATGTCCGTTCTGTTGCAAAATATATGATCCATAGTGTACTGTAAATTTATACAGTATCAAGTTATTTTTTTAAAACTCAATAACGCTTCTGCAATGGTCGCTTCGCGAATGGCTGCACGATCGCCTTCAAACTGCTGGGACCAGGTGATGCAGTGCTCCGCCCAAGCCAAACCAAACCACACCAAGCCGACTGGCTTTTCGGGAGTCCCACCGCTTGGGCCCGCCACCCCTGTTACTGCAATGGCTAGGTCGGCACCACTGTGCTGCAATGCACCTTGCGCCATCGCTGCAGCTGTTTCTGCAGACACTGCGCCATAGCGAGATAACGTTGTTGCTGGCACCCCGACCAAGCGTTGTTTCAACTCATTCGAATAAGTGATAAACCCTCCGGCAAACCAATTCGAACTGCCGGCAATGGCACTCATAGCATAACCAATTCCGCCCCCAGTGCAGGATTCGGCAGTGACCACCTGCCAGCCTCGCTGCAACAGCCATTGGCTTAAATCTACTGCTAATTCTTGGACTGATTGTGATACCATCTCAGTACACCTTATCCTGTGATAACTCGGGTAAATACGGATAATAACAGGCATGTCGAACACTACAACAACGATACCGATGAATTCTTCTCACACCCCTATGATGCAGCAATATCTTCGGATTAAAGCCGAACATGCTGATACGCTATTATTCTATCGTATGGGTGATTTTTATGAACTCTTCTATGACGATGCCAAACGTGCTGCAGAGCTCCTGGATATTACCCTCACCAACCGCGGCCAAAGTGCGGGCCAACCCATTCCCATGGCAGGCGTCCCGTACCATGCTGCCGAGGGCTATCTCGCGCGCTTGCTGGAATTAGGCGAATCGGTCGCAGTCTGTGAGCAAACAGGCGATCCTGCCACCAGTAAAGGGCCAGTTGAACGGCAAGTGGTACGTATTTTAACGCCAGGAACGCTCACCGATGAAGCCCTCTTACCTGCGGCACAAGAAAGTCTGTTAGTCGCGATTTTACCGGGCTCTCCCATCGGGATTGCCAGCCTTGATATGGCCAGTGGACGTTTTACCGTCCTTGAAGTGGCCACCTTTGAGCAACTCACGGCCGAACTCGAACGCCTGCAACCCGCAGAAGTACTTTATCCTGAAACTTGGGATTGGAGTGAGCAGCAACTGAATTGTGCGTGTTGCCGACGCCGCCCGGAATGGGAATTTGAACCGGTCAGTGCCCGCGCGATTTTACTGCGCCAATTCCAGGTGGCACATTTAGATGGATTTGGCATTACCCATCTCACCCAGGCTATCGGAGCTGCTGGCGCCATTATTAATTACGTGCGGATGACACAGCGGGCGGCCCTGCCCCACATAACCAGTATTGTGGCGGAGCGGCATGATGATGGCATTTTACTCGATGCCGCCACCCGTCGTAATCTCGAATTAGTCCGCTCTCTGAGTGGCCAAAAAACCTCGTTATTTGACGTTATTAACAGCACCAGTACCGCCATGGGCAGCCGCCTATTGCAGCGCTGGCTGCAACGCCCCTTACGAGACCAAAATATTCTTAATCAACGCTATGATGGCGTGGCGACCTTACTGCAACTCGATCACGCTCAGCTTCATCAGCAATTACGCCAAATTGGCGATATCGAGAGAATCCTTACCCGCATTGGCTTGCGCACTGCCCGGCCGCGCGATTTAGCACGCTTACGCTTGGCTCTTACCGTGCTACCGGAGGTTCAAAAAACCCTAGATCACCCCAGCCTACAACCCTGGCGACAAGGCTTACAAAGTTTCCCAGAATTGGCGGACTTGCTTACGCAAGCGGTGGTTGAGCAACCTCCTCTGTTAATTCGTGATGGTGGTGTTATTTGCGATGGCTTTGATGAAGAACTTGATGAGCAACGCCAGCTTGCCGCAGGCGCCACGGACTTCTTGCAACGTATCGAAACCCGAGAGCGACAACGGACTGGTATCGCGACGCTGAAAATTGGTTTCAATAAAGTACATGGTTATTACTTAGAAGCCAGTCGGGCCGCTCAAGCCCAAATTCCGGCCGATTATCAACGACGCCAAACATTGAAAAATGCGGAACGTTATATTATTCCGGAACTGAAAACCTATGAAGATAAAGTGCTACAAAGCCAAAGTCGTGCCTTAGCCCGTGAAAAATGGCTGTATGAGCAATTATTAGAACAGGTTGCTGAGCACTTGGTTGCGCTGCAAAAAACGGCTCGAATCCTCGCCGAGATTGACGTATTGCGGTGTTTCGCGGAACAAGCCGAACGCTACCAATATAGCCGCCCTGAATTAACCCAACGCATTGGGATTCAGTTAACTGCAGCACGCCACCCAGTCATTGAGCGCATGCAACAGGAACCGTTTATTCCGAACGATGTCACTCTGTCACCGACGGAGCGGTTGATTTTAATTACCGGTCCAAATATGGGGGGTAAATCAACTTACATGCGTCAAACCGCCCTCTTAACCATCCTCGCCCATTGCGGCAGTTTTGTCCCAGCCGAGCGGGCGGTGTTTGGTCCGGTCGATCGTATTTTCACGCGGATTGGAGCTTCCGATGACCTGGCTTCGGGGCGCTCAACTTTCATGGTGGAAATGACGGAAGCTGCAAACATTCTACATAACGCCACGCAGTATAGCTTGGTGCTCATGGATGAAATTGGCCGTGGTACCTCAACCTATGATGGACTTGCTTTAGCTTGGGCGTGTGCCGATGCGCTCTTGAATCAGAATCAAGCGATGACGCTCTTCGCCACTCATTACTTTGAGTTGACCCAAACCATTGGTCGAGCACCCGGTGCCGTCAATGTGCATGTTGAAGCCATCGAACATGAAGACACCATTGCTTTTCAGCATCAAGTGAAGGAAGGCGCCGCTAGCCGAAGTTTTGGAGTGCAAGTTGCACAATTAGCAGGCTTGCCTTTGCCGGTGTTACAACAGGCAAAAACCTATTTACAGCAGCTTGAAAAAACGACTCCAGCAAAGACTTCTGCGCAACAAGTGCAGCCAGTTGAAACGCCTGAACCGGTAGCAGCGCCCCCGAGTGAACTCGAACAAGCATTGCAGCAGTTGGATATTAACCAACTGACGCCAATGGCTGCATTAAATTGGTTGGCGCAGTGGCAACGCCACCTGAAGAACGATTAATCGCGGTGAAACAACGCGTCGAGACTCAAGCCTTGTTGGCGCAACATATCCCGTAAGCGGCGCAAGGCTTCCACTTGAATCTGTCGAACGCGCTCACGCGTTAAGCCAATTTCACGGCCGACATCTTCCAACGTCGCTGGTTCATATCCGAGTAAACCAAAGCGGCGCGCTAGGACTTCTCGTTGCTTATCATTCAACCCTTCCAACCACGACATCACATGATCACGAACTTTCTGTTCCTGCATTTCTCCTTCAGGACCATAATCATTTTCGTCCGTCAGCATATCGATCAATGTTTTATCGTTATCGTTGCCGCCAATGGGTGAATCGACCGAAGTTACCCGCTCGTTCAGCCGTAACATGCGATTCACGTCATCCACGGAAACATCCAATTTTTCTGCAATATCTTCGGCGGTGGGTTCATGGTCTAGCGTTTGAGCCAGTTCACGAGCAGCTCGCAAATAACTGTTCAGCTCTTTGACCACGTGAATAGGTAAACGAATGGTACGCGTTTGATTCATGATGGCCCGCTCAATGGTTTGACGAATCCACCAAGTCGCATAGGTCGAAAAACGGAACCCGCGTTCGGGATCAAATTTTTCCACGGCTCGAATAAGCCCTAAATTACCTTCTTCGACTAAATCTAGTAATGCGAGGCCACGGTTGGTATAACGGCGGGCAATTTTGACCACCAACCGAAGGTTACTCTCAATCATTCGCGCCCGTGCCGCAGCATCACCCTTGCGCGCTAATCGAGAAAAATAAACTTCTTCTTCGGCAGTTAATAACGGGGAGTACCCAATCTCACTTAAATAAAGTTGGGTGGCATCCATTTTTCTCTGATAAGTGCTTCCACTCGCAATGATTTCGTCAAATGCCTCATCACTATCTTGAGCCTGTTCGTGCTCGACCGATAGCAACTCTTTGGCATCGACGTCGTCTATGTCATCCTGATCTCGACTCATTGTGTCCCCCTAGGCAAATAATGCCGAGGATTCACTGACTTGCCCCGGAAGCGCACTTGAAAATGCAACTTCACACGCTCAGCATCAGTGTCCCCCATGGCAGCGATTTGCTCACCCTTATTAACCCACTGCTGCTCTTTGACAAGCAACTGCTGATTATGTGCATAAGCAGTAATATAGTCATCATTGTGTTTTAGAATAATGAGTTGACCATATCCTTTTAAAGCATTTCCTGCGTAGACCACTTTACCGGCTGCTGCTGCATATATTGGAGCGCCGCGCGTACCCGCAATGTCCAGCCCTTTACTCCCTGTCTCAGCGCTAGAAAATTCTCGTAGAACCTTCCCGGTTGCAGGCCATTGCCAGACGATATCCTTACTTGCCGGCAGTGGTGGTTCAGCACGCGTTGGTGGCGAAATCTGACCACTGGATGAGGGAGCCTGCACCCGGGCTGGCTGTTTTTTATTCTCTTTAACCTTTTGTTCACCATACCCTTTCCCTGAAGTGGAAGCAACGTTTTGTGATGCCGACGGGGTCGGTGTACTTTTTTTAACCACTGTCGTTGAGCGTGTTTGCGTCGATCTTGATGTGGAGGTTGGCGTGGACACAGGTGTTACTGGCGGGGCCGAAATACGAAGCTTTTGTCCAGGCTGGATGGTATAAGGGGCGTTTAGGCGATTCCATTGCGCCAAGGTGCGGACATCTTCATTCGCCCTAAAGGCAATTGAATAAAGCGTATCCCCGGCTTCTACCACATAAGAGTCACCGGTTAAGCTTGCGGGTTCAAAGTCATGAATCGTTTTGCCTTGATAAAGACGAGTGACAGGGGCAGGTTCCGTCCGCTGAGCACAACCTGTTAGCACCACCATGGATGCTAACAGAGTCACCCCAATCTTTCGCCTAACGCATCCACACATATGCAATGATGGCAAGAACAACCACCCCCCAACCGATTCTATCTACATAGGTTCGTAGTCGAGCCGCCATCGCGGGACCACCGGTCTTCATCAGCCACGCAACCAAGAAGAAGCGTAACCCACGGCTCAGCGCCGAACCAATTACAAAGGGAATCAGGGCGATACTTAACATCCCTCCGGTCACCGTAAATAATTTATACGGTAATGGTGAAAAACCAGCAATAAAAATAATCCAAAACCCATATTGTTGGAACCAAGCCGTCACCTGAACCAGCTTTTCTTGATAACCCGCCCACTCGACAATAGGGAGAACCACAGGCTCGAAGAGAAAGTAGCCCAGCCAATAACCGGTTAACCCGCCCAATGCTGAAAATATGGTCGTCAATCCCGCAAAGTACCATGCGCGCTGTGGCTGGGTCATAGCCATTGGCGCTAGCATTACGTCCGGTGGAATGGGGAAAATAACTGATTCAGAAAAACTCAACCCAGCTAAAATTGCCGGGGCACGTCGATGTTGTGACCAACTCAATACTTTGTCATACAGCCAACCAAAAATTTTCATATGGGTGCTCCTGGCACTAATGGCACGAATTTCACTTCGGCCAATTCCTTGTATTCAAACTCGTCGCCAAAACGACGCACCACGATGAGTCGTTGAATCCTTTCCCCAACGGGAATAACCATCACTCCACCATCGCTCAATTGCTGGAGTAATGCGGTTGGCATTGTACTAGCCGCTGCGGTCACAATAATCCCATCAAACGGTGCTTTACTCGGCCAACCTTGCCAACCGTCGCCATGCCGCATCGAGACATTATGTAAATCCAGTTTGTTCAAACGACGTTTGGCTTGGTATTGTAACTCAGCGATCCGTTCGACCGAATACACATGATCCACCAGCTGCGCCAATATTGCAGTTTGATACCCGCTCCCAGTGCCAATTTCTAAGACATTTTGGCATTGGTGCTGAATCAATAATTGCGTCATGGAGGCGACCATCAACGGCTGCGAAATAGTTTGCCCATTGCCAATGGGGAGCGCGGTATTCTCGTACGCTTTATGCGCCAGTGATTCAGGCATAAATAAATGCCTCGGGGTGACTTGAATCACATCCAGCACCCCAGCATGAGTAATTCCTTCGGCCCGCAAGCGTTCCGTTAACCGACGAGCCATTCCTTGAAAGTTATGAATCATGACGATGTTTCTGAGAGCCAATCGGTTAAAGTAGTTTGATGACGTTGAGCCGTCATATCCAGGCTGATCGGGGTGATGGACACATAGCCTTCACGAACCGCATGAAAATCCGTGCCTTCAGCATCATCCAATTGACGACCAACAGGGCCGTACCAGAAGATATCCCGACCAAACGGGTCCTCACTTTTCACCATGGTTTCAGCACGATGACGACGCCCCAACCGAGTGACTTTATAGCCCTTCAATGCCTCATAAGGGACTGCCGGCACATTAATATTCAGAATTGTATCGAGACGCAGCGGCTCATGAGCCATCCGTGTCACAATATTGGCAACCACCCGTGCGGCCGTGTCATAAAACTCGTCGGAACGTGCCCCCATGGATACCGCAATGGCAGGCAAGCCCATAAACCGCCCTTCCATGGCTGCGGCAACGGTGCCAGAGTACAGCACATCATCCCCCATATTAGGGCCATCGTTAATGCCTGAAACGACGAGATCCACATCGTCTGCTAACGGTGAGTTCGTCCCCAAATGCACGCAGTCTGTTGGCGTCCCGTTCAACGAATAAAAGCCATTCATCAGTTTTTGCAAACGCAACGGATTATGTAAGGTTAGCGAATTACTCGCACCACTACAGTTGCGATCTGGGGCGATCACACGCACCTGGGCAATATCTTTCAGACGTAAATATAATGCTTCGATACCCGGGGCATGAACGCCATCGTCGTTACTAACTAACAACTTCATCATGTGTTTAATTACCTTGTCTTGATTCATCCATTAGCTCGCGCAGGACACTGGTTGCAAAGCTACCGCGCGGTAAGGTGAATGCGAGTTCCACTGAATTTTCTGTTAACCAGCGTAACTGCGGCTGCGTTAACGACAATAATAGGGGACGACGAGCGTGTTCAACCCGTTGTTTTACAACGCCTTGATACAATTCTGGAGCCTTTGCGCAGGCTGCTTGCTCTAGCTCCGCAATGGCGGCTTGCGTTGGCCATGCACCTTCCCCCGGCAGCGCCGCTGTGAGCATAATATCACCCTGTTCATACCGCTTAAACAAGGTGTCGTCTAACTGCTCAACAATAAAATAAGATTGGCTCCCCTTCAGCATCATGGCATCTCCTAGTTCCGGAGTTAAGCGTTGTTGAGCAATGCGTTCACTCACAATCTCGTTAAATAACCATGACCGAGCTGCAGAGAGGTACATGCTGATTTGATTGCGATTCAAGCGACGCTTCAGCAGCCCCGCAAACCAGCGTTGCGCCATGACGACATTTTGCTGGTCTCGGCCAAACCGCTGCTCCCCAAAATAATTAGGGACGCCCCCTGCCACCACTTGTTCCCAGCGTTGCTGGAAGGCTTCTGAATCCGAAATAGCACGAATCACAATCACAAAATGATTTGCCCGATGAGTCCCACGTTTCAATTTGCGCGGTTGAATCACTGCCTGCATCACTTGAAATTCATCGTGCTGGAGTTCATGCCAGGCTAATAATGGTTTTCCTGGCAGTTGCACCGAAAACCATTGATAGGTTTCCGCATGCCGATCTTTCAATCCTGAATAACTAACATCGCGCTCATGCACCCCGGCAAATTTTGCGAGCTGAGCAGCAACAAAGGTGGTGTTTGCCCCGACCTTTTTGACCCATAACCACTGGTGTTCCCCTTGTTGCAATGCAGGATCAGCAACAGGGAGTTCTAACTCTTCAGTGACTTTGAAATCGGCAGGACTCGCTTTAAATTCCCCTTGCCACATTGGCGCTCCATACAAGTAGGCATTAGTCACGCGTTTGCTCCGGCTTCAGCAGAGCCACGGCATAACACGCAATTCCTTCACGACGACCAACAAAACCTAATTTTTCAGTGGTCGTTGCTTTCACATTAATTGCCTCAATAGGAACTTGTAGTAATTCAGCAATTCGAGCTCGCATGGCGGGAATATAGCTAGCCAACTTAGGTGCTTGGGCAGCAATCGTCACGTCTGCGTTCCCCAGCCGGTAATGCTGCTGTTTTACCAATTCATAAGCGCGTTGAAGTAAGACACCGCTGTCAGCACCCGCGTACTGGTCATCGGTATCCGGAAAATGCTGGCCAATATCACCAAGTGCCATGGCTCCTAACACTGCATCCGTCAGTGCATGTAACACGACATCACCATCAGAATGTGCCTCGAGGCCAAATTCATAGGGAACACTAATACCACCCAGCATCATTGGCCCGGTTCCACCAAAGCGGTGGACGTCATAACCATGCCCTATTCGCATGCCTACTCCTTCGTCTTTAATGTTAAAAACAGGGCAGCTAATGTTTCATCTCCCGGATGAGTCACTTTAATATTAGTGGCGCTGCCTTGCACCAATTTAGGCCGCCCGCCGAGGCATTCGATAGCCGAAGCTTCGTCGGTCAGCTGAGGATGAAATAATCCAACTTGCTCAAATGCGTGCAATAGTTGTTCAGTCCGAAAAACTTGCGGCGTTAGCGCACGCCATAAGTGATCCCGAGGCACACTTTCATGGCTCAGTTCAGGCGCATCGGGGGCCGCTCGTTTAATGGTATCCGCAATAGGCATCGCAAGCAAAGCCCCATCAGCATGACGAATTCCAGCATCGAGCACCCGAGTTAATTCATCGCGTTGTAGACAGGGGCGAGCGGCGTCATGGACTGCCACCCATTGATAGCCTGCAGCATGTGCAGCATGAACACCGGCATAAACTGACGCAGCGCGGGTTGCTCCGCCATCAACAAAATAAAGGTTTTCGGAATGCGCAAAATTGAGTTGCTGGAGCCAAGGGTCGTTGGGTGCGGTGGCAATAAAAATCGCCTCAACCCGCGGGTCTTGGCGCATTGCTGCCACACTATGCTCTAATAAGGTTTGTTGGCCTATCCGCAAGTATTGCTTAGGCTGGGTCAACTTCATCCTTTGCCCTATCCCAGCGGCGGGGATGACTGCGGCAACCCGGACATGATTTTCCATATAACGCACTAGTTCTTAGTTGGGTTGACTGGGACAATTCTAAAAAATGTTTCGTGGGGCTGAATTAAACCGAGTTCATTACGGGCACGTTCTTCGAGTGCTTCTTGGCCCTCGCGTAAATCCACGATATCAGCAGCTAGCACTTGATTGCGTTGCATCAGTCGCCCATTTGTTTCGGCCTGTCGCAGAACATCTGACTGCAAGTGCCAATAATCTGGTAGGCTATTCTTACCGAACCAAAGTCGATATTGCAACGCAATCAAAACAACGATAAAAATTAATTTTAATAATCGCATGAACGCCCCCGTCGCTGTGATCATTATTGTGTCTGTTGTTCCAGCGCTGGAAGTAGTATATCGACCTTTCTAACAAAGCCCAACGTTTATTCAAGGCAGATCATTCATGGAATACCTCGTCATCGCGCTCATTATGTTCTTAGGTGCGTTTTTACAAGGCTTAACTGGCTTTGGCTCGGGATTAATTGCCGTGCCATTATTGGTGCTCTATTTACCCCTCACCACCATCACGCCCACCTTGTCGATTGTCAATCTGCTCATGGCAACCTATCTCAGTTGGGTGTTACGCCGACATATTCACTTAACACAATGGCGTTGGCTATTAGTAACTGGCGTGTTGGGAACCTTGGTTGGTAACTTATTACTCGCCCACGTGAATCTGGTTGGCTTACAAGTTGGTATGGCGCTCTTGGTGATGTCCGTCGCTATTTGCTTTTGGTTTGGTGTGCAATGGCAGCTTGCGAACACCCCGCGCTTGCAAGGGACGACAGGCCTGTTAGCAGGTTTTAGCAATGGCGCGCTCACCTTGGGAGGTCCTCCCGTGGTGTTATTTTTAACCAGCCATCGCCTTGCCCGAGATAGCTTCCGAGCCACGTTGGCAGTATTTTTCTGGGTACTGGCCCTCACCAATGTCATTTCGTTTAGCGTTCAGCAACGTTATGAAGTTTCACAACTCCCAATTTTGCTTGCCTTACTAGCGGGCATGGGAATTGGGACAGCACTGGGCCATCAAGTCAGTCGTTACCTTTCAGAATCCCTGTTTCGGCGGATCACTTTGGTGTTGGTGTTTAGCGCAGGCGCTATGGCGCTGTTTAGTGCGTGGCAGAGTTCTTAAAAATTCACGCGCGTGGCAAGTAGCACTTCGCGGAGCGCTAGGGTACGAGGGTCGATACGGCCTTTATGATTCCATTGATGTCCGCAAAAGGCGGGAGCTAATGTGGTCGCGTCTGGGCGCAATAAAAACAACTGCTCGTGCTCCGGCTCTAAACAGTTCCCTGAAAACGAAAACCAGCCATGCATGTTGCAATGCACGCGTTGCTGTTCATGATCAATCCGGTCAATGGAGTCTAAGCGTGCTTGTTGGATAGGAGTTCGCAAATCATAAACCGGCACCGTATCACCAAGGCGAGCGGCTTGGGCTAACCAACGTTCTAATTTTTTTGGTTGGGTTGCTGTCACTGCCAAACGACGTTTTTGCGGAGCTTGCCAACTCGCATTTTGAATATCGAGGGAATAAGGAGCGTCGCTTTCCAGCATGCCTAATGCGGCATTACGCACATGGTAAGGCAAGCTTTGTAAGCGGCGTTGTAGAAAGGCAACGGAGACCTGCTGCAACTGAGCTAAATGTACCAGTTCACGCTCATACAACGCCGTACTGATTTCAGCAAACGCAGCAGCGCTGACACCAGAAACTGATGCCAGATGAAGCTGCTGAAAAATATCCCCTTGCTGTGTCACTGGTGTGACCTACTCTCAATTGCTATGCTTTTGCGTTCACTTCAGCACGGCCACGGTATGGAACTCCACCATTCAGCTCAGCTTCAATACGCAACAGCTGGTTGTATTTAGCAACGCGATCAGAACGACACAATGAGCCTGTTTTGATCTGCCCTGCTGCCGTACCAACAGCCAAATCAGCAATGGTTGCATCTTCCGTTTCACCCGAACGATGCGAAATCACGGCAGTGAACCCTGCTTCGTGAGCCATGCGAATGGCTGCTAGTGTTTCCGATAAGCTACCAATTTGGTTGAACTTAATCAAAATTGAGTTACCAATTCCTTGTTCAATACCACGCTGTAAAATTTTGGTATTGGTCACGAATAAGTCATCACCAACGAGCTGCACGCGATGTCCTAAACGGTCGGTAAGGATTTTCCAACCGTCCCAATCGCTTTCATCCAAGCCGTCTTCAATGGAAATAATCGGATACTTTTGACATAAACCATCAAGATACTCAGCAAAGCCAGCGGCGTCAAAGGACTTTCCTTCACCTGCGAGATGGTATTGGCCGTCACGATAAAACTCAGAAGCCGCACAGTCGAGTGCCAACGTAATATCGTTACCCATGCGATAACCTGCTTGCTCAACCGCTTCAACAATCACGGTCAACGCTTCTTCGTTGCTGGCGAGGTTTGGAGCAAATCCACCTTCATCGCCTACAGCAGTGCTTAAACCACGGTTTTGTAGCACTTTTTTCAGCGCATGAAATACTTCCGCGCCCATCCGCAAACCTTCTTTGAAGTTTTTGGCGCCGACTGGCTGAATCATAAACTCTTGAATATCGACGTTGTTATCTGCGTGCTCACCACCATTTAAGATGTTCATCATCGGCAATGGCATGCTGAATTTTCCTGCGGTGCCATTCAACTCTGCAATGTGCGCATACAGTGGCATCTGTTTGTAACTAGCGGCGGCTTTCGCTGTCGCTAACGATACGGCAAGAATTGCGTTGGCACCTAGTTTTTCTTTATTTTCTGTGCCATCCAATTCGATCATAATGCGATCGACTTCCGCTTGCTGAGTCGCGTCAACGCCCTTTAGCACCGGCGCAATCAACTCATGAATATTAGCAACCGCTTGCTCCACGCCTTTGCCAAGATAACGCTGCGGATCACCGTCGCGTAATTCAAGGGCTTCCCGTGAACCGGTTGACGCACCGCTAGGCGCTGCCGCTCGCCCCCAATGGCCGCTGGTTAAAAACACATCCGCTTCGACGGTCGGATTGCCGCGTGAGTCCATGATTTCACGAGCTACAATTTTACTGATTGTTGCCATGATTAATTTCTACTCCTTTGCCAAGCACGCAGCGCTTATGCGCGACGCAGTTTTTGATAATGAGCTGCAGCTTCAATAAAGCCGCGGAATAATGGGTGTCCATCACGGGGTGTTGAGGTAAATTCCGGATGGAATTGTGCTGCAACAAACCACGGATGCTCTGGAATTTCAACAATTTCTACTAAACGGTGATCATGGGACCAGCCGGAGATCTTCATTCCAGCTTGCTCCAATTGTTCAATGTACGCCCCATTCACCTCATAGCGGTGACGATGCCGTTCAGCGATGGTATCTGCCTCGTATAAGTCGTGAGCTTTACTGCCCTTAACTAAATGACAAGGCTGAGCACCCAAGCGCATGGTACCGCCTAAATCTGATTGCTGATCACGCCATTCTTGTTGCCCTTGCGCATCCATCCATTCGTTAATTAAGCCAATCACAGGATGGGCGGTGTCAGGTTCAAATTCGGTACTATTGGCTTGTTCAAGGCCCAGCACATTGCGCGCATATTCAATCACCGCAATTTGCATGCCCAAACAAATCCCTAAATATGGAATGCCATTTTCTCGGGCATATTGAGCGGCTAAAATTTTACCCAGTACGCCCCGCTCGCCAAACCCACCTGGAACAATAATGGCGTCCACATCGGCGAGCTTCGCCACCCCTTTGGTTTCGACGTCTTGCGCATCGATGTAGCGAATATTCACCGTGACACGATTTTTCAACCCTGCGTGAGCAAGCGCTTCGTTCACTGATTTATAAGCATCGGGTAATTCAATGTATTTCCCCACAAAGCCAACCGTGACTTCGCCGCTTGGATTCGATTCTTGATAGAGTACGTGTTCCCATTCAGATAAATCAGCTTCAGGACACTCTAACCGGAAGCGATGTACCACAATTTCATCCAACCCTTGGGCTTTCAGAATTGCCGGGATTTTGTAAATGCTATCGACATCTTTCAAGCCGATAACCGCTCGTTCTTCAACGTTGGTAAACAACGCAATTTTACTGCGTTCATTGGCTGGTAAGGCGCGGTCAGAACGGCAAATCAGTACATCAGGCTGAATCCCAATCGAACGTAATTCTTTCACGGAGTGCTGGGTTGGTTTGGTTTTTACTTCGCCAGCGGCACCCAAGAACGGCACCAAGGTGAGGTGCATAAACAAAGTGCGATCACGCCCAACTTCGGTGGCTAACTGCCGAATGGCTTCTAAGAATGGTTGTGATTCAATATCACCAACAGTACCACCAATTTCGATAATCGCCACTTGGTAGCCTTGGCTGCCTTCAATAATGCGGCGTTTGATTTCATTGGTGATATGCGGAATCACTTGAATGGTTGCGCCAAGAAACTCGCCACGGCGCTCACGACGAATAATATCTTCGTAGACACGCCCCGTCGTAAAATTATTTTTCTTGGTCATGCGAGTGCGAATAAAGCGCTCGTAATGGCCTAAATCAAGATCGGTTTCAGCGCCGTCTTCGGTGACAAAAACTTCACCGTGCTGGGTCGGACTCATGGTACCCGGATCGACGTTAATGTACGGGTCGAGTTTAAGAATTGTGACACTCAGGCCACGTGCTTCAAGAATTGCCGCCAATGAAGCTGCAGCAATGCCTTTGCCCAGCGAGGATACCACACCGCCGGTGACGAAAATATAATTAGTTGTCATGCGAAACCTAAGTCGTCAGGTAAAATGGGAGTTGCTTCAAGACGGGAAAATAGTATACCTGATGGATTGCTAATCGACAATTTAAAATCGTCAAGAATCTCCAAATCACTGGCTTTCATGCTTCACCGCCTGCCATTCCGCCTCAAGCTCATCCAAACTCAGTTGGTCTGCGCGTAATTGGCGCGTTTGCAAGCGTTGCTCAATGCGTTGGAAGCGCTGCTTGAACTTTTGATTGGCGCGACGGAGCGCATCTTCTGGATGTACTTGTGCATGACGAGCTAAATTGACCACCGCAAATAGTAAATCACCAATTTCATCGGCAATGGCATCTGGATTAGGATGTGCACGAGCAAGCTCCTCTTGGACCTCGACCAGCTCCTCCTGAATTTTTTCTACGACCGGTGGCAAGGAGGTCCAATCAAACCCGACCGAGGCAGCGCGCTGCTGCAATTTTAGGGCCAGTAACAAGCTTGGCAGACGATCAGGAACTCCCTCAAATACACTGGCGTTTGTTCCAGCACGTTCCCGTTCGGTCGCTTTAATCTGCTCCCATTGATCTTTGACGTCACTTGCATCTGCAACTTGCGCATCACCAAACACATGGGGATGACGATGGATGAGCTTATTTGCCATCCGTTGCGCGATGGCATCAAAATCGAATTGCTGTTGCTCCTGTGCCAGCTGTGCATAAAACACCACTTGGAATAGCAAGTCGCCGAGTTCACCTTGAATTTCGTCCCACTCACCACCGTTGATAGCCGCCGCCACTTCATAAACTTCTTCAATGGTATATGGAATTAAACTGGCCATGGTTTGCGCCCGATCCCACGGGCATCCCCGCTCAGGATCGCGCAATTGTGCCATGACCTCTAATAAGGCTGCGGTGCCTGTTAGTGAGGTTGTCATTGTTTAATACGCTCAATAATATCAATGCCTTTCAATTGGCTTAAACGGTTCATCATGCGCTGCACACTGTCTTGATTGTTAATCAGCGCGCCGAGGGTTACCACCGCTTGCTGACTCACCGCATCGGAACGAGAATCCAATTGCACCACATGTATTTTTTCGTTGGCTAGAATACTGGTGATGTCATGTAACAAGCCTTGCCGATCATCCGCCACGACGCGTAAATGCACCTTGTAACGGCCTTGATGCCGTTGACTCCAGCCGACATCAATGGCTCGCTCTGGGTGTTGTTCCAATAAATGTTTCAATTGATCGCAATCGCTGCGATGCACGGATACACCACGCCCTTGCGTGACAAACCCAAGAATGGCGTCACCCGGCACCGGTTGGCAACATTTCGCAAATTGCACCAACAGGTTACCAATTCCTTCAACCGTCACGTCACTTTGTTGCCCTGCTGGGGGCAATACTTTCGGTGCTTTGGTAGTAATTCGTTCAATTTTTTCAGCGAACACTTCGGCTTCTGGCCGGAGTTGATTCACCACCTGCTGCAAACGAATATCACCGGCTCCAATGGCTGCCAGCAAATCATCTAGATGCAGCATATTAAACCGCTCTAGAACACTTTCAGCTTGGCTTAACGGCACTTGATATTTCGCCAGTTCAGTTTCTAGCAGTTCTTTCCCGAGCTTTAAGTTTTTCTCGCGATCCAGCTTTTTAAAGTAGGTCACGACCTTGCTACGGGCACGAGTAGTATTCAGGTAGCCGTTCGAAGGGTTCAGCCAATCACGGCTCGGCTGGGTATTTTTTTGGGTAAGAATTTCGACCCGCTCCCCATTTTTTAGGTGATACGTGAAAGGCACAATATTGCCATTCACTTTCGCCCCCACACAACGATGACCCACTTGGGAGTGAATGTAGTACGCAAAGTCTAACGGTGTGGCTCCAGCCGGTAAGTCGATGACTTCGCCTTTGGGCGTGAACACATAAACGCGATCTTCAAACACTTGGCTACGGATTTCATCGACCAAGCCGTCGTAATCGGCCATGTCATCCTGCCAGGCTAAGAGTTTTCTTAACCAAGCAATTTTATCTTCTAAGCCCGTGCCTTTCGTCGTGCCACTGCCTTCTTTATAACGCCAGTGAGCCGCCACCCCTAATTCTGCATCATCATGCATGCCCTGGGTACGGATTTGAATTTCGACGTGTTTCTCTTCAGGGCCCGCAACCACCGTATGAATGGACTGATACCCATTGGCTTTAGGGGTGGCAATGTAGTCATCAAATTCAGAGCCAATATGGGACCATAAGCTATGGACGACCCCTAAAGCTGCATAGCAGTCCTTCAACGACTCAGTGATGATACGGACTGCGCGGATATCGTAGACTTGCTCAAATGGCAGGCCTTTTTTATGCATTTTCCGCCAAATCGAGTAAATGTGCTTGGGCCGCCCGTAAACTTTCGCTCGAACCCCTTCGTCATTGAGCTTTTGCTGTAACAAGCTGACAAAGTCACGAATGTAATGTTCTCGGTCAATCCGCCGCTCTAATAATCGTGCTGCAATCGTTTTATAGGTAACGGGATGCAAGTAACGAAATGCTAAATCTTCCAACTCCCATTTGAGCTGACCGATTCCTAACCGATTTGCTAAAGGGGCATAGATTTCATGACATTCTTTGGCGGCCAACACCCGTGATTCTTCGTCAAGACTTTTCACTTCCCGAAGAAAGCAAATACGTTCCGCCAGCTTAATCAGCACCGCACGAATGTCGGTGACCATCGCCAGTAACATCCGCCGCACATTGTCGATTTGGGTTTGATCGGGCTTGCCACGTTGAAAGTGTTGCAAAGCACTAATGGTTTGCATTTGCTGAATGGCGCGCAGCAGCTCAGACAAAGCGGGACCGCCCCACTCTGTCGCTTGTTCGTCAGTCATTAACTGCGCTTCATAAACGGGGCTGTATAAGGCGGCAATAAGGGATTCTTGATCAAGGTTCAGAGCAATGAGAATCTCGACCATCTCTTTGCCTTTTACGGCCAGCTTGGGTTGTTTGGCCTGCTCACTGAGTTCCGTGACCCGTTTCGCATGCTCACGCAATTGCGCGCGCCGCGATTCAGATTCTAATTCTGCTAACCAATCCCCCTGTTGATGAGGCATATCAACGTGTGTACTGCGCACCCAAACCACAATCTACCCCCGTTCGAATAATGTGATTACCTCAATGTGATGGGTCTGAGGAAACATGTCAACTAGCTGAGCCTGTTTTAATTGATATCCGTGCTCGACCAGCACCTGGGCGTCTCGCGCTAAGGTATCTGGTGCACAGGAAACATAAACAATTCGCTCGGGCTGGCGACGTGCTACTTCCCCAATGGCGACGGCCGCTCCTGCCCGCGCTGGATCAAGCAAGACTTTATTAAACGGACTATTAGCCCAAGGTTGCTGGCTCCACGTTTCTTCTAAATTTGCGCAATGGGCCACCACTGGCAGCTTCAGCTGAGTTGCACTGTCCTGCAAACGATTCACCATACTAGGGATCCCTTCAATAGCGGTGACCTGTGCTCCGGTGAGTGCAATTGGTAAGGTGAAGTTACCGCTGCCGGCAAATAGTTCGAGCACCTGATCTTGAGCAGTTGGCGCTAACCACTGTATCACTTGCGCGACCATCTGCTCACTCAGTTCACGATGCCCCTGCATAAAATCTGTTGGCCAGCTTGCAACTTCCACCCTATGGGAGCGATAGCTCATGGGTTCAGGGCGTGCGTGAAGCGGTGTTAATGCCTGATCCGTTTCAGCCCAAACCGCTACCTGATGCTGTTCGGCAAAGGCTTGTAGCTGTTGATGATCCGCTGCATTGGGTACCTCTGGTAAGCGTAATAACACCACCAACTGCTGGGTAAATTCTATTAATTCCACATGACCCAACCGCGCTGTACATTGCAATTGTTCGAGCAAGGAACGAAGCGGTTGCAATAACTGATCCAGCGGTTTAGCCAGCACCAGACAGCTATCGATGGCAATGATTTGCTTACTTTTTGCCGCTCGAAAGCCCAGTGTGAGTTGCTGCCGTTGCCGGTTCCAATACACGGCCAAACGAGCTCGCCGACGGTAATGCCAACGAGCACCACGTAACGGTTGCAGCCATTGTTGTGCCTGCAACTGAGCAAATTTTTTCAGCATTTCTTGCACCGTCCGCTGCTTATGTTGCCACTGTTCGTCGTCCGCCAAATGCTGTAAATCACACCCACCGCACGTTTGGTAATAGCTGCAGGGGGGCGTGACACGAATAGCACTGGGTTGTTCAATACCGATAAGCTGTGCGTCATAGCGCCCTGTCACCGACACACTGATCACGTCACCGGGAGCTGTGCCAGCAACGAATTTAGTGCCTTGCGGGGTGCGAATAATGCCGCGACCTAGATGATCAAGGCCAACCACTTGTTGGCCTTTTAATGAACGGGATGGTTGGCGTTGTGCTCGCGTTTGCGGCTTATAAAACTGTGCCATTTTGACGAGCCTGCTGCATGATGGTTTTCATATCGCGAACAGCTTGCTCTAAACCAACAATCACTGCACGGGCAATAATGGCATGACCAATGTTTAACTCCACCAACTGGGGAATGGCAGCCACGGCGGCGGTATTATGATAATGCAAGCCATGGCCTGCATTTACTTGCAATCCCGCTGCTTGTGCGTATTCTGCGGCATCACGTAGTTGCGCGAGCAGTTGGGAACGCGTGCGGTCATCGGTTGCATCTGCATAATGCCCGGTATGCAACTCAATAATAGGTGCTCCGGTTGCTACGGCGGCATCAATTTGCTGTTTATCGGCGTCCACAAAGAGACTGGTCGCGATTCCTTGCTCTGCTAAGCGCTCAACAGCTGCGGTAATTTTATCCTGCTGTCCGGCAACATCGAGGCCCCCTTCAGTCGTTAATTCTTCTCGTTTTTCGGGAACCAAACAGCAATAAGCAGGTTTAATGCGGCAGGCGATACTGAGCATTTCTTCCGTCACCGCCATTTCTAAATTCATTCGGGTTTGCAAGGTTTTCGCAAGAATCTCTACATCGCGATCGGTAATATGCCGACGATCTTCGCGCAGATGCACGGTAATCCCATCTGCACCTGCTCGTTCTGCCACTGCGGCAGCTTCGACAGGCTCAGGATAACTCACCCCACGGGCATTACGAACGGTGGCCACGTGGTCAATATTGACCCCTAAATAAATTGGGTTTTTCCGTACCGTTGAACTCATGGCATTTCCTTATATTGCAAAAAAAACTCACGACTACGAAGTGGCTGCGCCCCTAAATAAGGTTGCAGTGCCATTCGCATGATGCGTTTAAATACGACCAACAAACGCGGCTCAGCAACATCAAATTCGGCCAACCGCAGAATATCAGCCCCGCGATAAACGGAACTGGGTCCACTGGCTGGCAACGCTAAGCATAACTCAAAACCTGCTTCGGGCATAAACTGATAAGTTCGCTCAGACTGTATCGGGTTCCCAGAGGTATCCAGAACCCAATCAAACCCATGCCCTAAATGACAGAGTAATTGCCATTCAAAGCGCCTTAATATTGGCTCAACTTGCTCGACTTTAGTCAACAATTCAAGGGTTTGTTGATAGTCGCGAAATAATTGCTCGTTGGCATGGTAAGGCGTGGTTAAACGCTGAATAAGTTCGTTCACATAAAACGCACTATACAACGCAATGCCTTGTAATGGGAATGCGAGGGCAAGCGCTTCTGCACTCACTAAGGTTTGCAGCTCATGCCGCCCTCGGGTTTCAATTTGTAAGGGAATAAAGGGTTGTAAGATACTACGCCATGGGCTTTTTGCCCGCTTCGCCCCTTTTGCAATGGCTCGAAAACGCCCATGTTCTGGGGTAAATAACTCTAGCAATAAGCTAGTGTCTTGATAGGGCCAGCGATGCAGCACAAACGCCGGAGACACGGCTTAGTCCTCGCCGTATCCTAAACTGCGCAGCGCCCGCTCATCATCGGCCCAGCCTGATTTCACTTTCACCCACAGCTGAAGATGAACTTTGCCCCCAATCAATTGCTCGATATCCCGACGTGCTTCAATCCCGATGGTTTTTAGCTTTTGCCCACCGGCACCGATAACCATTTTCTTCTGACCATCACGCTCCACCAGAATCAGGCCATGAATATGGGTGGTACCCGCAGGGGAAACGGCATATTGTTCAATTTCTACCGTCGTACTGTAAGGTAATTCATCGCCGGTAAAGCGCATCAACTTCTCACGAATAATTTCTGCCACCATAAAGCGTACTGAGCGGTCGGTAACATAATCTTCAGGATAATGATGGTCGCCCGGGCGTGCATACAGATGCACTTGCTTACGCAAGGTTTCCACTTGTGACCCCGTGCTGGCAGACACCGGCATGATCTCCGCAAACCCATGCAAGCCCGCCAACTTTTCTAAATAAGGCAACAGCGTTGCTTTGTCTTTGATTTGATCGACTTTGTTGACCACCAACACCACTGGAACGCTAAGGTTTTTCAGTTTCGCCAAAACCAGTTCGTCATCTGGGGTCCAGCGCCCTGCCTCAACCACAAACAACACCGCATCAACACCGCTTAGCGAGGACGCTGCGGCACGGTTCATTAATCGGTTAATGGCGCGCTTTTCATCCTGATGCAAGCCAGGCGTATCGACATACACAATCTGCCGAGCGCCTTCGGTTTCAATGCCGAGAATGCGGTGGCGCGTGGTTTGCGGCTTACGTGAGGTAATACTAATCTTTTGCCCCAGAATACGGTTCAATAACGTTGATTTACCAACGTTTGGGCGTCCAACAATCGCCACAAAGGCGGTCTCTGGGGTCATTGCTAATTCGTTCATGCATGTTCCTGCTGAGTCAGTCGTTGCAGTGCGATATCAGCAGCTTGCTGTTCTGCTTTGCGGCGGCTGGTGCCGGTGCCAATCACCGCTTCAGCCAACCCTTCGACACGACAACTGACAGTAAATTTTTGATTATGCGCTTGCCCTTGCGTGGCCACGACCTCATAGTCAGGCAACGTCTGCTGTCGCCCTTGTAAGTATTCTTGCAATCGCGTTTTCGGATCTTTGTGGCTTGCGCCTGGCTTGATTTCTGCTAACTGGGTGGCGTACCAACTTAATACCACGGGCCGGCAAACAGCCAGACCACTTTCAATATACATCGCGCCTAATAAGGCCTCTACTGTATCGGCCAGAATTGACTCACGGCGATGCCCCCCACTTTTTAATTCACCCGGTCCCAACACTAAATATGGCCCGAGATCAAACTGCTGAGCGAGTTTGGCTAAGTTGCGCCCACACACCAACGTCGCGCGCATGCGACTTAAATCCCCTTCATCGCTCTGGGGAAACTTCTCAAATAAGGCTTCGCTAATCACCACACTCAACACGGCATCGCCAAGGAACTCCAACCGCTCATTGTGTTTCCCCGCTGCACTACGGTGGGTTAACGCACGCATGAGGTTATCCTGGTTTTTGAACGTGTAACCAAACCGTTTTTCTAATTGCCGTAATGAAGGTCTTGGTAAACTCACAGCTTACTCCACAGTTCCTAAACGATGCCAACGCACGCCTGAAGGAATCCAGCTCGGGAACCACTGCGGCACCCAGCTATCAGCACCACGTTCAAACTCCAAACTCATCCAAATCAGTGTCGCACGTCCCACCAAATGGTCGTATGGCACAAAGCCCCAATAGCGGCTGTCTTCTGAGTTATCACGGTTATCGCCCATCATAAAATAATGCCCTTCGGGCACCACCCATTCGTCCATTGCGGTGCCTGGCTGTTGGTAATAGAACGCAGCACGAGAAGCAACGGATGGGTCGACAAGAATTTCATGTTCCACGTCGCCGAGCTGCTCGGTAAAGCGCTGCAATGGCGTGGTACGATTAAAATAAATCTCGTCTTGTGGCTGAATGGTTTGCTTGATCACTTGCAGTGGCGGACAGGACTCATTCCGCGTCTCGCAAGCTGGCTCAATATACAGCGTTTTATTACGGTAAATAATCCGATCCCCGGGCAACGCGACAATCCGTTTAATAAAATCAACCTGCGGATTTACCGGGTATTTAAACACCGCAACATCACCACGCTGTGGCAGCCCTGTGGCAAATAATTCGCTCCGAAATAACGGGTCACGAACGCCGTAGCTAAATTTTTCCACCAACACAAAATCGCCCGCCAACATGGTCGGCATCATGGAGGCAGAAGGAATCCGAAACGGTTCGTACAGAAAAGAACGGAGGATCAGAATCACAAATAAAATGGGAAACACACTTTGCGCAAACTCTGCAATGGTTCCCTGTGGGGCCAGACGCTCACGTTCTTCTGCAGACAACGTCTTATTGGCTTCTTGTTCGGCCTGTTGAATCAGTGCAACCCGAGCCGGCCGTTTCATTTTGGCGTCATACAACCAAATTAAACCCGCAGCCAAGGTGACCAAGGTTAACAGTATCGAATAAAAGTTTGCCATGAATTCGCTTCCTAACGCTGTGAACTGATACGAATTATTTGCCAACCTTGAGAACAGCTAAGAATGCTTCTTGCGGAACTTCAACGTTACCAAGTTGTTTCATCCGTTTCTTCCCTTCTTTTTGCTTTTGCAGCAATTTCTTTTTACGGCTCACGTCACCGCCATAACATTTTGCAGTCACGTTTTTACGCAATTGTTTCACCGTAGAACGCGCAATCACATGGGTGCCAATCACTGCCTGAATGGCAATATCAAACATTTGTCGAGGAATCAGCTCACGCATTTTATCGACTAACTCTCGACCGCGCCCTTGGGCATGATCGCGGTGAGTAATCATCGCCAATGCATCCACTTTGTCCCCGTTAATCAGGACGTCTACCCGCACCATGTCAGCCTCTTCGAAGCGCTTAAAGTTATAGTCCAGCGAGGCATAACCACGACTGGTTGACTTCAACCGATCAAAGAAGTCCATCACCACTTCTGCCATCGGCAACTCATAGGTGACCGCAACTTGTTTTCCATGGTAGGACATTTTGGTCTGCACACCCCGTTTATCGACACACAAGGTGATCACGTTGCCAAGAAACTCTTGCGGGACCAAAATATTCGCTTCAACAATGGGTTCGTAAATGATTTCAATATCATTCACTGCTGGCAAGTGAGCAGGGTTATCCACCATCAGCTCTTTGCCATCTTTGGTAATGACCCGATATACCACCGTCGGCGCGGTCGTAATAAGGTCGATATCGTATTCACGTTCCAAGCGTTCTTGAATAATTTCCATATGGAGCATGCCCAAGAAACCAACTCGGAATCCAAATCCTAGTGCTGCTGAGTTTTCTGGCTCATAAAATAGCGACGCATCATTTAATGAGAGCTTAGCCAATGCATCACGGAAGCTTTCATAGTCATCCGACGAAATCGGGAACATGCCCGCATAAACCTGCGGCTTAATTTTCTTAAAGCCAGGCAAAGGTTCAGTCGCCGAATCTTTCGCTAAGGTTAGGGTATCCCCTACCGGGGCTCCTAGGATATCTTTAATCCCGGCAATCACAAAGCCAACTTCACCACAGCGTAAGATGCCTGTTTCCGTTGGTTTTGGTGAGAAAAAGCCCACTTTATCAATTTGGTGCACTTGGCCTGTCGACATCACCTTCATTTTGTCGCCAGCCCGTAGCACGCCGTTTTTGACCCGCACCAAACTCACCACCCCTTGGTAGTTATCAAACCAAGAGTCAATGATTAACGCTTGTAACGGTGCGTCTGGATCGCCTTGCGGTGCAGGGATCTGAGTCACGATACGCTCTAACACATCGCCGATACCAATTCCGGTTTTCGCCGAGCATTGCACCGCATCAACCGCCTGGATTCCGACAATATCTTCAATCTCTTCAGCAACCCGCATAGGATCAGCTTGTGGCAAGTCAATTTTATTCAAGACCGGTACCACTTCTAAATCCATTTCAATGGCGGTGTAGCAGTTGGCGAGAGTTTGAGCTTCCACTCCTTGGGCCGCATCCACCACCAATAGCGCCCCTTCACAACCGGCTAGGCTGCGCGATACTTCATACGAGAAGTCGACGTGGCCGGGCGTATCAATAAAGTTTAATTGATAGGTTTCGCCATCTTGGGCGGTGTAATGCAAGGTGACACTCTGTGCTTTAATGGTAATGCCACGCTCACGCTCAAGATCCATCGAGTCGAGGACTTGTTCGGCCATTTCACGATCAGTCAGACCGCCACAATATTGAATCAGTCGATCAGAAAGCGTCGACTTGCCATGGTCAATATGTGCAATCACTGAGAAATTACGAATATTTGTTTGCTTAAACGCCTGATTTGGCATTAATGCCCCCGCAACAACAAAAAATAATAACGATACAGATACCGCTGATCATACTGATTTTAGCGGTCCGGGACAAAGAGTTTCGGTTTGATTCAATCGATTTGCTGGACACTCAAGAGCTGCATGACTTGGATATCACGCTTTTGCAGCCATTGTTTGAGCCCATAAAAGCTAAACCCGAAGCCCAAAAATGACGCAATAATGACCCAACCTTCGGTCCATTGCAGAATGTTTCCTGTGAACCACGCCAGTAAAAACAGACTGAGTAAAGGCACCACATACACCAACAGTGAAAAACGTGATAACGCTTGTTCTGGCAGTAGGAGATCGACCTGCTGTCCAGTTTCAAAGTGCCCTTGAGGTTTTACCACCCGAAATGCAGCACGGCGATCCGCAAATGCTTTCGAAATGATGCCGGTACCGCACACAGTCTGCTGCGCACAACCACTGCACCCAGTTTTTATCTGGGTAGTGACATATAAATGGTCCGCTTCTACTCGGACAATTTCTGCACGTTCTCGAATCACTGTGTCGCACCTTGTGAATTCATGACCATTCCCGCAGCAATTTGATGCAAGGTTACCACCGGTAATTTCCCAACAACCGTGACGGCATAACCATCAATGGCCGTGTTAATTAATGACTCAGCACCTTGAAAGGCTAACTCAGGTAACCCCTGCTGTTGCTGTTCACCAATATAAATGGATACTTCGGTTAATCCGTCGCTAAATAAATAATGATCGGTCGGCAGTTGTGTGTCATACAAGCGGCGGTGCTGTGCCCGGCGTAATTCAAACCCCTCCGGCAACCAATTAGGGCGTAAGTTAAACCGTGGCGCCTCTAACTGGGCTGCCTCATACAGCCGAGGAGGCCGTTGAATGGCACCAACTTCTGTCAATTGTGCTGGAATCTGTTCAGTAAACAGAATGGAAGTAAGCTGTAACTGCTCCAATACCTCTCCTTGAGGCGTCATCATTTGCAGTTTCAACAGCATGGCCGATTCACGATCAATCCAAAGATCGTAATGATAGCGATATTCATCGCGACTCACCAGCCGTAAATATTGAGCTGGCCGCCCCGTTACTCGCATGCCGCCACTGGCTATCACTTGGTAATGTTGACTAATTTGCGCAAAAGGTTCGTAAAATGCTGGCGGAATAAAACCTGCTGTCACATTGGTTTGCAGTGAATAGGAGCCGCCCACCGGTGAATAATAGTAGGTTTGATCACCAATCCGCAGCGCTCGTGAATCCGCGCCATTCAGATGGATGAGTAATTCAAGATCGGTTTCGTGATCATATCGACCGTGAAACCACACCAGGGGCTGGATCCGTTGTCCTTGGGATTGAACTAAGGTGGCTTCAAAATTGAGTTGCCGCAACGCGAGTGCCATGCGGTCGAACCAGACTTCTCCTAAATTGGCCGCCTGGTCTGGACTGGTTTCACTATGCGCTGTGCCGCTAACAGGGAGGAATAGCAGGCACAGCACTACTGCAGTAAAAGTTCTAATCATGTGGGTGGTCGATTGGCTCAACCTCGTTTGCATGCTCTTGCTGCTCCATCTCAGCCTGCAGGGATAACTGCAATTGCCGTTGATGATCGAGTAAGTAAGACTGCAATAATTGGCGTTGCTGAGCAATTTCTGCTTGCGTCGGTGCTGGTGCTTCCATCACGGTGTTAAAGCTGACTGGATTTCGTCCACCAAACGGATTGGTTACCAGCGTAGGGGTTGTTACCGCTGGGGTATTTGGCATCACTTCCAGCCCAGGTTGTTGCACCGATAATACCGCAACAATGGCCACACTCGCAGCAATGGCAATACTTCCCGCTGGCTTCAGCCAACGGCTTGCCGCCCGTGTCAACGCCCCACCCGATTGCATCAGCGGGGTGACCACTTGAGCAGTCACTTGAGGCTCTTGCGCAATCTGTGCTGCAACTTGCGCGCTAATATCAAGCGACTGGGCAGCACTCACTTCACGCCGCATAATCTGGCCCACTAATGCATAGCGTTGCCAAACAGCCCGTGCCTGTTCGTCATCCAATAATGCTGATAAATCGGCATTAAATGGCTGACCGGCATCAGCATCTGTGTCTTCAAAATGACTATCCAGCAGTGCTGAGGCATTTTGTTTTAAACAATCAGACATAAAGCTTCCTCAAGTGATGTTAGCGTTCTAACAAGGGTCGTAGTTGCTGGTCGATAGCCTCGCGAGCGCGGAAAATCCGCGAACGTACGGTGCCTATCGGGCAATCCATTTCGATGGCTATTTCTTCATAGCCCAGCCCTTCGATTTCTCGCAGCACAATGGCGCGGCGTAAATCTTCTGGGAGTTCATCGATGGTTCGCATTACCACATGACGAATCTCATCGGTCAGTAACAAACTTTCGGGGGACGCTGAATCTCTGAGCGCCTCACTTCCCTCATAATATTCTGCTTCATCCGCATCAACATCATTGGCAGGCGGCTTACGCCCTTGAGCAACCAAATAGTTTTTCGCGGTATTCACAGCAATTCGGTACAACCATGTATAAAATGCACTATCGCCCCGGAAATTCGCCAATGCACGATAGGCTTTCACAAATGTTTCTTGGGCTACGTCAGGCACATCGGCTGGTTGTTTAACGTAGCGCGAAATCAGACTCATCACCTTGTGTTGATACTTTTTCACCAACAAATCAAAGGCTCGCTGATCACCCTGTTGTACGCGTTCGACCAGGACTTTATCTATCTCTTGTTCGCTCATCCGAGCCTACTCTCCTCAACCCCTAGCTACGTCAGATTTTAAGGCCCGTTGCGCGCTTGCAAAATAAGACCCACGAATTCGCAAAAAGTTCGCAAAAAAAATTCAAAAGAGTAAAATCTCTTTCATTCAAAAGTAAATCAGCGTTTTGCCACGCCAACATACCTACATACTTTATGGAACAAAATTCAGATTATCAATGTGATGTGCTTATCATTGGAAGCGGCGCAGCCGGTTTAACCTTGGCTTTACAATTAGCAGATCACGCACAAGTCATGGTGCTTTCCAAAGGTCCATTGACCGAAGGGTCAACCTATTATGCACAAGGTGGCATCGCTGCTGTTTTCGATGAAAATGATAGCATTGAAAGCCATATTGAAGATACTCTCATTGCCGGTGCGGGGTTATGTGATCTCGCGGCCGTACAATTCACCACCGAACATGCAAAAGAAAGTTTGCAATGGCTCATTGATATTGGCGTTGGCTTCGATCGCATTGACGACGAGCATTTTCACTTAAATCGTGAAGGCGGCCACAGTCATCGGCGTATTCTACACGCCGCCGACGCCACCGGCCGTGCCGTGCAAACCACCTTGGTTGAGCAAACGCGACAGCATCCTAATATCACCATTCTCGAGCAAGTCACCGCTGTTGACTTAATTACAGAGAAACATGTGGCCGGCGCACCACGCTGCTACGGTGCCTATATTTTTAATCGCCGGACCCAGCAGGTAGAAACCGTTGCCGCTCGTTTTGTCGCCTTGTGTACGGGCGGCGCTAGCAAGGTCTATCAATATACTAGCAATCCCGATGTGGCAAGTGGGGATGGCATTGCCATGGCATGGCGTGCAGGCTGTGCGGTCGCCAATATGGAATTCAATCAATTCCACCCAACTTGCTTATTTCACCCGAATGCCCAGTCATTCTTGCTCACCGAAGCCTTGCGAGGCGAAGGGGCAGTATTAAAACGCCCCGATGGCACACGGTTTATGCCAGACTTTCATCCGGCCGCAGAATTAGCCCCGCGTGATGTCGTGGCGCGCGCTATTGATTATGAAATGAAACGTCTTGGTGCGGATTGCATGTACTTAGACATTTCGCACAAGCCGGAATCCTTTATTCGTGAACATTTCCCGAATATCTACGAACGCTGCTTAAGTCTCGGCATTGATATCAGCCGTGAACCCATGCCAGTGGTTCCTGCTGCCCATTATACCTGCGGCGGAGTGCAAACCGATTTACGTGCTCGCACCGCTGTGAATCATCTATACGCGATTGGCGAAGTGGCCTATACCGGCTTACATGGCGCCAATCGCATGGCCAGTAATTCCTTGCTGGAGTGTCTGGTGTTTGCGCGTGCCGCGGCCACCGACATCCTTGCCCAACTCGACCACGTTGAACTACAACCTCGCCTGCCGCGCTGGGATGACAGTCAAGTCAGCGATTCCGATGAAGAAGTGATTATTCAGCACAACTGGCACGAATTGCGGTTATTTATGTGGGACTATGTTGGCATTGTCCGCACCAATAAGCGGTTAGAGCGTGCACTAAGACGCATCGAGCTTTTACAGCAAGAAATTCACGAATATTACAGTCATTGCAAAATCAGCAATAACTTGCTGGAACTGCGGAATTTAGTGCAAGTGGCGGAATTAATCGTGAGATGTGCCATGGCGCGGAAAGAAAGCCGTGGGTTGCACTACAACCTTGATTACCCTGATCTAGCCGCTGATCCGCAACCGACCATACTGACGCCAGCGCAGCAACCACCGCGCTAATCGTCGGTACTGGCCGTCCCCTAGCCAGCTGCGCGGCAACCAGAGCCAGCGGCGCGGCTGGCCGGCGCGCTCTAACATGACTAGAGCGCCCCATGGAGTCACCCAAGATAACGGATGAACCTGCCAAGTCAGTTGGTCAAAATCCGTTAACTGCACCCACCGCCCTTGGTGGGTGTCAATGCCCCATAACTGGTTGGGTTGCCGCAGCCAGGGCCAAGGACAAACCACCAGTTGCCACATTAGTTATACTTTCACCCGGCTTAAAATAAAGGCCACCATGTCAGCGAGTTCTTTATCGTCGCAAACTTCGTGCCCCATAAACCAAGCAAAGAGATCCGGATCATCACACGTCAACAGCCGCCGAAACACATCTTGTTGGGGTTCTGTTAGCTCATCGTATGCTTCCTCAACAAACGGCATAAAGAGTACGTCTAACTCCAACATGCCACGACGACACGCCCAGCGCAGGCGATTTTTATTTCTTAATGAGTCAGCATCTTGTTGCAACTTTTCCATGCGAATCCCTTATTACGACAATTAAGTATTACCACTAAAAATACACTTCGTTTCAATAAACGCTTGTATAATACAAAACTATCCCCATCTATTCGAATATCGATGACAAAATGAGGTTTCAAGTGTTAACAACAGAGTTTACCAAAGCCCAGCCTGAATACGTATCGGTTTCCTTGGATGATTACGCAGTCATCACTTTAACAGGCCCGCAAACTGACCAATTTTTGCAAGGCCAGCTCTCCTGTGACATGAAGGAATTAACGTCACAAGCCTGGTTGTACGCAGCTCACTGCGATAACAAGGGGAAAGCGCTGAGTACGTTATTCGTCGCTCGCTGGGGCGATAAAGTCGTTTTAATTAATCATAAAGACGCGATTGCCGCCAGTTTGGCACAGTTACAAAAATTTGGCGTGTTTAGCCAAACAGAAATTGTTGACGCAACAGCCCAATGGCAATTATACGGGGTTTTTGGAACCCAAGCGCAGGCCAAGTTGACCGAATTATTGCAGCAACCGTTGAATGAAAGCACGCCACAAGCGGTGACAGCAACTGCAACTGACCTTGTGTTGCAGGTCGGCACAGCCCCTGCTCAATTCATTCTTATCAGTGCGCCAAATCGGCTGCCAACTTCTGCCTCACCAGAAGTTTGGCAGGCGCTTGAAATTGAACGTGGTCGACCCACCCTAGTTTCAGGTACACTAGAAGAATATGTCCCTCAAATGCTAAACGTCCAAGCCTTGGACGGAATTAGCTTTACGAAGGGGTGTTATATTGGCCAAGAGACTATTGCCCGAATGAAATATTTGGGCAGACAAAAACGTGCACTATTTCGTTTACGAGGCCAAGGACAGCCTGTTCAAGCGGGAACCACCATTGAACAGCAACTTGGCGACAACTGGCGACGTGCCGGTACGGTAATTAATGCAGTGAGCCGTGCTGAAAATCAGCTGGATCTGTTAGCAGTGCTGCCGAGCGATATTGACGCAGATACTAAGTTAAGAGTGAAAGACGATGACGCGAGTCTTTTGGAAATTTACCCACTGCCCTACACACTGGATGAAACATGAGTCAAACAATTAGCCAGGACAAAGTTGTCGGAATTCACTACACCGTCAAAACCACCGAAGGTCAAGTGCTCGATCAATCAAAAGAAGGTCAGCCTTTGCAGTTTATTTTTGGTCGTGGAATGCTGATCAAAGGTCTTGAAAACGCCTTAGATGGTAAAGTGGTTGGCGATAAGTTTGTTGCTGACGTTGCCCCTGCAGACGCTTATGGCGAGCGCCATGACGGCTTAGTACAAACCGTTCCACGTAGCCTGTTTGGTGACAACGAAGTCGCCGTTGGCATGCAGTTCCGTGCCAGCACCGATGCGGGTGATCAATCCGTGATGATCGTTGATGTAACCGACGACGAAGTCACTGTTGACGGAAACCACCCACTGGCAGGTGTTGCCTTAAACTTTGATGTGGAAGTGGTAGAAGTGCGTGATGCTGATCCAAGTGAATTAGACCACGGTCACGTTCACGCCGATGGTCATCACGATCACGACTAAGCCATCGATTCACTTCAGCCAGTTCGATGAGTCTTACTGGCTGAAGTGATACTCATACACGAGCTTACGATAATTATTTACGTGGGCGCATGTGTGGGAATAACAACACGTCTCGAATTGACGGTGAATCCGTTAATAACATGACCAAGCGGTCAATCCCAATCCCCTCACCTGCCGTTGGCGGCAAGCCATACTCTAACGCCGTAACATAGTCTTCGTCGTAGAACATTGCCTCATCATCACCGGCATCTTTTTGTGCCACTTGCTCACGGAAGCGCTCTGCTTGATCTTCGGCGTCGTTTAACTCCGAAAAACCGTTCGCTAATTCCCGCCCGCCAACAAAAAACTCGAACCGATCAGTCACGAAGGGGTCGTCATCATTACGGCGTGCTAGCGGCGACACTTCTGCCGGATAAGCGGTGATAAACGTGGGTTGAATTAATTGGTGCTCTGCCACTTCCTCGAAAATTTCAATTTGGATTTTCCCTAAGCCCCACGATGGCATTACCTTGATACCCAAAGATTCAGCCAAGGCTTTCGCTTGGTCAAAATCATCTAACTGGGCCATGGTGGCCTCAGGTAAATAAGTCAAAATCGCTTCTTTCACCGTCATCCGTGCAAAAGGTTGACGGAAATCATATTGCACCCCACCGCTTTCAAATTGTGGTGCGCCCAATAATTCCGTCGTCATGCCCCGTAACATGTCTTCAGTTAAGTCCATGAGATCTTCATAATCCGCATAGGCCCAGTAGAATTCCAACATGGTAAATTCAGGGTTATGTCGAGTGGACAAGCCCTCATTACGGAAGTTACGGTTTACTTCGAATACTTTTTCAAAGCCACCAACCACCAACCGTTTTAAATACAGCTCAGGAGCAACTCGCAAATACAGCTGCATATCCAAGGCATTGTGATGCGTCATGAAGGGGCGAGCACTGGCACCACCAGGAATGGTATGCATCATGGGGGTTTCGACTTCTAAGAACTGCTTCTCTGACAAGTAGCGACGAATATAGTCGATCACCTTCGAACGGATAATAAAGGTGTTGCGTGAATCGGCATTGGTGATCAAATCAAGGTAACGCTGGCGATAGCGCAACTCTTGATCGGCCAGCCCATGATATTTATCAGGGAGTGGACGCAAGGCTTTTGTCAGCAGACGAATTTCATCCACTTGCACGCTCAACTCACCGGTGCCAGTGATAAACAAGGTGCCTGATGCACCCAGAATATCGCCTAAATCCCATTTCTTAAACTCGTCGTTGTACAACCCTTCTGGCAGATTATCTCGTGCCACGTACAACTGAATTTGACCCGACATGTCTTGAATGGTTGCGAAGCTCGCTTTCCCCATAATCCGACGCGTCATCATCCGACCGGCAACACGAACACGAACACCTTTTTCGGCTAAGGCTTCTTTTTCCCAATGATCGTATTCGCGGTGCAGATCAGCCGCTAAACTATCGCGGCGGAAGTCATTCGGGAATGCTACGCCTCGCTCACGCAACGCAGCAAGCTTAGCCTTGCGCTGGGCGATTTGTTCATTGACGTCCAACTCAGGTGCTTGCGTTTTCTCGTTCATGCTGTTCGTTCCTCTTCTCACACGCGCCTGCGTGTTGCTTAACCAATTTATAAACCAGACTTTAAACTTGCTTCAATAAATGGATCCAAATCACCATCTAATACGGCTTGGGTATTGCGCGTTTCGACGCCCGTCCGCAAATCTTTAATGCGCGCGTCATCTAACACATAAGAGCGAATTTGGCTGCCCCACCCAATATCCGACTTGGAATCTTCTAACTTTTGCTTTTCCGCGAGCTGTTTCTGTAATTCATACTCATAGAGCTTAGCTCGCAATTGCTTCATCGCCGCATCTTTGTTCTTATGCTGGGAACGATCGCTTTGACATTGCACCACAATACCTGTCGGCTCGTGGGTAATCCGAATGGCTGAGTCCGTTCGGTTAACGTGCTGACCACCAGCTCCCGAAGCTCGATAGGTATCGATGCGCAGATCCGCAGGGTTAATATCAATCTCGATGGAGTCATCCACTTCCGGATAGACAAACACCGAGGAAAATGAGGTATGCCGGCGGTTCCCTGAATCAAATGGTGATTTTCGTACCAGTCGGTGAACCCCTGTTTCAGTCCGTAACCAACCGTAAGCGTATTCACCACTCACATGAATGGTTGCTGACTTAATGCCAGCCACTTCACCTTCCGACAGTTCCGTGATTTCGACTTTGAAGTCGTGGGATTCAGCCCAACGTAAAAACATCCGCAACAGAATGTTCGCCCAATCTTGCGCTTCAGTTCCACCGGAGCCGGCTTGAATATCCAGGTAGCAATCTGCGGCATCATTCGGCCCTGAAAACATCCGTCGAAACTCTAACGTCGCCAGTTGTTGCTCCAACTGGTCCAGTTCAGCAAGTGCATCGTGATAGGTTTCTTCATCCTCTGCTTCAACTGCTAATTCAACCAACCCCTCAACATCGTCAAGGCCTTGCGCCAGACGCTGTAAGGTTGTCACCACCTGTTCTAAACTGGCGCGTTCTTTCCCCAATGATTGCGCCCGCTCTGGATCATTCCAAACGTTGGGGTCTTCCAGTTCACGGGTGACTTCTTCAAGCCGCTCAACCTTCAGATCGTAGTCAAAGATACCCCCGAAGGAGCTCGCTGCGCTTGCGCATCTCTTTTATCGCGGTGTAAGTAGCATTGGTTTCGAACATAGCTTCCTATCTCTACTGCGTGGATTTGTCATAAAGGGCGCATATTTTACCGTAAAGCACGCAAATGCTCTAGGTTTAGCTGCACAGAAGTCTGCCCTCTAAAATGATTCAATTGTAAACGGTAGGCCGCATGGATGGTTTGTACCCCTGCATCTGGCCATTGCCCTAGGTCTACATTGAACGCAATAGCATCCACCACACTTCGTTGCGGGGTTTCTAACACCAACTTCAAATGCTGTTGGCCCACCAAACGCTGGTTCACAATACGGAACTCACCATCAAACACGGGCTCAGGAAACCCATGCCCCCATGGCCCAAAGGCTTCTAGCTGTTGGACAAAAGGGAGTTGGAAGTAGTCGGCCGTTAATTCACCATCGGACCAAATCGTCCGCGTGAGTTGCTCAGGCTCGAGCCACTGTTCTACTTGCTCCACAAAGCGAGTTCGAAACTCCGCCAATTGGTCTGGACGAATCGTTAACCCTGCCGCCATCGCATGCCCGCCAAAACGAACCATAAGCTGCGGGTTTAAGCCATGAATGCGTTCCAGCACATCCCGAATATGCAATCCTGGAATGGAGCGAGCCGACCCCTTCAAGGTGCCGTCATCACTCTCGGCAAAGGCAATCACCGGTCGGTGACATTGTTCTTTCACCCGCCCTGCAACAATCCCCACAACCCCTTGATGCCAACCCGGTTGGTAAAGCACCAATGCTGCCGGCAATTGGTCTTGCTCATGAGTGAGTTGGACCACGTAAGTTTCAGCTTCTTCGCGCATTTCTGCTTCGATATGACGGCGCGCTTGGTTCAACTGATCCAATTGTTCCGCATACCGCAACGCGGTGTGATAGTCCGTGGCTAGGAGGCACTCAATGCCTGCAGCCATATCGTCCAGTCGCCCGGCAGCATTAATGCGCGGTGCCACCGCATAGCCAAGGTCCGCAGCTTGTAATTGTTGCGGTGGCCGCTGTGCCACTTGCAACAAGGCTTGAATTCCTGGCCGACAGGCCCCCGCGCGAATTCGCTGCAACCCTTGCTGCACTAAAATACGGTTCACCCCATCCAGTTTCACAACGTCTGCCACCGTCCCAACCGCAACCAAATCTAACCACTGGGCTAAGTTCGGGACGGCCACACCTTGCTCACGCAAGCAATGACGTAAGGCCAACAAGACATAGAAAGCAACACCGACACCGGCAATATTAGGGCTGGGGAACTCACAATCAGGCAGGTTTGGATTCACAATAACGTCGGCAGTTGGCAGTTCAGCACTCGGCAAGTGATGATCGGTGACAATCACCGTCATCCCTGCTGCTTTTGCAGCGGCAATGCCTGCATGACAGGAAATACCACTATCCACGGTGACCAGCACTTGGGTTCCTAACTGCTGCGCTTGAGCGACCAAGGCCGGTGAAACACCATAGCCATCGGCAAACCGATTCGGCACTAAATAGTGCACCTGTGCCGCTCCCAAAGCCCGTAGCACGGACACCATCAAGGCGGTCGACGTGGCCCCATCTGCATCAAAGTCACCACAAATACAAATGACCTGTTGCTGAGAAATGGCTTGGGCTAACACTTCAGCAGCCGCCGTTGCCCCTTTCAATAACTTAAAATGGGGCAATTGCTGTGCTGTCAACTGCAATTGGTCCGCACTCTGGATGCCGCGACGGGCCAATACTTGCGCTAACATGGGTGGCAAACCTGCGGCCCACTCACCCACTGGGACCATGGCCCGACGTTCAATCTCAATCTGTTGCATTAGTCGTTTTCAAGTTCAACAATCAAACGTTCTGGATGCACGTAACCTGGTAGCATTTTTCCTGATTCAAACACAATCGCCGGCGTGCCTCGCACCCCAAATTTTTGCCCTAACGCAAAATGCTGATTCACCGGATCCTCGCATCGCGCGCTGCTCACCGGCTGATCTTGTTTCGCCGCAGTGAGGGCTGCTTGCTGATCCTCAGCACACCATACTTGGCGTAACTGTCGGGCGCCATCTCCTTGCAAACCAGTGCGCGGCCACGCTAAATAGCGAACGGTAATACCCAACGCTAAGTACTCATCCATTCGCTCATGCAGTTGGCGACAATAGCCACAGGTATTGTCGGTAAACACGTACACCACATGTTTTTCGCGAGGCGCTTTAAATTCAATCACACTCTCACTGATAGAATCTAAATCAGCGGCCCGCATAGCGTTTAATGCTAAATCGCTCAGGCTGACGGGCTCTTGCCCTGAGATATCATAAATATGCCCGCTCATGAGCTGCTTGCCATCAAGGCTGACATACAATAACCCTTGTTGAGTGATAACTTCGGCGAGGCCGTCAATGGGAGAAGGTTTCACCGCTTTCACCGACAGTCCCATGCGGGTTAAATGCTGTGCATCAAAGTTTTCGAGTGAGCCCGTGGTCGATGTTTCTTGCGTGGAAGGATTGCATGCTGTTAGCAGCACACTGACCCCAAGGATTGCCAATCGCTTCATAAATGTTCCTATTTACTCATTGTATTGAAGTGCTTTACGCTCGTGGATGATGGATCGCGTGCAATTGCTGTAATCGCTCGCGAGCGACATAGGTATAGATCTGCGTGGTTGATAAGTCACTATGCCCAAGCAGCATTTGGAGCACCCGCAAATCCGCTCCATGATTTAATAAATGGGTCGCAAACGCATGCCGCAATGTATGCGGCGATAGTTGCGACCGTATTCCCGCCTGTTGTGCATAATACCGAATTCGATACCAAAATGCTTGTCGAGTTAATGGCCCACAACGGCGTGTGACAAACAGCCAATCACCGGGCTGCTCACATAATTGATGACGCCCGTGGGTCAGGTACTGTTGCAACCATTCCAAGGCCTCTTCACCAAGCGGAATGAGCCGTTCTTTGTTGCCTTTCCCCACCACTCGCACCAGTTCTTGTTGCCAATGCACCTGATCCACTTGCAACTGCACCAGTTCAGTCACCCGCAAGCCGGTGGCATACAGCACTTCTAACATGGCTTTATCCCGTAACTGCACCGGATCGGCTGGGTCTGGAATGGCCAATAGGGCCTCCACTTCTTGTTCGCTCAAGGTATAGGGAATGACTTGGGGTTGCTTCGGCCGTGCGAGTTTGGCAGTTGGATCATGCGTGCACCAGCGCTCGGCCACGGCATGCTGATAGAATTTTTTTAATGCACTTAATGCTCTGGCTGTGCTGCGTGGCGATAGCCCTTGTTGACGACGCCACAGCAAATAGCGCTCAATGTCCAGTTGCCCAACTTGACGCAACTGGGTCTGTTGATACTGGCTGAGAAACCGCTGAAAGTTTCTTAAATCAGTACGATAAGCCGCGCTGGTGTGTTGACTGACCCCCTGTTTTAACCACAAGCGATCTAAAAACGCGGCAATGTCTTCTTCGACCGTAATGGGGATCTGCTTGTCAGTGGGCTTGGTCATGATAAATCACAATCATATGACACGGAATGGCTCCCTTTAAACGCGCCAATCTAAGACTAATTTTCCTTGGGTGTTATTATCCCGCAAGCGTTCAAACGCGTCATTAACTTGATCAATCGGGAACACTTCATCAACCACTGGGGTGATTTTATGCTGCTCAAACAACGGCCATACATGCTGCTGCAAAGCACTCATAATGCGCCCTTTAACAGGCACCGGTTGACTGCGCAAGGTGCTGCCAATAATCCGTTGCCGCTTCATCAATAAGCGCCCCCCATCCAACTCTCCCATGCGACCGCCCATGATGCCGATCACCACCAAGCGACCATCGGGGTTCAACACATGTTGGTTCCAACTCAGGTAGTCTCCCGCTACTGGGTCAAGAATAATATCTGCACCACCCCAGGCTTTCACAGCCTGAATAAAATCACCTTGCCGGCGATTCCAGGTACCACTGGCTCCAAGCCGTTGGGCTTGGGCAAGCTTCTCATCGCTGCCGGCAGTAGCAAACGTCGGGTTCCCCAACGCTTTGGCTAACTGCAGAACCGCTTGTCCAACCCCGCTCGCCGCAGCATGGACCAAGATACGTTCACCGGGTTGCGCAGCGGCAATATCATAAATATTAAACCAAGCTGTCGCGTACACCTCACAGATGCCAGCGGCAGCTAATAAACTCATGCCCGCCGGAACAGGCAATACTTGCACCGCGGGCACCGCCACATATTGTGCGTAGCCACCACCGGTGAGCAGGGCACACACTTTATCACCCACCCGAATGTGGCTAACCTCGGCACCGACCGCTTGCACCACGCCACTGACTTCTAAGCCCAGCACATCGGATGCTCCCGGCGGGGGTGGATAGTGCCCCGCTAACTGCGACAAATCAGCGCGATTCATCCCGCTATAAGCCACCTGAATCAATACTTCATCGGGTCTTACTTGAGGGATTTCGCGTTGTTGTTGCACAGCGAGCTGATCGTCTCCCGCTGTCCACGCAAGCATCTGACGTGCAGGCATAGTTACTCCTTTTTTGGGTTAAGCAGTCAAGCGACCTGCTTGATAGTCGCGAATGGCTTGTTCAATCTCTTCTGCCTGGTTCATCACAAATGGACCATATTGCACAATCGGTTCCCCGATTGGATTCGCGGCTAATACAATCATTCCGGCAGGTTCATCGCCGGCTTGTAGTTGTAGCAGATCCTGAGGCGCCAAACGGATCAGTTCACCCCGCGTCACGGGTTCGTTATTCACCGTAATTTGGCCTTGATAGATATAGGCTAACCGAGTTTCCTGCTGTTGGCTAGGGATGCTCACTTGCGCATTTGCTTGCAGCCGCACGTCCAGCATTAAAAATGCCTGCTCAGGCTGCTTGACCGGCCCCTCTTGGCCCTCGAATTCCCCAGCAATCACCCGAATCTCACTGCGCTCTCCTGGAATTTTGGGGATAGTATGCTCCGCATAATCCGCCCAATCAGCAGCTTCCATTTTGCGCGCCGCAGGAAGGTTAATCCAAAGCTGGAAGCCCCACATTAATCCATCTTCCTGTTTTGGCATTTCTGCGTGAATAATGCCGCGTGCTGCCTTCATCCATTGCGCGCCTCCCGCTGAAACCACCCCGGTATTGCCATTGGAATCACGGTGTTCCATGCGCCCTGCCAACATATAAGTCAGCGTGACAAAGCCGCGGTGTGGATGAGGCGGAAACCCCGCAATATAATCGTTGGGATTATCAGAACGAAACTCATCCAGCATCAAAAAAGGATCTTGATGGCGTAAATTTGGCTGATTAATAATTCGTGTTAACTTCACCCCAGCTCCGTCTTGAGCTGGAATTCCACGATGTCGACTTAAAATCATCTTGCTCATAAAACCTCCCCGCGCTGATGCGGTGTCATAAAATCAAGTTCAGGTCCAATAGGAACAACGCCGGTTGGGTTGATGGTGCCATGGCTGCCATAATAGTGCTGCTTGATATGGGTCATATTGACCGTTTCAGCCACGCCAGGCACTTGATATAAAGCTCGGGTATAAGCCCATAAATGAGGGTAATCCACGAGACGTTTTAGATTGGTCTTAAAATGCCCCACATAAACCGCATCAAACCGCACCAAAGTGGTAAACAGTCGCCAGTCGGCTTCGGTTACTTGGTTGCCAACCAAAAAGCGCTGCTGCCCTAAATGTCGTTCTAACGTATCGAGCGCGGCAAACAGCTCGTGGAACGCTTCTTCGTATGCTTCTTGTGTGGTGGCAAAGCCACAACGATATACGCCGTTGTTTACCGCGTGATAGACAAACTCATTCATTTGATCAATGGCATCACGCAAGTCCGCGGGACAAAAGTTCAACGAATTGCCAGTAAGCTGATTAAATGCACTATTGAACATGCGAATAATGTCAGCAGATTCATTACTGACAATGGTGTGCTGATGTTTGTCCCATAAAATAGGAACTGTCACTCGCCCACTATAATTCGGGTCTGCCTTCCGATAGAGCTCATACAAATACTGGGCCCCATAAACATCATCTTGTAATGCCCCATCAGCAAACTCCCACCCATGCTCAAGCATTAACGGATGCACCACAGAAACACTGATGTGCTCTTCAAGTTGTTTCAACGTGCGCATAATCAGGGTGCGATGTGCCCATGGGCAGGCGTAGCTCACATATAAATGATAGCGACCGCTGACGGCAGGAAATTGCGCCAGTGGATCATCTTCAATCCAACGGCGAAACTGTGATTTGCTCCGTTCAAACTTGCCACCGGTGCTGTCGGTATCATACCAAGTGTCATGCCATTGCCCGTTCACTAATAATCCCATATCGGCCTCCTCTAGACGTTCCGAGTTCTTAGGATTCAGTATAACGGGTAAATAATCGAATGTTATTGAGAAGATTAAGAGGTTATATTCGATAAAATCGAATTATTGAGAGGATGCCACCAGATCTGCAACGACCTGAGCACTTAACACATTCGCCTGCTGCTGCAATTGGCGATGCAGTTCTTGAAAGCGTGTCAGCGTGTGGGCCACTTCTGGTGCTAATTGTTGTTCCACTGCCGCCACCAACGCCGAGACAGTGGCTTCCCCTTGGGCAAACTCAGGAACCAAGGGTTCGTTCGCCAATAAGTTGGGCAAACTAAAGAAAGGCGCTTTAAATAAGCGCTTAATTACTTGATACGTGAGCCAATTAAAACGATACGCCACCACCATCGGCCGTTTAATTAACATGGCTTCTAGCGTCACGGTGCCAGAGGTCAACAATAAAGCATCACAGGCTGCCATGGTGGTACGAGATTGCCCTTGGATTAACCGAATTGGTACCGTTGGCGCAAAGCGCTGATGCAACGCTCGGAACTGTTCCGCGCGTGCTTCACTAATCATCGGCGTCACAAACTCTAAATCTGGATGACGCTGGTGTAATTGTTGCGCGACTTGTAAAAACAACGGTGCCATTCGAGCCAATTCACCTTTCCGGCTGCCCGGTAACAACCCAATCAGTCGCTTCGATGTTAGTTGCAGCTCGTTACGCGCATCCTGCTGGGACCAGGCCAGCGGAATTTCATCAGCCAAGGGATGCCCAACAAAGGTAGCTGGCAACTGGTGCTCATCATAGAAAGCTTTTTCGAATGGCAACAAACACAGCACATGATCGATGGCTTGCTTAATGCCATGAATTCGGCCTTGCCGCCATGCCCACACCGACGGGCTCACATAATGCACGGTGGCAATGCCCGCCGCTTTTAACCGTTTAGCAATGGGCAAATTAAAATCCGGCGCATCAATGCCAATAAAGACCTGTGGCCGACGAGCAAGTAAGGTCGCTACCAGTAAGCGGCGATGCCGTAGCAGAGTTGGTAAGCGCCCCAATACTTCGGCCACCCCCATCACCGCTAAATCATCCATGGGGACTAAGCTTTGAAGCCCCTCAGCTTGCATCAATGGACCGCCGACTCCAATAAACTCAGCAGCAGGAAAACGTTGCCGTAACTGTCGCAACATGCCCGCGCCTAAGAGATCACCGGAATGCTCACCGGCAATCACTGCGATTAAAGGAGCCGCTGTCATGGAATCTACCTATACTTGATTAGCGAATAATGCCGCGCTGACTGGAAACGATAAAATCAATGAACGGCGTCAATTCTGCATCCGCGTTCAGTTCACGCATTTGTTCGACCGCCTCAGCAACCGTTAATCCTTGTCGATAGAGCAATTTGAACGCACGCTTAATGGCAAGAATCTGTTCGGCAGTAAAACCTCGCCGTTTCAGGCCTTCACTATTGATTGTCCGTGGCACCGCATTATGGCCCTGCGCCATGATGTAAGGAGGGATATCTTGCACGACCACCGAATTCACGGCGGTAAACGCATGTGCACCGATTTTGCAGAACTGATGCACCCCGGTGAACCCCCCTAAAATTGCCCAGTCCCCCACATGAACATGACCAGCCAGGGTGGTGTTGTTCGCTAAAATGGTATGATCACCTACCACACAATCATGGGCAACATGCACATACGCCATCAGCAAGTTGTGGTTACCAATTTGGGTGATGCCCTGATCTTGAACAGTACCTCGGTGAATGGTGACGCCTTCGCGAATCACGTTGTGATCACCAATGATCAAACGGGTGGGTTCACCATTGTATTTTTTATCTTGGCAGTCTTCGCCCACTGACGCAAACTGGAAAACACGGTTATGCTGACCAAGCACAGTGGGACCGCGAAGTACGACATGCGGCCCAATCACACAATGGTCACCAATTTCCACATCCGGCCCAACAATCGTATAAGGGCCAATGCTCACATTGTTGCCAATGCGAGCCGAATCATCAATGAGCGCGGTTGGATGAATCACTGAACTTCCCTTCTCGCACAGATAATATCGCAGCTACATGCTAACTCGCCGTCTACTTCGGCGCGTCCTTTAAACACCCAGATGCCACGGCGTTCTTTTTCAAAGGTGACATGCAGATCTAACGTATCCCCTGGTAATACTTGGCGTTTAAACCGAGCATTATCGACCCCTGCGAATAAATAGAGATCGTTCACGCCTGGGCTACTTGCAGTGATTTTAAAGCCCAGCAAGCCCGCTGCCTGTGCGAGTGCTTCTAAGATCAACACGCCAGGGAAAATAGGGTTTTCAGGAAAATGTCCAGTAAATACCGGTTCATTTACCGTAATATTTTTTACCGCATGAATCTGTGACTGGTTATCGCAAGCCACCACTTTATCGACCAACAAAAACGGGTACCGATGCGGTAATAAACTTAAAATTTCTTTAATATCAAAAGCGCCATCTGCCGACAAAACATCACCCTCGTGCATTGCAAACTAATCTATCTCGAGCTGTTTCTCGATTGTTTTTACGCGTTGGAATAAGTCATCCAGTTGACGGTATCGCGCTCCATTTCTTCGCCACTCGCGTTGCGGCGCAGCTGGAATTCCCGACGCATAAGCGCCTGGTTCAGTAATTTCCTTAATCACCATCGAAAAACCACTAATTTGAACATCATCACAAATTGAAATGTGTCCATTAATGGCCGTTGCTCCACCAATCAAACACCGTTTACCAATGCGGCAACTGCCTGCTAATACTGTGCAGCCCGCAATTGCGGTGTCTTCATCGATAAAGACGTTGTGAGCAATTTGGCATTGGTTATCGATGATCACCCCGTTTGAGATCACGGTGTCATCTAAGGCGCCACGGTCGATAGTGGTGCTCGCACCAATATCCACCCGATCGCCAATCACCACCCGACCCAGTTGCGGGATTTTAATCCACTTGCCATTTTCATTGGCCCAGCCAAAGCCATCTGCACCAATCACGGTGCCAGCATGAACCAAGCAATCAGCGCCAATCACACATTGGTGATAAATCACCACGTGTTGCCATAGCTGGGTGCGTGCGCCAATGCGTGTGCCTGGACCGACATAGCAGCCCACACCAATGGTCACCCCATCCGCTAATTCAACATCTTCGGCAATCACCGTGTTTGCACCAATCGCCACATTCTGCCCTAATTTTGCAGACGGATGAATTTGCGCGCTCGGATGAATCCCCGTTGCTGCTACTGGCGTGGTATCGAGCAGTTGCGCTACCTTCGCGAACCCCGCATAAGGGTTCTTGGTTCGCACTGCGGCGATGCCTGCTGGCACCTCAATATTGGGAGCAACGATGACGGCACTGGCTTGGGTCGTCTCCAATTGGCTCCGATATCTCGCATTCGCCAAAAACGCAATCTGACCCTGCACCGCAGAAGCTAAGGTTGCCACCGCAGTGATTGTTTGCGTGGCATCCCCTTCAACTTCTGCGCCAATCGCGTCAGCGAGTTGCTGCAATGTCAATTCATGCATTCAATTAGTTTCCACCGGTCATTTTCTTGATGACTGCGCTCGTTAAGTCAGCAGAATCTGAGGCATACAATAACGCACTGCTTTGTAACACCACATCATAGTTCTGCTCGCTGGCGACGGATTGCGTATTACGCATTACTTCAGCCATTAACTGATCGCGTAACTCATTGCCACGACGATTCATATCTTCGCGCAGCGCTTTCATTTTAAGCTGACGAGTGGTTTCGAGCATTTCCATTTCACGTTCCATCGATAAACGCTCTGAGTTCGACAGAATCGCTGCGTCACGTTGTGCTTTTTCACCTAAGCCACGCATTTGCTCTTCGATTTTACCAACTTCTTCAATCTGTTTTTTAAACTCATCTTGTACTTGCTGTTCAAGATTACGAGCTTGAGGCAATTGAGACAGCACTTCTTGAATGCTTACAACTCCGATTTTTTGCTGAGCTTCAGCCGCATTGGCAAATAAAGCCGTTGAAAGTAATGCCGCAGCAAGGCTGGTTTTAACGAAATATTTCACATTTAACTCCTTGATATTTATTAAAATACGGTACCAATATTGAACGTAAAGGTCTGCGTTCTATCCGATTCTTCAGATTTCAATGGTCGACCAAACGAGAACGTGATTGGACCCATCGGAGATATCCATTGTAACGAAACACCTGCAGACACGCGATAGTTGCGCGGTTCGCTGTAATCTTGCAACTCAAATGAGTTCGCTACCAGCTGCAACTGTCGATATTCTTCATAATCAAATTCAGTGTCCCACACCGTTCCGACGTCAATATAGAAACTGGTGCGGACGGTATTTCTGCTTTCTTCAGGCACCAATGGGGTTGGCACGATTAACTCAAGCCCACCCACTGCCATGGCGTTACCACCCACCGAATAACGGCTCACGAATAAGCGGTCTGCTCCGGGGTTGGCAGGTAAGCCCGGTGGAACACCATCATATCCAGGCTGCCCCGGAATCGATTGTGGATACCGATAAATTGCCCGCGGACCTATGGTATTACCTTCAAAACCACGGAGGTTATCCGAACCACCTAAGCGGAAGTTTTCATAGAACGGGAATAAGTAGTCGTTGCCATTGTCGTCACTGCCGTAACCATTCCCGTAACCTAACCGTAAGCGTGTCATAAAGACAAAATTATGGCTATCAGTAAGGGGGTAGTAATGGCGGTACTCGTACATCAAGCGGAAATAGTTCACATCACTATTAGGCGTGGCAATTTCAGCATTCAAGCTATTCATTGAGCCGGCCGTTGGGAACATTCCACGGTTTAAGGTGACGCGGCTGATGCCTGCGGACGCTTCGAAAATATTAAACTCAACCCCTGAGTTTGGATCTTGTTGATTCACATAGGGCCGATAAAATTGCGTGACCTGCTCATAGCTATCCACATCGGTAATTTGCTCATTCCGATAAGATAACCCAAAGTTAAGGCTGGTAATTTCACTGATGGGGAAACCGATAGAGGCCCCAAGTCCGAATTGTTTCTTGTTATAACGAATATAGTTTTCGATGTTGCCAGCATTAAACTCGCTCACATAAACCTGTCCTGCAAGGCTCACACCATCTTTGGTCAGATAGCGGTCCATGTAAGAGATCGAGGCACTCTTGGTAAAGCGGTTGGTTTGAATATTGATAGCAGCACGGTTTCCTGAACCAAGGAAGTTCTCTTGCGCTAAGCCTAAGCCCAACTGCATCCCGGTATAGTCACCGTAGCCTAGGCTAAAGTTAAAGCTTCCTGACGGCTGTTCTTTCACCGTAAAATCGACTTCAACCCGGTTTGGATCGGTTTCTGATTTACGCGTATTGGTTTCCACGGTTTCAAAAAAGCCTAACCGTTCTAACCGTAACTTACTCTGCTCAATTAATTGCTCGTTTAACGGCGCCCCTTCAATTTGACGCATTTCACGACGCAATACTTGATCTGCAGTCGCATTATTTCCGTAGAAGTTAATCCGATCCACGTACACCCGCTGCCCCGGATTTACGGCAAAGGTAATATCCACTTCATTGCTACCTTCCTGCATATCAGGAATAGCACGCACTTCTGTGTAAGCATAACCAAATTGACCGTAATAGCGCGAAATCACCTCTTCTAACTGGGTAATATAGGCTGCGTTATACTGGGTGCCAGGCTCAATTTTAGTGACTCGCTTCAAGAACTCTTCGTGTCCTTTCAAGTCGCCAATCACATTCACCTCGCGAACGTTGTAAATACCCCCTTCGTCCACGTTAATGGTGATATAAACCCCTTCACGATCCGGCGTCATACTTACCTGAACGGATTCAATCCGAAACGCTAGGTAACCACGGTCGCGGTAAAAACTTTCGAGCTTTTCAAGGTCACCGGTCAGTTGTTGCTTCTGATAGCGACGCTCCCCTAAAAAGTTCCACCAGGGCAGTTTATCGCGCAATTCAAATTCGCGGATCAACTCTTCGTCAGAGAAGGTGTGGTTGCCAACAATATTAATTTGTTGAATTTCAGCCGACTCACCCTCATCAAATTTCAGCTCTAAGCGCACCCGGTTACGTGGCAATTCAATCACCTGAATTTCCACATTGGCGTTATATTTACCGACCCCGTGGAAGAAATCTTCCAGCCCCGCTTCAATGCTGGATAACATGGTGCGGTCCAGCTGCTCGCCAACCACCACCCCACTATCGTTCAAGCTTTCTTCTAACTGATCATCTTTGATGTCTTTGTTGCCATCAAACTCAATCGCAGTAATCGTTGGCCGTTCGGTGACCTCAAAAATTAGGACATTGCCGTCACGGGATACAACAATATTCTCAAAGTAGGCAGCCGAGTTCAGCGAGCGAATACTATTACGAATTCGGTTTGCATCCACCTCATCCCCAACTCGAATTGGGATATAAGTTAGTGCGGCCCCCAGAGCGACCCGCTGCAATCCTCGTACGCGAATATCTTCCACCACAAACTTGTCTTGACTGATTTGCGTATTACCTTCTGCACTACTCGCTACCTGCGGCGGCAGTGACGCCGCTGCAACCAGGGCGCTTAAAAACAGCTGTTTCAACGTCATTCTGTGCTACTTAATTGTTTTATGTTGTACATGTCGTCTCATTGTGACAGTCGCAATACATCATTACTAATTGCAATTGCCATTAGTGCAAAAATTAGTATTCCACCAATGCGGTAACAGATTTCTTGGATGCGTTCAGAAACCGGCTTACCACGAACCCCCTCAACCGCTAAAAAGGCGAGATGGCCTCCATCGAGAATTGGCAAAGGCACTAAATTAATGATGCCTAAATTAACACTAATTAATGCCAGAAACCCTAAAAAATATACCAAACCAAAACTAGCGGTGGTTCCGGCTCCTTCAGCAATGGAAACGGGCCCACTTAAATTACTAATAGAGACGGTTCCGGTGATGAGTTTGCCGAGCATTCTCACACTTAAGACCATGAGTTCCCAAGTGCGTTCAGCACCTTTCACCAAGCCTTCAACAATGCCATATTGTTGGGTAAACCGATAGGCTTCAGGATACGGAGCGACGGTCGGTTCCACGCCCAAAAAGCCAACCAGCTTATCATCCACGACCCGACTTCCTAACGTGACCATCAGCTCAACTTGCTGTTGGTCACGCAACAAGGTCACCACAACGTCTTGCCCGGGTGACTGCATGATAAGTTCTCTGGTTTGAGGCCAATCCGTCACAGGAGTTCCATTAAATACCAGAATTTTATCATTCTGCTGGATCCCTGCTGCGGCGGCCGGCGAGTTTTCCGCCACCCAACTCACTTGATGGGAAATTTCAGGCTGGAACGGGTACAGCCCTAATGTGATAAATGTGGGTTGCTGATTGTTGTCCAAGCGCCAGTTGCGAATATCGAGCTGATAGTCTCGTACTCGCTGTTGTTCATCACGTGTCGTCACGGTGACAGTTTCGTGACCTAACGCTGCGGCAAAATTCAAATTCACTTGCTGCCAGTCAGGGGTTGCCGTTTGATTGACGGCAATGATTTCTGCTGGTGTATGAATTCCTGCCTGCGCGGCAATGGAGTCTGGAGCAATTTGGCCAATCACGGGACGCACTGAAGGCACCCCGATTAAAAACATGAGCCACAACACCAAAATCGCCAAGATAAAATTAGCAATGGGTCCCGCTGCAATGATGGCAGCACGCTGCTTCACTGACTTCGCATTAAAACTCTGCGCTGCCAACTCCGCTGGCACCTCATCCACGCGGCTATCGAGCATCCGCACATAACCACCTAATGGGATCATGCCAATTTGATACAAGGTACCGTCAGCGGCTTGGCGCTGCCATAAAGGTCGTCCAAAGCCCACTGAAAAGGTTAATACTTTCACGCCACAGCGGCGGGCCACCCAAAAATGACCAAACTCGTGAAAGGTCACCAAAATCCCGAGGGTAACGATGAATGCGCCCACCGACCATAAAAACATCATCATGATGCCACTCGCTTTACATATTGTTGCGCCCGCTGACGCGCATCCTGATCATGCACAAGCAGCTCCGCAATGGAAGTTAATTCCGTTGGGTGCAATTGCTGTAGCACCGCATCACAGGTCTCTGCAATGCCAGTAAACAAAATTTGTCCGGCTAAAAATGCTTGCACGGCCACCTCATTGGCTGCATTTAAAGCCGTGGTGGCCCATTGTCCTGCCCAGCACGCATCAATGGCGAGTTGCAAGCACGGATAACGTTGTGGATCGGCTGGCATAAAAGTCAGCGCCCCTAAGGTCAGGAAATCCAGCGGCGCTACGCCACTTTCGATCCGTTCCGGGTACCCTAACGCGTAAGCAATAGGCGTTCTCATATCCGGCTGCCCCAATTGAGCAATCACTGAGCCATCCTGATAACTCACCATAGAGTGAATCACACTTTGTGGATGAATCACAACCTGCAACTGCTCTTTTTTACAATGAAACAACCAACGCGCCTCAATGTATTCCAACCCTTTATTTAACATGGTTGCGGAATCCACCGAAATCTTCTGTCCCATGGACCAATTCGGGTGGTTGCAGGCTGCCGCAGGGGTCTGCTGGGATAATTCAGTTAACGGTAACTCGCGGAATGGCCCCCCTGAGCCGGTGAGCAAGATTTGATGCACGCCGGCAGCTGCTAAGTCGGCACTGCCCAACGGTTGTTGGATAGCCGGTGGCAAGCATTGGAAAATAGCGTTATGTTCACTATCAATGGGCAACAATTCGGCCTGATAACGTGCTACCGCATCCATAAACAGCTGCCCCGACATCACCAAAGCTTCTTTATTGGCTAAGAGTACCCGTTTACCTGCTTTGATAGCTGCCATCGTCGGCAGCAGCCCAGCGGCCCCTACAATCGCCGCCATGACAGTATCCACCTCTGTGGCTGCGGCTACCGCTGCAACATTTTCATCCCCGGCTAGCACGGTTATTTGCAGTCCGGTAAGGTGCTCTCGAAGTTGTTCTGCCGCTTGAGGGTTTGCCATCACCGCATATTGAGGCTGGTAGGTTCGACAAATCTCTGCCATTGCGGCGACATTACCATGAGCAGTCACGGCAAACAGCTCATAACGTTCTGGATGCAATGCCAGGACCGACAAGGTACTTTGTCCAATCGATCCGGTTGCACCAAGAATGGTAATGCGTTGTTTCATATCAGGCTAACAACCATAAATAACAGAGTGTAAAGACCGGAAGTGCTGCAGTGAGGCTATCGATGCGGTCCAAGATGCCACCATGACCGGGTAAAATATTGCCGCTATCTTTAATACCGGCACAACGTTTAAACATACTTTCGTTTAAATCACCAAACACCGAGGCAATCACCGTAAACAAGCCGGTCATGTAATAGCCATTGAACTGTTCGGCAGGAATTTTCACCCATTGGAACAACACCATCAATACCACCCCAGCCAGGGCTAAACCACCAATCAAGCCTTCAATGGTTTTCCCAGGACTGACCGCTGGCATTAACTTTTTGCGGCCATAACGGACTCCCGCAAAATACGCGCCCACATCGGCCGCCCATACCAGCAATAACACAAACAGCACCACAAAGCCGCCATAGCTCGACTGTTCAGCATAGTGAATGGAGCGAATTGCCATGAGCCCAGCCCAAGCCGGAACCAAGGTCAATAAGCCAAATAAGCCAACCAGGAAGCGTGCGCGCAACCACAAACGTCGGCTACGCGGGTAGTTAATGACTAATAAAGTTGCGAGCAACCACCACCCACAGCCAAGCGTAATCATGCCTTTCAAAACGGGGTGGAGTTCACCATTCTGCCAAATTTCATCCAAGGGGACGGCGATCAAACAGCCACTTAAAATGGCAACCACTAATATCACATAGCCCCAGCGTTTCGCTGTTTGTGTCACCCCCATGAAAGGGGCCCATTCCCACGCTCCCGCCGCCATTAATGCAACGACCGCGACCGCAAACCATTCAATTGGCAACATAAACACTGCATAAAGTGCAAGCGGTATGAGCACCAGAGCCGTTATTAAGCGTTGTTTAAGCAAATTAGTCCTCGGATGTCACATCGGTATCGAGTATGGCTTGTTGAATTTGCTCGCTGGTTAAACCAAAACGTCGTTCGCGACAACTAAAGTCTGCAATCGCTACCGCAAATTCACGGTCATCAAAATCAGGCCATAATACCTTACTAAAATAAAACTCTGCATAAGCGAGTTGCCATAGTAAAAAATTACTAATTCGATGTTCACCACCGGTACGAATCAGTAAATCAGGCACTGGTTGGTCAGCAAGCTCTAATTCTTGCGCAATTGTTTGCTCAGTGATTTGTTCTGGAGCAAGCTCACCTGCAGCTACCTTGGCTGCAACTTTACGGGAGGCTTGGGTGATATCCCAATGCCCACCGTAATTCGCTGCAATATTCAAATTCAGCGCTGTATTATTCGCAGTCAGCTCTTCAGCAGCTCGCATTTGCTCCTGCAAACGCGCACTAAACGCTGTTTTATCACCAATAATACGTAAGCGCACATTGTATTTATGAAGCTTTTTGACTTCGCGTTTAAGCACCGTCATAAACAGCTCCATTAACACTGAAACTTCTTGTTCAGGACGCTTCCAATTTTCACTACTAAAAGCGAATAATGTCAGCGACTCAATGCCTTTTTTTCTCGCGAACTCGACCGTGCGACGGACCGCCTCAGCGCCCGCCTTATGGCCTGCTGTACGGCGTTTGCCGCGCAGTTGTGCCCAACGCCCGTTACCATCCATGATAATCGCCACGTGGCGTGGCATACGAATTGTAGAGACTTCCATTGTTGTCATAATTGGTGCCATACAAGAAAAAACGCCGTGCGAGTATACCTGACACGGCGCCATTGACCAACGGGGGAAACCTTTAACCGGTTAAATTTCCATCAGATCTTTTTCTTTTTCCGCCAAGGCTTCGTCAATTTTCGCAATATAGGTGTCCGTTAACTTTTGAACTTCTTCCGCGGCCTTACGCTCTTCATCTTCCGTGATTTCTTTTTCTTTCAATAATTCTTTCAAATCATTGTTCGCATCACGACGAATATTACGTACAGCAATACGCCCCTGCTCTGCTTCGGCACGTACCAGCTTCACCAGATCACGACGACGCTCTTCAGTTAATGGTGGTAAGGGTACCCGGATAACACTTCCTGCACCCGCTGGGTTTAAGCCTAAATCAGACGTCAAAATTGCTTTTTCAACAGCGCCACTTGCAGATTTATCAAAGACAGTGATCGCGAGTGTGCGAGCATCTTCGACGGTGATATTAGCAAGCTGACGAAGTGGCGTATCAGTACCGTAATAAGGAACCATAATGCCGTCAAGCAAACTCGGATGCGCACGGCCGGTTCGTACTTTTGAAATTTGGTTACGCAGCGCTTCAACACTTTTTTCCATACGCTGCTTGGCATCTTGCTTTAATTCGTTTATCACGTTGTTTTCCTTTCGATTCTTGAAACTACACGGAAATTAATCGGTTTGCGCAATCACACTTTCGTTAGCAATCAGTGTACCTTCTTCTTCACCAAGAATCACGGCTCTTAATGCGCCGGGTTTATTCATATTAAATACCCGAATTGGCAAATTATGGTCACGTGCTAATGTGAATGCAGCTAAATCCATCACTTTCAACTGTTGGGTTAACACATCATTATAACTAATTTTTCGGAACAATTTCGCATTCGGATCCGTCACTGGGTCGGCGGAGTAAACCCCGTCCACTTTGGTTCCTTTTAACACGAGATCTGCTTCAATCTCAATGCCCCGCAAACAGGCAGCTGAATCAGTCGTAAAGAAAGGGTTGCCAGTGCCCGCAGAGAAAATCACCACACGGCCCGATTTTAGCAAGCTAATGGCATCGGCCCAGTTGTAGCCGTCACACACGCCATTCAGTTCAATGGCTGACATTAAACGGGCATTGACGAACGCACGATGGAGCGCATCCCGCATCGCCAGACCATTCATGACCGTTGCCAACATTCCCATATGGTCACCTACCACGCGGTTCATTCCAGCTTTTGCCAAGCCTTCACCACGGAACAGGTTCCCACCACCAATGACGAGTCCAACTTGGACGCCCAGTTCAACTAATTCTTTAATTTCCTGAGCCATGCGGTCTAAAACTTTTGCGTCTATTCCAAATGGTTCATCACCCATTAATGCTTCGCCGCTGAGTTTTAACAAGATACGGCGGTAGGCAGCTTTGCTATTTGGTGTCATCAGTTCGCTCCATGTTCAGGTTTTTAAGGGCTTCACCCTATAAAAAAACCGCATTCTGCCGAGCAGAATGCGGTTTCATTATCGACTGTTATGCGTCGTGGGGACAGACATTGGCATTACGCCTTCTGTGCGGCCGCCATTTGCGCTTGTACTTCAGCAGCAAAGTCTTCTGCTTTCTTCTCAATACCTTCGCCTACTTCAAAACGAACGAAAGCATGAACATCAGCGCCTTTCTGCTTCAACAAGTCACCGACAGTGATTGCTGGGTCTTTCACGAATGGTTGACCCGTTAAGCTGATTTCACCGGTAAACTTACGCATCCGGCCTTCAACCATCTTCTCGGCGATATCTTTTGGCTTACCGCTTTGCATCGCGATATCCAATTGGATCGCACGCTCTTTCTCAACCACGTCTTCTGACACGTCTTCTGGCTTAACGAACTGTGGTACGCTTGCTGCAACGTGCATGGCGATATCTTTCGCTAATTCAGCGTCGCCGCCACTAATCGCGACCAATACGCCAATCCGGCCACCGTGTACATAAGCTTCAACCAGATCGCCTGCTTCGATGGTGAAGACACGACGTACGTTCATGTTTTCGCCAATTTTAGCAACCAATAGTTCACGAACTTCTTCAACGGTGCCGTCACCGATGTTGGTTGCTTTCAGCTTTTCAACATCCGTTTCTTTGTTTGCGAATGCCGCTTCGATCACTTGATTACCGAATGACAAGAAGGTCTCATCACGCGCAACGAAGTCCGTTTCACAGTTCAATTCAACCAAAGTACCAACGTTTCCTTCGGTTTTAGTCAGGATTACACCTTCCGCAGCAATACGACCAGCTTTTTTAGCTGCTTTCGCTTGACCGCTCTTACGCATGTTTTCGATCGCCGCTTCGATATCGCCGCCGGTCTCTTCCAATGCTTTTTTGCAATCCATCATGCCAGCGCCAGTGCGCTCGCGCAGTTCTTTAACCAGAGCTGCTGTAATAGCCATTTATTTTGCCCTCTAATCAGATGACTTATTCGGTTTCTTCAGCTTCAACAAATTCATCAGCCAAGCTTTCAACGTTTGCACCACGTGCATCATTGATAGCTGCTGCGGCCGCATTCAAGTACAGTTGAACTGCACGAATCGCGTCGTCGTTGCCAGGAATTACGTAATCAACGCCATCAGGGTTTGAGTTAGTGTCAACTACTGCAATCACAGGAATACCGAGGTTGTTTGCTTCTTTGATAGCGATGTGTTCATGATCCGCATCAATTACAAACAAGACGTCAGGTAAGCCCGCCATATCCTTGATACCACCGAGGCTCTTCTCAAGCTTTTCCATTTCACGGGTGTTAACCAGTGCTTCTTTTTTGGTGAGCTTTTCGAACGTACCGTCTTGGCTCATGGTCTCAAGCTCTTTTAAACGCTTGATTGATTGACGAACAGTTTTCCAGTTCGTCAACATACCACCTAACCAACGGTGATTGACATAAAACTGCTTACAGCTTACTGCAGCTTCTTGAACCGAATCAGATGCCGCACGCTTGGTACCAACAAACAAGATTTTTCCTTTGTTTGCAGCAACGTGTTGCAAGAAGTTCAACGCATCGTTGAACATCGGAACAGTTTTCTCAAGGTTGATGATATGAATTTTGTTACGAGCACCAAAAATGTATGGTTTCATTTTTGGGTTCCAGAAGCGGGTTTGGTGACCGAAGTGAACACCAGCTTTTAGCATGTCACGCATTGACACGTTTGCCATAGTAATTTTCCTTTTTAAGGGGTTATGCCTCCATACATCCCATAGTTCGACCAGCGGCTTTATTGCCCCGGCACCCCGAGCTATGTGTCGATGTATGTGTGTGTTTTCATGAAATCAATGAATGCAATTAGAAACTGCGGGCGCTTTATACCACGAAAAGCATGCGTTACGCAACTTTTAACGCGCTTTTTCGCCACTTCACGCTGGGCCGCTTTACTGGTAAACTAACGACTAAAATAACGCCGTTTAAAAGGTAAGCTGACGTTTATGAGTATTCCGATTAAAACGCCTGAAGAAATTGAAAAAATGCGCGCTGCAGGTCACTTAGCGGCCGAAGTGCTCGAAATGATTGAGCCCCATATTCAGGCTGGGGTCACCACTGCTGAAATTGACCGTATTTGCCACGATTATATCGTCGAGCGGGGCGCTATCCCAGCGCCACTTAATTATCACGGTTTCCCAAAGTCAGTGTGTACTTCACTGAATCACGTGGTGTGCCACGGTATTCCTAATGAAAAACCATTAAAGAATGGTGACATCATGAACTTAGATGTCACTGTTAAACTGGACGGGTATCACGGCGATACCTCAAAAATGTTTGTCATTGGGGAGCCCAGCATTCTTGCCGAGCGCCTCATGCGAGTCACCAAAGAGTGCCTTTATTTGGCCATTAAAATGGTGAAGCCTGGCATTCGCACTGGCGATTTTGCGGAAGCGATTCAAAAGCACGCGGAACAACATGGTTACTCCATTGTGCGTGAATACTGTGGCCATGGCATTGGCGCGGGCTTCCACGAAGAGCCACAAATTTTACACTATGGTACCGCTGGCACGGGTGATCTCATTGTACCGGGCATGTGCTTTACCATTGAGCCAATGGTGAACGCTGGCAAGCGGCAAACCAAACTCATGCGTGATGGTTGGACGGTCCTCACCAAAGATCGCAGTTTAAGCGCACAGTGGGAGCACACCCTGTTAGTCACTGAAGACGGGGTCGAAGTATTAACCCTTCGTAACGATGAAGATCTCCCCCGTATTATCCGTCATCCGAGTTAATCAATGATAACGACCGCCCCGCCTGACTGGCCGTTGCCAATTCAACTCAGCACGGGGCGGTCTTGCCTGGAACATTATGACCGATGGGCTGCCACGGCGTTTCTCACTGCTGATATCGATGGGTTACTGAGCCATCGCGCCCAATTTATTGATCGGCTGCTGCAACAATTGTGGCACCAGTTTGACTTAGGCTCCCACGATCTTTGCTTGATTGCCGTAGGCGGCTACGGTCGTGAAAGTCTTTTCCCTCAATCTGACATTGATTTACTGTTCTTACATTCCGAACCACTCACCGACTCGCAACAACAGCAAATTCGGCAGTTGATCCAATTGCTTTGGGATCTTCGCCTCGATGTGGGGCACAGTGTACGAACTCCAGCCCAATGTTTGGAGCAAGCTGCCCTTGATGTGACCGTTGCAACCAGCTTACTCGAGCAGCGGTTGCTCTGTGGTGATGCGCAGCTTGCGCGACAATTGCAACAATTGCTGCAACAGCAATTCCCGTGGTCAAGCGCTGCCTTCTACCAAGCCAAATACCAAGAACAACAAGCGCGCCATCAGCGTTACCATGGCACTGCTTATAATCTTGAGCCGAACGTCAAAAGCACACCAGGTGGGTTACGGGATATTCAAACGATTTATTGGATTGCACAACGTCATTTCCATACCCAATCCGCGGCCCCGTTAGTTCAACACGGGTTTATTACGGCGGCAGAACAGCTTGAGCTACAAGAATACCAGCAGCTGTTGAGCCGCATTCGCTTTGCGTTACACCTAGAAACCCAACGCAAAGAAGACCGTTTGCTGTTTGAATACCAACCCGCCGTTGCCGCCCGATTAGGTTATGGTGAAGCCGGCAAAGCCGCCGTTGAAGCCATGATGAAGGACTATTTTAAAGCCGTGGTGGGGGTGATCGAACTCAATGACATGCTATTGCAGTTGTTTGATCAAAGTATCCTTGCCAACACGGCAGCGCCGCCCCGCATCCTGACCGAGCAGTTTGAACAATTGGGGACCTTGCTAGCAGCACGTCATACAAACGTATTTAGCGCGGAAACGGACTTTTTGCACTGTTTGCTCGTGGTGGCCGATCATCCAGAAATTCAGCAATTACATGCACAAACACTGCGCCAATTACGACATGCGCGCAGCCAGCTAACACAACCTCTCTGTCATAATCCCGAATGTCGGGCACTGTTTTTACAATTATTGCGACACCCACGTGGCTGCGGCACCGCCTTTCGGTTAATGCACCAACATCAAATTTTGGCCCATTATTTACCTCAATGGCAGCAAATTGTTGGGCAAATGCAATTTGATTTGTTTCATGCCTATACCGTGGATGAGCATACCTATCGTTTGGTGCGTAATTTATTTCGCTATACACAGCCCGAACATCAACAGGAGTTCCCGCTCTGCGCCGAGCTGGTAACGCGCATGGAGAAACCCGAATTACTTTATTTGGCAGGTATATTCCATGACATCGCCAAAGGACGCGGCGGCGATCATTCAGAATTAGGCGAGCAAGATGCCCAGCACTTTGCTCAATTACATCAATTAGACGAACAAGATGGAGCCCTCGTGGCATGGTTAGTCCGCCATCACCTGCTGATGTCGGTGACGGCACAGAAACGGGATATTCACGACCCTAATGTCATTGCAGAGTTTGCTACCCAAATAGGCAATCAACGTTCATTGGATTATCTGTATTGCTTAACTGTGGCCGATATTCGCGCCACCAACCAAAGTTTATGGAATAATTGGAAAGCAACCTTGCTGGAAAATTTATACCACGCCACGACGCAATACTTGGCGCAGCAAAAGCCAACCGCCGCAACCGAATTACGAAGCCGCATTCAGCAACACCGTGCTCATGCCATGGGGTTAATGCTCAGTTTAGGGTATCAGGCGGATGCCATGAATGAGTTATGGAGTCGCTTTACGGCAGACTACTTTTTACGCCATCAGCCGGAACAAATTGCCTGGCATTCCCAACACATTATTCAATTAGAATCCGATGAACAGTTACCGCTTATTTTAATTGGTGATGAAAATAACCAAGGCACCACCGAGTTATTTGTTTACCATCGTGAACATGACAACTTGTTTGCTGCCATCGCCGCAGTCTTGACCAGCCACGCGTTGAGTATTCATGACGCACAAATTTTAGCGACCCGTGATGGGTATGTGATGGATACGTTTGTGGTGTTGCAGGAAAATGGACAGCCACTCACCGATCCGCGCCGCATTGAAGCGCTCAAACAACAATTACACGACGTGTTACGGAAACGAATCCCAGCGCCCCACGGTCAGCGGCGCTTACCTCGACTGCTGCGTAATTTCCACGTGCCAACTCGGGTGGAATTTGTCAGCGAGCGTCATCCTCGGCGCACGACCTTCGAATTAACCGCACTGGATCGGCCAGGACTGGTCGCGCAAGTAGCCAAAGTGCTGCAAACGTTGGACTTAACAATTCTAGCCGCTAAAATCACTACGGTCGGCGAACAAGCAGAAGACGTGTTCATTGTCTCAACACGTCGTCACGAAGGGTTGACCCCCGAACAGAAACAGCAATTACGAGCCAAAATTATTGCCGCACTCGATTATTAAGTAGTTATAGGAAACCTTATGAGCACTATTCAAGAACGTATTGAAGCAGCGTTTGAACACCGCGCTAGTATTTCTCCCAGCCAAGTTCCCGCTGAATTACAACGGGATTTAGCGGATGTCATGCAAAAATTAGACAGCGGCGAATATCGTGTGGCAGAAAAAGTAAACGGCCAATGGGTGGTCAATGAATGGTTAAAGAAAGCCGTGTTACTCACCTTCCGCACACACGATAACCAAGTGATGGAAGGCGGTGAAACTCGGTTTTTTGACAAAGTACCGAGTAAATTTGCCAACTACGACGACGCCCGTTTTCGCGCTGAAGGGATGCGCGTTGTACCGCCTGCAATGGCGCGTCATGGCTCCTACATTGGCCGTGATGTGGTATTAATGCCTTCTTACGTCAATATTGGCGCCTACGTGGGCGATGGTACCATGGTCGACACCTGGGCCACCGTTGGCTCCTGTGCCCAAATCGGGCGCAACGTTCACCTCTCTGGTGGAGTCGGTATTGGTGGGGTGTTGGAACCGTTACAAGCCACCCCCACCATCATTGAAGACAACTGTTTTATCGGTGCCCGCTCAGAAATTGTGGAAGGGGTGATTGTCGAGGAAGGCGCAGTCATTTCCATGGGGGTCTATATTGGTCAAAGCACCCGCATTTATGATCGGGAAACTGGCGAAATTTACTACGGACGTGTGCCAGCGGGCTCCGTGGTAGTACCCGGCTCGCTCCCGGCAAGCGATGGTACCCATAGTTTGTATGCAGCCATCATTGTTAAAAAAGTGGATGCCCAAACACGAGCGAAAGTGGGAATTAACGAACTTCTTCGCTCGGCTGAATAGGCGTCCGGAATACACGAAGCAAGTCATCTGGAATCGGCAGTTCAATATGAACTGCCGATTTTGTATGGGGATGTGAAAAACGCAAACCTGTCGCTGCTAGCAATAAGCGCTGTAAGCCAAATTGCTCCCGGAAAAAACGATTATGCCGTCCATCGCCATGCCGAGTATCACCAATAATTGGGTGTCGCAAATGAGACATATGGCGCCGTAGCTGATGCTTCCTCCCAGTCAGCGGGGTCAATTCCATCAAGGAATAACGTGAGCTTGCGTACCGCTTGCCTACCGCCACAGGCAGTTCAATCCGTTCCAAGCAACGATAAATAGTCACGGCTTCTTGCGCTGCTTTGTCGGGATTGGCTTGCGCATCAGCAATTTTATCCAGCTCTTCTTGGAGCGGATAATCAAGGGTTCCGTCATTCAAATAGCCGCGCACCACGGCATGATAAGTTTTCTCAACTTGGCGGCCACTGAATAGCGGCATCATTAAGCGTGCGGTTTCCGGATCTTTTGCAAACAGCAAAATGCCCGAGGTGGGCCGATCAAGACGATGCACCGGATACACTCGTTGGTTAATTTGATCCCGCACCCGTTGCAAGGCAAATTCCTGCGCGTCCCGCGCAATCCAGCTGCGATGCACCAGTAAACCGCTCGGTTTATCCACGGCAATCAGAAAGTCATCCTGATACAGGATTGAAAGAGGTTCCATCGGTTTAAATGTCATCGGCGAGCGGATCAGTTCCACTGAGTAAGATATCAAATTCGCGAAGGCTCGCAATTAACCCGTCATGTTGCTCAAGTTGATCACGATATACGTGTGTTGCCATAGGGCTGACCGCAATATTTTGTGGCAGCGGGTGCTCACCATCCAACATCGCCCACATACGGGGAATCATAATAAATTGCAGCCACTGGTGAAAATCCAGGGTGTCCATCGCAAAGGGTTCTGCGCTTTCCAAAGCTTGGGCTGGCGGATAATGGGTCTGCCATAGTCCCAAACAATTTAATTCAGCTTCAATACGTTCTAATAATCGAGCAGCTCGTTGTCGTTGGTCCATGACTACCTCCACGACTTATTTTAGTTATAATACCACCATCTTTAAGCAAAATGACCCATGTTGCAAGTTTCATGACCATAACGAATCTCGCTGAACTGTTAAACAGCAGCCAAAGTGATTATCTCATTTATGATTTAGGGCGAATTGTCCAACCCATTGCGGTCACAGAATTTGCCGAAATCTGTGCCCAGCAACGCCCCTACCCTTACCCCTTGCAGCACCACGCTTGGTTTGCGGTCGTGTTTTGGGGCGCCCAACAACCGGCAGAACCATTTATTTGGTTTTTAAAGTTCCCCCTAGATGAACGCGGGTTACTCAATCATCTTGCACAACAGGAATTTATTGCCCAAGTGCTGGCATTACTGGGGCAACAATTAACTCATGCGTTAACGCCCGAGCAAGAACAACAGCTCCAGCAATCCCCTTACCTGTTTTTGCCCGCTGAGGCAAAACGAGCCGCTTTTCATGCCAAACTCACCCATCATTGGCAGCATGCACCGTCAGCCTTCTATGATTTAGCAAAAGCTGAATTGGAACAGCCCAGTGCCGAGGGTTGGCAACAAATTGGCTTGCAAGGAATTCATGACGTCATCACGCGTTTAGAACCGAACTCCAGCACCTGCCAGGCCATTGCGAACCATTTTGCTCATTATCCCGAACCGCTGCAAAATGCCGTGACCGAAGCCTTAGAGCACGGCGTGCCACCCCCACTGCTAGCGAATCAACTACAGCAGCTTATGCAGCAACCCACAGCACCGGCCGCGGTGCGGCTCAATGCACTCCGCGCGTTAGCAGGCTGCGCGTTACAAGCGACCGTGTATGAAAGCTGGGAGCAGCAACTGGAACAAGCCTCGGTTGATGAACTGGTCATTATTGCGGCCCGGCATTGGCCCGCACTCGCACACAGCAGCCCAAGATTAGAGCGCTATTTGATGCAAGTGGCGAAACAAAACAACCCCGCCTTATTTGCCGGTTTGGTGCGTGATTTGTTGCAACTTCCGAGTACTCGGGTCGCTGCGCTAAGCCTATTGCAACGCAATGACCTGCCCGCAGTGCTGTATCAAGCCTGGCAACAATTTATTGGTACCCACAGCACATGATCCTTCTCGACGTTATTTTATTGCTCTTGATTGTCTGGGTCGGCTACCTCTTTTGGTTAGGTCGACGCCAGGCGGAGCAGGCACGCCGCTACATTGAGCGGTATTGTCAGCAACATCAATTGCAGTTGTTAGATTGTGCGTGGCAACGGGGATATCCAGCAAAGCGAGGACGTTATGTGGGCTGGCTCAGTCATTATGAGTTTCGCTTCAGCAGCGATGGCGAAACTCGTTATGTTGGTTCCGCCACGCTCCTTAACTTACGTTTGGTGCAAATTACGACGCCACCTTATCGGCTGCCGGCGGAGTCGGACCTACCTTAATCCCGACCAATCGCAATAGGAACTGGCCATACATCACCCAATCCCCAAGCAATGAATACAATGGGTATTTAAACGTTGCAGGTTTGTTTTTCTCAAACACAAAATGGCCAAACCATGCAAACCCATACCCTAAGATAGGCAGCAGCACTAACCAGAGCCATTGTTGAGTGAGCACGGCATAGGCCAACACCACCAGCACCAAGGTACTGCCGATATAATGCAGCGCGCGACAGCGACGGTCGGCATGCTCCGCTAAGTAATAGGGATAAAAGTCGCGGAATCGATTAAACTGCATGATCCACCCCCTGGGCCTGTTCACGGGATTGAAATAACAATTGCCCGTTAATTTGCCCCACTTCTAGTTCCGCAATGGTTTGATAGCCATGATTTTTGAACAAGCTTAAAAACCCGGGATGAGTGACATACACCGCGAGCCCGCGTGATGCCGGTTCTTCTTCCATGGCCGTTTGTGCAGCTCGCACCAGCAAGTCGCCCCATCCTTGTTGTTGATAACGTGGGCTGACAGCTAAAAACGCCAACATATGAAAATCATCGCCCCCAATGGCAGCTTGAATGAGTCGTTCTTTTTCTAATAATTGCTTGGTACTCACATAGCCAGCGGTAAGCAACATTTTCAAACGCCACTGCCAATACTTCCCCGGGCCAAAGCTCTTCCCAGGTTGCGTTAAACAGGCGACGCCAATGAGGGAATCCCCATCATAAACCCCAAACATGGGCTGTTTAGCATCCCAAAACGCCAGTAATTCTTCACGGATTGCCGCTCTTAATCGTTGTTCGTAATCAGGTTTATCCGCTTGGAAAAGAGACATAAATAACGCATCATCATAATACGCTTGATACAGTAACGAGGCAGCTAACTTGAGGTCTTCTGCGACCAAGTACGTCAGTTGCCCGTCACGGAGTTGAGTCGCTTGAATTGTGGGCATGAGGTGTCCTTCCTATTCCTGTGAATAGACAATAACCAGTGCACGCTATGGTGCCTTGGTGAATAAACAACCATCCTCAAATTACTTGATCTCGATCAATTATGCTACTATTGCGTTGCTGGAGTTGTTGTTAAGTCGACCACCCGTGGTTCTAATTCACTTAAAAACTGAGCCAACGAGGGGGCTAATATTTCATGCTGCGGTTGCCCAACAAACTCTAACCCTACCTGTCCCGTCTGATTATCTACGCTGATGAGCAGATCTTCAGATTCTTCAGCCAAGCCAATAAAACAAGTGATTGGCTGACGCAGGCGACGCTTCATTAATACGTGTCCGGCTAAGTTGGCTTGTAACCGCTCGCCGTCCTCGGTGCAATGATTCTGTAACAATAGTAATGGATGATCCGCGTACGAAGCGAATAAGTCGGCAGCAAACCAGCGGCCAAAGAAAATATCGAGATCAGTATGCAATGGCTGTTCTAACGCATGTGCGAGCCCTTTAAATTGGAATATCTCGGTCTGCCGAATCGGCTGCCACTGGCCCCATTCGTCCGTAACAGCAGCCCCATAAATAGGCGCTTGCCATTCATCATAGTGTTCCGTCAGTAGTGCCACTTGGGCCGCGCTATAGGCCGCAACATAACGGCGGATGAAATTATCAAGCTCAATTGCTAACGACATCACATTCTCTTTAAAGTGTTTTTCTGGAATCTCGAGAGCAGCAAGGCTACAATGGTCTGCTGCGTTTTATTTAAGTAGTGTAACAGGTAATTAAATTTGAAGAACCCAACTCTTGATCATTTAAACTTAGGCCAACCCACCGTTTATCCTGAGCATTATGATGCTGCCTTATTACAAGCCGTTCCTCGGCAATTAAATCGGACCCCCATTGGGCTCGCTGAGGGGCAACCCTTACCCTTTCAAGGCGACGATATTTGGCACGGATATGAACTCTCATGGTTGGACCAAAAAGGGTTGCCACAAGTGGCCGTGGCAGAGTTTCGGGTTCCCTGTCACAGCCCGAATCTCATTGAATCCAAGTCATTCAAGCTCTACTTAAATAGTTACAATGACACCCGCTGGGCAAGCTGGGAACAGGTACAAGAGCAACTGACGGTCGACCTTTCAGCATGCGCAGGAGCACCGGTTACCGTGGTGTTAAACACCCTGGCACAAGCACAACGTCAAGCCTTTGGTGAACTACCAGGCCATTGCCTCGATCACCAAGAATTGACGATTGATTGTTACCAGTACCGTCCCGAATTATTGCAATTAGCTTCAACAGACATGGTCGAGGAAACCCTCCATAGTCACCTGTTGAAATCAAATTGCTTAATCACCAACCAACCGGACTGGGGTTCCGTACTCATTCGGTACCGAGGCCCAGCCATTGATCACGCCGCTTTATTGCGCTACATCATCTCATTTAGACAACATAATGAGTTCCATGAGCAATGCGTTGAGCGGATTTATATGGATATTAAAACGCGACTCAAACCGAGCGAACTCACCGTGTATGCACGTTATACACGTCGTGGGGGGCTAGACATTAATCCGTTTCGTTCTGATTTTGAACCCACCCCACAATCCGCACGGTTGTGTCGCCAATAACGACTGATAGGATAGTTTATGAAGAAATATACAATCGCGCCACGTGGCAGCATGAGCTTACTTTCACAGCTTGAAATTAATCGACTCAAACAAAGCAATAACGAAGCACTGTATCGATTATTCCGTAACTGCTGCTTGGCGGTGTTGAACGCTGGTAGTACGACCGATAGCAGTGCAGAAATTTTTGATAAATTTCACGATTTTGATGTGAACCTTTTGCGTTGCGAACGGGGAGTGTTGTTAGAGCTTATCAATCCACCCGCAGACGCCTTCGTGGACGGCAAGTTAATTGTGGGTATGCAGGAATTAGTGGAAGCCGTACTCCGCGATATTCTTTACACTGGAGAGCGTTACAACGCCCAAACACTCGACTCGGCGGATACCCATACCCTCACCCACGTTGTGTTTGATATTTTACGCAACGCCCAAGTGGTCCAGCCAAGCTTAGAACCCAACGTCATTGTCTGCTGGGGTGGTCACTCCATCAGTGAAATTGAGTACAAATACACCAAAGAAGTCGGCTATCAACTCGGCTTGCGTGATCTCAATATCTGTACCGGCTGTGGTCCTGGTGCCATGAAAGGCCCGATGAAAGGGGCCACCATTGGTCATGCGAAACAGCGTATTACCGATGTGCGCTATATCGGTCTTACCGAACCAGGCATTATTGCCGCAGAGCCACCAAACCCGATCGTGAACGAACTGGTGATTATGCCGGATATCGAAAAACGTTTGGAAGCCTTTGTGCGCTGTGCGCACGGGATTGTGATTTTCCCAGGTGGTGCAGGAACCGCCGAAGAACTGCTCTATATCCTTGGCATTCTGATGCACCCAGATAACCAACGTCAGGTGTATCCGATTATCCTAACCGGCCCAGAATGCAGCCGTGGCTACTTTGATGCCATTGACGACTTCATTGTCGCTACCTTGGGTGAAGAAGCTCGTAAACTCTATGAAATCATTGTGGCAGACCCTGTTACCGTCGCCCGTAAAATGACCCAAGGCGTGGCCGACGTGAAAGAGTATCGTCGCGCCACCGGTGATTCGTACAGCTTTAACTGGACCTTATATATCGACGAAGAGTTTCAGCGGCCGTTTGTGCCAAACCACGACAATGTACGTCACTTAAATCTGCACTATAATCAAGAACCGCAAAAGCTGGCGGCCAATTTACGTCGCGCTTTTTCGGCCATTGTGGCAGGCAACGTGAAGGACGATGGGATTCGTGCCATTCGAGAGTATGGCGTGTTCGAAATTCACGGGGACACGGGCTTGATGAAGAAATTGGACGTATTGTTACAGGCGTTCGTCGAACAAGGACGGATGAAACTCCCTGGTTCGGTGTATCATCCCTGCTATCGTGTGGTTACCGATTAATCGGTTATTAGGAGGCTCTCGTTCGTGTCAAAAATGCTCAAAATTGTGATTATTGGTTTTGCCGTTTACTTTGCTGCGACAGCCATTGTGTTGCAGCTCTATCAGGCGGATCCAGAAAATATGAGCTGGCAAGAGCGTGAGACCTTTAACTTGAAGCAAATCGGTCGGTTAAACCTTGGCACCCCACGTGATGATGTCATTCGTCTGTTGGGGTCGCCTGATATTAGTGAAGCAAAAGTCACCGATAGTGGTGAGATTTTAATCCTTTTTTATCGCACCCATCACGTCAAATCAGATGGCATCACCACGCGTGATGAATGCACTCCCCTGCTCTTTAAAGACAGCAAACTCATTGCTTGGGGTGCAGACGCTTATAGTGAATATCAATCATTTTAATGGTGGTTTACCGCAGTCCATCGAACAAAATCAGGTACAATAACATCTGATTTTGTTCGATTTCCCCTCCTTGAGAAGTAAGAAGGTACCCCCATGAGCACCACAATTACCGTAATTCCAGGTGATGGAATTGGTCCTGATATCATTGACGCCACCCTTAAAATTCTAGATAAAGCCGGCTGTAATTTTACTTATGAATATGCCGATGCTGGCTTAAGTGCGCTAGAAAAGACCGGTGAGCTGTTGCCCCAAGCAACCCTTGATGCCATTGCTCGCAATCCAGCCACCTTGAAAGGTCCACTCACCACACCCGTGGGTGAAGGATTCACTTCAATTAACGTTAGCTTGCGCAAGCACTTTAATTTATACGCTAACTTGCGTCCTGTGAAATCATTTAAAGGCACTCAAGCGCGCTACGAAGACATTGATATCATTACCATTCGTGAAAATACCGAAGGAATGTATTCCGGTTTGGGACAAGTGGTCTCAGACGATGGCCAAGAAGCCCAAGCAGTCAGTCAAATTACCCGCCAAGGGGCTGAGCGTATCGTGCGTTTTGCGTATGAATTGGCTCGCCGTGAAGGCCGTAAAAAAGTCACTGCGGTTCACAAAGCCAATATTTTGAAATCAACGTCCGGCCTGTTCTTAAAAGTTGCTCGTGAAATCGCAGCGGAGTACCCAGACATTCAATCAGAAGAAATGATTGTGGACGCGGTGTGCATGAAGTTGGTGATGAATCCAGAGCAGTTCGACGTTATTGTTACCACCAACTTATTCGGTGATATTTTATCGGATCTTTGTGCGGGCTTGGTCGGCGGGCTTGGCTTGGCACCAGGTGCCAATATCGGTGACCAATCAGCAATTTTTGAAGCGGTGCACGGTTCTGCACCGGACATTGCTGGTAAAAACTTAGCGAACCCAACCTCTGTTATTTTGGGTGCTATCCAAATGCTGGAATATTTGGGCATGCAAGATCACGCCAAGCGTATCTTAGCTGCGGTGACCGATGTCATTGCCAGCGGTGACCGTACCACCAGAGATTTGGGTGGCACCGGCGGCACCACCGAGTTTACGCAAGCCATTATTGAGCGATTATAAGCGTTCTGCGCGAAGAAAAAGCGCTCTCAGCAAACAAAAAGCCCGCGATTTTCATCAGCGGGCTTTTCTTCATGCGTTGTCACCGGTCTGGTTCGTTAATAATTACGAGGACGGAACCATACGCAGATGCACGGTAATCTCTTCACGGTCGTGGTATAAATGCTTCGCTTGAATTTCAAACGCTCCGCGCCCTTCCATCGCCAAAGTTTCTCGCATCTGCTCCAAATATTCTGTAACAGCTGCATACCGCCGCTTCATCGGCAACTTCAGATTGAAAATTGCTTCTCGGCAATCCCCGTCAATCACCCATTGCGTCATCAATGCCGCCACTCGACTCGGTTGTTCAACCATGTCACACACGAGCCAAGTCACATTCTTTTTCTTCGGGCGAAACTTGAAGCCATCTTCACGAATGTGTTTTACCTGCCCGGTTTCCAATAAGCTCTCAGCCATGGGCCCGTTATCAACCGCCTGTACCATCATCCCGCGGCGGACCAGTTGATAGGTCCAGCCCCCTGGCGCGGCGCCGAGATCCACCGCATTCATCCCCGATTGAACCCGTTGCTCGCGCTCGTTTGCGGGCAAAAATACTTGAAAGGCTTCGTCGAGTTTTAAGGTGGAACGGCTCGGTGCATCACTCGGAAAACGGAGTCGCGGAATTCCCATCAACCATGGCGACTGATTAAACGAATACGAAAAACCAAGATACAGTTCCTGATTACTCAAGAAAAACGCATGCAAGGTAGGGCGACGATCCGATTCCGCTGGAGTTAACCAGTCAATCACTCGCATGCCTTGGCGTAACGGCACCGTGAACTTACGGCAAAACTTTGATAATTCTTTACCATCGTTGGTGTCAGGCACTTCCACCCGTAAACTGCCAGCCGGTTTAATAGCAGCGAACAGTTCGCTCAGCTCATCGTCCAGCAAGGCAACTTGAATGGCACTCACCCGATCGGTGGTGGGCAACTCGCGCAAATGTGCCAAAATCACAATAAATTGACGGGTGAAGAGCAGCTCCCGCAATAACAGTTTCTTCCCCAGGTGTTCACTTTCTTCTGGCTGACAACGATAGATTACATACCCTTGTTGTGGCTGCGTTTGACAATAACCAAACACGCCCAGTCGTGCTGCTTTATCCTGCAATTCAGCCGCACAGTCACTCTCAAACCCTGGCCGACAGTAGGCTAGTATCCCGTTCATGATTTCCCCTTAAGACGTTCGCTCAACGTGCTGGATAAATTGTACCACGACATCGACCGCCTCTTGCCATAAAACCTCACGAGATAAACCACTGCGGCGGGTGGGTTCGAAACTATGATCCCCGCCAGCGAGCCAATGGCAGGTCACATTCTTAGGCAAGGGGTAACTTGCAACTTCTTCGGGCTTCCCAAATGGATCACGGGTTCCTTGCAGGATTAAGTTATTGACACACTGATTTTGCAATTCAGTAATGCGCAAACGTTCGGGCTTACCCACGGGATGAAACGGAAACCCCAAAGCAATCGCAGCTTTTGCTCCCAGTGTATCGGCAATTTGAAACGCAACCCGTGAACCCATGGATTTCCCCATTAAATACAAGGGTTTATTATCATCAAATTGGGTAACCACAGTGGCCATTGAATGGCATAAAGCTGGCATTCGTTGGGGTGGTCGGCGCACGCCGGTATCCATGAATTGTTGCCAATAAGGGAAATTAAAACGCACAACTTCAATATCATTCAATGCTAACGCCAAGGCAAAGAACTGCATAAAGTCGCTCTGCAACCCCGCACCGGCGCCATGGGCAAACACTACCCGGACGGACCCGCTAGGGTTATCACGATGGACAGCGACCCGTTGGCTAGCTTTCATAGCTATCTTCTTCCTCTTCAACGGTTTGCAGGATCCATTGTCGAAACGTCGCAATTTTACCTACTTCTGCTTGAGATTCACGGCAGACTAAATAGAAGGATTTTTCCCGTGGTAACGCGTCAGGAAAAATTTGAATCAAATGCCCTGCATCAATTTCCGGCTTCACTAACACGTTGTTCGCCAGCGCCACCCCTTGACCATAAACGGCAGCTTTAAGAGCTAAGTTGGAGTGGCTAAAGATAGGTCCGTTATCGCCTTTATTTTTATCAATACCGACCAATTTGAACCAATCTTTCCAAGCATTTCGTGTTTCATCATGAAGCAGCGTATGATTCAATAAATCACGCGGCTCACGCAGGGGAATATGACTTTTTAACAAATTGGGGGAACACACGGGAATCAGATATTCGTTGTGAAGTTTGTAAGCTTTCAGCCCCGGCCATTTGCCTGCGCCATAATAAATCGCTACATCGACGTCTTCCGTTAAGGAACCATCGACTTCATCAACTGCTCGAATCCTGACGTCAATATCGGGATAGGCTTCACGAAACCGATTCAGCCGGGGAACAAACCATAAAATGGCAAAACTCGGCGGCAGTGAAATGGTCAATGAACCACGTTGGCTCGCGTACCTGACCTTGTCGGTAGCTTGCACAATATGGTCAAAAATTTCTTTCAGCTCTAAGTAATAGGTTTGCCCCTCAGGCGTCAGTAACAACGAACGATTACGGCGCAAAAATAATTGCACCCCCAAAAACTCCTCCAACGCTTTTACTTGATGGCTGACCGCAGCTTGCGTCACGTACAACTCTTCCGCTGCCCGGGTAAAACTTAAATGACGGGCAGCGGCTTCAAAGGCTTTCAGAGCATTCAGTGGGGGTAATTTACGCATGATCTAATTACAGACGAACGCCTCCATCGATTTCAATCACACGGCCGCTGAAAAAGTCATTTTCGATGATATAACGGGCGCTGTGTGCAATTTCATCTGGCTGTCCCCAGCGCCGCAAGGGAACCATTCCCAACGCTCGCTCAACGGCTTCTGGTTTCATTTGTGCGGTCATGGGTGTTTCAATAAAGCCAGGTGCAATCGCCCCGCAACGGATGCCAAATCGCCCAAGCTCACGAGCCCAAGTGACCGTCATCGCCACCACGCCGGCTTTGGTTGCAGCATAGTTGGTTTGGCCAATATTACCTGCACGAGCCACGCTAGAGATGTTAATAATCACCCCGCCTTGGTTGGCCTTTGCCATATGTGCTGCTGCTTCACGGCCACACAGAAAACTGCCGGTTAGATTTACATCCAACACCGACTGGAATTGTTCCAGCGGCATTTTATGAGTGATTTCGCCATCTTTGCATTTAATCAGCATGCCATCACGGAGAATGCCAGCATTGTTGATGAGCACCTGGATACTGCCAAAATCCTCAATAATACGATTAAATACTGCTTCAACAGCGGCTTCGTCGGTCACGTCCACCACATAACCTTTGACCTGCTTGGCACCTTTGCTCAAGCAAATTTGCTCCGCTTCACGCAGGGTATCAGCATTCATATCAATCAACGCCAATTGGGCACCGTCAGCAGCAAAATGCTCTGCCATTGAACGCCCTAACCCTTGCGCTCCACCTGTAATTACAATGGTACTAGCCGAAATTTTCATACTGAGTTCCGTTATTTTTGTTTCGCTTCAAGTAACTTGAAAATGCTGGAGAAGTCTTTCCGCCCGTGGCCTAATGCAGACCAACTGCGATATAAGTTGTGGGTGAGTGCCCCCATTGGAGTCATTGCCCCACTGGCTAATGCAGCTTGCTGAGCCAACCCGAGATCCTTACTCATTAAATCGACCAAAAAGCCGCCTTCATAATCGCGACTGGCAGGTGCTTTCTCCATGACCCCTGGGCAGGGATTATAAACATCTAGCGTCCAATTACTACCTGAGCTTTTAGCCATGATCTCCGACAGCACCGTGGCGTCCAACCCATGCGCGATGCCAAGCTGCAATGCTTCCGAGGTTCCGACCATCAATACTGACAACAGCATGTTGTTACAGATTTTGGCAATTTGTCCGGCTCCAGCAGCCCCAGCATGGAAAATATTCTTCCCCATATGGGTTAAAACTTCATGCGCACGATTGACTGCACTGGCTTCACCGCCACAAATAAAGGTTAAGGTACCCGCTTGAGCACCGCCCACGCCTCCTGAAACCGGCGCGTCAATAAATGCGACCCCACGCGCAGCAAATGCTTCATGAACAGCTTGTGCCGTAGCCGCACTAACGGTACTGCAATCAATCACTAAGGCTGTTGCAGCCACCTGTTGAACCAGCCCTTGCTCACCCAGATAAACGGTTTGAACATGGTGGTCAGCAGGGAGCATCGTAATGACAAAATCTGCATCCTGAGCTGCCGCGCCTGCTGACGCCGCCACATCACACCCCGCCGCCACGGCAGCCTCAAGTGCTGCCGGCAACAAGTCAAATACGCGAACCTGATGTCCGCCTTTAACTAGGTTGGCCGCCATGGGGCCACCCATATTACCTAATCCAATAAATCCTACTTGTGCCATGATTCACTCCGGCAATGTGTTATTGTTGGTTATTGGCCTAAGTGTGCCAGCGGATGCTCCGCAGCGTCCCAAGGCGAGGTGAAAAATTCATCGATGGTTTCTGCCTCAACATCGGCCACTGAGGCATGTTGCCAGTTAGGTTGCTTGTCTTTATCGATTAACAACGCCCGGACGCCTTCGGCAAAATCACCCTTCACCGCACAATTAACCGATAAGGTGAGTTCTAACCGGAAGCAATCAGCCAAGCTTAAATCAGCGCCATGTTGCAACTGATTCCAGACAATATGAGCAGTCATCGGGCAGCCCCCGGCAAGATTGTTACGCGCCCGCGTCACCCATGGATCGTCCGTGTTATCTGCTAGAATTTGCTGTACCACGCTCACCACATCCGGCCCTGACGTTAGTTTTTTCAGTAAGGGTAACTGTGCTTCCACCTGACTGGCTGGACGCAATGCGCCATCCCGCGCACTGAATTGATTCAGTAAGTCGGTCACTTTTTCATGGTTTAACGCAGCAGTATCGCCCCATTGAATGGCCTGCAAACCATTTATCACGTCGGCTTTGCTGGTGCTTGCTACAAAGTGATCTGCCAAATTCAAGAACAGCGCGTCCGTTGCATTCATATGCGCCCCAGTCAGTCCTAAAAACAACCCACACCCTGCTGGCATTTGATTGAGAAAGTGCGTGGCCCCTACATCGGGATACAAGCCAATGGTAATTTCAGGCATAGCCAATAAGGAACGTTCGGTCACAATCCGATGACTCGCGCCGTTCATCAACCCCATTCCCCCACCCATCACAATGCCATGGCCCCAAACAATGAACGGCTTGGGAAAGGTGTGGATGGCATAATCGAGGCGATATTCTTGACTAAAAAAGTCCGCCACTTCCTCGACTAAAACACCCGGTTGAGATTTCATCGCGTGATACATGGAAACAATATCGCCGCCGGCACAAAAGGCTTTTTCGCCCGCCCCCTGCAACACCACACAAGCGATATCATCAGCTGCGGCCCATTGTTCAAGTTTTGGTAAAAAACCTTGAATCATCGGTAAGCTTAACGCATTCAGTGACTTTTCTGAGTTTAGTGTCACCACACCAATGCGTTTGCCGTGATTGGCTTCGAGCTCATCGAACAAAATAACGGAATCCATTATCTTCTCCTTCAATGACAACAAAGCCACCCTTAAAGGATGGCTCGGTCCATATCTGCTAACAATCGGCGAGCAATAATCACTCGCATAATTTCGTTGGTGCCTTCCAAGATTTGGTGCACCCGCACATCGCGGACATGTCGCTCTAATGGGTATTCTTTGATATACCCGTAGCCACCGTGAATCTGTAGCGCTTCGTTACACACCTGAAAGCCCACGTCTGTTGCAAAGCGTTTTGCCATCGCGCAATAGGTGGTTTTATCAGGATCATTGGTATCCACCTTAAACGCCGCCAACCGGACCATTTGCCGTGCTGCGACAAGTTCCGTCGCCATATCCGCGAGTTTAAACTGCAACGCTTGAAACTGCGCTAAGGCTTGGCCAAATTGACTGCGCTCATGCATGTATTGACGGGCTGTTTCTAAGGCTGCTTGCGCGGTGCCTACCGAGCACACGGCAATATTAATGCGCCCGCCATCCAGCCCCATCATGGCAAACTTAAAGCCTTCGCCTTCTTGGCCCAAAATATGGTTGGCAGGAATGCGCACATCTTCAAAGGTCACCAGACGTGTGGGTTGCGCGTTCCAACCCATTTTCGCTTCTTTTTTGCCATAACTGATTCCAGGCGCATCGGCAGGCACAATAAATGCTGAAATGCCGCGTGGGCCTGCTTCTCCCGTGCGTGCCATCACGACCAGCACATCGGTACTGCCGGCACCAGAGATAAACATTTTGGAGCCATTCAAGACATAGTCATCTCCGTCACGCTTAGCAGTGGTTCGTAAACTTGCCGCATCGGAACCTGCACCGGGTTCAGTCAAGCAATAAGACCCCAGTTTTTCACCGGTCACGAGCTCCGGCACCCACTGCTCAATCAATTCAGCTTGGGCGAAGGAGCCGATCATCCAGGTCACCATGTTATGAATGGTCATCATCGCAGTCGTTGCGGTACATCCCATGGCTAATTGCTCAAAAATAAGCGCAGCATCAAGGCGGCTCATACCAAACCCACCTGCAGCCTCTGGGGTATACATTCCCATAAAGCCCATTTCACCTGCTTTCCGGAATACTTCGATCGGAAAATGTGCTGTTTCATCCCATTCGGCAGCGAACGGCTTCAATTCTTTTTCAGCAAACGCACGTGCCGTATCGACAAAGGCCAACTGGTCGTCAGTTAAATTAAAGTCCATCACTACATCCTTTTACTTCAAATGAATGGTCATGTTTGGGCCACTTACGTCGGCAATATCACTTTCGTACCAACGTGCGGTGATGGTTTTCGTTTCGCTATAGAAGCGGACCGCTTGCTTGCCATAAGCATGTAAATCACCAAAGAACGAACCTTTCCAACCGGTGAATGAGAAGAACGGCAATGGCACCGGAATGGGAATATTAATCCCCACTTGACCCACTTCGACTTCGTGCTGATATTTCCGTGCGGCAGCACCACTGGCGGTGAAAATCGACGTCCCATTCCCGTACGGGTTTGCATTCACAACCGCTAAGGCATGATCCAGGCTATCGACTTCCATCGCACACAATACCGGACCAAAAATTTCGTTCTTGTAAATTTCCATGTCGGTGGTCACGCCACTAAACATGGTTGGTCCCACCCAGTTGCCATTGGGGTAGCCTTCCACTTCACAGTTGCGGCCATCAACCAGAAGCTCAGCGCCTTCCGTAACACCTTGTGAAATGAAGTTTTCCACCCGCTGTTTTGCTTGCGGGCTAATTAACGGACCGTAGGCTGCATTGGTATCGTTCCATGCACCCGGCTTCACTTTCGCGAGTTCGGCGGCAACTTCTGGAATCCACTCACGTGCAGAGCCAACAAACAAGGCCACCGAAATAGCCATACAGCGTTGGCCAGCTGCCCCAACGGAAGCCCCCACTAAATTACTAATCACTTGGGATTTATTAGCGTCAGGCATGATCACACAGTGGTTTTTCGCCCCAGCAAACGCTTGCACACGTTTCATGTTTTCAGTACCGCGGCGATAAATGTACTGCCCGACCGGCACGGAACCGACAAACGAAATGGCTTTAATAGCGGGCTCATCCAACAGGAAATCCACCTGTTCTTTGCCACCATGAATGACTTGCAGAACCCCTTTAGGAGCGCCAGCTTGCTCAAATAACTCAACCAATTTTGTGGGGGTGAGCGGATCTTGTTCCGACGGCTTCAAAATGAAGGTGTTACCACAGGCAATGGCGAGGGGAAACATCCACAGCGGAATCATGGCTGGGAAGTTAAACGGGGTAATGCCCGCACACACCCCAAGCGGTTGGGTGTAGCTATAGCTATCAATGCCACGAGCCACGTTTTCAACAGTTTCGCCCATCAGCAACGAAGGAATATTCGCAGCATGTTCCACCACTTCAATTCCACGCCACACATCGCCTTTGGCATCATCAAAGGTTTTGCCGGTTTCACTCGCTAAAATTGTCGCAATTTCGTCATGATGCTCTTTCAGCAACGCTTGATAACGCATCATTACGCGCGCCCGCTCAGAAACTGGCACTTCTTTCCAAGTTAAAAAGGCTTTTTTGGCGCTTGCAACCGCCCGCTGCATTTCATCCAGCGTCGCGACCGGCGCTTGGGCGATCACTTCTTGAGTGGCTGGATTGGTGACATCGATCCATTGGTCGGTGGTGGACTGAATAAATTCACCATCAATAAAAAGTGGGACCTTCTTGCTCATCTGAATAACCTCGTTGTTGTATTCATCGATTGGTTTGTACTTTTATTCTCGCTGTTTTGCGGATGCTTTAACATTGACGAACTTGCCACTATAATGGACAAAATTGCGATTTGGAGCCCATTATGAGCCAACCTTCGTCGTGGCCACTTCCTAGTGGCAGTTCACGGGTCGTCTTACCCTTAAAACTCACCCAACAACTGGCCCAACACCCTCTTACGAAACACTTATACCCGCGGGCTTATGGGCACTATGTTGATGCCTTAGGACACCAAGTTGAACGGCAATCCCATACGGATTACTTGCTCATTTTTTGCTATCGAGGCCGCGGATGGTTTCGCACCGCAACCACGCAAGGCTCGCTCGAAGCAGGGCAATTATTGCTTTTGCCCGCAGGACAAGCGCATGCTTACTCGGCCGATCTTCAACAGCCTTGGAGCATCTACTGGGCTCACTTTCAAGGCCAAGCAGCCAGTACCTGCATGAGCTTTCTTGGCCTCACCGAAACCCAGCCGGTGTTAACCCTCTCCCAATGGCGGACGTTAATTCCGGTCGTCACGCATTTACTGAACTTACAAACCCAGCGCCATCAATTCACTGCGGCGGTGGTAGCAGCCAGTCTGCTACAGCAAATTATTGCCGAGCTCCCGCGTTTAACAGTCACGGTGAAAGAGCCACAAGGGTTTGAACTCGCCGCACTGGAGCGCTTCATGTACGATAATTATCATCGCGATTTAAGCCTAGCTGACTTCGCAGAATTTGCTGGGCTCTCGCGGTTTCATTTTAGTAAAAAGTTCAAACAACTCACCGGCACCAGTCCGATGCGGTATTTCAATCAAATTCGCGTTAAAATCGCTTGTCAGCTACTGGATTCATCCACGGACTCAATTCGGCATATCGGCCAGCAACTGGGTTTTGACGATCCCTATTACTTTTCACGTTTATTTAAGAAAACCATGGGAATGTCCCCACAACACTACCGCGATAGCGCCAGCTTACGAGCCGTACAGCAGCTTCCTAAAGGAGTTTAACCATGTGGATTTTATGGGCCGTTACAGCCTTGTGGGCCGCCAGTTTCTCACTTATCGGTGAGTTTCTCAGTGGCTATGTCGATGGCTACATTGCCGTGTTTATCCGTATGGTACTTGCCATGCTGCTATTCTTACCCTGCTGGCGCCCCGCTCGTCTTTCGATTCGACAACATGGCTTGCTGGGTGCCATCGGTGCCTTACAAATTGGGGTAATGTACTTATTTCTCTACCACGCATTCCTTTATTTGACAGTGCCGGAAGTCTTACTCTTTACCATTTTCACTCCGTTTTATATTACGCTGCTGGATGACTGGCTTTTTCAGCGACGGCGTCTGCCTTGGCAATGGTGGCTGGCGACCATCATTGCTATATTCGGGGCCGCAGTGATTCGCTACGACGCCTTAAGTGATTCCTTTCTTACAGGATTCTTTCTGATCCAAGCGGCCAACCTATGTTTTGCCGCCGGCCAAGTGTTCTACAAACACATGGAACTCGGCAACCAACGCAATCAATTGCATCTGTTTGCGTCATTTTTCTTAGGCGCCACCCTAATTACGGGAATCGCCACCCTGTGTTTTGCCAACTTCCAACACGTCCCCAGCAACTCACTGCAATGGGGAATTTTACTCTGGCTCGGGCTCGGCGCTTCGGGCCTTGGTTACCTCGCTTGGAACCTGGGTGCCAAACAAGTGAATGTGGCCCAGTTGGCCACCATGAATAACATGCTGATTCCCGCCGGGCTCATTATCAACTATGTCTTCTGGGGCCAAGCAGTCGCTTGGGACCGCTTGGCCCTTGGTGGTAGTATTCTGCTGTTCTCCGTTTGGTTGGCCTCGCGCCGGGTGCGCTAAACCAGCTCAACGGCAACAGCAACGGCTTCTCCGCCACCAATACACAACGAGGTAATGCCACGCTTCAGCTGACGCTGTTGCAACGCATGAATCAAGGTCACCAGGAGTCGGGCACCACTTGCACCAATTGGATGCCCCAAAGCACACGCCCCGCCATGCACGTTGACGCGCTCATGGGGCAATTGCATTTCTTGCATCGCTAACATGGTGACCATGGCAAAGGCTTCGTTGATTTCCCACAAGTCCACATCACTGGTTTGCCACTGTGCTTGTTGCAGTACTTTTTGCATGGCCCCAATAGGTGCCACAGTAAACTCAGCAGGCGCTTGAGAATGGGTGGCATGTCCGACAATGCGCGCCAGCGGGGTAATTCCTTGGGCTTGCGCATCACTTTCACGCATTAAGATCAACGCCGCCGCCCCATCAGAAATAGAACTTGAGTTCGCAGCGGTAATGGTGCCATTCGCGGCAAAAGCTGGTCGTAAGCTCGGAATTTTCTCCGGCATGGCTTTACCCGGCTGTTCATCTTCGCTGACCGTGACCTCCCCTTTACGGGTTGCATAGGTCACAGGAACAATCTCTTGCTGAAATAACCCGTCCCGAATAGCCGTTTGGGCACGAGTCAATGATGCCAGAGCAAACTCATCCATGGCTTCACGTGTTAACCCGTACGCATCGGCGGTGGTTTGGGCATAAGTGCCCATGGCTTTGCCTTCATAGGCATCTTCTAACCCATCGAGCATCATGTGGTCATAGATTTGATCATGTCCCATGCGGAAACCAGCCCGCGCTTTTTTCAACAAATACGGCGCATTGGTCATGCTTTCCATTCCGCCAGCGACCACCGCATAGCCTGACCCAGCGCGTAAGATATCCGTGGCTAACATCACTGCTTTGAGACCGGAACCGCATACTTTATTAATGGTGGTTGCCCCAACCTGCTGGGGGAGTTCGGCGAACAATGCTGCTTGACGTGCGGGTGCTTGGCCCAAGCCTGCCGGTAACACGTTTCCCATAATGACTTCACTTAAATCCGTACCCGCAAGCCCACTTTGAGCAAGCGCAGCTTGAATCGCGACGGCACCTAAACGAGGTGCGCTCACATCGGCTAACACGCCTTGGAACCCGCCCATTGGGGTACGTTTTGCAGCAACGATGACCACAGCATCTGACATAATAATTCCTCTTTGCTTATCGTTCTTCTTCTCGTTCTTACTCGTCGTTAACCCCTGTTTAATGCATCACAGCGGGGGTTTTAACGCGGTTACCTTTACGTTAACGTAAACTTGGTTTAAGCTTAGCGCCCTCAGCCATGACAAGCAAGTGAAAATGACGACACAACCAACAACTTATAGCATCGGCGAACTGGCCCGTGAGTTTGACATTACCACGCGCAGTATTCGCTTTTATGAAGACCAAGGGCTCTTGGCGCCTCAGCGCCAAGGGCAAACTCGTCTTTACACCAATAAAGACCGCGTACGACTGAAGCTGATTTTACGCGGCAAACGACTGGGCTTTTCGCTCGCCGAAACGAAAAACTTGTTCGACCTGTACGACATGGAAAACAGCAGCGAGCGCCAGTTACGTACCGTTTTAGCCTTGATTGACGATAAGAAACTGTCGCTCAAGCAACAACTGGAAGACATTAAGGTATTGCTCGTTGAACTCAATAACCTCGAAGAGCGATGCCGTGACGAATTAGCTGAAATTGAAGCCAGCCAGGCGGCAAATCAGTCCTTGCCAAATCAGGAGTCTCTATGATCAGTCACTATACTCAACTCAATTTCGGTCTTGGCGAAACCGCCGACATGATCCGGGAAACGGTCAATGCGTTTGCGCGGGATGAAATTGCTCCACGTGCCGCCCAAATTGATGAAAGCAACGAATTCCCTGCCGATTTATGGCGTAAAATGGGTGATCTGGGTTTACTCGGCATGACCGTCCCAGAAGAGTTTGGTGGGTCCGGCTTAGGGTATCTTGAGCATGTGATTGCCATGGAAGAAATCAGCCGTGCTTCCGCCTCCGTTGGCCTAAGTTACGGCGCACACTCTAATTTATGTGTGAATCAAATTGCGCGTAACGGCACTCTTGCTCAGAAACAAAAATACTTGCCCAAATTATGTTCCGGCGAACACGTAGGGGCGCTCGCCATGAGCGAGCCGAATGCTGGTTCTGACGTGGTTAGCATGAAGCTAAAAGCGGAACGTCATGGCGATCATTATCTGCTCAACGGCAACAAAATGTGGATCACCAATGGTCCGGATGCCGATGTGCTGGTGGTTTACGCAAAAACCAATCCCGATCAACATTCCCGTGGAATCACCGCATTTATTATTGAACGTGATTTTCCTGGCTTCAGTACCGCACAAAAACTCGATAAATTGGGCATGCGCGGCTCCAATACCTGTGAATTAGTCTTTGAAAATTGCCGCGTTCCGGTTGAGAACGTGCTCGGTGAAGTGGATCAAGGCGTGGCCGTGTTGATGAGTGGCCTCGATTATGAACGAGTGGTGTTGTCAGCAGGCCCCTGCGGTATTATGCAAGCCTGTTTAGACGTGGTGGTGCCTTATATTCATGACCGTAAGCAATTTGGCCAAGCCATTGGTGAATTCCAACTGGTACAAGGGAAAGTTGCGGACATGTACACCCGCGCCAACGCAGCTCGGGCCTATGTCTATGCAGTGGCGCAGTCCTGTGATCGGGGCGAAACCACGCGCAAAGACGCTGCAGGTGCCATTCTATTTGCCGCTGAGCTAGCCACCCAATTGGCCTTGGATGCCATTCAGTTGCTGGGGGGCAATGGCTACATTAACGAATACCCCACTGGACGCCTCTTACGCGATGCGAAACTCTATGAAATTGGCGCTGGCACTTCGGAAATTAGACGCATGCTCATTGGGCGTGAACTCTTTCACGAATCAGCTTAGTATGGCGTAACTTAGACTAAAGGAGTCACACCGTGGCGGTTTTGACCAGCACCATTAACCCCAAAGATGAAACGTTTATTACTAACCAGCAAGCAATGCAGAGCATTGTTGACGATCTCTACGCGAAAGTTGCCCAAATTAAACAAGGTGGCGGTGCAAAATACCAAGAACGTCATCTTGCGCGTGGCAAATTGTTGGTTCGGCAACGCATTGAAAAATTACTGGACCCAGGCTCGCCATTTTTAGAGATCGGCCAATTTGCAGCCTGGGACTGTTACGACGACGAGGTGCCTGCAGCCGGCTTAATCGCAGGCATTGGGCAGGTAGAAGGCGTGCAATGCATGATTGTTGCTAACGATGCGACCGTCAAGGGCGGAACCTACTACCCGCTCACCGTGAAAAAGCATTTACGCGCCCAAGAAATTGCCGAACGTTGTCAATTGCCCTGCATTTATTTAGTCGATTCTGGGGGCGCCAACTTACCGCGGCAAGATGAAGTCTTCCCTGATCGCGATCACTTTGGCCGTATTTTCTTTAACCAAGCGATTATGTCGTCCAAAGGCATTCCACAAATTGCCGTGGTGATGGGGCTGTGTACGGCAGGTGGTGCTTATGTTCCTGCCATGGCTGATGAGAGCATCATCGTGAAAGAACAGGGCACGATATTTTTAGCCGGTCCCCCGCTCGTGAAAGCTGCCACCGGTGAAGAAGTGACTGCTGAGGAATTAGGTGGTGCGGATGTGCATACTCGTATTTCAGGAGTGGCCGACCATTATGCTCACAATGATGAACATGCCCTTGCCCTGGCACGTCGCTCCATTGCTCGACTGAATTATCAAAGTGCGCAGTCGATTCCGCAACACCCGGTACAACCGCCCCGCTACGATGCTCATGAAATTTATGGCATTGTGGGCACTGACTTACGCAAGCCCTTCGATGTTCGAGAAGTCATTGCACGCATTGTCGATGATTCCGACTTCGATGAGTTTAAACAGAATTATGGCGCCACCCTCGTCACTGGATTTGCCCGCATTCATGGCTACCCAGTCGGGATCGTTGCCAACAATGGTATTTTATTCTCTGAATCCGCCCAAAAAGGGGCGCATTTTATTGAGTTGTGTGCCCAGCGTAAAATTCCCTTAGTGTTTCTACAAAATATCACCGGCTTTATGGTGGGGAAAAAGTATGAAGCCGAAGGCATTGCCAAGCATGGCGCCAAAATGGTCACCGCCGTCAGTTGTGCCCAAGTGCCCAAATTCACCGTATTAATCGGGGGCAGTTACGGCGCGGGTAACTACGGTATGTGTGGGCGCGCCTATGACCCCACGTTGATGTTTATGTGGCCCAATGCTCGTATTTCCGTCATGGGGGGCGAACAGGCCGCTGGCGTCATGGCTCAAGTGACCAAAGATAACTTGGCACGTCAGGGGCAAACCATGTCAGCGGAAGAAGAACAGCAACTCAAGCAGCCCATTATTGATACCTATGAAAAGCAAGGGCATCCGTACTATGCATCGGCTCGCTTGTGGGATGACGGCATCATCGATCCTGCGCAAACCAGAACTGTGCTCGGACTAAGTTTAGCTGCGGCTGCGAATGCGCCCATCGCTGACACTCAATTTGGCGTATTTCGGATGTAAGGACTCCTTATGAACTTTACAAGCATTCAATACACCATGACCGATTCCATTGCTTATCTCACGCTTAATCGGCCTGAGGTTCATAATGCATTTGATGACGTGATGATCAGTGAGATTTTGGCCGCGCTGGCGGAAGTACGTGGCAACGCTGCCATTCGTGCCTTGGTGTTGCAAGCCAATGGCAAAAGCTTCTCTGCCGGAGCCGACCTTGCCTGGATGCGTTCCATGGCGGCCAAAGACTATGCTGAAAATATCGCGGACGCGACCCAGCTGTCACGGCTCATGCAGGAGTTGGACGAGCTTCCTATCCCAACCATTGCGCTGGTGCAAGGAGCCGCATTCGGCGGCGCTGTTGGGCTGATTGCTTGTTGTGATCTCGCGTTCGCCACCAGCAACAGTAGTTTTTGTTTGAGCGAAGTTAAAATCGGTTTAATTCCGGCCGTGATCAGTCCCTACGTGATGCGAGCGATGGGCACCCGCCAAGCGCGTCGCTACATGCTCACAGCGGAACGTTTTGATGCACATACAGCCCAGCAGGTAGGGTTGATCCATCAGGTCGTCGATTCATTCACCGAAACCTTAACTCCTCTGCTGCAACAGCTGTTAGGGAATAGTCCAGCAGCAATGGCGGCAGCGAAAGCTCTCGCCTTGCAGGTGGACCAGCAGCCATTAGTGGCAGCAACCCGACAATTCACGATCGAGCAGATTGCTGCCATTCGGGTATCGAGCGAAGGTCAAGAAGGTTTAACTGCATTTTTAGAAAAGCGTCCACCTCAATGGACCCTAAAATCGTCAACTTAAGGAACGGCAATGTTGCGCAAACTGCTAATTGCTAACCGCGGTGAAATTGCTTGCCGCATTATTCGTACTGCTCGTGAACTCGGTATTCGCACGGTAGCGGTGTATTCCGATGCCGACCGTCATGCGCAGCATGTTCAACTGGCTGATGAAAGTATTTATATCGGGCCGGCACCGAGCGCTGAAAGCTATTTAGTGATCGATAAGATCATTGCTGCCGCCCAACAAACCGGCGCCGATGCCATTCACCCCGGCTATGGCTTCCTCTCCGAAAATGAGGACTTTGCCGATGCCTGCGCACGTCATCAAATCATTTTTGTAGGGCCACCCACCAGTGCCATCGCGGCAATGGGCTCAAAAAGTGCCGCCAAAGCCATTATGGAAGAAGCCGGTGTCCCGCTCGTACCAGGCTACCATGGTGCCGACCAAAGCCCGGCTCGCTTACGCCAAGCAGCCGAAGAAATTGGGTATCCGGTGATGTTAAAAGCGGCCTATGGTGGGGGCGGCAAAGGCATGCGGATCATTGCGTCTGCGGCAGAATTTGATGCCGCATTGGAGTCTGCTAAGCGGGAAGCACAGGCTGCGTTTGGCAATGACAAAATGTTGCTGGAGAAATATCTAAAAAACCCGCGCCACGTTGAAATTCAAGTGTTCTGTGACGAACACGGTAACGCTGTTTACCTTGCTGAACGTGACTGTTCGGTCCAACGCCGCCATCAAAAAGTCATTGAGGAAGCGCCGGCTCCAACTCTAGCGAGCTCTACCCGGGTTGCGATGGGTGAAGCTGCGGTTCGCGCCGCTCAGGCCATTGATTATGTTGGGGCAGGAACCGTCGAGTTTCTGCTCGATACTAATAATCAATTCTATTTTATGGAAATGAACACGCGGCTCCAAGTGGAACACCCGGTGACCGAAATGGTTACCGGACAAGACTTAGTCGCGTGGCAATTAATGATCGCTAGCGGTGAGCCTTTGCCGTTAGCCCAAGACCAAATCATGGTCCATGGGCATGCCTTTGAAGCACGCATTTATGCGGAAGACCCAGACCACGATTTTCTGCCAAGTACCGGAACCCTTTCGCTGTTACAGCCCCCCGCTACCTCGGCACACATTCGCATTGATAGCGGCGTCATCGAGGGCGACGAAGTCAGTTCCTATTATGACCCCATGATCGCAAAGCTCATTGTGTGGGGAGAGAATCGGACCGTGGCACTGAGCCGATTAATTCGAGCTTTGAATGATTATCGCATTGCTGGCGTGCGTACCAACATCGATTTTCTACGCCGAATTGCTGGACATAAAAAGTTCATGCAGGCCGAGTTAACCACTCATTTTATCGAGCGTTATCATGCTGACTTATTCCCGATTTTAACACCGGAAGTGATCACTGATTACGCCATTATGGCCACCTTGGCGGAACATCATGAGGTTGTTACAAGTAACAGCCCATGGCAAACAGAACGTGCATTTCGTCTCAATGAGCCACGCCAAATCGTCCAGCAGTATCATTATCAAGATCAACTCCTGGCTATCGAGCTCACCGCCACTGAGCAAACTTGGTATCATGCGCCCAGTAAGACCCATTGGCAGGTTGAATCCCACCAAGGGCACTGGTACTTCAGCAAACATGGCCATCGCCGCCAAGCGCATATTTTAGCGACCAGCGCTGAAATTGGCGTGATGACGGAGCACGCACAAGTGCGCTTCCTCCGTTATCAAGTGGCATTAGACCAAGGGACCACGACATCAGCTGGCGGCTTAACCGCGCCCATGAACGGCACCATCGTGCAAGTATTAGTAAAACCGGGAGACCAGGTGACCGCGGAGCAACCTTTAGTTATTATGGAAGCGATGAAGATGGAATATACCATTCGCGCGCCGCAAGCTGGCCTGGTTGATCAAGTTTATTATCAAGCCGGTGACTTGGTCAGCGATGGCGCTGAACTGATTCGTTTAACAGAGGAATAACCGACTGCTATGGCATTGCCGCATCAGGTCAAGATCGTTGAAGTTGGACCGCGCGACGGGTTGCAAAATGAGCAAGCCGTTCCCCTTGCTGCCAAAATCGAGTTGGTCCATGCTCTGGCTCAAGCGGGGCTGCAAGTGATCGAAACAGGAGCCTTCGTCAGCCCCAAATGGGTGCCGCAAATGGCTGATAGTGCCGCAGTATTCAGTGGCATTGAACGAACTCCTGGCGTCACTTACGCAGCCTTGACCCCTAATTTACAAGGCTTTCAAGCAGCGATGGCAGTACAAGCCGATGAAGTCGCAGTTTTTGCTGCAGCCTCGGAGGCGTTTAGCCAAGCCAATATTAATTGCAGTATTGAAGCAAGCTTTGAGCGTTTTATGCCGGTCATTGAAGCCGCGCAAGCGAATCACATTCGGGTGCGCGGCTATGTCAGCTGTGTGCTCGGTTGCCCCTATCAAGGGGACGTCCCCATTGCTGACGTGGTCCGTGTTGCTGAACAACTTTGGCGCATGGGCTGCTATGAGATTTCTTTAGGTGACACCATTGGTGTGGGCACTCCCTTGCAGGCACAACGCATGCTGGGTGCTGTGGCTGAACGTGTTCCTATGGAGAATCTCGCCTTACACTTCCATAATACCTATGGTCAAGCACTGGCAAATATTGCCAGCTGCTTACCACTTGGCGTTGCCACCATCGATAGCGCCGTCGCCGGTTTAGGGGGATGCCCTTATGCCAAAGGCGCAAGTGGTAACGTCGCCACCGAAGATGTGGTATACATGCTTCACGGGATGGGTATCCAGACCGGCATTCAACTTAATCAACTCGTTCAAGCAGGCGCTGCGATTTGTACGCACCTTGGTCAGAGGCCGCGTTCTAATGTTGCAATAGCAGAGCTTGCCAAACAGGATCGGACACCATGACTACCGCTATTATGTGGCAACCAACTCCAGATCAAATAGCTGCAGCACGCATGACTGATTTCATGCAAACCATCAACCGTCAGTTCAATACAAACCTTGCAACTTACGCACAGCTGCACGAGTGGTCTGTCACTCACAGTGAAGAATTTTGGCAAAGTATTTGGGACTATTTTGACATTATTGGTGACCCTGGCGCGCGGGTTGTGAGCAATCCCGAACAACTCCCAGGAGCCAGCTGGTTTCCTGATGCACAGCTAAACTTTGCCGAGAACCTCTTGCGCTATCAGGACGATCATGTGGCGCTTATTTTCCGCGGCGAAAATGGCGCTCGTGATCAGTTTACCTACGCGGAGCTACGCACCGAAGTGGCGGCGATGGCCGCGGCGATGAAGCGCCAAGGAATTGGTCCCGGCGATCGGGTTGCTGCCATGGTGCCAAACTGTGCTGAGGCCGTGATTGCCATGTTAGCGACCGCCAGCCTAGGGGCAATTTGGTCCAGCTGCTCCCCTGATTTTGGGGTGCAAGGCGTGATCGATCGGTTTGGTCAAATTGAACCGAAACTCTTTATCACGATTGATGGCTATTTCTACAATGGCAAACAGCTCGATATCACCGAAAAGGTTTTGGCGATTCGGGCCCAACTGCCAACAGTGGAACAAACCATCATTGTCGATTTTATTGGTTTTAACTACGAGTTCGACGCCCAGTCCTGCGCTTGGGATGACTTCCTTGACCGTTCAGTGACCACCCTTGAATTTACCCCCATGCCATTTAATGCACCGCTATACATTATGTTTAGTTCGGGTACCACAGGGGTTCCAAAGTGTATCGTGCATGGTGCGGGGGGAACCTTACTACAACATGTAAAAGAGCATGGTCTCCACACCAACATTACTCGTGAGGATGTATTCTTCTATTTCACCACCTGTGGTTGGATGATGTGGAACTGGCTCATTTCTGGGCTTGCTCAAGGCGCCACCTTAGTGCTCTTTGACGGGTCGCCCTTTTATCCATCGCCGGAAGCCTTATGGTTGGTGGCAGAAGAAGAGCAAATTACCGTGTTTGGAACCAGCGCCAAATACCTGTCGGCACTCGAAAAAGAAAATTATCGCCCCAAACACGAACATGAACTCCCAGCACTGCGCACCATCCTGACCACTGGGTCCGTGTTACCGCCTGAAAGCTTTGATTTTGTTTATCGGGACATCAAAACTGATGTGTGCTTGTCCTCCATTTCCGGTGGCACCGATATTGTTTCGTGTTTTGCCTTAGGAAACCCGATTCTGCCCGTGCACCGCGGTGAGCTGCAAAGCAGAGGATTAGGGTTAGATGTGCAAGTATTTGACGATAACGGTGACATCCTGATGCACGACAAAGGTGAGTTGGTTTGTCGCAACAGTTTCCCCTGTATGCCCATTGGCTTTTGGAATGACGCCGATGGCAGTAAGTATCGGAGTGCTTATTTCGACCGTTTCCCGAACACTTGGGCCCACGGTGACTATGCAGAAATCACTCCCCATGATGGCATTATTATCTATGGTCGCTCCGACGCTGTCCTTAATCCAGGTGGCGTGCGCATCGGCACCGCAGAAATCTATCGACAAGTCGAGAAAATAGAAAGCGTGTTAGAAAGTATCGCCATTGGTCAACGTTGGCAGAATGACGAGCGTGTGGTGCTCTTTGTTCGCTTACGTGAAGGACGTGTCTTAGATGATGCCTTGCGCCAACATATCCGCCAGGTGATTCGAACGCATACCACCCCTCGCCATGTGCCCGCAGTCATTGCGCAAGTCACCGATATTCCACGCACTATTAGTGGCAAAATTGTGGAACTCGCGGTGCGTCAAGTGGTGCATGGGGAAACAGTGAAAAACACCGATGCGCTCGCTAACCCCGAAGCGCTTGAGCAATTTCGCAATCGTCCCGAACTGCAAGTTTAGAGTAGATTGCGATGAAGAATTGGCGAGCGGCAGCCATCACTGCGGTTATTGGTCTGGTGTTAACGATAACCGCAACGTACCTTCTTGAACAGCATGACCACCGGCGTATTTCTGAGCGGATTCAAGCCGATGCGCAAAGCTTAGAAGCAAATCTGCGCAGTAATATCATCCGCTTACTCTATGCCGGGGAATTGGCAGGTGAATTACTCAAAACCTCGACGTCATCGCCGGCAACCCAGTTAGCGCAATTGCGCCAAGCCATTGCGCCCTATTACCCTGCGATCCATCGAATCGTGATGTTTGATCATGAGTTTAAACTCATCGAACAGTATAACTTAAGTACCGACACGCTATTGGCCATCGAACGGTTTGATGCACCGCCTTTTGAACTGGCGCGATTAGAAGAACTGCTGGTCAGCACACTCCTTACTCAGGCTTTCAACTTATCGCCTGATCCCCACGATATGGCGTTATTTCTAGCAATTGAGCACCAACAGCAACGTTATTATTTTGCGTTAGTGATGGATATGGAATTACTGCTCGATAGCACCATTCGCCATCACATTATTGAAGGTTATCAGATTCAAGTGACCGAAGGGGATACCCTGGTCTATCGCTTTGCTGGACAAGAAGAACAACTCAAAGAAAAGTGGCATCGTGAATTTCAAATACGGGTCGCCGACCGCTACTGGCAGTTTGTCATGTGGCCAACACCGTTGAAGTTTGCTCAGATGCATGTGATTAATGTCGCCGTAGTGCCCATTATCGGGATCCTGCTCACCCTTTGTTTTATTGGGTTGGTATTACGCTACAAGTATCAAGAACGCCAACTCGAACAGCTCCAACGGGAACAATACGAGTTAGCACAACAGTTATATCAACGAGATGAAGTTGAACAACAACTGGCGTATCTCTCTGAGCATGATGCGTTAACGGAAGTCCCCAACCGCAATGCGCTGTTACGGTTTTTAGCGGAGCGCCTGCCCGAATTAAAAGCGCAACAGATTGATTTGGTCGCGATTCAAATCAATATAGATCGCTTCAAATATATTAACCATGCACTTGGGCATAAAATTGGCGACGAACTCCTGCGTCGTATGGCGCATCGGATTCAACAATCCGATATTGAGTTTGACTTTATTGCTCGCATTGGCGGCGATGAATTTTTGGTAGTCAAGGAATGCCTGAATGGCGTTGAATTCGCCTTAACCTTAACCGAGAAAATCTTTGCGGGAACGGCTCCTGAATTCTACATTGATAACTACGAAGTGCATGCATCATTATCCCTGGGTGTCGCCTTTGCAAGTGACGCAGATTACGATGCGGACACCCTACTGCGCCATGCCGATTCAGCCTTATTAGAAGCCAAACAAGGGGATTATCGCGGGCTCAGCTTTTATCAGCGGTCGCTCCAGTCCGAACTTTCTAAACGTCAATATATCCTTGAGCAATTGCATCGAGCCGTTGAGCGCAAACACGTTGAAGTCCATTATCAACCCATTTTTGCCTTACGGCATAAAACCGTGAGTGGGTTTGAGGCGCTCATGCGTTGGCGTCAACATGACGGTGACTTTGCCCTCCCGCAAGACTTTTTGCTGCTCATTGAACATACGGGGCTGATCATTCCGCTCACTGAGCGTTTAATTCGGCACGTATTTGATGACTACCGAGAATGGCGTCAGCGTCATCACCAACAATTCACGATTCACTTTAATTTGTCGGGTAAACAGCTGGCCATTCCGGGGTTAGTCGAGCTGCTCCAAACCAATTTGCAGCGGCACAATATTCCCCCAGAATATTTATTTATTGAAATTGACGAAGATTTATATTGCCGTCATACCTCGCCAGCTAATGATATATTGCGTAAACTCAAAGCAATTGGGGTAAAAATTGGCGTGACTGCGTCAGGGCTTAACTATACCACCATGCAGGCAATTCAAGAGTGTACGCCGCATTCAATTAAAATTAGTCGCACCCTAATGAAAGATATTCCGCATAATAAAGTCCAAGCACTCATTGCGGAAACATTGATAAAATTAGGGGATGAACGGACGTTACACGTCAGTGCCGTTGGGGTTGAAACACAGCAGCAAGTTGATTTTCTACTACAGCGTGATTGTATTTATGCCCAAGGCTATTACTTGGCTCGGCCAATGCCAGCAAAAGAAATCCATGCGTTATTGGATGATCAGTCAGTGGCACCGGTCACAAATATTCAGGAGTAAATTATGCAGCGCGAAAGTATGGAATTTGATGTCGTTATTGTCGGTGCAGGTCCTGCCGGATTAAGTTGTGCCATTCGTCTTGCCCAACAAGCTCAAGAACAACAGCAAGAATGCACCATTTGTGTGGTCGAGAAAGGATCCGAAGTAGGCGCCCATATTTTATCAGGGGCCGTGTTTGAACCCCGTGCATTAAACGAATTAATTCCCGATTGGCAAGAGCGGGGTGCCCCGCTCACCACGCCGGTGGTGAAAGACGATATCATGCTATTCCGTAATGCGAACGACGCCTCTCGTTTGCCGGGCTTTATGGTGCCTAAAACGTTCCATAACCAAGGGAACTATATTACCAGTATGGGTAACCTCTGCCGCTGGCTCGCTGAGCAAGCAGAGCAACTAGGGGTTGAAATCTTCCCTGGGTTCCCTGCGGCGGATATCATTATTGAAGATGAGCAAGTCAAGGGAATCATCACCGGTGATATGGGGCTGGATCGGCATGGCGAGCCGAAGCCAAGTTTCGAACCGGGAATGGAACTGCGAGCAACCTACACTGTGTTTGCAGAAGGTTGTCGCGGTCATCTCGGCAAACGGTTACAGCAACACTTTAATTTGTCAGCAGACAAATCTCCTCAACACTATGCCATTGGCTTTAAAGAGATTTGGGATATTCCAGCGGAGCAGCATCAACCGGGATTAGTCGTACACACCACAGGGTGGCCTTTAGATGGCGATGGCACCGGTGGCGGCTATTTATATCATGCCGAAGATGGTCAAGTGTATGTTGGGTTAATTGTTGACTTGAATTATCGCAATCCTTATTTAAATCCCTTTGGCGAATTCCAAAAGTTTAAAACCCACCCTGAAATTGCCAAGGTATTAACAAATGGCAAGCGCGTCACTTATGGCGCCCGAGCAATCACCAAAGGCGGTTTTTACTCACTGCCTAAAATGACGTTTCCCGGTGGCGTGTTAGTCGGTTGTAATGCCGGCACCTTGAACTTTGCCAAAATCAAAGGGAACCATACGGCAATGAAGTCCGGCATGTTAGCTGCTGAAAGCATTTTTTCGGCCCTGCAACAAGAAACAGCACCAGCGAGTTTGGATGATTTTGCCCAACGTTTCGAACAGTCATGGCTGTACGATGAGTTATATCGCTCTCGTAATTTTGGTCCAGCTATTCATAAATTCGGAACCATGCTCGGTGGCGCTTATAACACCCTGGATCAAAACTGGTTTGGGGGCAAACTGCCATTCACCATTAAAGATGAAACACCGGACTATCAAATGCTACGTAAAGCGAGTGAATGTCAGCCTATTGAGTATCCGAAGCCTGATAATAAACTCACGTTTGATCGTTTGTCATCGGTGTTTTTATCGAATACAAACCATGAAGAAGAACAGCCTTGCCATTTAAAATTAACGGATGCTGCCATTCCATTAACCGTGAACTTGCCCCAATACGCAGAACCGGCCCAACGCTATTGTCCTGCGGGCGTTTACGAAATTGTTGAAGAAAACGGTGAGTCCGTATTTAAAGTTAATGCGCAAAACTGTATCCACTGTAAAACTTGTGATATCAAAGATCCGTCACAGAATATTACCTGGGTTACTCCGGAAGGCACCGGTGGGCCGAATTACCCGAATATGTAAATTAATTGAATTGATTTAAAACAAGAGTAATATAATAAGAATGGCTGTCTAAAACAGCCATTCTTATTTCAATTGAAAGTTATTTCATCAAAATATCCAACTTAATTAGGTCATATATGAGTGATACTTTAAAAATCTTGTTACATGAGCGTCGTCTAAAAGCTGCCGTAAAAGGATTAACGATTGCAGAGCTTGAAGCAGTGAAGGAAAAGCTTGAAAGGATCATTGATGACCGCCGCGAGGAAGAAGCGGAAATGCTAAAAATGGAAGAAGAAAAGCTTCGTAAAGTTGAAGAAGTGAAGCGTTTAATGGACGAACTCGGGGTTGGTCTTACTGAGCTTGTCGGCGAGGACGTCACTCCAGCGGTTGCAAGCACAACCAGAAAACGTGCTCCTAAGCCGCCAAAGTATGCGATCATTGATGCTCATGGAGAGCGGATCACCTGGACAGGACAAGGGCGCATGCCAAATGCTCTGAAAGCGGCGATTGAATCAGGTAAATCGTTGGAAGATTTCCTGATTAAATAATGAAGTCTTGGTGTAGGCTATTTCGCGAGACTGTAAAAGATTTTGTGTAAATGGCTAGTTGCACTGTTAAATCCGACCCTGGTACATAATCTCGAACTGCGCCATGGTCGGTTTCCAGTTGCGTATCGGCATCGTCCACTTTTTTACACAAAATCTTTATCATCAACTAATCAATTGTTAAATTAATATCACCCACTCCCGTACTAATACTAATGAGTGCGGCACCCGTTGATGAAGCACGACTTTTTGCCGTCATTAAGAAACGATTATTTTCAATTTGTCCGGTTCCTTTAATCTTACTATCCCCCACACCGACATCAGTCTTAATGGTGCCATAATCACCAAATAACTCGAGATTCACAGCACCGACTCCAACATCAATGACCATAGAACTCGTCCATAATTCACCGTCGATACTGCCCACTCCTAAATCGGTATCCAAGGATTGAATTTGAGGGACTTTAATATACCAATCCACTTTAATATCGTCGTCATTCTTAATCTTAAGCTTTAATTCGTTGCCATTTTGATGAGCCACAAGTTCAGCATCACTCACTCGTCCTTTTTTCTTAAAAAATGATGAGTCATCTTGATAAGCCCGCGCAGTCACGGAAATAACATCACCTTGTGTGCGTTCAAAATAAATGGTCCCAACTTTCACATCCAAAATGAGTTCAGTCGCTGTTGAAGCCGTATAATCAGCTTGCAAGTGCTTTTCCTCGGTCGCGTCAGCCGATAACGACCACGTTGCCATGGTGACACCTGCAATCATTCCGCAAGCAGTTCCCCACACAGTGCGTTGACGGTTCATATGATTCTCCTAGTTAGTCAATCTTGTCTTTATTCGTCAATTAACTCTGTCACTAAGAATCAAAGCAAAGATTGTGCCAATCATGATATTTACCAATAAATCAGACACTTAAATAAAACAAAAAAGAGTCAGTGCGGATTGTTTTCGTCAAACTAGCGAAAATGTGTTGAAATACACCAAGATTCGTCATTTTGTTCAAACCGAGACTGAAGCGACACTCATGCCAGACACATCCACCATTGAACCTATTGGCTATATTGAATCGCCCTTTACCGGGAAGTTTGCAGTGCCACGACAACCGGGCTTGGTCCCCGCAGCAGAAGCAAGATTGGTTCTGACGGGCAAGTATGCAGCACCAGACTGCGTCAGAGGGATCTCTGAATTTTCCCATCTTTGGGTGATTTTTCAGTTTCATCAAACCCGAGACCAAGGCTGGAAGCCACTGGTCCGACCACCTCGTCTAGGCGGTAATGAAAAACGCGGGGTATTTGCCACACGTTCCACCTTTCGACCTAACCACCTTGGGCTGTCAGTGGTGGAACTGCAGAAAGTTATTTACCACCCCCAACAAACGGTGCTCGTCGTTAAAGGGGGAGATTGGGTGAATCAAACCCCCATTATTGATATCAAACCTTATGTGCCATTCGCAGACTGTATTCCAGCGGCAACCAGTCAATGGGCACCAACGGCTCCCCCTGCGTCATTCAGTACGGTATTTACCCACCAGGCTCGACACCAGTTGGAAGAATTAAGCCTGCAGTATCCCCACCTGGAAACCCTAATCTGCCAAGTATTAGCACAAGATCCTCGCCCGGCTTATCAACATCAAGAAGCTGCAGGACGTGAATACGGAATGACTTTGTACGACATCAATATTCGCTGGTCTGTGGAGGGGCAGCAAAATCAAGTAATAAATCTGACCAAAGGCTTTTGAGAGCGGGTCACTACTGATAGAATTTAGCGTACAATTCACAAACGAACATCATAAACGAACATTTTTGCTGGAAGTTGAGGAAACACATGCGTACCAGCCAGTATTTATTAGGCACATTGAAAGAAACCCCGACTGATGCCGAAGTCATCAGTCATCAATTAATGTTACGGGCGGGCATGATTCGCCGCGTAGCAGCGGGTCTTTACACCTGGACACCGACTGGATTGCGCGTTCTGCGCAAAGTCGAACAGGTTGTTCGCGAAGAAATGAACCGTGTTGGCGCATTGGAAGTGTTAATGCCGATGGTGCAACCTGCGGATCTATGGGAAGAGTCTGGCCGCTGGCAAGATTATGGGCCTGAGCTGTTACGCTTAAAAGACCGTCACCAACGCGATTTTGTGTTAGGTCCGACCCATGAAGAAGTCATCAGTGAATTAGCGCGTAAAGAAATCAGCAGCTATAAACAATTGCCGCTGAATTTATACCAAATTCAGACCAAATTCCGTGATGAAATCCGCCCGCGTTTTGGCGTGATGCGTTCTCGCGAATTTATTATGAAAGACGCCTATTCGTTCCACTTGGACGCAGGCTGTTTGCAGCAAACTTACGATGCCATGCATGCCGCATATTGTCGTATTTTTGAACGGCTCGGTTTAGATTACCGCCCAGTGATTGCTGATACCGGCTCCATTGGCGGCAGTTATTCCCATGAGTTCCACGTATTGGCCAGCTCTGGCGAAGATGATATCGCGTTTTCGGATCAATCCAACTACGCCGCAAACGTTGAAATGGCAGAAGCAGTCGCACCTGCGATTGCCCGCCCTGCTCCCAACGCGGCCCTTGAAAAAGTCGCCACCCCCAATGCGAAAACCATTGCAGCCTTAGTTGAGCAGTTTGAGTTACCCATTGAAAGAACCGTTAAAACATTGATTGTTCATGGCCGTGAACCAGGGCAGCTGGTGGCTTTGATGGTGCGTGGTGATCATGAACTCAACGAAATTAAGGCAGCGAAACACCCGCTGGTTAGCAATCCATTAGAATTTGCCAGCGAAGAAGAAATTCGGGCAGCCATTGGCGCTGGCCCCGGCTCACTGGGTCCCGTTCACTTATCAATGCCACTAATTGTGGATCGTAGTGTGGCGGTTCTTGCAGATTTCGCAGCAGGTGCGAATGAAGATGGCTACCATTACTTTAATATCAATTGGGACCGTGATGTCACCTTACCTGAAGTCGCTGATTTACGGAATGTGGTCAATGGGGATCCCAGCCCGTGCGGCCAAGGAACTCTGCAAATTAAACGTGGTATCGAAGTCGGCCATATTTTCCAGCTAGGGAAGAAGTATTCAGAAGCGATGAAAGTGGGCGTGCTCACTGAGTCAGGTCATCACGATACCTTAATGATGGGCTGTTACGGCATCGGTATTTCTCGAATTGTGGCAGCCGCCATTGAACAAAATCATGACCAGCAAGGGATTATTTGGCCACCGGCATTAGCGCCTTTCCAAGTCGCTATTATTCCAATGAACATGCATAAATCGACCCGTGTGCAAGCTGTGGCAGAGCAATTATACGCAGCTCTCACGCAAGCCGGCATCGAGGTGTTGTTCGACGATCGCAAAGAGCGTCCTGGGGTGATGTTTGCAGATATGGAATTAATCGGTTTACCTCACCAAATCATCATCGGTGAACGGAATCTTGATGAACAATTGGTGGAATATAAGAGCCGTCGTAGTGGCGAGCGTGATACCATTAAAATCGATGAAGTGGTCAACTTTATTCAGCAGCAATTGCGCTGATAAGGCCATCATTATGCAAAACCCGAACCCTTAAAGTTCGGGTTTTTTTATTGCTGGGATTGTTAGGATTCCTCGGCCATTGGCTCGGCGTAGCTCAACTGAAGGTCCCAGGGGAAATGAATCCAGGTTTGCTGCGCCAACTCCACCACAAAGTCATCCACTAACGGCATTCCCTGGGGCTTCGCATACACCGTCATAAACTTTGCTTTAGGCAACCGTTGGCGCAAAAATTTAAGCGTATTCCCCGTATCGACTAAATCATCGATCACCAAAAACCCTTCACCATCCGCTGTGGCGCTCACGTCTTTATGCATCACCAGCTGTTGTTGGTGGGTTTGATGCTCGTATGAACTTAAGCTCACCACATCCACTAATCGCAAATTCAGTTCGCGTGCCAAAATGGCCGCTGGAACTAAACCGCCACGGCTTACGGCAATAATCCCACTCTATTGTAAACAAGACATTTTTATCTTTTATATTCAATGGCTTATTTTCCTGCTAATTGGTAATACCATGAAAAATACCATGCTCAGAAAAGGCTTAACAATATTTTGAAAAATTGCCTACTGAGCGCTGCCGCACAGCTCCATAGGCCGCTTTCCTGGCTTTGCTTCCAGATGTATGCTATTCTGCTCCTGCAGCTAATGGATCACCGCAAACAGGTTACTCGCCTGGGGATTCCCTTTCGACCCGAGCATCCGTATGAGACTCATGCTCGATTATTATTATTATAGAAGCCCCCATGAATAAATCGCTCATCATTTTCGGCATCGTCAACATAACCTCGGACAGTTTCTCCGATGGAGGCCGGTATCTGGCGCCAGACGCAGCCATTGCGCAGGCGCGTAAGCTGATGGCCGAGGGGGCAGATGTGATCGACCTCGGTCCGGCATCCAGCAATCCCGACGCCGCGCCTGTTTCGTCCGACACAGAAATCGCGCGTATCGCGCCGGTGCTGGACGCGCTCAAGGCAGATGGCATTCCCGTCTCGCTCGACAGTTATCAACCCGCGACGCAAGCCTATGCCTTGTCGCGTGGTGTGGCCTATCTCAATGATATTCGCGGTTTTCCAGACGCTGCGTTCTATCCGCAATTGGCGAAATCATCTGCCAAACTCGTCGTTATGCATTCGGTGCAAGACGGGCAGGCAGATCGGCGCGAGGCACCCGCTGGCGACATCATGGATCACATTGCGGCGTTCTTTGACGCGCGCATCGCGGCGCTGACGGGTGCCGGTATCAAACGCAACCGCCTTGTCCTTGATCCCGGCATGGGGTTTTTTCTGGGGGCTGCTCCCGAAACCTCGCTCTCGGTGCTGGCGCGGTTCGATGAATTGCGGCTGCGCTTCGATTTGCCGGTGCTTCTGTCTGTTTCGCGCAAATCCTTTCTGCGCGCGCTCACAGGCCGTGGTCCGGGGGATGTCGGGGCCGCGACACTCGCTGCAGAGCTTGCCGCCGCCGCAGGTGGAGCTGACTTCATCCGCACACACGAGCCGCGCCCCTTGCGCGACGGGCTGGCGGTATTGGCGGCGCTGAAAGAAACCGCAAGAATTCGTTAACTGCACATTCGGGATATTTCTCTATATTCGCGGTTCAGCAGGCATGTCCCCTTTGAGGGCGACCCGACGACAGGATAATCGACCTTATGGTGCGCAAATATTTCGGCACAGACGGTATTCGTGGCAAAGCCAACGAAGGCGCGATGACGGCGGAAACCGCCTTGCGCGTCGGCATGGCGGCTGGCCGTGTCTTTCGTCGCGGTGACCACCGCCATCGTGTCGTGATCGGCAAGGATACGCGCCTGTCGGGCTATATGCTTGAACCCGCGCTCACAGCCGGTTTCACCTCGATGGGCATGGACGTATTCCTTTTTGGCCCGCTGCCGACAACGTATAGGAAGAATAAACGCCCTTTTCACCCAAGTCCAACAGCTTTGGACCGCAGTTGACTCTTTCGACACCCCTGCGATGCAACCCAATCCGGCTGACGGGGAGCCAGCAACGCTGAAAATTTACCCTCCTCTTTCCCACTAGCGGCTCCTTTTCCGACAACCAGCACGGCGGATCCCTGCCGCGGCGCTGTGAACGCAGCATTTTGATTGGTATCGTTGGCCTTCAGGCTCGTCAGTCAAACAGACCCAGGAGCAGCTCAGCCGGTGGCGCCCGGCTTTCGGGTAACGCCCTGGTCCCGCTGGTTTCGGCT
>NZ_FMXN01000021.1 GCF_900104245.1 Pseudidiomarina indica
AGCCGAAACCAGCGGGACCAGGGCGTTACCCGAAAGCCGGGCGCCACCGGCTGAGCTGCTCCTGGGTCTGTTTGACTGACGAGCCTGAAGGCCAACGATACCAATCAAAATGCTGCGTTCACAGCGCCGCGGCAGGGATCCGCCGTGCTGGTTGTCGGAAAAGGAGCCGCTAGTGGGAAAGAGGAGGGTAAATTTTCAGCGTTGCTGGCTCCCCGTCAGCCGGATTGGGTTGCATCGCAGGGGTGTCGAAAGAGTCAACTGCGGTCCAAAGCTGTTGGACTTGGGTGAAAAGGGCGTTTATTCTTCCTATACGTTCATTAGGTCATCTAGCCTTTCTTCCGCAGGTTTTGTTCTTGGTTTTTTAGGGGGTAATGTCATAGGGTTTGTCTCTTAATATCTTGTGCTAAAAGCAAATCTGATAGGGGTATCATAGCACTTAATATTGATATGCTAAAACTTAGCTCGCTGGTAGCTTCGCTATTTTAACTATCTTTTTGGTGCTTCTATAAAAAGATAAAATAAATACAATCAATAAAACATACATTATCGCACCAATCATCCATATCCAGCCATCCCAACTTGCCAGTGTTTGACCAAAAATAAAGCTAAATAATAATGGGCCGATCACCCCCGTCGTATTGGTTAAGCTGACTAGAACGCCTTGTAGCTTACCTTGGTTAGTTTGATTGACTTGAGCTGACATTAACCCCTGTAAGGCTGGTAGCGCAATACTGCCGCCGGCGAGTAAGATTAATGTAGGGTAAATCATCCAACCCTTTGTCAATAATGACAAAATAATGAATGCTGCTCCATCAACAACAAAGCCCACAATAATCGTCACTTTTTCATTGAATTTCTTGGCGATTGCGCCCGCTACAAATGCTTGGAACAAGGCATGCATGATGCCTAACCCCGCTAAAGATAGGCCGATCTCCATACTGCCCCATTGAAAACGATGTTCCGTAAATAACACCCATGTCGTTGCTGGAATTTGCCCTATCATTTGAGTCATAAAAAAGATAAATAACAATAGTATGACTGGCTTGATCACTTGCAGGAAAGGTCGCGAATTTTCTGCTGTTTCTGTGGTGTTTTTTTCAGTATTTTTGATTTTATTATCTTTAAATATCAACATAATAACTAAAAAAGAGAGCGCATTTAAAATGGCAGCAATAATAAAAGGAAGATGAGCTGAGAATTGCCCTGTAAAGCCGCCAATTGCAGGGCCAGAGATTAACCCGACACCAAAAGCCGCCCCTAAGCGTCCAAACCACTTAGTACGCTCTTGTGAAGCAGTATTGTCAGCAATAACAGAAGCGGCGACCGCACCTGTTGCGCCAGTAACTCCAGAAATTAATCGCCCAACGTATAGCATCCAAAGTGAGCTAGATAATGCAAGCAAAGTGTAATCCACAGCAGCGCCTGCAAGAGATAGTAGTAATATTGGTCGGCGCCCGAATTTATCAGACCATTTGCCAAGTAGAGGAGCAAAAAAAACCTGCATGATGGCATACAGTGCCAGCAGGATACCGTAATGATTTGCTAAATTTTCAGCCGACACGTATTCACGTAACAATGTAGGCAATACAGGCATGATCAAGCCGATCCCCATAGCATCTAGGGCGGTGATCGTTAAAGCGGTGATCGCAAATTTATTCATCGTTTTTTCTCTATCATTGATAGAGTTGGAATATATCCCTATCAGTGATAGAGTGTCAATAGAAAAAAAGAGAGGGCAGTATGGCGCGATTAGATAAAGAAACCATCATCACAGTGGCATTAGAGTTGCTAAATGAAGTGGGAATGGAAGGGCTGACAACGCGAAAACTAGCTCAAAAACTGGGCGTAGAGCAGCCTACACTATATTGGCATGTGAAGAACAAGCGCACATTGTTGGATGCATTATCTGTTGAAATGCTAAAGCGTAATCATCGTCATTCATTACCCGCAGTTGGGGAAACGTGGCAACAATTTTTACGTAATAATGCATTGAGCTTTCGTGATGCATTATTAAGTTACCGTGATGGCGCAAAAGTGCATTTAGGGACTCGCCCGAGTTCAGACCAATATGACACCGTAGAAATGCAGTTGCAGTTTATGGTGGACAATGGTTTTTCATTAAAATGTGGGTTATATGCAATAAGCGCGGTTGGTCATTTTACGTTAGGTTCTGTGTTAGAGCAGCAAGAACATATCGCAGCACTTAATGATAGGCAACAAATAGCAGATGATACGATGCCTCGACTATTAAAAGATGCTTTGCAAATTATGGATCAAGATGATGGCACAGAGGCTTTTTTATTTGGTTTAGAAGCATTGATTAATGGTTTCGAAAAGCAGTGATAAGGTGTCTGTGTTTTTAGGCTCGCACAATAGGGGGGATTTGTGCGAGTGGTGGATTTATTTAGAACATTGTTTTTCAATTTGGCGTTTTTGTTCTACCAATTTTTTAGCTGTTGCCATCGCGAGTTGTTCATCGGCTTGCATTTAGCTTTTCCTTATCTGCCGTTTATCTATTTTCTGTTATTTTGCTTTCTATTTCTATGAATCTTTTCTAAACTAGACTCATGTTCTAACATTCTTTTATACGAATTGTTAACTAAAACTTTTTTATCCTTGCTTACCATGTTCGAATTATAGAGTTTAAACATTTTTAGCCAAAATTCATAACTCCAATTACTTATATTTGAATCATCATTAATTCGGCTTTCTTTTAAAATTATTTTTTGTTGCTTATAACTAAAAATTCGTTTTGTTTTTTCTTTAAATGTAACTCCCTTTTCTAAAAAGACAAAGGCTAAAAAATCTTTCCAAGCATGCCTGTCTTCAAGGTTTATATCTGTAAAGTCTTTATAAGAAAATTGGCCCAAAATAATGTTTGCGTTTGGAGCTGGCTTAAAATCAAATTTGCTAAATCTATGCAATATGTTAGTTTTGAAAAATGGTTTATATAATAAAGATTTATAAGACTCCTTGTAAGATGGTGCACCCGCATACTTTAAAAAAGGTTCATATTGCATAATTAAAAAAGTATCTAAGGGTGGGTTCTCACTATCTAACAATTTATTTAAAATACTTGCCGTTATGTTAAATGGAATGTTTGAAAAAACTTTATAATTATGGTCTGGTAAATTGTATTTTAAAAAATCGGCTTCAATAATAGACACATTTGAACTTTTAAATTCATGGCTCAACTTATCAGCCAATACACTATCGAACTCAATAGCAGTAACGGCTTTGCAGATTTTGCTTAATGCCTTGGTTATTATGCCTTTTCCAGGCCCAATCTCAACAACAAAATCCTCCTTAGTTATATTGCTTTTAAAAAGCAAATCTTCGACTAATTTAGTATTATGCAAAAAATTCTGTGAGTCTTTAATGTTGAAATTTTTGTTTTTTATTTTAGTGTTTTTATTCATATCCATATATTACAATTATAGACTGATTTTGTCAAGTAAGAATTGTTTTGATTTATGTATAATTCCTACAAGTTCGGAAATTTAAAAATGAAAGAAGCCTGAAATTATCAGGCTTCAAGCTTGTAAGATTTTTAAGATTATATTCTGCTATAACAACAAGTTTAAAAAGCGTTTATTATTCAGCCTGCGCTCTATAAAATACCGCAACTACATTAGATATTAAATGCACAACTTGTAATACCCATATAATAGCAAGCGGCCAAGACCGGTGCCGTCACCCTGATCCAGCGCTTCGGCAGTGCACTGAACCTCAACATTCACTTTCACATGCTGTTCCTCGATGGCGTGTACGTTGAGCGTCCCAATGGAACAGCCCGGTTCCTCTGGGTCAGGGCGCCGACCAGCGCCGAACTCACCCAACTGGCGCACACCATCGCCCATCGGGTCGGCCGCTATTTGGAGCGGCAAGGCCTACTGGAGCGGGATGCTGAAAACAGTTACCTGGCCTTGGATGCGGTGGATGAAGATGCGATGACTCCACTGCTGGGGCATTCCATCACGTATCGCATCGCCGTGGGGCCACAGGCAGGGCGCAAGGTGTTCACCCTGCAGACACTGCCCGCCTGCGACCCGGAAGATCAGTTTGGTGACATGCCCGGTAAGGTTGCCGGTTTCTCGCTACATGCCGGCGTAGCGGCCAAGGCCCATGAGCGCAGCAAACTCGAACGGCTGTGCCACTACATCAGCCGCCCGGCGGTGTCTGAGAAACGGCTGTCGCTCACGAAGAATGGCAACGTGCGCTACCAGCTTAAGACGCCGTACCGGGACGGCACCACGCACGTCATTTTCGAACCATTGGATTTCATTGCAAGGCTGGCCGCCCTGGTACCGAAGCCCAGAGTCAACCTAACCCGCTTCCACGGGGTGTTCGCACCCAACAGTCGGCACCGGGCGTTGGTCACGCCGGCAAAACGGGGCAGGGGCAACAAGGTCAGGGTGGCTGATGAACCGGCAACACCAGCACAACGGCGAGCGTCGATGACATGGGCGCAACGGCTCAAGCGTGTTTTCAATATCGACATCGAGACCTGCAGCGGCTGCGGCGGCGCCATGAAAGTCATCGCCTGCATTGAAGACCCTATAGTGATCAAGCAGATCCTTGATCACCTGAA